>NZ_AUGW01000013.1 GCF_000422865.1 Oceanospirillum maris DSM 6286 | reverse complement strand
GCTCTGAATGCACAGGCAGGTAACGCTTATTTGCAGCTTGAAGCAGGCCAGTCCCGCTCAGATATGAACATCAGTCATTTTGAGGCCTTTAATAACAGTATTGAAGCCGCTGGTGGCAGCGCCCGTTTAACAGAGAATAAGACAGATACCGCCCTGATTATCGGTGTCGGTTATGAATACTCACCCCATTTCGCGGTTGAGGTGAGCTATCTGAATCTGGGAGAGGCCTCTGCCCGCTCAGAAACCACAGATACTACCGCAGGCATTACGCGTCACCGTACCATTAAAGAAAGCGTCGAACAGGATGCTTTGATACTGAGCCTCATCGGCCAGCTACCCTTAACGAAGCAGTGGCAATTACGAGGTTCTCTGGGGCTAGCGTGGTTAGACCAAACCAGCCGAGGTGAAGCATCTGGAGCCAGTCGAAATAATGTTGGCACGGTAGTGAGTGAAACCTCAGAAAGCACCCGTCAATCAAGCCACGAATGGGTTCCGGCATTAGGTTTAGGGGTAGGTTATCAGTTTAAACCAGAGTGGCAGCTACAGCTCAACTGGCGGCGTTTGCTGAACACCGAACCAGACCTTCTTGGCAAACAGGACGCGGATCTCATCACCGCAGGCGTGGGTTATCAGTTCTAATTTTATTTTAAGCCCCTGCCCTTATAAAAGTAAAAGGGCAGGGGCTTAATCTCAGGTACAATTTTAATTGAATACAACTTTAACTTGAATGCAGCCTTAAATTTACTGTGCAGAAGAAGCTTCTGGGTTGATATCCAATAGCTCAACTTCAAACACTAGTGTTTCATTCGGGCCGATTGGACCACCGGTACCACCAGGGCCATAGGCTAAATCAGACGGAATAAATATTTTCCATTTACTACCGACTGGCATCAACTGCAGACCTTCCTGCCAGCCTTGGATCACTTGATTCAACCCAAATGTTACCGGTTCGCCACGCTTATAAGAGCTATCAAAGACGTCACCGTTCAACAGCTTACCTTCGTAGTGCACTTTTACCTGATCAGTCAGCTTAGGCTTAGCTCCGTTACCTGCGGTCAGTACTTGATACTGTAAGCCGGATTCCGTAGTAACAACGCCCTTTTTCTTACCATTGTCGGCCATAAATTTCTGACCATTTTTCAGGTTTGTCTCTGCCGCTTTAGCCTGTGCTTCTTGCTGTTCCAGTACTTTCTTCTGCTGGTAAGCTTCCATGGTTTCTTTGACTTCAGCTTCGGTCATTTTCAAGGTGCCGTCGGCATAAAGATCTTTTACCGCTTGAGCCATAACATCGACTTTAAGCTCAGAAAACTCTTGTTTCAGACGTTGGCCCATAATCAGACCCAAGCTGTAACTCAGGCGATCCTCGTCGGTCTTCAGGGGGGTATCCGCCATGACCGGTGCTGCGACTAATAGGCTGCTGAGGGTCAGGGTGAGTAACGCTTTTTTCATGAAAACTCCTTATTAGGGTCTGCTTAATTTTTTAATAAGATTGACTAAAGTAAGGTCGTACAATCAATTTTTTCAACTCTAACGGGTTAAGTCAGTATTGCTGATTGATTCAGACCAAAGATAAAGTGAGTCGTTCCTCTTTTTCTCAACGTTTAGCAATACGATCACATCAGCTAACAGGTTAAACGTCTGTTATTAATGGGTAAAGCTATCATCGATGATAAGGCTGCTAATCTTTATCCGCAGAGAGCGTGATAACGATATTATCGGCGATATCGTCATCAACGACTAAGGCTAGAACATGTTTAAGTTGTTGCTGAGCCGTGGCAGTTAACTTGGCATCTTTGAGAACGAAGCGAATATTAGTACGCAGAGCCGTTTCTCGATCTGCACAGGTTTGCATTCCTTTTTTTAAGGTATAAAGCAAGTAAAGCAATGACTGCTCATGCTGCTCAGCTATCAACTCTGCCGCGAGCAGGTGATCGCACATTTTTTGTAGGTGTTGTTCTACGTTTGACATCGGCTTAAGCTGGCGACGTTGCTTACGCAGGGATACCACAAATTGATTGTGCCACCCCAAGACTGGCTCTACGTGTTGTGACCAATCCGAGCGATAACATACATTTTGCGTAGTTAACCAACAGCTAAATAGCAACTGATTAACCATGATGCCCTGATGATCTTGCAGATAGAGGCAAGCAGCTTCTACAGAATCTAACCGATAGAGTTTCGTAGAAAAGCGCCAGAATGGGTTATCATACTCTAATGAAAGTTCTGACATAATTACTCGCCTCCGGGCTCATCTTTTTTCGCGCGGCACATTTTAGCGCGCTTTGAATATTTGATAGTAAAATCACATGATTACACTAGAAGGCCTGAGCCTGCAACGGGGAAGTCTCTCCCTGTTGCAAAATACCTCATTGATTATCCACCGTGGGCAGCGCATCGGCGTTGTTGGCTCCAACGGTGCTGGCAAATCAAGTCTGTTTAAACTGCTACTGGGTGAGCTTCATCAAGATGCTGGCGAGTTGCTGATTCCTGCGCAATTGCGAATCGCTCATATGGCACAGGAAGTTCATACCCGCGACAAAAGTGCGCTAGATTATGTGCTAGATGGCGATAAGCCCCTGCGTAAAGTGCAAATTGAACTGGCCGAAGCAGAAGCCAAGGAAGACAACCACGCCATCGCACGGCTACATGCGGAGCTGGAAAACCTAGATGGTTATACTGCTCCGAATCGTGCAGAACAGTTGTTGCTCGGGCTTGGCTTTACGATGGAACAAACCCAGCAGCCGGTACAGTCATTTTCCGGTGGTTGGCGCATACGCTTAAACCTTGCTCAAGCACTGTTGATGCCATCAGAATTACTACTGCTTGATGAGCCAACCAACCACTTGGATCTGGATGCAACTCTATGGCTAGAAAACTGGCTAAGACAGTACCCTGGTACTTTGCTATTAATCTCCCATGACAGGGATTTCCTCGATAGCGTAGTGGAGCATATCGCTCATTTTGAACAGCAGAAAATCAACCTATATCGCGGTAACTATTCTGCCTTTGAAATGATGCGTGCTCAGCGACTGGCCCAACAACAGGCTCAGTTTGAGAAGCAGCAAACCCGTATCGCTGAAATAGAAAACTTTGTTCGACGCTTTAAAGCCAAGGCCTCTAAGGCCAAGCAAGCACAGAGTCGAGTGAAAGAACTGGAGCGGATGGAGAAAATAGCCCCTGCCCATGTGGATTCACCCTTTCAGTTCACTATACCTTGCACCGAGAAAACGTCATCCCCCCTACTCGTCATGGATGGTGCCAATGTGGGTTATGGCGATAAAGCAGTTCTAAGTGACGTGAACTTTAGTTTATTACCGGGGATGCGAATTGGCTTGCTAGGCCCTAACGGTGCGGGTAAATCAACCTTAATCAAAACCCTTGTCGGCGATTTACCGGTAGTTTCCGGCGTTTATACCGCTGGTGAAAACCTACAGGTGGGCTACTTTGCTCAGCATCAACTGGAATCATTAGATCTCAACGCGTCCGCTTTGCTGCATATTCAGCGTTTATCACCTAAGGTATCTGAGCAGGAAATTCGTAACTATCTAGGCGGCTTTGGTTTCCGTGGTGACGATGTAGAAACCAATGTAAATCGCTTCTCTGGTGGCGAAAAAGCTCGCTTGGCACTATCGGTTATCGCATGGCAAAAACCCAATCTTCTACTATTGGATGAGCCAACCAACCACCTTGATCTTGAGATGCGCTTGGCGCTAACGTTTGCCCTGCAAAGCTTCCCCGGCGTCGTTATTCTAGTATCCCATGACCGGCATATGCTGCGTAACACAGTCGATGAATTTTGGCTGGTGTGTGACGGTAAGGTAGAGCCATTCGATGGCGACCTTGAGGATTATCATGTCTGGCTGAAGAACCGATCACAGGGACTGAAAAAGGCCGCCGACGCCAGTGCGCCAGCCAATGAAGATGATCGCAAAGAAGATAAACGCGATCGTAAAGAAGAGCGTCGTTTAGCGGCCCAGCGTAGAGAGCAGCTACGACCGATGAAGAAAAAAGTTGATAAGCTAGAAACCGATCTGGATAAAGTACAGGCGGAGCTGGCTAAAATAGAGCAGGAGCTGGCAGAGCCTGAGATCTATCAGGATGAAAATAAAGATCGGTTGCAGGTGCTATTGAAGAAGCAGGGTGAGTTAAGCACAAGCTCAGAAACAATTGAAGAGGAATGGATGACACTTCAAGAAGAGCTAGAAGAAGCCCAGGCGGAACTAGAGAACGAAAAAGCCTAGTCAGCAACAGTGAACAGCGAATAGATGGAGCAAGCGTTTGTCTTGCTCTATCTATTCAGTTTTATCTATCTAGACCTGCTATCTCCACGTGACTCTATTTATTTCGTCCGTATCCGCTTTATTTTAGCTGTCGTCATAGGACATTTTGATGCTCATGCCACCATCAACAACAAAATTTTGACCCGTGATAAAACCGGCAACATCAGTGGCTAAATAACAGACCATGTAGGCGACATCATCAGGCTTACCGATTCGACCAACAGGGTGTTGCGCAAGATCTGAGGGTGAATGAATAGGCTCTATACGAGCGCGGGATTTCTGCCAATCCCCAACCTCGATCCAACCGGGGCTAATACAGTTAACCCGTACTTCACCACTTAGGCTAATCGCTAACGCATGAGTTAATGATTGCACCCCGCCTTTACTGGCCGCATAGGCTTCGGTATCCCGTTCAGACTGCATGGCACGGGTTGAACCAATATTAATAATACTGCCCTGTTGATCCCGTAAATAAGGCACCGCATGCTTGCTGACCAAAAAAACACCGGTCAAATTAACATCCAAATAACGCTGCCAATCATCAAGGGATAAGTCTTCAATCGGGTCGTTAAAGGGTGTAGACAAACCCGCATTATTGATTAAGACATCCAACCGACCAAAGCTATCAATAATATCCTGAATACAACTTTGTACCACCGGCTCATCCGCAACATCCACAGCACAGGCTTTAATCGTACCAAGCTCCGCGTACAACTCTGCGGTTTCGTCAGCGGCTTCAAGGTCGATATCCGCACAAATAACGATCACCCCCTGATTCAATAAACCACGGCAGATGGCTCGACCGATGCCCTGTCCGCCACCGGTTACTAAGGCTACTTTTTTTGGAGTGGAGTTTTGTGTCATGGGTATGCCTTACGCATATAAGCTGATCATTAAGTTTCAAGCAAGAAGGTCACAGGACCATCATTCAATAACTGCACCTTCATATCAGCACCAAAGCGACCTGTAGCCACCGTAGGGTGAAGGTTTTTTGCCTGTTCGACAAAATAATTATATAAGGTTTCACCTTCCGCCGGTGGTGCCGCAGAAGAGAAACTAGGCCTAAGGCCTTTTTGAGTGTTCGCCGCCAGCGTGAACTGAGATACCAGTAAGAGGCCGCCTTGCACATCGGTAACACTGAGATTCATCTTGTCATTGTTATCGGCAAAGACTCGATAGGCGAGAATTTTTTTCAGTAGCCGATCAACATCGTCCGTACTGTCGCCTTTTTCAACGCCAATAAATACCAATAACCCCTGATCTATACTACCGATGCACTGTTGATCGACTTCAACTTTGGCTTGGGCCACGCGCTGAATCAGTGCTCGCACGGGATGCTCCTTATATTGACTGAGTTAGTGTACATGTACTGACGGTAATATTGAAAAATATCAAAAAACTATTTTAACCTAAAGCGTTAGATTAACAGGCCTTAAAAGAAACCCAGATAAGATTTTGTCAGAACCTAGATTAGTGGTTAAGTAAATTTTTAATTTCAGTGATCTGCTCTTTGGCATCTTCTAGAATTTCTAGGCGCTGCTCTTTTGTCAGAGCGCCAGGGGATACTTTCTCATAGGATGGGACTTGTCTAATATTAGGGGCAAACGGTGAAGCATCATTCATAGCAAGGCTGTGCAAGCGGGCTAAAATAAGAATATCTGTTAGAGTTGCTTCTTCACCATTAGCCTCATAGAACCATGTATCCGCATGTTGAACCGCCACCACCAATGAGCGGGGAAGATTCCAACGATGAAGAATCATAGCACCAGCCTGCCCTCTGGCTTCTTGAATAATTTGATCTAAATAATCTGGGTCATTCGCCAACTCTGGATATTGATCGCAAAACTGTAGCAATGGAAGCTCGCCAATATTATGCAGCAGCCCTGCGAGCAAGGCTTCTTCTGGAGGGATCTTGGTACATTTCTTAGCTAAGACGTAACACAACGAGGCTAGTTGAATACTTTCTTTCCAACTGCGTAACAGGCGCTTTCTGATCCAATTAGGGGCAAGCTGCTGATGTTGCTCATGTAACGCAAAGGCAAGAATTAAATGCCGAGTAGCATTTAGCCCTAAACGCTTAATCGCCTCGGGAAGCTGACTAATAGACTGACAGGCCCGATAAAGAGGGCTATTAGCAAGCTTTAATATCCGCGCCGATATAGAGGCATCTGCGGCAATTAATGTTGATATATGATGAACATTACCCTCATCGGCAATGGCTTTACTCACCCTTAGAGTGACCTCAGGCAGAGCAGGTAAGGAAATATTATCCGCTAGTAACGAGCGATAAAACTTAATAACCAAAGGATGGCTTTTCTCGTTGGCTAAAATTTCTGCCAGAGGTTGGTCTGAGGGACTGTACTCAGCCTGTAGTGATTGAATAAATTCAGGAGATAACAAAAAATATTCAACAGGAGTATGACTGATAATTTGATTAGGACTTGGCCGGACATTCAAAAGGCTAAAGCGGCTGCGGTCATCTTCAGCTGATAACATTATTACATCATGTTTTTCGCTTTGGATCTCAACCTGTCCATTAAGCAGAAATAATTCTTCTAGGCGAGAGTCACCCATCGGACTAATCTCGCTACCGGCCTCTGCATGGCAAATCTCAATGTGATAACTCAAGAGAATAAGCTGTTCATCGGATAGCTTAGAGAAAGGGGTGAACACCGCAAGGCGCGCTAAAGGTAAGGGCAGTGTATGCATTGGCTTTTTCTTCGCTTAGTGCTCATGGACAGAAAAGGTAGGGCTTCCAATAGGTGAAGCCGCTGGCATGCTTTTGCGGTAAAGCATAGAGATTGTTAGATTCTGCTTATGATAGCCAAAGTAAGAAAGGAGCTTAAAAATACCCACCACGAAGCATGACCAAAGTGCAATTTTCCTGCCATGGGATGCCTGCCTGCGTTAACGCCTGCTGCAGGTCCCAAGATTCTGTTCCGGGATTAAAAATCACCCGCTTCGGCTTTAGAGTAATAATGTCATCAATTAAGCCGGTTAATTGCGATGCGCTGCGATAGAGAGTTAACGTGTCGACAGGTTCTTGAATGTCGGCAAGCGTTGCAACGCAAGGCTGCCCTTCAATAAGATCAAACCCAGGGTTTATTGCGGTAATGTTATGCTGATGCTGCAGTAAAAGACGAACGGCTTGATTAGAATAGCGCTCACTTTTCGGACTGGCCCCAAGGACGGCAACATGCTGATGGCTTTTTTCAGGGTTCTGATTAGATGCGCTCATAAGTCATTCATTTAAAGAGATCGTCCATTAAAGAGATCATAGGTTAAAAAAATCGATACAATTAAGGCATACAAAGAAACACTGTACCGTTTAGCCCTGCTTCGCTGCACCGGCCTCATCTTGATGTGCATCCGGTTGACCACCTTCACCTTCGCCCTGTGGGTTCAGCACAGACTTATCCGCAGCCTGTAAACTCTTATCACTTATTTTTAGCTCTGGATCCGATGGGTCTGTCTCTTTCTCTGCGTCTTGATCTTTTTCCTGCGCCTGATCATCGTTCTCTTGGCCATTGGCCTCATCAAGATCTTTTTCAAGATCTTCTACATTGGGGTCAATATCTAAGTTCGATAACATCTGATCCTCACGCTCTTTCTGGAAATACTCTTGAGCAGCGTTTCGGCATTCATCAAGATATTCATAATACAACGCAACATCATGCAATGTTTTCATATTGCTCATCAAGCTGTGCTCTTTAGACATCAGAGCAATACGACGGAACTTACGCGCTCTAAGCCTAGGATTGTGATGAACAAGAGGATAAATACGGTGAATAAAGCCCCGTTTAGCTTCAATTTTTTGGATGTATTCGGTCACCTGATTTTTAATACGCCGACGCTTAGCTAGCAGTTCAGGGTAACTCGACAATCCCGGTAAAAACTTCATCATTCCGGTGCCGTGGCTTAACCACAGGACAAAAGCGATACCACCAGAGATGCCACCAACCCAAGGATGAACAAGGTTGAGTAACGAACTTGAAAACAGGAACACAGATACGCCCAAACCAAAGAACCAGCCTAAACGAGAGCGTCTAGCGGATTCTATTTCAAAATCTGAAGGGTAACTACTGAGAGAAAGTAACTCATAGTCCAAGCCTTCTAAATCACGATAGAGAGCATCTCTCTCCGCTTTTAGACGATCTTCTTCGGCTTTTTTCCGCTCCTCTTGCTTCTTCTCCGCTTGTTTCGCTTCCCATTTCGCTTTGACCTTTTCACGCTCGCGCTCTGCTTCCTTTGCCGCGACTTCTGCTTGCGTCATTTTATGATGGGCAGGATACACCCCAGGCACAGATGGCAGGTCTTTGGGTGCTTTGTCAGAAGACGCATCAGGCGCCAATTTTTTTTCTTCCATTTTTATTTAAGTAGACTTATATCAGGTTGATTTGTAGAGCCCATATTAGCTCTGTTCGTACCGAATAAACTGTTTCGCGTTGTAACGGCTTGAGACTTTATGTGACCGATATGGTAAGCCTTGGATCAAATCGCGTTTTTCTTACGATTTGAGGGTTAATGTAGCGTGACAAGTCATGAGTTTAAAGTAAAAACAGCGCAGAATGCATGAAAAATACATTCGAGATAACGGCGAGACATGTAAAAGAAGCACAAAAATCATTGGAGGTTTTCTATAAGCTTGCCTAAGGTTCATTCTAGAGGCTGTGTATTTTTGATTTTAAGGTTAAAGTAGCGTTTTTTTTACCTGTCTTTTGCGTGAGATTTAAAGTTAAGTTACGCAAGATTAGAGTTAAGGCTAACTATGAATGTAGAAATTAATGCCCATCGTTTACCGCGATTGCAAACGCTGGGAATGCTCGCAGTTGTCATCTTATTTTGTATCGTTATAAGCGGGTATTTTTTATGGGGGCAATATAGTCAAAAAGAACAGCAACTGGATAGCTTGGAGCGGGAAGTTCTCGCACAGCAAGAAGGCCTTTTACAATCAGAACTTGATGCCACTATTAGCTATATCCAGTATATGCGAACCCGTACGGAGCAAACCCTTAAATCTCAGTCAAAGGTGTACGTTGATCAGGCGATCTCTATTGCAGAGAGTATTTACTCGCAAACCAAAGACTCTCGACCTGAGCATGAAATTAAAAGTTTAATCCGAGAAACATTAAGAGGCATACGTTTTTTTGATGGCCGAGGTTATATCTTTATTGATGGCATGGATGGACAGTGCATACTTTTGCCAACTGCACCGCAATTAGAAGGCTCTTCTCTGTACGATAATCGTGACGATACAGGCCATTATATTATGCGCGGTTTGATCAATGCCGTGCAAAGCCCCAAGAAATCAGGTTTTTCCCAATACCGCTGGTATTTACCTCACGATAAAGAACAGATGGAAGATAAAGTGGCTTACGTACGCCTATTTGAGCCATTCAATTGGATTATAGGCACAGGTGATTACCTTTATCGTATTGAGAACGATATCAAACAAGACGTTTTACAGCGTTTAAAAGACTTCCGGTTTGGGGAAAACGGCTATATTTCGGTACTTAATACCCAAGGACAGACATTAGCGAATAGCGTCCTAGGTGAACTAACAGACACACCTATCGTACGTGATCTGCAAAACACCGCCGTCGATAGAATCATGAATGTTGCAGCATCAGGGGGCGGGACAACGGAATATCAGTGGTTTTATCCCGATGGTCGCGGCCCTGTTAAAAAGCGCGCCATGGTCAAAATAGTACCGGAATGGGGCTGGGTTTTAGTAGCCGGTATCTACCCCGATGAGCTGCAAGGTATGCTGGCATCTCATCAAGAAGCCCTTGACCAAGAAAATAACGAACGCCTCTACTCTTTTGCTTTTGTTCTTAGTTTGGGGCTGATATTCGCCTTAATCGTTGCGATGCTTTATTCCCGTTGGTTGAAGGCTTTATTTGACCGTTACGAACACGACAGCGAAGATCAAAAAGCACACTTACTTGAAAATGCACAAGCCTTAGAGCTATCAGCCCAAGTCTTCAAAAATGCAACCGAAGGCATTGTCATTACCGACCCCAAGAACCGTATTTTAGCAGTGAATCCTGCTTTTACCGAGATTACAGGTTATAGCGAAGAAGAAGCTCTGGGTAAAAACCCCTCGTTCATGTCATCAGGGAATCATGATGCTCGTTTTTACGAAGATATGTGGCTGCGCCTGAGCAAGCTAGGTCGCTGGCAGGGTGAAGTCTGGAATCGCCGAAAAGATGGCGTATTGTTCCCTGAATGGCTGTCTCTTAGTACCGTAAAAGAAGAAGGTAAAGTTAGAAACTATATTGCGACCTTAAGCGATATTTCGCTTCGTAAAGCTAACGAAGATCGGCTACGCTATCTAGCAGAATACGATGCGTTAACCGACCTACCTAATCGACGCTTACTGGCTGACCGTGTTGGCCAAGCTCTACGCTTAGCCCACCATAATACGTTTGGTTTGGCCCTATTGTTTGTCGATCTTGATCGCTTTAAAAATGTAAATGACTCACTGGGCCACGAAGTTGGAGACCAGCTTTTATGCACGGTTGCCCTACGATTAAATCAACTTACCGGTGCAGGGATAACGGTAAGCCGTGTAGGCGGTGACGAATTTGTCGTCCTTTGCCCTAAGCTAAATGACCCCGATCAGGCTGCAGCTATCGCGCAGAAAATAATCCATGATATTGGACAAGCCATAGAGGTTCGTCATCACACGTTAACGCTAACGCCGAGTATCGGCATCGCCCTATACCCCAGTGATGGCCTAGACTTTGAAACCCTGTATCGCAATGCCGACGCGGCGCTTTACCACGCTAAAGAGCAAGGCCGTAATCAATTCCAGTTCTTTACCCAGCAGATGAACGATGATGTTTCTCATCGCTTAGTCATGGAGAATGCGCTGCGAAAAGGTATTGCTGCAGGCGAATTACGTCTAATGTATCAACCACAGTACCGCATGGAAGACCTGCGCTTAATAGGCGTAGAGGCTTTGGTTCGCTGGCAGCACCCTGAGCAAGGTTTAGTCCCACCTGACTTTTTTATATCTCTAGCGGAAGAGACAGGATTAATCTTAGAGCTAGGCGAATGGGTACTAAGAGAAGCCTGCGCCCAAGGGCAACGCTGGCGTGAAATGGGCTACCCTAACATAGAAATTGCGGTCAATGTCTCTGCAGTTCAATTCCATCAAGGCATTGTTGGCCAAGTTCAACAGGTACTCAGTGAAACTGGCTACCCCGCCCAACATCTCGTTATAGAAGTCACCGAAAGCACCTTGATGAAAGGAGCCCTACAAGCGGCTGATCTTTTGACCGAGCTAAAAGCGTTAGGCGTTTGGTTATCGCTTGATGACTTTGGGACAGGATACTCCTCCTTAGCCTATTTAAAACGGTTCCCACTGGATAAGCTGAAAATTGACAAGGCCTTTGTAACCGACTTACCCCTAAATACTGATGATGCTGCCATCACTGGTGCGATTATTGGGCTAGCGTCTAACTTGAACCTACTGACCGTGGCCGAAGGCGTGGAAACAACCGAACAGCTAGACTTCTTAAAAGAACATGGCTGCCAAATAGCTCAGGGCTTCTTACTCGATTTACCACTCTGGCCAAATGAGCTAGAAAAACGGCTACAAGCTGAACAGAAAAAACAAAAGCAGGCAGTCTGACCTCAAGGAAAGAAGAAAAGGGAAAGAAGATAGAAGAAATAGGAAAAAGGGCGGTTTTTACTGCCCTAGGGCAAACAGCTTAGGTTCAAAGTGTTTCTTAGTGTTAAGTAGCTCTATTTCATTCATCGGTTTAGCCAGTAGAAAGCCCTGTGCTTCATTACAGCCAAGCTGCTTGATAATATCGAGCTGACGCTGAGTCTCAATACCTTCAGCGACAACGCTAAGCTTTAGATTGTGCGCCAGTTGAATAATGGTATGCACAATGTTGAGGTCGGTTTGATCTTGCCCTTCCAACTCTTGGATAAACGCTCTATCGATTTTTAGCGTATCTGTTGGCAGCTTTTTCAAATACGCCAAAGATGAATAGCCAGTGCCAAAATCATCAATAGCAATACGAACACCCTTTTCCCGCAATCGGGTTAACTGGGCTATCGAGTGCTCCACATTTTCCAACATACTCGTTTCTGTTAACTCCAACTCCAACAACTCGGCAGGAAGACCAGAGGAATCTAAGCACCGCTGAACAATAGTCAAAAGATTAGGCTGCTTAAGTTGGCGAGCAGACAAATTAACCGAGATGCTTATTCTATGGCCTTTCTTCAACCATTGACTGGCATAGCAGCAGGCGCGCATAAGCACCCATTCACCAACGGATGTGATCAAGCCCATTTCTTCCAAAACAGGAATAAACTCCGCTGGCGAGATGTTTTTTCCATTGGATCTTACCCAGCGCAGTAACACCTCCGCACTTTCAATTTTGCCATTAGCAAGATTTACTTTGGGTTGAAAAACTAAGTGAAACTCCTTGTGGAGCAAGGCTTGGCGTAGCTGATTTTCCAACCGAACGCGGTTTTGAGTCTGCAGTGTTAGATCTTCGGTAAAGAAGCCAAAGCCTTGATCGTTATCCTTACTGCGGTGCATCGCACTGTCCGCTTTATTGACCAGCTCATCAAATTGATCGCCATCATAAGGATATAAAGTGATGCCAAGACTGGCACTCATAAAGAGCTCTGCCTGAGTCAGCTCAAAGGGTAATGCCATAATCTGCTGAATTTTCTGTGCCAGATGCGCGGCTTGCTCCGGTGTTTGAATCTCTTCAGCCAGCACCATAAAAGCATCGCTACCCAATCGGCCAACAACATAGGATGGCAAAGCTTTGCGTAGTCGACTCGCGGTCATGCGTAACAACTCATCACCCGCCAGACGGCCAAGGCTGTCGTTAATACGGCTTAGTCGATCAAGGTCGATCAAAAAAAGAGCAAGAGACGTTTTGCGACGCTGCGTCACATGTAACTCAAAATGCTCCGATAAACGCTGTCTATTCGGTAAACCTGTAAGTGAATCAAATCGACGAAGATAATTAAGATGCTGTTCGCTATTGATCAAATCAGTAATATCACGGCCCGTGGCAACAAAATGACTGACTTGTCCGAATTCATCGCATACCGGAGTAATCGTCTTTTCTTCATGGAAGCGGGAGCCATCACGGCGGCAATTGATAAAAACATTGCGGTAGCTATCACCTGCGTTCAACGTTGCCCACATCTCTGAATAAAAGGCATCATCATGCTCATCAGAGCTTAGAACACGAGGATTCTGGCCAAGAACATCGGCTTCACTGTATCCCGTTTGATGAATAAAAGCGGGATTAACGTATTCGATGCAACCCTGGTTGTCTGTCACCATGACCATATCTTCGGTTTGCTGTATGGCTTGATAAAGATGATCGGGAAGGTGCTGCGCCGCATTGTATTGCGTCGTATCTTTTAGCGTGGCCAGCAGGGGTTTCTCATCACTATTTTCGATAATAAGCGGGGAGAGGCTCAGCTGAATACTACGTTGCTTTTCACCATACGGCTCATCATTATAGAAAAAAGTCAGGGATAACTGTTGCTCAGTAAATAAGCTGCAAGCGGCTTGTAGCTCTTTACCCTGCTGAGGACTTAACCGCTGAAGAAGCTCTTGACCGGTCAAAGTATTGGAGATGACGGTATTGGAGATGGCTGTATCGGAAATAGACACGCCGCTGAGTAACTGACGGGCAGCTTTGTTTCCATAACAAAGCAGGCCATTTCTCGATAGAATGAGGCTGGGAATTGTTAGATTATCCAGAGCGGTGATTTGCGCTGACTGTGTCGTGCCCAAAGATAATTTTTGTACGTTCATGAAGCCTATCGATTTCTCGTTAAAAGCCATCCCATGCCATTTAATATACAATCCGTCAGTGCCCGTCGCGGCTAAAATATCAGGCTTCAAGCTTCTGTCATAGAAGATTGTTACAGGTATTTTGTAACCATGTTTTTTATACGGGCTTGTTTTAGAGGTGAAAACCTAACGCAAAACCCTCTACACCCTTAGTCAACAAAAGCAATTAACTGCTGCGCTTTACGGCCATATCAGCAAATAAAGCCAAACGCGCTTTATAAGGCGAGTCTGGCAGGCAGACTAAGCTTTCTTTGGCTCTATCTGCCATCTCGTAAGCTTTTTGTTCCGTATAATCCAATGCACCCGTTTTATTGATAATCTCCAGCACAGGTTCTAGTAGCTCTAGACCACCTTTACGAATCGCCTTACGGATAAGCTTGGCATCTTCTTCTGAGCCTACTTGCATCGCACGAATAAGCGGTAACGTTGGCTTACCTTCAGCAAGGTCATCACCCACATTTTTACCCATGGCGCTAGCATCGCCTTTATAATCCAACAGGTCGTCCTGTAATTGGAAAGCAAGGCCTAGGTAATTGCCGTAATCAGCCATCATTTTTTGCTGCTCATCAGAGCCACCGCTAAGAATAGCAGCTGACTGGGTTGCCGCTTCAAACAACATGGCGGTTTTGGCTTTAATAACCGCCATATACTGTTCTTCGCTAATTTTAGGGTTGCGCACGTTCGTTAGCTGAAGTACTTCACCCTCTGCAATAACATTGGTTGCATTAGCGTAAATTTTTAAGATATCCATATGGCCGATATTAACCATCAGCTCAAACGCACGGGTATAGAGAAAGTCGCCAACCAGCACACTGGGCGCGTTGCCCCATTTATTATTTGCGGTATCACGGCCTCGGCGCATATCTGACTCATCCACAACGTCATCGTGCAGCAATGTAGCCGTGTGGATAAATTCCACCAAAGCCGATAACGGAATACGCCTATCATCATTGCAGGCCAATGCTTTACACGTTAAAAGTACGAGTAAAGGCCGCATACGTTTACCGCCACTGTCGACGATATACTCAGCAATTTTTTCAACAAGAGGCACGCGGGAGTGCAGTTGATCGATGATGTATTGGTTCAGTGCGGAAAAGTCATCCGCTACAAGGTCATGAATGGCGCTCTTTGGCTGCATTGTAAGACTGCTTTTTTCTCGTAGGTGGGCTAAAAACGGCTGCCTGAATGCTATTGGGCACGGGATAGGGTGTCAAGCAAAGGCCAAGCACAGATCCTGTTTTAATGGTTTTTGGTACAATTTTGTCGATGAAGTGTCTATTTTGCTAATCACTTTTGATAATTGCAGCACTTTGCGGTCTTTGGACACGATATTTGCGGCTAAAAATCAAGCTCAACGGTTGCCGTTATCTTGCGCTTACTATAAAATTCGCGCCCTGCTTAGTTACCGTGTACAAATTATGAGGTTAATATCTCAAATAAATGTCAGGATTCATTCCTGTTGTATCCGGTCTTTGCTCCCTGTCCGATAGTTGCCAGAGCGCTTCTATTCAAAGCAGGTAAGTAAGAAGCATATAATTCACTAAGCACTGCTGTTTTTGGAGACAAGCATGTACGCAGTTATTAAAACTGGTGGTAAACAGTACCGCGTTAAAGAAGGCGAAGTCCTAAAAATCGAAAAGCTAGAACTGGAAACAGGTTCTGCTGTAGATTTTGATCAGGTTTTGCTAATTGCTAACGGCGAAGACGTTAAAGTTGGCGCTCCTGTTGTTGAGGGTGCTAAGGTTTCTGCTGAAGTTGTAAGCCACGGCCGTGGTGATAAAGTTACTATCATCAAATTCCGTCGTCGTAAGCACAGCATGAAGCGTCAAGGCCACCGTCAGTGGTTTACTGAAGTGAAAATTACCGGTATTACTGGTTAATTCACAGAATAAAATTTCAGTTTCGATTAGGCTCAATAATCACTCACGCAGTGGAGTCTAATCGGCAAGATCAACTTAACGAGGAAGTACTCATGGCTCACAAAAAAGCTGGTGGTAGTACCCGTAACGGTCGCGATTCCGAATCGAAACGCCTTGGTGTCAAGCGTTTTGGCGGCCAAGTAGTTAAAGCAGGTAACATCATTGTTCGTCAGCGTGGAACTCGTTTCCACCCAGGCGTTAATGTTGGTATCGGCAAAGATCACACTCTGTTTGCAACAAAAGACGGTGTAGTGAAATTTGAAGTACGCGGTCTGAAGAAACGTAAAACCGTTACTATCGTACCTGCGTAAGCCGATTTCGATCGGTTGAAAAAGCCTCGCCGTGTGCGGGGCTTTTTTCGTATCTGCCACAATCTTTATATCTGTTGCAGCGATTACTACAGCGGATAAAATGATAACGATACTAGCACTAATCTTTCACCGTTCTCATGCGAGTTCACTAAGATTTGTGATAATACCGGCAAGGATTTCCATCGACATCGTAGATCTGAGGTGCCGAATACCTGCCCAACTATCTTACGATACAGGCTTAAATACAGGGCTTTTCTACGGCTGGATGAATAATCGGTAGGACGGACAGCAGTGGCTGCTGCTCTCATCCCTTGAGAGGCTCCGTGTGGGCGTAGCCGATGAAAAGCTGGAAAAACACACCAGATTAAGAGCAAATAATCATGCAGTTTGTAGATGAAGCAAGTGTTCACGTTGCCGCTGGCAAAGGCGGCAATGGCTGTTTGAGCTTTCGCCGAGAAAAGTACATCGCCAAAGGTGGCCCTGACGGCGGTGACGGTGGTGACGGCGGTAATGTTATTCTTGTGGGCGATGACTCGCTAAACACACTAATCGATTTTCGCTATCAGCGTCGTTATCGCGCGCAAAACGGTGAAGGTGGTCAAGGTCGTCAGTGCTCAGGAAAAGCCGGTGAAGATCTATATGTTCAAGTACCGGTAGGCACCACGGTGATCGATGAGGATACGTTAGAAATTCTAGGTGATATTACTGAGATCGGCCAAGAATTGATGGTCGCTCAAGGCGGTCGTCGAGGTTTAGGTAATACTCGCTTTAAATCCAGTACCAACCGTGCGCCTCGCAAAATCACGCCCGGCACGTTAGGTGAAGAGCGCAGCCTTCGCTTTGAAATGAAAGTCATGGCTGACGTGGGGCTACTTGGCCTGCCGAATGCGGGTAAATCAACCTTGATTCGCTCAGTTTCTGCTGCAACACCAAAAGTTGCAAACTATCCGTTTACGACACTCGTTCCCAACTTGGGCGTTGTTAAACTGGGGCAGTTTAAACACTTTGTTATGGCGGACATTCCTGGCTTGATTGAAGGCGCTTCTGAGGGGGCAGGTCTTGGTTTCCGTTTCCTTAAGCACTTAACCCGTGCACGCCTGCTGCTGCATCTGGTTGATGTGGCACCATTTGACGAAACTGATCCGGTTGAGTCAGCACAGGCCATTATCCGAGAACTAGAGCAATACAGCCCAACACTGGCTGAACGCCCTCGCTGGCTGGTACTGAACAAACTGGATCTATTGCCAGAAGATGAGCGCGATGCCGTTTGCGAACGCATTGTTAATGAGCTGAACTGGGAAGGCCCTGTCTTCCGTGTTTCCGCCATTAGCAGCGAAGGTACGCAGGTTGTTTGTCAGCAGATCATGAACTGGCTGGATGAGAAGCGCATCGCACAGACGGAAAACCCAGAGCTTGCCGAAGAAGAGTCGAAAATGCGCGAACGCATGGAAGACGAGTCGGTTGCTCGTGTCGAAGCCTATCTGGAACGTCGTCACGGCCCTAAAGAGCCTAAACCTGTCGCGACTGAAGATGATAATCTTAGCGAGGGCGTTAGCGATCTTGGCGATAATCTTGATGACGACGACTTTGATGACGATGACTACGACGTAGAAGTTGAATACGCAAAATAATGACGGTGACATAGAACCACTGAGGAAACCCCAGTGGTTTTGCGACATAAGGCTTGGGTGAAAGATGTCTCAGCGTGACAGGCTAGTGCGTGCAAAACGCCTTGTAGTGAAGATAGGTAGTGCTCTTTTAACGAATGATGGTAAAGGGCTTGATCTACCTGCAATCTCTGCTTGGGTTGATCAGATGGCGGCTTTGAAAAAACAAGGCATTGAGTTGATTTTAGTCTCCTCTGGCTCCGTCGCAGAAGGGATGAGTCGCCTAGGTTTGACTGAGCGACCGTCAACGTTGCACGAACTACAAGCGGCGGCTGCGGTAGGCCAGATGGGCCTGGTACAGGCTTATGAATCACAGTTTATTCGCCATGATTTACGCGCTGCGCAAATCTTATTGACCCATGATGATCTTTCTAACCGCAAGCGTTATCTTAATGCCCGCAGCGCTGTTAAAGCGCTGTTAGGTTTAGGGGTTGTGCCGATTATTAACGAAAATGACACCGTTGTAACCGACGAGATCAAATTTGGGGATAACGACACCTTAGGCGCGCTAGTTGCGAATCTGCTAGAAGCCGATGCCTTAATTATTCTGACCGATCAAGAAGGTCTTTTTACCGCCGATCCACGCTCTAACCCTGATGCAACCTTAATCGAGGAAGCATGGGCCGACGACCCAGCCTTGGCAGCAATGGCTGGAGACGGAGGCCGACTCGGGCGTGGCGGTATGATTACTAAAGTTCGAGCCGCAGGGCTTGCTGCCCGCTCTGGCGCGACCACCTTAGTTGTCAGCGGTCGCCAGCCTAATGTGCTGGTACGAGCTATCACCGGTGAATCAATTGGTACGCTATTTTTACCAAAAGATACGCCGTGGGCTGCTCGCAAACGTTGGTTGGCTGGCCATCTTCAAACTCGGGGAACACTGGTACTGGATGATGGTGCTGTGCGCGTCCTGCGCGACAAACACTGCAGTTTACTCTCCGTTGGAGTGCGACAGTCATCGGGACGTTTTCGGCGCGGAGATATGGTACAGTGCGTGAACGAGCAAGGGGAGCTTATCGCCAAGGGCTTGGTAAATTATGACCATGAGGATGCATTAAAGATCCTCGGTCAGCCCAGCTCTATGATAGAATCTCTGCTGGGTTATATGGCTGATCCCGAGTTGATCAACCGTGATAACCTTGTTTTGGTGTAAAGCCTTTTAGTGTAAAATCAAAACTGATTTTCGAGAATTTCTTAGGCATTTCGCTAAAAAATTTAAGAAAATTTTGAGCTAACGGTTAAAAAGGCTGTTCATACCCTATGGTTTACCGTAGAATGCGCACCCCTAAAGACGTTAGACTTTAATTCGTGGAATACGCATATCGCGTATCTCAATTTATTAGACCGATTTCTCCAAGGAGCTTAACGGTGGCGAATATCGCATCTGCAAAAAAACGTGCACGCCAGGCTGAAAAGCGCCGTACTCACAATGCCAGCCTGCGCTCCATGGTGCGCACTTACATTAAGCGCGTTGTTGCGGCAGTTGAAGCGGGTGATCACGCTACAGCTATGGCTGCGTTCAATACAGCTCAGCCTGTTATTGATCGTATTGCTGACAAAGGCATCATCTCTAAAAACAAGGCAGCTCGTACCAAGAGCCGTCTAAATGCGCGAGTTAAAGCAATCGCTGCATAGTTTAGAGGTTTTACCTTTTAAAAAACCGGCTTAGGCCGGTTTTTTTGTGCCTGAAATTTGGCAAAATACGGCGTCTCCTTCTTAATTTTCTTTCTTCCCCTTTGTCTTAACTGCAGGGCCCTGTCATGGCAGCACAAGAACCGGAAAATGGATCAGCTTCAGAGTCTATCCCACCAAATAAAGCGGTGAAGAAACCAGGGCTGTTGCGCTCTGGCGCATTAGTCAGCGTGATGACACTGTTATCTCGGGTTTTGGGACTTATGCGCGATATTGTGATCGCAGGCTTATTTGGCGCGGGGGCAGGTGCGGATGCTTTTTTTGTTGCATTTAAGATCCCCAATTTTTTGCGCCGCTTATTTGCCGAAGGTGCGTTTAACCAAGCCTTTGTGCCGGTATTGTCAGAATATCGCAGCCAACGGGATCTGCCTTCAGTCAAAGATCTGATTAACGCCGTTGCCGGTACGCTAGGCGTCACCTTGGCAGGTATTACGCTACTAGCCGTGCTTGCTGCACCCGTTCTGGTCTGGGTATTTGCCCCCGGGTTTAGTCAGGAGCCAGACAAGCAGGCGCTTACCGTTGAGATGCTGCGTATTACTTTTCCCTATCTGCTGCTAATTTCTCTAACGGCATTCGCTGGTAGCATACTGAACAGTTACGACCACTTTGCTATTCCTGCATTTACACCAGTATTGCTCAATCTGTCATTAATTGGTGCCGCGCTTTGGTTAACGCCCTATATGGATGAGCCGGTTATGGCGCTTGCGTGGGGGGTTTTACTTGCGGGCGGTGCTCAGCTTTGCTTTCAGCTACCATTTCTAGCCCGTATCGGGCTGATGCCAAAACCTAAAGTCCGCTGGAAAGATGAAGGGGTTCGCCGGATTCTTAAGCTGATGGCTCCCGCATTGTTCGGCGTCTCCGTTAGCCAAATTAACTTGCTGTTAGATACCATACTGGCATCGTTTCTGATCAGCGGCAGCGTTTCATGGCTGTACTACTCAGATCGTTTGGTCGAGTTGCCTTTAGGCGTATTTGGCATTGCAGTTGCCACAGTGATACTGCCGAGCCTTTCAACCAAACATGCGGAAAAGTCTGTTGAGGCGTTTGCTAAAACGCTGGATTGGGCCGTGCGCATGATTCTATTGATCGCAGTACCAGCGGCTCTAGCGCTATTTCTTCTGGCAGAGCCTTTGCTCTTCACTTTGTTCCAGTATGGTGCAATGACCAGCCATGACGTAGATATGGCATCATTAAGCCTACGAGCCTACGCTGTAGGACTTTTGGCCTTTATGCTGATTAAAGTATTGGCTCCCGGTTTCTACGCCCGACAAGACACTAAGACACCGGTTAAAATTGGCATCATAGCTATGGTCGCTAATATGGCGCTCAATCTTATGCTGGTATTCTGGCTAGATCATGCCGGATTGGCGCTGGCAACATCCTTATCAGCGTTTTTAAATGCCGGTCTGCTTTGGCTGGGCTTACGCCGAGAAGGTGTGTTTATTTGGCAGGCGGGCTGGGGACGCTATCTTTTACAGTTAATACCCGCCGTTGCCGTTATGGTGGCCATCTTACTTTACGCCACCCCAGAGGCAATGCAGTGGCAACTTGCCCACTGGCAAGAGCGTGTCCTGTGGATGTCGGGGTTAGTCGCCCTAGGAGGCGGTAGCTACCTGCTTGTCTTGATTCTATTGGGGCTTCGCTTACGCCATATTCGTCATTAGGCACAGATAATAAGTAGAGGGGATGCAGACGCGATGAATTTCGCTATAATCGGTCTCTTTTAGAAAAAACGTGATAAAGCCCATAAATAATAAAACGAGAGCAACAGGAGCAAAATGGAACTGATACGAGGATTGCACAATTTACGGAAAAAGCATCAGGGATGTGTCGCCACAATCGGCAACTTTGATGGTGTGCACCTTGGGCATCAGGCTGTTCTGCGCCATGTAAAAGCTAAAGCTCTTGATCTAGGTGTACCCTCTGCTGTTGTCGTGTTTGAACCTCAGCCCAGAGAGTTCTTTGCGGCTCCACAGGCACCTGCACGATTGACCCGCTTTCGAGATAAAGTTGACCGGCTCGCCGCCCAAGGCATTGATCGCATTGTTTGCTTGCCGTTTAACCAAAAGCTGGGCAGTTTATCCGCCCATGACTTTATCACCCAAGTTTTAATTCAAGGCTTGGATGTACGCTATTTGGTTGTTGGTGATGATTTTCGCTTTGGCTGTGATCGAGCGGGGGACTTTGCCCTGTTGCAAGCGGTTGGAAAATCCCAAGGCTTCGATGTCGTCAACACCACAACCTTTGAAGTAGAAGCGGAACGCGTTAGCAGTACCCGAATTCGTACGGTTTTAGCGGAAGCTAATTTTGTACTCGCCAATAAGCTACTGGGTGTGCCTTACCAAATTGGTGGCAAAGTGCTACATGGCCGTAAATTAGGTCGTCAGCTTGGCGTACCAACGGCGAATTTGTCACTCAAAAATAAGCAACCAGCTCTGCATGGCGTATACACGGTGCTATTAAGCAGCGGTGACGGCTTACTGCATAAAGGCGTTGCCAATATTGGTAACCGGCCAACGATTGATGGCGTTAAGCCCGCGCTAGAAGTACACGTATTTGATTTTAATGGTGATCTGTACGGGCAACGGGTACAGGTGACTTTTTGCAGTAAATTGAGAGATGAAAAGCGTTTCTCTGATGTTGCAGCCCTGCGCGAACAGATCATGAAGGACCTGCTTGCAGCAAGGGAATATTTTACCCAACAGTCTGACCAAGGCATCCCCTTGGCCAGCGGGCTGTTAAGCTAATACCGATAAACGAATAAAAATACCGATGAACTAACAAACGATGAGCTAACAAAAAACGTTAACATCGTCCCTTTTTTAAAGTAATGCGATGTTAGTCACTTGCCTATTGCTAGCCACAATAGAGCATCCGTGTTGCATTGAAGACAAGGCTAATGTCAGAGTGAGTGCCGCTGCTGACATAAGAGATAAACCCTATTCCCTCTGATACCAGATAAACCGATAAAGAGCAGCGATTATTAGCCATGAGCGACTATAAACATACTCTCAATCTTCCAGAAACTGATTTCCCAATGCGAGGCAATTTGCCTAAGCGCGAACCTTCACGTTTAGCCCATTGGGATGAAATCGGCCTATACCAGAAACTGCGTAAAGCAGGCGAAGGTCGTCCAAAATTTGTGCTGCATGATGGCCCTCCCTATGCAAACGGCAATATTCATATCGGCCATGCAGTTAACAAAATTCTGAAAGATATGATCGTTAAGTCGCGTACATTGGCAGGCTTCGATGCCCCCTATGTACCGGGCTGGGATTGCCACGGTCTACCGATTGAGCACAAAGTAGAAACCTTGATTGGCCGTGCAGGAGATAAAGTTCCTTACCGTGAATTCCGTCAGAAATGCCGTGAGTATGCGACGGAACAAGTTAACGGTCAGAAAGCTGACTTTATTCGTTTAGGTATTCTTGGTGATTGGGAAAACCCTTATCTAACCATGAACTACCAAACCGAAGCGGACATTGTACGTGCGCTGGGTCGCATCGTAGAAAACGGTCATTTGGTAAAAGGCTATAAGCCGGTTTACTGGAGTGTGGTCGGTCAGTCTGCGTTGGCAGAAGCTGAGGTTGAGTATCAGGATAAAACCTCCATCGCGCTGGATGTGGCGTACACTTTCATTGATCAGGCGAAAGCGCTGGAGCTGTTTGGCAACCCAGCGGGTAGTGGCGATGTTGCCGTTGTCATCTGGACAACGACCGCCTGGACACTACCGGTCAGTCAAGCAGTTTCTCTGAATGCGGATCTAGACTACGCCCTAGTACAACTGCGCGACCAGCGTTTTGTTGTTGCAGCAACCATGGTTGATGACATCATGGCCCGCTGGGGTGAAGATAAGTTTGAAGTGCTTGCGACGGTATCCGGTCAAGCATTAGAAAATCTACTGCTGAAACACCCTTTTTATGACAAGCAAGTACCGGTCATTCTAGGTGATCACGTGACAACCGACGCCGGTACAGGTGCCGTACATACCGCGCCGGATCACGGTATGGAAGATTTCGTGGTAGGCAAAGCTTACGGCCTTGGCACGATCAATCTTGTACAGGCTAACGGCACATACAGCGCAGAAGCCGGTGAGTTTGCCGGTCTGCATGTTTACAAGGCCGATGAGCCTGTAATGGATGCGCTACAGCGCGAAGGTAAGCTGGTTCACCACAAAGCCTTTGAGCATAGTTACCCCCATTGCTGGCGTACCAAAACGCCGCTTATCTATCGTGCAACCCCGCAGTGGTTTATTTCGATGGAAGAGAAAGGCCTGAAAAAAGATGCCCTAGAAGCGATCAAAGGCGTGCAGTGGTATCCCGCGTGGGGCCAAAACCGTATTGAAGCGATGGTTGACCAGAGCCCAGATTGGTGTGTTTCCCGCCAGCGTACTTGGGGCGTGCCGATCACTCTGTTTATCAATAAAGAAACCGATGAGCTGCATCCAAATACCCCTGAACTTATTGAGAAAGTCGCCCTGTTGATGGAAAAAGAGGGAATGGACGCTTGGTTTGAGCTGGATATTGAGACACTTCTAGGTGATGAAGCCGACCAGTATTACAAGGTCACTGACACACTGGATGTTTGGTTTGATTCCGGTGTCACCCATCACTCGGTACTGCGTCCCCGTGAAGAACTCACCTTCCCTGCGGACTTGTACCTAGAAGGTTCAGATCAACACCGTGGTTGGTTCCAGTCATCCCTTAAAACATCTATCGCGATCAACGGCTGCGCGCCTTACAAACAGGTGCTAACCCACGGTTTCACGGTTGATGAAAAAGGCTACAAGATGTCCAAATCGTTGGGCAACGTGATCGCACCGCAAGAAGTAACAGACTCACTGGGCGGGGATATCCTGCGTCTTTGGGTTGCGGCCACAGATTACTCTAGCGAGATGGCGGTATCGAAGCAGATTCTGCAACGTACGGCAGACTCTTATCGCCGGATTCGTAATACGGCTCGCTTCTTACTGGCAAACTTGAACGGCTTTAATCCAGAAACCGACATGGTCTCACCGGAAGAGATGTTGTCCTTGGACCAGTGGGCTGTTGACCGCGCACTGCAGCTACAAGGTGAGCTAAACGACGCGTATAACGAATATCACTTCCTAAGCATCTATCAGAAAGTGCATAACTTCTGCGCTCAGGATTTAGGTGGTTTCTATCTGGATATCATCAAAGATCGCCAGTACACCACGCACCCTGATAGCTTGGCGCGCCGCTCTTGCCAAACCGCTCTGTATCACATCATTGAAGCTCTAGCTCGTTGGGTCGCTCCGATTTTGACGTTCACCGCGGAAGAGATCTACGAGAACATTCCAGGCCAGCGTGAAGCGTCTGTTTATCTGACCACTTGGTACGACGGCTTGTTTGAAATGAAGGCCGATGGTGAGAAAAATCGTGACTACTGGAATCGCATCATGGATGTGAAAGAAGCAGTCAACAAAGCCTTAGAAGATGCCCGTAATGCGGGTACCGTTAAAGGTTCAATGGCGACAGAAGTTACCTTATTTGCGAATGATGAATTGAAAGCCTTAATCGAAGGCCTCGGTGAAGAACTGCGCTTTGTCTTGCTAACCTCTGGTGCGGTTGTTACGCCTCTAGAGAATGCTGTTGATGCTGCGGATACAGAACTAGCCGGTCTTAAGGTAGCGGTTAAAGCATCGGAACACGCTAAATGTGGTCGCTGCTGGCATCACCGTGAAGATGTCGGCCAACATGCCGAGCATCCAGAACTGTGTGGCCGTTGCATCACCAATTTACCAGAAGGTGAAGGTGAACAGCGTCGATTCGCTTAATTTTCTCTGCTTTCTTCAATATCGGCCTTCTTACACAAAAGAAGCTTAAATAACAGAAGCTTATGAGCAAACAAGAACGGAAATCTGAGGCGCCTACGGGCGCCTCAGTTACAGAAAAAAAAGATAAAGGCACACAACTAAAATGGTTGTTGCTTTCGGTTCTCGTGATCGTGATTGACCTTGGCTCAAAGGCTTGGGTTAGTGGCAGTTTTCGCTACGGTGAAATACTAACGGTGCTGCCAGTGTTTGATCTAACCCTGTTGCACAACACCGGAGCAGCTTTCAGCTTTTTAGCCAATGAATCCGGTTGGCAGCGTTGGCTTTTTGCCTTAATCGCCTTGGTCGTTAGTGGTGGCTTGCTGGCTTGGCTGTCTCGGTTAAAACGTCACGAGACATGGCTTGCCTGTGCCTTAGCACTGGTTTTAGGTGGCGCACTGGGTAATTTGCATGATCGTATCCTATTAGGATATGTCGTAGATTTTCTTCTATTCCACTGGGATAACGCATATTTTCCTGCGTTTAACTTAGCGGATGCAGCGATCACCTTAGGTGCCGGTATGCTTATTGTGGATATGATCCGTAATCCTGACGCTTAATATCCATAGCTCTAACGCTTAGATAGAAGCTAAACCCTAGCAGGCCATAAACCAGCCCGCTTAAATCGATATTCATTGTTATATTGTTAAAAAAGGTAATCAACATGAGTGAACAGCAGATCGGCCCAGGCAAACAGGTAACGCTCCACTTTGCACTAAAGCTGGCAGAAAAAGGCGCAGTGGTTGATAGTACTTTTGATAAAGACCCCGTACGGTTAATTGTGGGTGATGGCAATTTGCCTGAGGGTTTTGAAAAACCTCTACACGGATTAACCGCAGGCACCAAACAGACCTTTGAAGTGGCACCTGAGAATGCTTTTGGTCAGCACAACCCAAGCAATATCCAAAAGCTACCACGGGCTCAATTTGCACCGGATCTTAATCTGGAACCCGGTCTGATGCTAAGCTTTGCCGATAAAGCTAACGGTGAGCTGCCAGGGGTTGTTGTGGAGTTTGATGACGAGCTTGTCTCTGTTGACTTTAACCATCCTTTAGCCGGTCATACGCTAACGTTTGAAGTTGAGATTTTAGCCGTGGAAGATGCCCCAGAGCAGGCATAACAGACAGCATCCACTGGATAGATAACAGGTTGGCGGATGAGTTTAAACTCCGCCTGCCTGTGGATAATCGGTGCTATTTAACACTGAGTGCTCTTTATCACTGTGTACTATTTATCGCCGTGTATTATTTACCACCGCATATCATTAACCACCGTGTATTATTTTATTTAACGCTGTAGAGACCCTCCTATGACTGCGACACAATCGACTGAATCCACCGTTAATCTTGAGATTAAACTGGCTAACCCCCGTGGGTTCTGTGCAGGGGTTGATCGCGCCATAGAGATTGTTAATCGTGCCCTTGAGGTATTTGAGCCACCGATTTATGTGCGTCATGAGGTAGTGCATAACAAGTTTGTGGTTAACGACCTGAAGGATCGGGGGGCTATTTTTGTCGATGAGCTACATGAAGTTCCCGATGATGCCATTGTGATTTTTAGTGCCCACGGTGTTTCCAAAGCAGTGCAAGATGAAGCGTCGCGTCGCGGCTTAAAAGTATTTGATGCAACGTGTCCTTTGGTGACAAAGGTACACTTGGAAGTGCTGCGTTATAGCAAACAGGGACAGGAGTGTATTTTGATCGGCCATGCGGGCCACCCTGAAGTTGAAGGCACCATGGGACGTTATGATACCAGCGCTGGAGGCAGTATCTCGCTAGTGGAAGATGACGCGGATGTAGAAAAGCTAGAACCCCGCGACCCAAGTAAGCTGGCCTTCGTTACTCAAACAACCCTATCAATGGATGATACCGCTCGGGTGATTGATGCCCTACGCGCTCGATTCCCTAAGATCCAAGGGCCAAGAAAAGATGATATCTGCTATGCCACCCAGAACAGACAAGATGCAGTAAAGCAACTGGCGGCAGAATGTGATTTAGTCCTCGTTGTAGGCTCACCCAATAGCTCGAACTCAAACCGTTTAAGGGAGTTATCCGAGCGGATGAACACACAAGCCTACTTGATCGACAACGCCGATGAGATCCAGCAAAAGTGGCTAGTTCCTGCAAAGAAAATTGGTATTACAGCAGGCGCTTCAGCCCCCGCCATCCTAGTACAGCAAGTTATTGACCGTCTGGAAGAATTAGGGGCGGATGAACCGACAGAGCTGGATGGCCGAGAAGAGAATGTTGTGTTTTCGATCCCGAAAGAACTTAGGCTCACGGATATTAGCGAGTAAGCCCTATCACGGCTATACCGGCTTTTTCACCAGCAATAGACCGGAGCCTTGGTCTCCCCCGAGGCTGATTTGGTCAGCTCAATGGTTTGGCATGGCGTGTCGTTTACCTGTAATCCTTTCGCTGTCGCCGAGATCTTGTAGCCTATAGCACTCGAATCCGATACCGATAAGGTATAAAAACCGTCACTAGACTCAGAGGCTGTATCTAAGCCGCTATGGGTAAGATCATCACTGTAGCGGTGATGGGATGCTCGCCAGTTTTCTTGCGCTAACTGTATTCGAAGAATCCCCATATAGGCATCTGTCCTGCGGCTTTCTAGTGCATAGCGCTGGTATGCAGGATAGGCCGCGCCAGCTAAGACGCCAATAATAGCCATAACAATCAGCAGCTCAATTAGAGTAAAACCGTGCTCTGCTTTCTCTGTACTCCGCCGTCTAAGAACATATTCAGGCAACATAACCAACCTCTCTGGGGTGCGTCTTCAGTCCATTGATGTCTCTATAGCGCTCTCATTCCTTTCCCGTAACATTCCCATAATCTTGACAACAAGTGCTTGTGAAGCCTCTGTCTGCATGGCATCTTACATTAATTAAGAAGATTATTTAAAAGCAGGGAATAATATGCCTGTGCGCGGATTCAGCCTTATTGAGCTACTTATTACACTTGTTATCGTCAGTATGCTGGCGGTTATAGTAGTGCCAAATATGAGTGATCTGATCATTCAAGAGCGACTGCGTGGTGCTTTGATTCATTTAAAACAAGAGTTGGCTTTTGCCCGATCTGAGGCAATTAAGCGCAACAAGCCCTTATTTATCTCATCCCTCGCCGGTGACCATTGGTGCGTTGGTATAAGTCTGACACCTAATTGTGATTGCACTCTGGATGACCCAGAAACAGCATCGGCCTGCACCCTGCCCATCAAGAGCGATAACATACTCAGGCGCTTAAGTAGTACTGATTACTCGAACGTGCGTATGACTGCTTTAAAATCACCGATAATATTTGATAGCGTACGAGGAACGACAAAAAATAATGGCACGTTTACTCTACAAATAGAGCATTTTTCCGGCAATGTAGTGTTATCAGCCTTAGGCCGAGTACGGGCCTGCGGCAATATCCACGGCTTGACGGACTGTTAACACTATGAAGGGGGGTTAATATGAGCCAGTTATTCATAAAACCTGTCATGCTCGCCATGCAAAAACCTCAACCACCTACAAAACTGTTACCGCCTGCAGAAAGAGGCTTCACGCTTCCCGAGCTACTTATATCCCTAGTGCTAGGGATAACCTTAATCGGCGCGATACTTAGCGCCTACCTGACGACACTACAGTCCTCTGGCGACAATAACGCCCAAGTTGAATTAAGTCATAACCTTCGGGCCAGCCTTGACCTGATTTTAAGCGATCTAAAACGAGCAGGTGGCGTCGAGCGGCCTCTCACCCTAAGTACTGTTTTAAGCCAATATGCCGATAACCCCTTTATGGATAACGTCAGTAATCTGAAGCTTTGGCAGTGTAATGCTCTCCATGAATGTCATTGTGTGACCTACAGCTATGATCGAGAGCGGGACGGAAACCCTTATGCCGGATACAATAATCACTTCGGCTTTAAATTGGACAGCCGCAAAAGAATAAGCTCAAGAAGGGGGCCTTTAGCTCCAAGTAGCGGCCCGCATCCCGGCTGTGATTACCATGCCAGCAACAACCAATGGGAAGCTTTAACTGAAGATAGTATTAAAATCACTCAATTCTCTGTTAGCTATATTGACCAAGATGGCGATGTTATCCCTCAGCCAAAAGCCATATCGGCTCCCAGTGGTGGAACCTGCTCGACGGGAGATCACTGTATTGAAGCACGCCATTTACTAGTGACGATCAGTGGCACTAAGGATGCATTTTCTTTGACCATCACAGGGAAGGTGAGAGTACGTAATGACCGTTATTTTAAACGCCTTTAGTAGGCCGTCCTCTTTTGGGAGCAGGCCTTCCTCTTTTGGGCTTAACAAGCCGCACCTTAAGCACAACCGCCCCCTTGATCGACAACAAGGCATGGTCACGCTAATGTTTGCTATGGTGCTGCTGGTTGCTCTAACGATGATCTCTTTTTTAACCGCTAGAACATTACTCACAGAACAAACAATCTCGGCGAATGAATATCGAAGCAAAGAGGCCAGCTATGCCGCAGAAGCCGCCTTAGAATACGGTATTGCATGGCTTGATCAACATCATCATACTTTTGCCATTTGGAATGCCAGCGATGAAAATAGCGATGCTGTTAGCTGGAATGATCTAAATGCAGATAATATTGTGCTAACCCGTAGCGGTGATCACTATCAGCTTACCGTCAGCTATACGCGCGCTTGTTTGGATGATCCTAATCCGGTGCTTTTAGCGGACTGCAATAGATGGATTATCGACGTAGCCGCCACAGCTGTGGCAATGTCAGATTCAGATTTAACCCGAACACAATGGATCAGGGTCTTATCGAAACCCAATGCCGTAAACCCCGCGATCACGGATTTTATCCGTATTCCTGGTAGCTGGCGTGACTGGCCATAGGCATGATTGGTCATAGATGCAGGGATGAGCATGGAGCCAACCGTTAGTATGGAGCCAATATTATGATCCGATCTCAAACAAGCATTTCTCTGCAAATAAGTCTGTCTCGACAAACAGGCATCTCGCTAATAGAAATATTAATGGTTGTTCTGATCATCTCCGTTGGCATGACCGCTACCGCTAAATTCCAGGGCGACCTACTTCGAGCTGGGGCTACAACGCAAGCCCGTACTCAGGCACTGGTTCACGGGCAAAATGCCATTGAAGGACTGCTGATAAACCCTAGCAACGGGACAAATGGCCATAAAAACAACATAGCCGGTGTCAGTGCAGCGTATGATCTCCTCTGGGAAGTTAGCCCTTTTGCAGGGCTGAGCAATACTCATCAATATACAGCGACCGTTCGTTGGCACGATAATCAGAATCAAGAGCAAAGCATTAAGCTCAGCACCCTACTTTATATCGATTTTATGCAAGGAGGCCCAGGCGCTGACGATAGCGTGCGAATCCAAGCGACCTGCGACCTTTTTGGTTGTTAATGATGAATGGCTATTTATTGACCGCGACAAGATAAGGATAAACAGTGAACGACTTTCTAATCGTAGGGGGCGGCGTTATCGGTATGATGACCGCCCGCACATTGGCTAACTCCGGCGCAGATGTCACTATTATTGATCAAGGCGAGTTGTGCAAAGAATCCTCATGGGCTGGCGGAGGCATTGTTTCTCCTCTGTATCCGTGGCGTTATCGCCCTGAAATCACCGCATTAGCAAACTGGTCTCAGGGCTACTATCCAGAGCTGGCTAACCTTCTAGCAGAAGAAACAGGGATTGATCCTGAGTTTCGTGCCGGCGGCATGCTTATGCTAAGGGTTGAAGACGATGCCGAAGCTCTTGCTTGGGCGGCAAAAAATCAGCAGCCCTTACATCACGTTGATCAGCAGTTTATCTACGAAAAAGAAGCGAATCTTGCTGCCGGTAAAGAGCAAGCGATCTGGATGCCTGAAGTGGGCAGCATTCGTAATCCTCGCTTAGGAAAAGCACTGAAGAAAAGTCTAGAGCAGCACCCTAATGTTCGTATTTTAGAGCATGTGGAGGTTAAAAGTATTCGCGTAATGGACGGTCAAGCCATTGGCGTTAATACTTCTAACGCGGTTTTAGGGGCAGGACAAGTCATTGTCTGCGGCGGTGCTTGGAGTGCGGGGATTTTGGCGGAAGAGGCGGTTTTACCAAACCTACCCATTGAGCCCGTACGGGGACAAATGATGGTCTACAAAGCGGAGCCAGGTTTGGTTGATCGGGTCGTGATGCTCGATGGTCGCTATGTCATCCCCCGTAATGATGGCCGTATTTTAGTTGGCTCTACCTTAGAATATGAAGGCTTTAACAAACAAACAACGGAAGAGGCTCGCCAATCATTACAAGCCAGTGCTGAAGCAATATTGCCTGCGCTAAAAGATATTCCAGTGGAACATCATTGGTGCGGCTTACGGCCCGGTTCGCCAGATGGTATTCCCTTTATCGGAGCCGTAGAGAGTACGGGGCATTTGCATCTTAACACAGGGCACTTCCGTAATGGCTTAGTACTGGCTCCTGCAGCCACCGAGCTACTGTGCAATCAGCTATTAGGACAAACACCGATTATTGATCCCAGCGCCTATCTACCAAAAACCCGTCTATCGACAAAGAACTAGCCTTATCGACCAACCAACAGAAAAAGGGGTTGTGGATAAACCTTCTATCCACAACCCCTTTTCGATGCTACTTATTACTCGGCTTTCTATTCACTGCTAAGCTTTCGATTCACTACTAGCTATTTACTTCTAGCGTTGTGATTCATCGCTCACTTTTATTTTTCAGGGCCATGCTCTAAAAAATGCTTTTTATGTTCGTGGCAGCAAAACCAAAGGCTTTCATGTTTAACCGCATCTTTCTGTGGTAAATGCAGGTTGCAGTAACGGCATTGAACCATCTGCTCAGGGTCATTTCCCTTGCGGTTTTTCCCCTGCAAGCTATCGTTTTGAGCCTCTAGTTTTTTCTGGTTATAGACCTTTAACAGGCGTAACCCAAACCAAACGATCGCTACAAAAATAATTAACCTGAAAATAATAAAACCCATGATATCACCCTAAAGCTAAGTCCAATATTAAATGGATTGAATGGTACGCTATCAATGTTTCTATCCAAAAAGATCAGGAATAAGAACCTTCCACGGCGCCTGGCCTTTTTCACCCAAAGGTTTTAGCAATTTCAGTTTTCCATTTTCTGTGAGCTGCTTGTGCTGCGGATATTGCGATTTAAGCAAGCTCAACGCCTCAAAAGCTTCTTCCTCCATACCTAAGTGAAGATAGGCCTCACTAAGTGTCGCCAAAGCATCACCAGAAATACCCGAGGTTGGATAATTCTCAAGCGCGAACTGACTGCGTTTTATTGCCGCCACATAGCCACTTTTACGAATATAGAACTGGGCAATAAAGATCTCTCGGCGGGCAAGCACATTACGAATATAAAGCATACGCTGGCGAGCATCGTTGGCGTAGCGACTATCAGGATAACGTCTTAGAAAAGTATCAAAATCGCTGAAAGCATCACGGGTCGCACCCAAATCACGCTCAGAAATATCAATCAGCTCTAGGCCTTCCAGCATATAGCGGCCAGCCATATAGGATGACAAGCCTTTCATATAATAGGCGTAATCAACCTGCGCATGACGAGGATGTAAGCGCGTAAACCGATCCGCGGTTGCCCGAGCACGCTCATAATTTTGGCTTCGATATTGCGCGTAGATTTGCTCTAACAACGATTGTTCAGAGAAACGGCCTAGGGGATATTTTGTTTCTAAGGCTTCTAACAGCTCAAGACTACGAATAAAGTTATTGCCCTCAAGAGCCTCTCGGGCTTCTAAATAGAGCGTACGTTCAGCCTTGGCTAAATCGGCAGCAGATTGATCTTTTGCACAGCCCGATAATAGGAGAGAGATCCCTGCAAAAACAGCGAATAACACACGACGAGAGCAGCAGGCCGTTATTCTTTTTGAACACACCGCGATGCCTTTTGAGCACGCCTGAATGCCTTTTGACAAGGCGCATAGGCCGCGACCACGGGGTTTATAATGACGGAGAGAAACTAGGTTACGCATAATCACCAAAAAAGCTGTTTTCAATGGTAGAATGACCGGCGAATGACTATAGCACAGGCCGCTGACAAATACGTGTTCAGAATCGGTCAGACCTGAGCCCTTTTCTGACACCCAAGGCCTGTATCAGTTTCCTGAAAAACGAACATTTATTTTTCAGCTTCTGATACCTAGATATTACCTCTTACCCGGACTGATTTTCATCCATGGCTGAAACAATTTCCTTGCAAGCAACCGTCCCTTTTGAGCTGAGCGGTTCCCGTTTAGATCAAATTGCCGCAGAGCTTTTTCCTGATTACTCTCGTTCCCGCCTGCAAAGCTGGATTAAGTCCGGTCAATTGACCGTTAATGATGCCCAGCGTAAGCCGAAAGAGAAGTTGAATGGCGGAGAGCAGCTCAAGATTGAAGCAACCGAAGTTAATAACGATGAGTGGGTTGCTCAAGATATCGCTCTGGATATCGTTTACGAAGATGACGATATTTTAGTGATCAACAAAGCCGCAGGGTTGGTTGTTCATCCCGCTGCAGGTCATCAAAGTGGTACTTTGTTGAATGCACTGCTACACCATGCTCCTGATATGGCTCACTTACCCCGTGCAGGTATTGTGCACCGTCTTGATAAAGATACGACGGGGCTTATGGTGGTCGCAAAAAACTTAATGGCGCAAAATGCCTTGGTTGAACAGCTACAAGATCGCTCAATGGGCCGTGAATATGAAGCGGTTTCTGTGGGCGTTATGACCGGCGGTGGTAAAGTGGATGCGCCCATTGGCCGTCATGCCAAAGACCGGAAACGTATGACCGTAACCGATACAGGTAGTAAGCCTGCGGTGACGCACTATCGTGTTTTACAGCGATACCGTGGTCATACACATATCCGCTGCAAACTGGAAACCGGTCGCACACACCAGATTCGTGTACACATGGCTCATATCAACTATCCTCTTGTCGGTGACCCTGTTTATGGGGGCCGTATGCGTTTGCCTGCGGGTTGTACCGAAACACTAAAAGAGCTGTTACGCACCTTTGGTCGGCAGGCATTACATGCCAAGCGCCTTGAACTCTGTCACCCCGCTACTGGCGACATGATGGAATGGGAAGTTGATCTCCCCGAAGATTTCCTCCATCTGCTAGACGTTCTTAAAACAGATCAGGAAGACTAAATGCGAAATGCCTTTGCTTTTATAGCGCCCCATTGGCCAGCGCCGAAAAATGTAAAGGCGTTTGTAACCTCCCGTGAACGCGGTGGTAGTACATCTCCTTTTGATCACTTTAATATGGCCGCCCATGTTGGTGACAATCCTGCAACGGTGGCAAAGGCACGGGGTGATCTACAAAGTTTTATTGGTGAACAGCACCCTTTGCTTTGGCTAAACCAAACTCACTCCACACTTGTAGCGGATAGCTTTACGCCGAATATCGAAGCTGATGCCTCTGTTGCGTTTAACTCTCAATACGCCTGCGTTGTGATGACCGCCGACTGTCTACCGGTATTTTTCTGCTCAGAAGACGGGGATCGTGTGGCCGTAGCGCATGCGGGTTGGCGTGGTTTAGCGGATGGCGTACTGGAAGCTACTTTAGATCGGTTAGATTTAGACCCTGAAAAGACATTGGTCTGGCTTGGCCCAGCCATTAGCAGCAAACACTTTGAAGTGGGCGATGAAGTTCGCCAACGTTTTGTTGAGCAACTCCCCCAAAGTTTTGATTGCTTTGAACCCAGCCCTTTTCGACTCAATCACTACATGGCTGACCTGTATCAACTTGCCCGCCTAAAACTGGCAGAGCGAGGTGTAGACCAGGTCTACGGCGGAGCCTTCTGCACCTACGCTGAACGTAAACGCTTCTACTCCTACCGTAGAGATGGCCAGACAGGCCGTATGGCTAGCGTTATTTGGCTAGCAGATTAAGACCAACTCTTCTGCCAGCTCCAACGAACCCTCGGATCTGTCAGCAAATACCAGAGTTCACTAATCGGAGGAGCAATAGTCATAATAAGCGCCACCAGCAAGCCTAGCATCAAGATGCTATTCCCAATATTACGGTAATCAAACAGCTTAAGCGCAGTTCCAAAGGAGCGCTTTAGGCGTGCATTGGTTAAATCCACGCTGTAACACTCATCCAATAGCAAATGGATAATATAGCCAATCAACAGGCTAAGCCCCATTAACCAGCTCACATCATCTGATAGCTCCATGCCTTGAAACGCCACAAAAGCAGTAAATACAGCGAATAAACAACCGGCCAATAACGAATGAAAAATACCTCGGTGTACAGTAAACCGAGTAAAGACGTACCAGCAGCCATAACGCACCGTGACAAAACCGATAGTCCCGACGATCCAAAGCCCCATAATCGGTATTTTATCGGTGAAGACCACCACCCCAAGCACGGCGGCAATCCCCCCAAGAACCGTAAATAGTGCCCGTACAACCTTAGAATGATTGGAATCAATATCGGGTAAAACCCCGCCGATCATCACCAAGCACCAGCCTGCAATCGCTTCATTTAAACTCATTAAATTGATCACTAAAGCGCCAGATAACGCTAGACCACCGCCAAGAGCTGCACCCCCAAGGTGGGTTTGAAAATTAGCCATAACACACTCACTATCAACACTTAAAATAGATAACCGGAGATAAAACGAAAGACAACATCGAAGGAACAAGGTGAAAAGGTGACGCTGCGGCCAGACTATAAAATCTTCTCACCAGCCAAACTATTATGCGGGCTTGATATGCAGCGCATAGAAATCTGGGTCAAGCCAAAGATTAGACTGCAATACTTTCTTATAGCGCAGATCCACGGATAAAAGCTGCTTTAGCTGCTGGCGATCTTCCGCGCTAGCGTTGCAACCAACGACAACCTGCTTAACAATGGTCGGCGGAAATTTATAGAAGAAAAACTCTTTACCTGCCGCTACAGCCATTTTATCAGCGGTCTCTTTCGGACGAACCAAGCGCACCTCTTCTTCAAAGCTCCAGCCATTACCACGATAGAAAAGTGCGGGAAACGGTTGCACCCGAGCCTTTACCGAGGGGCGTTCATTGCTGTAAGTCACAGGGCGCAATAACTGCGGTTGTTCATTATATTTGGGATGCATAAAGTAGCTGTGCCCACCATCCAGCTCAATCACAAAGCCACGGTAATTGTCGCTATAGCGCTCCCATAACACAGGATTGTCCGGTGCCTTAAACAGGCGGCATAGTGCTAAACTTTCTAGTTTTCTAGCATCCGGTAATTTTTTTGTTTTCGGCTGTTGTCGTTGGCGCATCTGCTTTTCTATGGCAGGGCGTTTTAAAGCGGCTTGCTCACAAAAATAAGCCTCTGTAACAAAACCCTGCATATGCGCAGGTAGCGCCGCATACTGTCGGCGCAACTCCGTTTGGAAGTCTTCTTCGCTAATCGGTGTTTTTTCTGGTGCTTTACGTACCGTGGGCCGATTAATCTCAAAGGGATCTTGGCACTCGGTGACACCGGAAAAATGCAGACGATTGTTACGTAAAACATCAAGATGGCGAAATGAAAGATAAAGGTAAAGCTTCATTGCGAGTCTCAATCCCAGAGATCATTCAGTTAAGTGGACAAGCCTGATCATAGCACTCCGTTAACGCTTTCGGGATACGTCGCGCCTTACCGCTACTCATGTAAGTACAAACGTAATGACTAAAAGCTTTGAAGAGTGTTTTATCATCTCTAACCCGCTTCAAATGAAAGCGTCGAAATACACTGATACGATTATGACGTTCCAGCCACGTTGCCATTACCAGTTGATCACCAGCATAGGCCGGCGCAAGATAATCTAACTCATGCCGATGAACAACCATGGCAACATCCCACGCCTGATACCGCTCAAGATTAATTCCCAGCTGCTCCAAATGCGCCCAACCGGCCTCTTCTAGCCATTTGAGATAGACCGCATTATTCACATGGCCGTAATGATCGATAGCCGTCTGAGAAACCGTTAGCGGCAGCAGGAATATATCCGGCTGCCCCAATTCCGCCTTGGATTTAATCTCGGAAAACACGAACAATCAGAGACTTAAGGTAGGCTGTTTCTGGAATCGCAGGATGTACCGGATGGTCAGCCCCTTGATGGCCCTGTTCTAGAATTTGCGCTTGGCGATCCACGTGACGTGATGTACTGCGCACGATATCAATCAGGCGATCGTAGGCTAGATGCATTGAGCACGATGCCGAGATCAAAATGGCATCTTTTTCTAGCAAGCGCATCGCCAATTGATTAATCCGCTGATAAGCCAATTCACCATTTTTAATATCTTTACGGCGCTTAATAAATGCCGGTGGATCTAGCACGACAACATCAAAGCGTTCGCCTTCCTGCACCAGCTGTTTTAGGGCTTCAAAAGCATCCCCCAGCATGGTTTCTACTTTGTCGCTAACACCGTTAAGCGCGGCATTTTTATCGACTTCATCCAACGCTGTTTCTGAGGCATCAACACACAAAACAGAGCTTGCCCCAGCAACTGCTGCCTGCACACCCCAGCCGCCTACATAGCTAAAAAGATCCAATACTTTTTTATCTTTGCAGTAATGCTGCAAGCGAGCCCGATTCATACGGTGATCATAGAACCAGCCGGTTTTTTGGCCGGTCAGAATGGGCACATGGAACTTAACGCCATTTTCCTCTAGGAAAACTTCGTCGGGCAAAGTGCCACGGGCAACACGGGTTTCTTCCTCTAGGCCTTCAAGTTTACGCATACCACCGTCGTTACGCAGTACAATGGCTTGGGGCTTCAGCACTTTTTCCAGCGCATCGAGAATATCCTCTTCCAGCACCTGCATACCGGCAGTATTCAGCTGTACAGATAGCACATCGCCAAAACGATCGACGACCAAGCCTGGTAAAAGATCACTTTCACCGAAAACCAAACGGTAATGCGGCGTAGGAAACACCCGCTCCCGCAAACCTAACGCGATCTTAATGCGGTGAACCAGCATTGATTTATCCAACACCTTCTCAGCATCTTGGCTGATCATACGCGCACAAATAAGCGTTTTCGGGTTGATATAGGCGCTACCCAATACTTTACCGTTATAGCCTTCAACAATAACCTGCTGACCCGCGCTATAGTTACGCAGTGGTGATACCTTGGTATCGACTTCGTTACTGTAAAGCCAGATATGGCCGGCGCGGATACGGCGCTCGGCATTTTTATTTAAGCGAAGAGTCGCTAACGGTATTGATGACATGATGTTCTCTCGTAGGCTGTAGTGGCTCATACGGTTGGAACTCAGGTTTAACTTTTCAGGAAGACTAAGATCCAAATAACGCTGTTTCACCGTATTTTGCGGGCATTATAACCAAAACAGGCAGAGTTTCCCCTGCCTGTTTTGGTGTTTTACCGGCAATCCGACCTAAGATGAAAATAAGGTGGCAATTACGTCCATTAATCCATAAGACAAACATAGATCCGATGATATAGAACAGGCGTAGTCGCTATTAACGAGTACAGATGAATCAGTGGAACTATCCGGCGGTCTTATCCAAAAACGAACTTGCTTTACGCTCACTCATAGCGGCAAAGCGTTCGCAGGTCCCCTCGTCAACAAAAGCAGCCACAGGCAACCAGATATAATTAACACCCCGATAGAGTAAAAAGCCTCGACCAGTACGAACCACTTTGCTGATCTCATTCCAACCGAATTGACCGTCTATTTTATCGCCTGTTTTAGCGCTAATACGTTCATCATCAATAATAAGGCTGATCTCTTTGCCTTTTTGCTCACTTTTATGGAAACGACCCAGCAATAACTTTTTATGCATACGACCCCGAAGTAAAAACCAGTACACGGCTAAGACCAAGGCCATAGAATCTGCAGGCTGAAAACCTCGCTGAAACATCATAAAAACGCTGAGCAGAATAAGCCCAGCCACCACAAGAGTGATCATTTTTTCTTTTGTGTTACCGCCACCAAAACGGGTATGTTCTTCGCTGGCGTCTAAGTAAACTTGCTCACTCCAGAGGTATTTAACCTCGATAGTTGACGAGTTTGCATCGGCGGATACAACATCATCGGTAGACAAACTCTTCTCGCTAGGTGAGACGGATGTTTTTTTCTCTATCATTCTATATTCACTCTATATATCAAAGTCTTATAAGTAGCCAGATCCAGATCTAGATCTAGATCTAGACTAGAGGGTTTTGGACACAGTTTAATCGTGCAAAGTTCCAGTTAAGTCTTTGATTTTGGTCTACATACAGCCTATCTAAGCAAGATTCACCTGAGCATTTTTCGGTAAACCGCTGCGCGCGCCTAATGCCTGTCGCAGTAGCTGTTTTTTAAGCATCGGCGTGTCATTAACGAGATTCATGCCAGTATTGCGTAGCCAGCGTAACGGCAAGGGTACGGGGCCATATAGGCGCTTAAAGCCTTCCATTAGCGCCATCATTTTTAGGTTATCGGGCAGGCGGCGACGCTGGTATTTACCTAACGTCTGCTCAATGCCTAACGGTTGTTTCCGCTGCCAAGCATTGGCCAACTCCTCCACAAGAGTCGCGGCATCCAGCAAGCCAAGATTAACCCCCTGACCGGCTAAGGGGTGGATCGTGTGAGCGGCATCTCCGGCTAAGACTAAACCCTCTTGCCAATAGCGTTTAGCGTGGCGCTGACGTAGCGGGAAGCTAAAACGGGGGTCACAGGAAAGCACCTTGCCCAGTTTATGCTCAAAGCTTAGACTCAGCTCATCACAAAATGTCTGATCATCTAAAGCCATCAAGCGTACGCATTCCTCCGGCGTAGTTGACCACACAATCGAGCAGTAATGGTTGTCGCCATTGAAAGTAATCGGTAGTAATGCCAAAGGGCCGGTGGGCATAAAGCGTTGCCAACAAGTACTGTCGTGGGGCTGCTCTAGCTTAATCGTGGTCACGATCGCTTCGTGGTCGTAATCCCACTCACGGGTTTCAACCCCCCCCCATTCCCGTAGCTGAGAGCGCGCGCCATCGGCGGCCACAACAAGACCGGCTTGAATAACGCTACCGTCAGCTAGAAAGACTTGGCGCTTAACCCCGAGCCCGCCTTCAAGGGTCTGTACCGGACTAATACCTTGAATCGAAACACCACGATGCCAGTGGATATTATCGAAATGTTTACTCTGCTCAACTAACGCGGTCAAAGTAACGCTGTTTTCTACGATATGACCGATATTTTCGGCAAAAACATCATCACAGTTAAATTCGATATGGCCCGTGCCATCAGACTCCCAAACGCTCATCTGCTGGTAAGGGGTTACTCGATTGGCCGCCATACTCGGCCAAGCGTTAAGGCTCGCTAAAAACAGGCGTGAAGCTTCTGTTAGCGCACTAACACGAGGATCTACCTTATCAGAGTGCCACTGAGGTTCGTTTTCAAAGGTTTCCAGAATAGCAATTTTCATCCCTGTTGGTGCGACACCACAGGCGATTGCAGCGCCGACCATGCCGCCACCCACAATAATCAGATCATACTCTTTTAAGGTTGTGTCTAAAGCCGTGTCTTCTAAGGCAGTGCGCTGCTCTGAAGCGGTATCGTTTAAGTCCAAGGCTTCTAAATCAGATATTTCCGAATCTAATGGCTCTGAATCAAGCACCTCGGCCTCAGCGGCACTCACGTCTTTAGCCTTTAACGCTGTACCACTTAAATCCAGCTCTTCTAAATCGGTATGATCTAAGCCTGTGTTATTTCCCTGTATTCCCTGTTCTGTGCTCATACCTGCTCACCTGCTTTTGCTAGAACCTGCTGCTCTGTTATACGGTGTTGTTTGTACGGCTTGACCACGTCTTGGTTGCTAGCTAGCGCTCTTAAACGTACAGACGATCCGCCAATGCCCATTGCCTGACGGGCAAACCATCGCTTAGCAGGCTTAAATCGATCAAGCAACATTAAGCCACCAGCACGAAAATGCCCCAATACTGGATTGTTATTGGCAAACAGGCGAATCAAGCCATCACTAAAGCCAATAACCGCGTCTTGATCCTGTCGTCGTCGCTGCTGATAACGCTGCAACACGCTTAAATCACCTAATTTTTCTCCCTGTTCTGCGGCTTGGTGTAAAACACCGGCCAGCTCGGCTACGCCTCTTAACGCTAGGTTATAGCCTTGACCTGCAACAGGGTGCATATAGTGAGCGGCATTACCCAGCACTGCTAAGCCGGGGCGTACCTGTTCGGTGGCACGTACTAAGGTAAGCGGGTACTGGTAACGCTCGCCAACCCGTTCGATATCCCCCAAGCGAAAGCCAAACAGCTGTAATAACTTTTGCTTAAAGTCCTCATCATCTAGGGCGCTAATCTCATCAATTTGCTCCGTAGGCACCGTCCAAACAAGGGCAATATTATTTGGCTCTGGCAATGGCAGCCATGCCATAGGCCCATCAGCGGTAAAGCGCTCATAAGCCCAGCCTTCATGGGGTTGGCTCATGGTAAGATTACATACCACAGCATGCTGGTCATAAGGGCGCACGGTATCTTTGATTTGTAATTGCTGTTTTAGGCCGGATTGACCACCATCGGCAAGTACAACCAGGCTGGCTTCGATCACCTGCTGCCCACCGGCGGCGTTGCTTAACGTCAGTTGATGACGTTCCGCTTTTACAGAAAAATCCGTGACTTTAAACGGACAGAGCCAGCTAACATGGGGTGCTTTTTTAACACCGGCCAAGAGTGTTCGGCCAAGAGCAACATTGGGAGCAACATAGCCTAAGGCTTCCACATAATGATCTCTGTGATCCAACCGAGTCGCACCAAGATGGCCTTTATCTGACACATGGATCTTTTTAATCGGGGCGACATAGGGAGCCAAATACGACCAAAGGCCGATCTGCTCATAAATATGACGGGAGCCCCAAGATAAAGCCGTAGAACGGGCATCATAACTGGTTTGAAAAGCACTGGTTTGGCTGGTTTGAAACGCGCCAGCTTGAGAGTCGGCTACATGAACATCATCGGGCACATCAACCGCCTCAATCACTGCAATCGACCAGTTGTGCTCTTTAGCAAAGCCTTCCAGTGCGCAGGCAAGACTGGCACCTACTAAGCCACCACCAATAATAGCAATATCATAAGCAGAGATTGGCGTGTCTTCTTCTGTGGTTGAGTTAGTCGATTCTGCTCTAGCCAAAGGGGCTGTCGTCACTGAAATACTCCCGTTAAAATCAATTCTCGTCTGTCGACTACGCGCTAATAGCGATACCTTCACCAGCCATTAGTGCTTCAATTTCTGCAATATTTTTTGGCACGCCGGTGGTTATCACCTCTGGGCCCTGCTCGGTAACAATCACATTATCTTCTATACGAATACCTATACCGCGCCAGCAAACATCAACGCTGTCATCATCCGGCGCGATATACAGCCCTGGCTCTATTGTAAGTACCATTCCTACCTGCAATGGCCGTGACTGCCCTTCTATTTTGTAGCGCCCAGCATCATGCACATCAAGACCTAACCAATGGCTGGTGCCATGCATATAGAATCGGCGATAGCTTTCGCTCTCAACCACCTCATCTAAGGTTCCACCAAGCAACCCCAGATCCAGCAGGCCTTGGCAAAGCACATTTAACGCTGCTCGGTGCGGTGCATGACAATCTAAACCGACTTGCACCTGATCAATAGCCGCATATTGCGCCTCTAATACCACTTGATATAAGGCACTCTGCTCTGGGCTGAAACGACCGGAAACAGGAAAAGTACGCGTAATATCAGCGGCATAATGTTGCAACTCGCAACCGGCATCAATCAATACCAGATCACCGGCATTTAATGGCTGATTATTTTCCACATAATGCAACACGCAGCCATTGGCTCCACCGCCCACAATAGTGTTATACGCCGGAGCACGACTACCGGAGCGCATAAAGTGGTATAGATACTCTGCCTCTAACTGATACTCCATCATCTCTGGTTCACAGACCTGCATCGCCTTGCAATGGGCCTCAGCGGAGATCTCTGCAGCGTGACGCATAATGACTAGCTCGGCATCGCTTTTAATCAAACGCAGCTCATGTATCAGCGGCAACACGTTATGGTGCTGCTCTGGAGCCACCGCACCTGAACGGGCTTTTTGTCGTAACTGCTGGCACCAGTCCTGTATTCTTCGGCTTAATGCATCGTCACCCTGCATAGGGTAAAAAAGATGCTGCGCCCCATCGATTAACTCTGGTAAGCGGTTGTCCAACTGATCCAGCGTGTAAGCGCAACTCATGTTGTACTCAGCAATAGCCTGCTCTTGCCCGACGCGAAAACCTGTCCATGTTTCCTGTGCTCGATCTTTAGGCAAGCAGAACAGATGACTATCGGCGCCTTTACGCCCAGAGGTGAGCACCAGCCACGCCTCTTCTTCAGCAAATCCAGTCAGGTAGTAAAAATCACTATCCTGACGAAAAGCATAATCCGCATCATTATTGCGATAACGTATGACAGCTCCAGGCAATATCACCACAGAGCCTTCCGGTAACTGATCGACTAAACGTTGCCGCCGCAAATCATACTCTGACTGAGGTATCTTGATGTTGCGGTTTATCAAATTTTGCTCGGCTCGACTCTTCTGTTGATTTGCATGCGTCATAAAGGCTCCAATATTCAAAAGCCACCGTTAGCCGCTGGCTTTGTTTCCAAAATAGATTAAAAATCTCAGTGAGTACGTCGTGTTCCACTCAAAGCAGAGCTTTCGCTAACTTGCATTTTACTGAAGGTTCTCAGCGGCTTCATCATCAACCGGAGATCCGCCAAAATGACACTCCGCATACAGCATCATCGCGGTCATTCGCACATATTCGCTAATGGAGAAAAAGTCTTGCTCGTTATGCTCATCATCTTCTAAGCTTTCGCTTATCTCTGCGATCTGCTCTAAATCTTTCAAGGCATCTTTTAATTCCTCTGATAGGCTGCCTTCATTAAACGGCGTATTATCTGCCAAGGCGGATAAAAAGCCTTCACACCACTCCAACAGTGTTTGCATACGCTCATTCAAAGAAAAGTCATCATCAGCAATTAATAATTTAAAGCCAAGGCCTCGATCTTTAATGCCCATTTCGGTCTGCTCTAGCAGCTCTACCAGTTCTACTTTAGAGATATCATCATCTAATGCAGAGACCTCCATAAACTGCATTGCCTGACGCAACCAAGTATCAACATCGGGCTTCTGATCCGCACAAAGTTGACCGCAAAGATCTCCATGAAGCTCTGCCGGAGCATGCAAGCAGCCATTCCGTAAAAAAAGATCACTAATTTGAGAAAAAATTGGCTGCTGAATGTCGGTTTGTTGCTGATTATCTGTCATAGTTAGCACCTTTAATCGGGCAGGATGCCTGCCAAATCAATGAATGGGGTAAGAAATCCTTACTTTGTTCGCTATTTTGAACAGAAAAATCTCATTTGTCAGGGTGTTAGTATTCATTCGCATGAATTGACCGGTTACAATCTCAGTTCTATAGTACGAGTATCCTTAGCTAAAGATAAATTTATGGACACTGATGATTTAGATCAGGTGGAAAAACAAATACATGAGCTACTTCTGGTTTGCGTAGATTTACGCAAAGAGAATGAAGCTTTGAAAAAGTGTTTGCACCAACAAACCACAGAACTAGACTCCTTAACGCAGCAGCGTGAAGCCACGGATGAAAAGGTCAGTTATCTTTTAACCTGCTTAGGCCCATCGGAGCCTCAAGATGAGTGAAATACAGAGCAGTCAAACCATTGAAGTAAAAATCCTTGAACGCAGCTATGTGGTTGGCTGCCCAGAAGAAAAACAGAGTGATCTGATTAATTCTGCCAAGTATCTTGACCGTAAAATGCGCGAAATTCGTGACAGCGGCAAAGTAATAGGCACGGAACGTATCGCCATAATGGCGGCGTTAAATATCGCCTATGAAATGCTGCATAATGACAAAGACGACACGGATTCCAGCGAGCAAGTGAAGCGAATTAATGAAAAATTATCAACGGCTATTAAAGCCCTGCGTCAAGACGAACCGAATAGCGATGCAGCCTGATTTTTTATAGAATATCCGTTATACTCGTTTTCTAATTCCTGGGGTGTGCGCCAGCTGTCAACGTCCTCGAGCCTAATTACGAACCCAGGGAATCATCCGTGAGTGCCCGTGTGCATGTCCGCGCGACGGAAAGCCTTAGGCACTTCGATGATTACCCACCTTGAACCGTTTGGTTCAAGGGCAACGACAGCAGCGGCACTCTGGGAATTTTAATTCTACCGGTATCATTACCACCTTATGCAGCATTCTCAGTCATACTCTCAATCACAGCCACATTCTCAACCCTTGGCACTCAACCGAATACAGCTGCGTCGGCAGATGCGCCAACGCCGCAGAGCTTTAACGCCCCTTGAGCAAAAAAGAGCCGCTGTTAGCCTAAAAAACCAACTATTGAGCATGCCAGAGTTTCTGCGAGCAAAGCGTATTGCCCTATATTTGCCAAATGATGGGGAAATTGACCCAAGCCTACTGATTGAGCAAGCTAAAAAGATGGGAAAAACTTGTTTTCTCCCCGTATTACAGCCACTGGTAGAAAACAGGCTTTGGTTTGTACGCTACGACAGCAATACACCGATGACTCGTAATCGTTTTGGTATACCTGAACCCAAATTAAGAGCCTTTGCGGATAAACAACGCAATCGCTGCCACCCTAAAGATTTGGATCTGGTGCTATTTCCACTGGTCGCATTTGACGAACAGGGCGGACGCATGGGAATGGGAGGAGGGTTTTATGATCGAACATTTGCCTTTACTCAGCATCGTTTGTTTAGCAAACCAACCCTTATCGGCTTAGCCCACGAATGCCAAAAAGTCGATGCTCTACCTACGGCTAATTGGGATATTCCTTTGCAGGCCGTGGCAAGTGATCAGGGCATTTACCGCGCCTGATCACATGATTTATAGCCCTAGGATCGCTCTAAAAGCAGCTTCTGCTGATAATCTAATAACTCATCAGCGGGCATAGGCCGTGCAAATAAGTAACCTTGATAACAAGGGCAGCCCAACTCTTGCAAGAAGTCATACTGAGCTTGAGTTTCTACCCCTTCCGCCACCAAATGAATACCAAGACTAATGCCCATCTGCACAATAGCTTTAACCAGCTGCGCATCTCTTTCATCTGTCACCAAGTCCCGTACAAATTCTTGAGCAATTTTTAGCTGATCAATATCCAGATTCTTCAGATACCCGAGAGAAGAATACCCAGTACCAAAATCATCAATCGAGCAGCGCATCTGCATCCTCTTCAACTGCTTAAAAGTTTCGTCCAGATTAGCGCCCGATTTAAGGAAAACGCCTTCGGTGATTTCTAACCAAAGCTTACCCTTTATCGCGGGATAGCGTTCCAGAGCCGATTCAATATGCTGAATAAATGCTGGATGAGCAAAATGCCGCGAGCTGATATTGATAGATACTTCGCAGTCGCCCATGGATGTCCCTAGCCAGAGCTGCATTTGATGGCACGCTTTCTCAAGAACTTGCAGACCTAAATCGACAATAAGGCTGCTCTCTTCTGCCACACCAATAAATTCAATAGGCCCGACAATACCCCGCTCAGGATGATTCCAGCGCACCAGTGCTTCGCAACCCACCATCGCTCCGTGTTGATCATGCTGCGGTTGGTAAAAGAGTACAAATTGATCTTGTTCTAAGGCCGTTCGAATCGACTTTTCAAGCTCTAATCGATTCAAAATCTCCATTTGCATTTGAGGTTCATAGAAAGCAAAAGCGGCTTTACCAGCATTTTTTGCACGATACATGGCTGTATCCGCCTGCTGAATATAACCTTCCGCCTCAGTATCTAGCTGAGGCAGATACGTAATACCAATACTCGCGCTTACCTTATGGTTATGACCTTTAAGATCAAACGGCTCTTCTAGTGAGCTTAGGATTCGATCGGCGACATGGGCAGCCTGATCCATCACCTGCTCTGGCGTTTCGTCGTTGGCCGGTAGCAGGAAGAGGAATTCATCGCCACCAAATCGACTGAAAATATCTTCCGCTCGCAGTACGTCAGTTAATCGTTCGGCAACCCTTTTTAGCAGTTCATCGCCAATATCATGACCAAGGGAGTCATTCAGCATCTTAAAGTTATCAAGATCCATAAACAGCAGAGCGGTATAACCGTTATGGCGCTCACAATGAGCTAATTGATGCCGCAGGGATTCCATAAACAAATCCCGGTTGGGCAGCTGTGTTATAGAGTCGTAGTACGCTAAATAACGAATGCGCTCTTCACTGGCCTTCTTCTCTGTAATATCCAGAAAAGCAGCCACATAGTGCGTAGGTTGACCTTGCCCTAAGGTATCCACGGCGGTGATCGTCACCATTTCAGGGTAAATAACGCCGTCTTTACGCTTATTCCAGATTTCACCGTGCCAGTGGCCCTTTAATGCCAAGGACTGCCAAAGCTCACGATAAAAATTATCACCGTGGCGACCGGATTTTAGAAAGTTAATCTTCTTACCCAAAACTTCATCGCTGCTGTACCCCGTAATTCGAGTAAAAGCTTTATTAACACGCTGAATCACCGTCTGAGGATCCGTAATAACAATGGCTTCATGGGTTTCAAAGGTGATCGCAGCCAGCTCAAGCTCTTGGGCCGCATACTGCTGTTCGGTAATATCCCGCGCAACAATAGAAAGGAAATGATTTTGCCCACCGTTTCGGTGATTCACAATAACGCGCTCACCCTTAAGCGCTAAGTGGCGCTGAGGTTTATCATTTTGCACCCGTAAACAACATTCAATATCCAAACGCTGCCCTCGAATAGCACTCGCTAACGCCCGCTCTACCTCTGGCATCTGCTCCGGTGCTAACTGCTCTAAAAATAAGCGCTCACTGGCTTTATGCTCCTCTGGATCAAGATCCAGCAAGTCATAAAATTGAGCAGACCATTGATGATCTAAGCCGTTATGAGCCCACTCCCAACTGCCCATTTGAGCAATGCGCTGGGATTCAGCGAGCAACTCATTACTTTTCTGCAGCTCTTTGGTACGTAAACGTACCTGCCTTGAGATATCAGATGAACGCCCTGCCAGCACCAACAGGAAGCCCCCCATCAAAGAGGTCATAAAAAAGCCGCCGGTTAAAACAAAATAAAGCCCCCAAGAATAACCAAGATTTTGTTTTGATGCTGCCTGCTCAAGTATCCAAACCCCTGACCCTACACGAATTTCCGATTGGTCATACAGCATACCCTTTTCACTGGTATCAAATTCACCAGAGGTATAATAAAGCTGATCAGGGCTGCCTTTGGGGTAAAGACGAAGTCCATTTTTCTTTAGATTGTATCGCGCTAAAACATTGTTAATTAGATCATCAATGCGTACGACAGCAACAACATAGCCTGCCAGGGCATCAAGCCGCTCACCTTCTTGTTCTGGGGTGCTCTTTGAATGAAACCCAGGAAGGAAGATTAGCGCGCCTTTCTGCTCACCGAACTCCTGCACTAATCGAATCGGATAGGTAGCACTCGCACGACCAGTTCTCACCGCTTGTTCTAACGCTTGGCGGCGCAATGGACTAGATAGAACGTCAAAGCCGAGAGCCGCCTGATTAAGATCAAAAGGCTCGATTAAAGTAACAACGACATAGTTATCTCGCCGCTCTGAGCGCACAAGGCCGTAAATTGAATGCCGCTCCTGAAGCATAAAAGGCACGCCTTTATAGACTTGGCGCATTTTGTCTTCAAAGTTTTCTCGCTCGTGGTCGTGCAGATACACATTCCATGACAAGCCTTGCAGACTGGTTTGGCGTTGCAGAACCTCTTCGGCAAAGCGTTTAAAGTCAGCAGGAGAGGTCTCCAAATTGGAATAAAGAAAGCCCCGTAGATTGTAAAGCTGATTAATATGGGCATTCAGCTCTGCCTGTATCGCTAGCTGTAGGGCATTCGCTTGTCCTTTAAAACGAACACTCTGACTTTCTTCCTCTTTATCTAGCCCTTGGCGGTACATTAATATTGTGAAAATAACCACCAAGATCAAAGGTAGCCCTACAGTAAAACGCTGAGCTTTCCAGTAACGACGCGGCAGGGCAAACATCAAAAACATTAATGGAGCAAAAACAGTCACGCCAATGGTATCGCCCACCCACCACGTGAGCCAGTTAATCTCCGCGACCTGAGCATCAACAACGCCGGTGGAAATTAAGAAACCAACACTTAGGGTGGCACTGACCAAGCAGCTCACCGGCCCAGCAAGGATAAGAAAGCGTAAAATATCGCCAACTCGATTAAGACGTGTAGGGTAGCCGATATAACGGCGCATTAGAAAAGCCCCCAATATTGCCTGTAAGGCAGAGGCGCTAGCAATCCATGTCGGGGCAATTAATGCTTCAATGGCAGGGATCTGCAAGCCATGTTGGTTAATAACATTGATAAAAAAAGAAGCGAACCAGACGCCGACTAATCCTGGAGTACGCCAGATAAGCACGGATGCTAAGGCAACCCCTGATGGCGGCCAAATTGCCGTTGCATAACCTGGTGGAATCGCTAGCTGCACACCAAGTAAGCCAGCAAAAATATTAACCGTGAGTACGAGCAGAACTACCATTGTAAAGTGCCGCACAGAGATTCCTTAATATATTAGTCGGACATCAAATTAAGATATTACCAATTACCAACCGATGTGACTGCTAGCCTTTTGTTATCAATTGTCTGATAACCCAGCATTTTGTGTTATTAAGATTAAGACTAGCATGACAAAAACAAAAAAACCCCACATCAAAAGTGAGGTTTTTATACTTACTGGATCGTGTAACCATCCAACGGATTTAAGCTAATTGTGGCTATCTGACGAAATCTATCTAAGCGAACGAACTCTAGCTAACAAACCCTAACTAACGAGTCACTAACCCTAAGCCCGACTAAGCCGGATAACCCAAACGCTAAAATAATCCCTGTGCGTAACTGGTCACAACAACCCCTAATCCAAATATCAGTACCAATACCGTTACTAGATCAGGTCGATTTTTTTTCATGGTTATTCCTTGCCTCTTCTATATAGAGCCTACAAACCAAAATCGAGAAAACCCACCAAAATACTTAAATAACATTGTCGATATGAGTGTTTTCACGGTTAATGCTTATAGTTTATAGAGGTCCACTTGCTTTGCAATAGATACCTTACAGGCTCTTTGTCTAGGTCATTTTTTGCCGGTTTTTCGACTAAAAATACCGCTTAGAAAAGACACAGCAAAAAAGAGGCCAACCGTAATATCAACAGTTCTAGCCCAGAGCAGAACCATTACTGCAAAAACAGATGATAAGCAGGGTTTCCGCTCTCATCCCAGTAGCGATAACCGATCCGATCTAAATATTCAGATACTTTTTGTTTGTCTTTATTAGGCACCTGCATACCGATCAAGACACGACCATAGGCGGCACCGTGATTACGGTAATGGAACAGAGAGATGTTCCAATTCTGACCAAGATTATTAAGGAAATTAAGTAACGCACCCGGACGCTCGGGGAACTCAAAACGGAACAGTTGCTCGTTTTCAATATCATCATTACGCCCACCACCAAGGTGACGAATATGCAGTTTAGCCATCTCGTTGTCGCTAAGGTCGATGGTCGGATAGCCTTCAGCATCTAATGAGCGAATCAGTTCAGCCCGATCGTTAATATCTTTTAGTTGGATACCCACAAAAATTTTGGCATCACGACTATCAGAATAGCGATAGTTGAATTCTGTCACCATGCGACGGCCCACAATTTTGCAGAACTGTTTAAAGCTGCCCGGACGCTCAGGAATCGTCACCGCTAGAATCGCTTCCCGTTTTTCACCTAGCTCCGCACGCTCGGCAATATGCTGTAGGCGGTCAAAATTGGTATTAGCGCCAGAGTTAATACAGATAAGGGTTTCGCCTTTTGTATTGTTCTGCTGTACATACTTTTTTAGGCCAGCCAAAGAGAGCGCACCAGAAGGCTCCGATACCGCACGGGTGTCTTCAAACACGTCTTTTACGGCGGCACAGATCTCATCGGTATTTACCGTGATCACATCATCAACAAAGTGCTGAGCGATACGAAACGGCTCTTCACCAATTTGAGCCACAGCCACACCTTCAGCAAAAATACCAACCTGATCAAGAATGACCCGTTCGCCAGCATCCATAGCCGCTTTTAGGCAGGCCGCATCTTCCGCTTCAACACCGATAACCTTGATGTCAGGACGTAAGTATTTCACGTAAGCCGCGATACCGGCGATTAAACCACCGCCGCCCACAGGAACAAAAATAGCATCAATATCCGCAGGATACTGACGCAGAATTTCCATCGCGACCGTACCTTGTCCTGCAATCACTTCAGGGTGATCGTAAGGAGGGATATAGGTGTAGCCTTTCTCTTTTACCAGCTCTTGGGCGTACTCAGACGCTTCTGCAAAGGCATCGCCTTTTAGAATAACCTTTGCGCCACGGGCTTTAGCGGACGCGACTTTAATTTCTGGAGTAATTTTAGGCATCACAATAATCGCCTTAATCCCCATATGCTTAGCCGCCATTGCCACACCTTGAGCATGATTACCTGCAGAGGCGGTAATAACGCCACGGGCTTTCTCTTCTTCCGTCAACTGCGCCATCGCATTGTAAGCGCCGCGCAATTTAAATGAGAAAACGGGCTGTAGGTCTTCGCGCTTAATCAAAATGGTGTTGTTCAATCGTTTGGAGAGAAAACGAGCCTCACTCAGAGGAGTTTCTATGGCCACATCATAAACGCGGGCCTGTAAAATGCGCTTTACGTATCTTTCCAACATTCTCTTTTCCACTCTTTGAACAACACGATAGGGTAGTGATTTATATAGGGTTCACCATAAAGCCGACTATCTTATGCCTTATGGCAAGATAACGTCTACAGCTTACCGGCCTTACCCCGTATAATATGCGGGTATTTTATCCGTTAGCGTCTAAAAAAGACCCCCCATCCAGGCTCAAATCCCATGACTCAAGACGATCTGAAAAAAGCAGTTGCAGAAGCAGCCCTAGAAGAAGTTAAAAAAATCATCGATAAAGATAGCATTGTTGGCGTGGGCACAGGCTCTACCGCAAACTTTTTTATTGATGCTTTAGCGACCATCAAATTTGATTTTGACGGTGCGGTTGCCAGTTCTGAAGCAACTCGTGAACGCCTTCAAGCCCACGGTATTGCTGTTTATGACCTAAACGGTGTAGGTACGGTGCCGGTTTATGTCGATGGGGCTGATGAAGTTAATGATCGCCTGCACATGGTAAAAGGCGGTGGCGGCGCACTAACCCGTGAGAAGATTATTGGTGCGGCATCACAAACCTTTATCTGCATCGCCGATGAAAGCAAGCAAGTGCCTATTCTGGGAGGTTTTCCGCTGCCGGTTGAAGTGATTCCAATGGCACGTAGCTACGTGGCTCGGGAGCTGGTAAAAATGGGAGCCAATCCCGTTTACCGTGAAGACTTTGTAACCGATAACGGCAATGTAATTCTGGATCTATACAACTTCCCTATTGATGATCCGTTAACCATTGAACAAAAAATCAACAACATTACAGGGGTTGTCACCAACGGCCTGTTTGCATTACGTCCAGCGGATATTCTGCTTCTAGGTGGCGTTGATGGCGTTAAAAAACTAACCGCTAAGTAGCCTCAAAAGTAGTTTTTGTGGGCAGCCTCAGCCAGTAATAAAAACGGTAGCTATAGGGCTACCGTTTCTTATGTCAGCTTGCAACACACCCTTTAATCGCAAGACAATCATTCTGTTGATCACGGCCTTTCAAGCTCATTGCAAAATGATCACCGGCTTTAAGAGCAGCAACCCCGGCTGGGGTTCCTGTTAATACAACATCACCCGCTTCCAGGGTAAATGTTTGGCTGATAATACTAACAAGCTCCGCCAATGGTGTGATCATCTGGTCGCTACTACCCTCTTGGCGCAACTGATCATTCACACTTAACGTAATATGTAGGATTTTATCGCCGATCAATTGGCAAGGAACAAAAGCGGATAAAGGCGCAGAGCCATCAAATGCTTTTGAAACTTCCCACGGATGGCCATTCTTTTTCAACGTGCTTTGCAGGTCTCGCAGGGTCAGATCAAGCCCTAGCCCAACGCCAACAACTTTATCGATCGCCTCTTCTGGGCTTACTTTGCTTAATGTATCACCAATTAGCAGAGCAATCTCCGCTTCATGATGGCATTCGCCTTGCCCTTGGGGTAGCACTAAAGGCTGCGTGATATCAACAGCCGCCGTGGCAGGTTTAATAAAAAGCAAAGGTGTCGCCGGAATAGGGTTATTCAACTCTTTAGCATGTTCCGCATAGTTACGGCCAATGCAGACTATTTTCCCTAGATTCCAAGGCGTTGGTTTTTGATCAGACCATTGCAAAGTAAAGGCCATAACGAAAATATCCTTAATCTTACTTAATGTTAGTCGTGCCACCTAATTTTAGGCAGTTTCAGCTTGCAGCATAACATCATCGCTATTAGAGGATATGCCTCTTGTTTGAATCCCTGTTAAGGCTTAGAGACCAAAAAACGGCTGCATTAATTTTGGAATCCAACCGTCAAACTTTAACGGTGCATCGGTAACAATCAAACAGATACAGTCCTGATCACGGTCGGCAATGGGTTGATGATTGATATCAGGATCAAGGTCAGCAACATCCCCCGAGCATAGCCGTCCGGTTTCATCGCAATAAGAGCCGCTTAAAATAAGCGTCAGCTCACTACCGCTATGTCCATGCCGAGGCATACAGGTTCCAGGGGAGATCTTTAACAGTCGCACAGCCTTATCACCGGAAAAGTTAGGTTGATCGAACTTAATCTGACTGATCCCTGGTGCAAGCCGTTGCCAGTTTTGATCTTTTTCTAACCATTGAGCCACCGGCTCTGCCCACTCAGGCAACCAGTCTGGGCGCTCAAAATGCACCGCTTTTGACGTTAACGATGGCGCTGTATCGAGCAAATCCAGCTTAGCAAAAATATCATCAACGGAGGCCCGCATACTGCTCTGGGGTAGATGCTCCAGTAAATCGCCACCGATAGCTTCAGCGTCTGCGACACGATGCCGACAATGCTCACAGCAGGCCAAATGGCACTGCAATAACATTTGCGCACCGGGGCTTAAACTGCCAGCGGCATAACTCAGTAAGGTTGCATCGTCAGGGTGATGTTTGGGGGCAACATGAGCATCGTTCATTAGCTCATAGGGCGGTGCTATTTGAGCAGATTTCATACGGGCTCTCCCCCAGTTAAGCCATCACTGGCTAGCGACAGACGTAATTTTTTAAAAGCCAAACGTAAACCAGATTTAACGCTGCCAATGGGTATCTCCAAATCAGCGGCGATCTCACTGTGGCTTTTACCTTGGTAATAAGATTTGTAGACTAGCTGGGCTTGCATAAGCGGTAGTTCTTTTAAGGCATCTTCGATATGTTTCTGTGAACTCTTCCAATCACTATTATCGTCACTGGCGTACTCTTGGTGATCCAGCAAACTTTCATGCTCATGGTAAGAGTCCGTGCTTTTCTCTAGCTTTCCACGACCTGATCGCTGTTGATCAATAAATAGATTACGGGCAATACAGAAGATCCATGTAGACGCAGCAGCTTTCTCAGCATGATACTGCTCTGCTTTCCTCCAAACTTGTAACAGCGCCTCCTGCGCCAGCTCTTCCGCCTGCGCCTCAGTTAAGCCAAAACGCAGCAGGTAGGTTTTTACTCGCGGAGCAAAATACTGGTACAAGGCCGCAAACGCTTCACGGTCGTGATGTAAACCCACGTCCGTTAAAGCCTGATTCCAGTTTTTAGAGGCTGATCGCACTTTTTCCATCCGTTCTCTCCCGTTATCTACTGCTTTTACGAGCGAGTGTTTTCGCTGGATCACTGACCGTAGATATCAGTTCGATTATGTCTAGGCGATTCCCAAATGGGCCGCTCGGTTATCTGTGAAACAAGTGATCTGCTTTATTTACGCTACCGTAAGGTGAGTCAGTAGATTATGAATCATCAGCTTATTTTGGAGCGTCTTTTATGGCCCCTTCCGTTACCGGTCACTCTGTGTCTAGCTTGTCAAACTCTGGAACTGACGTATCAAGTTCTGAGGCTGACGTATCAAATATTGAAACCGCTCTATCTGCTGGCCACTCCGCCTTTGATAACAGAGGCCGCAGTAACGGCAAAACCATTGCCGTGATCGGCTCGGGAATCGCAGGACTCTCTGCCGCTTGGCTGTTAAGCAAAAAACACTCGGTCACTTTATTTGAGAAAGACGACCGTTTTGGCGGCCACTCCAATACGGTAACCGTTAATACGCCCGATGGCCTTATTCCTGTCGATACAGGTTTTATTGTTTACAACCCAACGAACTACCCTAATTTAACCGCACTGTTTAAGCACCTTAATGTTGATACAGCCGCGACTGAGATGTCATTTGCCGTCTCCGCAGAGGAAGGCCGCATAGAATATAATGGTAATGGCCTACGGGGTATTTTTCCCTCATTGGGCAACGTATTTAATCCTCGCATTTGGCGCATGTTAAAAGATGTGCTGCGTTTCTATAAAGAATCTGAAAGCTGGCAGGCCGTGCTATCTGAGGACGTAACCCTTGGAGAGCTGCTAAAAAACCATCATTACTCCGATGACTTCCGAGACCTACACCTGATTCCAATGGGGGCCGCCATTTGGTCAACGCCTGCGGATCAAATGATGGATTATCCTGCCCTAGCCTTTCTTCGCTTCTGTAAAAACCATGGCTTACTACAGGTTGATGACCGGCCTCAATGGCACTCTGTTCGCGGTGGTAGCCGTGAGTATGTCAGCAAACTGATCCATGAAATTCAACCGGCTACATTTTGTAATTTGGGGGTACGTCAAATCATTCGCGCCCAAGATAAGGCCGGAAAAAACAGCAAAGTAACCGTCGTCGACTCCCGCGGCGAACAGCGGGAGTTTGATGATGTGGTTCTGGCCTGTCATGCCGACCAAGCACTGCAATTATTAGCCAACCCAACCCAGCAGGAACAACACTTACTGGGAGCTTTTGGCTATCAGCGTAACAAAGCTATTTTGCATAGCGATACCGCGCTTATGCCCAAAAACCGTAAGGTTTGGTCAAGCTGGAACTACCTAAGAGGCCGAGATGACGACCTGCGTGATCAGCAATCTTTAGCGGTTAGTTATTGGATGAACAAACTACAGGCGCTAGATACAGATCAACCGATGATTGTCACCCTGAACCCACCGATCGAGCCGGAAGAAGGCAGCATTCATTGCAGCTTTTTATATGATCATCCGGTATTTGATCGTAATGCCATCGCCGCTCAAAAAGAACTCCATCAATTACAAGGCCAGCAAAACACATGGTTCTGCGGCAGCTATTTTGGCTATGGTTTTCATGAGGATGGCTTACAATCCGGCCTCGCTGTGGCAGAAGCCCTAGGGGACGTGCGCCGCCCGTGGCAAGTTGAGGATGAATCTGGCCGTATTTATTGGCCGGAGTCTATTCGTAAAGGATTAACTCTAAGCAGTAATAAACAGCAGTAGTGAATAAAAGGAAGTACTCTATGCCGACCAACATGCCCACAAATACCGCTGCCAAGATAACCACAAAAGAGCCTATCAATACAGGCCATAGCCGCCTGTATTACAGCACGGTCATGCACCATAGAGTGAAGCCTGTGGCACATAAATTCACCTATCAAGTCGGTACTTTTTTGCTGGATCTAGATGAGCTTGGCGATCTAGAACAGACATTAGGTAAACGCTGGGGAATGCGATTATTAGGCTACAACCGATCAGGATTATTTAGCCTATACGATAGTGATTACGTAACACACCAAGGTGATTCGCTAAAGCAGCATGCCCAGCGTTTACTGGCAACCAAGGATTGCTCCCCTGCCATTCGCATCGAACTACTGTGCATGCCGCGCCATTTGGGCTACAGCTTTAATCCACCGAGTATTTTCTTCTGCTACAACGCGAAAAATGAGCTGTACTGCACCTTATATCAAGTCAGTAATACCTTTAATCAAAAACATATTTACAGCGTAGAAGCCAAGCCCATTGAAACCAGTAAACAAGGGACACTGCAACATCAGGCAAAGAAAGTCTTTTATGTATCGCCCTTTATCAAAATGGATTGCCAATATCGCTTTCGAATAAAAGCACCCAGCGAGCAATTAAAAGTGCTGATTCGCCAAGACGATAGCGAAGGCTTATTGCTTCACGCCAACCTGACCGGCAAAGCCACACCGCTAACAGCCAAGGGCTTAATCAGTATGGCCCTTAAGCGGCCACTGTTCACTTATAAAGTTATTGCAGGCATTCACTGGGAAGCACTTCGTCTTTGGCTGAAAAGAATTCCACTGGTGAGTCGCAAAGGCATTCCACAGCCATCACTTGTCACTAAAGGCCAGCCCTTAGCCATAACGACTAAAGAGGATTAGAACCATGCCTTCTCGTTCACGCTCTATCGTACAACTATCAAGATCTGCGGCTCAGGACTCAGTATCTACAGATAAACATCAGCCGGTGCGTCACCCATTTTGGCGCTGGCTTATCAATATTATGAACAAGTCTCAGCTCAGTCGTCTGACATTGGTACTGCCCAATAATCATATCCTGCACATTGGTCGCATTACTGAAGGTGTGCCTGCTCCGACGATAAAAATCAACAACACGGCGGCTATTCGTAAGGCTTATATTTCCGGCATTCTAGGCTGGGGGGAAGCTTATATAGAAGGTGACTGGGAGACCAATGACCTGTTGCAAGTCACCGAGTGGGCGATGCAAAACTCTCAGGCTTTAAACGATATATTCGACGGCAGTACCTTTGGTCGTTGGTTGCATCGTTTATTACACCGCTTAAACGACAACAGCTTAAAAGGCAGTCGCCGTAATATCTCAGCCCATTACGATCTGGGTAATGATTTTTATGCACAGTGGCTAGATCCAAGCATGACCTATTCATCAGCACTGTATCATCATGCCAATGACAGCCTGCAAACGGCGCAGCACAACAAATATGACCGTATTCTAGAGCTGCTTAATCCTAAGGCTGGAGATAAAGTACTGGAGATAGGTTGCGGCTGGGGCGGTTTCGCCGAGCGGCTGTTAAATCAACACCCTGATAGCCACTATCACGGGATTACGTTATCCACAGAGCAGTTGGCTTGGAGCCAAAACCGCCTAAGAAAACAAGCGGTGGATAACCGAGGGGAAGCAACATTAACCGGCTCTCAAATAAGATTAACCGACCCTCAAACAACATTAACGGATTATCGCGAGATCACGGGACAATACGAAAAGATCGTTTCCATTGAGATGCTGGAAGCCGTTGGTGAGGCCCATTGGCCAACGTATTTTAAAACCCTCTATGATCGCTTAGTCCCCGGTGGTGAGGCGGTTATTCAGGTGATCACCATTGAAGAGCAGCGCTTTGAACATTATCGCAACAACGCAGATTTTATCCAACGCTATATATTCCCCGGAGGCATGCTGCTAACGCCAAGGGTGGTTCAAGAGCAAGCAGAACAGGCAGGACTGGAACTGAATGTCCAACAGGCCTTCGGTCAAGATTATGCCAAAACCCTTGCCGCATGGCGGGATAACTTTGATGGCGCTTGGAGCAGTATTCAATCATTGGGATTTGATGAACGCTTCCGCCGTCTATGGCGCTACTACCTTTGTTACTGCGAGAGTGGGTTTCGCCATGAAAGTATTAATGTGTATCTCTTCCGTTTGAAAAAGCCCGAGTAATGATGCCGATTCAACGCCAACACCCGTTCAGTATTTATGTTCAGCGGTTGTCGCTTCTAATAGGCATAAGATTGCTGCTTTTAATCAGCACAAGTTTGAGCGTTATGGCTTCAGCCGATGAGCCCAAAATAGATCATCGGCCCAAATATAAGCACGACTTTTACAGTCTATCCCATTGGAATAAATTATATGGTGGGACAATAGACTTTAGTGTCACTCGCAACCAAAAAACCGTGGGGCGTTATCAGATTTTATTTAAAGGCACGGAGGAAAACTGGCAAGTAGAAAGCAGCATGGCATTAGACTTTAAGGCTTTTCTATTTTTCCCTTACCGTTTTCGCTATCAAGGTATAGAGCATTGGCAGCAACAGACAATGACGCGTTTTAGCAGCAAAGTTGATCGCAACGGTGATATCAGCATCAGCCAGCTTCAACGTACCAGAAATAGTACCGGAGATCCCTTTTGGCAAGGCGGAGCATGGTCGCTTGATGATAAAATCACCAAAGAAACACAACCGCCAAAGTCAGCCATTAAGGTACTTTCCACTGGCGATCAGGGGTTATCATCGAGCCTTTCCTCTAACCTTTCGAATCTTGCCTTAAGCAATCACTATAACCCCAGCATTATCGGTCAAAGCCTGTTGTTTAATTCGTTAAGCGGGCAACTGAATCGTATTGCGCTGGTCAAAGAAGGCATTGAAACCGTCTATGATGGCCAAGCAAATATTACAGCAACCCGTTACCGCTATACCGGCGACCTTAAAGATACTTGGGTGTGGTACGCCAATGATGGGCGCTGGGTACGGATGCGCTTTATCGCCGATGACGGCTCTAGGATTCAGCTTAACTGCCAGCGCTGTTATTAACATCATCGCTATTATCTATTAGCACCACCGTGGTTTAACGCTATTAATACGAGGTAAAGCCATGACGCAGGAATTGATTTGGATTACCGGCGCCAGCCAAGGGATTGGTAAAGCCCTTGCTTTAGCTTATGCTCAGGAAGGTAAAACCGTCGCAATCAGCGCCCGCAATGCTAGCAAGCTGCAACAGGTTGTGGATGAATCGATCGGCTTAACGGGTCGTATCTTTGCCCTTCCCTGTGATGTCACCGATAAACATCAAGTACAAGCCTGTCTCAATCTATTAATCGAGGAAGAGACACTTCCTGATCGCGTTATACTTAACGCTGGAACCCACCAGCCAATGGCTGCCAATGAGTTCAGCGCCAGCACTCTGAAAACGCTGATGGATATCAACGTCATTGGCACGGCGATTCCTCTGGAAATGTTATTGCCGCTCTATCTTAAACCGCCGCTCTGTCTTAAGCAGTCTTCCCATCTCGAATATCAACCCGGCCAGCAAAAAAAGGTTCAGATTGCGATTGTTGCCTCGGTAGCCGGATATCGCGGCCTACCCACCGCCAGCGCCTACGGTGCCAGCAAAGCCGCACTTATCAACTTAGCCGAGTCATTAAAGGCCGAGCTGTATCATTCTAGAGTCGATATTCGTTTAATTAATCCAGGCTTTGTCAAAACCCCACTGACCGATGAGAATAACTTCAAGATGCCTTTTCTGATCAGTGCTGACAAGGCCGCCCAGACGATTATAAAAGGTCTCACTGGGAAACATTTCGAGGTCGTATTTCCATCAAGAATGGCCATTGCCATGAGCCTGCTAAAATGGTTACCTGATAGTATCTTCTTTCCACTGATCAACAGAGGAACCAAACATGGACGCTAATGCCAAGGTGCAAGATTCTGCCATCATGCAGGCCAATACGGAGCTTACGGAGACGCAGCATGAACAGCTGCACCAAACTTTAAAACAATATTTTGCACTTTTTCAGAGTGCTGATTATCAAAAAGAAATAACGCCCGAAGCCATTAATACCATCGTGCATAGCAATATTCTCTTTAAAGATCCTTTCCAGCGCATCAACGGCCATCAAGACTTTTGCCAGTTGCTGAATCACTTCCATCATTCGGTAAAAGATGCACGGTTTCTTATTGAAGCGATCTTTGAACACCCAGAGCGTGACAACCTGCATAACCGTCACTATCTTGTAAAATGGCGGTTTAGTGGCCACCTAAAAAGCACCGGCCTATGGCAGTTCCCTGGGGTTAGCGAAATAGAACAAGATGAAGACGGCCTTATAACTCATCACACCGATTACTGGGATGCAGGGGAGCACTTCTATGAGAAGCTGCCCTTCTTCGGCAGAATTGTCGGCTGGATCAAAGCCAAAGTGGCAAGCGCCGTAAGGAAAGCCTGAAACAAAGGGCTAGACTCAAAAAATTGGACGAGCTAGGACTTGCTAGAAAGCGCTAGAAAGTGCCCTGCTACCTGCCGCCGCCGTATATAAGACGGGCGCTTTCTAGTGCAATTACCGTAATTTAAAAATCAGAGTAAATAACCATCCACCAGCCCCACCAACTTACCAATCTCTGGTTTGGTCATGGTGTCGTTAGCACCAAGCGCTAAGGCTTTGCCACGGTTGTCCTCACTCATAATAGAGGAGAACATAATAATCGGTGTTGAAACATAGCCCTTGCTCTCCCGCAGGCGCTTCACAAGGTGTAAACCATCCATGCGCGGCATCTCCACATCACTGATAATCATGCTAACCAAGTCGCTAACCGGCAGGTGCTCTTCTTTGGCAACCAATTCAAACTCTTGCAGAATCTCGAAAGCATCCGCCCCATCTTTAGCCGCGATAACATTGTAACCGGCTGTGCGTAGAGTGGTTTCGATCAGCTTGCGGATAAAAGCGGAATCATCCACAACTAATAGAGTATTGGCCTGACGCTTAGCGGTCATACGGTCATCGATGATCACTTTACGATCTTCTTTGACATTATATTTTTCCATACTCAATTCTGGGTTGATATCGGCGATGATTTTCTCAAAGTCCAGAATCATAATCAGGCGTTTTTCACGACGAACAACGGCGACAACGCAGTCTTGCTCTCCGCTTTCTAAGAACTGGCTTGGAGATTCAACCTCTTCCCATGAGATACGATGGATGCGGCTAACACCATCGACCAAAAAGCCATTCGACATACGGTTAAAGTCGGTAACGATAACGTTTTTAGTCTCGAATGCACCAAGGGTTTTAATACCGAGCCAACCACCCAGATCAACAAGGGGAATCATACTATCCCGCAAGGAAAAGACCCCGACCAAGTTTGGGTTTGGATTTGGGTAATCCGTTGTTTCAGGTACGCGGATCACTTCACGTACTTTAGCGACGTTAATACCGTAATAACTGATTTTCTCACCGCCATCAGGAAGCTGTTTGCGCAGTTGAAACTCAATTATTTCCAGTTCGTTGGTGCCGCTTTCCAACAGAATGGCTTGTTTTTCTGGGCTAACTGCGTTCATAAACTCCCTCGCTGAAATTCCATAATCCTCTATGATAACAAGCCGATAGGATGCTTATTAATAGAGTGCTACTTGCTGTGGTTCTTGATAACTGTGGGGTACAGTTCTTTTTAAGGCTTTAACTCTAACAGAGCATCATAAGATAACATATAAATTTTAGGGCTTTAAAGGACAAAACCCCTAAGCCTCACACCAGTTTTAGCGGGAGTTTAGGGGCATCGCGCTTGTTTATCAGCATTATCTGATAAACACTCTTGCCTATCCAGTCTTAGCGCTCAAATACAACACTGCCATCCACTAAAGTCGTTTGCACCTGCCCTTTTAAATAAGCGCCCATCAGCGGTGTATTTTCCCCCGCTGTAAACAAGCTATCATCGTTAACTTGCCATTCACTCTCGGTATCAAAGATACACAGGTCAGCGGCTTGACCTACCGCTAAACTCCCCACAGCAAGCCCCATAGCCTGAGCAGGCCCTATGGTGAGGCGCTCAACCAGTTGCGGCAAGCTGATGACTTCCGCTTTTACCAGTTCAAGACCTTGGCTGAGCAAGGTTTCTAACGTAGCCATACCCGGTTCGGAAGCCGCAAAAGGAGCCATTTTAGCCGCTTCTTCATGGGGCAAATGAGCCGAAGTGATCACGCTTAACACGCCATCACGCACGCCTTGACGTAAAGCATCACGATCAGCATGGCTCCGCAAGGGAGGCTGCACAAAGAACTGGCTGTTGTAACCGTCTATTTCTGCTTCAGTGTAGATCAGATGCGTCATTGCCACATCCGCAGTAATAGGTAGCCCCTTAGCTTGGGCACGGGCGATCATTTCAACGGCTTGGGCTGTGGATAACATACTAAAATGAACCCGAACGCCAGTGACTTCTACCAAGTGCAAGACGCGAGATAAGCCGATAGCTTCTGCCGCAGCGGGAATACCGCCTAAACCTAAACGGGTCGCCAGCGCACCTTCATGGGCACAACCATCACCGCGCAACCAAGAATCTTCTGGATAGAAAACTACCCGCAGATCAAACGTGGATGCATATTCAAAACAGCGTCGTAAGATCAGAGTATCTTCAATGGCATTACGCATATTGGAAACAGCGATACAGCCAGAGTGCTGTAGGCCAGCCATATTGCTAAGATGGGTGCCCTCCAGATTTTTAGTCATGGCGGCAATCGGGCGAACTTTCGCTTGACCCAGTAACTTAACTTTATCCATAATTTGCTGCACAACGGCGGAGCTGTCGATACAGGGGTTCGTATCAGGCCGACAACAGATAGAGGTATAGCCACCGGCTAATGCCGCTTTAGTTTCGCTGCGCAAATTACCTTTGTAGCTTGGGCCTGGTTCTCGCAGATGTGCGCCAATATCAATAAAACCGGGACTAACAACCTGGCCTTCAGCATGAAGAGTGCGCTCTGGCGCAAAGCCCGCCGGTGCTTGCCCTAAGGCCAAAATACGGCCATCAGCAATATGAATATCGATGACTTCATCCAGTTGCTGAGCTGGGTCGATTAGACGACCACCACGAATCGTTAAGTTCATGCGGAGGCCTCCTCGCCATCTGTGTTTTTGTCGCTATTTGCGCCGCTTTCAGTACTAGCGCTTAGGGCGGCATCTTTTGCTTTCTGCTGGGTTTGGCCGCTAATAGCCATAGACATCACCGCCATACGAATCGGTATACCATAGCTCACTTGATGCAAAATCAAAGACTGGGGGCCATCGGCTACGGCAGACTCAATCTCAACACCACGGTTAATCGGCCCTGGGTGCATCACAACCGCATCCGGTTTGGCATAGCTCAGTTTCTCTGTGGTTAAACCGTAGAGACGATAAAACTCACTTTCGCTGGGCAATAAAGCCCCATCCATACGCTCTTTCTGTAGACGTAGCATAATCACCACATCCACATCTTTTAAGCCGTCTTCCATACGGGTGTACAGTGTCGCGCCCATCTCCGCTAAGCTAGCCGGCAACAAGGTTTTTGGCCCGATCAAACGCACCTCTTGTGCCCCTAAAATATTCAGCGCTTGGATTTGAGAGCGTGCCACACGGGAGTGCAAGATATCGCCGACAATCGCCACTTTCAGCTTAGCAAAATCACCTTTGTGCTTGCGGATGGTGTACATATCCAGCATCGCTTGAGTAGGATGCGCATGGCGACCATCTCCAGCATTGATAATCGCAACATTCGGTGATATTTGGCTGGCGATAAAATGCTGAGCGCCGCTATCCGCATGACGAATAACAAACATATCACTGCCCATCGCTTCCAAATTCTGTAGCGTATCCATCAGGGTTTCACCCTTGGTGGTTGCCGATTTGCTGATATCTAAATTCAACACATCAGCGGATAAACGCTTGGCGGCCAGTTCAAAAGTAGAGCGGGTGCGGGTACTGTTTTCAAAGAACAGATTGACGACGGTTTTACCCCGCAGCAAAGGCACTTTTTTTACCGACTGCTCGCCCATATTGACGAAGGAATCAGCGGTATCGAGGATCTCTTCCAGAATGTCTTTATTTAAGCCACCTAGGGTTAAAAAGTGGCGCAGCTTACCATCCTCGGTGAGCTGAACAGATCGAGGATCGACTCCTGATCCGATAGAGGCTTTAGTTTGGGGGGCGGTTATCGGCTTCATCGGTTGTTCTCACCAGTATCAAACAGCGTGTGTTTAGACCATTGCGTGTGCTTGGCGTTTAGAAACGACAAAAGACACTAGGATTCTACAATCTGCAGACGTAGAAAAACGGCAGTGAGGCCACTGCCGTTTTTGATAAAAATTAAGCGTCAGCAGGCTCTAATAACGTCAGCGCTAAAGGGTCGGGGCTAAGTTTGATCCGCGCCCCTTCTGGTAGCTGAATTTTTTGGCCTGTAATATCAGGCTGCACAGGGAGTTCTCGTCCTGGCAGATCTAACAAGGTAACAAGCGTGACGGAATCTGGGCGGCCATAATCGAACAATTCATTCAGAGCAGCCCGTATCGTCCGTCCACTCATAATGACATCATCAACCAGTACGATATGACGAGATTCAGTGGCAAATGGCAAGTTGGAAGGTTTTACACTGGGGTTTAGACCAACACGGGTGTAATCATCCCGATAAAAAGAGATATCCAATGTGCCCATTGGCTCAATAAGGCCTAAGCGGTCATGCAGTTGCTCGGCGATCCATACACCGCCAGAATGAATGCCCACAAGAGCAATATTATCCAACCCTAGCAGCCGAATACGTTGATGTAATGCATCGGTCATCTGTTCCAGTAGCGGCTCAACCTCTGGCAGGTCTTTATTCGAGCGAATCACTAAACGTTGGTTATCAGTCATGGGGCGATCCCTGATCCTACAAAATCATGTTGGCAGTTAAGCGGCCCTGAACAACCGTTAACTAACGATGACCGCAGATTTAAAGCGCAATTTACCATAATCGCAAGATTTATCCTTGAGGATCAGCAAACCAAGCCTCTAAAATTAGCTGAGCGGCGATGCCATCCACCGGATTATCCTTATAGCTGCCCCGATGACCTAAATCTTTAGCGATGCTTTTCGCCTGTTTAGTTGTGCCTCGTTCATCAACACCAAACCAAGGCTTGCCGTAGTGGCCGTACAGACGATTACCAAACTTGCGGGCGCGGCGACTCATTTCACTTTCGGTGCCATCCATATTAATAGGCAAACCAACAATAAAGAGATCCGGCTGCCATTCATCAATCAGCTTCTTTAACGCTTCCTGATTCGGTATACCATCACGGGCGGGCAACGGCGTTAACGCAGAGGCTGTACCAAGCAGTTCTTGCCCTACGGCCACACCGATTCGAGTTGTGCCAAAATCAAAAGCGAGCAGAGTGCGTTCACCAATAGTTGTCTTACGCGTTCGCATCTCAGCCATTAAGCATGACCTGCCTGACTACTGATTAAATTAATATCAACGCCTAACAAGCCTGCAGCAGCCTGAAGCTTTTGTTCCGGTTCTGCCTCGAAAAGCACAGGTAAGGTTGCAGGGCAGGTTAGCCAAGCATTCTCCTGCAGCTCACGTTCAAGCTGCCCGCCTTCCCAACCAGCACAGCCAAGGGCGATCAAAAACTGCTTTGGCCCTTGAAGGTTGGCAATAGCATCCAGAATATCCACAGAAGTGGTCAGCGCCAGTTCATCAGAGACTTGCATACTGGACTCCCATTTTTCTGAGCCACCGGTATGGATAATAAAACCACGTTCGTGATGTACAGGGCCGCCTTCAAAAATAGCCGGTACAATTTCTTCAGATTCTGATAGGCCACTATTAGGGTTAGGCAGCTCTAGCTGGGCAAATAGCTCTGATACTGGCAACTGAGCCAAGGTTTTATTAATCACAATACCCAGAGCACCTTCTTTATTGTGCTCGCAAATATACGTCACGGTGCCGGAAAAATGAGTATCTTCAAGATGGGGCATCGCAATTAGAAAATGGTTACGCAAACTTTGAAATTGACTCATTACTTAACCTTTGTTTGATGCCAATCGGAATCTAACCCGATTCGCCAAATAAATTGCCATTCCCGAACTGCCAAGTGCGGATAATTTCAAGAATGTCGGTGCGCTCTCGCATGGAGCGTGGAAAAGGAGCAAAAGGTGCGGCTAAACGCACAATATCCAATGCGGCTTGATCCAATACCGGATGACCGGAGGATTTTAGTATTTGTGCCTCTTTGACACTGCCATCTGGGTTTAATGCCACAAGAACCCGTAGGCGACCCGTCAGATTCTCTCTACGGATACGTTCAGGATAATTCAAGTTGCCGACGCGTTCGATCTTCTCCTGCCATTGGCGTAGGTAAAAAGCATCGTCTGAGGCCTTGGCGGTTAGGGTTGATATCGTGCGTACCCTAGGCCGTTTGGCATACTGTTCTGTTAGCGCTTGTTGCTCTGCTTCTAAACGCGCCATTTCAAGACTGCGGGCCAGTAACGCCTGTGCATCAATATAGGTATTGATCACTGGTGGTTCCGCTATTTCTTTAGCAGCGTTATCGGCTTTTTTCTCAACAACGCTAGGCGCTATTGTTTTCTCTTTCGGCTGAGGGGGCGGCGGTTCTGTTACCGTAACGGATTCAGCTTTTTTTTTCTCTAACGGAGTTCTTTCTAATCCGATCTCTTCGAACTTATTTTTTTCGACATTCGGTGCATCAGATGCTGTTTTTTTGGCCGTTTGAGGTTCGCGCTCAGTATCCCCTAATCCACTGGCCTGTTGATCCTGTTCAGCAAGATGCTTCACCGGCGTATCAATCGGCTTGGGCGCGGCCTTCGTCAAGGTAACAAACAAGGCGCTGGAAAGCTTAGGCTTCTCTTCCTGAGGGTGAGCATCTAAACCGGCCCAGATTAAAAAATGCACCGCAACAGCCATTAGCAGAGTGAAAGCGATACGGTCTATCGACCGCACCTGACTGTCGGGATGGATAATAGGCGGCAGTGCAGATTTCTGTATGTCTTGCATCACCGACCCATGCCTTAATCGAATAAACCTAATAATTGGCGCACTTAACGCTGCGCCAATTTATCAGCAATCACCGCCATTAGGTCACCGGCGATATCAAGACCAAACTGATCGTTCAGCTCCCGTACACAGGTTGGGCTGGTGACATTAAGCTCTGTCATATAGCCGCCAATGACATCAAGACCCACAAACAGCAGGCCTTTCTCTTTAACCACGGGAGCCACTTGTTCACACAACCAGTAATCACGATCCGTTAGCGGACGACCAACCCCTGATCCACCGGCGGCCAAGTTACCACGAACTTCACCCTGTGCAGGAATACGTGCCAAGCCATAGGGCACGGGTTTACCATCCACCATCAGGATACGGGTATCACCGTCAACAATTTCTGGCAGATATTTCTGCGCCATAATTTGACGGGAACCCATCTCAGTCAAGGTTTCCAAGATCGCGCCAATATTAAGACCGTCATCTTTAACCCGGAAGATGCCTGTACCGCCCATACCATCTAGCGGTTTAAAGATGACATCGCCGTGTTCTTTATGGAAGCTTCGCAGAATATCTTCCCGGCGGCTAACCACCGTTGGTGGGCAGCATTCAGGAAACTGCTGAGCGAAGAGTTTCTCGTTGCAGTCCCGTAAGCTTTGCGGTTTGTTAACCACTAATACACCTTCACGCTCGGCTTGTTCCAGCAGAAAGGTTGCATTCAAAAATTCGGTATCAAAAGGAGGATCTTTACGCATCAGCACAGTATCAAGTTCAGTCATGCTGAGATTCTGTGCCTCACCCAACTCAAACCAATGCTCTGAATCACGGAATACGGTTAGCGGTTGCATCACGGCCATCGCTTTGCCCTGCTGTAGGTAAAGGTCGTGCTGCTGCATATAGTACAGTTCCCAGCCTCGATCTTGAGCGGCCCACAACATCGCCAGTGTAGTGTCTTTTTTGTAGGTGATCCCCTCAATAGGATCCATAACCACACCTAGTTTGATACTCATATCCGCATGCTCCCGATGTCTAAAACCATTATCATCGTTGAAAAATGTATGACCCGATTAGAGGGTTAAATCATGGGCTAAATTCTTAGATTTAGAAGTCACCCCAGTTATATTGCAGCACACTGAGTGCCACCACGGGTGCTGTTTCAGTACGCAATACACGCGGCCCAAGGGCTAACGGCTTAAAATCCTGCTGCTGAGCCTGCTCAATCTCGCTGGCCGACAAGCCACCTTCTGGGCCAATCAACAGCGCGACGCGCTCAGGTTTATCGTATCCGCTAAGTTGGCGCTCGGTTCGATGGTGCAACACCAGTTTTAAATCGGCCTGAACCTCTTCAAGCCATTCCTGCAATGAAACCGCAGGATGCACCACCGGCACTCGATTACGCTGACACTGCTCGCAGGCGCTAATGGCCACCTGCTGCCAGTGCTGCTGTTTCTTCCCTGCGCGATCACCTTTTAAACGTACATCACCGTGTTCGGTATAGATGGGGGTTATTTCTGTAATTCCCAGCTCGGTGGCTTTCTGAATCGCATATTCCATACGATCACCTTTAGAAATAGACTGCGCCAAGTGCACCTTTAAAGGCGACTCTTTTTCATCTGGGTGAAAAGTATCAATCGAAACAGTAACCGATCGCTTACTGGATTCTTTAATCGTGGCAGAAAAACAGCCGCCATCTCCGTTAAAGAGTGTTAGCGGCTGTCCAGCCTTCATGCGTAGTACCAACCCAACATGGCGAGCTGCAGCAGCATCAAGCTGAATCAACTGACCAAGTGTTAAGGGTTGGGCGCTATAGATGCGTGGTGTGGCCATTCAGATTAAGCGTTACCAGCTTGCTCTTGCTGACGCTGAACAGCGTCGGCATAAAGCGCATCAAAGTTTACAGGGGCCAGCATCAGGGCAGGGAAACTACCACGAGTAACAATGCTGTCCACCGCTTCACGGGCATAAGGGAACAAGACATTCGGGCAGAAAGCGCCCAGTGTGTGATGCAGTTGAGCATCATCCAAACCTTGAATAAAGAACAGGCCCGCTTGCTGAATTTCAACCAAGAAAGCTGTCTTTTCATCGTTGGTTACGGTTACGGTTAACGCAACAACCACTTCATATAGATTTTCGCCCACTTGCTGACTGTTACTGTTCAGATCAAACTGAACTTTGGGCGCCCAATCTTGCTGAAAAGTTGTCGGAGAGCTTGGCGACTCAAATGACAAGTCTTTCAGGTAAATACGTTGCAGTACAAATTGTGGTTGGTTCTGTTCTTCGCTCATGGGGCTTCCTTAAGTTAACAATGTCGACGCTTTAATATCTAACAAAAACATCTAACAGACATCACACCAGCGGGTCTTAACTCGCCAGTAGTTTATCCAGCTTGCCTTGTTTCTCGGCGGCAAACAGGTCGTCACAACCGCCAATATGGGTATCACCCACCCAGACTTGCGGTACGGTGCGACGGCCACTGCTTTTTATCATTTCCTGCATCTTGGCAGGCTCACGCTCAACATCAATCTCGGTAAAGTCAATTTTCTTAGACGCTAGCAAGCGTTTAGCTTGCACACAAAACGGACACCAAGACTTGCTGTAAATCACTACTTTTTGCATAAGCACACCTTCAATTTATTTAGTGACCACCGGTAGACTATCGTTATGCCAGTTGCTCATGCCACCGCGCATAACACTGGCGTTTTCAAAACCTAGTTTCTGTAATTCGCTAACCGCCGTAGAGGCTGTATTACCCATTTTGCAGACCACAATAACGGGCTTTGTTTTATACTTTTCAATCTCACCGGCTCGATCTTTCAAACTCGCCAAGCTGATATTAACCGCACCGGCGATATGTCCCTTGCGGAAATCACCACGATCACGAATATCAAGAAAGACGCCATTTTCACGGTTAACCAGTAAGGTCGCTTGCTGACAACTAACGGCTTTATTGCTCGTTGTAAATTCATACCCTAGCCACAGAATCAACAGCACCACAAATGTAGCCACCATCATCCAGTTATTCGTGGCAAACTCTATAATCTGTTCCAACATATTTCCTCGTAAGCCTTGTCATTGATCATTGCCGCGCAGATCACGCTGAAATCGCCGCCATCAGGCTCATGTAAGATGAACCCGTCAGCCAACAAAGCCCAGTTTGGCGCTAGCATTTTCGGGCAGTAAGTATACACAACCTGACAAGGATTTAACCGCCCCTAACCACTCGCTTTTTAGACTTTTTTCATACCTTTTGACCGGTAAAGGGTTTGGGAGGGCTATGCAATCTGGGGTATGATGTGCAGCTCTTGTGCGTCCGAGGGACGTTCTGAACACTTTTGCGCTAATGCTTAAATTCTCTGACTCTTAAACGCGACCCTTAAAACATCATGCCAAAACGTACGCCTGTTGCTCTTATTATTCTTGATGGTTTCGGTTATAGCGAAATCGCCGAAAGTAACGCCATTGCTAATGCTAACAAGCCGGTCTGGGATCGGCTGTGGCAGCAATATCCTAACGCTCTGATAGAAACCTCAGGCATGGCCGTTGGTTTACCAGAAGGCCAGATGGGTAACTCAGAAGTGGGCCATATGAACCTAGGTGCTGGGCGTACGGTTTATCAAGAGTTTACCCGTATCACTAAGTCCATTGCCGATGGTGATTTTTTCGAGAATGAAGCCTTAGTCAATGGGATAGACAAGGCCGTTTCCGCTGGTAAAGCCGTGCACTTAATGGGCTTGTTGTCTCCTGGTGGCGTTCATAGTCATGAAGACCATATTATGGCAGCCTGCAAACTGGCCGCTCAACGCGGTGCGAAAAAAGTCTACGTACACGGTTTTCTTGATGGCCGCGATATGCCACCTCGCAGTGCTGAAGACTCTATTGTTAAAACTGATGCCCTACTCAAAGAGTTGGGTGTAGGTTTTGTGGCCTCTTTAATTGGTCGCTACTATGCGATGGATCGTGATAATCGCTGGGATCGTGTTGAACTTGCCTACGACTTACTCACTCAAGCAAAAGCGGCACACACCTACACATCAGCTCAAGAAGCTTTGATGGCCGCTTACGCCCGTGATGAAAATGATGAGTTCGTCGCCGCATCCAGCATTCAGCCCGAAGGTGAAGCGATTAAAATTGAAGATGGCGATGCGCTACTCTTTATGAACTTTCGTGCTGACCGCGCCCGTGAAATCACCCGATGCTTTGTCAATGCCAACTTTGACGGCTTCAACCGTAAAGTAACGCCGCAACTGGCCGACTTTATTATGCTGACTGAATACGCCGCCGATATTACAGCGACCACCGCCTATCCACCGGCCAAGCTGGTTAATACGCTGGGCGAATATATGGCAAAGCAAGGCAAAACTCAGCTGCGTATTGCCGAGACGGAAAAATACGCCCATGTCACCTTCTTCTTTAGCGGTGGGCGCGAAAATGAGTACGATGGTGAAACCCGTGTATTGATTCAGTCGCCTCAGGTTGCCACCTATGATCTTCAGCCTGAAATGAGCGCTCCAGAAGTTACTGACAAGCTGGTTGATGCGATTAAAAGCGGGGATTATGACCTTATTGTTTGCAACTATGCGAACGGCGATATGGTTGGTCACACGGGTAAATATGATGCCGCCATTAAAGCCATTGAAGCCTTAGATGTCTGCCTAGGACGTGTAACCGAAGCGTTGTTAGAAGTGGGTGGTGAATGCTTGATTACAGCGGATCATGGTAATGCAGAACAGATGGTTAGCCCGACCTCTGGACAGGCACAAACGGCTCATACAACATTCCCTGTTCCTCTGATTTATGTTAACCAGCGGTCAGAAAGCATTACCTTGGACAATGGTCGTCTTTGTGATATCGCACCAAGCCTGTTAAACATCATGGGACTAAAACAGCCCACAGAGATGAGCGGCCAAAACTTGATACAGAGAGAAAAAATAACAAATTCTCATTAATATCAGCATCTTAACTCCATTAGCGCCGGTGCCTTAGCTCCGTTAATATCTCTATTTTAACTCAGCGGGCACAGCGTCTTAACGTAACAAAGCCGTACGAAGAGCCTAATACATAACCCATCTGGCTCTTCGTTATAAGGACAAACCTGTCATTGATGATTAAAAGAGCTGCTGTGTCTGTGCTACATATAAATGTGACTCAAAACCGTTTTAGTAACATCCGACATCTACATCTGATGATCTGTTTATTGGTCTTTATGCTGCCATCGTTTCAAAGCTATGGCGCGGACAAGGGAGCGAATAAAGACGTCTCAGCACAGCAACTTCAAGCGTTAAACTCTCGCATTAAAACCCTAGAGCAATCGCTTAATCAGGTTAAAGGGGCAAAGGCGAAGGTACTCAAAGAGCTACAAGCTTCTGAAAAGTCCATTTCCAGTATCGCCAAAGATATCCGTAGCAATCTTGCCAATAGCCAGCGTTTACAAACGCGGTTAGGTGAGCTGCGCTCAGAAAAACGAGACCTTAAGCTCAAACAAAACCAGCAAAAAACCTACCTAGAGCGCCAAATTCGCTCGGCCTATGCCATGGGGCGACAAGAGTATCTCAAAGTACTGCTTAACCAGCAGCAGCCTGATCAAGTATCCCGCGTGCTCCGCTATTACGACTACATTAACAAAGAGCGCAGCCGACACATCGACGAATATTTAGAGACGGCCAAAAGTTTGAATCGTGTTGAAAAAGAGATGCTGCAAAAAGACTACGCCCTAAGCGCCATCCGCACAAAACTAGAAGAGCGCCGCAAACGCCTCAACAGCGAACAAACCAAACGTGAAACGCTCGTCGCCCAGCTGGATAAAGATATTGCCGGTAAAGGACAGGAGCTTGTCAGCTTAAACCAAGATAGAGCGCGGCTGGAAAAACTATTAGAAGAAGTCAGAGAAGCTATTGTTAATATTCCCATGCCGAAAGATACACGCCCCTTTAAATCCATGCGAGGCAAGTTACCTTGGCCGATTAAAGGCCGTGTCGCCTATGCCTTTGGTAGTGAGCAAATTAGAGGCAAACTAAGACGCAACGGCATGGTAATCCGCGCCAATGAAGGTAATGAAATTAAGGCGATTCACTCTGGCCGCGTGGTGTTTGCCGACTGGCTACGGGGTTATGGCGTGCTCTTGATTATGGATCACGGCAATGGCTATATGAGTCTTTACGGTCACAACCAATCGCTATTGCGTGAAGCAGGGGACTGGATTCATGCCGGTGAAAGTATTGCAACTGCTGGTCGAAGCGGCGGTCAAAGCCGCTCGGGGCTTTATTTTGAGATTCGGGAAAAAGGCGCGCCACAGGATCCGATCGTCTGGCTTGGTCGTCGTTAACGATTTAGCTTGGTCATTTATAAGCATTGACCAGACTAATAATAGGCATTGAATATCATAACCCAAGGAAACACCTTGGGAAGAAGGAGTTATCCATGAGCACCACACGGACCACACTTGGTATCAGCCTAGGCCTACTACTGAGCCTGACCGGATTCAATTTGTATGCAGATGATATTGAGCCCGTTGAGGAGCCCGCTTATGAGGAAGCTCAAGCGCTGCCCTTAGAAGAACTCCGCACCTTTGGTGAAGTGTTCGAGCGCATCAAGCGTGCCTACGTACACGACGTGGATGACAAAGACCTCTTAGATGATGCTATCCGAGGCATGATTTCAGGACTAGACCCGCACTCCTCTTACTTAACCCCCGAGGACTACAGCGAACTACAAGAAAGTACGCAGGGTGAATTTGGCGGTCTTGGTCTGGAGGTTAGCACCGAAAACGGCTTTATTAAGGTTATCACGCCTATTGATGACACCCCCGCCGCCCGAGCTGATATCCGTCCCCACGATCTAATCGTAAAAATTAATGATACGCCGGTTAAAAATCTTCCGCTTAATAAGTCCATTGAACTGATGCGCGGAAAGCCCGACACCAGTATCCGACTAACCATTATGCGCGACGGTGTTGATGCACCATTTGAAGTCACCCTTAAACGGGCGCTTATTCGAGTAACCAGCGTAAAGCATCGTATGCTGGATAAAGGTTACGGCTATATTCGGATTACCCAGTTTCAAGTACATACTGGCGAAGAAGTCGTCAAAGCTCTGGCCAAAATGCACAAAGAGGCCGACGGCACATTAAACGGTATCGTATTAGATCTGCGGAACAATCCAGGCGGCGTTCTACAGGCCGCCGCAGAAGTCGTCGATGCATTTATCACCCAAGGTATGATCGTTTACACCAAAGGTCGTTTGGATAATGCCGCCATGAATTTCCACGCATCCCCGTCAGACCCAAGCAAAGGCGCGCCATTAATCGTGTTGATCAACGAAGGCTCCGCCTCCGCATCAGAGATTGTGTCAGGGGCGCTGCAAGATCATAAGCGCGGCATTATTATGGGAACGCAGAGCTTTGGTAAAGGCTCCGTACAAACTATTTTGCCATTAGGTAGCGACCGAGGCTTAAAGCTAACCACCGCCTTATATTACACACCATCGGGGCGATCTATTCAGGCTCAGGGTATTACACCGGATATTGAAGTAAAACCTGCACATCTAACCCCATTAGAGGCTAAACTACAGATCAAGGAAGCCGACTTAAGCGGTCATTTAGAAAGTGGGCAAGAAGATAGCAACGGAAAAGCTCAAGCACCACAAGATTCCCTAGCAGAATCAGACTACCAACTATTTGAAGCTTTGAGCTTATTAAAAGGGCTGCATATTCTTCAAAAGTAGTCTTAAATGAATGGTTCTATCATTTTACACGTATGAACCTTAGACAACTTTATGAACCCTAGACAATGATGACCATGACCATTCAACGCGCCATTAAACCTCTGCTCAGCGGATTGCTGGGCAGTGTTATATTTATGCTAAGCCTAAGCACCACAACTCAGGCCTCTAGCGCGCCAACAATCACGCTTATTATTGATGATATTGGCTACAACCTGCGTAACGGTCTACGGGCAGTTAACTTACCGGGGGCTGTCAATTATGCGGTACTACCCCACACGCCTTACAGTAAACGCCTTGCCAAAGCGGCCCACCAACAGGGCAAAATCGTGATGCTGCACGCGCCGATGACCAATATACATCAGCGAGAGCCTGGCCCAGGAACTCTAAGCCCTGATATGGATCAGGCTAGTTTTATCAAAGAATTGAATAAATCCTTGGCTGTAATCCCCTTTGTGCAGGGCATAAATAACCATATGGGTAGCCAGCTAACCCAAGATAAAACCCGAATGCAGTGGCTAATGGAAGAAGCTAACAAGCGCAAATTATTTTTTATCGACAGCCGAACAACCGCCGCATCCGTTGCAGAAACCACCGCCCGAGAAAACGGTGTGCCAAGTATGAGCCGTGATGTTTTTCTGGATCATATCCGCACGCCTAAAGCTGTCAACGAAGCCTTTGAACTCCTGCTACGCACCGCGAAACGCAAAGGCCATGCCATAGGTATCGGTCACCCCCATCGCGTCACACTAGACATGTTAGAAGCGCGTTTGCCCGAGCTAAAAAAACAGGGTATCCGTTTAGTTTCTGTTCCCAGCCAACTTCTAGCCATGGGACAAGCTTATGATACTCAGCCTAATATCATGCCAGCTCAAATAACAGTACCACCGACTCAAATAACAGTACCACCGACTCAAATGACAGTACCGGCATCGTCCCCAGCGCCATCTCTTGATTCGTGGCTTGATGATGCTCCGAAGCTGGCCGATAATGATAAAACAACCATTATCAATAGCGTGCCTCCTCAAATAGCATTATCAAATCCATCAGATGCCACCACGTATAAAATCGATTCTTATAAAACATCCGACTATAAATCTACGATTTATAAAGCAGCCATTGTTCGCAAAAAACTGATTGACCATAACGATACCAATACCCAACCACCGGTTTCTAGGTCTGCTGTCACAGCACTGCAACGCCAACGACTCGTCGCTAGAGAAGCTGACTCGATGGAAAGCAAAGCCACCGATAATAGCGCTACTAACAATGACGTCAGAGCAAGCGATTCCCGTGCCGTACAAAAAAGTAACTTAACGGATAAAAACAGCTCTGAGCCACAACAGCCCGACACAGAGTATCAGTCCTATCAAGATGCATCATTGCAACAAAATCAAGAACCCCAGTGGCTAAAACCTATACTAACGCAACATTGGGAAACCCCTACGTACCGTAGCACTCCCAGCCTTAATTCGACCCCAAATTAGGTAGAGAAAACACCTTCATGAGCGCATTTTTTCAGCAACTTAAAGAACTTGCTCCTTGGCAGCAAACGGCATTTTCCGCCGCATTAGCAGAACGTATGATGCCTAATTACGCATTATTTTGCCAAGTGACCGAACAGGATGAGCGTGCCGCCCAACTTAAAAACAGCCTAATGCTGGTTTGGGAGCAACTCGCGAATAAAGAGAGCAAGATTAACTTTGAAGTACAGCTGGAAAAACTAGCCGAACTGATCCCCAATGATGCGGATCACGAGATGTATGGCGTATATCCCGCGATTGATGCGGCGATGGCGGTTCATACAGCGATGGAACTCGCTATGGGTACTCAAGCAGAAGAAGTTACCCGCGTTAGCCGCCTAATGCGTCAAACCATTATCAGCTTTATTGAAGCCACAGAAGAGCTTCCAGAAGACGATGAAAAAGCTCGCCGCAGCCTGCTTAACAACCATGAGTTGATGCAGTTTGATCGGGATTTTCAGGATGAAGTGCTTGAGCAAGTCAGCGCCATGAAACACCCTCACAAAGAGAAGCTAAAAGCATTAAGAGTGATGGCACACAATGACGGTGTTAGCTGCCTAGGTTTAACTGTTTAGATTTGGCTGTTTAGAGAAAAGCCTGAATGCTCTTACCGCCATCTAGGCTTCCGCTGAACCTATAAGTTCAGCGGAATGCCTTACTCCGCCAAATCCGCACCACCCTCTTTATTGTTTTCGATCTGTTCAGGCGGTGCAAACTGTACCGTACCGCTGGCCACTAAATCCTGATAGGCTTTGTAGCCAAAACCGATACAAATCAGTAGCACAATGGCGGGTAAGCTGACATACATTTTGCGGTAATGCCGGACAATAAATAGCAGAAAAAGCCCAACCTCAACTAAACCTAAAGCCAGCACCAGATAATCACCGATACTGGTTATTCCGGTAATAATGGGATGATCCGCATCTGGATTAGCCCCTACCATAATGCCAAGACTGACCGCCCCTGAGCCATTTAAGATACTGATAAAAAAGATAACTACCAGCCAGCTTATGGCAATGCGTTTCTCATGGAACAGCGCCTGAAAAAACAGAGTACAGATCGAGACAATAAAGGCCAAAAACGCGCCAGCTAAGAGCCATTGGTAAGTTAACAGTTGTTCGGTGCTCATCGGGTTTCCTTTAAATACAGGCGGGGGTTTAACGGCCCAAAAACAAAAAAAGCCTGACTTCCCCAAAAGAAAGGCAGGCTCTGTCTCTACTCATTTATTTCTTTAACCAACCATTACCTAGATCAACCAGGTTGCCCGGCTTGGTTTTTTCGATCACTTTTTTACCTGCGATTTTTTCGACTTCCTGTACGGTGATGCCATTCTTCGCCGCAAGTTCTTTATAGCGCTGCCCCCGTTTTTGATTGATTTCATCAACTAAGGCTTTCACTCCAGCCTGTGGCTGAACGACACCCAAATAGCCGGTATAACGCTCACCGACCCAGCCTTTATCTTTAGCCACATCAATATCCAATGCATAGGCAGGAGCCGCCAGCGTGAGTGTCAAAAAAACTGACAATAGTAAGGCTGTCAACAAAGAAGCCCACTGGGTGGGTATCAAGCTATTGATTTTCATCTTGTTCTCCATCAGGTTAGCGCCTTAGAAAAGATCACTGTTTTCGCTGAACATTTGATCCAGCTCTTTATCTACTTTCACCCGAATCTCATGGTCGATCTTCACATTAAGATTAATGGTGATGGGTTCCTTTGCCGACACTTCAATTCTGGGGGTACAGGCCACCAGTGCGCCGAATATGCCGATTAAGGCTAACGTTCTGAGTATCATTGATACATCCTTTGTGCGGATTCACTGAGCGATTTGTCGATCTGATCGCTTAATCGAAGTGCCTTAAGTAGCGTCAGAATATTCTGTTCGCTGGAAAAATTCAGGTTTACCGGCTGCTGTTCAACTCGGTTTTCCCCTTGAATCACCAGTTCAGCCTTTAACTGACCTTTTTCATCCATCTGGATATCACCCTGTAACAGATGATAATACAGATGATTCAGATGTCGTAGCTGTCCGGCTAGCGTTGGCTGCTGCTGCAACATCGCCTGCCATGCGGCGTTCTCTTGCAAAACAATTTCACCTTGATGACTGGCAACACGCCCCTGCTTAATAGCCACCCCTTGTTCACTAAGAATAAGGGGCAGTGTACCACTGAGCTGCCCCGTTACCTTGATCTGGTTATCGCCTAGGGCGATCAATTGGCTTAAATCTAAATGTTCCAGCTTTAAATTGGCCGCCTTCTGTTTATCAAACGGATAGGTTAGTTTTGCTAAAGCAATACCCCCGCCAAGGGTTTGGGCGGTCATATTAGCAAGTTCAGCGTCAAGCCGAAAATCATCACCAATCCCCTGCCCGCTAGCATTAAGATCAACCGCAAACTGAGTTAGTTCCACACCTGCGAAAATTCGTTCGATCGTAAGCGTTTGCGGTTCTAGCTGCCAACGGCCTGATTTAAGCGCCGCTTTTATGGGTAATTTAATGCCGGAAAACTCATACCCTTTCGCCCTACCCGTTAAATGGGTCAGATCAGCATCAATCTCTGCCATTAGCGGATTAAACAGTGTTTCAATATCAACCACCGTGTTAAGGCTAGCCGTCGGCAAGTGAGTGGTGACTCGGCCTTTTAGCTCACCGGTATTCAGCAAGGTTCCCGCTGGAAGTCGCTGCCACTCGCTGATACGGCTCATATCTAATTGCCAATCCAGTTGACTGGCTAATGCCTGCTCCGTTAGCCTCATCCCCAGTGAAAACTGAGGCAAAAGCCCAAGAGGACTACCACCCTGCCCCTTAGCAAACACCGCCATTGGTGAAGAATCCCCGGCCAACTGCCAATTCCATTGACCAACAAATCCTAGATTATTTTTCTTGGGTGAGGAGCCATTAGCAGGTAAAGAGCCATCAGCGGGTAAAGAGCCCAACTCAAGATCAGTGGTATAGGGCAACCGTAAGTTCTGCTTTAACATGGGATGCCGTATCAATAGCGCTCCCGAGGCTTGATGGCTCACTTGCCATTTCGCGACCTTCTGCCATTCCATAGCCTCCCGCCGTTTTGCCACATGCCCAGCTTGATATGAAATCTGCCATGTCCCTTGATGTCTAAGCAAAGGCAATTCAAACTGCTTAGGCGCCCACAGAACAGAAGTATCATTAACCGCTGGAGAAAGGGTTATCTGGCTCCGTGTTAACCTAGCAGATGCTTGCCGTAGTTCAGACATAGATACAGGGCTAAACTCAGCCTCTATATCCGCCAAAAAAGACAACGCTATTTGACGGGATTGATCCGCAAATAATGGATGAGGGTAAAGCTCTGCTTTTAGCTCAGCATCCAGTTTAGCCATCGCTTTTTTCGGGGAAAGCTTTAGCTCCTCAACCTCTAGCCTTATCTCTGGAGCCACGGTGTTATTAGGCTGCCACAGAAGCTTAATCCCTCTGGCATCGAGCTGAGGTGCTTTGGGCTCAGGCAAAAAGATTACCGGCTCTTCAAAAGCCAATGTTAGCAACCCGCCTTGCTGCCAACTCGCTGGCTCAAGACCTTTTAGATTAAAGCCTTCTTTTTGCTCTTCTAATGATGGGGCCTTAGCCCATACGGCGGGGATACTCGTCACAATAGCCGACAAGCATTGACCCTTTAGCGCCAGCTTTTGCCCTTGCGGCATAGCCAAATCTAGCCTCTCTTGATCGGTTTGATCGTCCTTGCTAGAGCTACGCCCGATAAAATAGCTCAAGTTCAATGTTTGAGCCTCTAGCTGTAGAGGACAGCCGTCCACGGGCTGAACACCAAAAGCCGGTAGATTCAGCGTTATATCCGCCTGCTCTGGGGTAAAGGTTGCCGCAAGCTTGAGGTTTGTTTTTGTGCTGGAAAGCCCATATTGCTTGCTGATCTGCTGCAACTGATCCAAACCATCTTTTACACCAGTCCAAACCGGTAATGGCCATTCTGCTTGCACCCAGTCCTCTAATAACTCCCGATGATCCAGCGACCCAAGGCTTAATTGAGCCTGATACTGTAAACCTGAACCCGAGCTCAAGCCCGTAGCTAAATCAAGATTTAGCCCTAGCTGAAGGGGTTGGCGCTTAGCCTGCCCTCCATTAGGAGGCATCATTTCTTCGCCACTAAGACGGATCATCCATCGACCCTTGCTTAGCGTATCCCTTGGCTCCCGCTCGATATTCACCGCAAAATCGAGCGGTAGTCCCTGCAGGCTTAACTGTTTAATGGTAAGGCTATTTAACTGGCTTTGCTCACTCAACTGATCGAGCTGGGTTAGTAAAGGCGCAACAGTGTTGTAAAGCTGCTGATAGGACTCTCGAATACTAAAACCCATTGCCTGCTGGGATGGCGCAGAACGTGAGAGTGTTTTAGTCTCTACTAAGGAAGGCGTGCTAGCCGGTACTAAAGACGGCTTCTGACTCGACGGCTTCCGTCTCGGTAGCGTCTCTGGCAAACGTAGGTTTAATCGGTCGATAACCAAATGCCCAGTCTGAGGCCAAGAGATACCTTCAACCTGTAGCTGGCTATTGGTGGGGCCGGTGATCTCAAGGGAACCCAAACGCTGCCAATGCTCAAATCTTATCGTCGAAACTTGTAAGCTTCCTGCGGGTAAGCCTGCGATAGATTCAGCCAAAATGGTTTGATTAACGGCTGCGGGCAACCAACGGGAATGGCTGACAGCCAGGCCATAGATAAGTACAGTCCCAACCAACAACAGCGCTAGAATCGTTATTAACGTCCGTCGAAGTATGATCAAGACTGTACTCCTCGCACAGGTTTCAGGTGATGGCCTTAAAGGCGCATCTCAATACCCTGAGCGGCCATAAAGGCTTTAGCTTCTGGAATGCTGTACTCACCAAAATGGAAAATACTGGCGGCCAGAACAGCATCCGCATGACCTTCAGTAACACCATCGGCCAAATGCTGCAGATTACCGACACCACCAGAGGCGATAACCGGAATCGGAATAGCATTACTGATGGCTCGAGTCACATCCAGATCAAAACCGTTTTTCGTGCCATCACGATCCATGCTGGTCAGTAGAATCTCACCGGCACCGTAATCGTTCATTTTTATCGCCCACTCAATCGCATCAATACCCGTTGGCTTGCGACCACCGTGGGTGAAAATTTCCCAACGGCCCGGCTCACCATCGGCACTAACGCGCTTGCAATCAATAGCAACCACGATACATTGCCGTCCAAAGCGTTCCGCTGCTTCTCGGACAAAATCAGGATTAAAAACCGCAGCGGTGTTAATGCCTACTTTATCGGCACCCGCATTTAACATACGGCGAATATCCTCACAACGGCGAATACCACCGCCCACTGTTAGCGGAATAAACACTTCGCTGGCAATCTCTTCCACCATATGAACCGTGGTATCACGATCTTCATTACTGGCGGTAATATCCAGAAACGTGATCTCATCAGCACCTTGCTCATTGTAGCGTTTGGCAACTTCTACCGGATTGCCTGCATCGCGAATATCAATAAAATTAACGCCTTTAACGACGCGCCCCTTATCTACATCCAAACAAGGGATAATACGTTTTGCCAGTGCCATTCTTGGCTCCTGTTTTCTTAAATCCAAAAAGGGGATCAGGCCGTTTTACCATCCCATTCAGCAAAGTTTTTCAGTAGCTGTAAACCTGCATCATGGCTTTTTTCTGGATGAAACTGCACCGCAACAACATTATCTTGAGCCAGAGCCACATGGCAGGTTTTGCCATAACGGGTTTCACCGATAACTTGATCGGTATTGGCCGCCTCAACATAGTAGCTGTGGACAAAATAGAAGCGAGTTTCATCCTCAATGCCCTGCCAAATAGGATGCGGGTGGGCTTGTTTGACCTGATTCCAGCCCATGTGCGGCACTTTTAACTTCTCGCCCTTTTCATCAAGCAGCGGATCACCAAAAAAGCGCACATGGCCATCAAAATGACCCAGGCAAGGTATGCCGCCATTTTCTTCACTGTCTTGCATTAGCGCCTGATAACCTACGCAGATACCCAAAAATGGCTTACCAGAGGCAATATTTTCCTGCACCACTTTATCCACACCCAAACGACGAATTTCCGCCATGCAATCACGAATTGCGCCGACACCGGGCAGAACAACATGCTCGGCCTGACGAATAACGTCAGGGTCAGAGGTCACAACAACCCGCTGATTATTAGCCACATGCTCCAGTGCTTTTGATACCGAGTGCAGATTACCCATGCCGTAATCGATAACAGCAATTGTCTTCATAGTATTTCCTTAAGCAGGTGCTTATAGGCTGCCTTTAGTTGACGGCATCATACCCGCCATGCGCTCATCCATCGTCAGCGCCATGCGCAGGGCACGGCCGAAAGCTTTAAAGACCGTTTCCGCCTGATGGTGTGCGTTATAGCCTTTCAGATTGTCGATATGCAGAGTAACACCGGCATGATTGACAAAACCGTGGAAGAATTCAGAGAACAACTGAGTGTCAAACTTGCCGATACTACCTCGGGTAAAGTCAACATTCAGACATAACCCAGGGCGACCAGAGAAATCGATCACCACCCGCGATAGTGCTTCATCCAGCGGCACATAGGCATGGCCATAACGCGTCATACCTTTTTTGTCGCCCACCGCTTTAGCGAAGGCTTGACCGAGGGTGATACCAAGATCCTCCACGGTATGGTGGTCATCAATATGCAGATCACCTTTAGCGACAATATCCATGTCGATCAGGCCGTGACGGGCAATTTGATCGATCATGTGCTCTAAAAAGGGAACGCCGGTATCGATATTCAGTTTTCCGGTGCCATCAAGATTGATAGAAACCTTAATTTCAGTCTCTAGGGTATTACGCTCTACGCTTGCGGTACGCTCCGCCATGCTATTCTCCGGAGGGCTGCTTATGATCAGAAAAAAGTGAATTATAGAGAATCTGCCCCGCTATCCGCTACAATACTTCAGCAAACTCTGTGCTTTATTATCGCCTTGTGTGTTTTATTATGGCCTTGATAGCTATCAAGTGACATCTCAAGTGACACCTATCATGGCCAAACTACCCTATTATGCCTTAAGCCAGAGTCCTTTTTATCTTTTGGAGACGCTGTATGCCTGTTTTGTTGACTGTCGTGACGGATAACCCAGACAAAGCTCGATTAGAGCAGTTAGAAAAAATTTATGCCGACGCTCAGCCTGAACGCCGTACTCAAATCAAGGGGGCAAACTCTGCGCCAGCGTTTGTCAGCCATATTTTGGCAGATCCGCAGCAGGCGCTTTATTGCGGCCTATTTAATGAACGCTTAATTGCTGCAGCGGTCATCACTAAAACAGGCACCTTTTGGGATATCAGCCATCTCTGTGTCCGAAAAATAACCCGCCGCCGCGGTGTGGGTAGCCGCTTGCTTCAACTGGTTTTAGAGGCCGCTCAAGCTGAAAATAAAGCACTTCGTGTGCCCGCTGATGCCCTGATGGCGCAGGACCTTATTATTTTGCAACGCATGGGCTATCCACTAAAAGCCGACGGTGATACTTATCTCTTTGAAGCGCCGTAAGTCACTTAACCGTTAACCACAGGGAAGAAATAACTGTGCGATTATTAATAAGATCTATCATCTATTTAGTAAGCTTTGCAGTCTTGCTATTAGCCGGTCTCGCTGTTTACTTAACGCAATTTTTTGATGCTAACCAGTTTAAACCTCAAATCTTAGCCGCCGCCCAAGACGCGGGGGTTCCCTTAGAGATTAATGGTGAGCTGAATGTGATGATTTATCCGCGCATCGGCATCAACATCAATCAGGTCGCCGTCAAACTACCGGATAACACGAATACCACCCTAGCATCGCTAGAACAGATGAGTGTCTCGGTTAAAGTGATGCCGCTATTGTCTGGCTCCGTTGAGGTCGACCGCATTCTTGTGGATCGTTTGCAGGCTGACTTGGTTGTGGATAAAAACGGTCGTGGTAACTGGCAGGCATTAATTCCAGAAAGTGATGCGGCGACATCAGAACCGGCCCCACAGGAAAGTAGCTCAACACAGCCAACAACATTACCGACGATCTTGATCGGCGGTATCGATCTTAACAAGGCTCAACTCACCTTTACCGACCAACAGCAAGATTTGCACTTTGCGGTTAAAGATTTAACACTGACCAGTGATAACATCACCCTAGGTGAAAGCTTCCCAATCAGCTTTTCAACTCAGCTATCAAGCCAAAACCCACAGCTTGATGCCCACCTAAAGCTAACCGCCAACCTGCGAGCAGACCTTGAAAACGAAGCCTTTAAGCTAAGCAATCTTGACCTGCAACTGAATGCCAACTCACCGTTAATCCCCGGAAACAAAGCAACATTAAGCCTACAAGCGGATGCCGAAGCGAATCTTAAGCACGATAGCGCCAATTTCTCTGCCAAACGGCTAAGTGTTAACGGCGTGACTATGGCACTGAGTACCCAGATCACACAGCTGACCAAAGCACCTATTATTAAGGGGAGCTTGCAGGTTTCCAGCTTTAATTTAAAAGCGCTATTGGCTCAGCTGGAGATTGTACTACCGGAAATGGCTCGCCAAGATGCGATGCAGCACGTCGCCCTAGCTGCTAACTTTGACGCATCCACAAAAGCGGCTGCTATTAAACAGCTAACGATTCAGCTTGATGACACCACGGTTAAAGGTAATGCCTCCATTCAATTAGCCAGCCAAGCCATTGTGGCTCGCCTTAATATCGACAAATTGAATGCCGATCATTATTTACCTCCGGTTAAAGAAGGCGAAGATGAAGACGATGCAGCAGCCCCCACCGGTGACAGCACCGCAAAATCAGCACCTGAAACTGACCTACTGCCAGTTGAGCTGATTAAAACCCTTAATGCCGATGCCCAAATCAACCTAAATCAGCTAACCATTAAAAAACTGGATATTTCTGATATTCAACTGGCCGTTATCGCCAAAAATGGGGTGGTTAACCTTAATAAAGCCAATGCTAAACTTTATGGTGGTAGCATCACCAACACAGCAACCGTCGATGTGCGCCCAGTTCCTCTTACAATCCGCTTCAAACATGCAACACAAGGCGTGCAGATCACACCGATTTTGGCGCAGATGGCAGAGTTTGAAGATGTAACCGGTGCAGTGTTTGCTAACGCCAACATCACCACACAAACAAACCGCGTTTCAACGCTGATAAGTCACTTGAATGGTCAGGTTGATTTTGATGTAAGAAATGGCGCGTTCTTACACACCAATATTGCAAAAGAGATGTGTACCGCCCTAGGTAGATCTAACACTAATCAGTGGTCTGCCAATACAGACTTTACCTCACTAAAAGGCAGCATGGTCTTTACCAATGGCGTGGGCAGCAATAAAGATATGACCATCGCAACCCCCGGTATTATGTTGACCGGCTATGGCGACTTGAACCTGCCGCAGGAACGCTTTAACTACAACTTAGGGGCTCAAATCACCGATGCTAGCGACACCGCCTGTACCGTTAATAGCAACTTTAAATCTGTTCGCTGGCCAGTAGCCTGCAAAGGTAGCTACGGTACCCCCTTTGATATCGACTGCGGTTTAGACAGTAGCGCTATTGGCGATACCCTAGGAAAAATAGCAGAGAACGAAGCCAAAGCAGCATTTAACGCAGAGAAGGCTCGCTTACAGGAAAAGGCCGATGCAGAGAAAGCACGCCTAAAAGCTAAGCTAGAGGAAGAAAAGCGGGCTGCCCGTCAAAAAGCGGAAGATAAATTAAAAGATAAACTGAAAAGCTTATTCTAGGCCATTCACGGTATATTCTCAGTGATACGCTTTTAGAATCAAAGCCGTTAGAATGATCAATAAAGTAGAATAGAATAGAATGAAGAGAAGGGTCAGCTTTTGCTGGCCCTTTTTAATGTCGACCATCCATCAACATTCAGTCAAGCAGGTAGGCACCTTTGGATCTGTCCGTTACTCTCCATAATGCTCAAGCAATATCCGATGCACTTTTAAACTGGTATAGCCAACATGGGCGTAAATCTCTGCCTTGGCAGAAAAACAGAACGGCCTATAAAGTCTGGTTATCAGAGGTAATGCTGCAACAAACACAGGTGAGCACGGTTATTCCTTATTTTGAGGCGTTTACACAACGCTTTCCAACCATTGAGCAGCTCGCAAAGGCAGATATTGATGACGTGCTGCACCTTTGGACAGGGCTTGGCTATTACGCTCGGGCAAGAAATCTACATAAATGCGCCCAGCAGATCACAGAAAAATATCACGGGGAATTCCCCAATGATGCCGTCGTATTGGAAACCCTACCCGGTATTGGCCGCTCAACTGCAGCGGCCATTGTGGCACAGGCATACAATACCCCAGCAGCCATTCTTGATGGCAACGTAAAGCGTTTTTTAGCACGACTACACTGCGTACCAGGCTGGCCGGGGCAAAGCAAAACGTTAAAGGTACTTTGGCAATTGGCTGAGCACTATACTCCCAACACCGCTACTCCCAATACCAATGCCTCCAACAGTCCAAACCCAGAGCCAAACAGCCCAAACCCAGAGCCAAACAGCTCAAGCCAAGCATCAAATAATCAGAGCCAAGCCTATACTCAAGCCGTAATGGATCTGGGAGCCTTAGTTTGCACCCGCCGGAACCCTAAATGTGAGCAGTGTCCAATTCAAGATTGGTGCGCGGCAAGAGCCACCGCCAGTCAGCATGACTTCCCCGCATCCAAACCGAAGAAAATTAATCCCGTGCGCCACAGCACACTTTATCTATTACGAGATAACGAGCGCGGCTATCTATTACTACAGCGTCCACCAACGGGAATTTGGGGCGGCCTGTGGAGCCTGCCAGATGCGGATGAAACAGAGCAATTGCTAAACCAGCAGCCGGTCAGCATTGAAAAACAGTCCCTTGAGCACAAGTTCTCTCATTTCACCCTAAAAGCCGATATTTATCTCTGCCATCTAACAAAGAATGAGAGCAAACAGATTGAGCAGGGCGTTAGAGAGCAAGGCCAGCGCTGGTACAAGCCAGAACAGCCAGATAGTATCGGTCTACCTGGGCCTATTTATAAATTACTGCACGGTTGAAATCTGTTCAGTATCCCCAATACACGCAAGACAATAAAAGAGACTTAACCTTATGAGCCACACGATCTTTTGCAAAAAATACCAACAGGAACTTGAAGCATTAATTCTGCCTCCATTTCCGGGAAAGAAAGGACAAGAGATTCTAAACAGTGTCTCCAAGCAGGCATGGCAGGAATGGATGAAGTATCAAACCATGCTGATTAATGAGAAGCACCTTAATATGATGAGTCCAGAATCTCGTGCTTTTTTAAGCGCCGAAATGGACAAGTTCTTCGCAAACGCAGATGATTTGGAGCCTGTAGCTGGGTACACCCCACCAGAAAACGTAAAAGACCAATAAGCGACTGTATTTTTTTAACTTTTTTTCAAAAAAGGGTTGACGAGAAAAAGAGTTTTTAGTTTAATACGCCTCGTTGGCCGGATAGCTCAGTTGGTAGAGCAGAGGATTGAAAATCCTCGTGTCGGCGGTTCGATTCCGTCTCCGGCCACCAAAAAAGTTTTGTTGGGGTATAGCCAAGCGGTAAGGCACCGGTTTTTGGTATCGGCACTCCCAGGTTCGAATCCTGGTACCCCAGCCATCTTTTGCTTAAAGCGTTATGTGCCGGTATAGCTCAGTCGGTAGAGCAACTGACTTGTAATCAGTAGGTCCCGGGTTCGACTCCTGGTGCCGGCACCATAAACGTGTTAGTTTCAAAAAAGATCCGCATATGCTTCACCGGCCGGATAGCTCAGTTGGTAGAGCAGAGGATTGAAAATCCTCGTGTCGGCGGTTCGATTCCGTCTCCGGCCACCATTTTTTCCCTTCTGTTTGATCTCTCTATTTTCTTTTTATATCTATTCATTTGTCATTATCTTTTCTATAATAACGATTTACGCCCTATATTGCCCGTTCCCTCTATTGCTCTTAGCTATTTCTATACTTCTCTGCCGCCTAGACAGCTATGCCACTTAAACAGCTATGGCATAAAAAAACCCTCAGCATGAAAATCACAACTGAGGGGCTTTGAAAACGGTCTATTAAAACAAACCGTCAAATCAACTTATAGAGTAAGGCTAGAAAACTTCGTCAGGCTTTAACTCAAACAGCCGCTCTTCAATTTCCATATTAACTTCTCCGCCTTCCTCTTTTGCTTCTTCATTCTGTTCATTTAAGAAGCTGATAGCGCCATTTTCTTCACTGAATCCTTGATCAACAATAATCTCGACGCGACGGTTCTTAGCACGGCTGTCACGGCTGTCATTGGACACTAAAGGTTTAGTATCGGCATAGCCAATAACTTTCATCCTAGAAGGGTCAACAAGATCATCTAACTCAAGCTCAAAGGCAACTGAAGCTGCACGAGCCGCTGAAAGATCCCAGTTCGAGCGGAAACGATCCGTATTAATGGGAATATCATCGGTATGCCCTTCAATAGTGATCTTCCCAGGAGTTGATGCCAACGCCTGCCGGATTTTATCCATGACCAATTCAAACTGCTCAGATAAAGTTGCGCTACCCGGTGAAAACGAGCCTTTCTCTTCAACACGAATAATAATATTGCGTCTTCGAGTTTCGACCTGAATTTTTCCTTCTTCTATCTCTTCTTTTAAAAGCTGAGCAATCGCCTCAGCATCAGCCTGAGTTTCAACCTCTTGCTCAGTGATTGTTTGCACACTCTCCGTACGCAGGTTAGGCTCAAACTCGGTGGTTTTCTGCTGAATAATTTCCAACGGATTTGGCTCAGGCTTGCCTGGGGAATAATTCTGCAAAATGACACTCGTTCCCATAGGAATATCATTTGCCTGAATCTGGCGCTGAATGCCATACGCTTTGGATAGCTCACCGGCCAAACGCTTGAACTTGGTGACATCCATCTCGGAGAATGACAGCAACAAGACGAAAAAACACATCAGCAGAGACATCAAATCTGCAAAGGTCATTACCCACGCGGCAGCCGGAGGGGGGCAATCACACTCTTCTACATCATCACTCATACGATAAACCCTGAATGTCTTAAGTGCCTACTGGCCGCCCGTATTAATACGAGAGGCCAACCCTGAAGCCTACTTTTATTCCGGAGCAGGCTGGTCAAAAGAGGCATCTTCACGAACGCCCGCAGGCAGGTAAGTACGCAGCATATCTTCGATAACACGCGGATTTTGCCCAGACTGAATCGCTAATAAAGCATCAATAATCACAGACTGAATCTGAGCTTCTTCTGTCATTCGCAGTGTTAATTTATCCGCAATAGGAATCGCAATCATCGTCGCCAACATAGCACCGTAAAGCGTTGTTAGTAGCGCCACAGCCATTGCAGGGCCAATTGATTTAGGGTCATCCATGTTAGACAGCATCTGAACCAAGCCGATCAAAGTACCGATCATACCCATTGCTGGGCCTACATCACCAATAGCGGTGAACACTTTGGCACCCCACTTATGACGCTCCAATGTCATTGCACGGTCTTTACTCAGCATAGTACGAACCACTTCACGGTCTTGACCGTCAACGAGTAGCTGCATACCGTTTTTCAAGTATTTGTTATCAACATCTTTATCTTCTAGCGCCAGTAAATCACCCTTGCGCGCCACTTGAGCAACATCAACCAAGATACCAATAATCTCTTCTGTCGATTCAAGTTTGAAAGCAAATGCTTTTGCAGCAACTTTCACTGCGCCAAGAAATCGGCCAAGACTAAATTTTGCTAGCACAACAAATAAAGACCCACCAATAACAATCAGCATGGAGGGTACATTAAGAAAAATAACGGGGTCACCGCCAAGAATCATCGCCATTGCGACAATACCTACGGCACCGATAATACCAAGTAGGGTTGCTATATCCACAGAGAACTCCTTGGTTCCTTGTTCACAAAATTGATGGCTCTAACCGAATGGGCCTGAAAAATCAGGTCTAACAACAGTCTTTACGAAGAGTTAGCATGTGTCTTTGGTTTTTACGCCTTTGTAACATTATGCAATTTCTCAGTACTTGGCCGTATAATAGCGGCTTTTCCTCAAGGGTTGAATGGCTTTCCAAAAAGAGATACGCCCCTTAGAGAGCACAGAGTAGAGCTTTCTTATATGCAAGTCGCTAACAAATTTACAACCCATTGATTTAAATAGTGTTTATAATCGGAAAAAGATTTGTATTTTTTTGGCTATTGAACCAATGGATATTCTCCGGTAACGTCTGCCGGTTTATTCTGGGAGTTTAGTGATGGCGCAATCCAAAGCAACAGATTTTGCTGGTAAAATGGCTGAACTGGAATCTCTCGTCACTCAGCTTGAAGCCGGAGACTTGCCATTAGAGGAATCTCTGAAGGCTTTTGAAAATGGCATTCGTTTAATTCGCGACTGCCAAACTCGCCTATCAAGCGCTGAGCAGAAAGTCAGCCAGCTTTTAGAACAAAGCGGTCAATTGAATGAAGCGCCTTTATCGTCTCATACCTTAACGGAATAATAGCCCAACGTGAGTATCCAAGACCAACTCAAACCTTTGATAGCACGCGCGGATCAACAGCTGGATTCAGCCTTGTCAGCACCATCATCAGCGTCTGACCAGCTTCTTCAAGCGATGCGTTATAGCGTATTTAATGGCGGCAAACGATTTCGCCCTGTTTTAGCGTACGCCGCCTGCAAAGCCATTACAGGGGCTATTGAATCAGCCGATGCCACCGCTGTTGCCATTGAGCTGATTCATGCTTACTCACTGGTACATGATGATTTACCAGCGATGGACGATGATGACCTGCGTCGAGGTCAACCGACTTGTCATATTCAGTTTGATGAAGCCACCGCTATTTTGGCCGGAGATGCCTTACAGACCTCTGCCTTTGCAGCACTGCTTAACCATCATAATCTAGCCCATTTGCCGCAGCTACTTGAAGAGCTAACCTTGGCCAGTGGCGCAAGAGGTATGGTCGCAGGGCAGATGATTGATTTAGCATCGGTAGGAAAAGCCATTGATGTGACCGCGCTAGAAAACATGCATCGCCATAAAACCGGCGCGCTTATCTGCGCCAGTGTACGCATGGGTGCAATAGCCGGTGGTGCAAATGATACACAGCTTAAACAGCTTACCGTTTATGCCAAGGCTTTAGGATTGGCCTTTCAAGTTCAGGATGACATCCTTGATATTGAAGGTGACACCGCAACACTGGGTAAACAAACGGGTGCCGATGCGGCTCTGCATAAGCCAACCTATCCCGCATTACTAGGTTTATCTGAAGCGAAAAAAAGAGCACATGAATTAGTTGAAGTAGGACTAGAGGCCCTTGAATCCTTTGGCCCAGAAGCCCACCTGTTGAGAGAGCTGGCACGCTATGTGATTCAGCGCAATCACTAAGCGGTACGTATAAAAGCCTATGCCTGACTACACTTTGTTCCAAGAAATCCCGCTAACCCAGCCTGTAACACCGTTACTTGATCAAGTAACCTTGCCTGAGAATATGCGTAAGCTAGATATCAATCAGCTACCTCAGCTGGCTAACGAGCTACGGGAATTTCTCCTTTACTCCGTCGGTCAGACAGGTGGTCACTTTGGCGCAGGTTTAGGGGTTGTTGAGCTGACCGTCGCTCTGCATTACGCCTTTAATACACCCGACGATCGCTTGGTTTGGGATGTTGGCCATCAAGCCTATCCCCATAAGATCCTAACCGGTCGCCGTAAGCAAATGCACACCATCCGCCAATACAATGGGCTAGCTGCATTTCCGAAAAGAACAGAGTCAGAATTTGATACCTTCGGTGTGGGTCATTCCAGCACATCTATTAGCGCAGCCTTAGGCATGGCTATAGCCGCCCGTGAACAGGGTTTAGATCGTCATGTTGCGGCAATTATTGGCGACGGAGCCATGACCGCTGGTATGGCCTTTGAGGCACTCTCTCATGCGGCTCACGTCGATGCCAATATGCTGGTCATCCTAAACGACAATGAGATGTCTATCTCCGAGAATGTCGGTGGTTTTGCCACCTATCTGGCAAAGATACTCTCCAGCAAAGCCTATACCAGTATGCGAGAAGGCAGCAAAAAGGTGCTATCAAAGTTACCTAAAGCTTGGGAGTTAGCGCGTAAAACCGAAGAACATTTCAAAGGCATGGTATCGCCGAGCACGCTATTTGAAGAGATGGGCTTTCACTATATTGGCCCTATTGACGGCCATGATGTGCAGTCTTTGGTTAACACGCTTAATAATATTAAGGGCTTAAGCGGCCCACAGTTTTTGCATGTTATTACCAAAAAAGGCAAACGCTTTGCCCCCGCTGAAGCCGATCCTATCGGTTATCATGCGATTACTAAATTTGAGAAACCAACGACCAAACCTGAAAAATCCGAGACTGAAACCCCAGAATCTCATCTAGCTTCTAAAGCATCTCGACCAAAATATTCTAATATTTTTGGTCAATGGCTATGTGATATGGCAGCTCTAGATCAGCGTCTTATGGGCATTACCCCTGCCATGCGCGAAGGCTCTGATCTAATTCAGTTTTCAAAAGATTACCCTGAACGCTACTTTGATGTAGCCATTGCAGAGCAGCATGCAGTGACTCTGGCAGCAGGTATGGCTTGCGATGGTTTAAAACCGGTAGTGGCGATCTACTCAACGTTTTTACAACGAGGCTATGATCAGCTGATCCATGATGTTGCCGTACAAAATCTTGATGTCCTGTTCGCTATCGACCGCGCAGGCTTAGTTGGTGAAGATGGCCCAACCCATCACGGCACGCTTGATCTGAGCTTTCTGCGCTGTGTACCGGGCATGATAATCATGGCGCCTGCCGACGAGAATGAAACCCGCCAAATGCTTTATACCGGCTATCAACACCAAGGCCCCGCAGCCGTGCGTTACCCGCGAGGCACAGGGCCAAATATTGAGATTCAGCAAGAGATGACCGCACTGCCTATCGGGCAGGCGGAAAAACGACTCTCCGGCAAGAAAGTGGCGCTATTAGCCTTCGGCTCCATGGTGAGCCCCGCACAAGAGATCGCAGAAAAGCACGGTTACGGCCTAATCAATATGCGCTTTGTAAAACCGTTAGATCAAAAAGCCATTTTTGAAGCCGCAAAAGAGTACGATCTTTTGGTCACTCTTGAAGAAAATACGGTCAGCGGCGGCGCAGGTAGTGGTATCAGCGAGCTACTCATGCAAGAAGCGATACTTAAACCCGTACTACATTTAGGCTTACCGGATGCATGGGTTGATCAAGGCAGCCCTCAGCAGTTATTACGAGATTGCGGACTGGATATTGAAGGCATTGAAGCATCGATAGAGCGCTATCTTGCCAAATTGACAGCTCGCTAAGCGAGCTATTAAGCAACTAAAGCGACTAAGAAAGCCCACAGGGAAGTGGGCTAGGTGAGACATTCGGTTCAACGCAGGCTTAATTAATCACCCGCAGGTTAACTAACCATCCACAGGCTTAGTCCGATTAACGTCCACATCATCTGCTTGAGTGAAGTTATCCAAATCCATCATATGCCCCAACTTCCCCGCCTTAGTCGCCAAATAACCTTCGTTATGGGGATTCATGCCGGTTTGAATTGGGACACGTTCAGCCACCTCAACCCCGTACTCCGTCAAGGCATTAACCTTGCGCGGATTGTTTGTCATCAGGCGAACAGTTTTTATGCCTAGATGATCAAGCATAGGACGGCACATGCTGTACTCTCGCAGATCTGCCTCAAACCCTAGTTGCTCGTTTGCTTCTACAGTATCAGCACCCGCATCCTGTAAATGATAAGCTCGGATTTTATTGAGCAAACCGATGCCTCGGCCTTCTTGACGAAGATACAGTAGTGCGCCACGCCCCTCGGCAGCGATACGCTTCAAAGCTTCCTGCAACTGATAGCCACAATCACAACGCATACTAAACAGTGCATCGCCGGTTAAGCACTCGGAATGAACCCGCGCCAGTGCAGGAGCACCATCGGTGAAATCACCCATAGATAGCACTACATGGTCTTTACCGGATTTAGAGTCTTCAAAGCCGTGCATAGTAAATACTCCCCAGGGTGTGGGCAGCTTGGATGATGCGATAAATGTTACGGACACGGTTCACCTCTACCGGATATCAGAAGGGCAACTATTCTAGCAGCGAGCTGACATTTGTCATCCTTTCAACGGCTTAAAACACGGTTAACCCACAACAAAAATTAAATGCCTCTGTGTAATAATGTCGTCTTTACCCTGCTTTCTGTACAATAAAGCTAAATATTACAGCCAAACGCTCCGGCGACGGGAAGACCCTTCCCACACGTCAGCCGATGCCAATACGTCCAAACTGGTTAAAGAGATCATGACAGAACTGAAAAACGATCGTTTTCTTCGCGCGCTGCTTCGCCAACCCGTTGATGTAACTCCTGTATGGATGATGCGTCAGGCAGGTCGTTATCTTCCAGAATACAAAGCCACTCGAGCGCAAGCAGGTAGTTTTATGGATCTGTGCAGAAATGCCGATCTGGCCTGCGAAGTCACCATCCAACCCTTAGAGCGCTTTGATCTGGATGCCGCGATTCTCTTTTCCGATATTCTGACCATTCCTGATGCGATGGATTTGGGGCTTTACTTTGAAGAGGGCGAAGGCCCTAAATTCAAAAAAACCGTACGTACTCAAGCCGATGTTGACGCACTGCCCATTCCAGATGCCAATACAGATCTGGGCTATGTGATGAATGCGGTAAAGACCATTCGCCATGAACTAAACGGTCGAGTGCCTCTTATCGGTTTCTCCGGTAGCCCTTGGACCCTAGCCACCTATATGGTTGAAGGCGGCTCTAGCAAAGAGTTCCGTCACATCAAAGGGATGCTATACGGTCAGCCAGACACACTGCATCAGCTATTAGATAAGTTAGCGGAATCTGTTACTAGTTATCTGAATGCTCAGATTTTAGCGGGTGCTCAAGCGGTGCAAATTTTTGATACTTGGGGTGGCGCGCTTAGCACACCGGCGTATCTTGAGTTCTCACTGAAATATATGGAGCAGATCGTTCACGGTCTAATCCGTGAGCATGAAGGCCGCAAAATTCCGGTCATTCTATTTACTAAGAATGGTGGTCAATGGCTTGAGCATATTGCCTCGGCAGGCGCTGACGCGATCGGCTTAGACTGGACAACGGAGATGGGTGCTGCTCGTGCTCGTACTAAAGGCCGCGTAGCCCTACAGGGTAATATGGACCCGAATGTCCTGTTTGGTTCTCCTGCCGGTATCAAGGCAGAAGTTGCCCGTATTCTAGACAGCTACGGTTATGGCAACGGCCATATTTTCAACCTTGGCCACGGTATTAATCAGTTTGCAAACCCTGATCATGCCAAAGTATTTGTTGATACGGTACATGAGCTAAGCGCTCGCTATCATCAGTAGTCGGGAAATTAGACCCGTAATCGGGGATTAGATATTAAAACAGCCTGCAAGGATTACCTGGCAGGCTGTTTTTTTATGCATTTTTAGCTTTTATCTTTTGGGATACGTCCCATCAGGTAAAACTCAGCATTGGGCGGTGTATTGGTTAGGCTGACCAAACGGTTTGATAATCCAAAAAAGGCTGTAATCGCACCAATATCCCAAATATCATCCTGACTAAAACCAACCGCTAGCAGTTTTTGCTCCCAGTCATCGTTTAATTCACCCACATCCTGAGAGATATAAAGAGCAAAATCGAGCATCACCCGCTCACGCTCACTAATATCCGCCGTTTTATGGTTAATCGCCACTTCATCGGCAACCGTTGGGTTTTTGCTGTAAATACGCAAAATAGCCCCATGAGCCACAACGCAGTATAGGCACTGGTTACGCGCACTAGTTGCCACCACGATCATCTCTTTCTCAGAAGGTGTTAGGGTATCCGATTCACGATCCATCAGCGCATCGTGGTAATCAAAAAATGCCCGAGCTTCCAAAGGCCGATGCACCAACATTAGAAAAACATTGGGGATAAAGCCTGCCTTCGCTTGAACAGCAAGAATGCGCTCTTTCAGGTCTTCTGGAAGATGTTCAATGGTATCAGGTACAGGGAAACGACTTAAAACTTGAGCCACGTTGCTCTCCTTATGCTCTTTTTGAGCTTTGTTATTATCACACCGCTATTCTGCGTTGAGAGCCAGAATAACACATAGTTATATTTGTATGACAAATAGAGTAATAAAGCATTTACGGATAAACAAGAGCGTTTTGTGACTTAGGAGTCAGTAGAAAGAAACGCGCGCCAGAGAAAAAAGCCTCACCAAAAAACTGGATCAATCCGGTTGTTGGTAGTTATAGCTGAGAATAAACCGGTAGAAATTAATACCGTTATTATCCTTATACATATAGTTATTGGAGTAGTGTCGGACACCAAAATCCCACTGCCAACGGGGAGAAAAATAACCCCCAATACCAGTATATTCGGTGAACTGGAGCGTATCTCCTAGTTTATGCCGTCCGACCTCATCATTAGCCAGCAGACTAAAACCCAACGACGTATCCGCATAACTTAGCCAACGTTGATTGGCAAAATTCCAGCGAAAACCCTGTATAAAGTCGAGAGTATTGTTGGAGGTTTCATGGCTTAAAGTCTCACCTTCAACCTGCCACATGGTGTAGCTAAACTGCTTATAACTGGTTAACCAGAAGTCTTCTGAGAACTTATATCCTGCATCTTGATTCCAGCGTAGGGTAATTTCATTAGAAATAATATCACCGGAAGAGCCACTACCCAGAGAGAAAGAGTCCGCTCCGACCACATTAGATGCAGCAACAGCCCCAACCCAAATAGGAATACCCAAGCGCCAGACAGAAGAAGGCGGCTCTGAAGCTTGGGCCGTTATCGATACGGATAACAGGCAGAGTAGCAAAAACTTGGGTAGTCGAAAGCCACAAAGCAAAAAGCCACGGAATAGAAGGCCAACCATCAGTAAACGTGGAAAAGCAACAGCCAATAAGCGCGGTGAAAAAAACATTCCGATGAAAGAGGTTTGCATGAAGATCGCTTCTGTTTATCAGATAAAAATACTAATAAAATCAGAAGGTTGAAAACACCTTCTGATTTTATTTATCTAACACTAATATGCAGTCAATATTGACATACATACTCAATATTAGCCTACGCTAAGCGCAAACCCATTACAGCGTTGCTTTTAACGCTTGAGTTAGATCCGCCAAAATATCATCAATATGCTCAATACCGATCGACAGACGTACCATATCCGCTGAAACACCGGCGGCCAGTAACTCTTCATCATTCAGTTGGCGGTGAGTGGTTGCCGATGGCATTGCAGCACAGCTTTTTGCATCACCAATATTAACCAAACGCAAAATCAACTGTAGGGCATCGTAAAATTTCACGCCTGCCTCAAGACCACCTTTAATGCCAAAACTTAGAATGCCCGATGCTTTACCATCCATGTATTCTTTTGCTAGCTCATGATCTTTATGATCCGCAAGGCCAGCATATTTGACCCAGCTAACCTGTTCATGATTCTGCAGGAATTCAGCTACTTTTTGAGTATTTTCACAGATACGTTCAACCCGTAGGCCAAGTGTTTCTAGGCCCTGCATTAGATTCCAAGCACTTTGCGCAGACAGAGCCGCCCCCATATTTCGCAGCGGCACCACACGGGCACGGGCGATAAAGGCCGCAGCCCCCACATCCCGGGTATAGCTTACGCCGTGATAAGACACATCAGGCTCGTTCAGCAGCGGGAAGCGATCCGCGTGTTCAGCCCAAGGGAATTTTCCTGAATCAACAATCACACCACCGATAGTCGTACCGTGACCGCCCATATATTTTGTCGCCGAGTGAACAACAATATCCGCGCCGTGCTCAATTGGCCGCCATAGGAAAGGCGTAGCAACCGTGTTATCCACAATAACTGGCAACCCATGCTTATGGGCGATCTCTGCCAGCTTAGCAATATCAACAATACTGCCAGAAGGATTACCAATCGACTCACAGTAAACCCCACGGGTTTTATCATCAATTAGGGCTTCTATGCCGCTAAAATCATCTTTGTTAGCAAAACGAACTTCAATACCTTGGCGAGGCAAGGTGTGAGCAAACAGATTGTAAGTACCGCCATACAGCTCGCTCATGGAGATAATATTATCCCCAGTGGACGCAATCGTTTGAATCGCATAGGTGATAGCAGCCATACCAGAACTTACCGCAAGCCCTGCAATACCACCTTCAAGCGCAGCAACACGCTGCTCTAATACATCGCAGGTCGGATTCATTATGCGCGAATAGATATTGCCCTGTACCTTAAGATCAAACAGGTCAGCGGCGTGTTGGGCATCGTCAAAGGAAAAAGAGGTGGTTTGATGGATAGGCACTGCAACCGAGTGTTGATTATCCGCGGTGTAACCATGATGAAGGGCGATCGTTTCTCGTTTCATAGAATGCTCTGCTCCGTCCGTGACGTTGTTAGAATATTAGCTTTTTTGTTAAGCCTGCCTCTGACAAGTAGAAGCAAGCCAGTACAGCATAATAGAACAGAAAATTATGAACCAGAAAAGATGCTCATTCTCGATAAACTCACACTAAGTAACACAAATTGCGCAGGACTTTTTCAAAGCCTCAAAATATACTGTACATTTACCCATATTCTATTGGATAGCAGCAGTTTAAAGGCGGCAGCATGGCAAAAGTTAAAACTGGTTTTGTCTGTATCGATTGCGGTGCAGACTATCAAAAGTGGCAAGGACAGTGTGGCCAATGCGGGCAGTGGAATACGGTGCAGGAAGTGCGTTTAGGCTCGGCTAGCAGCCGTAAAACAACACCCTCAGCCTCAGGACGCAGTGGTTATGCAGGGGCTACGGATGGCCAAGTTCAGGATCTGTCAGAAATAAACCTGCTGGCCTTACCGCGCTTTAGCAGCTCTATTGGTGAATTTGACCGTGTACTCGGAGGAGGTATGGTTCCTGGCTCTGCTATTTTGATCGGTGGCCATCCCGGTGCGGGTAAATCGACCCTGCTGCTACAGGTGCTATGCCAGCTATCCCAACAGATGTCTGCGTTGTACATCACCGGTGAAGAATCCCTACAGCAGGTTGCCATGCGGGCCCAACGGCTTAATCTGCCAACGCAAGGTTTGAAGATGCTGTCGGAAACCAGTGTTGAAGCCATCCTGAATGTTGCGGAGCAGATGAAACCGAAAATTCTGGTTGTTGACTCCATTCAAGTGGTGCATCTGGATGATATTCAATCCGCCCCAGGCAGTGTTAGTCAAGTCAGAGAATGCGCCGCCGCCTTAACCCGTTTTGCCAAGCAGACCGGCACCGTTTTACTCTTGGTGGGTCATGTGACGAAAGACGGCTCATTGGCGGGGCCTAAAGTTCTGGAGCATATGATTGATGCTTCGCTACTGCTTGAAGGGGATGCCGACAGCCGTTTTCGCACCCTTCGCGGTCAAAAAAACCGCTTTGGCGCGGTAAATGAATTGGGTGTTTTTGCCATGCTGGAAAATGGCCTCAAAGAGGTTAAAAACCCCAGCTCTATTTTCCTAACCCGAGATCAAGAAGACGCCTCCGGCAGTGTGGTTATGGTGATATGGGAAGGCACGCGCCCTCTCTTGGTCGAAATTCAGGCCTTGGTGGATGAGTCTCATATGGCAAACCCGCGCCGAATCAGCGTGGGTCTCGACACCAACCGAATGGCGATGCTACTAGCCGTACTTAACAAGCATGGCGGCCTGTTTACCGGTGATCAGGATGTATTTGTTAACGTTGTTGGCGGGGTTAAAGTACTGGAAACCAGTGCTGATTTAGCGCTGTTATTAGCGGTGGTTTCTAGCCTGCGTAATCAGCCATTCCCCCATGATTTAGTGATTTTTGGTGAAGTTGGCTTATCCGGTGAGATTCGGCCTGTTCCCAGCGGCCAGGAGCGCATTCGGGAGGCGGCTAAACATGGCTTCAAGCGGGCGATTGTGCCAAGGGCTAATAAACCAAAAGCCGCCATTGAAGGTATGGAGGTCATCGGCGTCACCAAGTTATCGGAGGCTTTAGAGGCGCTTTAGTTGGTTCGTCATGACCCGTAAGATATTCCTAACCCCCAAAGCTGGCATCCAGCTTTGAGGGCTGTTTTATTCACTATTCAAAGAATTACCCTATTCCGAAAACAGTCATACTTAAAAACTGGCCGGTTCGAAACGAGGTTAAGGCAAGCCTGTCATCAATAGTTTAATACCGTAGGATGCGGAAAGCACGGCGGCAAAGCCTCCAAGGTAAAGCAGGAGAAACCATTGCCATGATTTGAGCTTAGCCATTTTGGCTTTAAGACCTTTCAATAGCATTAATACCCCTCCTGATAATCTTCCACTTTCCCCGCAAATACGCGATAGCCCCAGAAGGTATAAGCGCAAATCAGCGGTACAAAAATACAGACACCGGGTAATAAGAAAAGCAAACTACTATCAGGTGATGCCGCTTCCATAAAGGTCAACTGTCTTGGTAGCAGGTAAGGGAAAAGCCCCACGACCAGTCCAGCAAAACCCAGTAAAAAGATTAAAGCAACAGCCCAAAATGGGCGGCTTTCGTAACGGCTACGATCCAATTCCTGTACGTCGAGAGCCTCTACATTATTAGAAGTACAGATCCCAGCATCACGGCCAGCATGCAGATATTTCCACGCAAAAGCGGCAGCAATACAGGTCAAAATTGGCAGGAATGACAACCATAAAAAGTTGTAGCCAGAAAACCAACGCTCACGAATTTCTACCTGACTCACCACCGTCCATAGGCTAACCGCAACCATCGCCAGTAGCGTTATGACTAACAGGCGCTTACCTAACTTAGCGGCATGTTTCTGAATACTGCCACGGCTTTTCATATAGAGATAACAAGCCGCCAATAAGGCGTAACCCGCCATAACCGAAAAGCCGGTCAAAACAGAAAACGGTGTCAGCCAATGCAAGCTAGACATACTATTCACACCCGCCGGAACCCCTTGAACCAAAGAGCCAAGCAGCATGCCCTGACAAAAAGCGGCAATGGCAGAGCCTGCGCTAAAGGCTAAATCCCAATAGGGCCGAGAGGTATCCGACTTAAAGCGATACTCAAACGCCACCCCGCGAAAAATAAGGGCGAACAGCATCAGCATAATGGGCAGATAAAAAGTTGATGTAATTTCCGCATAGGCCACAGGGAATGCGGCGAACAGAGTCACACCGCCAAATACAAGCCATGTTTCATTACCATCCCAAACATGAGAGATAGAGCGCATTAAATGGTCACGCTCACCGACCTCATCAAACCACGGATAAAGTATGCCAATGCCCAGATCGAAGCCATCGAGTAATACGTACATAAAGATGGCAAAACCTAACAGAAGAAAATAGAACAGAGCCAGATCCATTATTTATCTCCTTGTTGATGACTAGATTGATCGCTGTTTAAATTTTTCACCCAAGCAAGGGCATACCCCGGCGCGTTCATACCAATCATTTGTCGTTCTAACTCATCCATGCTCGGCGGCCCTTTCTTAATCAGCTTGCGCATAAAGTAGAGGTAAACCCCCAGCAGTAAGGTGTAGATAATGACAAACATAATAAAGGTAAAAAGCACTCGCTCCGCCGGTAGCGGCGATACGATGTCAGCGGTGCGCACAAGGTTATAAACGATCCAGGGCTGACGACCCACTTCAACAACATACCACCCCGCTAATACCGCAATAACACCGGTGGGCGTAAATAGAGTAACTAGGGCCAGGAAGGGTTTGTTCTCAAACAGACGATCTTTTCGGCGTAGCAACAGAGCTAACAGCGCGATACCAATCATGCCAACACCAATACCGACCATGACACGGAATGACCAAAAGACGAGGGGCACATTGGGCCGGTCTTCCGGTGGAACAGCTTTCAGTCCCTCTACGGCACCATCCCAGGAATGGGTCAGAATAAGGCTGCCAAGCCCAGGAATACCCACTTCATAATCGTTCGATTCGGTTTCCATATTTGGCAGGGCGAAGAGTAGCAAAGGCACATTCTCTTCTTGAGCGGGCCAAATACCTTCCATCGCAGCAAGTTTCGTCGGCTGATACTCTTTCACCGTCAAACCATGCAAATCACCGATCCATGCCTGTAATGGTGTTAAAACCAAGGCGAACCACATACACATGGACAGGCCTTTTTTGGCTAAAGGAATATTCTTCTTTTTCAACAGATAATAAGCACTAACACCCGCCACAACAAAAGTAGCCGTAATCAAAGACGCCATCACCATGTGAGTCAATCGGTAAGGCATAGAGGGGTTAAAGATCACCGCCATCCAGCTTTCGACTTCAAATTTACCTTCGATAATTTTGTAACCAGCCGGTGTTTGCATCCAAGAGTTTGCAGCAATAATCCAGAAGGCTGAAAACCAAGTACCCACCATGACAACCATCGTAGAGAAAAAGTGCAGTTTACGGCCGACTCGCTGCCAGCCAAATAACATAACACCAAGAAAACCCGCTTCCATAAAGAAAGCCGTTAACACCTCATAGGCCATGAGTGGACCTAATACTGCCCCCGTAATTTCAGAAAATTTGGAGAAGTTAGTACCAAACTCATACGACAAGACAATGCCGGACACGACCCCCATACCAAAAGTGATCGCGAAGGGCTTGATCCAAAATTTGGCCAACTGAAGATAATAGGGATTATGGGTTTTAAGCCATAGCCCTTCCCAGATAGCGATCAAGGTCGCCAAACCAATGGTGATACTGGGAAAGATAATGTGGAAGCTTACCGTAAAGGCAAACTGAAGCCGGGATAAAAGGGCGACATCGAGTTCCATAGTCATTCCAATAAGAAAAGTAGTGAAAAATCGAAAAGATTAAGACGCTTTATTTATCGTCATAACACGGACTTGTTGAATCGTCAGAGGAAGAAGCGCAAAACCCACAATGCCAAAAAGCGCGATGACTTCAGTCATAAAAAAACCAGTATTCATAATACATGCTCCACTAATAGATAAAAACTTGAGTTAAATCAAAAAACTTATATATCTAAGAGCAATCGTTAGGCCAAGTTTCCTATATTTTTATCTTACTGATTTAAAAGGGAAAAATTTAAATTTTGCACCAACTGTCAAATAAGTTTACGCTTTCTTCATCTTCAAGTGTAAACAAGGGTTACAGTTTGGCGCTCTCATTGATATTCGAAATAGCCATGTTGGTGTCCAGCGTATGCGGATGTTTAGTAGCAACTTGGTTGCTATGGCGTGCCCGTAAGCAGGGTGATCTTCAGGCACTAGCAGGCTTTGCCATCATGATGGCGATTTGGTGTTTTGGTCATGTCCTGTTATTTCACGGCTATGAACAGGCTGGAATTTACATCATTTTAGCAAACCCTCTGATGCCGACTTTTTTCCTGCATTTTGCGATCTGTTTTGTCAGCTCTGATGCCGAAAAAGAGCCGATGCTGGATCACTTGCATCAAGCGGTTCCCTGGATTTATGCCATCAGTGTTGCCGTAGTACTGCAAAGTTGGTGGGTTGGCGCAGGAGATACCATCAACACCTTAGATACCCGCTCGGTCTTTATTTTCACCGATGCAGGTTCATGGAACCTAGCCTATACGGTATTGATAGGTATCTTAGCTCACGGTGTTTTGTTGTTTGGCTGGCGCCGCCATTCAGGCAATAAAAAACGCTCTATTCTCGCCATGTTCGGGGTGGGTGCCTGGGGGCTATTACTGGCCACCAGTTTTGTTTTTCCTTCCTTTGGAATCAGCTGGTTTCCGTACCCTATGCTGCTCCTGCCAACCTATTTGCTACTCTTAGTTTACGCAGTAGTGCGCTATAAAATCCTTTCGGTAAACGCCTTTGCCAACAGGGCATTGCTTTGGGTTGCGATGATGCTGGTGATTCTCTGCCTTATTGCGGTAATCAGCGTTATATCAGGACGAGTAGGCCTACAAGCTTTAGCCGATGTACCGGGCTGGCAACTGTGGCTCTATTCACTACTGATGCTGGTGATGTCAGCATTAATTTACCAACCATTGAACCGACTTATTTCGCGAATTATTTACCCCGGTGCAGTATTAAATGAAGCGGTTTTAGATGCCTGGTCAAGCCAGCTAAAAGAAGCCCAAGACTGGCAACAGCTAATCGCCATTGGCGAACGTTCTCTTTCCTCTCAAATTAGGCGCGATGTCGATATAAAACTAGATGCCCCCGAAGCCTCCCCCAGTAACAGTGAAGGTCAAGAGCTGGCTTTGCGTGTTTTCCAGTCACACTCTGGCTGGCATTTCTTACTGCTCGGCTGGGAGGATGCCAGCCCCGGAATGCGGCTAACCGCAGAGGTTTTCGGTTCTTTATTTTCCACCAGTTGCGGCTTACTGGAGCATTCTTTGGCCCTGGCTGCCGCGGAACGAAAACGACTGGATGAACAACATCTTGTTGAACTCGGCAGTCTGTCAGCAGCTATGGCTCACGAGTTACGTAACCCGCTGAATATTATCGCCATGGCCGCTTACGATACACCACCGGAAACACGTCAGCATATTCAAACCCAATTACAACGGGCAGATAGGTTAGTCAGCGATATGCTGGTGTACTCTGGCGGCTTAGAGCTACAGGTCAGCACAGCACCACTGAGAACCTTAATTGCCAGTGTTCTGGCGCAGGTTCAACTGGAAGGTGTTTCCTATGAACTGGATGTTGATGAAGCCATCGAATTAGAAGCAGACCCTCAACGACTTCAGCAAGCTTTTATCAATTTAATCGACAACGCCATCGCTTTTTTACGTGGTCAATCTGACGGCCAGTTGTTTATCGAAGCTCAGGTTAAGGCAAGCACTGAAACAAACATCAAAGGTCCTGTAGTCGTGATTCAGGTACACAATAACGGGCCAGAGATCGACAGGAGCTTACAGGGGGATTCACTGTTCCAGCCCTTTGTCACCAAGCGAGCCGGAGGCACCGGATTGGGCCTGGCTATCGTGCGTCGTATTGTGGATGCTCACGGCGGCCTGATTCAATGCCATACCGACACGGCTTGGCCCGTAACGTTTCAGCTTACGCTACCGCTTTTTCAATCTGATCGCCTGATTCAAGGCACAGGGAAACACTGATGACACAGCATAAAATATTACTGGTTGATGATGAACCTGCTTTTCGTGAGCTGGCAAGCCGCTGGTTAGCCAATCAGGGTTATCACGTTAAAACCGCAGGCAATTTAGAGACAGCGCGGGATACGCTAACCACTTTTGATGCGGATCTGGTTCTACTGGATCTGTCTATGCCACCACATTTTGACCCTCAAACCACCTTAGCAGCCATGGCTGATTTTGAGGGGCGTCCTGTGATTATTATTACCGGCCATGCCGATCGTGATTTAGCGCTAAAAGCCGTAGCTCTTGGTGCCTGGGACTTTATCGCCAAACCCATTGACCCAGATATGTTAGCGGTTGTCGTACGCAGGGCCATTACCAAAACCACATTAGAGCGAGAACTAAATCAGCTTAAACAAGCCAGCAAACAGCCAGAAGGCGCGGCATCTTACATCGGCCATTCTACCAGCGCGCAGAAAATACGCGCACTGATCGAGCGCATCGCTCCTACCGATGTTCGTGTTTTGGTTACTGGCCCCTCGGGAACAGGTAAAGAGGTTATTTCAAGAGGGCTGCACGATCTTAGCCACCGATCAGCTAAACCATTTATATCTGTACACTGCGGCGCCATCCCAGAAGATCTTCTGGAAAGCGAATTATTCGGCTACAGCAAAGGCGCATTTACCGGTGCCGATAAAGACAAAGCAGGCTTACTATCGTTATCTGATGGTGGCACGCTGTTTCTAGATGAAATTGGCGAAATGCCCCTAGCGATGCAGGTAAAGCTCTTACGTGTATTGCAGGAAGGGACATTTTTTCCCGTTGGCGGGCGTGAACAAAAGCATATTGACGTTCGGGTTATTTCTGCAACAAACGCCGATCTGCGAGAGAAAGTAAGAGACGGTAGCTTCCGAGAAGATTTGTACTATCGTATCAAGGGCGTCAACATTGAGACACAACCCCTTGCGGAGCGGTTAGAAGATGTTCCTGTTCTGCTGCAAGCCTTCTTATCTCTTTTGCAAAACAAGCAAACCAGGCAACATAAACAAGCCAAACAGCCACCATCGAATCAACTACAGCTTAGCCCTGAAGCGATGCAATGGTTTCGCGCCCAAACATGGCCGGGTAATGTACGAGAACTGAAAAACACCCTTGAAAGCGTCGCCTCTATTTGCTCTGAAGGGCAGATCTCACTGGACGATATTCAGCTGTTATACCCGCATATTGGGCGAACAAGGGAACCATCACCAACATCCGACGCTCCCCTTTCATCAGCCACGCTGGATGAGCAGGTCAAAGACCTTGAGATTCGCCTTATCCATCAAGCTTTAGAAAAAAGCCAAGGTAATCGAACCCAAGCCGCGAAACAATTGGGTATTTCACGACAAGGACTGATTAAGAAAATAGAACGCTATGGATTATAAGCTAGGAAAAAATAAGCTGAATACAGGCTACAGATCAAACTCAACGCCAGCACTTAACTGAGCGGTATCAGTTCTGAACTGCGTATAATCGACAGTAAAAACAAGGGAGTTTGTCATCTTTAACGTAACGCCACCGCCATAAGATTCACCCGAAAATGAGAAGCGCTCTTTGGAATAATCCTGCTGGTTAAGTTCATCAAAGCTGTAGTCAACTTGAACATAGCCATACTTCATATTGATATCAACCCAGCTTCCCATCGGCTTTATGAACATTAAATAAGCACCTGATGTGGTGTATTCAATATCCCGAGCGTAAGGCGTACTGTAACTATCCTTTTTAACCATGCCACGGAAAGGCTTTGCATCGGAATACTCAAATTGAAAGGCCCATAATGAGCTTACCCGATAGCCTAATGTGTAAATTAAAGGCCTTGCTCTTTCGGCTTCCATACCGTCCATTAATAACGCACCGCCAAAAACCCCAAGATAACCGTGAGCTGTAGCGGCAAAAACTCCCTTTGGCACGAACATCAATGCAACAGCAAAAAGGATAACCCTTAACAAATCAGAACCCTCTAAGAATAGTCCTTTTAATTGGCAAGAATTATCGCATAGATTAATTTAAGCGTCTGTGATGCTGTGTAACAAATCGTTCCCCAACCTAGCTATTCTCAGCCAAGCAACAGGCTATCATCGCTGAGTTCTTCACCCTTTGTTTTAGAAAATAGCGCTAGCAGATCAGGAACATCAAGCCCTTCCCGATCCTGGCCTTCCACATCAAACGCAATATTACCTTCATGCAGCATAAGAGTACGTTCACCAACATCTAACGCCTGGCGCATTGAGTGCGTCACCATTAATGCTGTTAGGTTTTGCTCTTCGATAATATTTTTCGTCAGCTCCAGCACAAAAGCCGCAGTTTTCGGATCAAGCGCTGCGGTATGCTCATCTAATAGGAGAATCTTCATCGGCTGCAAGGTTGCCATTAACAGGCTAACAGCCTGTCGCTGGCCGCCGGAGAGTAAGCCCATACGGTCGCCTAAACGCTTTTCAAGACCCAAGCCTAAGCGGGCGAGCTTCTCTTGAAATTTTTTCTGATACTCATGACGAATCGAGCGGCTTAAGCCTCGACCATGGCCCCGTTTTAGCGCCAGCGCCATATTTTCTTCAATCGTCAACGCCTCACAGGTGCCTGCCAAAGGATCTTGGAACACCCGCGCCACTAAACCCGCTCGCTTGTTGGTAGGCCAGCGAGTGACATCTTGATCGTCGATCAGAATCTTACCGTTATCCGCTAAAACTTCACCGGCTAATGCGTTAAGAAAGGTCGATTTACCTGCACCATTACTGCCAATCACGGTAACAAACTGACCTTCTGGGATAGTAAGGCTCAATCCTCTTAAAGCACGGTTTTCCAGCGGTGTATCCGCGCCAAAGGTAACTTCAAGATTATCAACTTGAATCATGCCTGACCTCCTCTACGTTTAAGCAGCTTCATACGGGGCATTACAATGGCAAGGGTAACCAGCACAGCCGTAATTAAATTAAGATCTTGTGCTTTTAAACCGATCCAGTCGGCATTCAAAGCAACCGCAATCGCTAGGCGATAGAGCACCGCACCAATTAGACAAGCAAAAATCCAGCGAGCAATGGTACGGGTGGATAGAATCGCCTCGCCACCGATAACCGCAGCTAAACCAATCACAATGGTACCCACCCCCATGGTGACATCGGCAGTACCTTGGCTTTGAGCAAAAAGCGCACCGGCAAGTCCAACTAAGCCGTTAGCGACCGCAACACCTAAAATGGTCAACCGGCCAGTATGCACACCGTTAGCCCGCGCCATTTTGTCATTAACACCAGTTGCTCGCATGGCAAGGCCGATTTCCGAGGTCATAAAACGCACCAACAGGAAAAATACGACTAAAACAAAGCCCGTTAGGATAATCGGGTTGATCAGATAGAAAGGAATATCCCAGTTTTCAAAGGGCGTAAAAACCGTTTCATCCCCCAGTAACGCCACATTAGGTTTTCCCATAATGCGTAAATTAATGGAGTAAAGAGCAATCATCGTTAAAATTGAGGCTAATAGATTCAAAATCTGCAAGCGCACATTAAGCCAAGCGGTCACCACACCGGCCATACACCCCGCAACCATTGCCATCGCCGTTGCCAGCCAAGGGTTCCATCCCGTTACAATCAAGGTTGCAGCAACCGCAGCCCCTAATGGAAAGCTGCCATCAACCGTCAGATCTGGAAAATCTAGAACACGAAAGGCGATAAAGACGCCAAAGGCAACCAGGCCGAATAACAGACCCGATTCCACCGCACCGAAAAAGGCAATTGAACTCACGATGATTCCGTTTTTTTAAAGTTAATCGCTCACAATGAGCAAGTGATAAAAGCGAACAAACAAGCGGTAACAGTTAAAGCCAAAACGACAAAAAGCGGCCCATAGGTCCGCTTTTTCTCTTATATAAAGGCTACTGAATCACTTTTTTGGCTTCCGCGATTAGTGATGCCGGTAAAGTAACACCCATACGCTCCGCCGCCGCTGGGTTAATCACAAGATCCATCGTGCTAATGCCTTCAACAGGGATATTCTGCGGTGACTCACCTTTCAGAATACGGCTAACAATAACGCCCGTTTGACGACCAACCTGATAGTAGTCAAAACCGACCGCAGCAATAGCACCACGATTAACAGAATCAGTATCACCGGTAATCACAGGAATATTGGACTGTTCCGCCACTTTTAGTACTGCTTCTAGTGCAGAGATAACAGTGTTATCAATCGGCAAATAGATGGCATCCACTTTACCCACCAAAGAACGGGCAGAGGCCAAAACATCGGATGATTTAGTAGCTGCCGCTTCGACAACCTTCATGCCTCGCGCTGGAGCCGTATCATGTACCATCTGCACAGAACTTACAGAGTTTGCTTCACCGGGGTTAAAAATAACACCAATTGCTTTAGCGTTAGGCACAATTTTTTTCACCAGATCCATATGCTTACCCATTGGCAGCATATCCGTTGTACCCGTTACCCAGCGCGATGGCTTGTCCAGCGCCTTAACCAGCTTAGCTCCCACAGGGTCTGTCACCGCGGAGAAGACAATGGGAATACCTCGGGCAGCGGAAACCGCCGTTTGGGCCGAAGGCGTGGTGATCGCAACGATCACATCGGGGGCATCACCGGCAAACTTTTTAGCAACTTGAGCCGCCGTTGCAGGACTACCCTGGGCGCTTTCGTAGTTCCAGCTCAGATTTTTACCGACCACATAGCCTCGCTCAGCCAACTCATCTTTCACCCCTTGACGAATAGCATCCAAAGAAGGGTGTTCAACAATTTGCGTGATCGCAACAGAAGCATCGGCCTGCACAAAGGCACTTGATAGGCTGGATGCCACCAGCAATGAACCAGCAATGAGCTTACGAAGTTTGGTCTTAAGCATAATCGTCTCCAAATAAAGCAACTGTTCTCAGTCACCTGAAACATTAGGGCTACCCCACATGGAACCGCTATGATGAAGCCGATATGATCCTGTGAGCTATTTATTGTGAAACAGCAAATATGGTGCGTAACTATACCTTAATATCCCCTATGATCGAAAATGATGCTGCTCAAAATAATCAAGCCTAATTAATTTCGCGGAAAAATTAATGAACACCATTCCCAATAACGCCAGAGATGCGCTTTATATCGTTCTTGATCAGATTCCTGAAGGTCGCTTTACAACCTATGGCCGATTAGCGGACATGATGCCGGTTCGAACGAGTGCAAGACAGGTAGCACGCTTGTTAGGTCGACTACCGGAAGGTACTCAGCTACCTTGGCATAGGGTGGTCAATAGCCAGTTTAACCAGTTTAAACTGGCGAACTTTGGCGGGCAGGAAGAACAAGTCCAACGTCTAAAGTCAGAAGGTTTACTTCCCTCTGCAACAGGCCGATTACCGGCGAATAAGGTGTGGCCGTAATCAGATGAATAGGATTCATTAATAAGTGAAGAAATCTTGAACAGAAATTACAAAGGGTTGTGTTAATATAACGCGCCTGTTGTTGAGGTAAATCTTGAAACACCCCGTAAGGGCTCAGTTATCCTGTGTTAAGTGTTAACCCCTGTGTTAAATGTTTAGACCCCGTGTTAACAGTGTTAATAGTGTGAATCTGCAACAGACGTTCGCTTCAGCTTATTCTCAGACCGGCGACCTGCCGTGACCGTTAGAGGGTTCCAGCACCATGGCTACTACGTCTCTTGACAAGAGCAAGATCAAAATTCTTCTTTTGGAAGGTGTACACCAATCTGCCGTTGATAACTTCAAAGCAGAGGGTTACACCAATATCGAATATCACGCGGCTTCACTTCCAGAAGAACAGCTTAAAGAATCGATCAAAGATGCCCACTTTGTCGGTATTCGCTCCCGCACCCAGCTAACCGAAGCCGTCTTCGACGCTGCTGAGAAGCTGGTTGCAGTGGGTTGTTTCTGTATCGGCACCAACCAAGTTGATCTAACCGCAGCCATGATTCGTGGCATTGCAGTCTTCAACGCGCCTTACTCCAACACACGCTCTGTAGCAGAGTTGGTTCTGGCTGAGTCCATCATGCTGTTGCGCGGTGTTCCCGAGAAGAATGCAGTGAGCCATCGCGGTGGCTGGCTGAAATCTGCAAAGAACTCCTTCGAAATTCGCGGTAAAACCCTAGGTATTGTCGGCTACGGTAGCATCGGCTCTCAACTGTCAGTTCTGGCTGAAGCTTTTGGTATGAACGTGATCTACTTTGATGTGATCACCAAATTACCAATGGGTAACGCAAGCCAAGTTGGCAGCATGAAAGAGCTGCTGAACACAGCGGATATTGTGACACTGCACGTACCTGAAACCGAAGCGACTAAGTGGATGATGGGGCCTGAACAGTTTGCTGAAATGAAGCAAGGTTCTATCTTCCTGAATGCAGCTCGCGGTACGGTTGTTGATATTGATGCGCTAACAGAAGTTTTGCGTAGTGGTAAGTTGCTAGGCGCTGCGATTGACGTATTCCCTGTTGAGCCTCGCTCAAATGATGACGAATTTGTCTCACCTCTACGTGAATTCGACAACGTGATCCTAACCCCTCACGTTGGTGGCTCAACCATGGAAGCGCAGGCGAATATCGGCGTTGAAGTATCTGAGAAACTGATCAAGTACAGCGACAACGGCACCAGCACCAGCGCAGTGAACTTCCCAGAAGTTGCTCTGCCTGCACACCCAGGCAAACACCGCTTGCTGCACCTGCATGAGAACGTGCCAGGCGTGATGTCCGAAATCAACAGAGTGCTGTCTGATAACGGTATTAACATCTCTGGCCAGTTCCTACAGACCAACGAAAAAGTAGGTTATGTGGTTGTTGACGTTGAAAAAGAATACAGCCCGCAAGCACTGCAGGCGCTACTATCCGTTAAAAACACCATTCGCGCACGGGTGCTGTTCTAAACGGAGCATCACTTTTAAGCGTTATTAACGCTTACAATTAGCAATGGTGAACAAAGAAGCCCGACGCTCCATATTTTCTGTGGATTGATCGGGCTTTTTGGTCAGTGCTCAATCTGATCTTATTAGTCCGAGCCCAACCTACGCTTAATAACCGGTGTTCAACCTACATCTAATACAATCTACATCTAATACAACCTACATCTAATCTAATAGTAGGTGTTCTATAATCTTGATTTTTGCTAATCTGCCTGTAGCCTATATTTCTAAATATTTTTATAACTGTGCTCAATTGAAATAAGTCATCAAAGGATCTGGAATGATGAAAAAAGCGTCGTGGTTAAAACTTTCAGCATTGTCTTTAGCATTAGGCCTAGCGGCTTGCAGCGGTTCACCTGAGAAAGAAGCCATACTGTCAGGGAACTATCCATCTTGGATCGATAAGCCGGTTGTCACTGACGGCATCGCAGAAAGCGCCTGTGTTTCTTCAAGTGGCAATATGACATTGGATAAAAAGCGCGCCACCGCTAATGCTCGCGCCATGATCGCTCAATCGATTGAAACCCGTATTAAAGCGATGGATAAAACCTATCAGCGTGTGACCGAAAGCGAACAAGAGATGACCTCCGGCTCTACTTTTGAAAGTGTATCCAAACAGGTTACCGAACAAAGCTTGAACGGCACAAAAGCCGTAGAAAGTGGCTATTTTAGAATTAACGATAAAAGCCAATACTGTGTCATGGTTGCTTTTGGCCAGCAAGAAACCAAAGCCGTATTTGAACAAGCCTTAAAAGCTGCAAATACATCATTATCGCCAACATCAGAACGCGCGATGTATGAAGAGTTTCGAGCTTACAAAGCACAGGAAGAACTAGAACAATCTTTGCGCTAGCAGCGATTGGATTATCGCCTTAAGCGCTAAACAGCAGATCCAAATTACCGATCAAAAAAACGGGCTTTTTACGTAGCCCGTTTTTTTATACTCAAACAAGGCCTTGTATGACCGCCACCTGCCCTTTATGCCACGAGCCCTATGCCGATCACTACCATCAGGACAAAAAACGAGACTATTGGCAGTGCCAAACATGCGACCTAGTGTTTGTGGATAAGTCACAACAACTTAACCATGATGATGAAAAGGCCGTATACCAACAGCATGAAAATAATCCACAGGATCAAGGTTATCGCCACTTTCTCAACCGCATGGCACAGCCCATTTTGGACAGAGTACAACCGGCAAGTCAGGGGCTGGATTTTGGTTGTGGGCCAGGGCCAACACTATCGCTAATGTTTGAAGAAGCCGGCCATAACATGTCGGTCTACGACCCCTATTTTGCCAACCATCCAGAAGCGCTAAAGCAACCCTATGACTTTATCACCAGCACCGAGGTGTTCGAGCACCTATCCAATCCCAAAACAGTATTAGAACAGCTATTGGCCATCATCAACCCCCAAGGATGGCTCGGCATTATGACCAAACGCGTACGGGATAAAACCTCATTCCAAAGCTGGCACTATAAAAATGACCCGACCCATATCACCTTTTTTAGTGAACAAACATTTCACTGGATCGCCCAGCACTACCTTCTAGAACTAACATTTGTTGATCAAGATGTGGTGTTATTTCAAAAGCTTAGCGAAGAGCAGTTTTAGAGTCATAAAACAGACACAGCACGGTCAGCTTGCTGTCACTTTATCTGCTTAAAGTTGCCACAAAGCATCAACCTGAAAGGATGGTCCTGTGGTTAATACCGAGCAAGCAGTCAATATTGAAAAATCCGATGATGTTGGACGTGTTCATATTGAAAAAACCGTTAATATCGAAAAGATTATTAACGCCAAGTTTCCTGCTATTTCTCGCCGGAACCCTATCCTCAAAAGTGGTTTGTTTCGCTTTTTACGCTGGTTATCTCGCGAGCAAGAAATTAACCGTTTTATGGATATTAATCAGGATGCCAGCGCCCCTGAGTTTGTTGACCGTGTCTTAGATTACTTTGATTTCAGCTTATCAATTAGTGAAAATGAGCGGGAAAATATTCCGACAGAAGGCCGCGTTGTTATTGTTGCCAACCACCCGATCGGTACACTTGATGGCTTAGCGCTGCTTAAACTGGTGCGTAGCGTGCGCCCAGATGTACGCGTTGTTGCCAACGATATTCTGATGCAATTTACACCGCTGCAGCCGTTATTACTACCTGTGGATAACATGAGCCAAACGGGCTATAAAGAAAGTACCGCCCGAATTATCAACGCGTTAAAAAATGATGAGGCCGTTATTATCTTTCCCGCAGGGGAAGTGTCTCGGGCAGGCCCTGCCGGTATTAAAGATGGACGCTGGCAGAGTGGATTTTTGCACTTTGCCCGCAAAACCAATAGCTCGATTTTGCCAATTCACTTAGGTGGCCGGAACTCATCGCTCTTTTATAGCCTGTCATCGGTGGCTAAGCCAATTGGCACCTTGATGCTAATGCGTGAGATGTTTAAGCAGCAAAAAGTGACCTTGCCCGTGCGCATTGGCCAGCTAATACCTATTACTCATCTGGATATTGGCTCGTTGTCGAATCGAGATAAGATCAAGTTATTAAAAAAACACGTTTACCGCCTGAACAAAGATCGAAAGCCCTTATTTAATACCGAAAAATCCATTGCCCATCCAGAAGATCGTCGCATTCTGCGTCGCGAATTAAAGCAATCAAAACTGCTTGGCGAAACCAAAGACGGTAAGCAAATTTACCTGTTTGATAGCTTTAGAGATTCTGTGGTGATGAAAGAGCTAGGTCGGCTACGGGAGATCTCTTTCCGTCGAGTCGGGGAAGGCAGTGGAGAAAAGCGTGATCTGGATAAATATGATCACTATTACCGCCATATTATCCTCTGGGATGAGGATGAGCTGGATATTGTAGGTGCATACCGTATCGCAGAGGCAGCAAAAATCATTGACCAAGAAGACCAAGGAGCACTTTATTGCAGCACCTTGTTTTCCCTATCCCCTGAGTTAACGCCAAAGCTAGCCCAAGGCATTGAGTTAGGCCGAAGCTTTGTTCAACCAAAATACTGGGGCAGGCGCAGTCTTGATTATTTATGGTTTGGAATTGGGGCGTACCTAAGGCACCACCCTGATGTGCGCTATATGTTTGGCCCAGTCAGCCTAAGCAATAGCTACCCTAAAGCAGCTAAAGATCTGATTGTGCACTACTACAACCACTATTACGGTAGCCCGCTGTCCTTTGCTAAGGCCAATGCGCCTTACACGTTAAGCGCCGCCGATCGCAGCCAGATGTATCAACTATTCAGCGGTGATGATCTTCAAAGTGACTTTCAGATCCTGCGCGAGCAACTGGATCATCTTGGCGTAACCGTACCCACCCTTTATAAACAATACAGCGAGCTGTGCGAACTGGGTGGTATCGAGTTTCTCGACTTTAGTGTGGATGCAGATTTTGGCTACTGTGTTGATGGTCTCATTATGGTCGATATCCATCACATTAAAGCAAGGAAGCGGGAACGCTATATCACGACAGGGTTATCATCAGAGCTATCACAAGCGCCATCAAAAGAGCTAGAAAAATCACCTAGTGGTGAAAAAGAGTATTTTTCCGCTAAAAGTAACCCCTTATTTTAGTTTTTACAGACTTTACTTCGCACATGCACAATTTATCAGACATAATATCCCTATAAAAATAAATGTCACTAATACGTCTTTTTGCTGTCAATGTTTTGGCATAAAAATTCAATATATTCACTCGTAGACCAAACATTTTAATTGCTTAATAAAGAATCACTTATGGAGAAGAAAATGTCGTTATCATTGAAGGGTAAGAAAGGAATTGTGGTCGGTGTCGCTAATGAACATAGTATCGCTTTTGGCTGTGCTAAAGCACTGCATGAAGCAGGTGCTGAAATTGCGATGACCTACCAAAACGAGAAAGCGTTACCCTTTGTAGAGCCTCTAGCAAAAGCTGTTGATGCCAAAATTCTAATGCCTTGCAACGTCGTTAAACAAGGTGAGTTAGAATTGCTGTTTAAAGCAGCAGAAGAGATGTGGGGGCAAATTGATTTTGTGATTCACTCAATTGCTTGGTCTCCTATTAATGAGCTTCATGGTCGTGTGGTTGATTCAACAACGGAAGGGTTCTGCAAGGCGATGGATATCTCTTGCCACTCTTTTATTCGTATGGCGAAACTGGCTGAGCCTTTAATGAAAGATGGCGGTTCATTGATCACCATGAGCTACTACGGTGCGGAAAAAGTAGTCGATCATTACAATATGATGGGGCCGATCAAAGCCTCTCTTGAAAGCTCTGTTCGTTACCTTGCCTCAGAGCTAGGCGGTAGTAACATTCGAGTAAACTGTGTATCCCCTGGCCCGATGATGACTCGTGCGGCTTCAGGTATTGATCAATTTGATACGCTGGTTGAAAGCGCTAAGAGCCAATCCCCTCTTCATCGCTTAGGCACCACAGAAGAAGTTGGAGACATGGCAACATTCTTAGTCAGCTCTCTATCCTCTGCCGTTACCGGTGGCGTACATTATGTTGATGCTGGCCATCACATCATGGCATAAAATAAAAAAGGGCCGTTCTTAACGAATCGGCCCTTTTTAGCTATTTTATCTAACGAGTCCCTAAGGCTATCAATCTAGAGGCCATCAATCTAGTATTCGTAAACACGATTACCGCCTTCTTTTTGCGCTCGAATCAAGGCACGCTCGGCTTCACTGAACATTAACTCATAGCTTTTACCACCGCCAAGAACTGCGCTCATCCCAACGCTAACCGTTTGTTCTCGCTCACCGTCAACGCCAAGACTCATCTGTTGCTGCAACGACATCGCCAAACGCATACCTTCACTGGCATCAGTATAGCTGCACCAGTAAACAAACCCTTTGCCTGCAACATGGCACGCTAGCACATGATCCGGCAAACCATGACGTAAAACACCAGCGGCCATACTCACCCGCTCCGTTAAAGTCTGGTGGGTTAATGCCTCCTGATCAAAGGCCAATATAACAAGTGTATTTGGGGTATTCGGATCTAACGCTGCGATTCTTTCTGCCGTTCGAAGATTAAAAGCTTGCTGACTGAGCAACCCCGTAGCAGGATCTTGCTCCGCCATCTCTTTCAGGTTCTCATGGGCGTGTTCAAGAGCTTCTGCTTGATTGCAAATCTGCGAGATCATGGACTGAAGATGATCCAGCGTTAGCTGCTCCGGCTTCTCCATTAGCGTAATATCAGATTGAGGCTGCATCCGTTGCATGGCCGTTAGAAAGCGATCGCCTTCTCGGTGGACTTGTTCTGCCATATTTTCCAACTTAGCGACTAGCAGGTTGTATGAGGTCGCAACATCGGATATTTCTGCACCGCCCGAAATCGGCAAACGCTCACGCAGATCACCCTGGCCACCGGCCAGTTTTCGTATGGTTTCAACAACCGACTTCACCTGAAAGTTCACTCTGCGTATAAAAAATAGCACTAACAAGCCAACAGACAACATAACAAGAACCAAATTGATCCAGCTTGCCTCTTGAATGACATGCAGATCTTGTCTTAGCGATTCTATATTTAAACCACTACCGATCGTCCACTGCCAAGGCTCAAAATAATCCGCATAACTGGTCTTGGGTAGTAGCTCACTTTTATTCTCGGTATCAGGCCATTGGTAGTCCACAAAACCACCGCCACTGACAGCAACCTCATAAAGATTTCGCACAAGAGGCAGACCCGTTGGATCTTGCATACCTAAAATATTAGTACCGACAAGCTCCTTCATACCGTTGCTTATCGAGATGCCTTCGTTGTCACCCATAAAGATATAATTGCCATTATCATAACTTATCGCTGAAATGGCCTCTAAAGCGAGACGTTTAGCCTCTTCTTCGGTAAGTTCTCCAGCTAAATAGCGGCTATGATAGTGCTGAATAATGCCTTTTGCCGCATCAACAATATGCTGAACATTATCTTCATAGCAGCTTTGAACGGCATTTCGGGTATTGGTAGTTTCAAGGTAGGAATTAATCAATAGACCTAAGGAGAACAAGCCAAGAATAAACCAGATACGAACAGAAATGGATGTACGTTTCATGCACAAAGAGCTCCGTTGCACCGCCTTTAATCCCTGAAGAGCGATAATCTACTAAGGTGAATTTTTTATACGAACCTTAATTCTAGCTTAATACATCTTTTAAAGCTGCAAGCGAGCAAGTAAACGCTCACTTTATTAACCCCGCAGACACTTAAACTATTAGCCCTATAAAATATCATGTTATTGATAACAAGCATGATCGCTAATAGCCTATTAAGCAAAAACTTTACCGCCTAAGTTTGCCGCCTTGCAAGAGGCGCATTAAAATAGCCCGCCTCTGCCCCTTAAGGAACTCTAATGGCTAAAAACAAATACCCAAAAAGCTTCTGGCATCCTAGATTTTGGCCAACTTGGGTGGGGTTCTTTTTTATCTGGCTGGTGGCTTTTTTGCCTTGGCCTATTAAAAGAGGGTTAGGTCGAGCGCTAGGCTGGTTGATTTTTAGCTTGGCGAAACGTCGTCGTCATATTACCGAGGTTAATATCCGCCTCTGCTTTCCAGAGCTTGATATCACAGCTCAACAGAAGCTGGTCAAAGACACTTTTCTAGCCAATGGTATTGGTCTTTTTGAAACGGCAACCGCCTGGTTTCGCCGACCTGAATATCTACGCCCCATCACCCAGATAAAGGGGGCTGAGCATCTACAAAAGGCACTCGATCAGGGTAAAGGCGCTATTATTATCGGCATTCACTTTAGCACCCTTGATCTTGCCGGAGCCATCAACAAGCTCTACTTTGACATTGATACCTTTTACCGCAAACACGACAACCCCGTCTTTGAGTGGATTATGACGCGCTCTCGACAGCAGATTTACGGTAAAGCGATTGACCGCCATGATTTAAAAAGCGCCTTGAAGCGCATCAAACAGGGGCGAGCGATCTGGTACTCTCCCGATCAAGATTTTGGCCGCAAAGTCAGCGTCTTCGCCCCTTTCTTTGGTATTGAAGCTGCCTCAATCAAGATGACCGCCCGCCTTGTTAAAATGACAGGCTGTGCCGCCGTGCCGTTGGCCGTTCGTCGCCTAGCCGATAACCGCTACGAGCTGGAATATTTCCCCCCGTTGGATCATTTTCCATCCGGTGATGATGCAGCTGATGCCCGCCGTATTAATACCGTCATCGAGAACATTATTCGCCAGCACCCAGAACAATATATGTGGATGCATCGACGCTTTAAAACGCGCCCCGAGGGTGAGACAGGCTTTTACTAAGGGATAGGGCGGAATTATCTTGCTGGCTTCGTTATATTTTCTTGCCTGAGGTATCATAAGCCCCATTCGGGTCTTTTCTAGACCCTTGCCCAACGCTAATTATCAAGATTACTACCAGGAGCATTTTGCTGCTATGGCACAGTTTGTTTACACCATGAATCGAGTGGGAAAAGTTGTCCCACCGAAGCGAGAGATTCTAAAAGACATCTCACTATCCTTCTTCCCCGGTGCAAAAATCGGTGTTCTCGGTCTGAACGGCGCAGGTAAATCTACCCTGCTACGTATTATGGCCGGTGTTGATACCGAATATAACGGCGAAGCCCGCGCACAACCGGGTATTAATGTCGGCTATCTACCACAGGAACCCGTGCTGGATAACAGCAAAAACGTGCGTGAAGTGGTTGAAGAAGCGCTATCCGAAATCAAAGATGCCCAGGTTCAACTAGCGGCTGTTTATGATGCCTATGCTGAGCCAGATGCAGATTTTGACAAGCTAGCCGCTGAGCAAGCCCGTCTTGAAAATATTATCGAAGCCTCTGACGCCCACAACCTAGAGCGCAAACTGGAAGTGGCTGCCGAAGCGCTGCGCCTGCCAGACTGGGAAGCCAATGTTGCCAACCTGTCCGGTGGTGAGCGCCGTCGTGTGGCTCTTTGTCGCTTACTGCTATCTAGCCCAGATATGCTGCTGCTTGACGAACCAACCAACCACTTGGATGCAGAATCTGTAGCATGGCTAGAACGCTTCCTGCACGAATATGCCGGCACTGTTGTGGCCATTACCCACGATCGCTACTTCCTTGATAACGTTGCAGGCTGGATTCTAGAGCTTGACCGTGGCCACGGTATTCCGTGGGAAGGCAACTACTCAAGCTGGCTAGAACAGAAAGAAGCCCGTCTTGAGCGTGAAGCCAAGCAAGAAGTCTCCCGTCAAAAGTCGATGAAATCTGAGCTTGAATGGGTTCGCTCCAACGCTAAAGGCCGCCATGCTAAAAGTAAGGCGCGTTTGTCACGCTTTGAAGAGATGCAATCTCAAGAATTCCAAAGCCGTAACGAAACCAACGAAATCTACATTCCACCTGGGCCTCGTCTAGGTGACAAAGTGGTTAACTTTGAAGGTGTTACCAAAGCCTTTGGCGACAAATTATTAGTCGACAACCTAAGCTTTAGCGTACCTCAAGGTGCCATCGTCGGTATCGTAGGCGGTAACGGTGCGGGTAAATCGACACTGTTCAAGATGATCGCTGGTGAAGAACAACCGGATTCCGGTACCGTGGAAATCGGTGAAACCGTGAAACTGGCCTTTGTGAACCAGAGCCGCGAAAATCTCGACGGTTCCAAGACAGTTTGGGAAGCCCTATCCGACGGCCAAGATATTCTAACCATTGGTAGTTACCAAGTACCGTCTCGCGCCTATGCCGGTCGCTTTAACTTTAAAGGCAACGACCAACAGAAGTTTGTTAAAGATCTGTCCGGTGGTGAGCGTGGCCGTCTGCATCTGGCACAAACCCTGAAACAGGGTGCCAACGTGCTGCTACTCGATGAGCCATCCAACGATCTGGATATCGAAACCCTGCGCGCACTGGAAGAAGCTCTACTTAACTTCCCAGGTTGTGCGTTTGTGATCTCCCACGATCGCTGGTTCCTTGACCGTATCGCCACACATATCATGGCTTACGAAGGTGAATCTAAAGTGGAATTCTTCACCGGCAACTACACCGAGTACGAAGCCGACCACCAGAAACGCGTAGGTTCAGACGCGCCTAAGCGTGTGAAGTACAAGCGTATTGATGCGTAAAAGAGCCAAGCGTATTGGTGCTTAACGGTGTATTAACGCCTAACACCGAAAGCCGCCTGAATCGGCGGCTTTCTTATTTCCCGACATAAGCTATGCGGTTTTGAATAAGCCGGCCGATGAAGGGAGAACATTTTTCTATCATTTCCCCCTGTAGGCGAGGGGGCTACCGAGCCAAAAATCACATTTTAGAGAGCATGGGAGAGGCTCATTTTGAAAAATGCCAAACAATCACGTTGCATGATCGGCATTAAAGGTCAAACTCTCGCCCCCTGATTACCTTGTCGATATTTGGTTCTGCTCGCTTAAATTTGTCGCCAATATGCTATTAAAAGAAAACCAGTACCTATTAAAAGTGATACAGGGCAAGAGCCGTAATCAGTCACCGAATTAGCCTCGCTTACTGGGCGTGCGGTAAGTAGTGTGTCGAAAATACTAAAACATTGGGCAAGTACAATTTATTTGAAATGCAAAGCACAAGAACCATGCTTAGCCCTAAAGTCATCCATCAAGAATTTCTAATAGTAGTGAATAATGAACAATAGAACCAACGTCCTTCTACAAGCAGAAGAAATTATTAAGCCCTTAGCACTTGAGCATGTGCCACAAGACAGTGACGTTGATGCGGTAATTGATCAGTGGCTACATGCTATTGCAACCGATAACCAGTTTTACTGTAACCCTGATTTAGACAAGCCTGAAAATCTCAAAGAAAATGTAATAACTCTGCTACAAGAAAAAGGTTTATACACAACGCGAGATGCATTTTTTAATGAAGTGTTTGGAGCTCTAAAGTTAAAGCCTGATTTTGACGCTAAGTTTCGTTTTATCGACTTATTTGCAGGGATCGGTGGGGTTCGACTCGGTTTTCAACAAAATGGAGGTGTTTGTGTATTTTCTTCTGAATTTGATAAACACGCTCAACAAACCTACAAAAATAATCATGGCGAAGTACCCTTTGGCGATATTACAAAGATACCTGCGAATGAAATCCCTGAACATGATGTGCTGTTGGCAGGTTTTCCTTGTCAGCCCTTTTCTCATGCAGGTTTAAAGCGTGGTATTGACGACACTCGAGGAACCCTTTTTCACGATATTGCAAATATTTTGGAAAGAAAAAAGCCTAAATTTGCCTTACTCGAAAATGTAAAAGGCCTAATAAGTCACGATAAAGGTCACACACTAAAAGTTATACTCAAAACCCTCACCAATATTGGCTATAGCTGCAATATCCCAAAAGAAATTATTGAGCATGGAACGATTAAAGAGATTCAAACTTTAGCCAAAAAAATGGTTCTGAAATCAGTCGATTTTGGGATTCCTCAGAATAGGCAGCGTATTTATATTGTTCTATGGCGCGATGGCGAGATTGATCACTTTGAGTATCCAGTGCCGATCCAAACAGAAGTAACTGTAGGTGACAAGTTAGAATCAAATCCCGATCCTAAGCTAACCATTTCCGACAAGTTATGGGAGGGTCATCAGCGTAGAAAGATTCAAAATAAGATTAATGGCAAAGGTTTTGGGTATGGCTTAGTGACTGAAGAATCTCCGTATACGAATACTATTTCTGCAAGATATTATAAAGATGGTAGTGAAGTTTTAATTGAGCAAAAAGGCAAGAATCCTAGGAAAATAAGTCCTAGAGAAGCAGCTAGATTGCAGGGGTTTCCAGACGAGTTTGAGGCTAGTAGCTCAAAAGTTCAAGCGTATAAACAATTCGGCAATAGCGTTACAGTCAACGTGATTAATGCACTTGCACGTCAAATACGCTCACTGATGGAATAGGAAAAATGACAGATTTAAATACTTACTTCGATTCAGTTTCAGGGCAGTCTAAGTTTCCTTGTAGTCTCGGGAGTTTAGGTGGTTTTGTAAATTTCAGAAATAGCGGTCAGCGTGGCAGCGTTAAAGAGTTTACATTATCTTTAGAATCAATTTTGAGTGGGCTAAAAGATATAAGGTCTAATTTAAAAGAATTTAGTTCGATGACTCGTTATGTTGAAAAGGAATGGCGAGATAATGGCTCTAAGTATTTCACTGACCTGATTCTTAATTCTATGATTACGGTTCAAACGAAGCCATGCTTTACTACATTTTCTAAAATAATTAATTGGGCAGCTGAGCAAGACTTTTCTGATTATGACGACAATGTAATTGACTTAAGTTCTGAATCGCTAAACGTAACGATAGAAAAAATAGAAAATTTAGCTTTATCTTTTTCACCAAATGAACATGCAAAAAAGAAAAGAAAAACAAATGCAGTAAAGCCGTTAGAAGCGCAGCTACTTTCCAAACCCTTCCTCCTTCTCGCAGGCATCTCTGGTACAGGTAAAACCCGTTTTGTGCGCGAGCAGGCAAAAACATCAAAACAGTTTGCTGAAACCTATTGTTTAACCTCGGTGCGCCCCGACTGGCATGAGCCGAGTGATTTGCTTGGCTATATATCGCGTCTTGCAAAAGGCGGCAATGCCGAATATATCACTACTGATGTATTGCAGTTTATCGCCAAAGCATGGCGTGCGATTGCTGATAACAACCTAAACGTTGAAGTTCAAGATAGCGAAGATTTAGGCAAACGCCTAGTGGTAAAAGGTGAACGTGATGCGCTTGAGAAAGTGTTGCCTTACTGGCTGTGTTTGGATGAAATGAACCTTGCACCTGTCGAGCAGTATTTTGCCGATTATTTATCGGTACTTGAAACCCGCGAATGGAATTGGAAAGAAAACGGAAGCTTTACTTACAGCAGTGATGCATTGTTAAAACCTGCAGCCATTAAAGAAGTGGCAAATAGTGGCAAGTTACGTGAAGCGCTAGGCTTTGGTAGCGCTGAAGACGGTAAGTATAATGAACTTTGGAAACTAATTTGCCAATACGGCTTAGGTATTCCATTTAACCTAATAGTAGCTGGCACAGTTAACATGGATGAAACCACGCATGGCTTTTCACGTAAAGTGATTGACCGTGCACTGAGCTTTGATTTTGGTGAGTTTTTCCCTAATAACTTTAACGAATTTTTCACCTCAACCAGTTGCAATAAACGCCTGAGCTACCCAATTTGGTCACAAGCCAGTAAAGCGGATTTAGCCGATACCTTTGATACTGATGGCTCGAAAACGGTAGGTTTTTTAACGGCAGTTAACGCAGTGTTGAAAAACACACCTTTTGAACTGGCTTATCGTGCATTGAATGAATTACTCCTTGCCGTTGCCAGTAGCCAACCACAAGATGACTTGACTCTGAAAGCCGTGTGGGACGATTTTATGATGTGTAAGGTATTACCACGAATCGAAGGAGATGAAGATAAATTGGTTGGCCATATCGAAAATAATATTTTAGAAGAGCTACTAAAAGTATTAGAACAACAGTTGGCTGGGGCTTGGGAAAACGGACGACCGGATTTATACCGTGAAAAAGTAAAGCCTGCAGGTGAAACAATAACGATAGCTTGTCGTTCTAAGAAAAAACTAAATTGGATGAATAATCAACTTGTTCGTGGCTTTACATCTTTTTGGCCTTAAATAAACGGAACTTTGATACTTTGGCGGTAATGGAACATGGCTAAAAATACTGAATTGTTGAGCTATGAACATAATGACTTTGAGATTCATGTATCTACAGATAGCTTAGATCCCCCTAGGAATAAACTAAAAAGGACTTATTTATCACGGTCTGTAGAGCTACCGAAATATAATGAGATGCTTGTGTTGGTTGGTTCTCAGCCAATGTTTCCTCGTTCTGATATTGTGGGTCCACCACATATTCAACCGTTCTTTTTTGAAAACCGACAGTATTGGTTTGAAATTGAGTTTAATGACCATGTTGATAAAGACTCTTTTTCCGTCAATCACAAGTATGCTTTGCTTGATCAAAGCTTTTCTTCTCACCCCAAACGAAAATCACTGAATGCAGCGATTAACTTCGGCAATGATGTTGGATTATGTCGTTTTGAAATCCAATACAGTATTAATGGGGTTCAGCAATCTGTATCAGTAGCTTTTACAGTTTTTGCGACAAAAATGATACAAGCTCTAGATCTGAGCATTATGAACCAAGAAATTGATCGTGTTTATCCGCTGTGGCGATATGCCATTAGTGGTAAAACAACTCATACTCAAGGCAGATCATCTAGACAACCCGAGAAATTTGAACTCTTTTGGTTAGCGCAATTTGAGCGTTTAGTTGCCGAGTTTAATCAAGGTGTTAAAAGGGTATTAAATGCTCCGCATAATCGCTTACAGTCTTATATTTTTCAGCAAAAACTAGAAAGAATAAATAAAAGACTAGGAGCGAAACAGGAGCAGAAAGCAAAAGAGTTGATAGCATCAAAACGTTCATCTCGGCTGACTATCAAAAAGCAGCGCTTGAATCTTGACACCCCAGAAAACCGCTGTATTAAAATGGTTATTGTGAAAACCAAAGCGAACTTATCTCAGATACTTTTAAGTATTCGTGCAGACAATGATTCAAGAGTATCCAGCTCTTTTCTTAAAAATTTAGAAGTATGGCGTGATCAAGTTGGACGGTATGCAAAGCACCCGTTATGGCAAGAGGTTGGTGATTTTAAAGGGCAATATACTGAATCTAAAGTGCTGCAAGAAGCTGCTGGTTATTCAAAGGTTTATAAAGTCTGGCAGCAATTAAAATACTACTTAAATGGAAGCCTAGGAGAAAGCCAATTATCCATGAAGTCTGTAGCGGATATTTATGAGATTTGGTGTTTCTTAGAGGTGAAGTCGATTATTGAGTCTTTGGGCTTTATACAACAAACTAAAACCCTTAGTCACCTTAAACAAGTGCAGTTTGAAAAACAATTTCCAAAGGACGAGATGGCTGCCGCTTTCGTATATCAACATAAAAGTGATGGAATGCAGATAGAGCTTGCCCATGAACCTTCATTTACGCCTAGAGGTTCCGCTAATCGAACTTGGCTTGCAAACCATCGACCTGACATTGTGCTTCGTGTCACATTGGAAAATGGAGAAGCATTCTTTATTTTGTTTGATGCAAAGTATCGTATAGACACTACGCAGTTTGGTGAAAAAGATGCCGTACCTGAAGATGCTATTAATCAGATGCATAGATACCGAGATGCGATTATTCACCAACGACTTTTTGAACATGAGTCACCAATGAAAAGTCGACCCGTTCTTGGCGCATTTGCTTTATATCCAGGTTTTTTTCCAAATCAAAAATCTGAACAAAATCCTTATACCGAAGCTATCAAGGAAATTGGTATTGGCGCATTTCCACTATTGCCAAGTGAGGGCAATCAAGATTCTAATAATTATTGGATAAAAGAATATTTAGCTCAGAAGCTTGGTAAAACTCGGGAGGCTTTGGGATACAAAAAATCTTCGTCATATGATTATCATTTTGTTGAAGATTCTGCCCGTATTGCTCCTTATGGCGTCAATGTGTCTAGATACTACGGTTTGACATTCGTGGCGCCAGTGAATGAACTTGATCGTGACCAAGAGTATTTGGAAAAAGCTAAAACAGGTCATTTAAAAGGTTATCACACAAGACTTATCGCGACTAATCGTCAAAATGTACACAGAAACATTGTGCGTGAAATACGTTATCTTGTACTCACAGTCCGTGACAGTGATCAAGATAAGGAGCAATTAGGACAATACTTGTATTCAGTCGCTAGCGTGAAGCTTTTGCCGAGGCGTGACATTAATAAGGAAATAACAGGAAAAGATAGTGACGCTATCGAAAAATACTGGGTCTTTGAGTTTTCCGGTAGGCCAGTGCGCTTAAGCAACGCAATTAAAAAGCCTTACGAAGAACACTTTAACTTCAAACTCATAAAAGCTGAGCGTTTGCCAGAGGTTTCGCACTGGAGTGATATTCAAGGCGACCTAGAACTATACAAGGATCTGAGTTCTATTTGGTAAAAAAATGCGTTGCTCAAGCTGCTGTTGGATTATTCTTAACCATTGAAGGGTTAATCTGAAACTGTTTAATTTCTTTACCATCATTGTTTTTCCTTGTTCTAACGATAACAGGTGATTCAGGTCTATTAGATATATTTACCAAGTCCATAGTCTATCTCCTTTTAATATATATCTATAATTAGCAAAAACTGTGCCGTTAAAAGCGAAAAAAATTGCCGGTCTTGATTAGGGCATCAGACCAAGAAAAAAAACCCAGCCACTCTTCAGCAACTGGGGTTTTGTAGATCAGCTATTCAGTGATTAATCACCATAAACCACGCTTGGCAGCCATGTTGCTAATTCCGGCCAGAGGGTCAGTGCCAGTAGCATCGAGAGCTGAATCAGAATAAACGGAATCACGCCTTTATAAATAGCGGAGGTTGGTACCGAAGGTGGTGCCACGCCCCTGAGATAGAAGAGGGCGAAACCAAACGGCGGCGTCAGGAAGGAGGTCTGTAGGTTGATCGCCATCATGATACCCAGCCAGACAGGATCTAAGCCCATCATCATGAGTACTGGGGCGACAATCGGCACGACTACAAAGGTAATTTCGATAAAGTCGAGGATAAAGCCCAGTAAGAACATCACCAGCATGACGATCATCATGGCCCCCACGACGCCACCTGGCATACGTTCAAACCAATGATGGATCAGTTCTTCACCACCAAAACCACGGAACACCAGCGAGAAGATAGACGCGCCGATAAGAATCAGAAACACCATCGAGGTGACATTGGTCGTTGAGCGTACGACTTCACCCAGCATTTTAAGACTCAATTGCTTTTGCATCGCCGCTAACAGCACAGCACCAAAAGCACCAACTCCCGCCGCTTCGGTTGGCGTAGCTGCACCAGTAAGAATGGAACCTAGCACGGCTACAATTAGGATAATCGGCGGTACTAAACCCTTCAGAAGAATAACCATCAAGGGTTCTTGAACATGTCGATCCGCTTGAATCTGCTCACGGCTCACCGCAGGTGCTGCGTCTGGTTTTAACCAAGCAACCAAGACCATATAAGTGATATAAGCTGCGACCAGCAACAAGCCTGGAATCATAGCGCCAACAAATAGATCACCAACGGAGACTGTTTTTGGGCTAAAGATACCCATATTCAGCTGGGCTTGCTGGTACGCGCTGGACAGCACGTCACCTAGCAATACTAGGGCGATAGAGGGCGGGATAATCTGACCCAGAGTACCGGTTGCGCAGATGGCACCGGTTGCCAATGACGGTGAGTAGCCCCGTTTTAGCATGGTTGGCAGCGAGATCAAACCCATGGTAACAACCGTTGCACCAACGATGCCGGTACTGGCGGCAAGCAGCATACCAACAACAACAACGGAGATGCCTAAGCCGCCGCGCATAGAGCCAAACAACAGCGCCATTGCATCTAATAGGTTTTCGGCCACCTTAGATTTTTCTAACAGCACGCCCATCAAGACAAATAAGGGGACGGCGATTAAAGTTTGGTTGGTCATAATGCCGTATAGACGATTTGGGAAAGCCTGCAGAAAAGCCATATCAAATACGCCAAAGGCCATGCCGCCACCGGCAAAAACCAGAGCGGTACCAGCCAGCGACAGCGCAACAGGGTAGCCGAACATCAACACAACACAAACGGCAGCAAACAGGAATAGAGGTAGGAACTCAATCACTAGACTTTCTCCTCGTTAACATGATGCTCTACCGAGGAGCCTTTACCCATCAGCAGCAAGAGGTTACGTAAAGCTTCGGCAATTGCCTGTAATAGCATCAGCGCAACCATCGCAATAATCAGTGTTTTCAATAGGTAAACGCCGGGAATACCACCAGCCTCTGGCGAGGATTCCATAACATGCCAAGAGTTCATCACATACTGCCAGCTCATCATGCCCATAAAGATCATCACGGGTATAAGGAGAAAAATGGAGCCAAAGAAATCTACCATGGCTTTACGTTGCGGTGACATCTCACGATAAAAGATATCCACACGAACGTGCCCATCATGTTTCAGGGTATAACCCGCTGCCATCATAAAGACGGTCGCATGCAGGTACATGACCGATTCTTGCATCGCAATAGAACCGGAGTTAAATAGATAGCGCAGTATTACAACCGCAAACATAACGATCATCATGACCAGGGTAAGCCAAGAGATAGATCGTCCAACAAACTCTGTCACAGCATCAATTTTGTTGATCAGCCGCCCTAGAGTTCCAGAACCATTTGTCATGGTCGACCTCTTTTTTATTTAGTTATTAGCGAAGTTTTTTTATGTGCGCAGTCTTTAGAGCAATGCGCTTATGTTTGTTTGCTAGACCAGTCGCTCAGCCTATGCAGTAGCGTCTCAATCATACTCTTTACTCTCTGTCTGATAAAAGTTTTCAAACAGCCATTTTTGTAATGTTTGGATTCAAACAATCCGTTCAATCCTATTTACGTAACAGGCCGTACTTTAAGCCTTATCAATCCGCTATTTTGGCTCTTTTTAGACGCAAAAAAGCCGACCCTAAGGTCGGCTTCTTTGGCGCAATAACACGATATAGAAAAGTGGCAACCGTAAGAAATTATCCCTTACGTTCTTCTTCAATCAAGTACTCTGCAATTTTTAGCATATTTGCCCAGCTACCTGCCGTGCTGGTATCAATGCGGTATTTTCCGTTAACCACTAGCGCAGGAACACCCATCGCTTGATAACCACGAATACGCGCGCCAGCCTGATTCACTTTAGATTTCACACCGAAAGATTTCAGTGCTTTCTCAGCTTGATCTTCCGTTACACCATATTCCGAGAAAAACTTAGCAAGGCTGTCAGTGTTCGACAGACGCTGGCCTTGACGGTGGATACGGTTGAAAAAGTCACTGTGTAGCGTTTTACCAATACCCAATGCTTCTGCCGCATAGAACCCCGTTGCATGGGTCTGCCATGGCTTGCTAAACGTTGCGGGCACTCGTTCAAAACGAACATCACTAGGAAGCTTTTCACTCCAAGGGGCGATGTAGGGCTCAAACTCAAAGCAGTGGCCACAGCCATACCAGAACAGTTCAGCAACTTCGATTTTACCCGGCTCAGATACCGCCACAGGCGTGGCCAGTTTTATATAATGTACACCTTCTTTAAAATCTGCTGCCTGTGCTGCAGTGCTCATTACAGCCATTAGCATCAAAGCACCAATATGCTGAATCAGTTTTTTTATCATGGGTTCAGTCCTGTATAAACGGGGGAGTATTTGCGTCACGCAGATCATTCAACGATAACTTACTATACGCCTGAACTCGCTTAAAGTTCCCTTGAAGCAAGAGATAAGAGACCGCTGATATAAATAGCAGACACAAAAAAAGGGCCCAAGGGCCCTTTCTTTATAACGTGTATTTAGTTCAAGCCAAATACATAGTTAGATACAGCTTTCATGTCTTTATCGCTCATTTTTGCAGCGATAGCGCGCATCATATTATTAGGATCATTTGCACGCTCAGCATCGCGGAATTTCTTCAGCGCTGATTCAGTGTAAGCTGGATTTTGACCGCTTAACACTGGATATTTAGCTTGAGCATTACCCATGCCTGTAGGTGAGTGACAAGCAGTACAGGCTGGAATGCCTTTTGCCATGTCACCAGCACGATACAGCTCTTGACCACGCTCTAACATAGCAGGGTCAACTTGACCTAGATTCTTAGGCTTAGCTGCAAAGTAAGCGGCAACATCCTGAGCATCTTGATCCGTAAATGCTGTCACCATTCCTGTCATTTCAGGAACTTTACGTGCACCATCGCGGATATTCATAATCTGTTTTGCCAGATAGCTTTCATGCTGGCCTGCCAGACTTGGGTAATTAGGAATCATCGCGATACCGTTACCGCTGTGACAAGCTGCACAAATTGCCGCTTTTGCTTCCCCAGCTTTCGCATCGCCTGCGGCGTGTGCAAAGCTTACTAGGCTAAGAGTAACTGCCAGACTTACCAGTAATTTCTTCATCGCTAATCCAATCTTGCCAATTTTAAGTTGATTACTGTTATTTTCCTGAGACTTACCAGAGTTCAGCGCTTTTTTATGAGGGGTTACATTCTCATCAAATGCACCCTCATCAACGCATTACTGCTCTGTCAGACCGAAACCCTGCGAGGCTTCTGCCGGAAAGCCTTGGCAGCGCCAGATTGATTTACACGCCCGCTGGTAGCAACAGACGTTTAATTGTAGCAACAGACGTTTAAGTTCGTGCCAAATCAACCGGAATGGTACACTACCATCTAAAAAGTGGTGGCATTATATACTAATCCGAAGGGAAACGTGAACGCCCCATATAACCTGTCTTTTGCCCCATTAGTTGAATACGCCATGACTGAATCATCAAGCCAAGACCAAATCTCGAATTTAGCCGCTACTCATGCACCTAAATTAAACTATCAAACTGCTAGTTTTATGATCAGTGCGCCGACGCTAGCACAGTGCCCCCCTGACTTTGGAACAGAGGTCGCCTTTGCCGGTCGTTCTAATGCAGGTAAGTCCAGTTCGATTAACACTCTAACGTTAAACTCGCGGTTAGCTCGAACCAGTAAAACCCCGGGACGTACGCAGCTTATCAACTTTTTTGGTCTGCACAACGGCACAGATCAAAAACTAGTAGATCTGCCCGGTTACGGTTACGCCAAGGTACCCGAAAAAGTTAAATTAGAGTGGCAGCGCCACCTCTCTGAGTATTTGCTAAACCGTCAGGCTCTGCGCGGTATCGTTCTGGTAATGGATATTCGTCATCCACTGACCGAATTTGACCAAATGATGCTGGAATGGGCCGACAAGGTGAACAAACCTGTCCATATTCTGTTAACCAAAGCTGACAAACTGAAAAAAGGCGCGGCAAAAAAAGCGCTATTAGACGTTAAAGAGGCCTTAAAAGATTGGGAAGATCTGGTTAGCGTGCAAAATTTCTCGGCCTTGAAAAAAGATGGTATACCCCAACTGCGCCAAAAACTGGATCAGTGGCTGGAACTAGCACCAATTGAGCCGATCGAATAGATCCATAAGACAAAAAGAAGCCAAAGCTCAGCTTTGGCTTTTTTGTCTATTATCCAGCAAAAAACTTTGCCCTTTTATCTCACTAAATGTATCCCGCTAAACGTTCAACGGCTTTATGCAGCTGGCTTAAGGAATCGATACGAGCATCAAAATGCTTCGGTTGCGTCGCTAAAGGCTTAACCTGAACCCACAGCGTTTTCATCCCCATCTGATGAGCCCCATCGATATCATGCTCTGGGTTGTCGCCCACAAAGATAATCTCTTCCGGGTGGCAGTCTAGGTGGTTTAATACCGCTTGAAACGCTTTTGGATCAGGCTTTGCAACGGATAATCCCTCGGCACTAAAAGCAAAATCGAACCACTCCGCCAATACCGTTTGGCTAACATCCGCATTACCATTACTTAGCGCCCCGATAATATAGTCACGCTTTAAGCCTTCTAAAGCTTCAAAGGCATAGGGAAAGGGTTCAATTTGGTTGCGATGCTGCCAAAACACAGCAAAAGCGTGCTCGGCCAAGTAAGCGGCTTGTTCCGAGCTGTAGCCGGATAAACGTAAACACTCATCCATAGCTCGCATTCTAGAGCGGGTAACAAAGTGCATAAGCTCAGGGTGGCGTCGCGCCAAGCTCATACGATAGCCTCGCAGCTCGCCCTCAGTAAAACGAGCCGTTAGCAAAGGAGCCTGTTGATTCAGCCAACGGTAATGGGCATTCTCAGCCTTAACGATAACGGGATTTACATCCCAAAGGGTATCGTCCAGATCAAACACGACCGCTTTAATCGCCATACGTTTCCTTTTAGATGATATAAACCAGCACGGTCGAGGGGTGATGACGAAAGAGTTAACGCAGATGATGCAAGAGTCGGGCGACAACATCCGCCACATAAGCAGCAAATTCAGTTCCCATCTCTGCTCGAAAATAATCTGGATTCTCACTGCCCAACAGCAGATAACCTTTTATGTCATCTTGGCTAAGAGGAATCACCGCCACCGAGCCATCAGACACCATGCCAAATTCAAACAAGTGCTCAAGTTGCTCCGCTGTCACTTCCCCACAAAAAGTACGACTACGTTGCAATAGCGCTTGAATCAAGGCCGTTAGGCCGTTATCAGCTTGAGTCACCAGTTGAGAGGTGTTGACCGTATCTGCACTGCCATAATCAACCAAAACTAAGCGACTGTGACTGGTGCCAAAACTGTTGCGAAGCTGCTCTGAAAGCGTCACCACCAGATCATTAAGATCATCGGCTTCTAGCAGAGCTAAAACCAAACGCCGTACCCGTGACAACTGCATGTCATTATGGCGGGCGGTATCAAGTAGATCTTCAAGATGATCCTCACGATCCGCTAGGCGCTCTCGCATCAGCAACATTTGGCGCTCCAGCAGAGATACCGCTTTACCGCTGGCGTGAGGCAGACTTAACTCCAGCAGTAAATCGCTATGTTTCTGGAAGAAATCTGGGTGTGTTTTCAGATAGTCAGCAACAGCCTGAGCATCGATCATAGATAGATTTGTCCTTCAAAAATCCGTGTCGCGGGGCCGGTCATCATGACTGGCTCACCGTTACCCGACCAACGAATTTTTAGTGTACCACCAGGAAGGTGTACCTCTACCACTTCATTTAGTAACCCTTGTAACCGACCTGCAACAACAGCAGCACAAGCTCCCGTTCCACAGGCTAGCGTTTCGCCAGCACCTCGCTCGTAAACCCGTAAGCGTACCTTGTCTCGGCTTAATACCTGCATAAAGCCAACATTAACGCGATTGGGGAAGTTAGGGTGGCTTTCGATCTTAGGTCCCAGCTGTTCAACCGCTGCCGTATCGATATCATCCACCACCAATACCGCATGAGGATTCCCCATAGATACCGCACCAATGGTATGAATATCACCATCAACGTTGAGTGAATACTGGGCTGCTTGCTGCTCCGCCATAAAAGGGATGGCTTCCGGCACCAAGCGCGGCTCACCCATATCAACAGTAACTCCACCATCATCGGTTAGATTCAGTTGGATATTGCCACCGCTGGTTTCAACATTGATCGTTTTCTTGCTGGTCAGGCGTTTATCATAAACAAAACGCGCAAAACAGCGGGCCCCGTTGCCACACTGTTCAACCTCACTACCATCTGCATTAAAAATGCGATAACGGAAATCCATATCAGGGTCCGTTGGCGGCTCTACAACTAATAACTGATCAAAGCCGATACCAAAGTTACGATCAGCTAGTTCTCGCACTTGATCAGGGAAAATCTTTGCTCGCTGCGAGACCAAATCAACCACCATAAAGTCGTTGCCTAGGCCGTGCATCTTGGTAAATTTCAACAGCATTTTGCTCGGTCTCCCACAGGGCAGCGAGCCACCCTGTTGATAAGTCATCATCTTAAAGATTAGATATCACTTCAAACACAGATCACCTAAAAACACATGCCGCGATTAGGCTGGCAGAATATTTTCACCGGCGATCTGCTGTTCAAATGTCTCACGACGACGCACCAAGAAACTATTTTCACCATCGACCATAATTTCAGCGGCACGATTACGACTGTTGTAGTTTGATGACATCGCAAAACCATAGGCTCCCGCTGAGCGTACAGCTAGCAGATCACCTTGTTTTAGCGACAAATCACGATCTTTACCGATAAAGTCGCCAGTTTCACAGATAGGGCCAACCAGATCATAAGGGGCCTTAACCGCATCAGCTGCAGGCTGAACCACAGGAATAATCGCTTGCCACGCGCTATACAAAGAAGGGCGCAACAGATCATTCATTGCCGCATCCACAATGGCAAAATTCTTCGCCTCTGTTGGTTTTAGGTACTCAACCCGCATCACAAGAATACCCGCGTTGGCAGCAATAGAGCGGCCAGGCTCCATAATAAGGGTGAGGTCACTATCCCCAAGACGCTCCAGCACTTTGGTGGCGTACTCGCTAGGCTCTGGCGGGGTTTCGTTGTCATAACGCACGCCCAAGCCCCCCCCTAGATCAAGGTGTTTGATCTTAATGCCTTTGTCAGCCAATTGAGCAATAAGGTTCAGCAGACGATCTAGCGCATCTAAAAATGGCGTACTTTGAGTCAACTGAGACCCAATATGACAATCCACACCTTCAACTTTTAAATTGGGCAGGCTATCGGCTTTCAGGTACACCTCTTCCGCACGATCAATAGAGATACCAAACTTATTCTCTTTTAAACCGGTAGAGATATAAGGATGTGTTTGAGCATCAACATCAGGATTAACCCGCAGTGAAACCGTCGCCTGAACACCCATAGATTCCGCAACATCGTTTAAGCGATCTAACTCAGCTTCCGACTCAACGTTGAAGCACTTAATACCAACTTCCAGCGCACGACGCATCTCATGGGCTTGTTTGCCCACACCCGAGAAAATCACCTTAGCAGGATCACCACCGGCGGTTAAAACACGCTCCAACTCACCAACAGAAACGATATCGAAACCAGCCCCTAAACGGGCCAGCACATTCAATACGGCAAGATTAGAGTTCGCTTTTACCGCATAACAGATTAAATGAGGCTGTCCCGCCAACGCATCATCATAGGCGCGATAGTGGCGCTCAAGGGTCGCACGGGAATAAACATACAGCGGCGTACCATACTGCTCGGCCAACTGATTAACCGCGACATCTTCTGCAAATAGGGTGTCGCCTTGATAGTTAAAAAAGTCCATAACTGTCTCACCGAAGTGGGTATCAGGCATCGCCTGATACCAAAAATTTGGGCTTCCCCAGCGACGATCACCAAAACTTATCGCCGCTAGGAGAGTGACTCATTCTGTGCAAGCTTAAGGGATCTGCATTACTGCAGGAACAGAAGCAGGCTCTGGCTCTGGCAGATAAAGCGGGCCTTTTTGACCACACCCCACCAGAACCAATGCCAATAGGCACACACTCAGAATCGCTTTCATTTGACGCCCCATGATTAGCCGCGGGCGGCCAGTACGGCACGACCACGTTGAACCGCTGCACGAACCTGATCCGGTGCAGTACCACCAATATGATCACGGGCACTAACAGAACCTTCCAGCGTCAATACCTCAAACACATCATCGGTGATGGTGTCGGAGAACTGCTGCAGCTCTTCCAGCGTCATCTCACCCAAATCTTTGCCAGTTTCAATGCCATAAGCCACAGACTTACCCACAATCTCATGGGAATCACGGAAAGCAATACCCTTGCGAACGAGATAATCCGCCAGATCGGTCGCGGTGGAGAAACCACGTAAAGCGGCCTCACGCATCTTATCTTTGCGGGACTCAATGGCAGGAATCATATCCGCAAAAGCACGCAAACAGCCTTGCAGGGTATCAACCACATCAAAGATCGGTTCTTTGTCTTCTTGGTTGTCTTTGTTATAAGCCAGCGGCTGAGATTTCATCAGTGTCAGCAACGAAAACAGATGACCAAACACACGGCCACTCTTACCCCGTACAAGCTCAGGCACATCAGGATTTTTCTTCTGCGGCATAATAGAAGAGCCTGTGCAGAAACGATCCGGCAGATTGATAAAGTTAAACTGCGCTGAAGTCCACAGCACCAACTCTTCCGACATACGGGACAAGTGCATCATAATCAGGCTTGCCGCTGAAGAGAATTCAATGGCAAAATCACGATCAGAGACAGAATCCAGCGAGTTTTCCGTTGGGCGATCAAAGCCCAGCAGTTCTGTGGTCATATGGCGGTCGATCGGGTAAGTCGTACCCGCCAGTGCCGCAGCGCCCAATGGCAAAATATTAATCCGTTTACGACAATCCTGCAGACGCTCATAGTCACGATTTAGCATCTCAAACCACGCCATCAGATGATGACCAAAGGTCACTGGCTGTGCAGTCTGAAGATGGGTAAAGCCCGGCATAATGGTATCGGCTTCTTTTTCTGCCAAACCTAACAGGCCATTCTGTAGACGGCTCAACTCAGCGCTAATCACATCAACTTCATCGCGCAAATAAAGACGAATATCCGTTGCAACCTGATCATTACGGGAGCGGCCCGTATGCAGTTTCTTACCGGTAATACCAATCTTTTGCGTTAAGCGTGCCTCGATGTTCATATGCACATCTTCCAGCGCCACAGACCATTGGAATTCACCGTTGGCAATCTCTTCACGAATCTCGGTCAGACCTTGGATAATCTGATCACGCTCGTCGTCGGTCAGAACCCCAACCTTAGCCAGCATCTTGGCATGGGCAATAGAGCCTTGAATATCTTGGTTCGCCATACGCTGATCAAAATCAACCGACGCAGTAAAACGAGCAACAAAAGCATCCGTTGGCTCATTGAAACGACCACCCCATTGCTGGTTGGTAGACTCGGTGTTCGACTGTTCTGTGTTCTCTTGCTTAACGCTCATTGTCATTCCTTATGCCGGTAACTCTGCTAAACCCCCAATCCTACACTGTAGGGTTATCCTCAGTGGTTATCAGGTACAGAATTAAGCTAACTTTTATCAGTATTATAAACAGATAGCGCGACGCCTTCATTTAATTCCATGATTCAAATGCTATAAAATTTGCTAAGGTGCAGTTCTGACTGAATTTGGAGTAATAGCGGTGAAAATTGAAAACCTGCAGATTGAAAATTTCAGACGCTTTGAGTCGTTGGAGATCGACTTTCATCCTGAACTTACCGTGATTATTGCTCAGAATGGGCAGGGTAAATCGTCTATTCTTGACGCCTGCAGCATCGCTTTAGGCACGTTTGTCGGAGCTTTTGATTTTGGTAAAGCCAAGCATATTGAAGTAAAAGACGCTCGCTATAAACGCTTGCCAGACAGCGTCAATAATGAACAGCAGTTTCCGGTGGATGTCAGCGCAGCTTATATATCACCTGATATTACCATCAGCCGTCAGCTAACTGGGATCAAAAGCCGTACAACCATAAAGCATGCAGAGCCTCTAACAAAATTTGGTAAAGCGCTTGGCGAACAGGTACGAAACTTAGAACAGATGCTTTTGCCTGTTATCGCATACTTTGGCGCAAGTCGGCTTTGGGTTGCCCATAAAAATACCAGTCGTAAATCCGTACTATCAACCAGCAGAACCATGGGCTATGAAGACAGCCTATCGTCTGCGTCTAATTTCAAACAGGTTCAACAATGGATGATGAAGGCAACTTATGCCGCACTTCAGCAACAGGAGATGGATACCTATAAGAGCTACAACCTACCCGAGCAATTATCAGCCATTAAAAATACCGTCAATCAAACTCTAAAGACTGCAGGTTGGTCTAATTTCCATTACAGCATGAGCCATGAAGAACTCGCTATGTTGCATGAGGAACTAGGGGTTTTACCAGTTAGCATGTTGAGTGATGGTGTACGGGCAATGGTCTCTTTAGCAGCAGATTTATCGTGGCGTTGCGTTAAACTCAATCCTCATCTGGGAGAAAAGGCATCATTACTAACCGAAGGCATTGTAATGATCGATGAAGTGGATATGCACCTGCATCCAGAGTGGCAACAAACCGTTATCCATTCACTAAGAACCGCCTTCCCAAAAGTGCAGTTTATTGTTACTACGCACAGCCCGCAGGTGCTTTCTACGGTACCTAAAGAGTGTATTCGCCTGATCGGCAACAATGCCGCCGGACAAACTATCGCCTCCGAACCTTTGGCATTTTCTTATGGCGAACCCAGTGGCGATATTCTGCAATCCATTATGCAGGTTGATCCACAACCGCCTGTGCCAGAGAAAAAAATGCTGGATGAACTGACCTCTCTGGTTGATCAGGGCGAATATAAGAGCCCTAGAGCAGACGAGCTTCTCGAAGAACTCAGCTCCCGGCTTAATAAGCGCCACCCTCAACTGGAAAAAATCCGCAGAAGCATCCGCAGGCAGGAGGCACTGGGCTAATGCGAGCAATCACAAAAGGATCTTGTGGCCTTTACCCTTTGGAGAAAGCCAACGACACACCACCCAAAACAGACCAAGAAGCACGAAGCCGCTGGGGTTCATTTAGTCACAAATCAGCCTTGAACGATTTGCTGATGAATGAACAATATGGGCTATGCGCCTACTCTGAGATCAATCTTGAACATCATCATTTAGGCGTGCATATTGAGCATATTCAGCCCAAAAGCCGCTTTCCCAAAAGAACGTTTGACTACCAAAACTTAGTACTGAGCGCTCTAGCAATCTCCGATTTGGAGACTATGGATAAAGCTTCGATTTTTGGCGGCCATCACAAAGGCAGTAGGTTCGACCCAACACTCTTTATCTCCTGCCTGATAGATAACAGCGCCAATTACTTTACCTATCTTTCCAACGGCTATATTGAGCCAAAACGTACGTTGTCAGAACGCGATAAAGAAAAGGCTCAATACACGATTAATCTTCTGAACCTCAACAGTCCCTATCTTCTTGCCGAGCGCAGACGTTGGCTAGATGAGCTGGATACCTTGATTGATGAGCATATTGATCAGGGGCTTTCCATTGAAGACTTAGCCGCGATTTATCTCCTACCCAGAAACCAAAGGCTGGACTCCTTTTTTACCGCTAACCGCCAACGGTTTATGAAAATTGGAGACCAATTAATCGCACAGGAAGCACCTGAACTCTAGCCGTGATCTGCCTGCCTATAGTCCCTAATCTCTCTTACCTCTGGTAGAATCGAATCAATACAAAGTTCAGGGGCAAAGCCCAAACCCATTTATCAGAGTTTCTATCTCCATGAGCCAACACGTTATTCGTATCGCAACCCGTAAAAGCCCGCTGGCCATGTGGCAAGCGGAACATATTCAGGCACGTCTTGAAGCCCTACACCCAGAGTTAACGGTTGAGCTGGTGCCGATGAGCACCCAGGGCGATAAGATTCTGGATACGCCCCTTGCTAAGATTGGCGGTAAGGGCTTGTTTGTAAAAGAGCTTGAGCTGGCGATAAGTGAAGGCCGTGCGGATATTGCGGTACACTCCATGAAAGACGTACCTATGATGCTACCGGAAGGTTTTGCGTTACCGGTGATCTGCGAACGTCACTCACCAACCGATGCCTTTGTTTCCAATAAATACGCCAGCTTTGATGAACTGCCACAGGGCGCTATTTTAGGTACCTCAAGCCTGCGCCGTGAGCTGCAGGCTCGTGCCAATCGCCCTGATTTACTCGTTAAAAGCCTGCGCGGCAACATCCAGACCCGTATGGGAAAAATGGATGCAGGTGAATATGATGCGATCTTATTGGCAACATCTGGCCTACAACGTATGGCATTAGATGCACGTATTCGTCACGAAATGACTCCAGAGCAAAGTCTTCCAGCGGTAGGCCAAGGTGCCTTAGGTATCGAAACCCGTAAAGGCGATACCGAGATTATCAAGCTGCTAGAACCGCTAAAACACGAAGATACATGGAATACGGTACGGGCAGAGCGGGCCATGAATCGTCACCTTGAAGGTGGCTGCCAAGTGCCTATCGGCGGTTATGCCGTGCTGGTCGATAACGGGGAAAATATTCATCTGCGCGCCCTCGTCGGCGAGCCAGACGGCAGCTTGCTGCTACAGGCGGAAAAAACAGGGCCTGTATCCGACCCTGACGCTTTAGGTATCGCCGTAGCAGAGATGTTAATTGAGCAGGGTGCGAAATCGATCTTAGATAAAGTTTACGACCGAAAATAAGCGCTTAATACGCTAGTTCGAGCCATCATTGATCATGTCTCGAACTAGCGTAAATAAAGCCCGATAAGCTCTAACGCTACGATAACGCGACTCACAGCTGCAAGGAATACAGAGCACGATGAACGCCACCCGTCTGCTTAAACACTCAAACCAGCAACCACTTAGAATTGCCGTTACTCGCCCAAATGGGCAGGAGCAGAGCCTAATGGCCGAGCTAAAAGCTGCTGGCGCTGATCCCTTCCATATTCCGCTGCTGGCCATCGACCTGCTGGAAGAAACACCTATTGATCGTACAACCCTTTTAAATCTTGATCTTTATAGCAAGGTGATCTGCGTTAGCCCAATTACCGCTAATATTTTTCTTGATCGCTTAGATCAATATTGGCCGCAACCACCCGTGCAAGTACTTTGGGTGACCCCTGGGGCTGGAACCGCTGCAATTCTAGATGATTATGGCCTACCCGTGGTTTATCCTGAGCAAGGGGATAATAGCGAAGCCATGCTAACATTACCGGCATTAATCGATGTGGCTGGTGAGAAAATACTGCTTTGCAAAGGCGAAGGTGGCCGCCATCTATTGAAGAGTACGCTGGAAGAGCGAGGCGCACAGGTTAGCGAACTCTTCTTGTATAAACGGGTTTGCCCTCCCATTTTGAATGCCGAGCGCGAACTGCTCCAATCGGAGTTTTTCGATGTCATCCTAATTAGCAGTCTAGATGCTCTGAATAATCTGGTTCAACTGGCCGGCACTGAGCCGAGCCTATTTAATACCCCTTTATTGGTTTCCAGCCCCCGTTTGCGTCATGAAGCCCGAGCACTGGGCTTTAAGATAATTGTGCAGGCTAAAGGTGCTGGTGGACAATGGCAGCAGGCCGCACTGGAATCTATAGCCAGCCAACGCTAAGCATGAGGCGATGCAATGAGCGATAACGAAAAGAAAACACCAAACAACACTCCTAATGATCAAGCGGGTCAAGCGCCGTCGGCTGAGTTAAATAAGCCGACGGATAAAAACACGCTGTCTAGCTCAGAAACCTCGGAGCAGAAAGATTCTACCGACACTAACTTTGTGTTGGTTAAACCTGAACCAGATCAGAAAGAGAGCGTTGACCAGCAATCGCCGGTGGATAAAACAAGCTCATCGACAGAAGCACCACAACAATCAACAGAAGCACCAAAAAAAGCGCAAAAGCCGCAACCACCGCAAAAAAAGAGCAGCCCCATTCTAGCCCTAAGCGCTCTGGTTATCGCTTTAGGCGCTGCCGCTATTTCCGGTTACACCTTCTGGCAACAGCAGGAACAAACCACACAGACGTTGCAACAGCTTGGTGAGCGTAACAACCAATTGGCAACACAGCTACAGCAGCAGAAACAAGCCCTAGACTTATTGCAAAACCTGCCAAACACCGCCAACATCCTGAACCAACAAACCCAAGTATTGCAGAAAAAACAGGGCGAACAACGTCTACAGTTGCTTGATTTAGCCGCTGCCTTTGCCAAAACCCAAGGCCCTAAACCATCTGACTGGCTGCAGGCTGAAGCAGAATATCTATTACGTATTGCCAATCATCGCGTGCAACTGGAAGGTGATATTACAGGGGCTAAAACCCTACTTGCCAGTGCCGATGACCGTTTACAAAAAGCAGATAACCCTGCGTTATTTGCAGTACGGGAAGCGATCGCCAACGAATTGGCAGCCCTGAACAGTGTTAACGTACTGGATCAAAGCGGACTGTATTTTAAACTTAGCGCACTCGAAGGTCAGATTAATCAATTACCATTACCCTTAGAGCCTGAAAACCGCAGCGCTTTCCAACAAAAAGCCACTGAAAAAGAAACACAGCAAAGCGTTTGGCAAACTCTATGGAACGAAGCTAAAACCTTAGTGGTGGTTCGTTATCAAGATGAAAAAATCACCCCACTGCTACCGCCACAGGAAAGCCTCTATCTACGACATAATCTGCGCCTAACGCTGCAACAGGCGCAAATTGCACTATTAAAAGAAGAACAACAGCTGTTTCTAACGCTCATAAACCAGGCCTCTAGCTGGGTAAAAACCCACTTTGATCAAACACATGCCCGCACGCAAAGCATGTTGGCAACTCTAGATTTGCTGGCACAGCAAAATATTCACCAGCAGCGCCCCAATATCTCGGGTTCGTTAACACTATTGCGGGATTTGCAAAAACAGCGCTTTAGCAGTTCAGCACCCGTTAATACATCCGCCAAACCAGAAACCACATCCACACCAAAAAACGCGACCACCCAGAATGAGGAGGCCCCCGCATCATGAAACGCCTCTATATCTTTGCCATTTTAGCCCTAGCGGGCGGCATGTTTGCCGGTCTGCTGATGCGAGAAGACCCCGGTTATATTCTGTTGAGCTGGGGTAAAACCACTGTCGAAATGTCTTTCTGGATCGGCCTGCTATTACTGGGCGCACTTATCGTTGGCTTCCACATACTAATGCGACTGCAATCAGGTATTCGTCAGCCGTTAAAGGCTTTGAATATTTTTTCCTCGGCAGGTCGTGATAAACGAGCACTTAAAGCCACGGTAAAGGGCCTGCTCTTAATGGCTGAGGGGCAATGGCGCAAAGCAGAGAAACTGCTCAAGCGCAGCGCACCTCATTCTGGTGCCTCGGTAATCAACTATTTGGCCGCCGCCCGTGCAGCCCATGCCCAAGGCCGCTTTGAACAGAGTGATCAGCTATTAAAAGAAGCCCTAGAAAGCACGCCTAGTGCAGAAACAGCGGTTTGCCTACTACAGATCGAGTTTCAGTTAGAACGAGGGCAATACGAGCAGTGCCTGGCGCAACTCTTACGTCTGCAAAAAAAGAATCCCCGTCACCGCTGGGTACTGAAAACTTTACTAAAAGTTTATCAGAAACTGGAAGATTGGCAGGGCTTGAAAGCACTTTATCCACAGCTGATCAAACACGATATTCTGACCGATGCCGAAGGCAAGCAACTGTTCGTTAAACTGCATCTGGCGATGTTTGAACAGTGCAAAAAGCTCTCTCAAGAAAGCTACCTAGAGCGCATCCAGCATATTTGGAAAGAGATGCCTAGCGAACTAAAACGAGAGGAAAGCCTCTGCGAGGTATACGCGCGAGCACTGCACGACTGCAAAGCCGATATTCTTCTGGAACGTTTTATCAGCGAACGTTTGCGTCATAGCTGGCAAGACAGTTTGGTTATTATTTACGGCTTGCTAGAAAAAGGCGACGTGCGCCAGCAGATGAATCAAGTTGAACAGTGGCTGAAAAAACATGATGACAGCGCAGCCCTGTACCTCACTGCCGGTCGAGTAGCCCTACGTAACCAGCTCTGGGGGAAGGCCTCAGACTTTATGGAAGAGAGCTTTAGCCTGCAGCCTTTAGCCACCACGGCAGCGGAGCTAAGCCGACTCTATTCAGCCATGGGACGCACCAGCAATAGCCGTACTTATTATCGCTATTGCTTAGATCTTGCGGGCTATCATTTACCCAATTTGCCACTGCCCAACAATACATAGCAGGACATAAAAGCAAATGAAAACTATTCTCAAAAAGGCTTTACAGAGCAAATGATAACCGTTATCATTTGTTCAAGCTTAGAGATCAGCCAAATCCCTAAGCTTATTTAAACCATGTTTTGACAGGTTCAGGTTCCCGTTTTACTGGTTTATCTCCTCATCAAGCTAATCACGGTCTAGCCCAGTGAACTCCCATTCGCTGGGCATTTTTTTGTCTTCTTTTTAAGAGTGCCGCTCCCGTTAAAAAGCGCCCCTTTAAAGGTTTTCTCCTTAAAACGCACAAATGAAAACTATTCTCAAAAAGGCTTTACAATGCAAATGATAACCGTTATCATTTGTTCAAGCCTAGAGATTAGCCAAATCTTTAAGCCCATTTAAACCATGTTTTGACAGGTTCAGGTTCCCGTTTTACTGGTTTATCTCCTCATCAAGCTAATCACGGTCTAGCCCGGTGGCCTCTCATCCACCGGGCATTTTTTTGTCTGAAAAAACTATCTACTTGACCAACAAAAGCTATCCGTTAAAAAAACAGGCTGCCTGGCTAAAACGCAGGCATAAAAAAAGCGCCCATCGATAAAGAGGGGCGCTTCATTTTATTTGTAATAACTTAAGGCTTAATCTTCTTCAGGCTTAAAGTCTGTTTCAGCCCGTTTGCGAATCATGCCAAAGCCAACACTTTTACGATCAACGGGAGCTGTTTGCTGTTTCTTCACACTACCGCCTTCAGCTTTTTTCTGCTGACGTTTTTGCGCTTTTTTCTCTTGGCCTTTTTTCTTATCTTTTAACGCTTTTTTCTCTGTGGTGGTTTTAGCGGCTTTTTTCTTGCCCACTATTTTTCCATTACCACGCACATCTCTTGGGCCTTTATATTTGCCTTCAAGACCTTTAACTTTTACCAATTCAAAACGTACCTGCAGATAACGTTCAATTGCAGCCTTAAGATTCCACTCGTAAGTGGTAATCATGGATACGGCTGTACCCTGTTCGCCAGCGCGGCCTGTACGACCAATACGGTGAACATAATCATCACCTTTGCGAGCCATATCGTAGTTAACCACCAGCTCTACACCGGAGATATCCAGACCACGAGCAGCAACATCAGTCGCCACAAGTACGTCGATATTGCCACGACGCATCAGATTCATAACGTGATTACGTTGATCCTGATCCATTTCACCATGCAGAACTCCCGCACGTAAATCCTTATAGCGGAGATAACCGCCCAAACGATCCGCATCGACCCGTTTATTGACGAAAACGAGTGCTTTTTGATATTTACGATCATGCAGCAAGCGCACCAGTAAGTCATTTTTATGCTTGGTATCGTCCGCAAGCAAATACTGCTGAGTAATACCTTCATGCTGGTCACGTACGGTGTTAACCATTATCGTTTCAGGATCGGCCAAAACACGATCAGCAACACCACGCACGCCACGATGGTTCAGTGTGGCGGAGAACAGCATAGTTTGTCGTTCTTTACGGCAAAAATCGACAATATTTAATACTTCTTCGCTTAACCCCATATCAAGCATACGGTCAGCTTCATCTAATACCAGAAACTCTAGGTCGTTAAGATCCAGTGATTCTTTCTGCAAATGCTCAAGAATACGCCCCGGTGTTGCAATAATAATTTCTGGGTTTTTACGCAGCATCGCCTTTTGAAATTTAAAGGTTTCACCACCAATAATCCAAGCCGCTTTAACATGAGTAAATGCAGATAGCTCAGTAAAGTGCTTATAAATCTGACGAACTAATTCACGGGTCGGCGCCAAAATTAGCGCACGAGTGCCAGTATTTGGCTCAGGGTTATTGAGGAAGTGATGCAGCATTGGCAGTAAAAAAGCTGCTGTTTTACCGCTACCGGTTTCTGCACTGACGAGCAGATCTTTTTTTGTCATCGCCGCGGGAATCGCTTTTAGCTGAACCGGAGTGGGTTCGCTAAACGCTAGTTTGTCCAACGCCAACATTAGGCGTTCATGCAGGGAAAGCTCGGTAAACAAAGACTACACCTCAAAAATACTTACAGAATCAAAGCGTTAACCAAAGCCGCTAACATGACGTATGGCATCTTGGTTGAGCACTTTTATCAGGGGGATATAAGAAGTCTGATGAAACTCAGACCCTCTTTAATTTCTACTTAATGTCTATTCATCGCTACACATTAATAATGCTGGGAAGCATAGCACAGCCAAGGGCTGAGGCAGATAAAAAAGCGCTATTTATAGTGGATATAATTAACGCCAAGACAACCAGGCACCACAACTTATCAAAAATAAAATCAATACAAAACCAGCGCAGGCCAGAGCAATAATACGTCCATATTAAAATAATTACATAAAACGTAAATCGTAGTATTTATTACGATTTTTCTGCCAAATAAATGGTATACCGATTGCCTTTGCCGTTATGGGCTCTCACCGTTTTAGTTTGAACCTTAAATTTAGCTTTTTTAAGATGCGTGGTAAATTTTGGATCATGCCAGCCTGACCACACTGCCAAAACACCACGGGGCCGTAGGGTTTGCCTAATGGCTGAAAGACTCTCAAGTGAATATAAATTATTATTATCGCCGTGGGTAAAACCCTCAGGGCCGTTATCCACATCCAGTAAAACGGCATCAAAGGCAGGCTGCTTTGCTTTAAACAGCTCCGCCACATCACCTAAATGAAGAATTACGCGACTATCATTCAAGGGATTACCCGCACATTCCCCTAGCGGGCCTCGGTTCCACTCAATAACCTCGGGCACTAATTCAGCCACAACAACATTAGAGCTTGCGGTTATGGCCTTCAACGCTGCCGCCAAGGTGAATCCCATTCCCATACCGCCGACTAATACTTTGGCATTTTCAGTATTTTTCACATGGGCACAGCCTAACTCAGACAAAGCAAGTTCAGAGCTATGCATCCGGCTATTCATTAGTTCTCCACGGACACCTTTTAAGTGAATAGAAAATTCTTTATCGCGCTGAGTTAATTCAAGTTCGCCACCATTATTCGGTATAACGGCAGTGCCTAAATGCGTCCAAGGAGTCATAGTTTATCTCGTAATAAAAGAAGAAATGAATCACCCGATCTTAACACCTAATACGCCTATTTAAGTTTGTCGATTCAGGATTATTGACCCAAGACTGCCGACCCAAGACTGCGATCAATAGGATGAGTGCATCTCAAGATTCACCCCGCTCTCTCCGGCAATTTCCTGAGTAATCAGCCCTTCATTGAGCATAAGGCGCAAACATTGATCCATTGTCTGCATACCTTGATGGCTACCGGTTTGAATCACTGAATTCATCTGAGCCGTTTTATCTTCTCGAATTAAATTTCTGATAGCGGGTGTCGCGATCATAATCTCATGGGCAGCCACTCGACCGCCGCCGACTTTCTTCAACAAGGTTTGCGATACTACGCCCTGCAGCGACTCCGACAACATGGATCGCACCATCAATTTTTCTTCAGCAGGAAAAACATCAATAATTCGATCAATGGTTTTAGCCGCAGAACTTGTATGCACCGTGCCAAATACCATATGGCCTGTCTCTGCCGCCGTTAATGCCAATCGAATGGTTTCTAGATCACGCATTTCACCCACTAGAATGATATCGGGATCTTCCCTTAACGCAGAACGCAGGGCTGCACTAAAACTATGCGTATCTCTAGAGACTTCTCGCTGAGTAATAAGGCTCTTTTTACTCTTATGGATAAACTCGATGGGATCTTCAATCGTAAGAATATGCTGGCTTTTCCGCTCATTGATATAATCCAGCATGGCCGCAAGGCTCGTTGTTTTGCCAGAGCCTGTAGAACCAGTAACCAGCACAAGTCCCCTAGAAAGCATTGCAAGCTTTTGAAAAATAGCCCCCATACCAAGCTGATCCAAGCTGAGAATACGATGAGGTATGATACGAAAAACAGCTCCAGCGCCTCTGCTATGATGAAAAGCATTCACCCTAAATCGTGACAGTGATGACAGATCAAAAGAGAAGTCGATTTCTAATAATGCCTCATAATCCTGACGCTGCTTGTCGTTCATAATGCCTTTAATCATAAGGCGTATATCCTGGTCGCCCAGGGGAGGCGTATTGATACGGCGCATATCACCGTCGACACGTATCATAGGGGGCATATCAGAAGATAAGTGCAGGTCAGAAGCACCTTGTTTTACACTAAAGGTGAGCAGTTCGGTAATATCCATATTACATAACATCCTGAGTAGATAAGTTCGCTCTATATCCGCTTTTACACTGACCGTTAAAAACTCTTAACCATTAAAAACATCGTCACGGGATACAGAATTTAATGACAACAGCTTATATTGCCAAAAATATTTCTGAGGTGCGCCAACAGATTCACAATCATTGTGCGCAATATCAACGAAACGCCACCAACGTTACTTTATTGGCCGTTAGCAAAACCAAACCCGCAGCGTTACTCAGGGCAGCTTACGACACCGGTCAGAGAGATTTTGGCGAAAACTATTTGCAAGAATCTCTCGATAAGCAAAAAGAGTTGTCCGATTTAGCCATTATCTGGCACTTTATTGGCCCGATTCAGTCAAACAAAACCCGCGCCATCGCAGAGAATTTTCAATGGGTGCATAGCGTGGATCGATTAAAAATCGCCCGTCGCCTAAGTGAGCAGCGCCCGGAGGATATGCCGCCGCTAAATATCTGCCTGCAGGTTAATATTAGCCGTGAAGAGAGTAAATCCGGCGTGGCACCAGAAACCTTGCCAGAACTCGCAAAAGAGATTGCAGCACTACCCAATCTAACACTACGGGGGTTAATGGCTATTCCTGCGCCTGCGGAGACATTGGCTGAACAACGAAAACCCTTGGCGGAGCTTCAAAAAGCCCTAACTGCGCTACAGAAAGATTATCCGCAACTGGATACCCTTTCGATGGGCATGAGCGGTGACTTAGAAGCGGCTATTGCAGAAGGCTCGACGATGGTTCGCATTGGTACGGCTATTTTTGGCGCACGGGACTACGCCCCAACCATCTAGAAAGGGAGGAATGCCATCTCGTAGCAAACAAATGACGCTTAATTTGCCTTTATTGCCGATTAAAGATGGAAAGTTGCCGATTAAAGGTGGAAATAAGCGCTTTTACCTCCATACAATAAGGCAGGGATATTGATCGCGAAAAACGCAGTGAACCGTAAGATGTTATGGCGCACCGTTACCGAATCAAATATCACCTCATACGATTTCACAAGACCCAGCTTTGGAGCACCAGTTTGATGGGACAGTCCGTAGGTAGTGCCGGCGTTTTTCTGGTAATGACCCTTGTTAATCTTTACCTTTTTATCGTAGTACTGCGCTTTATTTTGCAGTTCTCAAAAGCAGACTTTTACAACCCGATTTCTCAGGCTCTTGCCAAGGCGACGTCGCCTTTGGTGAGGCCTCTACAAAAAGTCATTAAGCCCATAGGCCGTATTGATCTTGCAACGTTAACGATCGCTTTTTTGGTCAAAGCGGTGGGCTTAGCAGTGGTTTATCTTATTGCAAGCGGTGGAATGCCACCGACTATTGGCCTACTACTCGGTGCCCTTACAGGTGTTATTACAACGCTGCTGGATATCTACTTTTATGCGCTTATCGGCTCGATTATTTTAAGCTGGGTTGCACCACAAAGTAGCCACCCTGGTGCGATGTTAGTTTACCAAATCACCGAACCCGTCTTAGGCCCAGTGCGTAATATTCTGCCTTCTTTAGGCGGTTTAGATCTATCACCTATTTTTGTCTTTATTACCATCAATGTTATTGAGATTATGGTGATAGGTACGATTGGCCAAATGTCAGGAATGCCTCGTCATTTGATTGCGGGTTTATAAATTTCCTACGATTTTAATCGACTTAGCAGGGAGGCTTTGCCTCCCTTTTTTGTGCGTGACAAGAATGCCTTTAGCCTGCCACTTTCCAACGTTTACGTAAGGTATTACGCAATAAAGCGGTGCCTTATTTATCAAATTTTATGTTACAGTGTGCCTTTCTGCGGCTTGTATCTCTGTGTTTTAACATAATATTCACAGGGAAGGCTAAGCCGTCCGCAGACATCTTGATTGAGGAAGATCCTAGGAAATGCCTAATGCGATTCCTGAAGATTCTGTCGGTATTGTTGAACCGCAGATCGCGCGCTTTAACACCCCGCTGGAACTCACCTGTGGTCGTAAGCTTGATCGCTACGAACTCATCTACGAAACCTACGGCACGCTAAATGCTGATCGCTCGAATGCAGTGCTGATTTGTCACGCCCTAAGCGGCACACACCATGCAGCAGGCTATCACTCCCCCGATGACCGGAAACCTGGCTGGTGGGATGCTTATATTGGCCCCGGCAAGTGCATTGATACCAACCGCTTTTACGTGGTTTGCCTGAATAATCTTGGTGGCTGCAGCGGCTCAACCGGCCCCACCTCGATAAACCCAGATTCAGGCAAAACCTTCGGGCCAGATTTCCCCGTGATGACCGTCACCGATTGGGTTAATAGCCAAGCATGCCTTGCTGATTATCTTAATATTGATATCTGGGCTGCGGTTGTTGGCGGTAGCTTAGGCGGTATGCAAGCTTTGCAATGGTCTATTTTGTATCCAAATCGGCTCTTGAACGCCGTCGTTATTGCCGCTGCACCTCGCTTATCTGCCCAGAATATTGCATTTAACGAAGTGGCTCGTCAGGCCATAATGAGCGATCAAGAATTCTACGATGGCCGTTATGCGGATCATGACACCATACCTCGCCACGGATTGCGTTTAGCACGAATGGTGGGACATATTACCTATCTGTCTGAACACTCCATGGGTGATAAGTTTGGCCGAGACCTGCGCTCCGATAAGATAAATTTTGGCTATGATGTTGAATTCCAAGTAGAAAGCTACCTGCGCTATCAAGGCGATACGTTCTCAGAAAGCTTCGATGCCAACACTTACCTGCTAATGACTAAAGCCTTAGATTATTTTGATCCTGCCGCGTCTTTTGGCGGTGACCTATCCAAGGCTCTAGCTCAAGCCAAAAGTAACTTTTTATTGGTATCGTTTAGTACCGACTGGCGTTTTGCTCCGGCGCGCTCAGAGGAGATCGTCAACGCCTTAACCGAAGCGGGCCGCCATGTCAGCTATGCCTGTGTAGAATCGCCCCACGGCCACGATGCTTTTTTGATTCCAAATGAACGCTATGAGGCTATTTTCTCCGCCTTTATGGGGCGAGTTGCCGACAAACTAGAACACGCCAATAAAAAACAAGGGGAGGTTCCATGCATCTGACCCGCCCTGATTTAGCCATTATTCAAAACTGGATTAAACCCAGCAGCCGTGTACTTGATTTGGGTTGCGGCAATGGGGAGCTGCTTTACTTCTTGCAAGAGCAAAAGCAGGTTCATGGTTATGGCCTAGAGATCGACGACCAGAAAATCACCGAATGTATCGCCAAAGGTGTCAACGTCATTGAACAGAATTTGGATGACGGCCTAAGCAACTTTAAAGACCAAAGCTACGACATGGTCGTGATGACTCAAGCTTTACAGGCGATGAAACGCCCTGACCTGATGCTAGAAGAGATGCTGCGAGTTGGTAAAGAGTGCATTGTTACTTTTCCTAACTTTGCCTACTGGCGCTGCCGGTTTTATTTGGCAGTAAAAGGTGAAATGCCGGTGTCCAAATCGCTACCACATACGTGGTACAACACGCCTAACATCCACTTATCGACCTTTCGAGATTTTGAACAGCTTTGTCAAAGCCGAAATCTGCGTATTATCGATCGAGCCGTGGGCAATAGTGAGCATGAAAGCCACTGGGCGACCAATATGTGGCCGAACCTTTTTGGCGAAGTAGCCATTTATCGCGTGACACGCTAGTCAAGCGACATAGATGGCGACCTGCAATTTTTAATTGGAGTAATATTATGCAAGGATCTCACCTTACCCCAAGTGTCTGCCGCTTGTTTTATAGCCTTGTCGCGCTGCTAGCCTTTGCGCTACCAATATCGACACAGGCCGCTCAATTTGAACAAGTGGGCGACTACCAGATTCATTACAACACCCTGACCACCGGCTTTTTACAGCCCGATGTGGCTCAAGCCTACGGTATTGTGCGTAGCCGTTATCAAGGGATGATTAATGTTTCTGTCTTGAAAAAACAGCCCGATGATAGCTACAAACCTGTTGAGGCGATGGTCACAGGAGATGTTGCGAACCTAGCCGGGCAAAGTGTTAATCTGGCTTTTCGTAGCATTCGCGAGCCAAACGCTATCTACCAGATCACCACCTTTCGCTTTACCGAAGATGAGCCAACACGCTTTCGGTTAAAAGTGCGTTTTGATCCCAATATTGAACCTTACGACCTAAGCTTTATTCGTCGTTTCTACGGTGAATAGCCTTAGGCCGCTTTATACTGATCGACTTTAATGACGAAAAAAGCCAACAAGCTGTTGGCTTTTTTCGTTTATCATCATCGCAATAGGATTAACGTGGATTGGAAGAATATACGATGAGCCAGAAATTAGTCTTAGCCAGCGGCAACAAAGGTAAACTGAAAGAGTTTGGTGAGGTGCTTGCGCCATTAGGTTTTGAGGTTGTCGCCCAGTCAGAATATAAGGTGCCAGAAGTCGACGAAACAGGACTAACCTTTATAGAAAATGCTCTGTTGAAAGCCCGTGAAGCCAGTCGTGTTAGCGGTCAACCGGCTATGGCCGATGATTCAGGTATAGAAGTTGATGCGCTCAATGGCGCTCCGGGAATCTATTCCGCCCGTTTTTCTGGCTTAGGGGCGACGGATACGGAAAACAACGCCAAGTTACTGGCCGACCTAAAAGGCTTACCGCAGGCCGCTCGCACTGCCCGTTACTGGTGTGTGCTGGTGTATCTTCGCCATGCAGACGACCCAACCCCGATTATTGCTCAAGGCAGCTGGGAAGGCCGAGTATTAGAAGCGCCAGAGGGTGAAGGTGGTTTTGGTTACGATCCACTGTTTTATATCGAAGCACTGGGCTGTACAGCGGCGGCACTGAAGCCGGAAGAGAAAAACAAATACAGCCACCGAGGTAAAGCAACGCTGGATCTGGTACACCAGCTCACGCAGCGTCAAGCCAAAACCTCGATCTAAAACACTAAGAAAACACCAAGATAAATCCAAACAGGACACAAAGCCAAAACTGATGACTCAACTTTCTGCGCCAAGTCTACCGCCACTAAGCCTGTATATTCATATTCCGTGGTGTGTACAAAAATGTCCTTACTGCGACTTTAACTCCCACGGGGTTGATCGCTTTAAAGCCGCTACGGATACACCTCAAGATGCAGGCTTACCGGAAAAGGCGTATATCGCGGCCTTAATGCGGGATCTGGATGCGGATCTTGCCGGTGTTCAAGGCCGGCCATTGGTGAGCATCTTTTTTGGCGGCGGCACCCCGAGTCTGTTTTCGCCAGAAGCTATTGGAGAAATCCTAACAGGCGTAGAAACTCGGATTCCCTTTGCAGACGATATTGAGATCACCCTTGAGGCAAATCCTGGTACGGTTGAGCAAGCCCGTTTTGAGGGTTATCGAGCGGCGGGGGTTAATCGGCTGTCGATTGGTATTCAAAGCTTTGACCCGGAACAACTGAAACGTCTTGGTCGTATCCATAACAACGAAGATGCCATTCGAGCCGCAGAAAGTGCCCGTAAGGCAGGCTTTACCCGCTTTAATCTGGACTTGATGCACGGCTTACCGAATCAGACTCAGGCTGAAGCCTTAAAAGATCTGCAACAGGCCATTGACCTGCAACCGGATCACCTATCTTGGTATCAGCTAACCCTAGAGCCAAATACAGCGTTTTATCAAGCGCCGCCGGTACTGCCGGATGACGATACTCTCTGGGAGATTCAACAGGCTGGGCAGGCGTTAATCGCTCAAGCAGGTTATCAACAGTATGAAGTATCGGCCTATGCAAAGAGCGGCTCTGAAGCTCGTCATAACCTCAATTACTGGCAGTTTGGTGATTATTTAGGCATCGGTGCCGGTGCCCACGGCAAGATCACTTGGGGGCATCATAAGGGAGGGTTGGAGATTGTTCGCACCAGCAAACAGCGTCATCCAAAGCAGTACCTTAAGGCTTTAGATGCAGTTTCCCAGCGGACGGTTCTCGAACAAAAAGACCTGCCACTGGAATTCCTGATGAATGCGCTTCGGCTCAAACAGGGTGTGGATGAATCACTTTATCCACAACGTACCGGTTTAACCTTAGTCTCTTTATCCCCAGGCCTAGAGCAACTCCAGGGACAGGGTCTCATGGTGCAAAATGAACAAATGGCACAAAGAGCTCCCAGGCTGGCAACAACCGATGAGGGCTTCACCTATCTTAATGCCGTTCTAGAGGCCTTTTTAGTCTCAGATTAACCCCGAAATAGACAGTCAATCTTCAAAGTAAAGCCGCCGCACTTAATGGAGTAAGTGCAGTTTGCGATAGCTTTTCTTCTAGGGCTTCAATCGTTAGAGGTCTGCTATAGAGAAAACCTTGGCCAATATCGCAGCCACTTTCAGTAAGAAACTTCGCCTGCTCTAACGCTTCTATACCTTCAGCGACCACACTTAAACCTAGCTGCTGGGCAAGGACAATAATAGTGCGAGCAATCGCACCATCATTTTTACCATGAGGCAGGTCTTTAACAAACGCCCGATCAACTTTTAATACATCAATCGGCATCGTTTTTAAGTACGCTAACGAAGAATATCCCGTACCAAAATCATCAATGGCCAGACTCACGCCCAAGCCTTTCAGTTGATGTAGTATCTTGAGCATGTCATCCATATTATCCATTAACATGCTTTCGGTGATCTCTAGCTCAATTAGCTCAGGGTTAACGCCGGTTTCCTGCAAAATAGCCTGAACTTGCGTAACAAATCCCGGATCTTGGAACTGCCGAACCGATAGGTTGATCGCCATTTTAATCGAGCTGCGCCCCGACTGCTGCCAAAGAACTACTTGCTTACAGGCCTGCTCCAAAACCCAATGACTTATGGGTAAAATAAGACCGACTTCTTCTGCAAAGGGAATAAATTCCAAAGGTGGTATTAAGCCTTTTTTGGGATCATTCCAGCGAATTAACGCCTCAACCCCCATAATATGGTGCTTTTTCAGACAAACCTTGGGCTGATAATACAACTCTAAATGGCCCTGTTGCATGGCCTCCCGTAAGCGCACCTCCAAATCAAGACGCTTCTGCGCTTGCACATTAAGCTCTTCAGAAAAGAAATGGCAAGTGCTGCCATTCTGCTGCTTAGCCTTGTACATCGCCAACTCTGCATTGCGTAAAGCCAAGCTAGTATCACTGGCGTCTTGAGGCAAAAAAGCCACGCCAATACTGGCAAAGGCGCTAATAATATGAGGGCCTAACTTTACCGTACGATTAAACTGTAAGCAGAGCTGATCCAGCCAACGTTCTAATGTCTGCGTACTACTAACACGGTGAAGAATAGCAAACTCATCACCGCCCAAACGCACAAGAATATCCGAATCACTCACAACGACCTTGAGCCGGTGGGCGGCTGTTTTGATTAACCGATCCCCCATATCATGGCCCAGGGAATCATTAACCCGCTTAAAATCATCCAGATCAATAAATACCAATACGGTTTGCTGATCTTGTTCTGTCATGTCTTCTTTAGCAAACAGTTCATCTAGGTTATCCAATAGAAACTGTCGATTGCCCAAACCTGTAATCGGGTCAGAAAAAGCCAGCTGCTGAATTTTACGGTCAGTTTCGCGCTGTTCCGTAAGGTCCTCGGCGACGGCAACCATGCCTGTCACTTCGCCGCTTTCAGAAGCAATTGGCGATACCGACATACTGCTCCAAAACAGCTCCGCATTTTTTCGACGACACAGTAACTCTCCATGCCAACTGCGACCTTGCTTAAGCGTTTCTGCCAGATGACGTCGTATATCGCTAGAGGATCGTCCTGCGGAAAGAAAATCGACATGCTGCCCAATAACTTCATCGGGTGAAAATCCAGTAACACGGCAGAAATGCCAGTTCACATACTCAATGCGATACTCTACGTCCGTTAGCATTACGCTGCTGCCGCTTTGATCTAAGGCGTTGGATAACTTATCTTTCTGCCGTTCAGCTTCTAAGCGATAGGTAATATCGTGGACAATAGAGTAAAGCAACGGCTCCCCTTGTCGCCGCACAAGGCTAGAGTGAACTTCTACATCACGTAACTCACCGGAGGCTAAGCAGTGTTTAAAAATAAAATGGCCGCATCCGCTTTTTTCTGCCTCCAGCATCGCCAAAGCAAGCTCGTCTGAAGTCATAGGATTGATCTCACTAATCTTCATCGAAACCATTTGTTCGTAGCTGTAACCGTAGAACTGACAGGCCGCAGGATTGGCATCCATAATTTCACCCGTTTCGGGTCTGACCAATAACTCAACAACTTGACTGCCTTCAAACAGCTGTCGGTAGTATTGCTCACTTTCTACGAGATTTTTTTCGGACTGTTTTCGCTCAGTGATATCAACCAAATAACCGTTAAAATATTCCAATTTTCCAGAGTCATGCCACTGAAGCTGGGTCATATCCATCACCCAAATATAGTGGCCATTATAATGACGTAAACGATAATCCTGATGGGAAACAAAAGAGGCATTAGCGTCAAGCGCCCGCGAAACTTCACAGGCCACTCGCCCTATATCATCGACATGTATCAGGTCGGCGAAGCCTATCTCATTGGCCAAAAAGGCACTAGGAGGGTAGCCCAGTAATTCGAGCACATTATTACTGACAAAATCCACCGGCCACGGATTATTATCTACTGCTTGTGCGCCCCATTTAAAAACGACCACAGGCCCTATATCAAATAAATTAGAGTCAATATAGGCCTTTTCTTGCGTATCCATTGCCTGCTCCGGCTGGTGCTCAATCACAATCGATCTAGGTTGCGTTATTATTGTTGGCACTAGCCTATCTTGTTACTAGTGCAGGTCTGTTTAAAAAACCAGACTCAAAGTTTGCCCTCTAAGTTACCCTAAACAAAAAAGCCCCTGCAAGAGGGGCTCCGTTGGTAAACGATAATTAACCTGCTTTTCGTCGTAACCATTGATCAAGTGCAGCAATATCTTCCTGTTTTAGCGTACCCGCTGCTTGCTTCAGCTTAATAAGATTCACCAAATAGCTGTAGCGTGTGTCTAAATAAGCGGTTTCTGCTGTGTAGTAGGCTTGCTCTGCTTGCAGTACATCTACAATATTACGAGTGCCTACTTCATAACCTGAGCGTGTTGCTTTTAGAGCGCTTTCAGAAGAGATCAGTGCTTGACGACGCGCTTCAACCTGCTGAACGCTCGTCGTTACCTGAATATAATAACTGCGGGCACTTAAGGCGATAGACCGACGCTCTAACTCAAGTCCTTGTTCCGACTGATTTAGATAGTGACCCACTTTATTAATGTTGGCACTGGTTGAACCACCCGCATAAATCTGCCAGCCAAGCTCAACCCCTAGCGCCAGATTCGTAAGGTCTGTTTTGCTCGCCAAATCATTATTTTGATAAGCAAACTCCGCCTTAGCATTCACATAAGGCAAATAAGCAGCTTTAGCCGCTTTTACCGCAACTTGTGCGACATCTCTTTGCTTCTGAGCCGCTTTCACATCAGGGTTATTCGCTAAGGCAAGATCAATCCAGTACTGAACCGTTGCAGGTTGAGGCGCTTCTACCGGAAAATCTTCCGCTAGAGTGTCTAACTTGCTGTAGCTTTTACCAGTTAACAGCTGCAATGATTCTTCACTAATCAGCAACGCACCTTCTGCACCGATACGAGCCGCACGAGAACCATCAAAGGCCGCTTGTGCTTCATTAACACCAGTAATAGGAATCAAGCCAACTTTAAACTGTTGCCTCGCCTGTTCTAACTGACGCTTAATCGCTTTTTCCTGTGCCTGAGCAGAGGTTAGGCTGTCTTGCGCGCGCAAAACACTAAAGAAAGCCTCTGTCACCCGAACCATCAAATCCATTTCAGCGGTTTGATAGTCAAAACGGGCTTTTTCGGTTGTCGCTTGAGCGATACCGATCATCTGAATATTACCAATATTCAACAAAGGCTGAGTTAACGTCACCGACATCTGCGTTTGGGTATAGTTGTCATTATACGGACTGCCACCCGACGTACCATCAGGTGTATTGTTCGTTAGACTCGCGCCAGCGGTGATCGTCGGCTTTACCCCTGCCCAAGATGCGTTCTCATCTTCGATAACCGCATTTAGTTCAGACCGGGCTATTTTCAGCTGGTAATCATTCTCTAGGGCATCTTGATAGACACCAGATAGGGTTTGCGCTTGAGCATGAATACTCAAAACAGAGATTAAAGCCGCTGAAATAGCGGTAAGTCGTCGCATGACCTGCTCCTGCACGTTATCAAATTCGTTCCGATAAAAACGGTTATGCTCCCTTTTTGCTTTGCTTTTAATGAGGAAGCAATAAGGGAGCGCCTTCCAAGATTTTTGTAATCTCTTGCTAGCCGGTTTTAGGTAGCGTCAAGTTAACGTCAATCTGGCTTGGTTATAGATAGAATACATACACTTTAAATTAATCTAATGTATACACCGACTAAAAACAAGATTGGGGGTTCGTAAGTCTCGCAGAGGCTTCGTGCGCACCCAAGTAAGATAATTAATCGTAATTACATCTTTAACTAAGAATGGCAAAAAAAATCAAGAAATGATGGAAAATAGAGGATTAAGCGGCCAGATTGATCTGACGAGCAAGCTGCTCACCCAGCTCTGGAGTCTCAACAACACGATACAGTTGAGCCGCCTCAGCAGTACGCACACCGGTCACTTGCTGTATATGAGGAAAAACATCGGACAAAGCACGCAGAAAACTAAAATAACCACCATAACCAGACACCATTGAATGGTTAAAGGCACGGTTAACAACCATAGCCGTTTTACGGGACTTAGTATCTGCTTCAAGGTTTTGGCGCAGCATATCCACTTGGGCGTTACTGTCGATACCTTGAATATCAGAAGCATAAAGCGGTGTAGTCAGTAGGCTCAACAACATAGAAAACTGCGCACCCTGCGATTTATGCAGAGCGGTGTTCATCGATTGTGCGACACCTTGCGACTGTTCTAGTTGATTGACGATTTTCATCGATAGGCCTAATTCAAAAAAGAAATTGTATAAAAGAGTATCGGCAGCGTATTTACTTTCTTTACTCTTCATTGCGAAATTTTACTAAAAAAAATAGCCGCGCTCATTTCCATCTCAGCAGAGAGAGGTCCGCAAGCTGGCGTCACTCACATTAACCCTATTTTTATTGCTGATTTTAATCTCATTTTATCCATCAATGTATACATCAACATTAGCCTAAAAGGGCTGGACAATGGCCCTTGCTCTACCTAGACTCTATGCCATCTTGACGGGGTGCACGGTTGGCTGAGATCGCTATAAAATAGCGGAACCCGAAGAACCTGAACTGGGTAATTCCAGCGTAGGAATCGAGACTTTGAATCATACGTTAAATAACAATAAAACGATAAACTGAGCCTCCTTAAATTAATTGACGTTTAAAAAACGTCTTTTAATAATAGGCAAAACATTAAACACTACGCTCAGTTTATTCACTCTTATTTGCGTTAGATCCAGTGCATTTCGCGCTGAGTCGTTTGAATTCAATGATCCCCTCTCTGGCCTCCAGTCCAGCCAACCTTAAAGTCCTCGTCGGCCCATACACGGCTCTTTTAATAAGACGACGGTCAAAGGTAGGCAAAATGAAAAACAATCAAAAGACTTCGCAAAACCACGTACAAGGCCCACTCAACCAAACCGCTCAGGTGGATCAGGCTTCTATTCAACCATTCCCCAATTCTCAGAAAATTTACATTGAAGGTAGCCGCCCTGATATTCGCGTGCCGATGCGTGAAATTAGCTTAAGCCCCACCACTGGCAATTTTGGCACCGAAACAAACGAACCTTTACGCGTATACGACACCTCCGGCCCGTACAGCGACCCGGACGTACAGGTTGATGTTCGCCAAGGTTTACACCCTTTGCGCCACGCATGGATTAAAGAACGAAACGACACAGAGCTACTCACGGCACTGTCATCTAATTATGGCCGTATGCGTGAAGCTGATATTACTCTTGAACCACTCCGCTTTGACCTGCAACGCAAGCCGCTTCGTGCCAAAACCGGTAAAAACGTCACCCAGATGCACTACGCACGCCAAGGTATTATCACCCCAGAGATGGAGTTCGTTGCCATCCGTGAGAATATGAAGCTGGCTCAGATGCGTGAACAGCCACAACTGAACGAGCAGCATCCGGGTCAGTCTTTTGGTGCCGCCATTCCGGATGAGATCACACCGGAGTTTGTCCGTTCCGAGATCGCCCGTGGCCGTGCAGTACTGCCTGCCAATATCAACCACCCGGAAATCGAGCCGATGATTATCGGCCGTAACTTTCTGACCAAAATTAACGGCAATATCGGTAACTCTGCGCTGGGGTCTTCTATTGAGGAAGAGGTCGCCAAGATGACCTGGGGCATCCGCTGGGGTGCCGACACCGTGATGGACCTGTCCACCGGCAAGAATATCCACGAAACCCGTGAGTGGATCGTACGTAACAGCCCCGCCCCCGTCGGTACCGTTCCTATCTATCAGGCGCTGGAAAAAGTGAACGGCGTTGCTGAAGACCTGACCTGGGAGGTGTTCCGTGACACCCTGATCGAACAGGCAGAACAGGGTGTGGATTACTTCACTATTCACGCCGGTGTACGTCTGGCCTATGTTCCCATGACCGCCAAGCGTATGACCGGTATTGTCTCCCGTGGTGGCTCTATCATGGCGAAATGGTGTCTGGCGCACCATAAAGAGAGCTTTCTCTACACTCACTTTGAAGATATCTGCCAGATCATGAAAGCCTACGATGTCACCTTCTCACTGGGTGATGGCCTGCGTCCGGGTTCTGTCTATGATGCCAACGATGAAGCCCAGTTCGCCGAACTGGAAACCCTGGGTGAACTGACCAAAATCGCCTGGGAACATGACGTGCAGTGCTTTATCGAAGGCCCCGGTCACGTGCCGATGCATATGATCAAAGAGAACATGGATAAACAGCTAAAAGAGTGTGGCGAAGCCCCTTTCTATACCTTAGGTCCTCTGGTGACCGATATTGCACCGGGTTATGACCATATCACCTCCGGTATCGGTGCCGCCATGATCGGCTGGTACGGCTGTGCCATGCTCTGCTACGTCACCCCAAAAGAGCACCTGGGTCTGCCGAATAAAGACGATGTAAAAACCGGCATCATCACCTATAAAATTGCCGCCCACGCCGCTGACTTAGCCAAAGGCCATCCAGCCGCACAGGTACGTGATAACGCCATGTCCAAAGCGCGCTTCGAGTTCCGCTGGGAAGACCAGTTCAACATCGGCCTCGACCCGGATACCGCCCGTAGCTACCACGATGAGACCTTGCCGAAGGAATCTTCAAAAGTGGCACACTTCTGCTCCATGTGTGGGCCGAAATTCTGCTCCATGAAAATCTCACAGGAAGTACGGGATTTAGATGCCGATCAAATCGCCGCGATTAACGCCCAGGCAGAACAAGGTATGCAGGAAAAATCAGAAGAGTTTATGAAGAAAGGTTCTGAGCTGTATCAGGAAGTTTAAGCCTCTACGGAAGACACCGGCAGACAGGAACGTCTGCCGGTTTTGAACTAAACTCTAGGGCATCACATCAAAACAACAGGATGTTATCTGATGTCTGAACTACTCGACCCTAAAAACGACTATGTTTTTAAACGCCTTTTTGCCGAGGCACCTGAACTGCTGGTCTGCCTGATCAATGACCTGCGCCCCAACCTGCCTGAAGTCACCGCACTTGAAGTACTGAACCCCAATATTGAAGCCAGCGAACTCACTGGCAAATACATTATTCTTGATGTCTTAGCCAAAGATATTGCAGGAAATCAGTATAATATTGAGATGCAGGTCAGGCGTTATAATGCCTAGGGACAGCGCAGTCTGTATTATCTGGCACGTATGCTCAGTGATCAGCTGAATGCAGGGCACGAATACCACGGTTTAAAAGCTGCTGTCGGTATCCATCTGTTAGACTTTGACCTGTTCACAAAAACCTCGGCTCAGAAACAGCAAGCGTTCTGGCGCTTTGAAATGAGAGATGCACAGTTGCCAGAGGTTAAACTTGGTGACGAGTTACAGCTCAATATTCTTGAACTGAAAAAAGCGGATCAGCTCAAAGAAACAGATAACACCCTGATCTCGGAAGCCCTGAGTAACTGGATTACTTTTTTTGAACACTGGCAGGAGGAAGCACTGATGGCCAATATCTACCATGCTCCGATTCAAAAAGCGATGCACCGTATTAAGCAGCTTAGTGCTGACGAAAACGCCAAACGCCTGGCGTTTGTACGCGAACGCGCCCTGCATGATGAAGCCTCGTTAATCTACGACGCCAAACAGGAAGGTCGCGAAGAAGGCGAGCTCAAAGCCAAAGAAGCGATGGCGAAAAGCCTGATTGCGCTAGCGGTCCTGACCGATGAGCAGATTGTGGCCGTAACGGGATTGCCGCTTGAAACGGTTCAGGCGTTACGCCATTAGCACTGAAATAATTACAATCTTGACCTTTGGTGAAACCAGAAAATCTGCAGGGTTAGCACTGATGCTTTTTATAAATCCTAGCGATACAAAAATCTCAATCCATGGTAGTGTTCAAAAGTCTGTGTCACCCCTATAGTTAACCCTCTACAGGGAGTGACACATTATGTCCGATAAATACGAAATCGACATTCAGGCCTTCGCTAAGGCTCTTCAGTCCGGTCAGGGACTTAATGGTAAAGATGGCCTTCTGACACCACTGATTAAACAGATTACCGAAGCGGCCTTGGGCGCAGAACTCGATGAGCATATGGCTCAGGATGACCAGCCCAACCGTAAAAACGGTACCTCCCGTAAAACAGTTAAAACAGCCTCTGGCTCGTTTGAGCTGGACACACCCCGTGACCGTAATGGCTCGTTCGAACCG
>NZ_AUGW01000012.1 GCF_000422865.1 Oceanospirillum maris DSM 6286 | reverse complement strand
AACTGGCAAAATACGGGCATCTCAGCCAGTAAAACAGAGTGAATACAGCCTTAAACAGGCACTGAAAGCAGCACGATACTTGGCTTACAGACAACCAAAGCCTAAAAGGCTGGAAAACACAGAATAAACAAATGATGGCTGACAAAAACCGGCAACCGGAAATAAACAACAGAAAACGAGCTGTTGGTAGGGAAAGCTGGCTGAAAACAGGTTTTCCTACAGGCTCGTTATATTTTTATGGAGAGTTCAGTGCTAGATAACATTGAGAAGTGGATTGATGAAACACTTGAGAAGTACTCAAGTCAAAGAGTCTCATGTAAATTATTTGCTGAAAGCTTCAAAGGTTTTTACCCTGAAGAGTTTTTAAACTCAAGTTACTTTGTGGTTGTTGACGAGATACCCAAACCAAACTTTCCAGAGCTATATGACATGGGTTTGACTGATTTTATTGAAATGGACGTTGATGGAATTACATACAAAAGTACGTATTTCATAAAAAAAGGTTTTGAAAGCAATCATCGTTTACACTTTCATGAGCTTGTGCATGTACTACAGTGGCAACTACTTGGAGGCAAAGCCTTTATTGAACGTTATATCCAAGAAATAAATATTCATGGATATCGTAATGCTCCATTAGAGGAAATGGCTTATGGTCTGGATTCGTATTTTGCAGCAGGTAATAAGCCTGTAAATGTTCCTGCATTCGTGCAAATGAAAATATAACAAGGCAATCAAGTCGGACTCGTAACAGTTTCTTAGTTCCACATTTTAGCAAACTGTTACTCACCGCTTACTTGCGGCGTTCAGGCTGTAGAAAAACCTCCCGAACTATGATCTGATCGGGTTTTGAAACGCAGGAGGCGGTGATGGCTCGATTCAAGCACTACGACTACAACCAAACGTCGATGGTGGTGATTAATTACCTGGATCAGTTACAGCCCGGTACTTTTAGTATGCTCTGCATTACCCCTGTTTTTTATAGAGAGGCTGAAAAGCTGGATCTGTCCGCGTTTCACCAGCCTTATAAGAATGATAGCGAAGGCCGCCCATCCTACGATCCCGCGATTATGCTAAAAATCATCCTGTTTGCTTATTCTAAAGGCATCACCTCCAGCCGTGAGATTCAGTGGCAACTTTATTGCCTGGTGCATAATGTAGAAAAACTGGCAAAATACGGGCATCTCAGCCAGTAAAAAAGAGTCAATACAGCCTTAGAACAGGTGCTGAAAGCAGCATGAATCGAGCTTACAGGCAGCCAAAGCTTAAAAAGGCTGTAAGCACAGAGTAAACAAGCGATTACCGGCAAAACCGGCAATCAACAATTAACAACAGAGAGCGAGTTGTTGGTGGGAAAAACGGGTTAGAAACAGGTTTTTCTACAGGTTCGTTATAAGCGCTAGGAGAAATCATGCATAGATTGAAAGGTAAAATTGTTTTGGTTACGGGTGCCGCAAGAGGTATTGGTCAGGCGATTGCAGAATTGTTCAGTGAAGAGGGCGCTAAAGTAATACTAAGCGATATAAATGATGAGCTTGGCCAAAAAGTTACTTCTGCAATTGCTGAGGAAGCTGAATACCATCATTTAGACGTATCTAAAGAAAAAGATTGGCAAATTATTAGTAGTCATATTTTAAAAAAATATGGGAAATTAGATGTTTTAATTAATAATGCGGGTATTACAGGATTTCTTGAGACAACAGGCCCGCATGATCCTGAAAATTTAGATATTGAGAGCTGGAATAAAGTGCATCGAGTAAATTTAGATGGCGTGGTTTTCGGCTGTAAAGAAGCTATCAGACTAATGAAAGGTACGCATAGCGCAAGCATTGTAAATTTGTCTTCTCGCTCAGGTATCGTAGGCATTCCCGGTGCCGCAGCATATGCATCAAGCAAGGCTGCAATAAGAAACCACACTAAAACGGTGGCTCTGTACTGTGCAGAAAAAGGTTATTCCATTCGGTGCAACTCAATACACCCAGGTGCAATTCTGACTCCGATGTGGGATGCCATGCTGGGCGAAGGGGAAGCAAGAGAGAATGCGATTAAAAGTATTGCTAAAGACATCCCTCTAAATACAATGGGCGAAGCTAAAGATGTAGCATACGCGGCTCTTTATTTGGCTTCAGAAGAGTCCAAATATGTGACTGGAATCGAGCTAAATGTAGATGGTGGTATTTTGGCAGGTAGTTCTGCTGCGCCATCACAAAAATAGCGTATAACAAATTGCTGCACGCGGAAAAATTACTCCTGCGCTCCCAATTTCCCGGTGAGCAAGGCGTTCAGGCTGTAGAAAAACCTAACGGGTTCTGGTTGTTGAGAATTTATCGCGCCCCTACGTTGATTTAAGAGTATTTGGCGATGAAAACTGCTCCAGAATTCACGTAGAAGCAGCATTTTTAGTACAAAAAATGATCAATTTTTGAGGCGGAGGTTTTTCTACAGCCTCGTTATGTCACTTTGAGGAAGACCGGAATACATGGATGAGGGAATGGAACTGAGTGGAAAGCAAATAGCGGAGTCAGCATTCTCAGATATTGAGAGCTTCTTCTACAACAGCGCAAAATTCAGTGTTCGAAGAGAATACGGCCAAAGTAATATGAAGTCCCATGCCACGTGTTCCGGCAGTGGCGAAAAGATGCGTATTAGGCTTTCACAGGATTTTTGCGAATTTCAAGCCGCGTCGATAAGTGATTATATGTTCATGCTTATAGTTCTCTGTCACGAACTTGCTCACTACCTGAACAACCATAACTCTCATTCTGACAAAGAAAAATTAGACAGCATTGCTATTGAGGCTCGCGCAGATCATTTTGGCGCTCAAATCTTTATGACTCTTTTGACCTTTGGAAATAAAACTCAGAGAAGTATCAAAGGTTATCGGTCAGATATGACACAGAAAGCTCTAATTGGAGATATAGCGGTGGCTATAAATGATGCCTATGAAAAGCTATTTGAGCCATCAGATTCAGGCATGTATCCAGACCCAGAGCACAGAGCCATGCTTCTTATCGTTGGATGCCTTTCATTTTTTAACCGATACTTCAGCCCGCTTCCTGAGGGGGTTGCTATGTCATTTGTACTCACCGTCATAAGAGTGGCGAGATTCGTCCAAAATACAGATGGTGAAAAGCAACTTGCGGACGCCGAGGTTATTCAGAATAGAATTCAAGAAGTTCATAAAGAGATCGAATCCAACGCGAGGTTTCGTCTGAATGGCGTGAAATTCGTTTATGGTTATTTCTTGTCCGCCAACTTTGATCAGACAGTTGAAGAGCGTAAATCCTACAAAGAAAAACTCGACCAAATGATTGGTAGTTGGAGCATCTTGGGTGGAGATCAGACATAACAATCGCATGTTGGCGGACTTATTTTCCACTGGCGCTCCAAAGCGCGGCGTTAAGAATATTAGGAAGCAATCATATGATTCGCAATTATCGGGCAGCAGATATTGACCAAATTTTGGCAATCTGGCTATCTGCATCGATTAAAGCCCATGATTTTATCGAATATGCATTTTGGGAATCGAAGATTAGTGAGATGCGTGATGTATACATTCCGGCATCGGAGACGTTTGTATATGAAGCTGAGGGAGAAGTCGTTGGGTTCTATAGCCTCTACGAGAGCAATCTTGCTGCGATCTTTGTGACACCAAACTCACAGGGCGAGGGGTTGGGCCGAGTCCTGATTAATGATGCGAAGAATCGGCGAGAGAGCTTGCAGCTCACGGTTTACAAAGAAAATGCTCCTAGCATTAAGTTCTACGAGAAGCACGGATTTACTGTACTTGGAGAGCAAATCGATGAGCATACCGGGCACCTAGAGTTCATCATGGAGTATCACTCGTAACAAGGAGCAACAGTACGCGCCAGATGCCACTGACGTGGCGCCGCTGTGCTTCTCGTTAAACCTCCCGAACGATGGTCTGATCGGGTTTTGAAACGCAGGAGGCGGTGATGGCTCGATTCAAGCACTATGACTACAACCAAACGCCGATGGTGGTGATCAATTATCAGGATCAGCTGCAGCCCGGTACTTTTGAGTATGCCCTGCATTATCCCCGTTTTTTATAAAAGGTGGCTTAATCTGGATTGGTCAGATGATCGACCGTATCAGTAATAAAGATGACAGCCATAATCCACGGGCAGGTGAGGTGAGTATTGCTGGTTGTTAGGTGGGGGGGGACTGCTATCGATTATTCTGGGTTTGCCAAAGCTTAGAGGTGAGGCCAAAGCCTAGGAGAAACCCCAGGCTTCTGATTGAAATACCCGCTGATTAGCGGGTATTTTTTTGACAGGTGTTTTGATGATCGACTTTCAGTCTTCTATTGGCGTTACATTTAGTAGTGAATGCTTTACTCTTTAAGCGATGTTGAGTGATGTTTTACTTGCGGCATTATTTATAGGGTACAGGACTGAATCGAGCGCTTGAGTTTATCGGCTTGGGTCTATCAAGTGACAATAATCGTGAAGAGGTAGCTATGTCGACGAATAAACGAACCGCGTATCGTTATGTCATAGATTGGTGTTTAAGTAAGGCGCGTTTATCTCATACGCTACTGTTGATGTTATTGCTTTATGTTTTTCCTCTGTCGTCTATTCTTGCCGAGGCGGCTGTGGTTTCTGGTTCGGATTTGGCCTCAGACTCGGGCCCTATTACGGCAAAGCTGCAGGCTCAGCGTTTACTTTATGACGAGTTGAATACGTCCTTAAACAAGGGGCGATTAACCTATGCGCAGCAACGACTTGATCGTTTAGCGGATTATCCTCTAAAGCCGTACATCGAAACTAAAATTTTATCGCGTCAGCTAGAGTCTCAGAGTTCTGATACGATTAACCAGTTTATTGCTAATCATCAAGATCTACCCGCCGCGGCAATGTTGCAACAGAAATGGTTAAACACGCTAGCCGCTCGTAAGAACTGGCGTGGTTATCAGTCGGCCTATCAGCAGTTTCCTGCCCGAGGAAGTCATTATAAATGTTTGATGCTGAAAGCAGAGATGAAGCTAGGTCATTTAGCTTCTCAGCTGGATAAAGTCACGGCGATGTGGGTGCAGGGTGAGTCTCAGCCGAAAAGCTGTGATCCTGTTTTTTCCTATTGGGCGCGAAAAGGAGGGTTAACCTCTTCTATTGCTGAAACGCGCTTTTGGAATGCAGTCGAAGCCCGAAACTTTAGTCTTGCTCGCTATATTGAGAAAAAAATCGACCAAAAACAGGGCAAAAAAGACGCGAAGCTTTTTTGGCAAGTTCGCAATAACCCAGAGCGTTGGCTGAAAACAAAGACATTTTCTGCGGATAACAAGACACACCTGATTATTATTGATTATGCGATTCGGCGTTTAGCACAAAAGAATCTGCGTTTAGCGACTCAACGTTGGCTGACCTTACGTACGGGTCTTAATGTTGATCATACCTCAGCAGAGAAGCTGAACTATTATCTTTCTATCCGGCTTGCGACTCGTTTTTATGACGATGCAGAGACGTTGATTGCCAAACTAGACCCGCAGTATCAAGACGCTGAAATTACTCAGTGGCGCATCCGTCTTGCCCTAAGTAAACAGAACTGGGGTTATGTGCAGCAATTGATTGCTCACTTACCTGAAAAAGAGCGCTTAAGCAGTCGTTGGCATTATTGGCAGGCTGTTGCCGAGCAGAATATAACGGGTAAAGCGCAAGATGTGCCGTTTAGTCAAATTGCAGGGGACAGAAGCTACTACGGTTTTTTGGCGTCAGAGCAACTTGGTCAGCCCTTTAGCCTAAACTACGAACCTGCGGTCTTTTCAGCGGAGTTACAGCAGAAACTCTTGATGCTGCCTGCGGTGCAACGCATGAAGGAACTCGTTCAGTTGGGGCAGTTTGGCTATGCGCGACAAGAGTGGAATCTTATCTTTGCCCGTTTAGACACTGAGCAGCGACACGCCCTTGCTCATTTGGCAAAAGGTTGGCAGTGGCATTCCCAGGCGATTGTTGGTGCCGCCCAGATCAGTAAATGGAATGATCTACAGCTACGCTTTCCTTTAGAATATCAAGACTTGTATCAGACGTTTACAGGGCAGCAAAAAATACCTCTGAATTGGGCGCTATCAATCACACGACAGGAAAGCGCTTTTAATCCAATGGCCCGTTCTGGCGTGGGTGCTATGGGATTGATGCAGTTGATGCCTGCGACGGCAAAGCAAACAGCCCGAAAATCTAAGCAACCGCTTAAGAATATGAAAGAGCTTTATAATCCTAAGACAAATATTGCCTTAGGGACGGCGTATCTCGCTCAAATGCTAGAGCGTTTTAATGGTAGCCGAATCTACGCAACCGCCGCCTATAATGCTGGGCCACATCGCGTTAAGCAGTGGCTGGAGCAGCGAGGGCACTTGCCTTTAGATGTATGGATTGAGTTGATTCCATTTAAAGAAACCCGACGCTATGTCCAGCGGGTACTGGAATATGGCGTGGTATACGACATGATGGCAAGCCGCCCCGCCCATTTGCTACAGGATAATGAACGGGAGCTGTTGGCCCTTAATCTGATTGAACTCGATAATGTTGTTAAGTTAGACGATGCCATTGCCGTAGATTAAAATTAAAGCTTTTCAAGCACTAGGCTACCAATAGAATAACCCGCGCCAAAGGAGCAGATAACACCGCAGTCACCCTTAATTAAATCTTTATGGTGCCTATTAAATGCGATCAACGAACCCGCCGAAGCGGTATTGGCATATTCATCAAGTACGATGGGGGCTTCATCGGCAGAAGGGGTGCGGCCCAACAGCTTTTTACCAATAAGTGTATTCATATTAATATTGGCCTGATGTAACCACCAGCGCCGAATCCCCGTGTTATCTAAGCCTACAGCGGCAACATGATCGGTGATATGTTGCGCTGCCATTGGGCAAACTTCTTTAAATACCTTGCGGCCATTCTGATGAAACAGCTTATCATCCGAATAAGGTGCAGCATCGGTTACGCGAGCCAAATAACCAAAATTAGAACGAATATTATTGGAATAAGAGGTTTGTGCCTTTACCCCTAAAATACGATAGGCATGTTCTGACGTGCAGCTGCTTTCTTGTTCGATGATCGTTGCGGTTGCCACGTCACCAAAGATAAAGTGACTGTCACGGTCTCTATAGTTGACTTGGGGGGAGGTTAGCTCTGGGTTAATAACCAGAACGGCTCTTGCTGTACCTGCTGCAACCATTTCGTAAGCGCGATGCAGAGCAAAAGTGGCAGCGGAGCAGGCCACTAACATATCAAAACCAAAGCCTTCAATACCCAAGGCATGCTGTACTTCTATGGCGATAGCGGGATATGAGCGTTGCGTGTAGGCGCAGGATACAATGACCGCATCAATTTGATCGGCGCTTTTGTTTGCTTCCTTTAGTGCAATTTTTGCGGCTTTTACAGCCATCTCTGCTTGATGAGATAACGCATCATCGGCGCGTTCTTTTAATGCTGGGCGCATCCGTTCGGGGTCTAAAATACCCTCTTTGACAAAGGCAAAGCGGGATTTAATACCCGATGCCTTTTCAATAAACTCTGCACTAGAAAATGGTTTTGCAATAAGCTCACCGGCTTCAATTTCAGCGGTATGGCGTTCATTATAGAGGGCAGCATAGGCGTTATAGCTTTCAACCAGCTCTTCGTTACTGATTGTGTGCTCAGGGTTCCACAGGCCTGCGCCACTGATTACAATATTATTTTTCATCTACGCCATCTCTTTTAATTTTATCTGTTTCAAACAATTGTATGAAATTAATACTGCCTGAATCCAAAGCCTAGGTCTATATGTCTGTTTGAAACGGGCAAAAAATAACCCCTGCTTTCTCAAGCAGAGGTTATTCGTGCCGTTAATGCTAGCGCTAATATTTCTGTTAAGGTTGTTTATCTTTTGCGTCTGACTCAAGGCTAGTGGTCATGCCTGTTGGTGGAGCCTGTCGGTTGGCTTGCTCCATTAGTTCTTGTCCCTTTGTGCGTTCTATGGCCGGTAAGCCGTGATGCAACGCTGTTTTGGCGATCATATTCGCGGAAACAGGGGCGGTAATGAGTAGAAACAGTGTGATAAGCCACTCATGGATAGAGATAGAGCCTTCTGCAAAACTTGACACGACGGACGAAGCCAGCAGTAAGCCAGCAATACCCAGTGTGGTTGCTTTAGTTGGGCCATGTAGTCGGGTGTAAATATCGGGAAGACGCACCAAACCAATGGAGCCAATCAGTAGAAACACGCCACCTATGACCAATACAATCGCGACTAGGCTTTCAAGCCAAAATTCCATAAATCACCTTTTAATAAACTGCAAACGGAGAGTAAATAAAGAACACCGGTTGCTATTCAATCAAGTCACCACGAAGCAGGTACTTACAAAGAGCGGAAGTACTGACAAAGCCTAGCATGGCGATTAGCAGGGCAGCCTCAAAGTATAAGCCGGTACCTACGTTAATACCGTAGAGGATAATCAGAGCGATACTGTTGATATACATGGTATCCAACGCAAGAATACGATCTTGGATACTCGGCCCTTGAATTAAGCGCCAAAGATTCATAAACAGTGCAACGCAGATTAGAGCCGCAACAATAATAATGGCCCATTTTAGCATCCTAAAATCTCCTTTAACGGCACTTCATAGCGCTCTTTAGCCTCTTTAATCATCTGTTCTGGGTCATCCATGTGTAAGGCGTGAACATAAAGCCATTTACGATCTTCTGATATTTCGGTGCTGACCGTTCCAGGGGTTAGCGATATAGTGCTGGCGAAAAGTGTAACACCAAGATCAGACTTAATATCTAGAGGAATCGCGATAAAGCTTGGATGAATTTTATTCAATGGACCAAGAACGATAAGCGCAACCTCGATATTCGCCACCAGAATATCTTTCATAACAAGAAGGGCATAGCGCAACGCGAGCCATGGCTTTTTGATGGTTGGGTGGCCGTGCTTTAGCATAGACACCAGCTTTGGTATCGCCCATGCAAAAAAGAGGGCTAACAGAATATGACCAAACGCCAGTGTGTTATTCAGCAGGAGCCAAACAATAAACAACAATAAGCTATGAAATGGCATCGGTAAAAAACGAGATTCTTTTGCAGGAAACATCAGTTGCCCCCCGGTAATAGTGCGTCAACGGACTGTGTTAGATCATGCAGTTGGTGCGCAGCTTCTGCGGTGTACTCTGTCACGGCACCACCAAAAATCACAAGCAGTGGTGAGACCACAAGTAGTAATGCGATACCTGCTACCTCAAAGGGGTGTGCTTTTTCTTCGCTAGAGGGTGCATTGGTTACGCGCCAGAATAAGGTCGTGCCTGCTCGGGACAGGGCCACTAGAACCATTAGGCTGCTAACCAGAATAAGCGGCCATATCCAGATAATCTCAGCGGTTGATTCTGCCGCTCGCATAACCAAAACCTTGCCGACAAAGCCTGACAGTGGTGGTAAGCCGATAATAGCTAATGCTGCAATAATAAAGGCAAAGCCGAGCAATCTTGGTTGCGCTATAGCACGAGACTTTACAAAACGATCTTCCGCTTTGCCCCGCTGGCGAGAGATAAGATCTGCAATTAAGAACAGTGCTCCGGTGATTAAGGTGCTGTGTATCATATAGTACAGGGCTGCAGCGGTTGCTCGTTCTGTTTGCAAGGCTGCTGTAATCAAGAGCGTACCTGCAGAGATAATCACTAAGTTAGCGGTCATTAGGCGCAAGGTAGGGCTAGCGAAAACCCCTAGCGTACCAATGGCTAAGGTTCCCATCGCCATCGGCCAAAGCCAAGGTAAGGCAATATCCGCTAGGAAATGTGCTTCTGCGCCAAAGATTAAAGTGTGGATACGGAAAATACTGTAGATACCCACCTTGGTCATAATGGCAAAGAGTGCCGCTACTGGTGCAGAGGCCGACGCATAAGTACGAGGTAGCCAAAAGTGTAAAGGCAGTAATGCCGCTTTTAGCCCAAACACAAGCAGTAATAGCAAACCACCGGCTTTGGCGACAATTGCTTCAGCTTCATCAAGGCTGCGCACTTTAACGGCCATATCGGCAATATTGAGTGTTCCCAATGTGCCGTACAGAATGCCTAAACCAAACAGAAAAAGGCTGGAGCCAATTAAGTTCAGGATGACATAGTGCACTGCGGCCTGAGTTTTTTGTTTACCACCACCGTGTACCAGTAATGCATAGGATGCAATCAGCAGAACCTCAAAAAATACGAACAAGTTGAAGATATCACCGGTCAGAAATGCCCCGTTGATCCCTGTCACTTGAAACATAAACAGAGGGTGGAAATATTGGCCCGCTTTATCCGTCCCTGCGCAGGCGTACAGTAGCGCCCCAGCACAGAGTAGGGTACACAGAAGAACAAGCAGCGTAGAGATACGATCGGCTACCAGTACAATACCAAAAGGCGGTTGCCAGCCCCCTAGTACATACATTTGGGTGCCATTTTGCATGGCGGTCATTAGTAGCATGGCTGCGATAAATAGCTGAGCGGCAATAGACAATAGGGCAAAGGTGCGCTGACGATTTAGCGCATCTTTAAAGGGCGGCAATAACAGTAGTGCGCCGGTAAAAAGTGGTAGAAGAACAGGAAGAATGGCTAAATGCTGCATTATTGGCTCCCTGAACGGCGTTGGAAGGGGGTTTCAGGTACCTCTGGCAGCCGACCGTCAACATGATCGTTACCCAGATCGGCACGGGCGCGCATGGCCAAAATAACCACAAAGGCGGTCATAGCAAAACCGATAACAATCGCGGTGAGCACCAATGCCTGAGGCAGGGGGTCACTGTACTGTTCCGATTGGCCCAGTACTGCCGCTGAATTAAGTTTCAAGCGTCCGCTGGCGAATAAAAACAAATTCACACCATAAGAAAGTAACGTTAAGCCAACAACAACAGGGAAAGTACGGCCCCTTAGTGCTAGAAAGATACCGCAGGCCGTTAACAAGCCTACGCAGAATGCATATATCCCTTCCATAATCAGTTTTGCTCCTTCAGCACAGGACGTTCACTGGTGGTCAATTTACCGAGGTTCGCCAGAATCAGCATGGTCGCCCCTACAACGGTCAAATAAACCCCTAGATCGAATAGCATGGCGCTTGCCAGCTCGAACTCACCAACAAGGGGGAGGTGGAAGTGATCAAACCATGAGGTTAGGAAAGGACGGCCAAAGGCCCAACTCCCTAAACCTGTTAGGGCTGCAATGGTGATACCACTGCCGATCATCAGTTGGTAATCCAGTTTCATACGGGACTTAATCCAAGCAACACCGTGGGCAATATACTGCTGAATAATCGCCACCGACGTAACCAATCCAGCAATAAAACCACCGCCAGGCATATTATGGCCTCGTAAGAAAATATAGGCGGAAACGAGGAGCGCCAATGGCAATAAGCTTTGAGATACCACGGATAACATCAATGGATGACTGTCTTTTGACCACGGACGCCCAGCGTCATCGCTGGCAGGCATATAAAGGCGCATTCGAGCAATCAATTTAAAGATACCAAGAGCTGCAATACCTAGAACTGTAATTTCACCCAAGGTATCAAAGCCACGGAAATCCACTAAAATAACGTTGACCACGTTGGTGCCACCGCCACCTATTTTACTGTTCTCAAGGAAAAAGGCGGAGATGCTCTCAAGAGGACGCGTCATTAAGGCATAACAGATAGTGCCAATTACACCACCGATAATCGCCGCAATAACCAAATCTCGAACGACGCGCAAAGGCGTTGATTCTTTAGGCGTTCGTTGAGGTAGGAAAAACAGCGCTAGCATCAGCAGGATAACGGTGACGACTTCCACGGCTAATTGCGTTAAAGCCAAATCTGGCGCAGAGAACTTAGCAAATATCAGCGAGACTATAAGGCCAACAACCGACAGCGCGACAAGGGCGACCATTCGATCGCGGTTCCAAATCACGGTGGCCAGCGCACCCACGGTGAGCAGAATGGCTCCAGTGATTGATATGGCGTCAATAGGAATCTGAGGGCGATGGCCTTCCGTTGCATTTAGGTCAAGCAAGGGGCCTGCCATCATAACCATGGCTAAGCTCAACATCATATAGCTGTAGCGTTGTAAGGAGCCGTTTTCTGTTAGCTCCATTAGGCGGCTAATTTGACGGTGAATCAGCTGGATAATACCTTCAAAAACCAGTTTAGGGTCATTTTCGGGGAACTGAGACTGGAACTGGAACAGCTCTTTTCGATTGATATAAACAATGGCACCACCGGCTAGGGCGATAAAGCTCATCAACAGTGGGAAGTTAAACCCATGCCAAATAGCCAAGCTGTACTCTGGTACGACTCCTTGTAAGGTTGCAGCTGAGGCAGAATAGAGTAAATCACCAATAAAGAAGGTTGGTGCTATGCCGACGATTAGGCAGAGGCCGACCAAGATTTCAACCGGCACACGCATATAGCGCGGTGGCTCGTGGGGTGTTTTAGGTAAGTTGATGGGCTCACCATTAAAGAATACGTCATGGATAAAACGTAGCGAATAGGCCACAGAAAAGACCGCGCCAATCGTTGCAAAAACAGGAACCATCCAAGAAAGAGAACCCAGTGAATCTTGGTGCAGAGTTTCGGCAAAGAACATCTCTTTGGATAAGAAACCATTGAGCAAAGGAACCCCCGCCATTGCGGCGGCGGCGACCATCGCCAAGGTTGCCGTATAGGGCATATATTTCCAGAGGCCGTTGAGTTGGCGCATATCTCTGGAACCTGATTCATGGTCGATAATACCAGCGGCCATAAACAGAGAAGCTTTAAATGTCGCATGGTTAATGATGTGGAAAAGTGCGGCAACAGCAGCAAGCTCTGTGCCCATGCCCAGTAAAAGGGTGATTAAACCAAGATGGCTAACCGTTGAATAGGCCAGCAGACCTTTTAAATCATGCTTAAATAATGCGACATAAGCACCCAATAGCAGCGTCGCAAGTCCGGTCATACTGACGATTAAGAACCAAAGCTCTGTACCTGATAATACAGGGTACATACGCGCCATTAGAAAGATACCGGCTTTTACCATCGTCGCTGAATGTAAATAAGCGCTGACGGGGGTTGGTGCGGCCATCGCATGGGGTAACCAGAAATGGAAAGGAAACTGTGCCGATTTTGTGAACGCCCCTAACAGCACTAAGACCAGAACAACAGGATAAGAGGCGTGATTTCTAATCAGATCGCCACTAGCAAGGACATCATTGAGACTAAAGCTACCAACAATATTACCAATCAGTAAGACCCCTGCCAGTAAGGCTAGACCTCCAGCCCCTGTAACCGTAAGCGCCATTCTAGCGCCTTTTCGAGCTTCTGATTTATGCCCCCAGAAACTGATCAATAAGAAAGAGCTGATGCTGGTGAGTTCCCAGAACATCCACAGCTGAATCATATTGTCGGATGTCACGATGCCAACCATCGCAAACATAAAAAGAATCAAATAAGCGTAGAACTTACCAATCGAATCTTTTTCAGAGAGGTAATAACGGGCATAAAGTATTACCAACAGCCCAATACCCAAGATCAGCAGGCAGAATAGCAATGCCAAACCGTCAAGTCGAAAAGCAAGATTTAGGCCCATTTCTGGGATCCAAAGGAAGCTTTGGCGGATGGTTTCACCGTCAAACACCTGAGGTGCAAGTTGTAAAACTAAAACCAAAGCAAGGGCAGGTAGGGCTGCAGTTAGGAAGGCGCATGCACTGCGGCTAAACCTAGATGCAAAAAGTGGTACCAGTGTTCCCAGTAGAGGCAACAGCGGTATCCAGATCAAGTCATTCAACAAGGGTAGCTCCTGTTTTGTCCGTCTTGTTATTTAATCAATGGCTGATTTGCTATTGATCAATAGATGTTAACTGCCAGTACATTTGGGGTAGGGGTTGACCGTAATTAATTGATTACGTTCATAAATAATTATTATTTTTAGGATGGGCATAGTGTAGCGTTTTTTTATTGGCACTGCACTTTAGCTTAATGCCATAAATATAAAGCAAGAGCATCAAAAATGGCAGCTTAATACAGTTCTTCATGGGTGGAGATCAACTCTTTTAGTGTATGTTTATGCTTGTTATGATCCCCATAGGCTACAATTTGTTTCACTAAGGCGTTGTTTTTGTAAGTAGATCCATTAAACAAGGATTTCATTTTGCCGAATAGCTCGTTAAATATTCAATGGTCGAAATTTCTCGCATTGCTCGTGGTCTGCATGCTTTTAGTGCTTGCTGCTTTTAGTAGCTATAGCCATCTTCGGTCACTGTATTTTGATCGGGCAGAGGAAAATCTAAAAAGCCAAATGGGTACGCTGCATCAAAGTTTATCGGCTTGGGGGCGCTCTAAGCGTAACTATGCTTTTTCATGGTCGAGACAGCCAGAAATCACGCGGTACACGCAGACTATTTTAGCAAATAAAGCATTATCGCTGAGTAAGCTTAGCCGGTTTGCTCTTGGTGATTACCTTAGGCCTGCCATTTCAGATCCTGAAATTATACATTTTTACCTAGTCGGGCCAGGTAATAATGTTATTGCTAGCGATAACACTCAAGAAATAGGTTTGAAGTCCCATCTTATGGCTATGCCTTACCTTCTTAATCAAGCTTGGGGTGGTATGAGTGTGATTACTTACCCTGTGCGGGTATTTGACCACAAGACGCCGTCAATTTATGTGGCAGCGCCTATAAAAAATGCAACCAGTGATGCTATTGCATTGCTGGTTTTAGAGATTGACCCAACCATTAGCTTTAATGAAGTCTTTAAGAAATTTTCCTTTGCTCAGACTGGAGAAGCATATGCTTTTGATCGAGATGGCTTCCTTCTAACGCCGGGCCGAGATTGGGCGTTAACCGCGCTAAAGCAACGATCAATATACAGTGATGTGTTTTTTTCAAAAAATCTTGCGCCCGATGACGCTGCATCTAAAAATGCTCTTGACCGTGCCTTGGAAAAAACAGAGCAAAGAACTCAAGAAAAAGAGCCAAAAAGAACACGTTTAGCGGCTAAAATTGGCGATGAAACTTCTGGTATTTATGTTCATGAGCAGTTTGTCGGCCATGATGGGCATATAAAAATAGGCGCTTGGGTTTGGGATTCGCAGTTTCATATGGGATTGGCCATTGAGCAATCTGCAGATGAGGGGCTCAAGCTTCTTCTAAAAATGCAGTGGGTATTTTTAAGCTTTATTGCTTTAGTGCTTATTATTAGCTTGGGCTTTTTCTTTATTCTATCGTATTGGGCTGTGATACGCGGTAGAAAAGAAGCTCTGGCACGACAGGCATTAGTGCAAGAATTAGAAGCGCTCCATGAGAGTAATACACTGGAAATGGCTGACCGAGAAGCGAAGCACCGAGCGATTATTGATACGGCTTGGGATGCTATTTTTACAGTAGACAGCTTCGGGATTATTCAATCAGGCAACCCTGCAACATCAAGAATATTTGGCTGCACTCAGCATAAGCTGATAGGGCATCTTCTGGAGGATTCTATCTGGCTGGAAAGCCGTGATAAATTTTCTGCTCATTATCTGGCTCAGGCGGTAGGGCAAACCGTGGAGGCAATGGGGATTCGGCGAGATCATAGTACTTTTCCCGTGGCCGTTTCGATCGGTGAAACCCAGACTAGTCAAGCTACGTTTTACACCGTGATTGTGCGGGATATTAGTCGCCAAAAAGCATCAGAAGACTCTCTTTTACGCGCTCAAAGACGGTTGGAAATGAGTCAATCGTTTGCCTATATCGGGACTTGGGAGTGGGATGTGCTTCGTGATTCTATTACGGCGACAGAGATGGCCTTAAAGCTTAATGACTTAGAATGTTCGGAGTCTCGTATCAGCTTAGGTGTTTTCTTCAGTAGGATTTTTCCCGCGGATCGAACACTTCTCAGTCAAGAGATTAATAAGGCGATTGTGTCTCAAAAACCTTTTTCTATCGAGTGTCGTATACAGCGCGGGACAGAAACATTAGCCGCAATGACAGCAATCGAATGGTTGCTGGTTCAAGGAACACCCTTGGTCGAAACAGGCAGCGTGACACGGGTTATTGGGCATATTCAGCAAATTACCAAAAGTAAGGCCAGTGAACAGGCCCTAGAGAAAGCACGAAATATGCTGCGCTTGGTGTTGGATACGATTCCAACGGGTGTGTACTGGAAAAACACAGATCTAAAAATTGCCGGTGTGAATAAAAGATACTGTGAAGACATTGGGCTAATGGCAAGTGATATTATCGGTAAAACAGAAGGGGATATTTACGAGAATAAAAAACAAGCCATGCTGGTTGAATGCCTGGATCGCACTGTTGTAGAGACCGGTATCGCCCGTAATAATGATAATGGTTGTTATTATATGAACGATGGCAGTTTGCGCCATATTGAGATTAGCCGGTTGCCGATCCATGATGAGCAAGGCAATACGCTGGGTATGTTAGGGGTTTACTCCGATATTAGTGAACGACTTGAAACACAGCAGACCCTTCAGCAGCATCACCGATTACTGGCTTCTATCTACACCGCCCAGCTTCGTTATTTTGCCGGAGACAGCCGACAGCAGATTTTTGCCACTTTACTTGATGAAGTTTTGAGCCTGACAAAAAGTGAATACGGTTTTATTGGGCAAGTGTTGTATAAGCTGGACGGCTCCCCCTATCTTAAAATGTATTGCGTGAATGATCTCAATGTAAAGCAGCCTTCTGAGGCAACAGATGACTTAGATGCAGAGGCCAGTTTGGAACTCTATGATTTAGATATCCTGTTTGATCATGTATTAACCACCCATGAGCTGGTGATTCGACATCATCCCCATGCCAGAAGCTGTCCAAGTGATCTTCTAGAAAGTAACTCTATCGGCAACAGCCAGGATTGGCCGAAAGAACATCCTGTTATGGCGGGTATGAACTGTTTTATGGGTATCCCTTTGCTAAAAGGCAATGAACTGGTTGGTATGATCGGTATTGCGCATGGGAAAGAGCGATATGAGCCAAGCATCGCAACGTTTTTACAACCGATGTTTACAACTTGCTCCAACTTGATGGCAGCCTTGGAGAGTGATGCCAAAATTATTGCGACGCAGAAGCAGTTATTATTGGCGAAGAACTCAGCAGAACAAGCGAATCGAGCCAAAACTGAATTTTTATCACGGGTAAGCCATGAGCTAAGAACGCCCATGAATGCAATTCTTGGCTTTGCGGACCTGCTTTCAGAGACGGTTCAAGGCGAGGAGCCAGAGAGCTTTCTTAGCGAAATTGAGAAGGCTGGCGGCCATCTTATGAGCTTAATTAATGAAGTATTAGATCTGGAGCGGATTGAGTCAGGGAGAATTGAGCTACAGTTGGAGCATTTGCACCTTAATCGACTGATTGATGAGTGTTATTCGGTCACGGCTCAATTGGCCGCGCAGCAGAAAGTGAGTCTTGCCGTTTCTCCTGGTAATGAAGAAGAGGTCTATGTTCTGGCAGACTCGGCGCGGCTAAGACAAATATTGCTTAACCTTATTTCTAATGGAATAAAATACAACAGACCCCAAGGCCAAGTGCTGATTAGCGTACATACTACCGATGATGCGCGGGTTTGTATTACCGTTGAAGATACGGGCGTTGGTCTGACAAAAACAGAGCAAGAGCACTTGTTTGAATCCTTTAACCGGCTGCATGCGGAAAGCTCAGAGATTGAAGGCACCGGGATGGGTTTGGTTATTACTCGTCATTTGGTTGAATTAATGGCCGGAGTGCTAATGGTTGAGAGTGATAAAGGCATTGGCAGTCGGTTTATCGTATCTTTACCTTTAGAGGGTATGTCTAAAGGCGTATCTAAAGAAGGGACTAAGGTTAGTGCTGGCGCTAATGCTAACGGCTCAAGGGTTAATTGTTTAGGGCCTAGTGGTGCAAGCTTTAGCAGTGCAGACCCAGATGAGCGTACACTGAGAGCGTTAATTGCTAGCCCTCATTCATGTGTTAGTGAATGTTGTCCTGAACTGGAAACGCAATTGATTAACTATGATGTTGAACTTTCAAGTAGTGGTATTGAATTTTTAGAGTCTTGTTTACAAAAAGAATATGAGCTACTTATTTATGATGTTGCGCTCACGGATTTTTCTGCAGAAGAGTTGCTGGGTTATTTACTGGATGCTCAGCTTATAAATACCACCCCATTGCTTTTTGTTTCCGACTCTCTAAAGCTTGATCTTCCTGCTGACATTGTGTTGGGCGAAGGGGGGTACAGAGGTGTGCAGTTGCATCGTCTTGGTAACCCTGCAAAAGGTGTGTTGCAGCGACTAATCTCTGGTGAAGGCCAGTAGAATTATTTCCTGTAGAAGTGTGGGGGCTTTCTAAGTTTCTTAGAACAAAATAAAACAACTTAACCTTTGATTTTTCAGGGTTTTTGCATTATTAAGTGGTGTCCATTCATTGTTTGATTCAAATATAAGGCGTTATAGTGAATAGTCGAGCCTATCTATTAAATTGGCTTGCTGCAGTCGTAGCCATCTTTACGGTTATCGGTGGTGCCATTTATGTGGAAGAGTCTTTCTTAGAGCAAGTCCGACAAAACCGGGCGCTTGAGACACGTGCGCGCTTATCAGAAATTGGTGTTCGGATAGAAAGTGTTATCGAGTCGAACATTGTCAGTATGCAGGGTCTGGCGGCTTACCTCTCACTTGATGAAAATATCTCACAAAAAGATTTTGTAGCAACAGCTCATCTTTTTTTAAGCAACAATCCACTTATTGATACGGTGTATCGTATTTCTGGTGAGCATCAATACACCCATTACTATCCTGAATCTCTGAGTCTTGATGCTTTAAACCGTTCGGCTCAAAACAGCCCGGTCGGCGCTGATACTCAAATATTTCGTATGGCCAGTAAAGCGGTGGCGGCTGGTGAGGTATTTATTTCTGCGCCTCTGGCAATGGCTGAGGACCTTGACAAGGTCTATATTGGATTGCCTTTGCAGCAGGGATCGCAGCTTGAACCGCAGCCGAGCCAACAACAAGCAGCCTTATTACTTTTTCCTATGTCACTTCGTTTGTTATATGAGTCGTCAGGTTTGCTACGGCTCGATAGTGAAATAGATATAGCGGTGCGTGAGATACGTAATGATAGGCCTGGGTCTGTTTTTTTCGGCGAGGCCTCGCTGTTCAGCGTTTCTGATATGACTTATACGCTCTCATTGCCAGGTGCTGAATGGCAAATTGTAGCGCTAAATAATAGAGATACCTTTGTTGAGCGCTCGTCCCGTGCTTGGATCAAGCTAGCGGCAGGTTTTTTAATCGGCGTTATTTTTCTTGTGTTATGGCTGCGTATAAAAGAGTTACGTTCCTTAGGCTTGATCGAGAAGCAGCAGGTCATGCTTGACCAAGCCCAGCGTGTTGGCCGAATCGGCAACTGGTCTTGGCATGTTGTCAAAGGTGATATTTTTTGGTCTGACGAAGCGTATCGCCTTTTTGGTTTAGCAAAGGGTGATCCTGCCTTGGGTAAGGATTATTTAGATCTGGTCTACGCAGATGACCGGCCTTCTGTTAAAGACGCCTTAGATGATGCGATGGCTCGGGGAGGGCGTTATCAAGCGGACTTTAGGGTTGTTCGGTCTGCGTTTGATCAGCGATGGATTCATTCAGAGGGGTTTGTTGAGTTAAATACGGATCGCAAACCTGTACGTGTCTTCGGTACATTTCAAGATGTGACGGCTAGCCGAAAAATTGAACGTGAGTTAAAGCAGCGTGAGGCGCAGTTAAGTGCCATTACCGACGCGGCCCAAAGTCTAATTATGATTACGCGTGTGGCTGATGGCGTGGTGAAATTTTGTAACCCTTCATCATTACGCTTGCTTGGTATTCCGCCGGAGGAGTTGATCGGGCGCTCAATTATTGAGCTTTACCCAAACCCTGACGATCGCAAACACCTTCTTGAACAGGTTGATCGCGACCAATTCCTAAGCAACTATAAACTGAAACTCTGCCGTGTGGATACTGACGAGCCTGTTGTCTTTCTGATTGGGCTGCAGAGAGTGCAGTTTCAGGGCGATGACTGCTTTGTTGTCGATATGGTCGATATTAGTACGATGTTGGACGCACAGGCTGCATTGGCAGATAGTGAAGAAAAATTCCGGTTATTTGCGGAAAATGTTCCTGGGATTTTTTGGCTATCAGACCCCGATGGACATCCTGTTGAATTTTTAAGTCATGGCTATGATCGCATTACAGGACGCTCATCAGAAGATGTCTTAACGGGGCGAAGCAGTCTTTTTTCTGCGGTTGTACCTGAGGACTTAGCCTTAATTGAAGAACATATTTTTGAAGTGTCAAAGCAGCCGGTCAAATTAGAGTTCCGTATCCAGCGCCCTGATGGTGAAATACGTTGGTTGCGCAATTTATCCTTTGTGACCTACGACAAGCTTGGCCGAGTGAAAAATATCGCAGGTTTTGGGGAGGATATAACGGATGCTTACTTGAGTAATCAGCGGTTAAAATTGGCTGCATCGGTATTTGAGAATACGGCTGAAGCGATCGTTGTCACCAATACTCGCAATAGAATTGTTTCGGTTAATGATGCCTTCAGTCGAATCACAGGCTATAAGTCAGAAGAGGTTATCGGTGAGACGCCTGCGCTTCTTAGTTCTGGCAAGCAAAGCGCTGAGTTTTATGCCCAAATGTGGGAAGGACTTAATGAAAGAGGGCGCTGGCAGGGTGAGGTTTGGAATCGGAAGAAAAACGGTGAACTTTATGTTGAGTGGCTATCAATAACCGCACTAAGAAACCGTTTTAACGAGCTTGAAAATTACGTGGCGGTTTTCTCTGATATTACAGATCGTAAAGAGAAAGAGGAGTTGATTCGTTATCAAGCGAATTACGATGCGCTTACGGCGCTGCCAAACCGCGTATTGTTCAATGACCGGCTGACTCAGGCCATTAATTCCTGTAATCGCTACTCAAAAGATCGTGGCGCTTTGATGTTTATCGATCTTGATCACTTCAAAGAAGTCAATGATACCTTAGGACATGAGGCTGGTGATCATCTGCTGAAAGAAGTGGCGCAAAGACTGAAAAAATATACCCGTGAAGCAGATACCGTTGCACGACTCGGTGGTGATGAGTTTACGGTTATGATTCCTGCTATCCATTCTATTGAGCATGTGGGTAAGGTCGCTGAAAAAATTATTGAGGCGCTATCAAAGACCTTTCTACTTCATGGTAATGCGGCACACATCTCTGCCAGTATCGGTGTCACTATTTTCCCCGATGACGGTGATGAGTTGACTCGGATTTTACAAAATGCAGACCAAGCGATGTATGCGGCTAAATCTGCTGGTCGACGTACTTATCGTTTCTTTACACCTGAAATGCAGCATGAAGCGGAGCGACGTCAGTCATTGCAAAATGACTTACGTATCGCACTGATAAGGCATGAATTCGAAGTTCATTATCAGCCTATCGTTGATCATCAAGGCAAGGCCGTAAAGGTTGAAGCACTCGTGCGTTGGAATCATCCCGAGCAGGGGCGTATTTCTCCGGATCAATTTATCCCCTTAGCAGAAGAGACTGGGCTGATTATTACCTTAGGGGGATGGGTTTTTGAGCAAGCTGTGCGTGATATCGCAAAAATCCATAAGCAATACCCTGACTTAGGGGTTGCCATCAACTTGTCCTCTAAGCAAATAGGCACGGATTCCCCCCATACTGAACACTTTATTGATATTTTGCAGCAATATGACCTGCCTTCTAGTCATGTGACTTTAGAAGTGACTGAATCTCTATTTCTTGACCCCAGTGGTGATTCCGTAACCAAACTGAAGAATCTCCGGCATCAAGGGTTTGGTGTGGCGATTGATGATTTCGGTACGGGCTATTCTTCATTGAGTTATTTAAAACAGTTACCGCTGACAACCATTAAAATCGATAAGAGCTTTGTCTCTGATCTTGATAAAGATTTTGGTGATAAAATCTTGGTTGATGCGATTCTGTCAATTGCAGAGAGTATGCAACTTAGCGTAATTGCGGAAGGTGTTGAAACTCAAGCGCAGGCTGACTACCTTATTGGTAAAGGTGCGCAAATGCAGCAGGGTTGGCTTTATGGACGCCCAATGCCATTTGATGCCTTAAATGATTGGTTAAAAGGAAATAAATGACTGTTTGAACAGATAGATGCCGAAAAGAAAGTGACGAGTAAGGCTTTTTTATTAACTTTATTCGCGTATATTTACGCTATGCTTAAAAAAGTGCTGCATTTTCAATGGGAAACTCGTTTTTTGATGCAATATGTAGCCTCTTTTAGGTCGAGCTTATGCCTTTATCTCGCCTTTTTATAGTAAATTAAGCCCCGTAGATCATGCTGTGTTTTAGTTACAGGAGTTTTGGATGAATCGTGCTACAAACCCCGGGGCGGTTTCTGTCTCAGTGATGTCATTGGTTAGTGGTTTTTTTGTTTCGAGTTTAATTTGGGTTCTAGGCCGTTACCTAACGTTGAACGATAACCTTGTTTTTTCAGCCGCTATAATTGTTTTTGCTGCTATCGTTTATTTTTCTAATAAAGTAACAGCCAATAGTGATGATGATAACGCAAACGCTGATCTATTATTTGCTCGGCAAACGGCTGAGACTTTTAATGCATTTTCTACCGGGCTTTCCCAAGAGCTTAAAGAGTCCCGAGAAGAGATCGTTCAAGTTAAAACACTGCTTAATGATGCGATTGGCCAGCTCATTGGTAATTTCACTCAAGTGCATCAGAAAACACAAGAACAGCAGGCATTAACCGATAGAATTGCGCAGCATATGTCGGCGGGTGAAAATGTGGACTCCATTTTTTCTGGCTTTATTCACGACACAACAGAAACCTTTGAAATCTTTATGGATAACGCCGTGCAAGCCAGTAAGTTTGCCATGGGGCTCGTTGAAATCATGGATGATATGGCGAGCAAGATAGGCGGAATTGTTAAGCTTCTTGACGAGATTGATGAAATCGCCAATCAAACGAACCTTTTAGCCTTGAATGCTGCCATTGAAGCTGCTCGTGCAGGGGAAGCCGGTAGAGGGTTTGCCGTGGTCGCCGATGAGGTACGTTCATTGTCTCAGAAAACGGCGCATTTTAGTGATCAAATTCGCTCATTAATGACAAATTTACACAGCTCTTTTTCCAATGCGGATACTTCAATTCAGAAAATATCATCTGTTGATATGGGCTTTGCGAGTGAGTCAAAGCGACGAATTGAACAGGTCCTAGAGCAGCTAGAGTGTATTAATCATGAGTCATCAGAAGCGCTGTCATCGCAAAGCGTGCTCGCTGCTGAAGTATCAGAGAATATCAATCAAGCGACAACAGGCTTGCAGTTCCAAGATATGACAAGCCAATTATTGGATCATACGGATAGTCGATTAGATGCTATTCACGTGTTAATGGATGAACTCTCCCATTTGACCAAAGATGATAGCGGGCGTTCTTCTTGCGAAATTCTTCAGCATATCAGAGAAAAATTGCAGGAAGCCCGTTCAAAGATAGATAGCATGAAACATAGTCCAGTTTCCCATGGCAACATGGATTCTGGTGATATTGAACTCTTTTAAAAATTAGGTGGTGGATGAATTTATGGCCAAAAAAATTCTGACGGTAGACGACGCAGCCTCAATTCGTCAGATGGTGGCTTTCACCCTCAAAGGCGCAGGGTATGAAGTTGTCGAAGCAGTCGATGGGCAAGACGGTTTAAATAAAGCTAAGTCGGGCCAGTTTGATCTTGTTTTAACAGACCAAAATATGCCAAAGATGGACGGTCTTACGCTGATTAAGTCTTTGCGGGCGCTACCACAATACAGCCGTACTCCCATTCTCATGTTAACCACAGAATCCAGTGATGATATGAAAACAAAGGGGCGAGCAGCAAGAGCAACAGGCTGGTTAGTTAAGCCCTTTGATCCTGCTAAGCTTTTAGAAGTTGTGAAAAAAGTACTGGGTTAACCTCTAAAGCTATGAAAGCGGATGGTATCTAATGTCGTTTGATTTAAGCCAGTTCAACCAGCTCTTTTTCGAAGAGACTGCCGAGCATCTGACAACGATGGAAAGTTTGATGCTCAATATGGATGTTCAGAATCCTGATATGGATGATATGAACGCTGTATTTCGTGCGGCTCACTCAATAAAAGGGAATAGCGGTACATTTGGCTTTAACGACATGACCGCCGTAACCCATGAGCTTGAAACCTTGCTTGATTTAGTGCGCAAGGGGGAGACTGCATTAACGGATGCGATGGTTGATGTGACGCTTCAAGCAGGTGATGTTTTAGGTGGGATGCTTGCAGCCCACCAAAACGAAGAAGAACCGGATACAGAGCTTGCTGATGCAGTGATTAAAGAGTTAAATCGTCAGTTAGAGCTCGCGCAAAACAGCAATGCTGGCGCCGTTGTGCCTGACTCTATCGCTTCTAGATCGATGATCCTTGAACCTGAATCTAATTCGGCTGTATTTGGTTCGCCAGCGTCTGATCCAGGCGCTATTAACTCAGAAGCGATTGATTCAACAGCACTGAGCTCTGTTGAGTTAGAGACGTTTGCCCCAGACTATACGCCCTCAGAAACGCCCCTAACACAGTCTTATATTGTACGTTTCCCCGCGCCAGGTGACGAGCTTGATATGCTCTTTGATTCTTTAAAAGAGCTGGGTGATTTAACGATTATTGATGCACCGTCTGAAAACTCTCAAGATTGGTTATTCTCGATACAAACAGATTCAAGTAAAGAAGACTTAAAAGATTTGATCACCTTTATGGTGCCAGAAGAGTCTTTATCGATTGACGAGGAATTATCGGCCCGGGATGGTAGTTTTGGCTTCTTTGAAGCCGTTGGCACCGAAAGTATAGAAGATGAACTAGGCTATGGATTTTTTGATGACTTAGATAATTTTGCGGGCGATACCGAAGAATCATCCGATGATGATCTGGGTTATGGTTTCTTTGATCTACCTGAGGATGAGCTTGCTGACCCTAGTGTAGAATGTGCAGATAGCGACGCTATCTCGAGGGAAGCTTTGCCGGCCTCTCTTTCGTCTGAAATGCCTGTCGAGGCGCCAGATCTAGGTTATGGCTTTTTTGACGATGAAGATGACTTATCAGGTCCCACGGTAGAGTCTATCGATAGCATTGGCGATGGCGGCGAGGGTGTAGGGAAAGGCAAACACAAGGAAGAAAATCTTAACGCGCCGGAAGGACAAACAGAATTTGATGGTTATGGCTTTTTTGAACCGGTTAAAGATTCAGGTCAGCACAATAACTCAGCCACGACCCAAGAGTCTAAGTCGTCTGCTGTTGCTGGTAGCGCTGTTCGAGACAAGCCTGTTAACGCTAAAAAGACGAATATCAGAGCTGCCAAAGCAGAGTCTAAGGCTCTGCCTCAATCAAAAGGGGCGTCACCTGCGGTCAAGAATAATGCGACGGAGTCTTCCATTCGCGTTAGCGTGGAAAAAGTTGATCAACTGATCAATCAAGTGGGTGAGTTAGTGATTACTCAAGCGATGCTGGCTCAAATGGCCTCTGAGGTTGATCCCATTCTGCATGAGAAGATGGCTAACGGGCTAGCTCAGCTAGAACGTAATACCCGTGATTTACAAGACTCTGTCATGTCGATACGGATGATGCCGATTAGCATTGTGTTTAGCCGTTTCCCTAGGGTTGTTCGTGATCTTGCCGGAAAACTGGACAAAAAAGTGAAGCTTGAAATGCTGGGCGAGAATACTGAGCTTGATCGCAGTATGATCGAAAAGCTGACCGATCCTCTTACTCACCTTATTCGTAATAGCCTTGATCATGGCGTTGAATCTCCAGCAGAACGCATCGCTGCAGGTAAAGAGGCTACAGGTACGATTCTTCTTAGGGCCTCCCATCAAGGTGGCAATATTGTCGTTGAAGTTCAAGATGATGGTGCGGGCTTGAACCGTGAGCGGATTTTATCTAAGGCGCAAGAAAAAGGGCTTCCAGTAACAGAGACCATGCCGGACGCTGATGTTTGGCAATTGATCTTTGCTCCTGGTTTTTCGACTGCTGCGGAAGTTACTGATGTGTCTGGCCGTGGTGTCGGCATGGATGTAGTTAAGAGAAACATTACATCCTTAGGCGGACGACTTGAAATTGAATCGGTGGAGGGCATCGGTAGTCGTATTAGCATTCGATTGCCATTAACCCTTGCTATCCTCGATGGCCTTCAGATTGCTCTTGGTGACGAAATTTATATTATTCCCCTGACCAGTATTATTGGCTCCATGCAGCCTGACCCTGCAGATATTAAGACAGTTTCAGGGGAAGGTGCCGTTATTTTCGTTAGAGATGAATACCTGCCTATTATTAAGTTAGGTGAGTTACTTAATATGCCGGCTGCGTTTGATGATTATCAGCAGGGTATTATGATTATTCTTGAATCTAATGGTAAACGAGTGGGTCTCTTTGTGGACGACTTAGTTGGGCAGTCGCAAGTGGTTATTAAGAGTTTAGAAGCGAATTATCGCAAAGTTGATGGTGTGTCAGGTGCTACCATTCTAGGAACAGGCCGAGTGGCGCTTATTCTTGATGTTTCAGAGTTAATTGGCATGCATAAAAAGCGCACTAAGAAACAGCCAAATAGCATACTGGCGTAAGGGGTTAAGAAGAATGTCAGAACGAATTGTAGAGAGTCAGGATAATACTGAATACGGTCGATTACTTGGCCAAGAATATCTGACCTTCTCTTTGGGCGAAGAACACTACGCTGTCGATATCCTCAAAGTGCAGGAAATTCGCGGCTACGGCGCTGTCACTAAAATTGCTAACGCTCCGTTATTTATCAAGGGAGTGATCAATCTTCGTGGTGTCATTGTGCCGATTATTGATCTGCGTATTAAGTTCAACCTTGGTGAAGCAAGTTACAACGAATTCACGATTGTTATTGTTCTTAACTTAGAAGATCGGGTTGTGGGCATGGTTGTTGACGGTGTTTCTGACGTTGTTAGCTTAGCTGGCGAGCAGATCAAAAATCCCCCTGATTTTTCAGCTAATTTTGATTCTGAATATATTCTAGGTTTGGCTACGGTTGATGATCATATGTTGATTATTGCAGATATTGAAAAGTTGATGTCTAGCGATGAAATGGCACTTATTGATAAAACGCGTACAGACGCGATTTAAAAAAATAAACAAACGATTTGTGATTTAAAGATGCAGGTTCAGTTGGAGAACGGGCAATGAGTACAAAAACATCGATACGGTCAAAACTGCTCAGTGTAGCCTTTGCTACCGGTGGTTTGACAGCTGCCGGCGCTTTGGTAACCTTCTTAGGCGATAGCCCTAATACATTGTATTGGGCGATAGCATTAGAAGCGGCGGCAATAGTCGTGCTTTTTGCCGGTGCGCGTACGGTTATGGCACAGGTAGAACAACCGGTTCATCAGCTTATGGCGCTGGCGAAACATTTTTCAGAGGGCAAGCCTGCGCACTCAGAACCTGTTATCGACAATGAGATTGGTGCGATTATTCGCGTTCTTGTCGATGCTCAGGAGGAACTCGGTAAAAAACGTCAGAAAGAGCTGCGTCAGTTTGATCAAATGGCGCGTATTAAACGTGGTCTTGATGTTGTAAATACCAACGTAATGATTGCAGATACAGATCTGAATATCATCTACGTTAATGCCTCTATCCAACGCATGTTAAGAGAGCGCGAGCCTGATCTTCAGAAAACCTTGCCACACTTTGAAGCTACAAACTTAGTGGGCAAAAATATCGATATTTTCCACCGAAACCCGAGCTATCAGCGCAAATTGCTAACAGGCCTAGCAGGTGCCCATAAGGCGCGTATTAATGTTGGTGAAAGTGCCTTTAGCTTAGTGGTTCATCCTATATCCAGCAATGGTGAGCGTAACGGTTATATTGTTGAGTGGCAGGATCTAACCGATAGCTTGCTGCAGGAAGCGGCAGAAGCTGAAATTAAAGAGAAGCAAGAACTGCTCCATGAAGAGACCCAGCGCATTCGCAAGGGGCTTGATGTTGTTAATACCAATGTAATGATCTCTGATGCCGATCTCAATATTCTGTATATGAATGAATCGATTCTCAAAATGCTTGAGTATAACGAATCGGAAATACAGAAAGATCTGCCGCATTTCGATGCTGGAAATCTGATTGGACAGAATATTGATGTCTTCCATAAAAAGCCTGATATGCAGCGCCATATCCTTACGCATCTTAATACGACCCATAGCACCAATCTGAAAATCGGTGATAGCACTTTTAATCTCGAAGTTAATCCTATTGGTTCCCCGGATAACCGTATTGGTTTTGTGGTTGAATGGCGTGATATGACGGAAATTCTCCGTCGCGAGGCTGAAACACAGGCGGCTAATGAGAAACAGCGTGCGCTGTCCGAGATTAATCACCGTATTCGTAACGCTCTAGATAACGTCTCCAGTAATGTGATGATGGCTGACAACGATCTGGATATTATCTATGTCAATGATGCGCTGCGTCGAATGTTCCGTGAATCAGAAGCGCTGATTCAACAAGAGCTGCCAAAGTTTGCTGTAGACACCTTGATCGGCACTAATATTGACGTCTTCCACAAAGACCCTGCGCACCAACGACATTTGCTGGCGGCGCTAGAAAACCCGTGCCATACCCGAATTTCTATTGCGGGCCGTTACTTTGCCTTCATCGCGAACCCCATTTTTAACGAGAATGGTGAGCGCCTTGGTACGGTTGTTGAGTGGTCTGATACGACGAATGAAACCCATGCTCAAGCGGAAATTGCCGATATTGTTGAAGGAGCTTCGCGAGGGGACTTCAACCGTCGAATTAATGCTGAAGGTAAAGAAGGCTTTTTCCGTGAACTTGCGGATGGCATGAACAACTTGATGGAAACAACATCCGAGGGCTTATCTGAGGTGGCGCGAGTACTTAGCGCTATGTCTAAGGGGGATTTGACCGAGCGTATCGATAAAGATTTTGACGGCATGTTCGGGCAGCTTAAAAATGATGCTAATGCGACCGTTGATCAAATTTCTGAAATTGTGACTCAGATAAAAGAAGCGTCTGACGCGATTAACACTGCTGCTAGTGAGATCTCTGCTGGTAATAATGATCTTTCCCAGCGTACGGAAGAGCAAGCCTCAAGCCTTGAGGAAACCGCAGCGTCAATGGAAGAACTCACGTCAACCGTTCAGCAGAATGCGGAGAACGCTTCCCAAGCGAATAATCTCGCTCAAGGTGCTAGTCGTATTGCTCAAAAAGGCGGCGATGTGGTTAGCCAAGTGGTCAGCACGATGCGCACGATTAGTGATAACTCTAAGCAAGTGGAAGAGATTATCAGTGTTATTGATAGCATTGCCTTCCAGACCAATATTTTGGCTCTAAATGCGGCGGTTGAAGCGGCAAGGGCAGGTGAACAAGGCCGTGGGTTTGCCGTGGTTGCTACGGAAGTTCGCAATCTTGCGAAAAGAAGTGCAGGGGCTGCTAAAGAGATTAAAGAGCTGATTGTTACTTCGGTTGATACGGTTGAGGAAGGCTCTAAACTGGTCGATGATGCAGGGTCAACAATGAAAGATATTGTTGACGCGATCAGCCAGGTCACCAGTATTATGACGGAGATCTCTGCGGCATCGGTTGAACAGCGCTCTGGTATTGAGCAAGTGAACTCGGCGATTACTCAGATTGATGAAGTGACCCAGCAGAACGCGGCTCTGGTTGAAGAAGCCGCAGCCGCAGCAGAATCAACAGAGGAGCAGGCTCGCTCCTTGGTTAATTCTGTTAGCTTATTCAAACTTAGTGATGAAGGACATTATGATTCACAGGCAATACCCTTACTACCTTCTGCCCCAGTTGCAGCATATAAGGGGGAAGCCATTAAAAGTCCTGTGAGCTTAAAGTCTTCTAAGAGTAAAGAATTTGCTAAACCTATAGCTAAGCCCAGTGTTGATGATGATTGGGAAGAGTTCTAAGCACCCTCTCATTCTAAGGAACGGACAATAGGCTACCTTTGGTGGCCTATTTTTTAGGAAATGAATATGCAAACGGGTCGACCTGATCGCGAATTCCACTTCACGGATGATAATTTTAAAACCATTAAAAGCCTAATTTATGAATGTGCCGGTATCAATCTTGCTGATACGAAGCGTGACATGGTTTATAGCCGTTTGTCTCGTCGGTTACGGGCTAATAATTTAAGAACCTTTCAACAGTACCTTGAGTTGATTAATGATGCGGATAGCTTCGAGTATCAAGAGTTTGTTAATTCATTGACGACTAACCTCACCTCATTTTTTCGTGAATCCCATCACTTTGATATTTTGAAAGAATATTTTGCCAACCACCCGAGCAAAAGAAGCTTTCGTATCTGGTGTTGTGCCGCATCGACAGGGGAAGAGCCTTATTCTATTGCGATGTCTGCGGTTGAGTATTTTGAACGGTTTGATGCCCCCGTTGAGATTTTTGCTTCTGATTTAGATACTAAAGTACTCGAAAAAGCTCAAAGAGGGATCTATTCTTCTGATAGAGTAGAAAGACTTCAGGAACAAAGGCTTAAGACCTTCTTTTTTCGTGGTAAGGGTGATAACTCTGGTTTAGTTAAAGTAAAATCAGAATTAAAAGATTTGATATACTTCTTTAACTTGAATTTATTAAGTGACTCTTGGCCCTTTGATCAGTCATTTGACATTATTTTTTGTCGCAATGTGATGATTTATTTTGATAAGCCAACACAGTACAAAGTACTAAAGAAATTTGCGCCTTACTTAAAAAACGATGGCTTGTTATTTGCGGGGCACTCAGAAAGTTTTACCCATGCTACTGATATTTTTAAATTACGTAAGCACACGGTTTATGAGAAAGCACAGTCCTAGTAAGAAACGGTGGTATAGGCATGGAAATATTGCATGAAGCGTCGCAGCCTAAAATTTATTTCGACAGAATGTTTAACTGTCAGGTTGCAAAAATTTTACCTGGTGAGTTTTACGTCACGTTCGCAGATATGGCCATTAGTACTGTTCTAGGTTCCTGTGTTTCGGCTTGTATTCGAGATAAAAAGCTTAATATTGGTGGTATGAATCACTTTATGCTGCCTGGTAATTCCGATATTTTTAACCCGTTAAGCGCCTCCGCTCGTTACGGTAGCTACGCGATGGAAATATTGATTAATGAAATATTGAAACGTGGAGCAAGCCGAGAAAACTTAGAAGCTAAGATCTTTGGCGGCGGTAATGTTGTCGAGTCAATGACAACAAGCAACGTAGGTAAACGCAATGCTCAATTTGTTATTGATTACTTAGGTTTTGAATCGATACCCATCACGGCTCAGGATCTGTTGGATACCTGCCCACGAAAAGTGGTGTTTTTCCCTGCAACAGGTAAAGTGCTTATGAAGCGTCTTCGTAGTGCTGGTATTGATCGTGAGATTCTCGATATAGAGAATAAATACAGTAAAACACTTGGTCAGACACCTTTATCCAGTGACATTGAACTGTTTGACGAGTGATTGTCGTTTAAGGAATAAGCATCATGATAGAGGTCGTAATTGTTGATGACTCTGCTCTGATCCGTAATGTGCTAAAAGAAATTATCAGCGAGCAGGGTGATATGGTCGTGACTGGAATGGCACGAGACCCTCTTGAAGCTAGAGAAATTATTCGCCAAGTAAATCCAGACGTAGTGACGCTTGATGTCGAGATGCCGAAGATGCACGGCCTAGACTTTCTAGAGAAGCTGATGCGCTTACGGCCAACACCCGTTGTTATGATCTCTACACTGACAACAATGGGGTCAGATACCACAATTCGAGCGCTAGAACTTGGTGCTATCGATTTTATTGCTAAGCCGAAAGTGGGCATTACCCATGAACTGGAAGAATATAGTGACCTTATCTGCGACAAAATACGAATCGCAGCACAGGCAGGGCCTCGATTGGCGAGTATTAGAAAAAAAATGAGTCAGAATCAAGGCATGACTGAAAAACCGATACTATTTTCACCTACCGCATTGAAGAAAATTATTGCCATTGGCTCCTCAACAGGTGGAACTGAAGCGATTAAAGCGCTTCTTATGTCGTTACCAGCACAGTCGCCCCCGATTGTTATTACTCAACATATGCCACCGGGGTTTACGAAAACATTTGCAGACCGAATGAATAGCTTAGCTCGGCTTAATGTTAAAGAAGCAGAGACAGGTGATATTTTGAAGCCCGGCCATGTGTTTATAGCGGAAGGGGGGCATCATCTAAAAGTTGAGCGTAAAGACGATCTTTTTACTCTAAAGCTTGACGATGGGCCACCGGTGAATCGGCATAAACCTTCAGTCGATGTTATGTTCGATTCTCTGCTAGAGTTTGGCCCTGCGGTTGCAGGTGTTATTCTTACGGGCATGGGTGCTGATGGCGCTCAAGGATTGAAGCGTTTAAGAGATAGCGGAGCCAGAACATTTGGCCAAGATGAAGAAAGCTGTGTGGTTTATGGGATGCCTAAAGCGGCTGCTAATATTGGTGCTGTTGAGGCGGTTCTGCCGCTTAAGTCGATAGCGGTACAGCTTGCTCGGACCGTGAATAATTAATGTTACCGAATCGCGGTATATTTGTTTTTTAGGAGTTTTTATGAATATTCAAACTACTTCATCTGATGCGCAAAGTATCATGTGTTTAAATGGCCGCTTTGATTTTAATGCTCATAAGATTTTTCGTGAGACCTATCAGCAACTGCTGACCGACAAGGTTAAAGTTATTGTTCTTGATCTAAGTCGAGTTGATTATTTAGACAGTTCTGCTCTAGGCATGCTGCTTCAGTTTAAGGAAAAAGCCGATGTTCAGCGCACTACAATAAAATTAAAGAACTGCTCCCAGTGAGCAAAAGATGTTTTAGCTATTGCAAACTTCAATAAGCTTTTTGAAATTTCCTAAGCGGTATCTTGATTATGCGTATTCTTGCTGTTGATGACACTCGAGCCAATTTGGTTTTACTACAGGCGATGCTTAAACGCTCAGGCCATGATGTAGTAACTGCTGGAAATGGCGAGGAGGCTTTAAAGGTTTTTGTGGAGCAACAGCCGGATCTTGTGCTGATGGATGTCATGATGCCGGGAATGGATGGTTTTGAGGCAGCGCAAAAGCTCCAAGAAATGGCAGCACCTCGCTGGGTTCCTATTATATTTATCTCAGCGGCAGCCACAGAAGAATATTATATTAAAGGACATCAGTCTGGCGGGGCAGATTACCTATTTAAACCCATTAATCAGGTGATCCTTAACACCAAAATAGACTCTATTAAACGTATTGTTGATATGCAGGATACGCTGCATAGCCAAAACACGGCTTTGCAGGAATATGTAGAAAAAGATGAATCTGAGCGCCGAATTTCACGTCATATCATGGAGCATATGGCGGAAAGCGAGGGGCTTGAAGACCCTCTCATTAAGTCAATGATTACTCCTGCTGAGCAATTTAGTGGTGACGTGCTTTGTGCGGCCCGATCACCCAGTAACCGACTTTATATGCTAATTGGTGATGCCGTAGGCCATGGCTTAGCCGCAGCGATTAATACTTTGCCAATTTCTGGTACTTTCTATTCTATGGTTTATAAGGGATTTGAGCTTCAAACCATTGGTAAAGAGCTGAACCGGAGAATCAAAGAAGCGATGCCAACAGGGTGTTTTGTCGCCTGCGGCATTATTATGATAGATCCATCAGAGTCCTTCGCAGAGGTTTGGAATGCAGGTTTACCAACATTTTACTGTGTTGATTCCCACGGCCATGTTTCCGACACTTTTGAATCCACTCAATTACCGTTAGGTGTATTGGGCGGCGATCAATATGAAGTCAGCAGTGAGATTATACCTTATCGTCCAGGGCACCAGATTATTGTGTTCTCCGATGGTTTGATTGAAGCTGAAAATGATGAAGGCGAATTTTTTGGTATTGAACGACTTCTAGGTTGTTTGCATAACCCTGAAAACCGGCTAGATGACATACGTTATGCGCTGGAAGATTTTATGGGAGATGAAAAGCCCCATGATGATGTCACGCTTGCACTGATTGATATGCCGGCGAACGACCAGCCTGCTTTTGATGTTATAGATAGTCACTTAGAAGCAAAAATGCTGGCCTCCGTTGAAGAAGCAGATGCATTAGACTGGAAGGTACAGTTTCATCTAGGTGTTGATGAGGTGAAGGCGTTAGATTTAACACCAATGATCGTTGGCGCGATAGGGCAGTTTAAAGGCGTTAGTAGTCATAACCAGAAACTCTTTTTGATTATGACCGAGCTATTAAATAATGCGATAGATCATGGCCTGTTGAAACTGGACTCCAGATTGAAATCTGGCCCTGATGCTTTTGAGTCTTATCTTTCTGCTCGGCAAGCGCGACTGTCACAACTTGAGGCGGGATATATTGAGATTTCTGCAAGCAAACTCCGCTTACACAATGAGTCTTTTCTGCGAATTACTATCGAAGATACAGGCAATGGCTTTGATTTTGAGCAGGTTAATCATCGGCCAGCGGACCAACATAAAATGCACGGCCGAGGCATTAAACTTGTGCAGCAGCTGTGTCGAGCCGTTGTCTATGAGGAGCATGGCAATAAAGTGACCGTCGATTATGCCTTAGGCTGTAAGCACTAGGGTTAACTTAATGTGGAGCGGTTGAGGATAATAAATAAAGGGCTTGTGGGAGGGAACCCTATGAGCCGCTGTCTGTATTATTGACTGGCTATTTACTTCCGTTATTTACTTCTGGCTCTCATTTTTTTCAGACAGTAGATGCACCAGTTTTGCAATAACTTTATCTTTGATCTTTTCACGAGTCATGGAAGGTAGCGAATTCATTACTTTTTTATCGAAACGGAATAAAATACACGTTTCACTGGCAACGACATTACTGGTTCTTGGGGTATCGGTTAAGAAAGATACTTCACCGAAAAAATTACCAGGTTGAAGATGTGCTAAAGTTTTACCGTTCTCTTCGAGAGAGACTTGGGCACTGCCGTGAAGCAAGATATAAAAGGATGAATCCTTTTCACCTTGCACTATGATGCTTTCCCCCTTTTCTGCGGCAACAAATCGACTTCGAGTATCCACGATCATGCTTTTCTCGCCGACATTAAATTCACTGAAAAAATCAATTTTATCTATGATATTCAGTATCTTAACTCGGTTGATCAGTTTAATGCCTTTCATCTTTAGAATTTTCTCCCTCTATTTTGTAATAGTCTACCGCTAAGTAAGATTAAGACACAAGGCAGTTCCTAGTAAATAGCATTATAGGTAATATTATTGTGCGCTGAGTCACGGTTAATTGGTGTATTGTTGCGCTAATTCACGCTAACATGATGACTAATAATGATTTTCCTTAGGATGAGGGATCAATGCACAGGATGCTACTTGAATAAGGTTTGAACAGAATGGCAATTAACGATGAAGGCGATCTGATAAAAATTTCGGCAGATGACCTTGTGGTTGGGGATACATTGCCGTGGACGGTTTATGATGCAACGGGTCGTTTACTGATGGATTCGGGCAATGTGATCACTACTCAGTCAAGGCTACATTCAATTGTTGCTTCAGGTTATCGTTTATATGAGCTACCTACCGAGGCAGATCCAGTGATTGTGAGCGACCTGCCAGCACCTCATCAATATTCTAAAGATACAAACCCCTTTAATGAACTTGAAGAGATGTGTTTTGAGCTTGAGAAAGCGTTTGGTGGTATAGGGGGGGAAGGCAGCTTTAAAGATGGTCGTTTGGAAAAGCGCCTTTATGATTCAGCCTCTCAGATACAGGGCCTGATTAAACTGAATGCTGATGCATTGTTAGGTTCTATACACTTATCAAACAAATTTAATTACTCGATCAAACACCCGCTTCATGTCGCTATTATATCTACGATGATAGCAGATGCCCTTGAGTTACCTCAGGATGTTCAGCTGGCTATTATTGGTGCTGCAATCACCGCCAATGTAGCGATGAATGCCTACCAAGATAGTCTTCAAAACCATAAAGGTCCTCTTACGGAGGAACAAAAAAGTCGGGTCGAAAATCATCCAGAAGAAGGGCGTAAGTTACTTGAAACTGCAGGTATTACGAATCCTCTGTGGCTCGATATCGTATTGCAGCACCATGAGAAGGTGGATGGAAGTGGCTATCCGAAAGGGTTGAGAGGTGATCAGATCTGTCTTGAGGCTAAAATTGTTGGCTTGGCCGATATCTATTCTGCCATGATCTCAAGCCGCCCATACCGCTCTGCTTTAACACCGCAAAGAAGCCTTAAACAGTTGTTTCTTCAACGGGGTAGCTTCTTTGATGAATCATTGACCAATATATTTCTTGCTGAATTAGGTATCTACCCGCCAGGCGCTACCGTTGAGCTGGCTAACGGTGAAATGGGTGTGGTTATTAAACGTAAAGCTCCAGAAAGCAGCAAACCCATTGTTTCTTCTATTAGGGATCGTTTTGGTACTCGTTTTATGCACCCTGTTATGAGAGATACCGGTGACAAACGTTATAGTATCAAAGGTGATGTTAAGGTTGAGCAGCTGGGAAATGTTAACCCTTCTATTCTTTGGGGCTTAAAATTAATGCGGGTTAGCTAAAAGGTAGTATTTTCTTATGAGAAGTTTGATCGTACTGTTATTGAGTCTCTCTGTTTTTGGCTCTGCCGTGGCTGCAGATTATAGTGACCCAGATGTTGCTATTAAGGCTCGACAGGATCAGTTTGAAGATATTAAAGCAAGTTTTAAACAGCTGCGTTTTGAAGTGATTCAAAAAAACTTGAATGTTAAGGCTGCCACCCAGTATGCCAATGAGCTGGCAGATTTAAGCCAGCCGTTATTAGATATGTTTCGTGTGCGCTCACATACCGGTGATACAAAAGCACTGGATCGCATTTGGGATAACTGGCCACGCTTTGAAAAGCAAATGTTAGAGTTTCAGATGCTTACCGAAAAAGCGGCAGAAAGCCTCAAGTATGCGAACCATGAAGATGCTCGCATGTATGTGGATCAGGCGGCTAAAACTTGCAAGGGTTGTCATCGTCTCTTTAAAGCGCGTTAATATTTTTTTAGTGCCGTTATGCGAACAAAAAGCCAGCGATGAAGTTATCTTCTTCTATCTCGCTGGCTTTTTGTTTATGGCTTTTTTACCGTTAAGCGACTACACCAATTAAGGGTTTATACCAAGCAGCATTTCTTGAATTTTTTACCACTGCCACAAAGACATGGATCATTACGACCAACGGTTTTGTTAACGGGAGGCGTATAGTCTCGACCATGAACAAAAAACCAGCGACCCTCTTCTAAAACAAATTTAGAGTCTTCAGAATGGTTGATGATGTTACCATTTTGACGGTAGCGCGCAGTAAACCTAACTCGGCCTGATGCGCCATCAATATCTGTATCATGAATATTTAGACCTAGCCACTCAGAGTTTTCTGCCCAGCTTCTTAAGCCTTCGAAGTCGTACTGTGGACGTGCATCTGCTTGCGTTGTACGCTCAATATAGTCTAGGTTCGCATGCACATAAGCGCTGTAACGAGAGCGCATCAATAGCTCGGGCGTTTCTGGCAAGGCATCGCCAGAGATATAGCGTTGGCAACATGCTTGAAAGTGCGTACCTGATTGGCACGGGCATGGCTGATTCGAACTGTTTTCAGGCTGAAGGTTGCTCATCTAACGTCTCTCTATAAATAACCGTTTTAACTCGGTTTTCTTTAAAGGCGCCATCATACCGGAGTACTTACTATGTTCAATAGTGCAAAAGATGACTTAATGAATCGGGACCACTATCCCTTCTTGGTTGAGCGGCATAAGGTTTTGGGTGGGGATTTAAATGATTTAAAACACTACCCTCACCAAATTGTCTTTGGTTTGGGTTGCTTTTGGGGGGCTGAACGTCTTTTTTGGTCACTTAAAGGCGTTATATTAACGGCTGTCGGTTATGCGGGAGGTCATACGCCATTTCCTCGTTATGAAGAGGTTTGCACGGGTGCAACAGATCATACGGAGGTAGTTGCTATCGCCTACGATCCAGATCAAATTAGCTTGAGTGAGTTGCTAAAGCTGTTTTGGGAAAGCCATGATCCAACACAGGGTATGCGGCAAGGGAATGATCAGGGCAGCCAATATCGGTCAGCGATTTATTGTCGAACGGCCGCAGAGCTTGAAGTAGCCATGAAGAGCAAAGACGTTTATCAAGAGCTCTTATCGGCAAAAGACTTTCCGTTGATCACCACAGAAATAGCCCAGAATATTACGTTTTATTTTGCAGAGCCGTATCATCAACAATACTTACATACGAACCCAAATGGCTATTGTGGGCTAAAAGGAACTGGCATTGTCTGTGTTTAATCAAGTTTAGGTAATTATACGTGAGTTTTCTGGATGGACTGTATAAAATGATTTACACAATAAAAAGCCACCAATGGATTAAATGATGCGTTTAGAAATTGTCTGCCAAAACCGCGTCGGCATCATGCGGGACATTCTTGAAGTGTTTGTCGAGTTTCGGATTAATGTTGTCCGTGCGGAGGCAGGTGGAGATAAAGGCAGTGCTATCTATCTTTATATGCCGAGTATGCTCAACATGCAGTTGCAGAGTGTACGCACTCGTCTTGAAAAAATATCCGGTGTGCAGAAAATACGGCGTATTAATTTAATCCCCAGTGAACGCCGCCATTATGAGCTGGATATTTTACTACAGTCTTTAGACCTCCCTGTACTCTCGGTGGATATTGATGGTCGTGTTGTTGCTGCGAATGCTGCGACTGGTCGAGTGTTAAGTCTAAGGGTTGATGAAGTGTCCGGCGTATCTTTAAGTAAGCGTGTCAAAAATCTGGATCTTGACACCCTGCTGCCTCGACTGGAATCACGCCTTAATGGTGTGCGAGTTGAGATACGAGGTGATGCTTATTTAGCCGATATTAACCCTATCTATATGGAAGATAAGCTCTCAGGGAAAGAACCTGCTGGTGCCGTTATTACGTTGCACCCTGTTGAATCGATAGGGGCGCAAATTTATTCGTTACAAAAGCATGAAGATTTTGGTTTTGAGGCGTTACAGATTCAAGCGCCTAAAATGCTTGCGACTATTCGTGAAGCGAAGCGCATGGCACCTTTGGATGCCCCTTTATTGATACAGGGTGAAACAGGTACCGGCAAGGAGATGCTTGCTAGGGCCTGTCATATGAGTAGTCCCAGAGGGCGTTCCGCCTTTATGGTTTTGAATTGTGCCAGCTTGCCTGACAATCTAGCGGAAACCGAGCTTTTTGGTTATGCTCCGAGTGCCTTTGAAGGCGCGAGAAAAGAAGGCAAGTTAGGCTTGTTAGATTTAGCTTCTGGCGGCAGTATTTTCCTTGATGAAGTGGGGGAAATGAGCCCACACCTTCAAGTGAAACTGCTTCGTTTTTTGCAAGACGGAAGCTTTCGTCGAGTAGGTAGTGAAGATGAAATACAAGTTGATGTACGTGTTATTTGCTCGACACAAAAGGATTTAGCGGAACTGTGTGAGCAAAATCTTTTCCGTGAGGACTTATTCCATCGGCTTAATGTGTTAACGCTGGTCATTCCTCCATTAAGAAGCTGTAAAGAAGGCATTATTGATCTAGCCAATCATTTTATTAACCGAGCTTGTACCCAAATTGGCACCTCAAATCGAGTCTTAAGCGATGATGCTAAGTTAGTGCTTAACCAATACCACTGGCCGGGTAATGTTAGGCAGCTGGAAAACTTACTTTATCAAGCCGTATCTATTTGCGAAGAGGTTATTGAGGCTGACCATATACGTTTACCTGCGCTAAATAATAGCAATACCCAGCCATTGGATCTCAGTGGTCATTGGGGGGATATTATTGCCCGTATTGAACAGCAGATACTGGCATCGCTGTATCCCGATTTTCCGAGCAGCCGCCTTTTAGCGAAACGCCTTGGGGTCTCACACACGACCATTGCTAATAAATTGCGTAGTTATCGTATTGGCCAGTAGTTATCGTATTGGTCAATGGTGATCCTATTGATTAATCGATGCATGGGTAATTAATTATTTTTGAATAAGATCGTATTCATATATTGTTCTAGATTTGATTACGGTTATCATGATGGAAGATGTTAACTCGCTGTTTTATAAACTGTTCCAGTTGAGGTACGTATGGTTAAACTGCTGATCGTAGATGATCATCATATTGTTCGTGTAGCGGTTTCTAAGATGCTTGCTGACGAAGACTGGATCGATATCGTAGGCGAGGCGAGTTGTGGCGAGGATGCTGTTACATTAGCCCGAGAGGTAGAGCCTGATATCGTGCTGATGGATATCAAAATGCAGGGTATTGGTGGTCTTGAAGCTACGCGAAAAATTGTTCGTACCCTGCCCGAATGCAAAGTCATTGCATTGTCGGCCTTAGTTGAAGAAACCTTTGCTACGCGCGCGCTTGAGGTTGGTGCATCGGGTTATCTTTCTAAAGGTACGGACCCCGCTGAAATGATTCAAGCCATCCGCCAGGTCAGTTGTGGGCAGCGCTATTTAAGCTCTGAAATTGCCCAAAAAATTGCCTTAAGCCGTATGAGTCCAGGCAAAGAAAACCCCTTTGATAACCTTTCTGATCGTGAACTTCAAATTGCTTTGATGGTTGTAACCTGTCAGAAAGTCAGTGATATTTCTGATAAATTATTTCTAAGTCCTAAAACAGTTAATACCTACCGTTACCGCATCTTTGACAAGCTACAAGTGACAAGTGATGTTGAGTTAACGCATCTAGCGATTCGTCATAATATGATCGATATGGAATCTCTCTGAAATAATGTCTGAGTTTGACGCCAAATTTTTTTTAAAAACACTCTCTAAGCATCCTGGTGTCTATCGCATGTACAATGGCGAAGGCACGTTGCTTTATGTCGGCAAAGCCAAAAATCTTAAAAATCGTGTTAGTAGTTATTTTAGAAGCAGCGGTTTAAGCCTAAAAACACAGGCTCTAGTTGAACAGATTGATCGTGTTGAATTTACGGTTACCAGCAGCGAAATCGAAGCGCTTTTACTCGAGCAAACACAAATTAAGCAGCACCGGCCACCTTTTAATATCTTAATGCGTGATGATAAATCTTATCCTTATATTTATCTTAGTTCAGGTGAGTACCCTCAGATTGAATACAGTCGTGGCAAGAAGCGCCGTACAGGGCAATATTTTGGCCCATATCCGAACACAAACGCGGTTAAAGAAACCTTAAACCTGCTACATAGAGTTTTTCGGCTCCGCCAGTGTGATGATAACTTCTTTAGACACCGAAGCCGCCCCTGCCTTCAGCACCAAATAGAGCGTTGTAGCGCTCCCTGTGTCGACCTTATCAGTCAGGCCGCCTATCAAGAAGATGTGCAGCGCGCTGTACTTTTTCTTAAGGGCCGAAGTGTAGAACTGTTGCATGATCTACAGGATGAAATGGATCAAGCTGCCGCAGCGTTAGATTTTGAGCAAGCCGCGCATATTCGTGACCAGCTTATTCAGCTGCGTAAAATTCAAGAACAACAATATGTATACGGAGAACAAGGTGACGCTGATGTTTTTTCTCTTGTGTCACGTCCTGGCGGTCTAGCCATCTCGGTACTGTTTGTACGAGGGGGGCGAGTACTTGGTTCTAGGCATTATTTCCCAGCGGATCATATCTCTGATATTGAAGCTGAGACTTTGCAAGCTTTTATCCACCAGTTTTATCTTGGCTCGGGTACTCGAGAGCTACCAGCTGAGATTATTAGCAACCTTGCCTTAGAAGACAGTGCGGCTTTTGTTGAAGCTTTGCTTACGCTTTATAAAAAACGCGTTTCGGTATCATCTCAAGTACGGTCACACCGCTCACGTTGGTTGCAACTTGCGACAACAAATGCCGAGCAGGCACTGATTAGTCATCTGGGGCGAAAAGGTTCGATGGAAGGTCGCTTTAAAGCCTTGAAGCTGGCCTTAGGTTTAGAGCAAAAGCCTGAACGTCTAGAATGTTTTGATATTAGCCACAGCTCTGGAGAAGCTACTGTCGCGTCCTGTGTTGTTTTAGGGTTAGATGGCCCCATAAAAAGTGACTATCGGAAATTTAATATTGAGAATATAACGCCTGGAGATGATTATGCCGCCATGCGACAGGCCTTAATCCGGCGCTATAAACGCTTAAAAGCCGGTGAAGGCAAAAAGCCCGACATCCTCGTGTTAGACGGTGGTAAAGGTCAGCTTAAGCAGGCCCGTGAAGTTTTTAATGAATTATGTATTTCAGATGTTATTCTTCTGGCCGTCTCGAAAGGAACGACCCGAAAACAAGGCTTTGAGACACTCTACCTTGAAACAAATGATCAAGTGATAGACCTTAATTCGGATTCTAAAGCATTACATTTGATTGAACAGGTTAGGGATGAGGCCCATAGATTCGCCATTGTGAGCCATCGGCAGAGACGGGATCATACTCGGCGAACATCACGCTTCGAGTCTATACCGGGGATCGGGCCAAAACGAAGACAAGCTATTTTAAGACACTTTGGTGGTCAGAAAGAGGCATTAGATGCCAGTATACAGGAGCTCAGTAAAGTTTCCGGTATCAGTGTATCTCTTGCCGAACAGATCTATTTTCACTTACACCCTGAACAGTAGTTGGATTGATGAAGTTACCCAATATCCTTACCGCATTACGTATCGCCTTTATTCCATTGATTGTGGCTGTTTTTTATCTACCTATTGAAAACAACTTGTACATCGCCTCTGGTATCTTTGCCTTAGCCGCTTGGACGGATTGGCTTGATGGTTTTCTAGCGCGACGGTTAAATCAATCAACACCCTTCGGCGCTTTTTTAGATCCTGTCGCTGATAAGTTAATGGTCTCCGTGGCTCTAGGGCTTTTGATTGATGCTCATGCCAGTGTTTGGATGACGCTGCCGGCGCTCATTATTATTGGCCGTGAGATTGTGATATCGGCACTCAGAGAGTGGATGGCAGAATTAGGTAAGCGAGGAAGTATTGCTGTTTCTATGATAGGTAAAGCTAAAACCTCATTACAGATGCTATCGATCTTTGTTTTGCTTAGCCAGGAGCCAGGAACCGATATTGCCTTGGTCGGCATGGTGTTGCTTTATGGTGCGGTTATACTCACCATTTGGTCGATGGTGCAGTATTTGAAGGCCGCTTGGCCTGATTTAAAGTCAGGTATGTAGCCCTTTCTAGGAAGGTTTTATCTGTGTTAAGCGTGATAACTGTAATGAAAACAAAAAGTTGTGAAAAAAATAGTTGACGGAGGAAAAATTTTATATATAATACGTCCCAAGTTCAGCGGGAATAGCTCAGTTGGTAGAGCACAACCTTGCCAAGGTTGGGGTCGCGAGTTCGAATCTCGTTTCCCGCTCCAGCTTAATTTTGAGAAATAGGCCGAGTGGCAGAGTGGTCATGCAGCGGACTGCAACTCCGTGTACGCCGGTTCGATTCCGACCTCGGCCTCCATTTCTCGACATAGTAGTCTGTAGTTGTTGTTAGTATGAATTGTCGTGTTATTTATAACACCAATTAGCCCGGATGGCGAAATTGGTAGACGCAAGGGACTTAAAATCCCTCGGTGGAAACACCGTGCCGGTTCGATTCCGGCTCCGGGCACCATTTGACTGTATCTAGCCATCCAAGACAGTCTAATCTCCAAAGAACATATTATTTATCAAATAAGCGCATTTAGCGCTTTTTTTGTGTCTGTCATTTCTTTCTTCCCGTTGTTTTCCCTTATTTTTTCTTCCTATTTCTATTTCAAATATTTCAAAGTTTTAAGCGTTTCTTAATAGTGCTAAGCCTGAGCTCTTTCTTGTATTTCAGATAACCTGTTACGGCAAAGTTAATGTTTTTTCGCCTATAGTTTTTAATATGGTTTAAGCATTTATTCTGATTTGTTTGAAATGCCTTTAGCTATGTCATAGCTTTTCTATTTTTTTATGTCCAAATAGTGACGCATTATCCTAAGCTTTTGGCATCAAGGTGCTTGAGATGATTGATAATTTGTGCGCTCGAGGATGCTGCATTACACTGCTGTTGACGGGCGATAAAATCGTCTGATGGAATAATAATAATGATATTTTCTGGGGGTCTTTATATGAGTCTCAGTATTAACAGAAAGTAAGGAAACGTCATGTCTAGTCATCTTAGGGCTTATAGTAATTATCAAAAGCGAGTGATTAAAGGGGTTGCCGACCTTGTTGGTGATTTGCCTTTTACCTATGAAAAGTCGAGTAACAATCACCTGCAGATTAAAATTAAAGGTGTTGATCGAGTTTTCTTCACCAGCTCCACTCCTTCTGATCGCCGTTCTTATGAAAATATTATGTCTGATATAAGAGGGGAGCTAAAACGGATTGAGGTTGAGGAGCAGCCTACTCCGGTTGATGAGAGTCTTCCTGAATCAGCGGAGAAGTCCGCCGCTAGGCAGGCGCTACAGGAAATGATGGATAAAAGTGTGCGTACCATCATTAAAAAGCATCGTAATTCAATCGATAAAATCAAAAAAGATGAGTTCCAAGCTTTTCTTGCGGCAGACTTTGATAGTGAGGGTGACGTTGTGCGTGAGTTTCGTAAAAACTTAATAAAAAGTGAAATCGAGCGAGTATTAAAATCAAGAACTAATAACGAGTTTATTCCACCAGGAATGATTAATAAATCTAAGAAGCAGATAGAAGAAAACCTTAACTTTATGTTGCCATCAATGGCTCACTATCAAAGCTTAGGGCGAGATCAAGCACCGGCAGAGCATTCTGACTTAGAGCCGCTTGAGCACTCTAGCTTAGAACCGGCCTCCACTATTTCTGCTAAAGATAAAGTTGATGATAGTGCCGTTGAGGATTTATCTTCTGATGATTTGACCGGTAGTAACAGATCTTCGAGTGGTGTTGTTTCCTTGGATCATGTTAGCCATTCAGTTGTTAAAGACTCAGTTGCTAAAAACACTGTCGCTAAAAATGTGGCCGAGGTTATAGCTGAATCAAAAGACTTTTTACCGCAGTTACTCGATGAAAAGCCCCATAAGCGTTTAGCTGCTATCAAAGCGTTATCCAAGAAACAGATTGCGCTATTGATCGAAGACTGCCAAAAAGCGTTAGAGCAAAAGCATCAAGAAGATATTCGGGATTTAGCCCATCAAATACAGGCAAAAGGCATTAGTATTGAAGAGCTAGAAGCAGCTCTTAGCCGGTGATATAGCAGCCTATGCACAGGATGAATAAATGTTTAAAGAGACCCGCTATGTGGGGTAGTCACTGTTTTTATCTCGGGGTTTTCTTACGTTTATGTCTTAGTTCTTTTCTGGTTTTAACGGCTTTTTTCGTCCAAGCAGACAATCGTATTTTAACCTTAGGTACTGGGGGGGTAACGGGACTTTATTATCCAGCCGGTGGTGCGATTTGCCGGTTGGTTAATCTAAACCGTGAAAAACATGGTATGCACTGTGCGCTACGTAGCACTTTGGGCTCTGTGGCAAATATCCAAGATGTCATTTCTGGTGACTTAGATTTAGGTGTGGCAGAGGCAGGGCAGTTAGAAAGTGGTTTCAAAGGACGTGGTGTTTTTAGTCAGCCCGCGCCCAATCTAAGAACTTTGGTTGGGTTGTTTCCTGAGTATATTTCAATACTGGCTCGGCGTGATTCTGGGATTCGGAGTTTTGCAGACCTTAAACACAAGCGGGTTAATATCGGTACAAAAGGTGGTAGCCAGCGGGTAACACTGGATATTTTAATGAAAGCCCGAGGCTGGCAACAGTCAGATTTCTCTCACTATGAAGCGCTTGCGCCAGCAGAGCAGGCCAATGCGCTGTGCGATAACCGAATTGATGCGACGCTTTATGTGGTAGGGCATCCCAGTGGTGCCATTAAAGAGGCGATTAGGGATTGTAACAGTCAGCTTGTGGGGCTAGAAAAGCGTGATGCTCAGGTGTTGGTGAAATTCAGTCATCATTATCAGGTTTTGACGTTGCCCGGCTCTACATACTCAACCCATCAAGCGGATGTGTTAACGGCAGGTGTGAATGCTATTCTATTTACTCGGGCTGACCTACCCGATGATGCCGCTTACGCCATTGTTCAATCATTATTTGAACAGTTTGCACATTTCCAAACACTGCATCCTGCATTTTCAGGGCTAAAAGCGGAATCCATGGCTCAAGTTCCCTTGGCTGCACCGCTGCATCCTGGGGCACGGCGTTATTTTAAAGAGCAGGGTTGGCTTAAATAATTGGCTTCAAATAGGTAGCAGTGATACTGGTAGCGTTATACGAAAATGCGCCCCTGATAGATTAGATTCTTTTTGAATAGCCAGGCTCTGAATCTGTCCTTGCAATAATTGGCTGACAATATTGTAAGTAATATGCATACCTAGGCCGCTACAATCCAAATGCCGTTTAGAGGTTACAAAAGGTTGGAACAGCTTGCTATGCCAGTCTTCGGTGATACCTTTGCCGTTATCAAAATAGTCGATCTGTATATGGCTGGCTTTTTCTTGTTCCTGCACGGTTGTGGTGGTGTTGGCTGTGGTCTGTAATAAACTGATTTTAATAATGATTTCACCACCGGTTTGATGCTCGAAGCCATGAATGATCGAGTTGATAATCAAGTTGCTGAAAATTTGATAATAGCTACCAGGGTAGCTGTCAATGATCAGTTGGCTTGGGCCTTGGATATCAATGCTGGGTCGGCTGGTTTTAAGTCGGGGCTGTAGGGATAACAGAATTTCATTGAGGTAACTGATTAGATCAAAGCGACGGCTTTGCTCGCTGGATTGATCTACGGAAACTTGTTTAAAGGCTCGAATCAGCTGGGCGGCCCGCTCTAAGTTTTTACAGATTAACTCGCTACCTTCAAGGGTTAGGTTTAGTAGACGAGCCTCTTCTGACGATAGCCCTTGAGGCTGAATCTTTCTAACTTGATCGGATAGATAGGTCGCGGCAGTAAAGCCGATGCCAATGGGGGTATTGATCTCATGGGCGACCCCAGCGACAAGCTCACCCAATGCCGCCATCTTTTCTGATTCGACGAGCTGTTTCTGGGTTGATTGCAAGGCAATAAGGGTATCTTGTAGCTCTTTATTGCGGCTTTCTAGCTCTGCGCTGCGTTCGTTTAACTGAGTTGTACGTTCGATAACCCGCTGTTCTAATTCTGTGTTTAACGCTTCTAATTGTTGGTTTGCATCCGCCAGATCCTGCTCTGCTTGCTGGCGCTTTTGCATATCTTTCATCATGGAGCGTCGCATGGCGTTAATGGCGATAACCACATCATTTAGCTCATCATCTTTCTCATACTGGCGATTTAATATTAGCGGTTTGTCCAATTTATCCAGTTTTAAACGGCGGGCGTAACGGGCCATAGCGCTTAAATGACGGGTAATAAACTGATGAAAAATAATAAGAATAAAAACCGAAACTAAAAAAGTTTTTACACCCTGTGAAGCTAAGATAAGCAGGATTTTATTTGCAAGACGGCGATACACTTCATCCAAACTAACGATTAGGGTTAGCTTGCCAACGATAATGGTTTTACCGCTGTAATCATCGTGTTCTAACGTGTAATAACGCTTGAGTAGTTGACTGGATTTAGGTTTTTTACCGGCAAAAAAGAGTTCGCCATAGGGAGAGCTAATCTCTAAATAGCGCACATCTGGCAGTTGTAACAAGCCCTCTAGTTGAACTTGTACTTGTGCAGGATTGATCTCCCAAAGGCTGTTAGAAAGACTTCTGATTGAGCTGTTTTCAATTTGTCGTAACCGCTCATCAATAGCAGAGCGTTCATAGCGATAGTCTGACCAAAGCTGAACACCTGTGGCAAATAAAGTGATCAAAGAGCTGTAGATCAGAATAGACGTTAAAAGACGTAGTCCCAAGGGGTTTTGACGATAAAACGCTTTAATACGCTGCATTATAAAAGGCCTTGTCTCATCTATTATTCTTGGGTGGCTCTGGATGGTCTGTTGGTGTATTTCGTAACGCATTGTCAGTAATTTTTTTATAAAGTGAAATGATTGTGTCTTTTTTGGCACGGAAGGAGGTTTTATTGGCATGAAAAAAGGCCGACCGTAACAACACTTTGCAGTACCTTAGTTTGACCTCCTAGAGCGCACCAGGGGAGGCCGGCCAAGATTTATAGTTTCGGTAGGGTTTAATACCGCTAATTAAGACCGTATTAGCAAGCAAGCTGCAGTGGTGTCTTAGCACTACCGAAAAAGTCTTTTGCCGAGTTTAGCTGTTTATAAAAATCGATTCCCGCTTAAGGGATAATAATGATAAGAAGGGTTACTATGTTTTCAAAAACAATGTCTCTTAAGACTAAATTTGCGACTTCTGTATTGCTTTCCGCTATGGGTCTTGCCGCCGCATTAACGCCCGCGACGGCTAGTGCTGACCAAACGTTTGTGACGATTGGTACGGGTGGTCAAACTGGCGTTTATTACGTGGTTGGCCAATCTATGTGCCGCCTAGTAAACCGTGGCACCAGTGATCATGGTATCAAGTGTACTGCGCCTTCAACCGGCGGTTCTGTTGCTAATATCAACGCCATTCGCCAAGGTCAGCAAGATATGGGCTTGGCTCAGTCTGATTGGCAGTATTACGCGCTAAATGGTCAAAAACATGATTCATTTAAGCAGCAAGGGCCATTTAAAGAACTACGTGCTCTGTTCTCTGTACATAATGAACCCTTTACTGTTGTTGCCCGTGCTGATTCCGGCATTGAGCATTTTGATGACCTAGCGGGTAAGCGCGTTAACCTTCAAAATCCAGGTTCTGGTACCCGTGGTACGATGGAACTTATCATGGCTGAGAAAGGCTGGGATAAAGACACCTTTAAGCTAGCGGCAGAGCTAAAAGCGTCTGAGCAAGCTCAAGCGCTTTGCGATAACAAAATTGATGCCATGCTGTACTCTGTTGGTCACCCATCTGGTGCGATCAAAGAAGCGACCACATCTTGTGACGCAAAAGTGATTCCGGTAACAGGCCCCGTTATCTCTAAACTGATTGATAACAATGCGTTCTATGCGAAAGCAACGATCAAAGGTGGCATGTACAACGGTACCGACAGTGATGTAACAACTTTTGGTAACGCCGCAACAATGGTAACGTCCGCCAATGTTGATGCTGATACGGTTTATCATGTTGTTAAAGCCGTATTTGATAACTTTGACCGTTTTAAGCGTTTGCACCCTGCATTTGCTAACCTAGATCCTAAGACAATGATTTCTGATGGTCTATCAGCTCCCCTTCATGAAGGTGCGATCCGTTACTACAAAGAGCGCGGTTGGATGTAATTCCTGCAATTTTTAACCACTCAGGCACCTATGTTGGTGCCTGAGTGCGTTTTCTAACGTCCTATCTTTTTTTGAGCTATCTTTTTTATTAACCCTTGGCTATTAGGCTCAGTGTTCAATGACTGATTGCCGAGGGCTTTTTTATTGTTGAGGGCTTTTAGCCTTTCTTCTAGCCTAAGCCTCATCTGTTTTAAGGAGCTGATATGACACGTCACCACAGCAGTGCGGATGACACTCCAGTTACCGTGGACGAAAAAGAGCTACAGGATATGGTATCGGCTAACGATACCGGCGCTCGTATTCCTGGTGGTTGGCAGGGAAAGCTTTTATTGACTGTTGCATTAATATGGTCACTATTTCAATTATGGATCGCCTCACCATTACCGTTTTATGATTGGCCATTAATAGGCAGTTTTGGCATCTTTAATGATACAGAAGTTCGGGCTTTGCATTTAGGTTTTGCAATATTTCTAGCCTTTACCGCTTATCCTGCGCTGGCCCATTCGCCCCGCGATAGAATTCCTACGCTTGATTTTGTTCTATCTTTATTGGCAGCGTTAGGCGCGTCTTACCTGTTCCTTTTCTATGAACAACTGGCTTCACGCCCTGGTCTGCCGAATACTCAAGATATTGTGGCATCGGTTGTTGGGCTTGTGCTGTTACTTGAAGCAACGCGACGTACCTTAGGGCCGCCATTGATGATTGTGGCGATGGTGTTTTTGGTTTACTCCCTTGGGGGAGCGTATATGCCAGAGATCATTGCTCATAAAGGGGTCGATCTAGAACAGTTATTGAACCATCAATGGCTGACGACCGAAGGGGTTTTTGGTATTGCCCTTGGGGTCTCTTCAAGTTTTGTCTTTTTGTTTGTGCTGTTTGGCGCTCTACTGGATAAGGCCGGTGCCGGTAACTACTTTATTCAGGTGGCTTTCTCACTATTGGGCCATATGCGTGGCGGCCCAGCAAAAGCAGCCGTGGTATCGTCAGGTTTAACGGGCTTGATCTCAGGATCATCAATTGCCAATGTTGTTACCACGGGTACTTTTACGATTCCGATGATGAAACGCGTGGGTTTCTCATCTGAAAAAGCCGGTGCGGTAGAAGTGGCTTCATCTGTTAATGGGCAGATTATGCCTCCTGTGATGGGTGCAGCGGCCTTTTTGATGGTGGAATATGTCGGTATCTCCTATGTACAGGTGATTACGCACGCTTTTCTACCCGCATTAATTTCCTATATTGCTTTGATCTATATCGTACACTTAGAAGCCTTAAAGCAAGATATGAAAGGCCTGCCTCGTCAAGGGGTTGTTAAGCCTTGGCACTTGCGTTTAATTGGGCTGCTTAGCGGTTTCTTAGTCACTTGTGCTATCGCCGGTGGGGTTTATTACGGTATTGGATGGATCAAGCCTGCCTTTGGTGCCTATGCCGGTATTGTGATTAGCATCTTACTGATGGCTGCGTATGCTGCTCTGGTGCGATTAGCGGCAATGGGGCCTGACCTAAAACTGGATGATCCTAACGAACCCATGCTGGCGCTACCGGAAGTGGGCGCTACGGTTAAATCAGGTTTGCACTTTTTACTACCGGTTGTCGTTCTGGTTTGGTGTTTAATGGTTGAACGCTTGTCCCCTGGGCTATCTGCTTTTTGGGCAACGGTATTAATGATCTTTATCTTGTTAACCCAGCGTCCTCTAATGGCCTTTTTCCGCAAGGAAGATCTATTTGATGGGCCGATTCGCCAGGGTTTTAACGAGCTGATTGATGGTTTAATCACCGGCGCACGGAACATGATTGGCATCGGTATTGCTACGGCAACGGCGGGTATTATCGTGGGTGCGGTATCACAAACCGGTGTGGGGTCTGTGTTAGCGGATTTGGTTGAGGTGCTCTCAATGGGTAACCTGTTACTGATGTTGCTATTAACGGCGATCCTAAGCTTGATCCTAGGTATGGGACTGCCAACGACGGCTAACTATATTGTGGTGTCCTCGTTGTTAGCACCTGTTGTGATCTCTTTAGGGCAAGAAGCGGGCTTAATCGTACCTTTAATTGCGGTTCACCTGTTTGTGTTCTATTTCGGGATTATGGCGGATGTGACGCCACCGGTTGGCTTAGCCTCTTTTGCTGCGGCAGCGGTTTCAGGTGGTGATCCGATTCGCACCGGCTTTGTTGCTTTTTCCTATAGCTTAAGAACCGCAGCGCTGCCTTTCCTCTTTATCTTTAACACCGATCTTTTGTTGATCGATGTGACATGGGTCGAGGGGATACAAGTCTTTATTGTGGCAACGATTGCGATGTTGGTATTTACAGCCGCCACTCAAGGCTACTTCTTTAGCCGTAATCGCTGGTATGAAACAATATTGCTGCTATTGATCGCTTTCTCACTGTTCCGCCCAGGTTTCTGGATGGATCGTATTGTTGAGCCTTATCAGATGGTAGAGCCTTCTTCGGTTGTTTCAACCATGGATCAGGTTGAGGCTGGTACTGAGCTACGATTCTGGATTGATGGCTTTGATGGCGTTGGTAATGCGCGCTCATTTGTTACCCATCTAGCTCTTGCTGAAGGCGCTACTGGAGTCGATCGTTTAGCGAATACAGGGATCGAGTTTCTTAACGATGATAATCGTTTAGTGGTTGATTTTGTCGGCTTTGATAGTGCCGCAGAAAAAGCAGGATTAGCCTTTGATCAGGTCGTGACAGGGGTTCAGGTACCCCAAGCACAGCCTCCGCATCAATTGATCTTTATTCCTGCACTGGCATTATTAATTGTGATTCGCGGATTGCAGCTAAGACGCCGCAAAAAAGAAGAAGAGCATAAATCTAAAGAAGATGGTCAAAAAGCAGTAGCCGGATAGGTTTACTCTTTTAAATTTATCTTTAGGTCTATCTTTAAGCCCATATGAGTAGGTGCGCCTTTGGCGTGCCTATTCTTGTATAGGTTCCTTCTTTGATCGTTCAGGGTTATCTTTAGGGCGATCATTTTTTTAGGATAATCATCCATAGGGGAAAGGGGACAAGCTGATGTTTAATAAAGTATTAGTACCGATTGATCTAGGTGAGTCGGATTTTAGCCAGCAGGCACTTAAGCTGGCCATACGTGAAGTCGTTGATAATCACGCTGAACTGCATTTGATTACAGTTGTTGCCGGTTATGGCAATCCTATCGTAGCGGGGTATTTTAGTGAGGATGATCACCACGACGCGGTAAAAAAAGTTGCGGCTCAGCTTAAACAGTTTGCCCATGACAACGTTTTAGCCAATGAGAACGTACCTGCGGATGCTAAGGTTGTGCTTAAGGTATATGAAGGCTCGCCTGCAGAAAATATTCTGCACCATATTAAGCATGAAGGGATAGACCTTGTTTTGCTAGCAGCCCATCACCGATCACGCTTGGATGAATTCTTGCTAGGATCTGTGTCATCAAGAGTTGCCGAACGGGCTCGCTGCTCGGTTATGCTGTTAAAAAGTTAGACTAAGAACTCACTGGCTGGTTAAGTGATTTAATCAGCCAGTTGTATTTGGCAACAGATCACACCGCCTTCATCAATTTCTATAAAACGGCCCTGCAATTGTTGTGTTAGCTGATGCAGCTTCTGTCGTAAATGCTGTGCCCACGGGGAGCGATCAAGTACTGGTTGTCCGCTACTTTGCTCAATATGCAGTTGCAGTTGTTGAGGGCTATCGCCATGCTGCAGCGTGATCTTAATATCTTCCCCTTTAGCCTGTAATAGTGCCAACTCTATGCCCGTCATCAGCAATGTTTTGACTAAGGCTTGGTCGATCATCAGGATATCAGATAGCTCTGGCGCTAAACGGTAATCAAGCAACCAGCCTTCCTGCCGGCTTAATGGTAAAAAAACGTCTAAGATATCATTCATCAAACGACTGGCCACCACCGGGCTAGGCTTATGCTTTGTTTGAGTTTCTAAGTCTACGGGCAGAGGCTCTAATGCCAGTAGCCGAATACTGTTGCTTAATCTGGCGTGGTAGGCCTGAATATCCTGTACTAAGCTGGTTGCGACAGGGTTTAAGTCTAGCTGGCAGAGACGCTGGCCTTGCTTTAAGGCCGAATTAAGCTGTTGTTTCAGCCTCGGTACTGCTGCGGCCAATAATGCAGGTTCTGGGCTTGGTTCCACCGGTGAGGGTTTTGCTTGCTGACGAGCCTGCTGAATATCCCGATAAGAGCGCAAAGCCACAATAACCGAAGTCAGTAATCTGGAGGCAGATAGTTCTGCTTTGCTCAAATAATCATTAATATCATAACGAATAATAACCTGAGCTTCCGGCGCATAACCAGGATGCCCTGTGCGTAAAATAATGCGCACATCGGTATTATGTAAATGATGACGAATATGTTCGACCAGATGCAGCCCTGCATTTTCAGACTCCATCACCACATCCAAAAGAATCAAGGATATGTCGGGGTGCTGTTGTAATTTCTCCTGAGCTTCTAGGCTACTCATCGCGCTAATTAATTCGATGGGGCGCTGCTCAAACATGTAATCACGGAAGATCATCCGAGTGATGCCGTGAATACCTTCTTCATCATCAACAACCAGTATTTTCCAAGGCGTCATAGATTTTTTTATCGCTTAACTTATGAAGTGGTAGAGGGGCAATATTGTGCCAGTAAACTTTATTGTCAGGCTACTATTAAACCAAACCAAACCAATTTATAGCCAGGAGGGGATGGATTATGAGGTTTATTGTTCTAGCTGAGCCACTTTAGCACTCGCTCCCCATGATTGATAAAGCTGTTTAGCTTCCTGCTGGCAAAAAATGGCTAGGCTATCTTGCTGCACTTGGTTGAGGTAATTACTGTATCGCTCATAGGCCAAGGCTCTGTGGTGTATAAAAGGGCTGACGTTAAAGGTTTTAAGGGCTTTCTCGTAGTAATGATGAGTAGGCGGCTCTTGGTGTTCCTGTTGAAATTCTAGCCTACTTTTTTCAGCTTGCAACAGTTGTAACTGTCCTGAGAAGTTCTCTGGGCAGTGCTGTGCCCATAAGGCAAAGCGTGCTTCTATTTGCTCAATCATTCGCTGTCGTCTAGGGCTATTTTGTAGCGCTTGTTGCGATAATATTAAGCGCATCATGCCGATATAAAAAAGTGTTTCACTAATGATAAAGTAACCTGGAAGCTCGCTTTCAAGCCGTGCCTGCCAATGGAGCAGTTCTGGCCATAATGCTTGATGATTAAGTAAAAAAGCAGCTCGTATAATCGCTGTCCCCCGCCATGCATCTTGGTAAAGACAAGAGGATGGCAAAGGCACTTTACCTTGTAAATACAGTGCAAGCTGCATACCGCTTGCTTTTAATTGCTCGGCTTGCAAAGGGTATTGAGGACTTATCTGTTGGTATTCTTTTTCACAGCGTTGGGCGATATCCGTTAATGATTGCCCACCGGCAAGAGTGTTAAGTTGATAACACAGTAGGCGTTGCTGGTGATTGAGTAGGCAGTCACTCGTCTTGTTGAATGCTTCGGCGGTTTGCTGAAGTTTTTCTATCACCTTGGCGATGGGTTCTAGCCAATGCTGTACTTGACTGCAGTGACGCAAGTGGCTGCTTAATTGTTGTTTGACCTGGTCTTTCTCTTTCTCTTTCTCGTGATCTTGGCCTGCGGGATATAAGTCTTTATTCTGCTGTAAGCCGAGATTTAACATGATGGCCGATAATGCATAATCGGCGAAAAACCAGTTAGCAACCCATGCATAGCCTATATAGGCATACTGGGCGTGATCATGGTGTCTATCTGGTGGGGTATTTACCTTTGATCGTAGGTCTCGCTTTAGGCTTATTAGTGTCATCTGGCTAATGGCGCAGGCGGATAAAAGTGGTTTGGCATCCCGCTGGGCTAGCAAGCTAATACGTTCTAGTGCAGCAAGCTGGTTTTCATATTCAAACGGGTTTTTATACTCAAGTTTAGGCAACACTAAGACGCTATCGTCCTTGTTTGGTAATAATATTTCATTGTCAGGTTGTAACGATAATAGGGCGAGAATCTTTTCCAGTAACTGAAAGAGATAGAACCGCTGATCTTGATCTTTTCTGGGTAAAGTATCATCTAGCTTTTCAAGCAGTAACTCGATTTTAAACTGATCAGCCTGAGATTCGATCTCTTTAGATGAAGTGCTAGCCTCCAAAAGAGGTGTATCTAGAATAGGGGGTTGTGTTGAGACGGCCTCGATTGATGATACGGTTGCATGGCGCTGTTCGCGGTAGCGGCTAGGGGCCATCCCCATCCAGCGTTTAAAGGCTTTCTGAAAGGCAGATTGATTGGAGAACCCTAATTGAAAGGCGACTTCACCAAAGCTTAGTGCTCCTTTGTCGATAAGCTGCAAACATAGTGCTTTACGGCTTTGATCATAAAGGCTTTGAAAGTTAGTATTTAGCTCACCCAGTTTGCGCTGTAAGGTCCGTAAGCTTAAGCCGAGCTGCTGGGCGATATCTTCCCGTTTTATCGCTTCGTTTTGGTTCAACAGTTGCAGGCGAATTAAAGAGCGTACTTGAGCAGCAAGGGCTGTTTTTTGATGACGCTTACTGAGTACGCCATCGGCAAACTCTTTATGGAGCTGGTGCATCTCCCTATTGGCATCAGTACAGGGTTGATCCAGATAGACTGTCGGTAACTGAATACTGTATCTATCGGCATTAAAAAATACTTCTGCGGCAAAAAGTTGCTGATAAGATGCGGCGTGTTCAGGCTCTGAAAATGCCAGTTGTACTCGGTTGACAGGGATTTGGCTTCCTGTCAGCCAGCGGGGCCAGTTGATCAAGCAGGCAATAAAAAACTCAATAACATTTCTAGGCTCATTGTGGGTATTTAGCACCAGTTCAGAGGTTTCCTGCCCTCGTTCCAGTGTAAAGTTGATGCCTTCATAAAGAATGGACAGATAGTCTTCCAAGACATGTAGGGCTTGGCCTAGGGTTTCAGCGGTAGAGATCAGAAAACCGGTTGAGCCGAGCATTCTAGGTTGTGTCGCTTCGGCTAATCGTAAACAAATATGAGGGTTGCCGCTGGCGCGAGTCAGTTGTGACAAGACTGTGCTGAAGTTTGCCGTAGGAAAGCGGGCATCGGGGTGGCTAAAATCCGTGTGAGTTAGCCCTGCCACGGCTAAAATATCTTTTTGAAGATTGGCTTTATTGTCTAGGCCTTTATCTTGGCCATTCGCTTTATTTTGCCCAAAAACGGTTGATGGCTCGCTGGATGAGGTGTAATGACCAGCCAGTTGTAGTATGGGTTCTAGGAGCTTGCTAGATGCTGTCGCTGTTGGCATAAAATAAGTGATAATGCGCTGCAAAAGTGATCGTTGATATTATGAGTAAGGATAATACAGGGTTTTGAAGAATAATGCCTACGGGGCCAAATGGATTATATTGTGCTTGGTTATAGTGTGGTTGCTTCTGGGGTTTACTCTGTCCGTTAATGGGGCGGATTTGGATAAGACCTCTGCAATTAAGCCTATGAATGATACTCCTCGCTTGCGGGTTGGTATGCCATTGCCAGGTGCTGTCCCTTTTTTCTGGCAAGATACTGATGGCCATTTTCGGGGGATCTATGCTGATATTTTAAGGATGATCGCTCAACGTCTAGAAGTAACCTTGGAGTTTATACCTTTGACTCAAGCGCGGTTAATTCGTCAGTTTGAGATTGGTCAACTTGACCTTGAAGTTGGGGTTGTGGAAGAGTCAAAGCAAAATGCGCCGCATTCCACATTGTCGAGTTTGTCACTGTTTACCCAGTCATTTTGGGTGGTTAACAATGTTATTATCTATCGACCCGAGCTGTCATTTCCTATTTTTATTCTGCCGGATCTAAAAGGTAAAACGGTTGCGGCAGTGCGCGGCAGGCCCGTACCTGAGCATCTTGTACGAGAGGATTTCACCAATCAATGGCAGATTGCTCAGCGTGTTCACCGTGGATGGAATGAAATTGGACTGATGACGGAGTCCGTGGCACTGTATTATCAGCGTCGTCATCAATTAAATTATAAAATATCACTACCCTATGCCAGTGATCCTGTCTCTTTTCGTTTGCATCGTAATCAAGCCCATCGATTAGCTGACTTTAATCGTGTGATCTCTGAGCTTGAGCAGGAAGGGTTGCTCGATAAATTGGTTTGTCTCTATTTATGCGGCAAAAGCCGTTAAAGCGGGTTATACGATAAAAGCCGTTAAAGCTGGGCCAATTGTTTTAATGCTTTAATCCGTGCGGGAGTCCAGTTATGGGCAAAACTCAGTCGCAAACAGTTATGGTATTGTCCTGAGACGGAGAATAGTGCCCCCGGTGTAATCACAATGCCTTGGGATAGAGCCTTACGGTAGACGGACAAACTGTTGTAATCCTCTTCTAGCTCTAACCAAAGCGCCAAGCCTCCATTGGGCTGACTAAACCGGATATGTGGCGGCCAATCATGGCGTAAAAACTGTAGGAGCTGGTCTCTGCGTTGCCTTAGGTCGAGTTTATAACGCCGTATATGGGCCATATACCCCCCTTCTTGCATAAAATCCGCGACGCCTTGTTGTAAATAGCGGCTACTGGCAAGCTGCGTGACCAATTTGATACGTTGAATTTTGCTCTGCCATCGACCGCCAGCAATCCAGCCTAAGCGCAAATCCCGAGAAAGGCTTTTAGAAAAAGAGCTGCACAATATCACGCGCTGATTTTGATCCAACGCTTTTAAAGGCTCCGGTGCTTGGCTAAAACTGGTATCGGCATAGATATCATCTTCGATAATGGCTAAATCATAGTGTTCGGCTAAGTTGAGTAATGTTCGCCGTGCGGTATCCGATAGACAAGCGCCGGTCGGCGTTGAAAATGCTGGAGAGACCACGCAAGCACGAATCGGCCATTGCTCTAATGCCTCAGCCAAGGCGACCATATCCATGCCTTCGGTAACAGAGCTAGGAATCTCAACAACCTGCAGCTCTAATTGATCCAGTAGTTGCAGCATACCGTAGAAGCAGGGGGATTCCACGGCCACCACATCGCCTTTCTTACAGGTTGCCATTAGCCCTAAAAAAAGTGCATTTTGACAACCGGAGGTGGCACAAAACTGATCTCGATGGCAGGCGTAGCCTCGGCGTTGATAATGCAAGGCGAGCTGTTCTCGAAAACCTTCATCCCCAGTCGGTGGGTCATAATATTGCGATTGTCCACTTCGTTGACGGCGCAGGGCTCGACCAATAGAGCGGTTTAAGGCTGTTAAGCCAGGGGTTTGGCTTGATGGTGCTTGATTTAACAGGTCTTGATTGGCTGGCATCTGATTGGATAGCAGATCAAAGGCTGCGCTTCGCGTCATAATGTCGGTAAAGACTTCACTAATCGTTGCCAGTGCTGGTGGGCGTACTTCTCCGCGTGTTTGGGGTATGGCTAAATCATATTGATTAGGTTTTAAAACAAAGTAACCGATCTTAGGGCGAGACTCGATTAACCCCATTGCTTCCAGCCGTTGATAGGCGTGTAGAACCGTCGCTTTGGAGACTTGTTGCAGTTGACATAGGGTTCTAATAGAGGGCAGACGCTCTCCTAATGGCCAGCGTTGCTGCTGTAATCCTTTTAGTAACCATTTCTCTAATTGCTGGTATCGGAACTCTTCGGTCATAGCCTATGCCTTTCTGTTCTCAATAGGGACTTTTGATCGTCGTTAGTTTGTCATAACGGTTAATCTGTGCCTATTATTTTTCATTTTTTTATGCCTGTCACTAACTATGGCTTAGGAGTAATCTGCGCTCAATCTAGCTTAGAGGATCTCTATCATGGCAAAAACACCCTTTATACAACTTAGCGAACCAACCAAATATCATGTGCGCTTAATTGAGGGCTATTATCAGACATTGCGTCGATTAATCAGCTGGCCGCTTATTGGCGCTTTCTTTATTTTGGCTTGGGTGCAGGTTGATGGCACGCCTTGGCTTTTTTTCTCATTTGCCGAGCGGAAGATCTTTCTATTTGGTAGCGTTGTCTCTTGGCATGACCTGCCCATTATGGCTGGCTTAATGATTGCTGGCGCGTGTTTGCTGTTCTTTATGGCTGTCGCTTGGGGACGTGTATGGTGCGGTTTTGCCTGCCCCCAAAGTATCTGGACATGGTTGTTTATACGAATAGAGCAAATAACCGAAGGCAAAGCGAATATTCGGGCAAAAAATGATCAGCTGCCCCTAACCGGCATCCGTTTATTACGCCGAATTAGCAAACATTTTCTATGGGCGGCGGCGGCCTTAATTACCGCTATAACCTTCACCGGTTATTTCACGCCTATCAGCGCACTGGTCTATGATCTTTTCACTTTAAATAGCTCTTTGGCCACGGCTGGCTGGATTATAACCATGACCGCTTTAACCTATTTAAACGCTGGCTTGGTTAGAGAGCAGATCTGTCTACATGCTTGCCCTTATTCTCGCTTTCAAGGCGTGATGTTTGATTCTGATACTCGTACCGTAAGCTATGATTTTAAGCGAGGAGAACCACGCCGGCTGCGTGGAAAAAAACTGAGTAATAGCAATCCCCATGACAGCAAATCTTATGGCAATAATACGGCACTGAAAGACAATATGATCGCAACGGATGCCATAACTGAGAACGGTAACTCTGGTGACTGCATCGACTGTACTATTTGTGTTCAAGTGTGCCCTGTTGGTATTGATATTCGTGATGGCTTACAAGCAGCGTGTATCGACTGTGGTGCTTGCATTGACGCTTGTGATGACGTGATGTTGAAAATAGGCAAGCCAAAGGGGTTGATTCGTTTTGCCTCTGAGCATCAGCTAGAAGGCCAGAAGTCCCGAAGTCTATTTAGACCTAAGCTTGCAGGGTATGCCGGTGTCGTTACAGTGGCAGCTGCAGGTGTTTTATTCGGTTTTATGAACACAACCGACCTGTTGGTTGAAGTACGCAGAGACCGACAAAACCTTTATACCAAGCTGGATCAGCATACGTTTTGTAATCAATATCGAGTGAAGGTAGAAAACTTTGATTCAAGCTTAGGCACATTGACCGTTAATGTTATAGGGCTTGAGGCGCTACAGCTACACGGCAGAACTGAGATTAACCTAAGTAATGATAACGCCACTTGGCGGGCTTATCGGGTGTGTAGTAGTCAGGCAAAACAGTCTAATAACCGGATTGAGTTTGTCTTTAACGGCAGCGGTAAAGAGATTCGTAAAACAACAACCTTTATCACCGGCGCGATTTAGATTGTTCTCGTAAACCGTTAAAAATGCAGTTAAGAGTATTCTCATAGGGGGATATGGGGAGATATGGCTGTCTAGTGATAGTCCTCCCGCCCTTTCATCTAATGCTCGTTGCTGTCAATTCTGATCATCACAGCGTCGGGCCGCCAATATTCAAACTCGCAGTCCATGAGAAGACCGTTTTGATTGTAGTTTACTCGGCATATTTTCAGAATTTGCTGCCCTTCTGCCAGATTAAGCGCCTTGGCCACATGCTCAGGGGCGGCGGTTGGAATAACATCAAAGTGAGAGTGGACGGTGTGATAGCCGTAGTGTTCTTTGTAGAGCGAGGTTAGGGATTGAGAGAGATCATGCTGCAACAGACCAGGAAAGAGTGTTGTGATTAGACAGTTTTCGACAAAGAGCACTACGCGATTATCAACGGATCGTAAACGCTGAATCCGGTGAATGGACTGTAGGCTTTTTAGCTCTAACACTTTGGCTACGTCGCTGGAGGCCAGCTCGGTTTTAATATCCAGAACTCGGGTTGAGGCTTGTCGCTGCTGCTCTGCAACCATTCGATGAAAATGACTACGGGACAGCGGGTTGTATTTAAGACGAGGTGGTGACACAAACCAGCCTCGACGTTCTTCACGGTAGATCAAGCCCTCGGTTTCTAATCCGATTAGCGCATCTTTAAGGATAATGCGGGTGGTTTGAAATAGTTCACTCAGCTCCCGCTCTGAAGGCAGTTTCTGCTGGCAGGTATATAGGCCACCGGCAATCTGTTCCTTGATGATGCCTTTAATCGTCCTAAGCTGGGTTCTCATTTGTCGCCTTCTGATCTAGTCCAAAAATTAGGAGCCAGATTCTAACAGTTTGAATTGTAATTTTGAATATACCTCTTTTTAACCGATTTTCGTGTCACAAACCGTCATTATTTTTTAATCAAACGGTCATGTTATCGCTCTAGCATTCATTTCATACAAACTGACCTAGTCCAGAAGGATGTTAGAAATGAAACGACTGCTTAAAGCGGCTACCTGCGTATTGACCACCACGGTGTCATGCGCGACATGGGCCTCTGATACAACGAATATCGATGCGCTTATTCACGCGGCACAAAAAGAAGGCGCGGTTTACAGTGTTGGTATGCCTGATAGCTGGGCAAACTGGAAAGATACTTGGCAAGATTTGAATAATAAATTTGGTATCAAGCATCAAGATACGGATATGAGTTCTGCTCAAGAGATTGCCAAGTTCCAAGCTGAGAAGAAAAATGCGACAGCAGATATTGGTGATGTAGGCTTTGCTTTTGCCCGTGTAGCCGTTCGCAAAGGGGTTACGCAGGCTTATAAGCCGTCAACATGGGATGAAGTTCCTACATGGGCAAAAGATAAGGACGGTCACTGGGCATTGGCTTACACCGGCTCTATCTCTTTTATCTCGAACAATAAATTGGTTAAAGATGCACCTAAAAGTTGGAATGATCTGCTAAAAGGTGATTATAAGGTAACTGTTGGTGATGTCGGTGTGGCTTCTCAGGCAAATAATGCGGTGTTAGCTGCCGCTTTTGCAAATGGCGGCCATGAAGGTAACTTGAAACCTGCCATCGAATTTTTTGCCAAACTGGCGAAGCAAAATCGCCTTTCGTTTAACAACCCAAGCATTGCTAACCTTGAAAAAGGTGAAGTAGAAGTTGCGATTCTTTGGGATTTTAATGCCCTTAACTACCGTGACAAGATTGACCGTAATAATTTTACCGTCTCTATCCCTCAAGATGGCTCGGTTATCTCAGGCTACACCACTATCATTAATAAGTTTGCTAAAAACCCGAACGCTGCAAAATTGGCTCGCGAGTATATTTTCAGCGACAAAGGCCAAATCAACCTTGCTAACGGTTATGCCCGACCTATTCGTAGCAACATCACTATGCCTGCATCGGTTCAAGAGAAACTATTGCCGAACGAGCAATACAAAAATGTTAAGCCGATTACCGACTTTAACGCTTGGGAAAAATCCGCTCGAAAACTACCGCGCCAGTGGCAAGAAAACGTTCTAATTCACCAGCAATAAGGCTTTAAAAATGAACAATAAGGTTATTCTTGTTGTTCTTGACGGCCTTAACTTTCACATAGCTCAAGATTGTATGGGCTATGTGAATGGGCTTGTTGAAGACAATCAAGCATCGCTCTACAAGATTCAATGCGAACTCCCTTCACTTTCTCGGCCTTTGTACGAATGTATTTTAACGGGTGTTAAGCCAGTGCAAAGCGGAATTGCCCATAATCAGGTTACGCGTCGGTCTCAATGGGAATCCATTTTTAGTTTGGCGAAGAAAAATGGCCGGACAACGGCTGCTGCGGCTTATCACTGGGTGAGTGAACTTTACAACCGAACACCTTATAACGCTGTTGAAGATCGCTTTACCCAAAATGAAGCACTGAATATTCAATATGGCCTGTTCTACCATTGGGATCATTATCCTGATGAAGCGCTTTTTTTAGATGCAGAGTATCTACGCCGTCAGTTTGATCCTGATTTTTTACTGATTCATCCGATGAATATTGATGATGCGGGTCATAAATTTGGTTTGGATTCCCGTCAATATCGTAATACAGCACGCCGTGCGGATATTGTGCTGTCTGATTATTTACCGACATGGTTGGCAGAGGGTTATCAGGTGTTAATCACTAGTGATCACGGTATGAATAACGATCACTCCCACGGCGGTACATTAGCCGAAGAGCGAGATGTGCCTTTGTTTGTGATCGGACAGCGCTTTAGCCATCAAGCTTCTTTAGTTAAACAAACAGAGATTTGCGGTACGGTTTGTGAGCTATTGGGACTTTCCCATGACAAAGCTTTTCCCCGTGAGATTTTGCGATGAACCATAACGCCCCTTCTTTACCGTTAACCACTAGTGTCCGTTACAAAAGGCGTCTTATGCCAAAGCTAAATCGATTAAAACCCATTGTGGCTGTACTGCCTTTTATTGTGTTCTTTTATCTGTTTCAGCTAACGCCATTATTTTGGGTGTTAGTCAATAGCTTTATTAGCGAGGGCGAGTGGTCTTTAGAGCATTATCAAGAGATTTTAGACTCTGCCTTTATTTTACAGGGGTTTAAGAACAGTGTTTGGTTGGCTTTTTGGTCAAGTTTATTTGGTCTGCTTATTGCGGCATGTCTGGTGTCATCGTTACGCCATCTTGATGGCAAAATACGCGATGCGGTTGTGGCCTTTACCAATATGAGTAGTAACTTCTCTGGGGTGCCGTTAGCCTTCGCCTTTATCATTATTTTGGGCACCAATGGTGCGCTGACATTACTATTAAAGCAGTACGGCATTATTGATGATTTCAATCTTTACGGTAGTCATGGCCTGCTGGCGCTTTATATCTATTTTCAGATTCCTTTAGGGGCTTTACTGCTTTACCCCGCCTTTGATGCCCTAAAAAAAGATTGGCAAGAAGCGGCAGCGTTGCTTGGTGCCTCGCAAAGACAGTATTGGCTTAAGATTGCATTACCAGTGCTTTCCCCTGCGCTACTGGGCACTTTTATTATTTTGTTTGCCAATGCCATTGGCGCTTATGCCAGCGTTTACGCTTTAACCGCGGGCAACTTTAATGTGGTGACGGTGCGTATCGCTAGTTTGGTTTCCGGTGACCTGTTTTTAGAGCCTAACTTAGCGGCGGCTATTTCTGTTGTTTTGATTGGTCTATTGGCCTTTATTACGGCGATTAATCAGTGGTTGGTGAGTAGGAGTTACCATGCAAAACGTTAATCTTATGGCTCACCGTATTACGGTTTATAGCATTATTGCCTTATTGGCTCTGCCGATTATGGCTACATTTGTTTATTCGCTCTCAAGCCACTGGGGAGCTTCGATTCTTCCCGACGGATTCACCTTTAAATGGTACGCAGAGCTATTTTCTGATAGTCGATTTATTGCCGCTTTTGGCCGCTCTCTGTTTGTGTGTGTGCTGGCCCTTGTTTTGGCAATGTTGCTAATGTTGCCGACTATCTTTGTGGTGTTTTATTACTTTCCTCAGTACGACAAGGTTATGAATATCCTTATTTTACTGCCCTTTGCAGTGCCGCCAGTGGTGTCATCCGTTGGTCTGTTGCAGTTCTATGCTGATAGCCCTTTTACCATGCTGGGTACACCTTGGATCTTGATCGGAACCTATTTCACAATCGCTTTACCCTTTATCTATCGGGCGGTTTCAAACAGCTTTATTGCGATTAATGTTAAAGACTTAGTGGATGCGGCTCATCTGCTAGGAGCATCGACACCAAAAGCGTTTCTATTTGTGATTTTACCCAATCTCAAAAAAGGGATTATGGCCTCGATGTTCTTATCCTTCTCTTTTCTTTTAGGGGAGTTTGTCTTTGCCAATATTCTGGTGGGAACCCGTTACGAGACCTTGCAGGTTTATCTGTACAACATGCGACAAACAAGCGGCCATTTTACCTCAGCCCTTGTGATGACTTACTTCGCTTTTATCTTTTTATGCACTTGGCTTGGCAGCCGTTTCAGTAAAGGAAATCTTTCATGAGTTATGTTCAGGTTAAACAGCTGTCTAAATCCTTTGGCAAACAGCGTGTATTTGATGCTATTGATTTCACCATTGATCAGGGTGAGTTTATTACTCTTTTAGGCCCCAGCGGCTGCGGAAAATCCACCTTATTACGATGTCTTGCGGGCTTAAATCCCGTGGATCAGGGGCAGATTTGGGTTGATGGTGAGAATATAACGGATCTCTCACCTCAAGAGCGGGAAATGGGGATGGTGTTTCAATCCTATGCGTTATTTCCCAATATGACCGTTGCCGAAAATATTGGCTTTGGTCTTAAAATGAAATCTACGCCTGCCGCACAGGCCCGTAGCTTAATTCAGCGTTTTGTTGAACTGGTTGAGCTTAAAGGTAAAGAAGATCGTTATCCGCATCAGCTATCAGGCGGTCAATGTCAACGGGTTGCACTAGCCCGAGCCTTGGTCATGCAGCCCCGTATTTTGCTGTTGGATGAGCCGTTATCGGCTCTTGATGCCAAAATCCGCAAAAGCCTGCGCCAGCAGATTCGTGATATTCAAACAGAGCTGAATCTGACTACGGTATTTGTTACCCATGATCAGGAAGAGGCGATGTTAATGTCTGATCGCATTTTCTTAATGCACCAAGGTGAGATTGTGCAACAGGGTTCACCTGAGAGTATCTATACCCAACCTGCCAATGAGTTTGTGGCCGGTTTTATGGGCCATTACAACCTGTTAGATAAACAAGTGGTTAAAGCACTCTTCGATCTTGATAGCCCCCATAAAGTTGCGGTTCGACCTGAGTCTATTTATGTCAAAGAAGAGGGTCGGCAGTATGAAGCACATATCTCATCACCCAAAACGGCCCATGTATTAAATCATCAGCTATTGGGCAATGTGATTCGCTATAAAGTGCAGATAGAACAGCAAGAGATGACGGTTGATCTACTTAATCGCTCCTCCGAACGTTTATTACCCGCAGGAAGTCGCCTTGAGTTGCTTTTTAACCTTAATGAAATGCAGCCGGTGAGCCCATAAAATGAAACAAGATCTCTACGTTTTTGATATGGATGACACCTTAATTCAAGGTGATTGCGCCATGATCTGGAATACCTTCTTGGTTGAAAAAGGTTTTGTTGATTCGTCAGGTTTAACTGCACAGGGCTTTCTAGAGCAAGATAAGGTGCTTATGGCACTATACAGCGAAGGAAAAATGGGAATGGAGGAGTATTTAGCCTTCTCTTTGTCACCGGTGCTCGGGCTTTCTAAGGCTCAGATACAGCGCTTGGTGGATGAATGTATCACCCAGAAGATTTTGCCAAATGCCTACCCAGAGGCGCTGGCGCTTATTCAACAGCTTAAGAACAAAGGACAGGATATGCTGGTTATTTCAGCAACCGTAAGCTTTATCGTAAAGCCTGTGGCTAAGGCACTGGGTATTGATGAGGCTCTGGGGATCGATTTGGTTGAAACGGATACTGGCTACACCTCGACGATTAGCGGGGTTGCCAGCTATCGAGAAGGTAAAGTCCAGCGTTTAAACCAGTGGCTCGATAGTGCCGCAACGGGCTATAAGCAGATACATTTTTACACCGACTCCATCAACGACCTACCCCTGTGTTTACACGCGGATCAGATCTATTTGGTAAACCCCTGCTCTAGGTTACTGGCCAAAGCGAAACCAGAGTGGCAGGTGTATCGGTGGTAGTATTCTATTCAAGAGCTAGGGAGGCGGCTTTACAGTTCTCCTAGCCTCCTAGCTCTTGATTTACTGACCTTGATTTACTGACCTTGATTTACTGACCTTGATTTACTGACCTTGATTTACTGACCTTGATTTACTGACCTTGATTTAGATGCTTAATTTTACTGGTTAGACGCGCTCAACCGGTTTTGACTCCGCCAGTGATAAGCGTTTCTCTAATGCCTGGTAGAAAGGTGCATAGGGTGCGCGTTTAACATATTGCCCATCTCCTTGTGCAGCTAAAAGCTTGCCGTTATCGAAGGCTACTTTGCCATTACAAATGGTGGTAACAGGGACTCCTGATACGGTCATGCCTTCAAAGATGCTGTGCTCAATATTAGACCAGTGGCTCTTCGCTGAGAGAGTTTTGCTCTGCTCTGGGTCCCAGATCACTAAGTCCGCATCAGCACCTTCACGAATAGAGCCTTTTTGAGGATAAAGATTAAAGATCTTCGCCGTATTGGTTGAGGTTAGCGCAACAAACTCATTGGCGGTAATCTTGCCGGAGTTGACGCCTTTATCCCACAACACCATTAAGCGCTCTTCCACACCGGCTGTCCCGTTTGGAATCTTGGTGAAATCCTCTTTACCCATGGCTTTCTGTTCCGCGCAGAAGGCACAGTGATCCGTTGCGGTGGTTTGTAAGGTTCCGCCCTGAACCGCTTTCCAAAGGGCATCCTGATGATGCTTGGGCCGGAATGGCGGGCTCATGACATGGGCGGCAGCGGTTTCCCAGTCAGTGTTCTGATAAACACTGTCATCCACAACTAAGTGCCCTGCCAGCACTTCACCAAAGACCGTTTGACCGTGATCTTTAGCATAGCGAATAGCATCTGCCGCTTCTTCCGTAGAAACATGCACCAGATAAATCGGAGCCCCCAGGGTCTTGGCAATAGAGATCGCCCGGTTGGCGGCTTCACCTTCGACTGACGATGGGCGGGATAGAGGATGAGCTTCAGGGCCGTTCATACCTTTTTGCAGCATTTTTTGCTGCAGATGGAAAACCAATTCGCCATTTTCCGCATGGACGGTCGGTACAGCGCCGAGCTCTAAGCACTGGGTAAAACTAGCCACCAGAATATCATCCGTGGCCATAATGGCATTTTTATAGGCCATAAAGTGTTTGAAAGAGTTAACCCCATGCTCTTTTACCAAGGTGGTCATCTCTTTGGCGACGGAATCATCCCACCAGGTAATCGCCACATGGAAGGAGTAGTTGGCATGGGCTTTCTCAGACCAGTCACGCCACTGCTGATAGGCTTCCAGTAGGGATTGCTGTGGGCTTGGAATAACAAAATCAATAATGGTCGTGGTGCCACCGGCCAGCGCAGCGGCGGTTCCGGAGGCAAAGTCATCTTTTGCCACGGTGCCCATAAAGGGCAGCTGCATATGGGTGTGTGGGTCGATACCGCCGGGCATAATCAACTTGCCGGTTGCATCGATCACCTCAGCATCGGGTGCTGATAAATCAGCCCCTATTTGAATGATTTTACCGTTATCGCACAGAAGGTCCGCTTCTCGGCTTTCTTCATGGGTAACGATAGTGCCACCTTTAATCAGTAACATAATTTTTGTCTCCCTTAATTAAGCGGCGCTGCTGCTAACGGTTTGTTGTTTATTGGCTGCAGACTGTTTGCTTGCCATCAGAAAGTAAACAAAAGCCCCTGTAAAGGCACCGGTAAACCAGCCGTAATCATAGAACCAGCTAAGGGCATCAACACCAAAAGATGCAATGGTAATAGCAACCGGAACCGCAAATGCGGTAAGACCTGCGGCATTAAAAGCAGGGTAATCACCATTACTTGAGTAAAGGGCAACAAGATCAAGGTTTTGTTTTTTGATCAGAAAATAATCTACGATCATAATACCGGCAATAGGGCCGAGAAGGCTTGAGTAGCCTAATAACCAGTTGGTGTACATGCTCTCGACACTAACATCGGACACGATCCAACCCATTTTCTTCAGCAGTTCCCAGCCCATCAATACAATACCTACTGCACCGGTCATCAGTACGCCGCGGGTATGGTTGATCAGTTTGGGGGCAATATTCTGGAAATCATTGGTAGGGGATACAATGTTGGCAGCGGTATTGGTGGAGATGGTGGCAATGATAATTAAAACCATCGCAATAGCGACCCAGAACGGGCTATCGATTTTACCGATTAAAGAGATAGGGTCAGAGATGGTTTCCCCTACCAGTGTTGTTGATGCCGCCGTCAGAACAACACCTAGTGCGGCAAAAAAGAACATGGTCAGAGGTAAGCCTAAAATCTGGCCAATAACCTGATCTTTTTGAGATTTAGCATAGCGGCTAAAATCGGGGATATTCAGTGATAGTGTAGCCCAGAAGCCGATCATTGCGGTTAAGCCGCCAAAGAAATAACCCCAAAAACTGGCACCTTCAGGGCGTGTTGCTGGTGTTGCTAATACTTCAATAAAAGACACCTTGCCGCTGGCCCAAAACATCAAGCCCAAGCTAACGACTAACAGCAGCGGTGCGGCCAGGGTTTCCAACCACTTGATAGACTCTGCGCCACGGATCACGACGTACATCTGTAATGCCCAGAAAATAAAGAAGCCAATCACCTCACCGACGCCCCCTAAGGAAGCCCAGCTGTCTGAGAAGGCCGAGAACAATAAGTGAATCGCTAAACCGCCAAACATGGTTTGAATACCAAACCAGCCACAGGCTACCAGCCCACGGATAAGGCAGGGGATGTTAGAACCTACAATACCAAATGAGGAGCGCAAAACCACAGGGAAGGGGATACCAAACTTGGTTCCGGGGTAGGCGTTGAGCGTTAGAGGAACCAGCAGAATAATATTGGCGACCAGAATCGTTACCAGCGCCTCCGTTACCGACAAACCAAAGTAAGCGGTTAATACACCGCCCAGGGTGTAAGAGGGTACGCAGATCGCCATACCAACCCAAAGGGCTGCAATATTAAAAATACCCCAGGTTCGCTCCTTGATTTTTGTTGGGGCCAGGTCATCGCTGTAAGCGGGGCTGGATTTCAGATCATCTTTTGCATCCAGTTCGTAAAATTCGCCTTGTTTTATCGCTTTACTCGTCATCTTTGCACCTTTCGATTTTTGATTTTGGTGTGCAAAAGCACGGTTCTCATGGGGGAAATATTGCTTCTATCTAAATGGATAAATAGTTATTGAACTGAAGCTAAGCGGTGACTTGCTTCAAGCATGGTATGCAGCAAAACATTGGCGCCGGCTTCACATTGTTCGGGGGAGCTGTATTCAACTTCGTTATGGCTGATACCACCTTCGCAGGGAGTAAAGATCATGCCGGCGGGTACTAGGTCTGCCATATAGCAAGCATCATGACCGGCACCGGCATAGATATCCATGTGGCTGTAGCCGAGCTTTTCTGTGGCGGCTTTTACATCATCGGAGGCGTTAAACTCCACCGGCGCGAAATACCAGAACGGGTCTAGGTTGATCTCAAGGCCGCGTTTGTCTGCAACGCTTTGGCAAAAGGCGGTTAGCTCTTCATGCATGGCGAGCAGTACATCCGGTTTGGGGTTACGAAGGTCGGCACTGAATTTAATATTGCCGGGAATGGTGTTGCGGGAGTTGGGATAAACCTGCATAAAGCCAACAGTGCCTAAGCCGTTTTCATGGCGGTGGGCGATGTTTTCAATCTCGGAGATGATTTCAGCAGAGGCCACCATGGCATCTTTACGCAGATACATAGGGGTGGTTCCCGAATGGGATTCTTGGCCGATAATCTCAATGTTGTACCAGCGAATACCTTGGCCGAGGCGAACAATACCGATGGCTTTGTCGGCATCCTCTAAAATAGGGCCTTGCTCGATATGAGTCTCAAAAAAAGCACCAACATTACGGCTACCAGGCTCTGCATCCCCTAAATAACCGATACGTTTAAGCTCATCGCCTAAGCGGATACCATCGACATCGGTTTTATTCAGTTCGGTTTCAAGATCAAAGCGCCCAGCATAAACACCGGAACCTTGCATGGCCGGTTGAAAACGGGAACCTTCTTCATTGGTCCAGACAGAAAATTCCATGGCGGTTGGGGTTTCGATCTTGTTTTCATGCAGTGTACGTAATACCTCCACACCGGCCAGTACACCAAAAACACCATCAAACTTACCGCCTGTCGGCTGGGTATCCAAATGACTACCAGTGCCTACGGCGGGTAGATCATTATTTTTACCCGGACGACGGGCAAAGATATTACCAATCTTGTCGATAGTGATCTCACAGCCTGCAGTTTTACACCAAGATACGAATAGGTCTCGGGCTTGCTTATCTAAATCAGTTCCTGCCAGGCGATTGCAGCCGCCTTTTTCGGTAGCGCCAAATTGTGCGATCTCCATCAGGCTATCCCAAAGGCGCTCTTTATTAACTCGTAAGTCCTGCATATATGACTCCTAAAAAGTGAAGTAAACTACGTATAACGTTGTTAATAATGATTTCATTCAGTTAGTCGTTAATTCGGTGTTTTGTTTACCAACTGGTAAAAATATAATCTAAACAAACCCTCTGTAATGATCGAACTACAGAAGGGTTTAATGATCGAAATATCACGGAAAGGGCTAATGCAAGTGAGAGGCCAACTTTATAAAGTGAGGTATAATTCGAGGGGAGTCATGTTGTTTTATAAAGCGTTTTAGAGATGGGGAAGGTATCTGGATATTATTTTCAATAACTCTTTTAATTCAATAGGTTATAAGGTTGATCTTTCGTGGTAAATAAAGGCAGTAAGAAAACGAAACAGGCGATTAATCGAGAAATTTTAGAGTCTCGGATTTTACGCTCAGCGGAGATTATATTTGCTGAAAAAGGCTTTAGTGGAGCCTCTATGGAGCGTATCGCTGAACGGGCAAATATATCCAAGCAGAATTTGATTTATTACTTTGCAAACAAAGACTTACTCTATAAGCGGGTATTGCAAGAAACCCTTGGTGCTTGGATCGATAAACTGCAACTTCTGGAGCTTTCAGAGGCGGACCCCGAGACATCGATTCGCCATTATGTGAAGGCGAAAATGCAACTTTCCAGAGATTACCCCTACGGCTCTAAAGTCTTTGCCCATGAGATTATTGGTGGCGCACCGGTGCTCAGACCTTATTTGGTTTCCGATTTAAAACCGCAATTTGAACGTGATATAAAAGTTGTTAACTCTTGGATTAATAAGGGTTTTATTAACAAAATAGACCCTGCATATTTTTTCTTTATGATTTGGGCGACTACTCAGTCATATGCTGATTTTTCCACTCAAATGGAGATTTTAATGGGGCAGTCGCAACTGCAAGAGGAAAGTTACTCTCGGGCGGAGCGAGCAGTAACTGAGTTGATTTTGCACGCTCTTGGTGCTAGTAAAAAATAATTTTTTCTTTTTACCGTTTGTAAAAACAATTCTTTTTCTAACGACTGTCAAATATGATAAAAAAAGAAAGCACTTAACATTATGTTTTTAAAGAGTTTTTTATAGATAGTTAATAATTTAGTTAACCTAGATTAAATATGCTAGAGCCAAAGTAGTGCGCCATCTGCACTAAAAAAAACGTGTTTACCGACCAAATTTCTTTGTGATATTTATGTTTTATACCAAATGGTAAAACATTTAAATTCACGGAAATTTGGTGGTTCATCATGATCCATATTGCTGACGCTAATCGATACAAAAACGCTACAGGCCCAGACCTATATGCACTGTGCGAGCAGGCATCAGCTGTTCGTGATGCGCAGTGGGGTAAACAGGTTACTTATTCGCCTAAAGTGTTCCTGCCTTTAACTAATATGTGCCGTGATACCTGCGGCTATTGCACCTTTGTTCAAAACCCTGATAGCCCAACCGCCAACTATATGACACCAGAACAGGTGTTAGCAGTGGCTAAACAAGGTGAAGCTGCAGGCTGTACTGAAGCCCTGTTTAGCCTGGGTGAAAAGCCCGAGCAACGCCACCTTAAAGCCCGGGAGTGGCTTGAGCATCTCGGTTACGCCAGCACTTTGGACTATCTGCAAAGCCAGTGCGACCAGGTGCTGGAGCACACACAACTTCTGCCTCATATTAATGCTGGGGCGCTGACAAAAAGCGAACTGGCCAGCTTAAAGCCCTATGCCGCCAGCATGGGCATGATGCTGGAAAACAGCTCAATCAACTTAATGAAGTCGGGACAGGCTCATTATGGTTGCCCCGATAAAACCCCAAAGCGTCGAACCGCAACTCTGGAAGCCGCTGGTGAATTGGGTATCGCCTTTACCACCGGTCTTTTGATCGGTATCGGTGAAAGCTGGGAGGATCGGGTCGAAAGCCTGGTGCTGATTCGTGATATCCATCAAACCTATGGTCATATTCAGGAAGTGATTATTCAGAACTTCCGTGCTAAGCCGGGTACCGCAATGGCCGGATGTGCAGAACCCGATCTTGATGAGATGAAGCGCACCCTGGCGATAGCACGCTTAATACTCCCGCCAGAGATTAGCCTGCAGGCACCACCGAATCTTGAACAAGAGTACGGGGCTTATCTTTCTGCGGGTATTAATGACTGGGGCGGTATCTCTCCTGTCACCCGGGACTTTATTAACCCGGAACGTGCCTGGCCGCAAATTCAAAGTTTAGATGCCGCCTGTCGTGGCCGTGGTTATCAGCTCTCTGAACGTCTGACGATTTATCCTGAATTTCAATCCACAGAGCAACACTTTCTAGTGCCAGCCCTGCAGCAACGTGTGCATGGGCTAAATCAAACGAATCTTCTATCAAGAGGGCTTGTCGCATGAACGCACCTGTCACCGTATTTGTACCATCACCATCACCATCACCATCACCATCACCATCACCATCACCATCACCGGCCATACGCAAGGGCTATCAGGCGGTATTACAGAAGGCTCAGGCGGGAGAAGAGTTATCTGTAGATGACGCTATTTTACTTTTTGATGGACAAGGGGCAGAAACCGATGCTCTGTGCCATACCGCTAATCTTGTCCGTCAGAAAAGAAAAGGGCTGCAGGCCAGCTTCGTCATTACCCGAAATATCAACTTTACCAATGTCTGCTATATGGGGTGTCGTTTTTGTAACTTTGCCAAGCACAAAGGTGATGAAGGGTCGGAGTTCTTAAGTCTGGAGCAGGTTGCAGACAGAGCCGAAGAGGCGTGGCAGCGAGGGGCAACGGAGGTGTGTATTCAGGGCGGCCTACATCCTGATCTGGATGCGGACTACTACCGCGGCATTATTACCCATGTGAAAGCCCGTGTGCCGGAGATACATATTCATGCATTTTCACCTTTTGAAATCTGGTACGGCAGTAAAAAAGCCCGTATGACACCTAAAGCTTTTTTGGCAGAGCTAAAAGAACTGGGTCTGGGTTCCATGCCGGGTACCGCTGCTGAAATTCTGGATGTAGAGGTACGCAAGCAACTCACCAAAAATAAGCTGACCACGGAAGAGTGGGTCAACATCATTAAAGCGGCCCACGGCGTGGGTTTGCCCACAACCGCTACGATTATGTACGGCCATGTGGATACTCCAAAGCACTGGGCTGAGCATATGGCTCTGTTACGGACCATTCAGAAAGAAACCGGCGGTTTTACCGAATTTGTACCTCTTGGTTTTATCCACTACGAAACCGCACTGTATAACGATAACCCGGATCAGGTTCGTACCGGCCCGACAGATGATGAGCATCTGAAAATGCACGCGGTGGCACGGCTTATGCTGCAGGGGCAGATCGATAATATCCAGTCTTCATGGGTGAAAATGGGGCCGGAGCTGGCGGCCTCATTATTGAAATCCGGTGTTAATGATCTGGGCGGTACACTAATGAATGAAAGTATCTCCCGAGCCGCCGGTGGTAGTCACGGTCAGGAGGTATTGCCCAGCGATATGGTTGCCAATATTCAGGCGAATGGCTTAACACCTGTGCAGCGCGGGACTCTCTATCAAACCTTAAAAACCTTTCCATCACCGATTCTGACAGCGGTTGATATGTCTCCGGCATTGGCTTCCTCTGATGCTTTACCGGTATCCGCAGGAGGTCAGGGATGACAGCGCCTGTGGTCACTCTGCTGGCTGGAGGTGTCGGTGGTGCAAAGGCGGCAGAAGGACTGCAAGCCTCCCGATATGCCGATCACGCCGCCGTGATTGGCAATATTGGCGATGATGATATTTTTCACGGTTTAACGGTTTGCCCTGATATAGACACGCTGATCTATTCCTTGTCCGGGCAGATTGATCGGGAGAAAGGCTGGGGGTTACGGGATGAAAGCTATCAGACCCTTGAGGGATTAAAAGCCTTTGGCCATGAGACCTGGATGACACTCGGGGATAAAGATTTTGCCACCCATATCTATCGAACCTGTGCCCTTAATTCCGGTGCGACCCTGACCGAGGTGACCCAGGGTATCGCCCAACGCTTTGGTCTGAAACTGCCGATTATGCCGCCCAGCAATGACAGGGTGCCGACGCAGATTCACTTTGATGGTCAGTGGCACAGTTTCCAGCGCTACTTTGTCCAGCACCAATGCCAGCCTGAGATTGACGGGATTCGTTATCAGGGGGCAGAGCAGGCTACTGCTACCCCTGAGGTGCTTAAGCAGCTCAGGGGTAGCGATATTATTTTGCTGGCGCCCAGTAATCCTTTGGTCAGTATCGGTGCGATTTTAGCCATCCCCCAGATCAGGCAAGCCATTCAAAACAGCAACGCCTTTGTGCTGGCGATCTCTCCCTTTATTGGTGGACAAACCGTGAAAGGCCCTGCGGATCGTATGATGCGCGCTCTGGGTAAGGCCGCTAACAATATCGCTTTAGCGGAGCATTATTCCGGTTTGATTCAGGGCCTGGTGATTGATCATCAGGATAAAGAGGACCAGGCGGCGATAGAAGCTCTAGGCATCAAGACCTATTGCCTGCCCACCTTAATGCAAAGCCTTGAGGATAAAGCGCAAGTGGTTAGCGCCAGTCTTGAGTGGGCGATTAAGCAATCAACGACAAGTTCCGTAATGGAAGAGGCGCTCCTATGAACCCCCATGATTCTTTAGCCGATAGATCCATCAGAACGTCCAGAGCGAACAGGTCTTCTGAAGCCCTTGATAAAACAGCATCCCTTTGCATTGTGGTGCCGGTTAAATCACCGGAACTTGCCAAGCAACGTCTGTCACCGGCGTTAAACCATCAGCAGCGGGAGGTTCTGGCGAAACATCTGTATCAGTACACCCTTGGCTATCTTCAGCAGCACTTCTCTGATTATGACCTGTTGGTGGTGAGCGAAGATAGCAAGGTGCTGACCAAAGCGGAACGTCTGGGCTGTCTCACGCTGAGGCAAACGGAAGGACGGGGACTTAATGCCGCCATGGAGCAGGCGGCCTCAGAGGTTTGCCGTTTGGGTTACAAAAGCCTGTTAATGCTGCCGATTGATCTGGCTTTTCTGACCGAACAAGAGCTATCCCAGGTGATCCGGCGCGGCCAGGATCAGGATGTGGTGGTTGCCATCGCCAATGATGGCGGCACCAATGCTTTACTGGTTCAGCCTCCGAATGCCATTCGCTTTCGTTTTGGCTTGGATTCCGCCCGGGCCCATCAGCGTGAAGCGATGAAAGCCAATCTGAAATTTAGCGCTCTGGCCCTGCCTTTAATGGCGTTGGATATTGATCAGGAGATGGATCTTTATAGCGCCACCGCCGCCAACAGTCATGCTTTGGTTGGGCTGACAGAAACGGATATGACGGGTATAGGAGGCAAGCGCTATGCCTAATGCTGCATCTTTATTGACATCTGCATCTGCATCTGCACCTAAACCTAAACCTGCATCTGCACCAACATCAAATCAGAAAACACCTACTGGTCTTAATGTATTCCGACTGGAAGGTTTACCGCATTTTAAAACGGGGGATAGCCTGGCAGACCTGCTTATCGCCCATCTGGATCACAACGAGGTTGCTCTGGTCAACGGTGACATCCTCGTGATCGCCCATAAAGTGGTGTCTAAATGTGAAGGTGCTTTACGCCGTCTGTCTGAGGTGACACCGACGCAGTCCGCCCTTGATCTGGCGGAAAGCGTGCGCAAAGACCCCCGAAAAGTACAGATTATTATCGATCAGTCAAAACGGATTCTGCGAGCGGTACGCCGACCTGAGCAGCAGGAAGGTGTGCTTATCGCTGAGCATAAGCGGGGCTATATTTGTGCCAATGCCGCGGTGGATGAATCCAACTCGGATGACCCCGATATCCTGATCACATTGCCAGATGACCCGGACGCCAGTGCCAAGGCGATTGCGGGTCAACTGGAGGCGCATTTTGGCATCACCCTAGGGGTGATTATCAGCGATACCTTTGGCCGACCTTGGCGTTTAGGTCAAACCAATGTCGCCATTGGTGTGGCGAATGTTCCTGCTTTAAACCTGATGGCCGGTGAAACCGATGCCTACGGTCGCCCCCTGACCGTTACTGCTCCGGCATTGGCGGATGAGCTGGCGGCAGCTTCTGGTCTGCTGATGGATAAAAGCGCACAAACCCCCGTAATTGTCTTTCGTGGTCTTGATTGGCAAGCAACCGACAGCTCGGGTCAGGATCTGATTCGAGCGCAACAAGAGGATTTATTCCGATGAAAGTAGCCATTATTGGTGGTACAGGCCCGCAGGGCAAAGGGCTTGCCAAGCGTTTAGCGCTGGCCGGTGTTGATGTGGTGATTGGTTCACGGGATGGCGATAAAGCCGCCGCGTTGGCTGATGAACTCAATAGCATGTTCGATGGGCAGCATTTAAGCGGCTGTGATATTGCCAGCGCCGTACAGGCCAGTGACGAGATTGTGGTGCTATCAGTACCGTTCAGCGGCCATAACGCCACGTTAGAGCAGATTAAGCCCTTACTCAACGGAAAAATACTGGTGGATATCGTGGTGCCTCTTGCCGAGGGCAACCCTAAAGCGGTCAGTATGCCACCAGAGGGTTCCGCCACCGAGGCCGCTCAAGCGGTGCTTGGGGATGAGATTCCTGTGGTGGGTGCCCTGCATAACGTTTCAGCGGTAACGCTAAACAATCTGGATGCCCCTATTAACTGCGATCTGCTGGTTTGTGGTAACGACCTTGCCGCGAAGAAAAAAGTGATGGCGCTCTGTGAACGGTTGGGCACCACCGCTTATAACGCAGGGCTAGCAGAAAGTGCCCGCTGCATCGAAGCGATTACCCCTATTTTGATTCGGCTGAATATCTCAAAAGAAGTGCCTTTTTCCCATGCGGGGATTCGTATCTGTCCCCCAGAGCATTAATTCAAGCCTGGAGCTTAATGTTTAAGCCTTAGCGAAGCAGTGGCAAAAAGAAATAACAGAAAAAAAGAAACAATAGAAAGAAACCAATAAATAACAGTCAAACAATAATACCCGAGGTAACTCTTATGGAATTTGGTATCACCTTTAAAGGCTTTGTCAGCCCAGATCGCGCCCGTCACCTTGTACGTCAGGCGGAAGCTGCTGGTTTTGATTACTGCTGGTTTTATGATTCTCATATTCTATGGCGCGAATCCTTCGTGGCAATGGCGATGTGTATGGAACACACCACCAAGCTGCGCTTTGGCCCCTGTGTCACCAACCCTAATATTCGTGATTGGTCACTGGCCGCCAGTCTGTATGCCAGTTTGGCCCACCAGAGTAATGGCCGTTTTGATATCGGTCTGGGGCGTGGAGATTCATCCATGCGGGTTATGGGGAAAAAACCAGCGCCTTTAGCCCGTGTAGCAGAATTTACCCAAAAAGTTAAAGCGATGGTACGCGGTGAAGAGGTGGAATACGGCGAGTGCGAAGAGCCGGTGAAACTGCCTTGGGCAACCGGTTATGAACTACCGGTTTGGATTGGTGCCTACGGCCCTAAAGCGCTTAAAACGGCGGGTGAAGTCGGCGATGGCGTTATTCTGCAAATTGGCGACCCCAGCCTGGTTAAATGGTTTGCTGATCAGGCTAAAAGCGCAGGCGAAGCCGCAGGCCGTGATATGAGCAACTTTAAAGTACAGGCCGCAGCCCCTGCGTATTTTGGTGATATGGATTACTGCGTAGAGCACACAAAATGGTATCCCGCCATGGTAGGTAATCATGTTGCGGATATTGTGGAAAAATACGGTAGTGATTCAGGTTTGGTGCCACGAAGCCTGACCGACTATATCGAGAAACGTCGCGGTTATGATTACTCCAAACATGGCCAGAGCGATAACCCGTACCTGGATTTTATTACGGAAGATATTGTAAAAAGCTTCTGCGTACTGGGCCGTGTTGAGGATCATATTGCTAAGATTCGTGATCTGGAAGATGCGGGAACCACTCAGTTTAATATCTATCTGGATAATGGCGATGAAGAGAATATTATCGCCCAATATGGCAAACATATTATTCCTCAGTTTAAAGCGGACGCGTCCCAATAAAATCCGTTGAAGTCATCGATAGTCCGTTATTAGCGAACGGCCGGTTGTGGGCCGTCGCTAGTTTCTTCTCCCTTCTTAATTAAGCAAGAGCCGCCTGGCGGTTCTTTGCTGTGCTTTCAAATAATGAGTTGCCGTATTTTAATAATGAATCGCCGAATAGCTTGATCCCTAACAGGACAAACCGCACACTAGCGCTTTTTCTTTTATGCTAAGTGATCTAACACTATGTCTACGTCGCCATCTAACTCATCATCTAAAAACACACCGTCATCATCTAAAAATACACCGCAAACGGTAAGCTGCCCCGCTCTTTTCTTAGCGGCCCCAGCGTCTGGGTCAGGTAAAACGACCATAACGGCGGCTATCGCCCGTGCCTATCGTTTACAGGGCAAGGTGGTGCGAGTGTTTAAAACAGGGCCGGATTACCTTGATCCACAAATCTTAGCGCAGGCTTCTGGTCAGTCGGTCGAGCAGTTGGATATGTGGATGGCCGGTGATGCCTATTGCCAGCAGATGCTCTATACCGCAGCCCAAGAAGCGGATCTTATTTTGATCGAAGGAGTTATGGGGCTGTTTGATGGTACGCCATCTAGTGCTGATCTAGCGGAGCGTTTTGGTATTCCTTTGGCGCTGGTGATGGATGTTAAAGGTATGGCGCAAACGGCAGGCGTTGTAGCCTTAGGTTTGTCTCAATATCGCCCCAGTCTTAAATTTGCGGGCTTGATTGCGAATGGCTGCGCTAGCGCCCGCCATCGGGAGCTGATTGAAGACGTGCTTCCGGCTGACTTTCCAATCTTAGCCATGTTGGCAAAAGATCCTGAAATGGCATTACCTGAGCGGCACTTGGGCTTAGTTCAGGCCGATGAGGTGACGGAGGAACTTGAGGCACGCTTTAATAAAGGCGCTGAATTGCTCTTAGGGCAGACTATCCTTAAGTTGCCGGAGGTCGTTGAGTTTAGTGCCTCAGGGCCGCTAGAGATTGACCCAGCCTTAGAGAGCCAACCTCTTGCGGGTAAAACGATTGCGATCGCTAAAGATGCGGCCTTTAGTTTTATCTATGATTCAAACCTTCGGTTGTTGCAGCAGCTTGGGGCGCAGTATTGCTTTTTCTCTCCGCTAACCGATAGTGAACTTCCCGCAGCCGATGGGCTTTGGTTAGCCGGTGGCTATCCTGAATTACACGCTAAGGCGCTATCGGCTAATACTGCGATGGTGCGGTCGATACAGGCATTTTATCAGGCTGAAAAGCCGATCTTAGCTGAGTGTGGCGGGTTTCTTTATTGTCTCGATACTCTGACCGATTTAGAGGAAAACACCTATCCCATGTTGGGATTGCTGAAAGGTGAGGGGGCTATGCGCGGTAAGCGAGGATGCCAAGGGATGCAAACGGCACCTCTGCCAGAGGGAGATATTCGTGGTCATGCTCATCATCGTTCCCTGAGCGCCAATACGCCGGAGCCTATCGCCTATGGCCGTCGCCAGCGCCATTCTGCTCCAGGTGAGTCGATCTTTCGAAGTAAAGGCTTAACGGCCAGCTACCTGCACCTGTTTTTTGGTTCTAACCCTAGCGCCGTTGCGGCTTTGTTTAATGTGGCATGGTTTAATTTGGAATAATTTAAGTCGCAAGGAATTCTTTAGCACGGGCTCTTTAATACGGAACTTTTTAACACGGAACTTTTTAACACGGAGCTCTTTAATATGGGACTATTATGGTATGGCATTTCCTATAGAAGATAAGCTAGTCATTGCGGTGTCATCCAGCGCTCTGTTTGATTTAACCGAGTCGGATACGGTGTTTCGACAGGAAGGCCCATTAGCCTATAAAGCCTTTCAGGAGAAAAATCTGGATAAGGTTCTAGCGCATGGTGTGGCCTTTCCCTTTATTCGGCGTTTTCTGAGTTTTAATCAACGTTTTCCTGATGAGCAACCGATAGAAGTGGTGCTGTTGTCGAGAAACTCACCGGCAACGGGCAGACGGGTCTTTCGTTCGATAGAGCATTATGGTTTGGGTATTACACGGGCGGCTTTTGTCAGTGGAGCCTCACCTTTTTCTTATATTCCAGCGTTTAATGCGTCGCTGTTTTTATCAGGCAATGAAGGGGATGTTCGTTCTGCGGTACACGCAGAGTATCCCGCAGGTTTGGTTTTACCTTCCCAAGTGAAAGATAACGAAGCTGATTCTGGCCTACGTATCGCCTTCGATTTTGATGGGGTACTGGCTGATGATGAATCAGAGACGGTTTTTAAAGAGAATGGTTTAGAGCAGTTTCAGGAGTACGAGCAGCAGAATCAAAATCGAGTACACAATCCGGGGCCGTTGGCGGGGTTGTTCCAAAAGCTATCTAAGCTACAGGCCCTTGAAGATGCTCGGTTACAGCAAGACAGTGATTATGAACGTATTCTACGGACAGCTATTATTACGGCTCGTGGCGCACCCAGCCATGAGCGCGTTATTACTACGCTTGAAAGCTGGGGGGTATCGGCTAATGAAACCTTCTTTCTCGGCGGTATGGATAAAGGACGTATCCTCGACATTTTTCAGCCTCACCTGTTCTTTGATGACCAAACGAGTCATCTAAATGCGGAAAATCTAGCCATGGTTCATGTTCCCTTTGGTGCCGCGAATGCATTGAAAACGGTTTAATGATACTTGTGAGCGATTCATCTTGAATATCTCTGTGATTTGGTTAGGGTTGCAAGCAAATTACAGCTGAGAAATACCTTATCTGTAGAAAAAGCATCTGTAACCAAGGAGCAGATATGTATAATCAGGCCGAAAAAGGCTTGTTCAAGGGTATGAATCCTTTGATGACACAAGTTTCCATTATTATGGTTCTAACGACTCTAGTAATGGGTAGCCTGTTTACTGAAGCCAGCGCACAAGGCGTTGCTATGGTTCGTAGTTGGCTTGACCCCTTTCTTGAATGGTATTACGTGCTACTGGTGGCATTTCTGCTATTTTTTATGCTTTGGTTAGGCACAGGGCGCTACAAAAAGGTGCGGTTAGGGCGTGATTGGGAACGGCCCGAATTCACTTTTTTTGCCTGGATCAGTATGTTATTTGCCGCCGGTACTGGGGTAGGTATTTTGTTCTGGTCGGTGGCGCAGCCGGTGATGCAGCTGCATGACAACCCCTTCTTAACGCCGGGGATTTCAGACGGTGATGCTGCGGTTATTGCTATGCGGCTCTCATTTTTTCACTGGGGGGTTAATGGCTGGGCGATTTTCTCCTTTGTCGCACTGACCATGGCCTATTTTGCTTACCGGCATGATCTGCCGTTAACGGTGCGCTCTGTGTTGTACCCTATTTTGGGTGAAAAAGTGCGTGGGCCATTAGGTGATTTAGTCGATTTGCTGGCGGTGTTTGGTACGGTATTTGGTATCGCAACAACCTTGGGATTGGGTGTTCAGCAGATGAATGCGGGTCTGCATCAGGTCTTTGGCTTAGAGAATTCAACCGGCTTACAGCTAACGGTCATCGGGGTCATTATGTTTATCGCCACGGCATCGGTGGTGTCTGGTGTTTCCCGTGGTGTGCGCCTGTTGTCGGAGATGAATTTCTGGCTGAGTATCACAGCTGTGCTGTTTATGCTGTTTTTTGGCCCAACCCAGTACCTTATTGGTATGACGATTGAGGCAACGGGTGATTATATTCAGTCTCTTATTCGTATGACTTTTCATACTAATGTAACCCAAGGCGATAACTGGCAGTCTGAATGGACCGTGTTTTTCTGGGGGTGGTGGCTGGCATGGTCACCGTTTGTCGGCATGTTTATTGCTCGTATATCCCGAGGTCGAAGCTTTGGTGAGTTTGTGATGGGCGTGCTTTTAGTGCCCACGGTGATCACGATTGTTTGGATTGGCCTTTTTGGCGGTACGGCTTTGTTCCAAGAGCTAACAGGGACTGGCAATGTGTCGGCAGCAGTACAAAATGATGTCTCAACGGCTTTATTTATTACCGTTGAAGGTATGGATCTAGGTGTTTTGACACCGATGATATCAACACTCTTAATTGTGTTGATTGGCACTTACTTAATTACCTCTGCTAATGCCGGTACTTTGGTGATTAACACTATTTTATCCGGTGGTGATGCTGATCCACCGGCCATTCATCGTATTATTTGGGGTGTTTTTTTAGCCTTATTAACTGCAGTACTTCTGATCGCCGGTGGTCTTGAAACACTACAGTCAGCGGTTATTACTGCGGCAATGCCGTTTTCATTGGTTGTGATTTGCATGGTCATTGGCCTGCTTAAAGCCTTATCAAAAGAACGTTTTGCACCGCGCCATGGTGAGTTAAGTCCATCACCTGCAGAGCCTTGGGCTGTTACCGATGATATTGAGAAAGTAACTAAAGAATCAGAGGCTAAAGCAGAGATTAAGGCAGAGGAGAAAGCCCTTAAAGAAGCCCAGGCCAAGGAAGACGCCCGAATAAAAGAGGAAGAACGCTTGCGCCAAGAGCAGGCTGTAATAGAAGCTTTAGAGCGGCGATAAAAAAATAATTCTATTTTATGTCGTTATTTAAGTTACTGTGCATATACGATCTAGGATCGTGCCTTGCTGTTTGCGTTTAAAGTGAGGCTTGATTCTAGATAGGCAAACTTGAGTCTTCGGATAACACTAAGATTGATAACGATCTTTATTATATTTTTACTAAAGAGTGATTAAAGATCTGAGAGAATACCGTTAATATACAAATCCCTTACACGCAGCGACAGTGACGTTGAGCCGTTATGAAATCAGAAGATACTCCTTTAAATATCTGTAACCAGCAGATTGAACAGTGGCTTAGTGAAGGCAAGTCCGTTACTTCGATAACTGCTGGGCAACTACACCTTGCAACTGGTCAACCATACTCTTTATGTACTGAGGCTTTGCAGCAATTTCTTAATATTAAGCCTAAAGCTGGGGTGAATAAGAGCCCTGCGGTACAGAAAAGTTTTAAGCAAAATTTTCAATCGATGCAGGAACAAGTGTTTCAGCAATTTCTGAAACAGATGGAACGTGAGAAAAGGCAGGCGGTTGAGCAGGCTCAAGCTGAATTTCAGCAGGAAAAACAAAAGCTTGAGCAATTAGCGGATGAACGCTTTGAGGTTATTACCCAGCTAGAAAAGCAAACCGCAGGATTGACCAAACAAGCAACTGCGCTTAAGCAAGAGGCAAAAAATCTCGCATCTCGAAGCGCTCCTGTAAATAGGAATGGTCCGCCAAATCGAAATGCTTCGCCTGTGCGGAATAGTCCGCCTAACCGGAATTCCTCTGCCGAATCTAGTGCTAGACCACCCCAAGGCGCTAATCAAGGAGCTAAAACACCGGCAAAGCAACCATCTAAACCGCCACAGAAGCCAGCGCTAAAGCAAGAATCGTCATCTGAGGTGTCGCCCGATAGCCACGCTTGGGTCGTAGAGCTATCGAATGAACAGGCGAAAGAAATTGCGGACTTGAGCCAGCAGCTTGATATTTCTCAGCGTGAATACCTAAGAGTTAGCGCTTTATATCAAGATATGAAAAAAGAAAATGAGAAACTTCAAAAAAGCTTAAAGAAATACCAAGGCAATCATTAAGCTTTTAGGTTTGCTATAAGGATGGCTTATCCGGTAAGGGGTAATCGTTTGTTTGCTGTGTATCCTGTTCTGGTTCGCCCCAAGACGGGGCTAAAGGCAGAACGCCAGCCCAAACAGGCCAATCCATATCATCTTTATCGTCAATAACGCCTTCTGCTCGAACCTTCATAGAGGCTTCATCGAGCTTAATCCGCAGGATGCCCGTCGCTTGTGTCTCTGTTGCCGTGACCGGCCTTAATTGAGGCCATCGTCCGGGACTGATTTTCTCGACAAAACGCTCGAACTGCTCGTGTTTTTCTTCTGGATCTGTAATGGCCTCAGGCACACCATAGATCATTGCGGATCGGTAATTGACCGAATGATGAAAGGCAGAACGAGCCATAACCAAACCATCTAAACTGGATAGGGTAATGCACACTTTTTGCCCTTCTTTATCTGCTCCAGCAATATTGGCGGCTTTGCTGTGTCCGTGCCAGTAAAGATACTCGCCATCGCGCCAATGGCAGGTTGGAATAACCCGCACCTGTCCCGCTATCTGAAAACCGACATAACAGATTAATGACTGATCGATAAAATCGAGCAAGGCTTGCCGATCATTAATTGATCGGTTACGGCCTCGTTTGACCTGGACTAGAGGGTTGTTGGCGGATGATGTTTGTTTTTTCTCTTGAGCGCTGGAGGACATAACCGTTCCTTTTTATAGGGATAAAACTCGACTGACGTTAAATAAAGCCTGAGATATTCCGTAAGATCTATGTAGACTCTACGCCCATCAGGCAGGCTAAAAAATAGCCACTTTTTAACTTATTAATCAGTCCAGATTCCTAACCATGACCCATAATAGAAACACAATCGGTAGTCTAAGCTTTTCTCTACAGGAGCAAGCAGGGCCTTTTTATCAACAGTTAATCGATCAGATTTTACTCGGTATTAAGCAACAAAGGCTAAAGCCCTTTGATCGGCTTCCTAGCAGCCGAAATCTCGCCCAAAGTCTTGGTACATCAAGAAGCACTGTTGTTAACGCCTACGACCGCCTTATCGCTGAAGGAATCTTAACCAGCCAGCTAAAAAGCGGGGTGTTTGTTGCGGAACAGTCGGCTTATATTCTGCAAAGTATCAAGCTTGCTCCTGTTCAGCTCCTAGACTCTCAACCGATACCGCAACCGGAGCCACCGCGAGAGACTATTTATCCTTTAGAATCAGAAGTATCAGAGATATTGCCAGAGCCATTGAGTTTTAGCTCTGGTATTGATGGGACGGTATTTCCAGAACAGAGTTGGCTAAAAAGTATGCGATCCAGCTGGATAAATCCTGACCCTCTGGTTTTAGAAGATGGTTATCCAACGGGTTTGCCTCAGCTTAAACAGGCGGTTGCAGAGTACCTATATCAACTGAGAGGGCTTGCCTGTAAGCCTCAGCAGATTTTAATCACTGCGGGTAGCCGTGATGCGTTAACGCTGCTTAGGCGTACCTTCATAAAGATCAGCCCTAACAGCCGTTGGTTAGCGGAAAACCCCGCTTATCCACCGATTCACCGGTTGATTGAGAGCTGGCAGCCATTAAGTTCACCATCAAGTTCAGTATCTAAGATCTCGACAACGAGATCTCAACCTTCTATCCCGCCGACCTATCTTTTACCCTTGGATCAAGAAGGCTGTTGCTTACCTTCTGCGTTAGGGACTGAGTCGTCCAGGCCAAAAGCCCCTCCTATTGTGTTGTTAACGCCTAATCGCCAATACCCCACAGGAATAGCCTTAAGCCCGCAGCGTCGCCAGCAATGGCTAAAGCATCTACAGGAAGAACAATGTTGGTTGGTGGAAGATGACTATGACAATGAGTTTTCCTTTAATGGTAAAAGCGGGCTTCCCCTAATGCAGGCCGACCACTCTGGGCGCACCTTTTTTGTGGGTAGTTTTTCAAAAGTTTTATTTAGAGGATTAAGGTTAGGTTTTATTGTGGCCCCTGACGCCTATTATTCGGCCTTAGAAGAAAGCCGAGCGGAGTTAGGTAGCTCGGCGGCACTGCCGATGCAGCCTGTTGTGGCTGAATTTATGAAAAATGGAGAGTTTGCCCGCCATGTTAACCGGATGCGTAGGCATTACCGGCAAAAGAGAGATTTTCTATTACAGCAGATTGAGCGGCATTTAAGTCAGTGGTTTGACTGGCAGGTACCTCAGGGAGGAATGCATCTTTTAATTCGATTTAAGGCAGATGTGATAGAGGCGATAAAAGACAAGATGGGTTTATCTTTAGGTTCAACATTGCTTGACCAACAGATTGCAGAGGACTTGATGGTAAAAGGCATTCGACTATTACCCTTGTCTCAGCATTTTGCCGATGCTGATTACCTGACTTCCGCCCTTGATCAGCAAGGATTTATTCTAGGCTTTACTGCCCCGACAGAGTCTTCGATGGCGACGATGGTGCTGGCGTTAAAGCACGCGCTGATATTTAAATGAGATTGCTTCTTATTTGTCTTTGAAATCTTTATTGGATGTATTATCATTTGCACCAGTTAATCATTTTTCAAAGTTGGATGGCAGTCGCCAAATGGTCAGCCGTATGAACTGTGCGTTATTAATCTCAGACGATGAGGTTTATCAGGAGATTCCTGACCCTGCACTAAACCATTTTATTCAGAATTTGGCTCAACGCTTGCCTGCTATGGCTCCGCTCTTTCGTCAGCCAAAACCGGATGAGTTGGTCTCCTCTAGAGATAACCAGGTGCTTATTGATAGGTTGTACCAACATATTAAGCAAAATACACCGGAGGCGGGCCGTTTTTATTGGGCGGCTCAAACTTGGAATATGCTGTGTTGGCAACCTATTATTTTGATGACCTCCTGTGTGCATCTTTCAGGTTTTCAGTTATCGCTTTCTCAGGTCGGTCAGAAGCTACAGGGGGACTTTGTAGGCGGCCTTTCACTGCCTTCAAATGCTTTTCTTCAGTGTGAACGCCTAGATTCTTCGCTAGAAAACCGTCTTAAACTGGGGGCTTACGAACTTGAAACATTTTTAAACGTAATGCTGGATCAGTTGACGGCGCTTTACCCGATAAACCGTAAGCTTGCGAGCCGACTTTTTGCTGACCGTTTGTTAAGTACTTTGTTACAGCTTCAACAAACGAACCTGTTACCGCTTCAAGGGACTAAAGATAGCAATCAACAGATCATATTGTTTGCCCAGCAATGGTTACAGGCGCTTCGCTTAGATGATGCCAGTGGATTTATGCGGATTCCTTTTGGCGAAGAGGGAAACGGACAGGAAGACCGTGACCAGCCTGAGAGGCTTGCATTGGATAGAAAGGGCTGTTGCCAGCACTTTCGCTGTAACGACAGCAGTGTCTGTGCTAGTTGCCCAAGGCATAAACCAGAGACAAGAATTGAGCTCATCAAGGCGTCGTGGAGTAAGAACTAACTTCGAATAGAGCTAACGCATGTGGCTAAGAAGAAACGTATAAAAGCCAAAAAGGCCGCAGAAAGCGCTAAAAAGACAGTTAAACAGGACAGCTAAACAGGATATTAAGATGTTGCATCTGAACGGTATACAAGTTGAGCGCCAAGGAATAAATATTCTCTCAATTGGTGAACTCAGTTTAAATGAAGGTGAGATTACCGTGATTCTGGGCCACAACGGCTCGGGTAAATCGACATTAATGAAACTGCTGGCTCGTCAGTTCTCTCCGGATCAAGGTATTGTTTCTTATCAGGACCAGCCGTTGGACGAGATGAGCCAAAAAGCCTTTGCGCAGAAAGTTGCCTATCTTCCTCAGCATCTTCCTGTTGCCGATGGTTTAAGTGTCCGAGAACTGGTTCGGCTGGGGCGTTTTCCTTGGCGAGGACTGTTGGGTCGATGGTTGAAGCATGATGATTTTATTATTGATCAAGCCTTGGCGGATACGGATCTTGAAGCCCATGCTCAATCAGCCGTTGATCAGATGTCTGGCGGCGAGCGGCAACGGGCATGGATCGCAATGTTACTGGCACAACAAACCCCGTATATGTTGCTGGATGAACCAACATCGGCTCTCGATCTTTCCCATCAATATGCGTTAATGAATCTTTTGCGACGCTTGAATCGCGCAACCGGCCGAGGGATTGTCATTATCTTGCATGATATCAATTTGGCTGCACGATTCGCCGATCGAATTTTGGCGCTAAAACAAGGGGTTGTTATTTTTGATGATGAGCCTGCGGCTTTAATGAACAATGAAAGCCTGACAGCGCTTTATGATATTCCAATTCAAACACTGGCTCACCCCCATGGGCATGAAGTGGCCGTTGTTGCTTAGAATAGTTGTTTAAAGAAGAGATTTTATGGGTGTTATACCGTTGAAAAACCGTTATCTGATTCATGTTGATAATACGCTGGCTCTTACCGTATCGCCATTGACGACATTTATAGTGTTTTTGATCTATATGCTAATCAGCCCTGCGGCTTTAGCGTTAACTGTAAAGGACAGTTTAGGGTCGCAAGAACTGCCGGCTCCTGCCACAAGAGTGATTGCTCTTAATTGGGGGGCAACCGAAGAAATGCTTGAGCTGGGCGTGACTCCGCTCGGGGTTGCTGAAATTGAAGGTTATAAAACATGGGTTGCTCAGCCGGTTATTCCCGAGACGGTGATGGATGTAGGCACCCGTGCAGAGCCTAATATTGAGCGTATAGCAGGGTTAAAACCTGACTTGATTGTCATTGGCAGTATGCAGAAAAATATGATTGCACGGCTTAAGCCGATTGCCCCCGTGCTTTATTTTGATAATTATCGAGCAGATCATGATAATTTCAGTGCCATTAAGGAATCCTTTCAGCAGTTAGCCGTTGCGTTGGGTAAAGCAGATATCGCCATGGCTCGGCTTGATGCTCAAAATGAGAAACTTAAACAATTAAAGCAACGGCTTAATGTGTATTTCAACGGCCAACTGCCAAAGGTTACCGTTGTTCGCTTCTCTGATGCTCATCATGTGCGAGCCTATGGGCTTAATTCTATGCCCCTTGCGGCTCTAAAGGAACTGGGTATTGAACCGGCCATAGCCATCAAGAATTCAACTTGGGGGCAGGTTCAAAAGCCTATTCGGGATTTGGCGTATATGAAAGGGGTTCTGCTTTATCTTCGGCCTTTACCTAAGGAGGCTGAGTTATTCGAGCAGCCTTTGTTTCGTATGATGCCATTTGTGGCGGAAGGGCGTATTGCTCCGGTACGCTCTACGTGGACCTACGGTGGAGCGCTGTCTATTAGTTATCTGGCAGAACATTTTGTTGAAGCTCTGATGACTTTGCCTGCAACGATTGCATCCAATAATCATGCCTTAAATAGCCATACCAGTGCAGGGATAAAATAATGTCTTCTGCCTTAACCAAAGCTTCTGTGAAGGTAGCCCAATCTAAGTTTTCAATTTTGCCTCGGTTTTCCTTTGCCCTACCTCTACTGGGTTTTGGTTTGCTGGCGCTAGCGGTTGTTTTCCATCTGCAGAGCGAAACATCGCTTAGTTTTCTTCAGCAGTGGCATGTGTGGCTAACATTAGCCCCGCAGGATTTTGCTGAGTTTGAGTATTACTACAGCGCTATGCCAAGAATGTTGATGGCGATATTGGTTGGTGCAACTCTAGGGTTTGTCGGTAGTTTGCTACAGCAACTGCTGCAGAATACTCTTGTTTCGCCGATGACCTTAGGGGCTTCTTCCGGTGCATGGTTAGGCTTGGTTGCGGCATCTGTTTTTTTTCCAACACTTGCGGTTCTTTATCGGGAATGGTGGGCTATGGCAGGTGCAACTGTTGCTGTCGGCCTAAGCCTTTTGGTTGCGCGTCGGTCAGGTTTTAGAGGGTTGCCTATTGTTCTTTCTGGTATGGCTATTAGCTTATTGTTTGGCGCTTTAGCCTCAGCGTTTGTGTTGTTGAATGATCAGTATGTGCGTAATCTTTTTATCTGGGGCGCCGGGGATCTGGCTCAAGGTGATTGGAACGATGTTATTTGGTTACTTCCACGGGTATCGCCACTTTTGCTTTTGGTTATATTGGCTCACCGTCCTTTAATGTTAATGAGGTTAGGGGAGCAAGGTGCCCAAAGTCGTGGGTTGAACCTGATACCGGTGCTAATCACGCTGTTATTAATGGCTCTTTGGTTAACCGCGAGTGCTATCGCAACGGTAGGATTGATCGGTTTTATTGGTTTGTTAACGCCTCAAATCGCTCGGCGTTTTTATGCTCGCTCGGCACGAATTGAGATGGTTGCTAGTGCCGTTATCGGTGCGAGCCTATTATTGATCACTGATTTGATCGCTATAAAAGCCACTCAATCTTTTGGTCAACTTGTGCCTAGTGGTGCTGCCGCTGCTTTAATTGGCGCACCGGCACTTATCTTACTTTCCTTGAAACGAGGCGCGGATAACGAGCGGGTAGCTCCACCTCCTTCAAGTCATGATCAGGTTGGCCATGGTAATGAGCGTCGATGGTTTAAAACCACACCAAAAAAAGGTGCTGTGGTTGTTGCTTTTATCTTTATAATCGTTCTTTGCTTAGCATTATTTGTCTTTCCAAAAACGATCTTAGTCAATAATAGTGTCAATATGCAGGCCAATATTCACTGGGGTTGGTACTGGCCAGAAGGTTATCTTTGGCAACTACGCTGGCCTCGGGTTTTAACTGCCTTGATGGCAGGCCTTGGGTTGGCAGTGGCAGGAACGGTGCTTCAACGGTTAATCAGAAACCCGTTGGCGAGTCCTGATATTTTAGGGCTGTCTGCGGGCGCAACATTGAGTATTGTTATTTTTATCCTCTTTTTTGGGACTAAATGGTTGGTATTTAGCCCTATGATTGCTTTTATGGGGAGTTTTTTAGTACTGGGTTTATTGCTGCTGCTAGGTAAGCGGCAGGCTTTTTCCCCTGGTGTTATGGTACTAATTGGTATCGCGTTAACGGCGTTATTGGACGCTATACTGCAATTCACTTTAGCAAGAGGGACGGACGAAGTCTTTTCTATCTTACTATGGATGTCTGGCTCTACTTATAGCGTTACGGCGATACAGGCTTGCCTTCTAACGGTAGGGGTTTTAGTACTATCGGCTATTACATTGGTATGGCATAGAGCATTAACATTGATTGCTATTAGTGATGATGTGGCTCGCTCAAGAGGCATTAACGTGCTTCGTGCTAGAGGCTGGTTGTTGACATTAATCGCCGGTATCTGCGCCTTAATTACCGCTGTTATCGGCCCTGTGTCCTTTATCGGGCTATTGTCACCTCATCTAGCTTATCTGCTGGGAGCTAAACGGGTATTACCTCAAATATTGTTGGCAAGTGTTGCAGGAGGGTCTCTGTTAGTTTTTTCTGATTGGGTCGGCAGGGTCGCATTGTACCCGGTACAGTTATCTGCAGGTGTTATCGCATCTTTAATTGGTGGTAGCTATTTTGTTTATTTATTAGCACGACGGCGTCTATAGATTAATAATAATCGGGTTTTTATATTTTTATTATGAAACAAGTGCTTTTCTGCTGGGTTTTTGTTTTAGTATTTTAATGTTAAAAAAACTGTGGTTGTATTATTTTTTGTATTACTTATTGCTCTATTGTTTTTTGACGGTGGTTTGTTTTTGTTTTTTTAATTAAAAACACCTTTTTTGTTTGACAAATAAAGCGTATAGTTAAATTTATTATTATCCCTGTATCGAGCCTACTGGCTAACACGCCTCTATCCTCCTTATTTGATGTTCTCATTCGCTTTCTTGCGATTAGAGCATATTCATAGCATCCATTTTTTATTTCTCAGTCTTAATGAGAACCGTCAGATCTTAGTGTCATCCTGTTTTAACAGAGTGATATCGCTTATGGTTTTTGGCGAAAAACTGGCGTGCCCTTTTTTTTACTTATTCCTATTAGTTAGGAGCACCATGATTACAGGTATCGAGAAAGAACCGCAGCCCGCTATTATTTCCTACGTGAGAGATCTTCCTAATGCCTGCTCGTTAGCAGGATTAGCATGCACAATATTAGCGATCTATTTCAGTATTATTGGCGTTTACTACGCGGCAATGATTGGCATGATCTGGGCTGTTGCCTTTGATTGGGCGGACGGTTTAGTTGCACGAAGAATGAAAGGCCGAACTGGCAGTGATCGTATTTTTGGCGGGCAACTTGATCTGGTCATTGATATTGTAAGTTACGGGGTTGCTCCTGCGGTTCTTTTATTGAGCTTTGGGGCGTTTGATCCTCTGTTTCTACCTGTTGCCTTTGTTGTTTTAGCTGCGGCGGCCATACGATTAAGCTACTTTAGTACCTTTGGTCTGTCCGGTGAGTCTCAATATACAGGATTAGCGCTGGATAATAATAATATCATTTTGGTTTTTATCTTTCTTTTAGAAAGCATTATTCCCGATAATATATTTACAATTGTTTTCTATATAAGTGCTCTGGTTCTCGCTACGCTCAATGTCTCTCAAATTAAAACCCCCAAACTTTCTGGCAATCCAAGAAATGTTTTCCTGTTAGCATTTTATACCCTTGGGATAACAGGTATTTATATTTGGAAACTTATTTAGCCATTTTCAATAAATTTTGAGTTTTCTGGTGGCTTTTGTTATTCAATTTCTGAAACAGGATAAAATATGGTTGTATATACTGTAGGAACATTTGATCTATTACATGTAGGGCACTTAGCTTTATTAGAGTACTGCAAATCATTAGGGGGCATTTTGGCTGTAGGTGTCGCATCGGATCGCGTTGTAAACTCCTACAAGCCTAATGTGCCTGTTATTCCTCTTGAACAGCGTATGGAGATGCTAAGAGCCTTACGCTGTGTTGATATTGTGCGCTCCTATGACGAACTTGAGTATGTATCAGGCTGTAAGGCGTTGGATGTTGATATCTTTGTGATTGGGGAGGACTGGGGCAAAGCTTCTCATAATTTGGCGGTAGAATCTTATCTTAAATCTGCGGGTAAGCAGATCAAGCAAGTTCTTTATAATTCTCGAACATCGTCAACGACGATAAAGCAAAATGTTATTGCCCAAACCAATAATATGAGAAGCCTAAATAGAGCGATGGCGTAGACGATACCCGCTGTAGTAGTGAACAGAATCGGCCTATAACGGAATGATCTTAGCGACCATAAGGCCTACAGGCCAGTTGAATCATTTTCCCTAACTTATAGGTTCGACGAACCGTTAAAAGTGATTGCGAAACGCCACCTAGAATACGGTTCATCAGTTCGTCACTGCCTTCACTTAATAACTTTTCCTGCGCTAAGGTTTCAATGCCTGCAACAACCATTACCGTGATCAGTGCTTGTTTAAACAATCTAAGCGCACTAAGACTTGTTGTTTCTAATCCATAAACTCGGGCAATGGCTCGTGTCATCGCGCGGGAGCGCCAGAGCAATACCAGTGTATCTAGCCCTGCATGGGGAATCACCATCACTGCGGTACTGGTTGTTAGGGTGTAGTGTCGAATAATACGCTGGGCTTGCTTATCCAGGACGCGAAGTACCATCAACTGATAAAGCTGCCAATACTCTTGCGCAGTAGAGCGCTCTTGAGCCGCTGCTTTAAATCGACTTAACAACTCTGGTGCTACCTTGGCTTGGCGGTCCAGCCACGGCTTTAGGGCAGACTTAAGGGCGGTTAAATCTTGATGTTGCAGGGCATGTTGTACCGCCTGCTGCCCTTCTTTCAGCTGTTCTATCTCATCGGCGGCTTTACGCTCTTGTCGCCAAATCCGAAGTAAGCCCAGTAAAACAAACCCCATTAGTAGGCTAGCAGCACTACCTATTAACCAATGTACTTGCCATAAAGCCAACAGCTCATTGAGCAGCATGAAAAATAATAATAACCCTGCTGTGGTTAATAAACTGGCGCTAATGCCGCCAAATTTTTCTACAGGCCCGTTTAATAATGATGCCTCTGTCTCATAGGCGGCTTTAAAGGGATCAGCCGTTGATGCATCTGCATCAGAAGGGTCGTTTTCTTGCTTTTTTAGGGTTGGTGCTACGGTTTTCTCGGCATAACCGGGGGCGCGCTGAGCATTTTCTTCCGAATGGCTGTTAGCCTGCTGAGCATTGGGGCTATCCGTTTCAGGAGAAGTATTAGAGGTTTGTATATAGCCAGGTTTTTGAGTCATCAGAGATCATCCTTCAGCAAATCATTTAAAACACGGCCCAACTGATAAGCAGGGAGCAGTTGATTGGCGTTGGCGGTTTGGGCTAAGGGTGCCCAATGTTTGACCTGCAGTTGCTCAGGTAGTGTTGCCCAGTCGATCGGCAGAGTATCGGGCACACGGCCTGAATAATAAGGCTGGCAGCGGCCGTCGGCTTCTTGCCCTAGTAGGTACTCCTGACCTTGGTCATCAATCAAGCTTTGCGTGGTTTCAAGGGCAGCAATCGCCCGATACTGAACCTCCGCTCGGGCGCGGATATCGTTGCCGGGGTCAATCTCATTAAGTAATGCCCCCAGTAGCTTTTCTAGCCGAAGTCGTTCCGATAAAACCAGTTGATCAGCTTTAGTTGCCGCAAACACAACACGGTTAATTTTTCGGGATAACCACTGCATAACGCCACGTTGGTTGCCATATCGGAAAAAGCGCAGGGCCGACTGCATCGCCTGTTGAAGCTCATGTAAAGCCGCCTCTCCTTGCTCCAGTGCTGAGAGCAGATCAACGAGAATAATTTGGCTGTCTAGATGGCGGAAATGCTGCCCTAAGCGTGATTCCACCTCTTTTTTGTAAACATCATAAACTTGGCTTAAGTGCTTTTGTAGCTTTGGCAGCTGGATCGCTTCAGGTACAGGAAAAAAGCTAAGCATGGAGAAGTTTTGCATCTGCCCGGGCATTAAGAGTCGGCTGGGTTGATTCAGAACAAAGCCCTCTGCACGAGCTGCCTGTAGATAATCCTTCCATGCATCGACCAGTTTACGCTGTAAAGCGTCAGGTATTGTGTCTTGGCCTTGTCCTGCTGCTTCTGCCAGTAGTAAGCGGAAGGGTTCGCTGAGTTTCTCGCGATGGGGTTGTAACGCAAGGTCCCATGCGTCTTGAGACCATTGGGCAAAGGTTTGTTCAAATAACGCTAGATCGGCCAGCCATTCACCGGGAAAATCCATAATCTCTAAATGTAACGTTGGAGCAGAAAGCCACTGCTGCCAAGGTTGATTTTTTTCAGAGCGTTTAATTTCTAAATCGAGCCAAGTTAGGTCCTGTGTGGCCTCTGGCCATTGGCCCTGCCCCATTAAACTATCTCTATGGCGGAAGAAATCAAACTGACTTCGACGGGCTAGTCGATCTTCTTTTAGACGGGCAGGTTTGAGCATCCCTGCATCGAATAGATCTAAACCCGATAACGGATGTTTTTTCATCCCCGATGGTAAAGGCTCCTGTACCCGTAACAGGCTATGGGTTAACTGTGTGATTAACACCGTTTTTCCTGCTCGGGAAAAACCAGTGACACCCATACGATGACGTTTACTAAGGTGCAGGTTTTCAACCTCTTGCAATAGCTGATTTCCGGCACGTTTCAGATAGCGGCTGACCAAAAGGCACTCCTTCACTTTAAATACGGTTTAGCTTTCAATATACCTGACCTTGAATATACCTCATTTTAAATATGATTCAGTTTTAATGGGGTTCAGTTTTAAGATTTAAATATAGCAGAGGGGTATATAGGCGCAGTATGGGGTTATTCTATGCTGGAGTCCCCGCCCCTTGGGGCAGGGAGGATGCTAAGTGTTTAATTTAGAAAGGATTAGCATCTAGTCTTCTGAAATAGTACCTTCAGAAAGGACATCTTCATCGAGAGGAAGCTGAGTCAGCAGGTGGATCTCTTTCCAGTAACGCTTAAAATCTGGGCCATCTTCATGGCTGTAGTTAAGGTTACGGAAGAAACCTGCCAGCTTAGTAAAGTGCTCACGGATAGCATCTTTGTTATCCATTTTAGGGTGATCAAACAGGCAGCTCTTTAATAAACGGAAGACGCGCATTTGACGCTTCATGGACGTTGAAGCATCCACGTCATCAAAAGCATCTTGCTGCAGATACACCTGATCGAGACACTGGGAACGGTTAAAGGTTAAGAAGTCATTTAACGTGACGCCCTCTTCACCGGTCACTTGCATCATCTGTTGAATCTCTTCGCCTTGAGTTAACAGCTTTTGCATCAGGCGGACATCATCGACCCATTCAGCATCAAGGTTCTCACCGTACCAGTTGCTCAGCTGATCAAGATAACGAGACCAAGAGATCAGCGGATCAACGGCGGGATAGGCACGTTTGTAAGCTCGATCCGCACTTAAACCTAGGAAGGTTTTCACCGTTCGTAGGGTTGATTGCGTGACGGGCTCCTCAAAGTTACCCCCCGCCGGTGATACCGTACCGATTAGCGTTAAGCTACCTTGTTGGCCTTCGTTATTGCGAATCAGACCGGCGCGTTCATAGAGGCTTTTAACCGAAGAATCAAGGTAGGCGGGGAACGCTTCTTCTCCAGGAATCTCTTCTAAACGACCGGATGTTTCCCGCATCGCCTGGGCCCAACGGGAGGTCGAATCGGCAATCAGTAGTGCGTTGTAGCCCATTTGGCGGTAATACTCGCTGAGTGTAATACCGGTATAGATAGAGGCTTCACGGGCTGCAACGGGCATGGATGATGTATTACAGATAATGATGGTTCGATCCATCAAGGTGCCCCCTTTAGGATCTGGCAGGGCAGGGAATTCTGTAATGGTTTCAACTACTTCACCGGCGCGCTCGCCGCAGGCGACAATAATGACGATATCAACATCAGAAAAGCGTGAGATTAGCCCTTGTAATACCGTCTTACCTGCTCCAAATGGCCCAGGAATACACGCGGTTCCCCCTTTTGCGATAGGGAAAAAGGTATCAATAAGACGAATGGATGTTAAAAGAGGCTGCTCAGGGTATTCACGCTGACTGTAGCGTTTTGCCAATAAAGGCTGGCAAACAGGAATCCGCACGGGCCACTTCTGCTGCATGGTCAGTTCATGTTCTTTGCCTTTATGATCTTTGATGCGGGCTATAGGCGTTGTTGTTGAGAAGGTGCCTTCTTGAATCCAAGTGACCTCAACATCACCCATTTGGTTAAATGGCACCATAATCTTGTGCTTAAAACGACCTTCTTGTACATGACCAAGCGGATCGCCTGCTTTTAGTATTGCACCAACTTTTACCGTAGGCTGAAAAGCCCACTGCTTTTGGCTATCAATACCTTCTACCTGAAGACCGCGAGGCAGAAAGAAACCATGCTGACCGGCAATAATCTCAAGTGGATTTTGCAGGCCATCATACACTTGGCCGAGTAAACCTGGGCCTAGTGTCACCGAAAGCATTTGGCCGGACTGGCGAATAGGATCACCAATCGCAACGCCACGGGTATTTTCAAAAACCTGAACATCGGCTTCACCGTGACGTACCCGAAGTACCTCGGCTTGAAGATATTCTTGGCGGTTATCCTCGGGGGTACGAGACGGGCAGATATAAACCACTTCATTTTTAGTCAGTGGGTAAAACGTGCCTTGTTCATCCTTTTCCAACCGTAGGGTAACGATATCATCTCGCACACCAATAACGCGTGCTGTAATCTGTACATCCTTCATTAGGAGAGTTCCTCAAAGGCTGATTCTATGTGTTCCTTGATGACAGGAGCAGAAATAAGTGCGTCAGCCATAGATTCAAAGGCTTCTAGTGCTTGATCGGCATCATTACGGATCTGTTTTTCCGCGATACCCCAGCGCAAAACAAAGCAGATAACCGTTTCTAATGTAAAGGCGTGACTGCGTTCAACCTGTATCAAGTTTTGCCAAAGCCATGTGTTGATCTGCTTTTCCACTTCACCAGCGGCACCTTTTTGCATCAGTGGCTGTAGCTCATTCAACAAAGGAAGGGCATTTTCTAGGCCAAAAGCTGGCTCATGCCAATGCTGACGAATACGGGCTGTCCAGCGACCTAGGCCAAAGAAATGCTCGGGGCCTTTGTCGCCTTGCTGCCGTTGGCGAAGCGCGGCCAACAGGCTTTGCCACTCTAACCGTAATTCGATACAGCGCCGTATTTCTGGTGAATGAACTTTTTGCAGCTGAGATTGCCACTGATATACCCGCTTCTGATCGGAGAAATTTTTTTGCTGATCCTCGCCAAAGTGATAGAGGCTTTCTGCTAATCGCAGCAGCTTAAGGTCTTCCTCTTCGAGCATGGTCAGCCGACGTTCCAATGCGATTCTGGAGATCGGTAGCTGCTTACATTTTGCCAGAGGTGGAAGATCCGGCAGTGCGGTCACCAGAGTATAGTAGCTCACTAGCGGATTACTCCTTCCAGCAGTGCTCGGAAACGTGGTTGCAGGTGGCGCAGTAATAATTTAGCAACCGCGGTATCCGTTAGATCAACTTCAACTTCTTTACCAACCAAGCGAACCCGAATACCGGAGCCGCTATGGGTATTAAAGTTTACGCCCTCTCGGAGTAGGTCAACGGATAAAGACTGTACAAATTGGCTTAAACGGCCTGTTTTGTACTCGTCAGCATTTTTGCGCAGCTCATCCAAACCGATAACGCTTTCAGGCAGTAATACATCAAGTTTTTCTGCTTGGTCTAAGCCCGCATCTTTGCTGGTTCGACCGACAAGCTCTAACACCATGCGGCGCACAAACTCTTCATTATCCATCTGTTGTTCAATCAGGCGTTCAACCTGATCGGTAAAGCTTCGGGCAAGGCTCTCTTTAACATCAAGCAGAAGATCACGGGCGGACATTTTTAATGCGTCCTCACCGGCCTGCTGCTTCTGTGCAACCTCACGCTTTGCCTTACTGACCATGGCATTAGCTTCTTCTTTCGCTTGGCGCAGAAGCAATTCTGCTTCTTTTTCTGCATCACGCAGAATTTGGTCAGCCTCGGTACGCCCTTTATCAACACCTTCTTGACGCAGTTTTTCGATAAGCGCTTCGATACCGGAGGAGGCGTGATTTTTCTCAATATCTGTCATAACGTACTTCTCCCTATGTCAGTCAATGATCAGGCCGGTACACCAGCGCTGATGACTAGAGCGAAGATAAAGGCAAATACTGCGAAACCCTCAACAATAGCCGCTGGAGCTAGGGACATACCAAAAATCTCAGGTCGGATTTTAGAAACGTTAATGGCTGATGCACAGCTACGACCTTGATAAATAGCACTAAACATTAATGCCAAGCCACACAGTAGACCAATAGCGGCTAAGCCCGGTGCATTGCCTAGTGTTAATTCACGGTTTAGGGCAAACATCACCACGATTCCGTAAATAGACTGGGATGAAGGCATTGCCGAGATACCAATGTAACGACCATGGCCTGTTTCAGTTTCCAATAATGCTCCTGCAGCGGCCTGACCCGCTAAAGAGCAGCCAATCATGCTGCCTATTGCACCCAGTGCCATAGGACCATATAAGCCTGCCCATCCTAGGGCCAAGATCAGGTTATCCAAGGTGTTACCTCCTGTTTTGAAAACGGCTGGAAGGGGTAGCCTTCGTCAGCCAAACTCCAGTTATAGAACTCAATAAGATTTAGACGTAAGCCATGAATCACACCGCTGACAACGGTTAAAACGAAGTTCAGCAAGTGTCCTGCTAACAAAATTAAAATGTGTAGCAGTAAACCAATACCTGGTAGCGCATTACCGACATCCGCTGCAAGTTGGTTAAAGGTAATCGCAAGCGAGGCGCTAGCAAGGCCTAGGGCGAAAAGACGTAGATAACTTAAAATGTCACCGAAAATCTTGGTGATATTGGTCAGCGCTAACAAGCCTGAAATAAGTCGAGCAATGCCAAATCCTTTTACGGGGGTCGAAAAGAGCAACACCAACCCAAGGCTTAAGCCAAATATTACCCAGTGAGCTAATGTAAAATCAGTTAACCAACCGGCTAATGCAGAGGCAACTGCCATTGCCCAGCCGACCGATGACAGTGCTTGATTTGAGCGCCTTCGTACCCAAGCCATCACTAGGTTGCCCAGAATTAAATGTAAGGCACCAATGCTGATGGATAGAGCCATCATGGTGTCAAAGTCGTTTAAATCGAGCAGTTTTAAATGTCCAAGGGCCGATATGGGGGCCGATGCCCCAAAATAGCTGCCCACTAAAATACCCCAAAGTACACCTGCACCGGTTAAAGCAACGCCCATCGCTCTTAAGCGTCGCCCGCTTATCGTGCGTTCCATGGACTTCCAATACCAGGCTAGAACTGCACCAAATAAGAGCGAGTAACCAACATCGGACATAATGATGGCGAAGAAGCTGACAAAGGAGAAGAATACAACACGAGATGGATCCCAGCTACGATAGCTCGGTGTTTGGAAGAAGCTAACCACTTCCTGTCCACCGCCGACAGCCATAGAGTTTTCAAGCAAGGTTGGTGGGCTTTCAGAGTCGATAGGGTCTTCCAGCAGTAAGACTAAGCCGTTTTGCTCCGCAAATGTTTCAAGCTGCGGCGTATCACGTACGGCAATCCAACCTTGTAGCGCAAATAACTCATTAAAGCTTTGAGTTTGGCCGGAAACTTCTTCGAGCACTGCTTGGTTTTCCGTACTGGCAACATTTTGTTGTAGTAGGAAGATCCAACGGGTTAGTGCTTCTCGCTCCGCCTCAACGGCTTCTAACTGAATTTCAGCTTCTTCAAGCTGTTCTTTCAGCTGGCTTAGCGGAATATAGCCGGTATGCGTGCGTGGCACGGGCATAATGTTAGCGTCAGGCTCATGATCGGCGATAACAACAATATAGGTATGGCGGTTATCACGATATACGACCATCCACGGCAGATGGGAGTCTTCCACATCCTGCATTTTGTAGTTAGGAACAAGGTAGAACCACAATTTTTCATGGTTCAGATCGGCAAGATCCGGTAGGGTAAATTCACCCCAAGGCTCTAAATCTTTGATCCGCTTATCAAGAAAATCACGTTTCTCACTTAAACGAATCCTATTCTGACGATTAAGGTCGATGTCATGCAAAACCTTATCAAGGTCAAGCTGATGACTTCGAGTGACTTGTCGGCGCTTCTGCGGACTATTGAGCAGATATTGTAACGAGCGCTTGAGCAGTTCAGGGTTGGTATCTTCAGTATCAATCACGCGGTTTGAACTGGCATCAGCCAGAGGAATGATATGAAGTAAACCAAGACTTTGAACCGCATCCAAGGTGTTAGCTTTATCGTGACTCAGTCCGATTAATGACGCTTTTTTAAGCTGGAGGATACTCATGCCATACCTGCCTTCAGCCGTTTATTTTTGGCAATTTTAGAGGTGACAACGCCAGCCCGCTCACTATCAGAAAGAGCGATACGGATTTTACGAATGTTTTTCTCGGCCTGAGGGATCAGAACCTTGTCAAACAAGTTAAGGCGTTGCGTTGTTTTGCGTAAACCCACGTCGAGCAGCTCTAAGCGTTTATTTAAAATATGCTGCTTCAGCTGTAGCTCAACGCTTTGTTTGAGTAGCACCACCAAAGGGTCAAGCCAATGCTCTGTGGCTAATGTTGAATAAGGGTGTACTTTGAGGGATAAATGACTCAATTCAGGCAATTTAAGCCCCACAAGATTGATCTGCTTAAGGCTGAAGTCTTCAATTTCAACTAGCTGATCAACAGAGCCTTTAAAGTTAGACAGCATTGGCAACTGTTCTTTAACGCGAAGGCGTACATCATCAAGTGTTTCATTAAGACCAGAAAGCACTCGCCTTGAGGTTGCCCGTTCAGCCAGAAGTTGCTTACGCTTTAGGTCAAGTGCCGGTACAAATTTCTTGTAGGCTTTAACCTTATGCCCTTCCTTGTTCAGGGTGCTTTTATTCAGTGCCAGCTTACCCACGCTTATAACTCCTGTTAGGCGTTTTCTGGTGAATCGTCTTTTGAAGCTTGCTCATCTTTTGGGAAGTATTTATCGATGAGATTTTGCTTCATCAGCAGCTCTTCCTCGCGGAAGCACTCCGCCAAAATAGCCCAGCCAGTATCTAGCGCTTCTTCAAGCGGCATGCTAATACTGATATCCATAAAATTTTCATGGAATAGACGGCCAAATTTAAGCACACGCTCATCAAATTCACTTAGCTCAAAGGACATCGCTTGTTTCTGTTCCGCATCTTGTGCCGCTGCATAAAAGCGGATTAAGGTGTTCATGATTTGACTGTGATCCTCACGGGTCACTTTGCCAATAACATGCTGTTTTAAGCGCGAAAGAGAACCAAATGGATCGATAACACCATTATGTAAATAGAACTGACCTTCGGTGATATAACCGGTGTTATCTGGTACTGGATGAGTCACATCATCCCCTGGCATAGTCGTTACGGATAAAATAGTAACGGACCCTGCGCCCTTATAATCACAGGCTTTTTCATAGCGACGGGCTAGCTGAGAATACAAATCACCAATATAACCACGGTTAGAAGGTACGTGCTCCATGGAGATACCGACTTCTTTTAAGGCATCGGCATAGGATGTCATATCAGTTAACAGCACCAATACGCGCTTACCTTCGTTTACCGCATAACGCTCCGCCACTGCCAGAGCCATATCCGGCACAAGGAGTGCTTCAACGGTTGGATCGGAACCTTGGTGAACAAACATCACCGTACGAGCAGAAGCACCCGCTTCCTCGAAGGTACGGCGGAAGAAGTGGTAATCATCAAAAATCAAACCAATACCACCGAAAACAATAATATCGGCATCAGCTTGTGCGCCAATCTGGGCTAGTAACTGGTTATAGGGTTCACCAGCTACTGAGAAAATTGGGATTTTTTGGCTTTCAACCAAACAGTTAAAAACATCAATCATGGGCACATCGGTACGGATCATCCGAGATGCTAAAATACGACGTGCTGGGTTTACCGTGGGGCCATCAATCTCAATTTTAGGCTCATCGGTTAATGCAGGACCGCCATCAATGGGCTGGCCTGTACCAGAAAAGGTACGTCCTAAGATATTTGGTGAAAAAGTAACCTCCATCGGACGGCCTAAAAAGCGCACAACCGAATGTGTGGAAAGCCCTTTTGTCCCTGAAAATACCTGAAGAGAAACTTCTTCACCGCTCAATAAAATAACCTGAGCGGTTCTTGGCAGAATATCTTGGCTATCGTCTTGGCTTTCAATAAGCGCCAAATCACCGAAGCTGATTTGCGAAGCCCCAGCATCAGAGGTAGGAACATGAACTTTGACGATATCGCCAATAATTTCAAGAATTCGGGAGTAACGAATCAATAGCTGCGACACAACTACCTCCATGTAATAAAAAAACGACCCGATTGAAGCATTAGCTTAAGCAACGGGAGATCAATGAAGCATACCCTAAATCATAAACATGAACTTAAGATTACCGTTACTTCTTGTCTTAATATTGACTTATGCCAAGAAGAAAACAGTTATAAAACGGGAGGTTAATGCACATACCTTCTAGAAGACAGTTATGCCTTAGTCGTAGATGCCTTTTTTCCGCTCATAGGGATTTTAGGGGCCAACAAACTAAGACCTGCTGCGGTGCATATAGTTCATTTTTATTAAGGTCATATTTTTTAAATAACCTGAAATAAACGTCAAAACATGAGTGTTTACTGCGTTATGACGCTGCGTTTCCCCTCTATTCTACTACGCCAGCCCAAGGGATAATGGCATTTGATCTGTCTAACTTCAAAGGTGAGCTTTCAGTAGGGTCGGCGAGAGACTTATATTCTACGGGATTACCTTCAGCAACAAGCAAAGGCAAATGTGCTTGTAAATCGTGCCATTTTCCACTCAGGTCTTTCACTCGGTATCGAGTATGTGGTCGAGTCGCACGAAGAATTTTAAAAGAATGGTTCTCTGGGTATTGATGGATTAGATCGACGTCTTGCTGAATAAACTGGTGCGTTTGTCCTGCCGTTGCTCTTCCTGCTTTAACGTTGGCCAAGATCTCTAATAACCGATGTTTGCTAATCAAGCTAGTTGAGGTACCTGACATAACCCAGCTAGCAGAAACAACAGAAGCTGATCCAGAAAATATAGGAATATGGCGATAAACCTGTTTGAGTATAAGTCCCGCGTGATATTGATTTTTAACCTTATCTCGCTGCCTGCGAGGCAAGGCGATCATTTCAGCTTTAATCTCATCTTTGAGACTGTTAATAGCGACCGCTAGCTTAAGAATCTCGTTTGTTGTTGGAGTCATGCCGCAAGCTCGAAAAACCGAAAGAGGTTCTTGATCCGCTGAACGAAAAATTTGATAGAAACTATTTGCTGTAGCAAAAAGAGCCTGAGTGCCCGTTAGGTGATCGGTAATAGATGGAGGGATAAACTCATTGTTATCGTGCGCAGCATAACTGAGTTGCTGATAGTGGCATTTGTCAGCCATAAGCGGATTAATCAGTAGTAATCGCTTTAGTGTTTGTAGCTGTAATTCTAACTCGTTGAGTAATTCAGCAACGCGGGACATTGTCCTCTTCCCTTTTTTGGTTAATCTTGTACATAAAAATGAATCTACGCAAAATGAACGTCCTGAGCAAATCCTCTTTTTCATTGCCTCAGAAAGATGATTGCTTAATCAATTTAGTAAGATTATAGGCTCTGTTGTATTCATGCAGAGCACTAAAATGGATGGACGAGTTTATGCCGCTTTCATCAGATAAAAAACCATAACCTTCCCATTCCCCATTGAAACGGCTATCGGTACAATCACTGGTTATCAGATCAACCTCAAATTCATTATAATTAGGGTTAATCAGTTCAATATCCCCTATTGTTGCACATCCAGTTAATGGATCTGTGGCCACCGATAAAATGCCATTACTTATTGAGTAATTTAAGCCATCAGAATCTTGCCAACTACCATTAAATGAGGATAAAGAAATAGGGCGATTGTACAGTACAGAATCTTGAACCAAAGAAAAATTACCTGTATCGCTAAAACCGAAGTACTGCCCAGACAATGTGGCATTATTGTAGGTTAGGTTAGCGACAATTCTTGTACCCCAATCAGAGCCCGCGCCCTCTGAATAATAACGACCACTCATGTTAAGCGCAGAGCCTGCCTCTACCACATCACCAATTGCTATTTCAGAATCATCAGATATTAAAAGAAAATCTGCGTCACTGGTAACCAGTATGAGTGTTTCACCCGTTTCATTACCAATAAGATAAGTCCCAGTGTAGATCCCAGCTTTATTAAGGCTAATATCATCAGAGCTGTTAGAGCTGTTAGAGCTGTTAGAGCTGTTAGAGCTGTTAGAGCTGTTAGAGCTGTTAGAGCTGTTAGAGCTGTTAGAGCTGTTAGAGCTGTTAGAGCTGTTAGAGCTATTAGACTCAGAATCCATTGTTTCTCCTAAGCATCCGGCCAGAACCACTGAAGCTGCAAGCAAGAATAATCCTTTTTTCATCGATAACACCTATGCTATGAGTTTGTTCTCAGAGGTGGCAGTATGCTTTAAACAGCCATAGCTAACATTAAGAATGGATTAAGTTAAGCGATTTTATTCCGGCTTTTTAGGCCGTATCCGTTATAATATGAGGTGATTTTTCTATATATTATAAGATTATCGCCTGACGACAGCCCTGTTATGTTGTAACATTAATCTGTATGGCGTTTTCTGTTTCTGCCCGTCTGAATTATCGGAGCTCCTGTATGCAAAAGCTATTGATTGTAAACGCTAAAATTGTTAACGAAGGCCGTATTGAAGAGAAAGATGTTCGTATTGCAGAAGGTCGTATTGCAGAGATATGTGTGGGATTACAGGCCACTAATGGTGAAGAGGTTATTGATGCCGCAGGTAAATATCTTATGCCCGGTATGATTGATGATCAAGTTCACTTTCGCGAGCCAGGCCTAACCCATAAAGGTGATATCAATTCTGAATCCAGCGCTGCGGTAGCTGGTGGTATTACCTCTTTTATGGAAATGCCTAACGTTAATCCTTTGACGATCAATCATCAGGCTCTAGAAGACAAATATATCCGTGCCGCTCAAGTCTCTCGGGCCAACTTTGCCTTCTATTTAGGGGCAAGTAACGACAACCTTGATCAAATTAAATCTCTTGATCCTAAAACAGCCTGCGGTATCAAAGTCTTTATGGGGGCTTCAACAGGTAATATGCTGGTTGATGATCCTAAAGTGTTGGACGGTATTTTTTCTGAGGCTCCGACCCTCGTCGTGACCCATTGTGAAGATACGCCGATGATTGCTAAAAATGAGCAGGTCTATAAAGAAAAGTATGGTGAAGATCTGCCTTTTAAATACCATCCGCTGATCCGCTCCGCTGAAGCTTGCTATAAATCATCATCTATGGCGATTGATCTGGCTAAGAAACACGGTACCAATCTGCATGTTCTGCACTTAACCACTGAAAAAGAGATGGAACTGTTTATTGCCGGTGATATGAAAGACAAAAAAATCACAGCGGAAGTGTGTATTCACCATCTATTTTTTAATGATCAAGACTATGACCGCCTTGGTTCTCAGATTAAATGTAACCCAGCGATTAAACGCCCAGAAGATCAGCAAGCCCTTATTCAAGCGGTTTTAGATGATCGTATTGATGTTATCGCCACAGATCACGCACCCCATACCTGGGAAGAAAAACAGCGTAGCTATTTTGGCGCACCGGCGGGCTTGCCGTTGGTTCAGTACGCATTGTTGTCTGTTCTGGAGTTTTACCACAGAGGCACTTTCCCACTGGAATTGATTGTCCGTAAAACTAGTCATGCGGTAGCGGATCGTTTCCAAGTAAAAGACCGTGGTTATATTCGCGAAGGTTACTGGGCTGATTTGGTGCTCGTCGATTTACAAGATCATACGACCGTAACCCGTGATCAGATTTTATCAAAATGCGGCTGGTCGCCTTTCGAAGGCTATATGTTTAAGTCTCGTATCGACACAACCATTGTTAACGGCCAGATCGCTTATCGTCAAGGTAAGCTGGAGCCGGTTATTGGCAAGCGTATGGAGTTTAATCGTTAAATGAAAGAGTGTGCAATGACTGCTTTTCAACATAAAAAAAGCCTTGTGATGCAAGTTGTGAAGGCCGCGTGTGCGGCTTTCCTTCTCGCTAATACAACACTGGCTCAGGCTGAGGAAGAGCCTGTGATCTATGTAAGTGTCGCTCCACAAAAATATCTTCTTGAGCAAATTGCCGGTGATCTTGTTCAAATTGAAGTGTTGGTGCAGCCTGGTCACAACCCGCACAGTTACGATCCTTCTGCTCGCCAAATGGCTCGCTTAGCAAAAGCCGATATGTTGATGAGCACGGGCGTTCCGTTTGAGCAGGTATGGCTACCGCGTATTCGACGTTTAAACACTCACTTAATTATGGTGGATACGCTAAAAGGCTTAGAATCTGGCCATGATAATGATGGGCATGATGAAGAACCTGCGGCAGATCCGCATCATGCCGACCACGACCACGACCACGACCACGACCACGACCACGACCACGACCACGACCATAGCGGCCAAGATCCTCATGTTTGGATGGATCCTATCCAAGCTTTAGCTCAAGCAGAGATTATGACTCAAGCTTTAGTTAAAGCGTATCCTGCTTTGGCGGATCAATTTCAGCAAGGTTATCGTAAACTTCATCAAGATTTGATAACCCTTGATCACGAAATCCATGAACAGCTCGAACCCTACGATGGCCGTACCTTTATGGTATTTCATCCTGCCTGGGGGCACTTTGCGACCCGCTACCATTTAGAACAAATCGCAATTGAGTATGAAGGTAAGTCACCTTCTGCTCGGCAGTTGGTTGCATTATCAGAGAAAGCTAAAGCAGAAAATATTAAAGTAATTCTAGTTCAAGAACAGTTTAATCAGAAACCTGCTGAGCGTATTGCAGACAATATTGATGCTCGTGTTGTTCGTGCCAATCCTTTGCCAGAACATTTGCCGGATGCTCTACGAGCACTCACAAAGCAGCTCTTGGAGTCTTGGCAATAATGAGTCGCTTTGCAGAAAACATTATCGAAGTAGACGGAGTGAGTTTCCGCTACCAATCCGCGCCGGTGCTTAATAACGTCACCCTTGCCATGCGCAAGGGGGAGTTTTTAGGCTTAGTTGGTCCAAATGGTGGTGGAAAAAGTACGCTTTTAAAGTTGATAATGGGATTGATAAAGCAAGATAAAGGTACTGTACGCGTTTTTGGCCTTACCCCTCAAAAAGCCCGCCATCGCCTAAGTTACGTACCTCAGTTTGCAAAATTCCCGAGCGACTTTCCTATTACCGTTGAAGAGACGGTTTTAATGGGACGCTTACAGCACGGTCGAATTTGGCAGCGCTATTCAAAAGAAGATCGCCGGATTGCCCATAAAGTAATGTCGGAAACCGGTGTTGAAGAATTCTCCCAGCGGCCAATCGATCAACTTTCTGGTGGGCAGCTGCAGCGAGTACTGATTGCTCGGGCTCTCGCCACAGAACCAGAGCTCTTACTCTTGGACGAACCTACTGCTAGTGTAGATTCCCAGCAGGAAAAAGGGGTTTTCGACCTGTTTAAAGAGCTAAACAAACGTATGTCGATTGTTGTGATATCCCATGATATTGGATTTATAACGGATTATGTAGATCGTGTGGCCTGCCTCAATAAAGAACTTCTATGCCATGAAACCCATGCCATAACCTCCGATGTTATTGAGCAGATGTACGGCGATCATGTTCATGTTATCCATCATCATTCCCACGCTATTTGATTTTACTGGACGCTTTTCCTATGGAATTTTTCTCGGTGCTAGCTGAGCAAACCTTTCTACAAAATGCACTATTGGCCGGTTTATTGGCCAGTATTGCCTGTGGTTTGATCGGTAGTTACGTTGTGGTTATGCGCATCAGTTATCTGGCAGGTGGTATTGCGCACTCGGTAATGGGGGGGATGGGTCTCGCCTATTACTTGGGAGCATCTCCTTTTATTGGTGCATTAATCGCAGCCGTTGTTTCTGCACTGATTATCGGCTGGGTAAAACTTTATTGGCAGGAGCGGGAAGATACGTTAATTGGCGCACTTTGGGCATCCGGCATGGCCATTGGCGTGCTTTTTATCAGCCAGACCCCTGGTTATCAAGTTGATCTTATGAGTTACCTTTTTGGTAATATTCTTTTGGTTGCAGAGGGCGACCTTTGGTTAATGGCTGCTATGGATGCGATTATTATTGCAGCGATTGCACTCTTCTATCGCCCTTTTCAAGCGATCGCCTTTGATGCTCAGTTCGCTCGCTTGCGAGGTTTACCGGTTAATGCACTTTATTTACTTTTACTCTGCATTGTCGCGTTAACGGTTGTTTTGATGATTCAGGTTGTTGGTTTAATTCTTGTGATTGCCCTACTAACATTACCTGCGGCAATTGCAGGTCATTATGTTAAAACACTCGCCAACATGATGGGGTTAGCCACTCTACTGGGGTTAGCCTTTACTTCTGGTGGATTAGCACTTTCTTATCAGCCTGATTTACCCGCCGGCGCTTGTATCATCCTACTGGCTGCTGCAACTTTTATGGTTTCTGCTATAGTGGCCGCCCGAAAGAAGCCTTTAGAAGAGCCATCCGATACTTAATATCTAAGGGGAGCCGTCGGTATTTTTCCGGCATTAATGGCTTTATATCAGTTTTTTCTATCAATAATAGGCTAGGTATTCGTATGACAAGCGCAGAATTTAACTGGAAACAGGTCGAGCAGGCAGAGCTTAATCAAACTTTTGATCTAGAAACAGCGCTTAGCCATATCAAGTTTAATGAAGACGGGTTAGTGCCCGCTATTGCTCAGCAATATGACTCCGGTGAAGTGGTTATGATGGCTTGGATGAATCTCGCTGCCATTAAAGAAACGCTTAAAAATCAACGTGTTTGCTATTGGTCCCGCTCCCGTCAAGCCTATTGGCGTAAAGGCGAATCGTCAGGGCAGGTTCAACATTTAAAAGAACTGCGTATTGACTGTGATGGTGATGCTTTGTTGGTTTTTGTTGACCAGGTCGGCCCCGCATGTCACACGGGTCGTCGAAGCTGTTTTTATGCGGTAGCGGAGCCTGAAGGATTAAGGGTTGATTCGGAACCTTTGATTGATCCCGCTGAATTATATGCGAAATAGTTAGATTTTTTGGTCAGCAGGGGTATGGAAGAATAAGAGATGAAATATCTGCTCAAACTGGTTGTCTACTTTTACCGCTATCTCATTAGCCCATTACTACCGAATCGTTGCATCTATTATCCAACCTGCTCAACCTATGCCCTTGAGGCACTAGAAACCCACGGTGCGCTTAAGGGTAGCCTACTTGCGATAAAACGCATTTTTCGCTGTAACCCTTTGGCAAAAGGTGGCTATGATCCGGTACCAGAAAAAGGCTGTTGGCATAATGGAGTGCACCAATGTGAGTCTGTAGAAACGCAGGCAGCAGAGGAGAGCGATTCTATAAAAAAAGATCAGCCTGAAAAAAACAGTCAGCCCAGAGAAAAGAACTCTAGTGAAGCTTCTGTTATAGAAAAACACTTATGACCAAAGAGACACTGCGTTAATTATGGCTCGAATAGAATCACCCTGTGTAGGTATATGTAGTACAACCCTTGGCGATACTATTTGCCGGGGCTGCAAGCGGCATTCCGATGAGATACTTAACTGGGGTGGCGCGGAAGCTGACTTCCGTGAAACAGTGATTCAGCGTATTGAAGATATCACCGTACACGTTGTGGGTCAGTATTTTAAATTGCTTGATAAAGATCAACTAGAACAGCAACTTAACAAGCGGCGTATCCGTTATACTAAGCGCTTTAATGCGTTATGTTGGATTGTTGATTTATTACGAGCCGGTGCAAGTCGTATTAAAAACCTTGATGCCTATGGTCTTGAACTGACCACGGAAGCATTTTATCAAGAGAAAAATATAATACAGGATGATCCTGTTAATAGTACGGTTGCCACCGCATATACCTCTGATCTTTTGGAACAGCTTTACCAAAAGATTAATCGAACCATTTTAGAAGAAACAGACAGGCTTATTTGTGAAAAACCTTGATCTGCTAGACGAGATGTATCAATTCCTACCCTGCCCAACCCCTGCACTTTGGGTGGAGCAGGCGATTGAAAATCTGGATCTCCTGCTTATTGATCACGCTCAATGCGAGAAAAAAGCAGCCTCTAATGCGATGAACCTTATGTATCGCTATGTTGATCGTCCAGACCTGTTAAAAAAGATGTCCCAATTGGCTCGGGAAGAGTTACTGCATTTTGAACAAGTCGTGGGGATTTTGCAGGATCGAGGGATCAAATACGAACATATTTCGGCATCACGCTATGCCTTAGGTTTGCGCCAGCATATGCGCAAAGGAGATGATGCATTAATTGATGTTTTAATCATTGGTGCTTTTATTGAAGCCCGTTCTTGCGAACGCTTTATGGCATTGATCCCACATCTTGACGAAGCCTTAGCTAAATATTATCGCTCTTTAGTTCGCTCGGAAGGTCGTCACTATCGTGATTATCTGGATTTAGCCCTTCAATATGCTAAGAGCCCTATTGATGATCGTATTGCTTTTTTTGCCGGTATTGAAAAAGAGTTGATCGAGTCTAATGATGATACCTTCCGTTTCCATAGCGGGCCTGTTGTTGAATAGTATTGAATAGAAAACTTGTTTTGTCCTGTAGTAAAAAAGCGTTACCGAAATACGATAACGCTTTTTTTCTTGGCTCTAACTTATAGCCTTTAAGCGTAACGGGTTGCTAGCTCGCCAATGCGCTGCAACATAGCATGTAACCCATTACTACGGGTTGGACTTAAATGCTTATCTAACCCTAATTTGGCTAGAAACTCTGGTTGAGTGGCTAAAATATCCTTTGGTTCTCGGTTATTATAGATTCGCAGCAATAAAGCAATTAAGCCAGAAACAATAGCTGCATCACTAATCGCATGTAGTTTCAGTTTGCCATCAATAAATTCATGATGGATCCAAACCTGAGACTGGCAGCCATTGATTTTATTTAGGTCAGTTTTCCAATCCTCTGGAAATGCTGGTAATTTTTTACCCATATCAATGATGTACTGGTACTTGTCCATCCAATCATCAAAAAATTCAAATTCATCAACTAAATCTAATTGTGCCTGATTGATTTCGGACATTTTTTGGCCTTATTTTGTATCGGTTAACGCTTGAAATAGCAACAATATTAAGTATATCAGCCCTTACACTTACCTTGATAGCCTACGAAAACCTGAAGTCCAATGTTAGGAATCACTTTTATTACTCAGGTTTACCGCATCATGCCAGGCTTCATCTTCTGCATGGAAGTAGATCGCAGTAGTTTCTAATTGGCTATGTCGGGCTGTTTTACTAACCAAGCGCAGGTCAACACCTTGATCAGCCCAATGGGTAATGGCTGTATGGCGGAACCAGTGAGTTGATGCCTGTCGCATACGAGCCGCTGACTCAGGGAAATTAGCTTCAATAGATTCTGCTGTATCGGCCAATAATTTTTTACTTAGCCGATAAACCATATTCGGACTGATGCCATTTGTTCCTTTCGCAGACCGAATAAAAAACTGGCGATCGTCTGGTGTGGGGTCTGCTTGAAGTCCCAAAAAATGACGATATTGACGAATCTGCTGCATCAGAATATCTGGGACAGGCACCTCTGCATATTTTTGGCCTTTACCCAGTACTCGCCACCACCAGCGTCCCCGACGTTGAAAAAAATCATTCATTTTGCAGTTAGCTGTTTCGCTCGCCCTTGGGGCTAGGTAATAAAGAAAATAGAGTAAGGTGCGTTCTCTCATCCATCCTCTATATCCTTTTTCATCAAGCTGTTCTCGTTCTTGATGTTGGTAGCGCTCAAAAAGATGCTGAACATCCTCTTGTTCCAAAAAACGTTCGACCTTTTTATTACGTAGATCTTGAGCGTGCTTTTGGCCAGCGGTTTGTCGAATTAAAGCAAAGGGATTGCCTCTCAAGTATTCCGCATCTCTCAAATAGCCAAACAATCCCTTAAGAATCGTTACGGTTTGGCGTTGACTGCTCAGGCTCAATCCTCCTCTAAACGGTTTCCAGTACGGTGACGACCGAGGAAAAGGCTCGCCACACCAGAGACTCTCCGGCTCTGGATTGGTAATAAAACGCTGATAATCTGCAACATCTTGCCGGTTTAAGTCTGATAAAGCCTTCCCCTGATGGTGCCAACACCAAAGGATTAAACGTTCAGCTTCCCGTCGATAACTGCGAAAGGTTTCTGATGATTCTTGATATTCCAACAGCCAGCTTTGAACCGCTTCTAAATCATTTTTAGCGGCAATTTGCGGTGTATTATCAGCACGATTGATACCAAATTGGCCACTTAAGCCTTGAGGCAGTTTATCAACCCATTTTAGCATTTGCTCGATAGGTGCAACGGGAAGTTGCGATGGAGTGATCGAATTATCCTTATGTATCACGGTATTAAGCCTTTATTTATCGCGTTTTAAAGTCATTTTATTCGGTATTTTCATAGGTCGCTTTATCTAGGGTGATTTTAACAGTGTAATGGATAAAATTCACGGTTATTAAAGTTACCGTGAATTAAAAGAACCATTGATAATTTATTTAACGTAATACATAATACGTAATATGGCAGATAAAACAATACACTGCATTATCATCTTGGGGAAGATACAAAAATGGCGAGAAATGGCATTAGTTATAACGAGGTCAAACAAGCGGTCGACGAAATGCAGGCCGAAGGACTCAATCCCACTATTGCAGGTATTAGGGAAAGGTTAGGTACAGGAAGTTTTACAACAATCTCAGAACACTTAAAGCTCTGGCGGGCGGAGCGACAACAGCAACCAATGGTGGCTGGCGGCTCTCCTGCACCAGATTCACTGAATGGTATGGTGCAAGCGGTTTGGCAGCAGGCTAGGGAAGATGCCACAAAGGCACTGGAAAGCTATAAAGAAGAGATACAAAAAACACTGGAACACGCTGAAGCAGAAAAGCAGCAAGCCGTAGAAGAAACCTTAACGATTAAAGAACGTTGTCAATGGTTAGATGAGCGAAACCAGATTCTTTTAGTAGAAATGAGGCAGCTAGAGAAAAAGCTCGGTGCAGCCGAAATAACGATAAACGCTCTTGAAAAACAACAGGAAGAGCTTAAGCAAAAAAACGAACAACAGAATGAACATCATGCTGAGGAGCGGGAGGAGTTGGAAGCGAAAACTATTCTTCAACAACAAGAATACAAACAGGCACTATCTGAACAACAGGAACATTATAGACATGAGCTTCAACAACGACACACAGAACAAAGTCGTATGCTTACTCTATTTGAGCAGCAGCTAGCAGAGGAGAAAAAAAGAGGGGAAGCGTTAGAGCAGCACTGGATCATGCAAGTTGATGATTTACGCCTTCAATTGAAAGAGCGTGAGCAGCATATTGAAAACTCAGAAAAAGAATATTTAGCCCGATTAAAGCAGCAGCAAGCATTAGACAAAGATATATTGGTCAGCCTAAAGACACTTCAAAGCCAGCAGGGCGAGCAACAAAAAGAGCATAAAGAATCGACTGAGCGAACAACAAAACAACTGTCCAGTTTAGATGCCAGAGTGACTGATATTACAGATAAAGTCTTGCTGAAAAGTGAGCTTGAAGAGATCAAAGCGATACAGATAAGAGAAAATGACAGCCTGCGTAATATGCTCGACGGCTTTTTAAAACAAACCGAAGCGTTGGCCCAGAAGAAGATGAAATAGCAGGTATTCAAATAAAAAGAGAGCCAGTGTTAACGGCTCTCTTTTTGGGTCTCTTCTATTCTATCAAACGACGCTATCAAAAATGCGCTGTCAAAAAACTTATTAAAAAGACATGTTGTAGGCTAAAGAAAGAACATCTGCACTGGTTTCATAGTCTGCATCGAGAGAACCACGAGAGGCATCTTCTTCAAGTTGACCGGTACGGGTTACGCTTACATCGTCAATACTGACATGGGTATAAGCTACCGTAATCTCTCCAGCACTTGCTAATTTATAGCTCGCACCTAAAGAAAACCATTTGCGATCGCCATCAGGGGTACGAGCGGAACGATAGGCTTCTTTCGCCGGTGAATTATCTATCGCAAAACCTGTACGCAACGTTAGCTGTTCTGACGCAAGATAGGTAATACCCGTTGAATAATACCACTCATCACTAAAATCAAATGTCAAAACAGAATCAGGTTGCTTGATGCCATCAGGCCCCGGAGCAAATGCGATTCTCATTTCATCTAAGACACCCCAACCTGTCTTCATTGCGGTGGCGCCAATCGTTACTCGATTACCGATATCTTGTTCCGCACTGATCGTGAGTACGGATGGGAACGTAATTTCGTCAAAGAGGTAAGCTTCATCAACCCCTAGGCCCGCAAGTATTGGACTAACGTTACTGTAGTCGGAATCACCCTCAAAGGTATATTCTACCTCGCTACGATAACCGATACCAAAGCGCGTCCCTTTTATAGGCTCTAGTGCGGCACCAACGGAAAAAGCATAGCTGATATCATCGGCTTCTAATTCACCATAGCCATCACCTGCAGCGCTATTACCTCCAGCAAAGTCACTCAAGTTCGCAGCGAGCAAAACGCTACCACTGTGTACTTGAACACTAGCACCGACCGAGGCCATTTCATTAATTTTCTGAGCAATAGAAAGCGAGATGGATAGATCCTGAACCGCCGTCTCTGCAGAGTGGTAGCGCCCAGCCCACTCTTTACCGTACTTACCTGACAGGCCAAAAGGTGCATTGAATGCTGCACCGATCGTTGTTTTTTCACTCACAGGATAAGCAAAATAAACCGAAGGAATAAAGGATGTATTAACCACATCACTTGGGGCATTTCCGGTTAACGTGTTTCCTGCCGCATCAGATGCCGAGTTTACAGTAACATCCATTTTAGGGACCAAAATAGCGCCTGAAACATAAAGCTCCATCTTCTTAGCATTGCTTAGCAACGCAGGGTTCCAAAAACTAAAAGAAATATCACTTTTACTGGCTGCCGCACCAGCTAAAGCATTACCGGAGGCTGTTGCACTGTGGTCATTTAGAGCAAACCCCGCCGCCATAGCTTGTTGAGCACTAACTCCAGATATAAGGGTAAATAGGGCCGCTTTAACACCGCGGGATAACATATTGTATTGTTTAGACATAATATTAAGACTCCATTGTTATTGTTAGCATGTCGTATTTGTCACTCAATGGTTACTCAACGACATTGGAGTTTATGATCTGGACAGCTTGGCCGCCAGATTTAAGAAAAGAGATCACCTGAGTCTGCATTTCAGTGGTTGCGGCCAAGGCAGAGGCTGCATCTTGAGTAATACCTTCTTGTGCAGATGGGTCCAGTAAAGAGGTGTGCTTACCCACCATAAAGTTGGTGTAAACCTTCAAGCTTGCTCCATAGGTTGTTGTCGATGCTTTGCTCAAGCCAAGAATCGAGGTCCAGGGCGTTGTTCCTGCCAGAGGAAATCCTGATGTTGCTAGGTTATTCGGTACGGTTTGGTCGGATAAGTTAACACCATTACCAATAATCTGTGTCACCAGTACCGGTGTATCCGATTTGACTTTAGAAGCCCAAGCCAGCGCATCGCTAGAATCGATAACCTGTTGAGCCCCTGCTACAAAGGAGCTGACAAAAGCAGGATAAGCCACATTGGCTAAGCTGCTATAGGTTTCAGGTTCATTGGTACGAAGCGCAATAAAGTCCTGCGCGCTGTAACCAAGATTACCGGCAACACCTGCTGCAAAAGCATCGCTATTTTTAAGCGCGGCTTTAACCACAGGGCCGAAAGTATTTGAATAACCCATAATCGCTGCCGCCTGACTACCACCGACGGTTAAAGCAGCCGCCTGGAAATCAAAAGGATTGCTAGCATCGTCATCTGGCGTACCATCACGGTTGCTATCATAGCTATCTGAAGCACCTAAAACACCAGTACTAATAATAGAACCCAGAGAAACCCCTAACAGGCTCACATTATCTGCATTTAGGTTTAACGTATTGCCTTCAAGGGATCGACGCAAGGTTAATATATCGCTAATCGATTGCTTAAGATTATCTCTTACCGTTTGAAGTGCGCCCAAGTTAGCAAACGCTAACGGGCTGCCGTTGACATAAGCGGCACCACTGGATGAGTCAGTGGCTGTAATTTCATAGACACCATCGGCATTAAAATCAATACTGCGTGCACCATGCAAAGGCAGATCAATAGCCACTAAGGCAATACCCTGGGCTGCCAAATTACTGGCAATAGCCGCAGCCGTTTCTTTATAAGAGGTTATCCCATGCACATAGATCGCAACGGGCCAACCGCCAGCTGGTGCTGCTCCATTAGGGGTTGAAACAAATACTTTAACGGCTGTATCACTGACCTTATTGGGTGCATAGCCTGATACTGGGCCAAGGTTAGAGCCGTCAGCCGCTTTAAAGTGGCTGATTAACCCGTCACAGGTCTTGGTCGCCGCGAGTGTTGCTGGAGCGCAGTTGCTTGCTGGGTTTGGTGTCTCAAGGTAGTAAGGTAGCGTTAAGTTCCCATAGGATATTGTTGGATTATGGGCGACTGTCGCAGCACTAGCTTCTGCTTCTGTTTTACCTGCTGCGAGTAAGAAGTTTTTCAAATCTGCAACGGCACTTACATTAGTAATGCTTGGCGTGGCGCTATTAATATCAGACATGAGCTCTTGCATCACTTTACCCACACTTTGCGTGGTAAAGCTTCCAGAATAAACAATATCATGATCACCCGCTAATGGTGTTAAACCTGCATCAATACCCGAAATAGCGCTTTGTATCGCAGCCAACTTGGCTTGTGCTGTTGGATCTGTTGTTAGCTGGGTAACATCTGTGCTGGCATTAGATAATAAGCTGTAATACTGAGAAGCCTCAATTTTCCGTCCTAAGGTATCTTGAACCTTATCGGTAACGGCAAATAAGTATCTTTGGCTAGGTTTTAAAGGTTTTAGCGGTATAACAACTAAACCAGAGCTTGATGTCTTAACGATATAGTCAATACCATAGGTCAATGGTGTTGACTGTCCTTGCTCCATCAAAACAACAGCTTCTGCTGATTCTGCTGACGTTGGATCTAGCTTTATACTGCCGTATTGACGATCAGGAAACACCATTCCAATACTAATGGGTGAGCCTAACCCCCAACCATCAAGAGAGCTAAGTGATTCATAAATATCACCTGCTTTAGGTATGCTTACAAGCCCTGTTGTCGGGTTCATCAGCAAATCTGTTGGCGTTGATAATTCCCCTGCAATAGGGTTGAACATCACGGTAGTTTCGGGGATGTCACTAACGTTGGGTGCAGCACCTTGGTTAATACTATCCGAATCACAACCTGATAAGAAAAGTGCGCTTGCCACTGCGGTGGCTACAAGAGTTTTCTTCATTGCCGTACCTTTACTGTTTTTATTATGCATCAGCAAAGTTGTCTGCTGATCTGCCTAATTTTGTGAGCTGTTATTGTTATTCTCAGCACATAATCAAACATACGTTTGACTAGATTTGCATTAGCTAACGTTTTTGTCAAACCTTAAAAGTATGAAAAAAAAGTAAATGGGATGGTTATTTATTCTAGACAAAAACTCAAACAGAAGGGATATGAAAATCCTTTAAAAAGCAATATGTTAAGGCTTTTTTGCAAACGCAGCATTTTTAATCTATTAAGAAAAGAAGAACACATAACACTGTAAAGAAATGTAATATTGGTTGTCGAAAGCAAGAAATAGAAGTGCGAGAAATTTTAAAAAACGGCAGAGATAAAGCAGATATTAAGAAGAGTAATTATGGCTTGCAGAGTGAGGTTTTTAACACGGGTCACCACAAGCAGGACTCAGCCTAGAGCTGGTAAGGAAAGAAACAACTCAAGGGTGCGATTGAGTAGAGAAGGGAAGCCAATTCCCTGCCTGCGGTGTCAGATAGCACAGCCCGAAGACTGTGCTTTTATAACTTAGAAGAAGGCTTGCTTAGAAAGCAAATTTACCTTGTACGTTGAAATTGGTCTGATCTGTACCTTTACCTGCACCCACATCTGTTACATTTTGAACTTCAGCACCAAACTCTAAACCACTTGGCATTTTGTAAAAGGCATTAACAAATACCATAGTCTGATCTTCTGAACCAGATGCACCAAAAGACTTAACCTCAGCCATGGCATTGGCACTTAGACCACCGCCTAAACCAGCGCCAACACCCGCAGATACAGCAGTCCATTCAGCCGTAGCAGTATCATCATCGCCTGTATGCGTCACAGAACCAACTAACTTCATGCTATCAGTCAAAGCAACCTTGGCAGAAGCGGTTACGTGAGCATAAGTCGTGTTTTCACCTTTTGAGTCATTAGTATTAACTAAAGCTGCACCAGCAAAAAGGCTTGTGCCACCCATATTAGCGCTTAAACCTGCTGCTAAGTCAGGAATGTTAGGGCCGTCAGTGCCAGCAGAGCCTTTACCCCAATCTTCAACACCAACGCGTAGTTTAGCACCGCCTAGATTAAAACTCTTCGCAATCATAGGGTGACGATTAGCATAGACAGATGTGCCTGTTAGGCCTACAAAATCAACGGTAGGAAGGATACCGTTTAAGTTAGCTGTTGATGACCATGTTTGACCTACGGTCCAGCCGTCAACCATCACAACGGCATGACGTAGACGGAAGTCATTCGTTGAGCCGGTAGCATTGCCACCATAAAAATCACCTTCAAATAAAACGGTCGCATTTGAAGAGCCAATATTCGTATGTTTTAAGTTGAAACGACTTTTAACCGCTGAGCCCGTTGTGTCATTGGTATCAGCGGCAGCTGATGTGGTGTCCATAGAAAATTCTGCTGCAACATAACCACCAACAGAAAGTTCTGCGTGGGCTGTTGTTGCCATAGTAGCCGCAGCTAGTGGAAGTAGGATAGTTCCGGCAATTTTATGCTGAAGTTTCATGTTATTCCTTACCTTTTAGATTGTTGTTATTAGTGAGGCAAATAGACGGAAATTGTCTTTACGTTTGCCTCACTCAATATAAATTTATTTTTGTTATCGAGAGTGGGGCTTGGCTTCTCGTCGAGACTGAGATTCAGAGAATTAGTGCTCTATGTCAATACGCTTTTTTTTAGTGCAACCCTCTGTGGCTTTGCACTTTTATAGCGCTGATAGGGTAATAGTTAACATGTTATTCAAATTTATCCTTTTAAAACAAAGACTCCCTAGCTACCTTACAGACGTTTTAAATAGACGACTGATAAGTCACAAATAATTAATTTTTAACGCTTATTCAACTAATAAAAATGAACTTTATTCGAAATGGGGTTTTAGGTATTTCTAACAACCAAGGGCAGACCTAGACCTTAGTCGATTTTTTAAAGCGGTCATTTAACGAAGATATTGGTCGTTAGAGCCGAGGTATTGGCCGCTTATGCAGAAATATCAGCTAAAAAGAGCTGGTAAAAAACAGCGTTATAATAGAAGAGTGGTTAAGGTGCTGGACAGTAACATTCAATAGTAAAGTTCAATCGAAAAAAAACCAGCCTATGCTGGTTTTCTACGATCATTTTGAGTCTTGAGAAACCTACTTGAAATAAGCATTCTCAGTAACGGTATGGTCGGTTACATCACGAATCGCTTTTAATTGAGGAACTTTTTCAAGCAGCGTTTTCTCAACACCATCTTTAAGCGTCAAATCAACCGCTGAACAACCTTGGCAGCCGCCACCAAATTGTAAAACAGCAACGTTATCATCCGTCAGCTCAATTAACTTGATCTCGCCACCGTGGGCTGAAAGCCCAGGGTTAATATCCGAATAGAGCACGTAATTGATCTGTTCTGCCAGGGGGCTATCCGCATTAACCTTTGGCATTTTAGCATTGGGCGCTTTAATCGTTAGCTGCCCTCCCATCCGATCAGGGTTGTAATCAACAACTGCTTCTTCTAAATAAGCCGAACTGGTCTTGTCCAGATAGATAGGAAAGATAGCGCCTTCTTGTACAATATCTTCAGCTTCTTCTTCCCCTGGGCGGCAATATGCAAGACAGGTTTCTGCATACGGAGTGCCCGGCTGAGTAACAAAAACCCGAACACCAATGCCATCAGCATCTTGTTTGCTTAATAGTTCGCCAAGGTATGTTTGAGCGCTTTCAGTAATATCAATAATGGCAGACATAGATTGTCACCTGAATCCTAATATGAATGATTGCCGCTATTTTAGGGCAAAATAGATCAGTTTAAAATACCCTACTGTTTTAATAGGTCTTTTGCGGACGGTAAAATGGATTAGTTTACGAGTACTATTAATATTTTGCACGTTGGTGCAAAAAAATTCAGGGTCAGTCGTAGTAAGCTTTGGTATGGTCTGCCTTCTAAAGTCAATAGAAAGCATTCTGTTGAATGTGTATATAAGTAACTGATCTAGCAGGGATCTCTTAAAAACACATTTTATTTGTTAGAATGCAATAATCTTACGCGATTGATCTCATTTCAGCGACAGATAACAGAATTTTCAGCCAAAGTCGTTCAACTAGCCATCGCACGATCCTACTTAAGACCGTTCGGAGTATATTTAAAGATGAGCCTTGAAACACGTATTCAAACCCTAAAATCGGCCTTAGCACAACGCATCTTGATTTTGGATGGTGGTATGGGAACCATGATTCAGGGTGAGAAGCTCTCCGAGGCTGATTTCCGTGGCGATCGTTTTAATGACTGGCCTTCTGATATTCAAGGTAATAATGATCTTCTGGTATTAACCCAGAAAGATTTAATTAAGCGGCTTCATCTGGAATATTTATCCGCCGGTGCTGATATTCTAGAAACTAACACCTTTAACTCCACTCGTCTTTCCCAGTCTGATTATGGCATGGAATCATTAGTCTATGAGTTAAACGTTGAAGCTGCTCGTATCGCACGGGCTGCCGCTGATGAAAAAACAGCGGAAGAGCCGGAAAAACCTCGTTTTGTTGCGGGAGTATTAGGCCCAACAAGCCGCACTGCATCCCTCTCTCCTGATGTGAATGATCCTGGCTATCGCAATGTTGACTTCGACACTCTTGTTGAGAATTATCAAGAGGCAACAAAGGCTCTGATCGAAGGGGGTGTCGATCTTATTCTTATCGAGACTATTTTTGACACCCTGAATGCAAAAGCAGCTATTTTTGCAGTACAAGATGTCTTCGAAAAACTTGGTACCGAGTTGCCTATTATGATCTCGGGTACCATTACCGATGCCTCAGGTCGCACTTTGTCAGGCCAAACCACAGAGGCATTCTGGAACTCAATTCGCCACGCTAAGCCTATATCCGTTGGCCTAAACTGTGCATTAGGTGCAACGGAACTACGGCCTTACTTAGAAGAACTTTCTAATAAAGCTGAAACCCATGTTTCTGCCCACCCTAATGCAGGTCTACCCAATGAGTTTGGTGAGTATGACCAATCTGGCAAAGAGATGGCTGTTATTATTGAAGAGTTTGCAGCCAGCGGTTTTCTGAATATTATTGGTGGCTGCTGCGGTACAACGCCGGAGCATATCTCTGCCATAGCCAATGCTGTCGCCCAATATCCGCCACGCCCTATCCCAGAGCTGCCTAAAGCCTGTCGTCTCAGCGGCCTTGAGCCTTTTAATATCAATGCTGATAGTCTATTTGTTAACGTTGGTGAGCGTACAAACGTTACTGGATCGGCACGTTTTAAGCGCCTAATCGTTGAAGAAGATTACGACACAGCATTAGAAGTAGCCCAAGAGCAAGTTGAAAGTGGTGCCCAGGTCATCGATATCAATATGGATGAAGGCATGCTGGATTCACAGGGAGCTATGGTAACTTTTCTCAATCTAGTTGCCTCTGAACCTGAGATATCGAAAGTTCCTATCATGATCGATTCATCTAAGTGGGAAATTATCGAAGCTGGGTTAAAATGTGTTCAGGGCAAACCCATTGTAAACTCTATCTCACTAAAAGAGGGCGAGGAGGCGTTCCGCCATCACGCTAAACTCTGTATGCGTTACGGTGCTGCAGTTATTGTGATGGCCTTTGATGAAGACGGTCAGGCGGATACTTATGAGCGCAAAACGGAAATTTGTAAACGCTCCTACGATGTCTTGGTTAATGATATAGGTTTTCCAGCTGAAGATATTATCTTCGATCCAAATATCTTTGCCGTCGCCACCGGTATCGAAGAGCATAATAATTACGCCGTGGACTTTATTGAAGCCACTCGCTGGATTAAGGATAACCTACCTCACGCCATGATCTCCGGTGGTGTCTCTAACGTATCGTTTTCTTTCCGAGGCAATAATCCGGTACGTGAAGCGATTCACTCCGCCTTTCTTTATTATGCGATTAAAGAGGGCATGACGATGGGCATCGTGAATGCCGGACAGCTTGCGGTTTATGATGACCTGCCGGCAGAGCTGCGGGATCTCGTTGAAGATGTCGTACTTAATCGTCGGGATGACAGCACTGACCGTCTATTGGATGTGGCTGAGAAGTACCGTGGCGATGGTGTTGAAGCGAAAAAAGAAGATCTTGAATGGCGTTCATGGCCAGTTATTAAAAGAATCGAACATGCGCTCGTGAAAGGTATTACCAACTTTATTATTGAAGATACCGAATCCGCTCGACTTGAAGCTGATCGCCCTATCCAGGTTATTGAAGGTCCTTTAATGGACGGTATGAATGTTGTTGGGGATCTCTTTAGTGCGGGCAAAATGTTTCTACCGCAAGTTGTGAAATCAGCCCGGGTAATGAAGCAAGCCGTTGCGCACTTGATTCCCTTCATTGAAGCAGAGAAATCTGGTGCGGTAGAAGCCAAAGGTAAAATTGTGATGGCTACCGTTAAAGGTGACGTTCACGATATCGGAAAAAATATTGTCGGTGTTGTTCTGCAGTGTAATAACTACGAGGTCGTTGACCTAGGCGTTATGGTACCGGCAGAGAAAATCCTGAGAACGGCAAAAGAAGTTAATGCAGATATTATCGGTTTATCAGGCCTAATTACACCATCCCTTGATGAGATGGTGCATATTGCTAAAGAGATGGAGCGACAAGGCTTTGATCTGCCTCTGATGATTGGTGGCGCAACAACATCTAAAGCACATACGGCGGTTAAAATTGAGCCGCAATATAAACGTGGCCCTGTTATTTATGTGACCGATGCTTCGCGAGCGGTTGGCGTTGCCAGTAATCTGCTTAGCGATGAGCTACGGGATGATTTTGTTGCGGGTCGCCGTAAAGAGTATGAAGAAACCCGTATTCGTAATGCTAATCGTCGAGCTAAGGCTGATCGCATTAGCTATGCAAAAGCCTGCGACAACCGTTTAGCCTTAGATTGGGATAATTTCACCCCAACGCAGCCTACGTTTACTGGGGTGAAGGCTTTTGATGATTATGATTTGGCGACTATTGCCACATTCATTGATTGGACTCCGTTCTTTATGTCGTGGGATTTGGCAGGTAAATATCCTCAAATTCTGACGGATGAAGTCGTTGGTGAAGCGGCCACAAACCTATTTGCTGACGCCCAAGAGATGCTGAAGAAAATTATAGATGAGAAACTCATCCAAGCCCGTGGTGTGATTGGCTTTTGGCCAGCCAATACCACTCAAGCGGATCAAATTGAAGTCTATGCTGATGAGTCTCGTGCAGACGTTAAAGCTCTGTTGCAACACATCCGCCAACAGACACCAAAACCAGAAGGTAAGCCAAACCTGAGTCTTGCGGATTATATCGCACCAAAAGAGACTGGCTTAAGTGACTATATTGGTGGTTTTGCGGTTAATGCGGGTATTGGTGCCGATGAGCTTGCGAAAGAGTATGAAGCCAATGGTGATGACTACAATTCCATTATGGTGAAGGCGTTAGCGGATCGTTTAGCAGAAGCTTTTGCCGAGCATCTACATGAGCGCGTTCGTAAAGAGTTTTGGGGTTACGCGGCTGATGAAAACTTGGATAATGCAGCCTTGATCAAAGAGCAATATCAAGGCATTCGCCCAGCACCGGGTTATCCAGCGTGCCCTGACCATACGGAAAAGGAAACATTGTTTCGTTTACTAGAGGCAACGGAGCATAGTGGTCTGGAACTAACTGAAAGCTTTGCGATGACACCTGCTGCGGCGGTCAGCGGTTGGTATTTTGGGCATCCAGAAGCCAAATATTTTGGTACGGGCAAGATCGATGTCGATCAGGTCGAGCAATTGGCTGAACGTAAAGGTGTCACGACAGCAGAGATGGAGCGTTGGTTAATGCCTGTTCTTTCTTATGACCCATCTTAATTTTTAAGTCAGTCGTTTGCGTCTTCCGATACATTTTCCTTCCTTTCAGCGGCAGCGAGAAATATTACAGCTCGCTTTACCACTGATTGGCGGGATGCTCTCCCAAAGTTTAATCAACCTTGTCGACTCCGCCATGGTTGGTGCTTTGGGTAGCACGGCTCTAGCGGCTATTGGCATCGCTGGCTATACGGCTTTTGTCATTACAGCGCTTATTCTTGGCCTGTCTTCTGCCGTCCAATCAACCACTGCTTTTTACTATGGCGCACAATGTAACAGCTCCCAACGTAACACCCTAAATGCAGGGCTTATTCTAGCAATGGTGCTTTGTACGCCATTAATATTACTTATCTATCCTTTTTCTCATGACCTTCTGGGCTGCATTAATCAAAACGGTGCCGTCATTGAACTGGCCGAACCTTATCTTGATTGGCGTATCATCGGTCTGTTGGCTGTAGGTTTTAATCTTGTTTTTCGTGGCTATTGGAATGGGGTGCATCATTCTAAAATCTATCTCAAAATTATCGTACTGATTCACCTTAGCAATATTGGTATTAGCTATATTTTGATTTACGGTTTACTGGGGCTACCGGCCCTTGGTGTTGAAGGTGCTGGGCTTGGCACTTTTTTATCCCTGTGTTTGGGGACTTTAGTCTGGCTTATTTATAGCTTAAAGCAGCTAGGAGCCGAGGCGTTTATCTGGCTGAGACCCCGTAGCGATATATTGAAAATACTGATTAGTCGAACACTACCTCATTCACTCCAGCAAACCTTGTTCGCTTCTGGCTATTTGGTTCTTTTTTGGATGATAGGCCAAATTGATGCGCTTTCTGTTGCTGTTGGCCATATTTTGGTTAATTTATCTCTTTTGATGATTCTCCCAGCCGTCGGGCTTGGTATGGCCGCCACCAGTTTAGTGGGTCGCTCTTTGGGTGAAAAAGACAATCAAGCCGCTCAAGATTGGGGACGGGATGTCGCTAAAGTTGCCGTCATTTTATTATTGCTTATCGCACTGCCTTTAGCTTTTTTGGCTGAACCTGTGCTAGGGCTATTCATTATTGAGCCCAAAGGGATTGAACTTGGCATTGTTCCTTTGCAACTCACTGCGTTTATGATGGTTATCGACGCCTCTGCTATAGTTCTAACGCAGGCTCTACTCGGTGCAGGTGCGAGTAAAATGGTCATGCAGGTTTCAGTCACGCTTCAATGGGGACTCTTTCTTCCCCTCGCTTTTGTCTTTGGTGTCTACTTAGGCTTTGGTCTTATCGCTATCTGGAGTGTGCAGCTTATCTATAGATGCTTAAATGCTAGCGTCTTTATCTGGCTGTGGCATGTAAAAGCGTGGCTTGTACACGCTGACAATAGCCCAAAAACCTAAAAGTTGGCCAATAAAGAGCCGACAAATTCAGATTCTCTTTATTCTATTATGAAATAAATATATAGATATAAATTCATTTTAAGAATAAGAGAACACTGCTATTGTTCAGCAAATGATATAATCAAAAACCGGCTACTCTATAATTTAAGCCCGTTTTACCGTGATGTTTCACCACAACTACAAAAACGCTAACCAGTCGTAGGAAATGAAATGTATAAGTACGACGATTACGATCAGAAATTAGTTGATGAGCGTGTAATCCAGTTCAGGGATCAAACCCAGCGCTATCTTGATGGCAAACTTGAAGAAGCAGAATATCTGCCTTTGCGTTTGCAAAATGGCATCTATATCCAACGCCTTGCTCCCATGTTACGGGTTGCCATTCCTTACGGTATGCTCAATGCAGAGCAACTACGTAAGCTGGCCCATGTCGCTCGTACCTATGATAAAGGTTATGCACATTTTACAACGCGACAAAATGTTCAGTTTAATTGGCCGACACTTGAAAGCTGCCCAGATATTTTAGAAGAACTGGCGAAAGTTGAGATGCACGCCATTCAAACCAGTGGTAACTGCATCCGTAATACAACGACGGATCAATTTGCGGGTATTGCCTTGGATGAAATCTCAGACCCTCGTCCGTGGTGTGAAATTGTGCGCCAGTGGTCAACATTTCACCCTGAATTTGCCTTCTTACCTCGTAAATTCAAGATTGCTATTAGTGGCTCAGAAGAAGATCGTGCGGCGATTAAGGTGCACGATGTTGGCTTGCAACTGGTAAAAACCGATGATGGCTCTATCGCATTCAATGTCTTTGTGGGTGGCGGCTTAGGTCGTACGCCAATGATTGGTGACTTGGTTCGTGAAAACCTACCCGCTAAGCACTTATTGACTTACTTAGAAGCGATTTTGCGTGTTTATAATCAGTTTGGCCGTCGTGACAATAAATATAAAGCGCGTATTAAAATCTTAGTGAAAGCGTTAGGTGTAGAAGAATTCGCGCGACGGGTTGAATCCGAATGGAATCACGTTGCTGATGGCCCTTCGACCATTAACGACAATGTTATTGCCAAGGCAGCCAGTTTCTTTATTGATCCCGACTATGAGAGTGCGCCATCTGAAGGTGAATTCGAACGACAACGTGAGCAAAATAAAGCATTTTCACGCTTTGTGACCAATAACACTCAAGCACACCAAAAAGAAGGCTATATTGCGGTCACGCTTTCTTTGAAGAAAACCGGTGTCGCTCCTGGAGATGTTTCCGATAGCCAAATGGATTTGATCGCTGATCTGGCGGACAAATACAGCTTTGGTGAACTTCGCGTGAGTCATCACCAAAATTTGATTCTGTCCGATGTTAAAAAATCAGCGCTATTTGAGCTATGGCAGATTTTAGAAGACAACAGCTTAGCGACACCTAATGTCGGTAAACTGACGGATATGATCTGCTGCCCCGGTGGCGACTTCTGCGCCCTAGCTAACGCAAAATCGATCCCTGTTGCTGAAGCGATCCAACGCCGTTTCGACGATTTAGATCACCTCTATGACCTTGGCGATATCGACTTTAACTTCTCTGGCTGCATGAATGCCTGCGGACATCACCATATTGGCAATATTGGCCTTTTGGGTGTTGATCGTAAGGGCGAAGAGTTCTATCAGATATCCCTTGGTGGCCGCTCCGGTAGCACCGCAGGTATCGGGAAAATATTAGGCCCCGCCGTTAAGCAAGACCGGGTACCAGATGTTATCGAAAGCATTATGTCTGTTTATGTTGAAAACCGGATAGAAGGTGAGTCGTTTGTTGAGGCTTACCATCGTCTTGGTCAAGCTACATTTAAGGAACGCGTCTATGCCTAAGATTATTCTTAACCAAGATATTGTCGAGGATACTTGGCTAAAGGTTGAGCTTGAAGCAGAGCTGCCAACATCAGGTAAAGTACTTCTGCCTTATACTACATGGTTAGCCGGTGAGTTTGATTCTTCTAGCTATGAGGCCGTTGGTGTATGGATTCCGAATGACACTGTGTTTGATTCATCCGCGGATAAATTAAATCAGGTTAGCGTTGTTGCCATTGACTTTCCTGTATTTAGTGACGGTCGCGCCTACACCCTAGCTCGCCAATTGCGTGAACGCTTCGATTATCAAGGTGAACTACGGGCTATCGGCGATGTACTTCAAGATCAATTATTCTTTATGACGCGCTGTGGATTTAACAGCTTTGCAGTTCGTGAAGACAAGTCGATTGAAGAAGCGCTAACGGCACTTAAACCTTTTTCAAATGCCTATCAAGCCGCCCTCGATAAACCACAACCGTTGTTTGCTGAGCGTTGGAGCTAAGGCGCTTCTCTCCCAATCTTCACCCATAAAAAAAGAGATGCCGTGGCATCTCTTTTTTTATTTGCTTCTTTTATCGTTAGCTATCTTACTACCGAAGCAGTGGACTTTGTTGAATACCCTGATAAACATCGCGCTCACTATTCTCTTCTCGTTCAATTAAAAGAATTTCAACACGACGGTTTTTTATACGATTCGCTTGGTTAGTGTTTGGCACCAGAGGGCGGGCATCAGCATTGCCAACCACATAGAGAAACTTCTCTTCTAGATCTGTTAGCCAAGTTAGCTCATGGGCAACAGACACTGCACGGGCAGCTGATAAATCCCAGTTCGAGCGGAAACGATCGGTATTGATCGGTTGATCATCCGTGTGGCCCTCGACAATGGTATACATATCATATTCAGAGATTAGCTTACCTACTTTCTGCAAAACAGGTACAACGGCTGGTTCTAAATAGTCACTACCTGAGGTGAAAGCAGACTCATCTGGAAAGCGGATGATAATATGATCTTCATCTCGCTCAACAATAATGACACCTTTTTCAATCTCATCAGTAAAGTTAGTTTCAAGTCGGTTACCGATACTTTCCAGTTGATTTTCAACATCAGCGTCTTCAGCCTCGGTAGAAGGCTGAGGTTTAATCGGCTCAATGATATTCTCGTTCTTTGGCGGATTATCCGCTGGGATAATACTCAAAGGATTAAGGTCTTGCACACCAAATGAGCTTTGCATGGCCTGGGCGATGCTCTTATAACGCTCAACATCCGTTGTAGAAAAAGATAAAATCAAAACGAAGAAAGTTAACAGAAGCGTCATCATGTCCGCAAAGGTTACCATCCATTCGGGAACCACTTCGTTCTTCGCCTTTTTACGTTTCTTAGTATTAATATTCATCACCCTACTATCCTTCGCTTGCTGCTTGGATATCCTACGCTATATTTCTTCAGTCATAGACATACCTGAACGAAGATACTCAGGCAGATAAGTCTCTAACAATTCATCCATAACCGTAGGGTTAAGGCCTTCCTGAATACCCAATACTGACTCGGTGATCAGCGCCATATTAGATTCAAGCTCGCTACTTTTTAAAGCTAACTTGTCCGCTAAAGGCATCATTGCAAGCTGGGCGATTAAAGAACCGTATAGCGTCGTTAACAGCGCGACAGCCATACCAGGCCCAAGCGATGCAGGGTCATCAAGGTTGTTCAACATTTGAACCAGACCAACCAAGGTACCGATCATACCGAAGGCAGGTGCGGACCCTGCCATATTACGGAAAACCTTCTCACCCAGTTCTTTGCGATCTAAGGACATGCTCATTTCGTTCATCAAAACTTTCTGAATGAACTCAGGGGGATGACCGTCAACACAAAGCTGAATACCTTTGGCAAAAAAGGGATTCTCAATGGGCTCATCTTCTAGCCCTAAAAGACCGTTCCGACGCGCAATTTTTGCAAGATGATTGGCAAGCTGAATTATTTCCCGAGGATTGTCATTACTTTCAAAGAAAGCAACGGCAAAACCTTCTTTAATACCGAGGAAGAAGCTTGCAATGCGATATTTCACCAAGGTAACCGAAATTGTGCCACCGACAACAATTAAGACCCCTGGAATATTAATAAAAATGCTGGGGTCATCGCCTTGTGCAATACCCAAACCAACAAATGCAATACCTGTAATAAGCCCTAAAAGAGTGGCGAAATCCATTGACCCAACCTTATGATATCTACTTTCAACCAAGTTAAACGGAAGCATAACCCAGTGAATGTTTGATTAGTAGCCCTTATAACTGACTTTTGAGTAACACTGACTTTTCAGTAGCTTAGGGGTTATCGGCAGCTAGCGCGGATACTTTATCCAACGACACACATTCTTAAAGCCCCTGACCTTATTGACTAGTGTATCAGTATTTTTTACAGTTTTTTTAGTCATAAATAAAATGCATTTACTATATATAGATAAAAATAGCCTTAACGCCTTTATAATACCGTCACATTCAACTTCTGAGGCGACAAAGTAAGATGGCTCTATTTATATCCACGTTTATTCAATTTTTCTTTCTTTTTGCTCCCTTTTTTGTCGTTTCGATGTTTCTTGCTCTAACCCGAGGAGAAACCAAGCAACAAAAACGCTCAACCATTAACCGCGCCGTTCTATCCGCTGCTTTAATCTGTCTTGTGCTCTTTTTCTTTGGAACCACCTTGTTTGAGGTTCTAGGGATTACCCTCGACTCCTTTAGGATCGGCGCCGGCTGTTTACTGTTTCTATCAGCCGTTAGCTTGGTTAAAGATGGTGTTCGTAACCATGCAACAGGCGTACCAGAACAAAGTGGTGACGATATATCCGTTGTGCCACTCGCCATTCCCACGATCGTCGGCCCTGCAACCATCGGTGCGACACTGGTTTACGGTGCGGAGTTAAAAACAACGACGGAGACTTTAATTGGTGTTAGCGCTTTGATGGTGGCTCTATTTTCTCTCGGTGGATTGCTTTATATTTCCAGCGAAATAGAGCGCCTTTTAGGGAAAACAGGCTTAAATATTTTAAGTAAAATGACAGGACTTATTCTTAGTGCCATGGCCGCGCAGATTGTTTTTTCTGGCATAAAAAACTTTTTACAGCTTTAAGTCATGAAATCAAACGTTTCTCGACAGCCACAGCCTTTTCTCGTTGGCCCTGCTTTGTCGTAAGGTTTATGATACCTATCAAAATCAAGCTACCAAACTTTAGAAATGAGTAATGAGGCGTTAATACTATGAACCAGGATATTTCCTCGCTACGCCGTGTATTTGACCAAGAGGCCGTTACAGAGCAGGATCTAGCGAGTGACCCGTTTGATCAATTTCGACAATGGTTTGACGATGCCGTTAAGAATGAGCCTTTTGATCCTAATGCGATGACGTTATCAACTGTTTCTCCTGAGAACCGTCCAGCATCACGAATTGTTTTATTGAAAGGTATTGATCCCCAAGGTTTTGTTTTTTATACCAATTACCAAAGTGAAAAAGGAATGCACCTTGCGGGAAATCCTCATGCATCCGTTGTATTCTGGTGGGGTGAAAAACAACGTCAGGTAAGAATTGACGGTGTTGTTGAACGCATATCGCCATTACAGTCTGAAGAGTATTTTCATAGTCGTCCTAAAGACAGCCAAATTGGCGCATGGGTATCAAAGCAAAGTGCCGTTATCCCAAATCGTGAATGGCTCTCTCAGCGATGTGACCAGTTTAGTGAACAGTTCTCTGGGGATGCTTCTATTCCTAAACCACCTCATTGGGGCGGCTACCGTATTGTGCCTGACCTATTTGAATTCTGGCAAGGACAGCCAAGCCGCCTACACGACCGTTTTCGCTATACCATTGGGGGTGGTAAATGGAATATAGAGCGTTTGTCTCCTTAAGCGTTTGCTAAGGTTCTCTATAAAGCCGACGCATTGTCGGCTTTCTTATTCTTAGACCAAATCTCAGCGTCAGGTTCCGTTACAGTCCGCTGTTGCCTAAGCGGTGCTTCTGCCATTCGCTCTGAGGCTCGTTGAGTGACATTACAGCATCAATGACTTGTTCCTCTGCATTGTAGTGGCACTCAAAGCCTAAATACTTCATCAAACCTCGCATAGGATGATTTTCTATCAAAATCTTTCCTATCATTTCAAGGGTACCAACACTACGGGAATATTTGATCATTTTGCGCATCAATAGCGCCCCTAAACCCTCACCTTGCAAATCATCTCGAATAAGCACAGAGAACTCAGTGCGGATATTATCAGGATCGGTCCAGACACGAACCACACCTAATATCTCCCGCTCATTATTCTCTTTAATTTCTTCAGCAATAAAGGCCATCTGACGGTCGTAGTTGATAATCGTTAGATTAGCTAAGTCACGCTTACTAAGCTCAGCTTTGTTGTGAAAATAACGGAAACGAATGCTCTGTTCACTTAGCCGATTATGGAACTGTGATAGAGCCGCCGCATCTTCACCTCTTATCGGTCTAACCTCTACCAGCCGACCTTTTTTAAGCGTCACTGTTTCTCGTAACTCTTCGGGGTAAGGCATAATGGCGTGATAGCTTGGCTCGCCTAAATCAATCTTCACATCAATGACAAGCATCTCTTCACGGTTGATAATCAACGGATTGATTTCAAGGCCGTTCAGCTCTGGAATATCTGCAGCCAATTGACTTAATTTTACAAGAACCCCTGAGATCGCTTCAATATCATGCACAGGGTTATCACTGTGCTCTTTAATCAGCCGATAGGCATGGGAGCGTCGAATAAGTTCATCCGCAAGTGTCATATTCAAAGGCGGTAATGCAACATGTCTATCCGCAAGTACATTTTCTTTATAGCCCCCGACACCAAAAAGAATGATCGGGCCAAAAACAGGATCTCGTGTAATCCCCATATTCAGCAGCATAGAATGTTTGCCACGATGCATCGGCTGAATGCAATATTCATAAATAGTGCTTTCTGGGAATTTCTCGCATACCTTATCCCTAAGGCGAATGACCGCGCTCCGCATCGCTTCAGGTGTCATAATATCCTGAATCAAGCCTGCAGATACTTTATGGGGATGTTTACGATAAACGAAAGGTACGCAGTTCGTTTCATGGATGATTTTAACTGCGAGGGGTTGATCATGTTGGCTGGCAATAATCGCAGCTGAATTTTCATCTTTTGCATACCAGCTTGGCGCTACTTGTATGTTATAAGCTGCTAGAACCTGCGTGCTTTCCTGGTGAGTTAGGGCTACTCGGCCTTCTTTTTTAGCCCGCGCAACCAGTTTGCGAGCACTACGGCGAACTTCATAGGGTGTTTCATGGGGAATACTAGGCGGAGCTTCTTGCAGGAGTGCTTGGCTGCGGCGGTAATTCACCATATGCATAAAAGCCTGAACAGCATGTTCTGGCGATGTATAAGTGGGCATCCCCGCGAGGTTAAACTCTTTGCGAGCAGGTCGCGCCTCTTCCATTCCCATCCAGCAGGTTAGTACGCTTCTTCGGAACTTGCCTCGCTGATTGATAACCGCATTGGCAGCCTCTAAGCTTGGTGCTAATCGAGTAGGGGCGTGCAAGGCGAGCACCGCATCAATTTCAGGTGCGTTAGATAGTACTTCTATAGCCTGAACAAAACGCTCAGGCATGGCATCACCACCAATATCAATAGGGTTTGCATCCGACCAACCTGCGGGTAAGCATTCATCCAACTTATGGCGGGTTTCCTCAGAAAGTTTCGCAAGCTTCCCGCCAGACATCAGCAATTTATCCGCAGCAAGAATACTGGGGCCGATACCATTACTGACAATGGCTAGCCGATCACCTAATATCGGCTTAATGCGTGATAATGATTCAAGTGCATCAAATAGCTCTTCGACATTGTTAACGCGAACCACACCCGCTCGGTTTAAGGCGGCGGTGTATACTTGGTCACGATTGTTTAACCCAGGGGTTTTTACTGTTGGCCCTTCTAATGAGGAGATCACTCGCCCACTTTTAATCGCAAGTACTAACTTATTCCGCGACGCCTCTCGAATCGCCGTCATTAAGTGTCGAGCATCACTAATGTATTCAAGGTGAAGTAGAATCGCTTGGGCATGGCTGTGACGATTAATATAGTCAATAACGTCCGCCAACATAACGTCAGCACTATCCCCTAAAGTAACAACATGGGAAAAGCCAATGCCACGGCCATTTGCCCAATCCATCATCGCATTACCCAGCATGCCAGACTGACCAATATAAGCGACTTTACCGGGTTTAATGTTACGGGAGGAATAGCTCGCATTAAGTTTACGACCGGGCACCAAAACGCCAAGACACTCAGGCCCCATCACACGAATACCCGACTCCCGAGCAGCGGTCAGCATGTCATCTTTAAGTGATTTGTGACGTGGGTCTACTTTGGCTTTGGCACTGTCTGTACGAGATAAACCTCCTGTCAGTATCATCGCGGCCTTAACGCCTAAGTGACCAAGTCGGCCAACTAGGCTAGGCACAACCTCTGGCGGCGAGCAGACGATCGCAAGATCAGGAATTTCTTCCAGCGCTTCAGCGCTTGAGTAGCATTTCTCACCGAAAACTTCATCGTAACCTTTTGTGTTTACGGCAAATATTTTTCCGGGGAACTGCCCATCTTGCAGATTACGGATAACCTGACCACCCATGCTGAATTCTTTTTCTGAAGCACCAAAAACTGCAATAGACTTAGGTTCAAAAAAGTATTTTAAAAAACGAGTACCCACAAATAATTACTCCGAAGTCTTAACGAATATTGCACTGCATATATCGACTATATGCCAGTATCCCTCATTAGCCCACTTCATTAAACTAGTATCAAGAGGGAGAGTTTTAATGATTACATCTTATATCAGTCATTCAGAGTGTATGCTGCACGACATGGGGCCTTGGCACCCAGAGAGTCCGCATAGAATCTCTTCAATAAATCAACAACTTGAACGTAGTGCACTTGCGCAAGAATTGCAGCATTATAATGCGCGACCAGCGACTGAAGAACAAATAATTCGCGTACATCCCAAGGCCCATGTTCTTTCCCTTGAGCTGAGTCAACCGGCAGAAGGTGCGCCTCTTGTTCAGATTGATGATGACACGCTAATGTGCTCACAAACAATGCATGCTGCTGTTATGGCGGCCGGTGCTGTAGTTCGGGGCACAGAGCAAGTTTTAAAAAACCAAGCTGATAATGTCTTTTGTGCCGTTAGGCCTCCGGGTCATCATGCGGAGCGCGTTGAGAGCTTAGGCTTCTGCTTTCTTAATAACGTCGCGATTGGCGTTGAACATGCTCGACAAAACTTTGGCCTGAAGCGCATTGCCATTATTGACTTTGACGTCCACCACGGCAACGGTACTGTTGATATATACAAAAATGATCCTGATGTACTGGTATGTTCCAGTTTTCAGCACCCTTATTTTCCATGGCGCTTTGCGGAATCAGAATGGGATAATATCGTAAACACTCCGCTTAACGCTGGCTGTAACGGCCCTGAATTTCGGAAATTAGTCGAAGATAGCTGGTTGCCTGCGCTACAGATGCACCGCCCCGAAATGATTTTTATCTCTGCGGGCTTTGATGCCCACAAAGATGATCCTATGGGCGAAGTTAATCTTGTAGATGATGATTTTTTTTGGGTTACCAAAATGATTATGGATGTCGCTAAAACATACTCCGATGGCCGTATCGTTTCAGTTCTTGAAGGTGGGTATAACCTTAGTGCTTTAGGCAGTGCTGCCCATAAGCATATAGAGGCGTTGAAAGGCTTATAACATAAAATAGCTTAAAGCAAGCAGGAGGGGGCGGCACTGCTCTCTTGCTTCTTTATATCTTTTCAATTCGGTAGTTTTAATCGGCTTCGATCTGTTTTAGCTGCTTGATCAGAGAGTCGGCATCTTCTTCCCTGTTACAGTATCTTTCTACAAGATCGAACATCTTCTGACAGCTTGGTGCAGTATGTCGCGTCTTTTCTCGCAAATGCTCTAATGGTGTACACTCTTGATCAAAGTAATCGTCGGAACGATGAGTGATTTCTTCTTCAAGCAATGCGTATAAATTTTGTTTATAGATAACCTGAGCGATACGACTTACCGCGGAACTGGCATGTTCTGCAACAGTCGCCACTTTGGTTGAAGTTGCTAGAGCGCTATTCTCAAGGGAAGAGAATAGCTGGAGAAAGCTATCAAGCTGTTGAGTCACTTGAAGGCTTAGGGTATTGCTTGTTTGGGTTGCCGTTTTAATGATTTCAACCTGGGCATTCAAAGAATTTAGAACATCGTGCACTTCTGTAGCCGTATTCTTCGTGCGGTTAGAAAGATTTTTTACCTCATCGGCCACCACGGCAAACCCTCTCCCTGTTTCTCCTGCTCGTGCGGCCTCCACCGAGGCATTTAACGCTAATAAGTTTGTTTGATCTGCAATATCAGTGATTAACTTTAATGCTTTTGAAACGGCACCACTGGCCTTACTTAAAGCTTCTGCTTGTTGCTGAAGCTGGGCGATATTTTCTGTTGATTGGTGCAAATTATCGCTCATCTTATTAATCGACTGACTACTTTCTTGAGCGATGATATTATTTTCTTTCGCAATTAAATCAACATCTGCGATATCGAGCTGTATCGACTGAACATCCGACTCACTCTGCTGTAGATCTCTGCGTAAATACTGTAGGTTTAACTCATGAATCTGGCTTGTAAGGTCATTTCTTTCGGTAAAGACGGCATTTTCCTTAATCGCTTGAATCGCAATATTAATTGATTTTAATGACTCAGAAAAATCCCCAGGCAGCCCTGTTGTCTTAGCCTCTCGGCTAAAATCCTGCTTATTAACCCGTTGGAAACACAGCTTTACCTCTTTGAAATAGGTTTCAACAAAGTCCAATAGCTCGTTAATCGCCCACGCAACGTTTGATGTAGCACCATAGCCCTTTATATGGGTCACACGATGATGTAGCTCACCTTGGGCCGCTTGGTTCAAGACCTTACTAAGCTCTTGATATCGCTGTTTAGACCGAGAGTTAAGGTAGAGGTAAAATCCTAACCCTGCATAAACTTGCGATGATAATATAGCTAGCTCTAAAGATAGTGTTGAGCGATACCACGACAGGAGAAGTAGTGCTGCGGGCACAACCACAAAAGAGAAAACAATCAGTCGTTTCATATCAACGCCTTAACCACAGTTAATAAAGCTTACAAAGCTTGCAGCTGCATAACAAAACGCTCATAAGACACGCGTTTACTGTCCAATACTTGATTCAAATAGGAAAAAGAATGATGTGGAGCATCGGGCTTTGAGTGCCTACGCTCAATCTCAATCATATTTTTATAGATAGGCTCAATCACTTTGATAGCCTCCGCACTAGGGCTTCTTCGTACAGAGAAATACCCTTGCACCCGGCCCTTACTGTCAAAGTCTGGAGTGATGTTAGCAAAAACCCAATAAAACCCCTGGCCAATCGTCGCATTTTTAATAAAGCCAAAAAACTCATGCCCTTGTTGTAATTCTTGCCATAGGAATTTGAAAACCCCCTTAGGCATATCTGGGTGTCTAATCATATTATGAGGTTTATCTAACAAGGCTTCTTCGTCATACCCTGCAAGCCGAATAAAAGTCCGGTTAGCATAAGTGATACGCCCTTGTAGATCGGTCTTTGAAATAATCAACTCATCCGAGCCTAAAAAAACTTCATCGTCATGTAAAATTTTAGATGCGAGCATACCCTTGCCTCTTAATCTCAGCTTATTATTCGAACCTTTAATACGAAAAGGTTCGAACATAATGCGCTTAAAAAGGATTTTTTGAATGATCTAAGTCAACTACCAAGATAGACCGTAACTTAGCGCTCAAGGGTAAACAGCTATTAAGACAGAATGATTAACTATAAAACTAAAATATATCAGCTAATATCATTAGTTATTAATAAGCATGTTGTTTTAAAAGCCTGCCGGATCAAAATAAAATAAAAGAACCTATTATTGAAGCAAATCAAAGATTCGTGAACTGCATCAAATAAATAGAAGCTAATATAAGCAGGCAATAGAAGGAATGATTAACGGATAATTCCTGTAAATTGAATATTAGAATCACCTGCAGCAATTAAGGCCTGTAGGGATTTAGAATAAAACTCACGTCGATAAAGCACCAAAACCACCAGAACTGTTGCAAACATAAAAACGTAAGGATGCCAAAACCAGCACAATACAGATAACGCAAAATAGTAAGACCGTAACCCGTAATTGAATTGGTTCGCCGCGAGATCAATCAAATTTGCGGCATGTCTTGCATAGGCTTTTCGTCCTTGAGGACTAACGCTACTGTCGTTTGGATGAGGGGCAGAACCGATGAGAATGGCGCAGAAATTATATTGACGCATAGACCATGTAAAAGTAAAAAACGCATAAACAAAAATACCAATCAGCAGTAGAACCTTTAATTCCCATTCAAAACGAGTATTCGATGATGAAAACGGCAATTCAGACAAGATACCAAGTGCCTTTTCCGTAGCACCTAACATAGTGAAGAGTGCTGCAATAATTAACAAACTGCTAGAGGCGAAGAAAGAGCCATTGCGCTCCAAGTGGGTCATGATAGTGGTATCGGCAATACGGACTTCCCGTTCAAGTAATTTCGTCATCCAGTCTACGCGATAGCCGTGCATAACCTTGGCCAAGCATGGCTTCTTGTTCATTGCACTTTTAGAGAAAAAATAATAGAGCGTCCACAAAAGAATAAACCATATCAAAGCCATAACATCAGGGAGTGTTAGGTTAATAGGTGTTTGAAATGCTTGCACAAGAACCTCATTACGTCAAAATGGCAAACGGCCTTTTTCGCAACCTTATTTAGGCATACGTCCAAAGTCGTATGATACACATTTTAAGGGGGAATCTCCTTGCCAAAAACTAGACCGATGAACGGTTTGACCATCAACAGGATGACGTTATGAATATGCAAAAATTTGGCATAGGCTTGCTGGCCTATTTTCTTTGGGGCTGCTTTCCTCTATTTTTCTCTCTGCTGGCGCATATTGAACCATTAGATGTCATTTCTGCGCGCATTTTTTGGTCATTTGCCTTCTGCCTTATTCTCATTACGTTATTAGGTAAGTGGCAATTATTAAAACAAGCTGTGACTAAAAAAGCGCTACTTTGGTCAGCTATTGCCGCAGTATTGATATCGATTAACTGGCTGGTATTTATCTACGCAGTGAGCATCGGCCAAGTCATACAGTCGAGTTTAGGTTACTTTTTAACACCTTTAGTCAGCGTATTTTTGGCTCGATTTATTCTTAAAGAACAGATTCGCCCGATTCAAGTGGTATCCATTGTCCTCGCCTCTATTGCCGTACTTGGTGAAATCTATCGCGTTGGAAGTTTGCCGTGGATCTCGCTGGTACTGGCCATGAGCTTTGGTCTCTATGGACTCGTTCGCAAACAAGCTCCTTTCGAAGCTCTAAACGGTTTATTTCTAGAAACAGGCTGGCTGGTAATACCTGCGGTTGGCTTTATTTTAGTCTTAAGTGGTGTCGGCCTAAACCCAATGCCCGTTACGAGTACCGTAACAGCAGGCACAGCAGAGACAACAGATTTTACCGGCTTTTATCTGATGTTATCGGGAATTGTTACTGCGATACCCTTATTGCTGTTCTCCGCTGCGGCTCGGCAGCTTCCTTTAGCGGTTATTGGATTTATTATGTATATCAACCCTTTTATGCAGTTTCTGACGGCTATTTTTATCTTTGATGAGCCTTTCTCTAAGGGACAACTTGTAACTTTTTCTTTAATTTGGCTCGCCATTTTGATCTTCTGCTACGATTTGTATCAAGCCCAGCGTAAATATAATCTGACATCAAAAGCTTAGAAAGTACGGCCTATATCAACTTTTTAGCCATTTAAGATAGGTGCGCGCGCGTAACTAGTGTTACCATTGGGAAATTAGGTAACACTTTTCATTTATCTTAGATTAATAGCAAATATAGTTGCTGAGGAAGAAATCATGGGTGATTTTTCAAATCTTGGTATTAATATCGCAATGACAGTAGGCGTTGCAGCGATTGCTGGCGTTGCTTCAATCGCTTCTGAGGTTGTTCTGCCGGCGGTAGCTCTTGCTCCGGGCTTGGCGTTAGTGTTCGTTTTATGGCAAGCCGCTGTCGAGCGCCCAAGCTTGTAAGCTAGCGGGCCTAATCCGCCATTATAAAAAAAGAAGCCATTAAAAATGCCGGTTTTATACCGGCATTTTTATGGTCATTATTTAGTCTATCGCTTATTAATAATCCGCGTTAAACAAGCTCCGCCCACAAGTCATGGTCATCCGCCTCAATAATACGGCCCCGTACAATCTGCCCAGGCTCTAAGCCGGTTACATCAAGCAGGTGTACTTCACCGTCAATCTCAGGCGCATCCCCTTTTGTTCGACCGATCGCACCATCAGGGCCTGCATGGTCGATCAGAATATCCATCTCTTGGCCAACCTTATCTTGTAGTTTCTCAGCACTAATTTGTGCTTGAACATTCATAAAGCGTGCCAAACGCGCTTCTTTGACATCTTCTGGCACGGGGTTTTCAAGGGCATTCGCCGGTGCGCCATCGACCGCCGAATAAGTGAAACAACCGACACGGTCAAGACGGGCTTCTTTTAAGAAATCCAATAGGTATTGGAAATGCTCTTCCGTTTCACCAGGGAAGCCAACGATAAAGGTGCTACGAATAACAATTTCAGGACAGATTTCACGCCATTTTTTGATGCGTTCCATCGTCTTTTCAGAAGCGGCTGGGCGCTTCATCATTTTCAACACGTCTGGATGGGCGTGTTGCAGCGGAATATCCAGATAAGGTACAACGGCACCCTCGGCCATCAGTGGGATAACATCATCGACACTTGGATACGGGTAAACATAATGCAGCCGAACCCAAACCCCTAGTGAACCTAATGCTTGGCAAAGTTCTTTTAAGCGAGTTTTGGTTGGACGACCTTGCCAGAAGCCTAGCTTATATTTCTGATCAACACCGTAAGCGCTGGTATCTTGAGAAACGACAAGCAGCTCTTTCACACCGGCATCAACTAAACGTTGGGCTTCGTCTAATACGCTACCCACGGGCCGACTATCAAGATCCCCCCGCAGGGCTGGAATAATGCAGAAGGTACAACGGTGGTTACAACCTTCTGATATTTTCAGGTAAGAATAATGACGGGGTGTTAGTTTGATACCCTGGGGCGGAACAAGATCAATAAAGGGATCGTGATCTTTATTAGGGGGTAGATGTTCGTGTACCGCGCTAACCACTTGCTCGTATTGTTGCGGCCCAGAGACACTGAGCACTTGCGGATAAGCGTCTAAAATTTGATCGCCATCGGCCCCCATACATCCTGTAACGATAACTTTGCCATTTTCCTGAAGCGCTTCACCAATGGCTTGCAGTGATTCAGCTTTTGCCGCGTCAATAAAGCCACAGGTGTTCACCACCACAAGTCCAGCACCTTCATAGGATGGCGATATTTCATAACCTTCAGTGCGTAATTGTGTCAGGATACGTTCTGAGTCAACGAGCGCTTTAGGGCAACCCAGACTGACAAAGCCGACTTTAGGATTTTCTGTGGACATTCAAGACCTCGGAAGCAGATGTAAAAACTGGCGCATTCTACCTCAGCCAGCCCATTCGGTGTAGTCTTCTCTCGGCCACCTTGTTTATAGATCGTAATTTATTATTTATTAGCAACCTCTTAAGCAGTAGACTATCTGTAAACCCACTGAATCATCTAGCGATTATTCTATTTATAAACAGAGGTAATTATGGCTTTAACAACACAGGATTTTGTGACTGTAGCAAAATCACAAATCAATGAGTGTGATATTCACGTTGCTGCGGAACGATTGAAACAAGACGCTTTAGTTCTGGATGTGCGGGAACCACAGGAGTTTATGCAAGGCCACCTACCCGGTGCCGTTGAAATTCCCCGTGGTGTTATCGAGTTTCGGGTAGATGCTCATCCAAATCTGCAGGATAAAACACGGGAAATTATTGTGTACTGTCAGGCAGGGGGGCGTGGTGCTCTTGCGGCAAAAACATTGCAAGAGATGGGCTTTACCAATGTTACGAATATGCTGGGAGGCTACGCGGCATGGGCTGAAGCAGGTTTAGAACAGGAAAAAGATCCTGCGGAATGGCGCTAATCACACGTTGCTCAACATAAAAAACCGTTCAACCTCAGCGACAGAATCAAAGATAATTTCGTTGAGTTGAACGGCTTATTTTTTTATAACATTTAGAGCTTAGCTATCGGCAATTTAAGCTAGCGAAAAAAACATTCTGTTTAACGCTCAATTTCTGCCTGACGGGCACGGGTTAAAAACCGATCAGCGGTTTTACTAATACTCATGGAGACCATATCACCTAACCGGTCAACAAGGCTTGATTTAAACTCATAGCTAACCTCATACACATCTGCAGTATCACAGCTTTCTATCAGGTATTCATCACTGGTTTTAAGGCCATCAATGAGCCCTAAATCTAGGGCCTGTTTACCGTACCAAACATCACCATTGGCAACTTTGCTCAAATCCAACTCTGGGCGCTGCTCATGAATAAAGTCTTTGAACAGCACATGGGTTTCTTCCAAGTCCTGAACAAACTTTTTGCGACCTTCATCCGTATTTTCGCCAAATACGGTCATGGTGCGCTTGTATTCGCCAGCCGTTAGTACTTCATAATCAATATCATGTTTTTTAAGCAATTTATTGAAGTTCGGAATCTGGGCAACCACGCCAATTGAGCCAATAATTGAAAATGGGGCTGCAAGAATCTTATTGGCAGTACACGCCATCATATAACCGCCACTGGCGGCAACAGCATCAACGCAAACGGTCAGAGGGATCTTCTTGTTAGTGATGCGCTGTAGCTGAGATGAAGCAAAGCCATAGCTGTGAACCATGCCACCACCACTTTCTAGCTTAAGCACCACTTCATCTTTTTCAGGGCGTGCAATGGTTAAAACCGCACTGATCGTTTCCCTTAGAGACTCAACGTCAGAGGCACGAATATCACCATCAAAATCCAGCACAAAAACGCGCTTACGGGCTTCGTCATCAGATTCTTCTAGTTTGTTATTTTTAGCCGCTTTCTTTTTAGCTTTTTCTGCTTTCTTTTCTGCCTTTAATTCCTGCTCAAAGGCATCTTTATCACAAATAGCCTCTTTAACGGATTTAGTCGTTTCTGACAGCTTTTCGTTAAGATGTTCGATCTCGAACTCGCCCTCACCTGATTTGCGCTTACTTTGAGCAGCCGCAACTATCAGTAGTAAAATAGAACCCACAAAGATGATCGCCAAGGTTATTGTCTTAGCGAAGAACAGACCATATTCTGAAAAAAATTCGTACACGAATCACTCCAACTCTTCTATTTAAGCGACTGAAGCATACAGGATGCATTTCAGGCTGTGTATTCTTTCCTGACAATTAACTTGTTTTCAGGCTTGATTCAAACATCCGTTTGAAATATGCTCATTAAAACGTTAACCACAAGACCCTGCATAACTGCAAAAGATAATAAAAAGGTACTGACTATGACTGATGTTGGCAAAGCAATTGAAGAGTTACAAAAAGGCTTTAACCCTGATGCGGCTAAAGACATGAATGAAGTTTTTCAGTTTGAAGTGAAAGACGACGGTGAATATTTTATTGAAATTAAAGATGGCACCTGCACCGTAGGTACGGGTGAGCATGACGACCCTTCTGTTACCTTAATCATGAACAAAGCAACCCTGAAGGGCGTGCTAAGCGGTGAAGTAAACGGTATGACGGCGTTTATGACCGGCAAAATCAAGGCACAAGGTAATATGATGTTAGCGACGAAGTTAAACAGCCTGTTTTCTATCTAACGATAAGAAAACGTTGCGGGGTTTATGATAGAACCTCGCAACTTATCTCGCCCAAAAAAGGCTTTCAGCATGTTTTATGGCTGAAAGCCTTTTTTAGTCTATCTAAATGATGTTGTTAGATTAATTACGAGTAAGAGTGCGCATGGTAACAAACTCTTCCGCTCCCGTAGGGTGAATGCCAACCGTGCTATCGAAAACCTCTTTTGTGGCCCCCGCCTTAATCGCAATAGCGATTCCCTGCATCACTTCACCGGCATCCGTACCAACCATATGGGCACCAACGACTTTACGAGATGCAGCATCCACAATGAGCTTCATCAAATGACGCTCATCCGAACCCGATAACGTATGCTTCATTGGCCGGAATGCAGAGCTATAAATTTCAACGCGTTCAAAAGTATCTCTTGCAGTTTCCTCGCTCATACCGACGGTTGCAATATTCGGGTGACAGAATACAGCGGTCGGAATATTGGAGTAATCCATCTGTTTAGAGGGCAGCTCTGGCTGATACAAATTGTTAACCAGTGTCATCGCTTCGGCCAGTGCAACAGGGGTCAGTTGCAGGCGGTTAATAACATCCCCTAAAGCATAAATAGACGGCACCGAGGATTGAAATTGCTCATCAACCACCACTTCACCTGTTTTGCCTTGCGTAACACCCACTTGCTCTAAGTTTAAACCATCAACTTTGGGAATACGACCGGTCGCGCAAAGTACCAGATCAACCTCTAGCGTTTCTTGATTGGTTAAGGTGACTTTCAAGCCAGTATCGACTTTTTCAATGCGTTCAATATTGGCATTAAGGTGGAATTGAACCCCTTTCTTTTGCATCTCATCAAGGGCAAACTGGCGGACTTCTTCATCAAACCCTTTTAAAGGCTGATCACCACGGTAAACAAGATGACTTTCAGCACCTAAACCTTGAAAAATCCCCGCAAATTCAACAGCGATATAGCCGCCACCCAAGACAAGGCTGCGTTTAGGAAAGGTTTCTAGGTAAAAAACAGCGTCTGAACTAACCGCATATTCACTACCGGGAAATTCAGGCATAAAAGGTACACTGCCTGTTGCGATTAAAATTCGTTCTGCGGTATAGGTTTTATCACCAACAACCACTTCATTTGGTCCTTTTAGGCTGGCATACCCCTCGATAAGCTCTACACCAGAATCAACCAATAGATTGTGATAGATGCCATTTAAGCGTTCAATTTCTTTATTTTTATTATCCCTTAGCGTTGGCCAATCAAACGCTGAAGCACCCACGGTCCAGCCAAACCCTGCGGCCTGAGCAAACTCTTCATGAAAATGGGAGCCATAAGAAAATAGCTTCTTAGGCACACAACCGATATTAACGCAGGTGCCGCCTAAAAAGCGGCCTTCTGCGACGGCTACTTTTTTGCCTAATCCTGCGGTGGTTCTCGCTGCACGTACACCACCAGAACCCGCACCAATGACAAAAAGATCAAAATCATATTGACTCATATTACATTCCTAATCATTTACATTTTATGCAGTGTATCACAGGGTATTTAAGCACTAACAAATAGAAAAACCGATCACTAGGATCGGTTTTTCTGATGAGGCCATTTTATCTGAAATGATCAGATCTTTTTATTGACCTGCCACACCAATTTTATGGTCAGCCATAATGGATTCAATCTCAGGTAAGCTTGCAGGATCATCAATGGTTGAAGGTACTTGGTAAGATTTACCATCAGCAATTGAGCGTAAAATCCCCCGCAGAATTTTACCTGAACGGGTTTTAGGCAATCGATCAACCACCATCGTTTGCTTATAACAAGCGATGGCACCAATCTCTTTACGAACCAACGCAGCTAATTCTGCTTCCAGGGTAGCCTCATCAATGTTATAGCCATCTTTAGTGATAACCAACCCAACCGGTAGCTGACCTTTTAGCTCGTCATTAATACCAATAACGGTACATTCAGCGACACCTTCATGGGAAGCAATAATCTCTTCCATTTCGCCAGTGGAAAGACGGTGGCCTGCGACATTAATGACATCATCGGTACGACCCATGATGAAAACATAACCGTCTTCGTCAATGTAGCCTCCATCACCCGTTAAATAATAGCCATCAAAGGTATTAAGATAAGAGCTTTTAAAGCGCTCAGGATCACCGTAAACCGTTGTCAAACAACCCGGAGGCATCGGCAGCTGAATACAAACACTACCCTGCTCGCCTTTTGGCATTTGGCCGCCTTTATTGTCCAGAATCTGAACATTAAAACCTGGGGTTGGAACCGTAGCCGAGCCAGCTTTTGGTGTACGGGGTTCAATGCCCATTTGGTTCGCGGCGATAGCCCAACCTGTTTCGGTTTGCCACCAGTGGTCAACAACCGGTACACCAACAAGCTCTTGAAGCCAGAAGAAGGTTGGTGGATCTAAACGCTCACCCGCCAAGAACAGGTTTTTCAAGCAAGAGATATCATACTTTTTCAGTTCTTCGCCGTTTGGATCTTCTTTTTTCATCGCACGGAAAGCGGTCGGTGCAGTGAAAAAGCCTTTGATCTGATATTCTTCAATCAAGCGCCAAAAAGCACCACAATCGGGCGTTCTAACAGGCTTTCCTTCGTAAACAACACTGGTACAGCCCGCTAACAACGGCGCATACACAATATAAGAATGACCAACAACCCAACCCACATCAGATGCCGCCATAAAGACTTCACCGGGGTTCATATCGTAAATAGCTTTCATGCTGTATTTAAGCGCGACAGCATGACCGCCATTATCACGCACGACACCCTTTGGCTTGCCTGTCGTACCGGAGGTATAAAGAATATAAAGCGGATCGGTTGCTTTAACCGAGACACAAGGCACGGGATCGGCATCATTCATTAATGCCTGCCAATCAAAATCACGACCTTCAATTAGCTCTGCAATTGCCTGCGGGCGCTGAAGAAGCACACAAAAATCGGGTTTATGTTCAGCAAGCCCGATCGCCTTATCGACCATTTCCTTATAAGGAATAACTTTCTGGATTTCGATACCACAGGACGCTGAAATTATTGCCTTAGGTTTCGCATCATCAATCCGAACAGCCAGTTCATGGGGAGCAAAGCCGCCAAAGACAACGGAGTGCACCGCACCAAGACGGGCGCAGGCCAACATCGCAACAACAGCTTCTGCCACCATTGGCATATAAACAATAACCCGATCACCTTTGCCAACCCCTTTCGCAGCTAATGCACCGGCAAAGGTAGATACTTCTGTCTGAAGTTCTTTATAGGTAATCGAACGCTTAATATCGGTAACTGGTGAATCGTAATACAGAGCAATCTGCTCACCGCGACCGTTTTCAACATGGTAATCAACAGCGGCATAGCAAGTATTCATTTCGCCATCAATAAACCAGCGGTCGGTGCCAAAATCATCCTTACCAAGAATCTGAGTCGGTTTTTTGTACCAAGGTATATCTGCAGCTTTTTCAGCCCAAAATTGTTCGGGTTGCTGGATAGACTTTTCGTATTGCGCCTGATAGGTCATGTGGCAGACCTCTTTTTAGTTGTTATGGGTGTATGAGCGAGTGAAAGGCACGAATGATAGAAGCATTAGCAATTGTCGACACCTTCCCTCATAAATCGTCGACAACTCTAATGGATAAAGACCCTTTTGAAACTAAGACAAAAGGTGAACTTGGCTAAAAACCTTTACACAGCAAGCCTTACAGCCTATTTACAACTGTTTACGGTCGTTTACACTGTCGACAACCTTGACCATAAGGCCTTACTAATACTAAAGCAGACCCTATAATATGTTGACAATTAAATTTTAACTGCATGATTTCTTTCATGCAGGCGTAACACACTCTATAATCCTACATTTACAGAAATGAGACTGATAATTTGTTGATTTTCGTAAAATATACTAATATTAATTACAACTAAATTAGTTTAGCGAGTTATATACGATGGCAACGTTCGAGGAATCAGTCCAAGAAAACGTTGATCTAGTGGCAATGCGAGATAATGCCAAGGAAGCTACCGCACTACTAAAAGCCCTAGCCAACGAAAACCGTCTAATGATTTTATGCTACCTAGAAGGCAAAGAACTTTCTGTTAGCGAATTAAATGAATCATTGGATCTGAGTCAGTCTGCACTTTCACAGCACTTAGCAGTATTGCGCCGGGATGAGTTAGTAAAAACTCGTCGCGAGTCTCAAACTATTTTTTACTCACTCAACGGCGACCGTGCGAGTAGCATTATTCGTATGTTGCACCAGATGTACTGCCGACCCTGATCTTGAATCAGAAACAAGGAACCCCATGTAACTTCATGGGGTTTTTTTATGGCAGGCCATTGGTTAAGACAATGATTCACCGCTCAAAATATAAGATAAAACCGATTTTTACGGCCTTTTAACTAAAAAAATGACCTAAATTCATATTCAGCAAAAGTACTGTATAAAAAAACAGCCAGAAAGAATGGCGTAAAAAAAGACTGAAAAATACAGATGGTGATCTGTTTTCCTGGTAAACAGTGTTTTTAATTGGCTTCAATAGTCAGGTTTTTGTTAAAATCTCAATTAAACGTACAAGATTAACCAAGGCATTTCAAAGTAATGCCAAAAATACCCACAAGGAAGAGGAACGATGGATATTTGGTTTATTGATGTAGAGAATGTGGGCTGTTTTCTACTGAATCAACTTCCGATGGGTTGCGGTCAGCGCAATTGTTTTATGGTCTTCTCTCGCAGCAGTAATGCTCGAAAATGGTGTTCCCGCTATCCGTTACATGCCCAGCTGTTTGATGATTATGATGTGGGTAAAAATCAGGCCGATTTTTATATGATCTCAGTACTGACACAGGTATTGATGACCGAACTTGGCCCAACCAAACGCATTATTCTGTTGACCAAGGATCAAGAGCTCATTCAAGCGTTTAAAAGCCTCTGTAATCGACATCAAGTCGTGTTAACACTTTTAGTTTGCCTAGAACTACCTCAGCTGCCAGACCCGAAAATTGCCATCGAGGCAGGGGTTAAAGCCTTGAATTTGTCAGATTATTCTCAGCAAGATCAGCAGACGACAACGCTAAAAAATACCCCCTTACCTGCGATAAAACAATCTACAAAAGTTAGCGCTGAGCAGATAAATGAATGGCAAGAGGAAGTCAAAAAAGTACTGAAAAAACAGCCAATTACGATAAAAGAGCTAGCCCGTTTGCTCGAAATCACCTTCCGTGAGATTCAAGAAGTCACCAACCCATTAATAAAAAACGGCACTCTAATTCGGGTAAGTAAAACTGGGAAAAAATGGCGACTTGCTCAACCGAAAGATTAAAAACGTCAATACACCTATTTGGTAACTGGGGTTCCGAAATTTAAGGCAAAAAATCAGAGTATCGCCAGTATGGAAGCACAGAATTTTGAACACTACCCGGGAAGAGTTTTGTGATGTACAAGGCGCTCTTGTTGTGGCACATATACTCAGTCCAGCCATCTTCATACCCCCCTGCTGAAAGCACTCTTGGCAGTTCTGCCCATTTTTGTACGGCAAGTCACAACTCTGAAAAACATCTGGTTCAATGGTTTTTATAAAATAGTTAATGATTGATTCCATTTCTTTGTTTTCCATTAGAACAGTTAAATATTTCAAATTATTCTTTGTAAGGATAAAATATTAGTTTTCCAGCATCATTTTCGAGATTTTTTCTAACAGAGAGCTTTGCGTGATCTCTTTCTGTTTCAATAAATCCATAGTATAGGTACAAAGTAACAGCTGCGCGGCCGGCTCCTGAAGTACGTCAACCTCCTGACCATCAAAACGACGCCCAATAAAGTTATATGTCAGAATTCTTTTGCCAGGCATCTGCTTGATCTGATTTTTTGGTGTACAGAACACCAGAGCCTCATTGCCATTTTTCTGAATGAAAAGCTGTTGATACTGGTTAAGGTTATTTTCTTTGGGTTTGCGGGCTAAGTAGTATGGCAGTACGCTTTTATCCGGTTTGATGGACTTACTGATCTGCCCGTCGGCCCCCCTGGCTGTTTCCATAGAACAACGATCTACTGAGCCAATCACCGCAGGCACACGATTGGTGTTATATCGGCAGATCACAACTTCACGCTGTTCATCAATCAGGTAGAAATTATCGTTGTAGAGTTTTCCCACACTGTCTTTAAAAGCCTTAAGGTGAACCCTTGCTTTTGCTTCAGAATCGAAATAATCGGGCCTACCGATATGCAGGATACCCTCTGCAAACTCAACCCGGGTGGCTGCGATAAGCACTTTTTCACGGCCACCGCGTTGACGTTTGGTTTTGCGAACAGAAACCAAAATGTAGGTACTGTCAGGAACTTTAAAGCCGTGAATTTTTCCATGGGAAAATACTGCTTCTTTAAGCCATAACTGGTTTGCCAGAGTTTCTGTTTTGTGAGTATTTGGAGACTTGAGTGCGTTTGTCTTTTTATCAGAACCAAGATTACAACCCTGAAGGACCAATGGCAGATGCGAATTAGGTTTTTTTAGTCGCTGTACTTTCAGCTGGCTGTAGTAGTCCAGGTCATGCACGTTCCCTTTTCCTGCCACATGTTCCCAGGCTTGCCAAAAGCTATTAACCATTTTGCTCTTACTGTTACTCTCTGCTCCACCTTTATTTTTTGAGGCTTCAGTAATAACTACACTAGAACCGTTAGATTTTATCTCGTGGTTGAGCACCAGATAATTGCTGCTAGGGTTCAGCTGCTCAATAGGTAATGGTTGGATAATTTCGGTCGCACCTAAACTGTTTTTAAGCTCTTCAAGAACATCATCTCTATTGACGTAAGGGTAATGCCCCAGGTTATCAATCAGCACCAGAGGTCGTTTTAAATGGGTATTAGCCTTCTGAATAAAGTGGTTGTAGTGATGTGTTGCTTGAAAAATTCGGGGTGAGAAGGCAATCTCATATTCTTCAAAAATATCGCAAAGATAGCGCTGAATCTGATTTTCAGCATGGTTACGGCAGCCCCAATAGCTTTGCGTTGCAAAACGCATATAAGGTTTTTTCCCAAAGCGAGTGGTGCTGACCATTTCTAAGATCTGCTGAGTCTCTTTGTTCGTCAACAGCAGTCGATCCTCTCCGGAAACCAGCCCCACTCCCGGAGTTTGTGACTGAAAACACTTACCATGCAGCGCAAAGGTCAGGTCTTTAAAATCCGGTGAAAAATAGAGTTCAAAACTAAGGGCATCTACATAGAAATGCCCCCTTTTGTTGGCTTTATCTGACTGCACTTCCGCTGCGAAAAAGAGTTCGCTGTTGTAATCCACAATACCCAGCTCGAAATTATCTGCAGCTTCTTTAATCAGACGGCGCTTCAGATGCAACTCAAGTACGGCCTGAACCAATCGGTAAAGATCAAAGCCCTTGGCTTTAAACTCCTGCAGCTTTGACGGAGTGACATCAGGCTTGGGTGAGAGATATACCACCAGAAAATACTCTTTTATTCTCAGGGTGTGATACTGAAAATTGGGCTTTACCTTTGTATCAAGTGCAGACCCTATTGCTTTTCGGATCGTTTGATGTGCCTGTTTCATATATTCAGGCCAGTCTCTGCCTTTTCTGGCAAAAGGGAGCAACAAGATATCGATACTCAACTCGCTGCTCTCTTTTGGCTGCAGCAATTTTTCCAGCATACATTCAACCGGTTCAGACAGATCAAACAGCTGAGTCCGGGCTTTTGGGGCCTCTGCCAGGGGAAGAAATGACTGCATTTCATCCATCCTAATCTGATGTACAAAAGTTGAATCTGTCATAGTGTTACATCCTCTGTTACTGACAATTTAATGGGTAAGTGGAACTGCTGTTTCTGTGTCATCAGCCAACCTGGGCAACAAGGCCAATAACCCTGGATTCACCCGCAACTGATAATGGATCGCTGCGATGTAATTCCTTGTCTTATGTTTTTTCTCTGCATCCTGATAATAAGGCACTGATTTAAAAAGGTTCATAAAATAGAGCGCTTGGTCAGCACACTGCTCTGACCGATCATTTTGGGCGTTACGACTGTATCGCGTATTCAGATAGACGGCTTTTACATCTGAAATAGCCGGGTTTTTAGCTACAGCCTGAGTAACCTGGCATAGTTTCTGATGTGCTGAGCTGAACAGATTCCGACCTTGCTCTCGGTTGTTGCCCGTCATCTGCCAGTTTTTCACATCAACAGCCAATAGATGTCCGTCCCGAAGGAAGTAAAAGTCAAACTTCTCATAGCACGCTGCACCAAGATGCTCACATACCTCATCAGGACTTAAAGGGCTAATACCAAGCCTTTGCAAAAGCAGGCTGAACTGCCACTCACCAATATTCCCGATTAACATAGGCCTAAGCTTGGGAATAGGAATCCACTTCTGTAAAACATCAGGTTTTGTATTGAGTATCTGTTTAAATAGCTTCTGCTCCAGATCTGGCAGCACTTCAGTCATATCCTGATGATGCTGCGGGAGTATCAGCTCCGGTAAATAAGGTCTTGTTCCATTGGCCAAATCGGTCAACCCAAAAGGCTCATGGGGTTCTTGAGCAAGAATTACATTTTTCCAGCTGTCATCCCGCTGAAGATAAAAGTTCTTAATGCAAGCTTGGAGTAAAACATCGTTTTTAACGATGGCGTTTTTAAGTAAACGTTTGATATAAGAACTCGGGTTGGTAAAGGAGTCCGGGTGTCTGAAAGCCTCATTGAAGGCCAATGCATCGGGGTTACCTTGGCGGGCCGCTTGTAAAATATGCTGTTGAAAGGTCTGATCAAATTCATCGTAAAGCTCGCAGGCTTCCTGTACCTGCTGTTCAAATGCTTTACGCTTATCATCAGTCATAAAGCTGGCTTTTTCCAGATCTGAGAGCGCACGGCACCGCCAATTATCGTTATGCAGGCTTAAAGAGACCCGAAGCGTCTCGGCATCCGGATATTGTTCAAGATCACGAAATACACGCATCGCATTCAGATGGACATCATAGGGCAATCGGATCTGGCTCTGCATTATGGCGTCACGGCGTTCTGTACGGCCAATAGTTTGCATCGCAGTTTTAAATACTTCTACGCAGTGCTCACGTTCCAATAGCTGAGCAGAATCAGAATCCAGCAGATCGGTATCAAAATCATCAATGCTGCGGATAATACCGCTATGGGCATAATGTTTAAGCAGGGTGATATAATTGGCCAGTGTATTCCGGCTGCAACCATGATTGGTCTGTTGATTAACCTGGCTCCAATAGCTGCCGCAAACCATGGACATATTCTGGAAGTCCACCTGGAAAGGCTGAAGGGGATCCGGATAGGTCACATAATAGTTCAGCCCCGTTCCGGCTCCTTTAAAATGAGACACCATGCAAAGTGTCACGTCAGTATCATCCACCTTGAGATATTCGCGTACATCATCTTCTCGGTTCAGCATGGAATCAAACAGCACGACCCGTATGTGGTTTTTACCTTTAAATGGTTTTATCTCAAAGACCCGTGGCGGTTCATCCTGCTGACGATGATCCAGTTGCCGGATATTTTTCAAAGGTGTGGCACTGTTCAGTTGGTCTCTTACAAAACGGCCCAGCACACTAAAAACACGACTGCTAAGACCGATGCTTAGGGTATGTTGCTGGTTATATGCGGCCAGCAAAATTGCCTGCAGGTGCCGGATAAACTCTCGGTTGTGATAACGATTACGACGAATATCCGTCAGGTAGGGGCTTAAAAGCCGTAGCCAGTACTCATAGACCGACTTAAAGTCCGGTTCTGATATCTGGGGGCTGAGCTGTAACTGCTCGTCATTAAAAATACTGATATCAACCGGGCGGAAGCTTGTCCGAAGTTTTCGGATATGGGCCAGTTGGCTTGCAGACTCTGTATCGCGACGTCGAACTGCGACCCCCAGATCATGGCTATAGGCTTGCAGAAACGGCCGACTGTACTGACCGTTATAGGTTCCCGGAAAGCCCGATGTGGCGGATAAAAGCATCACAGTGTTCTTTGTTTGATAAAGCATTCGCAACAGTGCAATTTCCGGCAACTCCTTAATCAGCTCCATGCGGAATTTCAGCAAAATCCATCCTTTCAACTCCTTGGCCTGAATTTTGACTCTATCCCGCGGGGATAGTGCAAACAGAGTTTTGGGCTGGAAGTAGGTGAAAAAATCATCAATCAGCTGGTCGTGATCCCCTTTACCGGCTAACAGATAACGGGCCTCACCTTTTATCGCCTGCGCCGTGCCAATAAAAACGGATAGCGGGTTGTTATGATTGGAATGCTCCTGCTGAGAGAGCATATTTTGTATAGGGCCAGGCTTGGTGAGCTGCGCTGATGCGGCAAGGACAGCTGTTGTCGTCTGGTACACTTCATACAGGCTGAAGTTATCGTCCTGATAAGCTTCAGAATCTTCATCAGCGACATAAATTTCAGTGTAAGAACTTCGCCCATGGCTGCGAAGACGAATACGTTTCAGGTCTGCTTCCCGATAAAAACGCTGTATCTGATAACTGAACACATGACCGATCAAAGCGATCACCTGTTCGCTGTTACGTCCGTCTACCACAATATCTGCCAGTGAGTTCTGAAACAGCCGAGTCAATTTTTTCAGTTCAAAGTCTGTTCTCAGGTCACATTTTTTAAGCGCCGCATGGATTGCATCTACGTACTCTTTCAGCGGTGTATAGCTAAGGGCACGGGCGTCTTCTGCGCATCCATCAACAAACTCCAATACCCGGTGCAACGCGGCAAACAGGGATGGCAATTGTACATTTTCCGATAATAGAACCTTGGTCACACTCTCCTGGAAAATCTGATAAGCGTCATGCTCTTCATCCAAAACCAGAGTGAAACGGATATCCCGCTGTAAAAATGGTGAGCTCACATCTGATGGGAAGTACTCTTCTTTCAAAGCCTTAAGACGTTCAGTATGAGGCAGCTGAGCAATCTCTCCTAAAGGATTCTCTTTAAGTGTTTTTTTCTGGCCAATCAGATGATCCAGCGGTCGTTCAGATCGGGTGAAGTGCCCTTCCTGATTACACCTCAGCAAAGTCACATTGCCATCAAATTTTTTTGTGGTGGCCAGCAATATACAGCGGCGGTAAAGGGCTATCTGGAACGGGAACAGATGCTCCAGCATCTCCAAAGCCAGTTGCCCCTTTTGGCTTTTACCCTTCTCCACCAGGTCTACCAATTGATCGACCTCTTCTCCCTGGGCATCTAGAAGTTCAAGGCAGGTATTACGTAACTGATTGACTAAACTCAGCCTGCTGTCGCGCAGCTTATCCTTCAGCTGATCCTGAGAGTCGAGTGCTCCCGCTGCATACTCAGCTTTTATCTGTTGCTCAATGCCCAACTGTCCGGTGAGCAGAGCATCAAGGCGGGAAAATGCGATATATACAGAGCTTGTTGCGCCAAACAACCGTTTTCCCTGTGTTATCCAGCGACGATAACGGTTTGTATTGTTGCTCTTTTCACCCTGAGGTTCCTGCCCCCAGGGAATAAATTCAAGATCTGCAATAGAGAGAAAAGGCAGTACCCTTACCTGCTTCTCTGCTGCCAGCGCCAGTAACTCTGCTGGCAGATCAATTTGAGATTTCAGAGGGGTAATAAAAACCAGATTACGGTGTCCCTCGCCTGCATGTACTGCAGGATTTACTGCATCAAGATACTGTTTGAAAACGCTGTAGGTCTTTCCACTAGCGGTACCGTCCTGAGACTGAATCAGTAATGGCACCTCACTTTCATCAAAGCGGTAGAAAAGACCAGCCTCAGCTCGGGCCTGATCGATCTCTTGTTTAAGTGCAGGAGTGATTTTTTTTGGCTTATAGCTAAATTTATCCGTAATTTCTTGCGAATCAGGTTCCATCTGAACACCTCGGTAGCGGTTTATACCCGGAAGTTACCAATAAAAGCGATATCCTCATCAGAACATAGCACTGCGTCATAACTTGTTGCAAGACTGTGATTTTTAGAAACTGCAGATATGAAGATAGGCTGTTTTTGTTGCTATTATTAATATCTTCTTTATTTATACAGTTTTGTCATTTTGCTCAAACTATTCCAGATTTTTGATAATACAAGTGCCGCCAAACGTATTTAATTACGAAGCAAAACCTTAAACCTGCGTCTACCAATAGTTAAAAAATTCACTTCACTATCAAGACGCTGCTCATATTCCTTTCCTCTAAGATATCGATTTGTCTTACAAGACGAACAAGTGGCAATAAACCCGTTCGGAGCCTGATGAACAACTTCAACTGGACCGGAACAAACCGGACATTTCTGCAGTTCGACTATCTCTTCATGCCTTCTCTTCAGGTCTTTGGCTTGCTCTAAAGCATTTTCATGCACCAAAGAGCTTTCTAATTTGGAAAGATGCTCACTAGACAGAGCTTTGAGAATCCTGATCTGATGCTTCTGTTCATTCACCTCAATCCCTTCATCGAAAGGCATCGCCTTGAGCGTTTTGGTCGGAACTTTAGTGATTAAAGTGCCGTATCCGACAACCAGCTCGCTTTGCAAAAGTTGGTCGACCAACAGTCCAAATCTCTCCACACAGTACAGGTCGAATGGTGAAAGCTTTATCCAAACGCCCTCGGTCGCTGCGACATCTGAGCACAACGATTTATCATCAAGATTCGGCCATGCAATCATCCTTACTGGCCGCTCCTTCTCCTGCAGCGCACAAGATAAATCATGCAATCGGTTGCCCATGCACATCCATGGAATCACCTCAAGTAGAACTCGTTCAACGCTACCTGCATCGGATGCTGATAAAACTAACTGCCAATCGAGCCCACTTGGAAGACAGTTTGTTTCCAAGGTAAGGAAGCAGCGCATGACGAAGAACTAAACCTGCATATCGTGAATAAGCATGGTTTAGTATCACATTTTTCTCCTTCCGTTCCTCAGGTGTTGCTTGCTTGCCTCCCACGATGCTCTTCAATTCATTCCATAGAACCGCCAAGTGACGGTAGTGCTGATCGTGACTAAGAATATTTGTGAGATGGAGGCCATTACCTATCTGTGCAGAGCGGCTTACTAAAAGATAAAGCCCGCTTTGCTTTAGCCCCCGAATTGTTCCCAGTGCTTTTTCAAGATGCTCGAGTGTTGCCGCCAGCTGCTCAGAAGCTTTGCTGGTGGAGTCCTGTGTAAACGCTTTCCCCCAGAGCTTGCAGATTTCCTCCGTGAGGCGATGATGCAAGTCCTTAGCACCGTAAAACTCCAAAGCCTCAGTAACTGCCGACTGCAGCTGTAGAAGCGTACCGACTCGCCAAATCAAATACAGCTCAATCTTATCCAGTAACCGGGCGTAAACTCGGTTTTCATAAATGTTGAAGTCATCTTCACTGAAGCGCGCTTTGACTCGCTTGGGAATCACTCCTGACAAGGTCTGACGCTGCCAGCATTCAGAGTGTGAGGCGAGATGAACCAAGGCACCTTTCGCCAACTTTTTAGCCCTAGCAACATCAGTCACTTCGTCTTCATAGTGCAGATCAAGCCTTGGCCTCACGGATATTTGATGGAGGTGTCCAGCATCCAGAGCCTCCAGCAATTTAAGCTCGAAAGCGTTTAAATGACTGTTATCATTAACCACCCCCTCAGGCATAAGTGGTGAAACCAAATCACCATCGTCCTCGGGGACGGAATCAATTGTCTCAAGTATTCGCTCAAACAAATCCACCTTTTGATCCAGAGACTTTGGGGCAGAAGCGAATATATGGCGTTGACCGCGAATGACAACGGACTCCGTGCCATCGCTAACCAAAAGGCCACTGTCCCCTGAGTCCAGGATTTGTCGGCCGGAGGAAGGCTCTGTGTCCAGATATCGCCCAGGCTCAATAACGTCTGGTAATCGATTTATCTGCTCACCGGTCAGTCGATCTATCCACATCAAAAGCCAACCTCTTTGCGCTTGATGTCTTTCTCCATCAGCTCCAGCGACTTCTCGGGCAAGCCTTCAAGGCTCGACTTGTCCCAGAATGTCTCAAGTGCGCCCATCAAGTTACGGATAGCATCTGCGCTGACATCAAAACGTCCAGTTACCTTTCCCTGGCGCATTACCCTGCTCATAAGCAGATGGTCCAGCGCTTCGCCTTTAGAGGCCCCTATAGCCAACATCACCGAGATAAAACGTAACGCCTGTTTTTCAAAACGGTTACCCCAGCCAAGACCAAAATCACTCTCAAGTTGAGCTGTGAAACCATCTGCTGTTAGCTCTTCAAGCAGGTTTTGAACAGGCCCTGAGTGATCCTTACACGCCTTACCGAAAGCCTCTTACAGCGACCGAAAAGAATAGCTCACAGGCTGGCAATCCTTAATCTCGAACCTGTGGTCTTGCTTTGGCAACGTCATTACGTGAGAGCGATCATAGGTTTTATCAGCCAACTCATTCGTTGTTTCATCATGGTTGGCCGTAGCTTATCCGTCTGGGTGATGTCGTGGACATTCGCCGCTGTCGTTTCCAGACTATGGATGGCACCTGATACATCATCAACCCCAATGTGCATTTTCATGCCAAAATACCACTGATTGCCCTTCTTGGTTTGGTGCATCTCAGGGTCTCGTTTCCCTGTTTTATTCTTGGTCGAAGAGAGGGCCTCAATAATAGAGGCATCAACAATCGTGCCTTCTTTCAGAAAGAATCCTTGTTCCGCTAAGTGCTGATTAATCGTCTGGAAAATGACTTCGCAGAGGTCATTATTTTCTAATAGGCAGCGGAAGTTCAGAATCGTTGTTTCATCCGGTAATGGGCCAGAAAGCCGTAATCCGGCAAAGCGGCGCATGGATTCAATTTCATAAAGGGCATCTTCCATGGCCGGATCGCTCAGATTGTAGAAAAGCTGCATGCAGTGAACCCGCAACATAGCGGACATGGGATAAGAAGGTCTGCCACCCTTACCTTTGGGGTAAGAGGGAGTGATGCACGCCTCCAGTTTTGACCATGGAATCAAAGCGTCCATACGTTCGAGGAATTTCTCCCGACGTGTCTTACGCTTTTTATGCTGAAACTCAGCTTCTGAAAATGACATTTGATCCATGATTTAGCCCCGCGCTGTTGAAGTGGATATTATCCCTCAATTTGGGACTTTTTCAGAGACTCCCTAACGTCCTTTCCGATCTAGGTATTCACCAATCTGACGCTTAATTCGATGAAACTCATTAACTTCAACATAAATATGCTGACCGTCAGAAACCCCTGTACCAATGTAGACCCAAATAAACTCGTATCCACCAGTCATACTGATCCGCATGGCATCTGAGCCAGTCTCAACCGTGTTGATAGTGGCCATATTTAGCAAATAATCGTCACTAATCTTCAGCTGCTCTGACTTGACGTTATCTCCCAAGTAATAAGCTACCGACTGTTTAATCACATCATTGATCGAGCAACCCTTTTCTAAAGACCTCAGACACGCCTTCTTGTGCAACTCTTCACCTATACGGATATTAAAGCTGCCATTCATTGACTTATCTGGGGCTTTGCCCTGTTCTTCACAGGTTGCAAGATAATCATCTACGGCTTCTTCGAATGCAGCTTTCAATCCCGCAATATCTTTGGCCTCATAAGTGACCAGGTCGTTCACTGCCTCAATCTTGCCATGTAGAAGTTGTTGGTTGAGATCAAACTCTACGGACCCCAAATACCCTTTATGCTTCATCATTCCTGCCACGAAATTTCTCCATTGCTCATTCATGTAATCATCAAACCAATTGCAACTATATAATAGTTGCATAAATCCAGCAACCAAAATTCAGTTGTAAGAGATTTAAAAGATTCAAGCAGGCAATTTGCTGGCAAAAGCATCAAGGGTTTCAGATTAGTTTACCTCCTCCCCCTGCCCCATCACTTTCATGGCATTCAGTGTGGGTAGATCTGTCGGTAGCCCTCTGGCTTCCCGCTCTGCGATCTCCCGCGCTTGTTGGTCGAACACTTCCTGATAATCCTTGCCCATCAGGGCCAGTTCATCCTCATAGGTGCTGAGGCCTGCTTCAATCCGCAGGATGGCTTCTTTGGTCTCTTTAAGACCATCAATGGCTAACCGGCCTGAGCCGATCCAACGGCAGCGGGTCCAGGCGTTGGTGGCTTGGTAGAAGTCTCGGGTTGCGCCTTTGGGCAAGGTGACTAAGCCCCTGAACAGCAGTTCTTCCAGCACTAAGCGGAAGATGACGGTGGCTTTACGGGCGGCAATGATCTTGCGGCGGCCCATAAAGTAACGCCAGTTCTCCCCTAGGCTGGCACGGGCGGCGCTGTAGCTGATCTGTTTAAAGTCTTTGGCCAGTGTCTCATAGGGCAGGTTTAGCCCTGCGGCCAGCCAGCGCAGTACGCTGCCTTCTAATTCTGTGTAGCCGTTATCGGCATTGGCGGCGGTTTGCAGGTTAAAGCGTTCACCGGCCACCAGATGCGGTACCCGTACGCCATTCATTTTGATGCCGTTTTCTTTGTGGTAGCCGTTCACCTGCTGCATGTAGTTCATGACTTTGCTCATGCCCTGATCGCCGTCGCCCATTAGGACTTCGCCCAGCACATCAGAGGGTAGGTCGCTTTCTACGGTGGCGGCGAACATGGCGCTGACGATGGCGTTCTGCAGTTTGGTGTGCTGCATTTTGGGCAGCATCTGCATCTGTTCCAGTACGGTGAGGAACTGGTTTGCGCCCCGTGTTTGGCCGTCTTCGGTGGGTTCAAAGATATGCACGAACTTGGGTCGCCGGTGGCGGGTTTCTCGGCTAACGTATTGCCAACTGTTTCCAAGGCCGTTGCCTAGGCCGTAGGTGTCTGACCCGCTGCGAACGTGATAACCCACGGCGGCCCCGTGTCGGTTTATTGCAACGCCTGCTTTAAGGCGGCTGGTGTTGAGCATACCGCTGGGGTTACAGACCCGTTTGGGTGTGATCGACTTGATAGCGGTGCTGATTAGGGAGCCGCTGCGGTCGATCCACTCTGCGGCAAACATATCTTCACCCAGTCGGGTATGTTGGGCGATGCCTTCGCGGATCATCATGGTGAAGGTGCGTTTGCGCTCTGCATCCAGATAGCAGCCTGTGGGGTCTTCTGCAATTTCATGCCAAGCGGCTTCCACGTCTCGGGCGAAGGCGGCGGCATCTTCCTGTGAGATACCCAGTGCTTTGTGATCGGGTTTGTAGCACAGGCGGAACAGGTCTCCCACGATATTATCAACGTGTAGCTGTACGCCGTTACTGGCAAAGGCGTTGTTACGCACTACATCTTCTGCACGGGCGTTACCTAAGTTCAGGTTGGGCAATAGCGCTGCGTCAGCGGTTTTAAGACCGGGATGCCAGTCTCGCAACTGACCACCAAAGCCATTACCCGCCCCCTGATAACTCATGGATTGACGCAGAGGGTTACCGGCCAGATCAAGAATGGCTGGGGCTTCTGGGCTTTGGTTGGGCATGGTTGAGTCCTGTTGGGTTTTCTATAGTCATAAAAAAAACCCGCCGGAGCGGGTTTTGTCGAAAACTGAAAAAATGCCAGCTATTTGCCTGAAGAATCATCTGCAGAGATAATTTTAACTTCAAAAATTTGCTCAATCACACCTTTCGGAGAAGCTGACAAGGACCATACAGCAAAGTAGAGAACCCCTGTCAGCATCACAAATAAGAGCGAACCTGCAGCACCTTTGACAATATCCAGAAAATGACGGGGCTTTATCGAGTCAAGGTGGCTGCTAAGCTTTGAATGCAGTAAAGCTGAAAAATGCTCATCTCGCTCCCTAAGATCTTCATCAAGTACGTTAGACAAAAATCTCTGTGTCAATACAGTGGCTTCACTTTTGTAAAATTCCAGCTGCGCGTCAGAGGTCGATAAATCAGTAAATGGCTGCAGCTCATCATCATTTGGCATGCGGCCATGCTTGCTTTCAAAATCTTTTATAAACTGTATTTTTTGACGCTTATAGACCGAGTAGGAAATGATGCCATGAATGTCATCCTCCGAATCGACAAGCTTGTCATAAATATAGTTATACTGAGTCAATTGCTTTTAGCCTCTGGCATGCTGTTTTGTTGCAATTGATGCATCTTTCCAAGCAACTTTTAAATCATCACCAGATAGTTGCAACGCATGGTTGCTAAAACTGTAAGACGATTTTGGAGCTGATGACGGATGAGAGTCCAACACACCTTGAGCAGCTCTGAGCACTGCCGTTGTCTGGAATTTCAGATATTTTTTCATGATGTGCCACCTACCTAAATTTAAGCTATGCACCCCTTCTCATAAAACGAAGAGATGCTATCCGTATAGGATAGCATTAAGCCCTGATCCAGTCATGCTGTATACTTCAACATACCTGATCTGATCGCGCATTTTCAATTTCTTTTACAGTTTAGACAGCCTGCTAATAAAACCGAAACGCCCGTCTTACTGACCGGGCGTTGAGTTCGCTTTCTAACTGGTTGATGTAGTTCTGCAGTTGGGCTTTGTTGGCTGGGGTGTATTCTACTTTTCTGCCATCCCGTTGCAGGCTGACGACGGCTTTGCCGGTCATCAGGTTGTGCAGGGCGGCTTTGGCTTCCTGCAGTTGTTGCGTTGTGGCCATGCGGGCCTCCGTTCTGGTTAGTCATCCCGCATCATTCGGGCGATATCCGCTAGGGTTTTGGGTTTGCTGTGTTCTGTTTCTTGTTTCGGTTGCGCCTGTGTCGGCTCTGTTTGACTGCGGGTTCTGGGTTTCAGGCTGCGGGGTTTTAGCGCTCTTGGTTTGGGCTGTGGCTGTTCCGGTGTTGGTTGTAAAGGCTTAGCGGGTGCCGGTTGTTGTCTATCGGCTTGATTCGGTTCCGGTTCGGCCTGTGGCAATTCCAGATCGTCTGCATCCACGGTGCGGTCTGTGTGGATCTCGGTGATGACGGGCTGTTCGTCGCTACTGAGTAGGTCGGTCTGCATCAGTCTGGCTTGGTAGGCTTCCCAAGCATCTGGCCCCCATAGGTGTATCCGTTCGACTCGTGCGGCGTGCAGGGCGTAGTTTTCACAGTCTAAGGCTTCTACCCGTGCGCCGGATTTTTTCGTCCATTTCTTGCGGCCTCCTCGTTTGCGATCGGGGATTTTGCTTTCGCCTAGCATTTGGTCGAAGTAATCTGCCCGAACGTCTTTAAAGGCGTGCATGATGACGGCTAATCGGTCGGTATCGACACCAACCTCATCAAAGACCCGGACGTAAAAGCCCGCGTCATCGAATACCAGCGCGAATGCTATCAGGCACTGTTCCAATACTGGACACAAGGCGAAGCGGTAAACCCGCGCAGCCAGCCCTCAGACGTTGCCGACCGTAAAGCCCTGAACATCGCTGTGCGCTCACTGGCCAACGCCCGGGCAGAACACGGCAAACAGGCCGACTTTGCCGGAGTCTGGCCCATCGTCCACGGGTATCTGGGTGTTGAATCCATCAGCGACGCCACCACCGCCCAGGTGCAACAGGCCTGACCTTTGTGCAGAAAGCCATCGAAGGCGAATACCTGCCCGCACAAGACACCGCCCCGGTACTGGCCGCCACGGAAGAAAACAAACGCAAAGCCGCGATCAATATTGATATGTTCAGCCGCGTCGCCCGGCACCGCTGGTACGAACTGGACAAACTCAGCGAACGCCAACGCCACCTGATCCGCCAACAGGAGCAGCTGGCCCGGCAGCAGAGCGACCTGATTGCAGAACAGCACCAGCTGGAGCAACAGCTCAGTGCCATCAACACTACAAGACCTTCTACTGTGCTTGGCAGCGACGATTGAAGACTCCCTGATTGAAGCGGGCGCTAATCTTGGTAAAGACTATTCAAGGCTTGATTTGTATAAGCTTGCTTAGCCCTTTGCGTTACAGCGTTTTGGAGATCCAGACGCGAATATTAGCTTCGACATCAGATGGCCAAAAAACGAAGACTAAACGCAATCATAAGACCTTCAAGATAGTCAGCACTAAAATTTTAAACACAGCATAAGAGTAATATCCCACCCCAAACCCGGCCCTGAGCCGGTTTTTTATTGCTCAGAGAAAACCATGTCCAATCTATACACAAACAAAGATACCCGCGAGCAGGTATATCTGATCCGCTCCGGCATTGTCGTCACCGGATCAGACATCAAGCTGGTTGAATACGCGCCAGCATCTGACCCAGCTAACAAGCAACTCATGCTTGCAGATCAATGGCAACAGCAGATGTACCAACCGCTGCACAAGCTGGAGTGTCCAGCCTGCACCGGCACAGCCAAAGATCCGGCCCGACCAGTCAAACCCTGTCCTACTTGTTTCGGTAGCGGCTGGGTCAATCACTCAGGTGAACCTCTTGCAAACTGCCGGGAAACTGCCATCGCGCTGGCGGAGATTCACCGGCAGTTCAGGCAGCTGCGCGGGATCGTTAATCGATCAGACGTACAGCAATTATTAAAAGATGCCCAAGACGACGCCATTGCCCGGCAAGAACGAGAATGGCGCAACGGCCAAGGTTGTGGGCCTGAAGGCAAGAGACATACAGCAGATTAGAAATCAGGATAATATAATGAACGAACCTAATACCACTCTCGCTATAAGCAATATTTCTGCGCTCAGCCCAAAACGCCACCAAAATAAGATGCAAGACGCTGTATATCCCGTCGCATTACGCATCGAAGAAGCCGCTAAATATATAAACGTCAGCCGCAGGCAGCTTTATTCGATTTGCGAAAAAGACCCCACGTTCCCGAAGAAAATATATTACAGCACCGGATGTGCTGTTTTTCTGAGAGAGTCACTGGATAACTGGCTTAAAGAGAAAGAGCGCCAAGCGGTTTAGATGTTACCGTGGCTACTTTTTAAAATCGAAAAAATCAAGAAAATAAAAAAGCCGCTTAACATCTCTGCTAAGCGGCTGTTTTTATTAACTTATTCTGGTAGACATGACTGGACTCGAACCAGCGACCCCTACCATGTCAAGAATACGCCTTTATCAAAGTATCCTATTGTAATTAAACAACTTTATTCCTTTAAGCTGTATGTAAAAACAGTGATTTGTGCTCTATATAAATCAAGGAGTTATGACTCCTTTTTGCAAATAGATTCCCACCAAACTCCCCTCCTGTTTTACCTCACATTTGCAGAGGCCAGCCTTAGTATTCATTTATTCTAAAAGCTTAAAAAACCCAATAGGGTTGTATTTTATATGCGCCATTGGCGTATAATGACACTATGATTTTTATTGAAACCCCGATGTTTACCAAACGCCTACGCGGCCTGCTGGATGATGATAGCTATGCTGATTTTCAGCGTGAATTAGCTCAGCATCCTGAGCAAGGCGATGTTATTGAAGGCACTGGCGGTTTGCGTAAAGTGCGTGTGGCATCCAGTGGACGAGGCAAACGTGGCGGTTCTCGGGTGATTTATTATCACTTTGTATCCAAGTCTCACATTGCGCTTTTACTGATCTACCCAAAAAATGAAAAAGATGATCTGAGTTCCGGTGAGCGCAAAGCCCTGAAACAACTGATTGAACAGTGGAGATAACCATGAGCACTTTTTTTGACGACCTGATGGAAAGCGTTCAACAGATGGATGAGATCCAGCGCGGTGAACGTACACCGTCCCGTGAGTTCACTGTTGATGCGCTTCAGGTCAAAGAGATCCGCAAGGCAACCGGATTAACTCAGGCACGTTTTGCCAACCTGATTGATGTTCAGATTGGCACACTACGCAACTGGGAACAAGGTCGTCGCGAACCCACCGGCCCAGCTAAGTCTCTGCTGCGCGCCCTGCGTAATGACCCGATACACGTTATAAAAGCGTTGAGTGATGAGGGTGCTGTAAAAGCACAGTAATCGCTTTACTCTGAAAACAAAACCCGCTTTTCGGCGGGCTTAATCGTAATCTAACGCGCTGGCCCCATATTGGCCATGCGGTGAATATCCGTCAGTTTATTCCGGTAGCTTTCATACCAGTGCAGGAGTGAGTTCAGCTCCAGTGCGAGCTGTTCGGTGACACCAGACTCCAGCTTAACGGTTTGGCCTTCATGCTCTTTGAGCCACTTAACCGCCCACAGCAGATCTACCCGCCAACCACAATCAAACATCTGCTCCGGTGACAAAAGGCCGTGGCGCTTATCAAATCCAGAGGGGGTGCGTTTGGCTTTGAATACCGGCAAGCTTTCAGGCTGTTTTTCAGCCGCTAGGTATTCGCCCTCGATGGTGTAGCTGGCGATAAAAGTACGGGCATCGTTAAATTGGTCTTCTGGAATATCCATACCGGAGCAGACATCAAAGGCGGTGTGCAGTTGGTTCCAGAGACGGGTTGAAGCGGATTGTTGATCGCGGCCTTTCAGGTGTGAGGTTTTACCCTTGATCAGGGCGGACAGGCAGCGCATGCCTTCAGAGCCGATCACCTGTTGGGGTTTGGGTGCGTTACCGTAAAAGCCATGCTTACGGATCGATGGCAGCACTTCAGCCGTGACCCACTTTTTGAAGCGCTTGGCTTCGGGCTTACGGCTGCGAAGGATAGCAGAGTACATGCCGGATTCGTTAATGATCGTCATTTCTTGATTGCCCGATAGGGTGGGCATAATGTGCCTACCCCGTTCATCAGCATCAAGATTACGAGTCATATCCTTGGCTGTTTTGTATTCAAGTGATTTTGCAATATCACTGGCTACAAACCAAGGTTGGTCATCGATCAGAAGAGTACGGATTTCACGGTTCTCAAACGCGAAAGGAATTACTTGAGCAGCCATAATGGCCTCCTGTTTGTTTCTCTCAAATTGCCCATTTGCCGAATGGGTGTCGGGAGGTTGAGAACGGCCAAACAGAGCCGCGGACTTATTCCCCTTACGGGTATTTTATTCGTCGCCCTCCCGACCTAAAGGGCGCACCATAGGCGCAATTCGGGTGGGGAGTGTGCCAAATTTCAGGCACAAAAAAACCAACACTTTCGGGGCTGGGTCTATCCGCTGTTTGATGAGGTTCTCACGCCTCAGGGGATAATGTTGGAGGATTCCGTAGGATATTGCAATAACATTTACAACTATTAGCCCTTCAACCTATACATAAAATCAGCAGGCTATGGTAGATTGCGAACCCACACAATAAAGACATTTCAAGGGACTGATTATGCCTGCTGACAAAAACAAAGCGGCCACTAAGGCTGTGCAACCCAAGTCTAAGACAACATCAGGCGCTTACCAAGTCACGCTGTTTCCCATTGAGATTATAGAAGTTTATCCAAGTAACCAAGAAACTGCTGACTTAAAGACTATTGGCAAAGGCGCTAACAGCAAGCATTACGCGATCAAAACAATTTACGAAAACAATGGCATGATTCCCGCCAGCGAGCTGTTTTGCTATCACTTATGTCGGTTATTAAACATTCCAACCCCTGACTTTGATCATGTTGAACATCAGAACGAAATCGCTTTCGGCTCAGTTTGGGAAGGGGGAGTAGAAGACCACCTCGCATCTGAAGCTAGCCTTATGGCCATAATCTCTGGGGATGAGTTCCCAGAGGCCCGAGAATTTTTCGGCAAAGTTTATGGGCTGGATCTCTTTATTAACAATGATGACCGCCACTTTGGGAACTATATTTTCAGAGAGAGCTTTAACAATAGCAAAATCGGATTGGCTTTCGATTTTAGCCGTGCGTGGATGGCAAACGACCCTCACGGGAATCATTGCCTGCACCCTGATTCAAATACCCACGCCTGCAATCAAGCGTTAAGAAGCCTTGGTACATTTGACCACCTAGCAGCTATAAATATTTTAGACGAAATATCGAAGATTCATGTTGATGACATATCATCTATTCTCGAACAAATGCACGATACGTGGATGACCGACACTCAGAAGAAAATGATTACAGACTGGTGGGGTGGACAAGAATTTCACGACCGAATTAACCGGATGAAGGGGGCTGTATAAATGCTGAAATTTGACTACGTTACTGTTAGATATACGCCTAGTGCTATTCGTCAAGAGACAGTCAATGTTGGCATTATTGTGCTTAACGATAAGCTGGATATTCGGCTGTTGAAATCTGCGTCCAAGCTAAGAATCTTAGATAATGATTCATCCATTTCAGATATTATCCGATTTGGGGAGTCTCTAGAGAATTTAAGTCAGAAAATTGAAAATACAAACCTTATTCTCAGCATGTTTGGGAAAGGCAATTCTGGCATCAGCTTTTCTAGCCTAGGTAGCTTCACCCTTAGCAACAAAGGTGAATACAATGACAAGGTGGAAAGTTTATTTAAAACTCTAGTCCTTCCTTATCCTGCCAAGGAAAGCGGACGCAAAAACCCAACAAGAATCACCACAAAAATTAAAGAACGATTTAGAGCTATTGAAATTTTAGCGGAAAACAAAAGTGAGCTTAGTGAGCATAAGGTTGTTCCAAACTTTGTTCTAAATGAACAAACAGGAATGACCGCTGACTTCCTTTTAAAGAACAGCATATATCATTTAACTGAGGCCATTGACTATAACGTTTCCGATACTAAAGGAAAGTTTAAAGAAACCTCATTAAAACTAATGACATTTGCTGAAGGAAAACGCGCCCTAGACGATACAATGGCTAGTTATTTTGTTTACTCAGCAACAGCTAACAATGAACGCCTTGCTTTACCGCAAATTAACTTAGCTGAAGAATATAGCGATGAGATCTTCAATCTCGATTCAAAAGAAGATGAAGCACGTTATTTCAGCCTGATTGAAAAAGCCGTTGGTCGCAGAGATATAATAACGCTTCAGTAACAATATCAGTTATTACGAGGACTTTTAGCGAGAAAATGCCAGACTATAATCTGGCATTCCCCAGAATGACTAATACCTCTACGGCTTACTCTTGGAACGGCTCAATAACAACAGCTGTTCCTGTTACCGCAACAAACAACATTGACTTGCCGCCGCCGGAAAACTCGCTGTAATCAAGATTAACACCAATAACAGCATTAGCTCCTTTCTGATAAGCCTCTCGCCTTAGATCGGTCAGGCTGGCGGTACGGGCATCACGCAAGGTGCTTTGAATTGCGCCGCTACGACCACCGGTAACATCCGTTACAGAAGCAAACCAGTCTTTGAAGATATTCATACCAAAAGCACACTCTGCACCGATAATGCCTAAGTTTTTTACAGCACGGTAGCCGTCTACTTCTGGTGTGGTTGTCAGCACGATGTTTTCTAGGTTTTTCAACTGGTTGAACTGATCATCAACAAAGTCAAAACGGCCTTTAAACTCTTCAGCATCTGGATCAACTTCAAAGAAGGTATTTTCAACGTCAACCGGTAACAGCGACAAGCCCAGAGATCCAGACGGAAGAGTCACTTTCTTCAACTCACCTTTGCGGGCTAAGGTAATCGTACATTCAGCACCGTTAAGCCTCTGCATTAGGCTAACGAGCTCATCAACTGAGTCCAGTTTGTGTTGATCCAGCCCTATCAATACATCATCTATAATGATTCCGGCTTTGTGGCCATTACCATCAAAATTAACAATATCCCGAACACGAAGTCCCTTCATTTCTTTACTCCATCAACGACTGTTAATACCTAAATAGTGCAAGGTGATGCACCATCCAAAAGAGCAAAACATTAGCATATTAAGACTTAGCGCAACACCTCACCAATAGGCCAATCCCCAGACACAAAAAAAGCGACTAATGCCGCTCGGGTGATAAGGTTCATGGCCTACTCCTTTTGCTACTCTGCCAGCTCTGAGCGACTAATCCTTGCCCGCGCCCTTTCAAGATCCGCGTGATATGCTTTTTTGCAGTGGTCTTCTTCATACACGCTGAACAGCCAATCCACAATTTTACGCATCTGCGACCAGCCTTTGTGACCTCCCAGCACCCCTTCTCGATAGGAGCGGCCTGATGTGGATTCATCGGGGGTTCCGCCAAGTAGGATTGTATTAAGCGCCTGACTGGCCAGATCGCCAACACGAACTAAGTAGGGGCGCTTGTCTTTCATAACTTGGCTCCTTCGATAAACAATTGATCCAGACCTTCATCCGTGAGACCCAGTGCAGCGGCCATTGCCAACAGCTGCGGGTGGTCACGCTCAAACTCTAGCCGGTTGTCCCAGTCGTTTTGAGCTAAAGCCCGCTGCAGTGGGTCACTGATCGCATCAATAGAGGGCTGAACCTGATCAATCAGCCCTGCCAAGATCAGTGCGCCACGAGCCTGCGCACGGGAGAGTTTTTGCGGGATAGCCGAACCATCACTAACCCACGTCTCTCCATCAAAAATATCGGTTTCGTTAGCTGGCCCTTTATCTGTGGCACCTGCCGGTAATGTCGCGCTTTCACCATAGCCGGAGTACCGACCCGCTTCATCAAAGTAGTAAACAATCATAAAATCCCCTTAAGCGATTTTCTGCACGTAGCAGAGTGTGTAATAGGGCGGCAAATTTGCATTGGCTGCACTCTGGCCCGCTTCATTGACAGTTACCGAGTGACTGTGGCTACCACTCGACCCAACAGAGACCGTATGTGTATGTGCTCCTGCCGCATCGATGCTTACACTATGAGAATGACTGCCAGACGAACCTGTTACAGCATTAGCATCATAATACGGACTGGCTGCTCCGCCGCCGCCAGTAGAGTTTTTCCAGTAATCCGAAGGCGAGGCCGCCGTACTATGACTGTGCTCACCTGCCGTAGTCGCTGTACCTGCATGACTATGAGACCCACTAGAGCTTACCGTACCTGTATGCGTATGCGATCCAGCGGATGACGCACTACCTGTATGCGAATGAGCCACGACAACAGCATCACGGCTACCACCTTTAACACCAACACCATCATCATCAACCGCGCCCAAAACAAACCGATCACGTAGATCAACCCTGCCATCTTGCCCATCACACAACGCCCAACCAGCAGGTATTGTGGAGACCTGACCCGACCAGATCATAATCATGCCGATGGGCACGACATACGCGAGCGACGCCGCCAACTGAGCTTCTTCGGCGGCTGCCTCTGCCAGTTGCCGAGACTGATCCGCTGCCAACGCTCGATCACCTGCAATACCTGACTGCTCGGTTGAAGTTTGCGCGGCTGACGTAGAAATACCCGCTTGCTCAGCGGCGGTTTGTGCTGCTGACGTAGAAATACCTGCTTGCTCTGTAGATGTACTCGCCGATGCTTCCGCCTGCTCTTTCTGGGCAATGACATCAGACTTCAACTGCTGAACAGCGGCTTTATCTTCAGCAACCTGCGTGCCCGTCTGCACAATTTCAGCGTGACGGGTGCCGATTTGATCCGCTACGGATTGCAGGTCTGTGGCGCACCATGTGAGCTGTTGCGCCCAGTTTTCCAGATCAGACTGTGTACCGTTAATCTTTTCGATAAACGCTACAGTGTCGCCCACTGCGACGCGGTATTGCGTAAGATCGACGACACCGGGGACGCGGATATTGACTGTCTCTTCAGACATAATTAAACCTCCAAAAATGCTAAGGGTGCTTTCCAGTTTTGATAGTGACTATGAGTGTGACCAAAGGAGGCTTCGCGGCGGCAGACCATCGTGTGTTCCAGTTGCAGCAGCTCGTTACCCTCGGGATAGAGCGCAACCAGCAGATCCGCACCCAGACCGACTCGAACGAGCTGAGTCACGAGCTGCACACGATCCGCATCGGTCAGCCAGTCCAGTTGCAGTGCAAAGCTTCGACGCAGATCACCACCGCCCACGGTACGCAGTGATCCTGCCTCTGTCGGGATATGCTCGCCAGACTCCTGCCACTCCACACCAACACCCCAGTTGAAATTAACGCTGGGTGAAATACTGAGGCCGATAAAGATCCGGCCAATTTCCATGTAACTATCAGGCCCACCGCTATCCAGCGTGATTTTGTAGCTGTCGATGGCAATGGGTTGATCCAGCCAGTGAATCCCCAAGGGGGAGCCCGCGGGCATTTCGTCGTTATAGGATGCCGCCCACCCATCAATACCGGCGCGCCACACGCCCGCAGGAACCAGCAGAGCGGTTGGCGCTGTAATCGTCTCACCAACCTGGGAACCGGCATTAAAAAACTCAATTTTCAGGATGCCGGCACCCGCCAGATTATGTCGTGCCAGCGCAATGCAATCGACAAAACCACCATCCGGTAACGTCGCTGTGATTTGCTGGGTTTGCAGATCTGCTGAACGCCAGACCCGAGACCGTTCGCTGCGTTGGGTATTGCTGATTGGCAGCACCTCACTGGTAGCGGTTAGCGTTGCCGTGTCGTGTAGATTGGTGGCCAGCAGTCGGAGTGTTTTGCTCATCAGTACCAGATCTCCAGTTCAGTTTTATCTCGCAGCGGGTTGCTGCGACTGCTGATGACACGTCCGATGCGGCCTGCTGTGCGCGGATGATCCATCCGCACGACCTGCCCTACAATGTCCTGCAAGCCGGGGCGCAGCACGGTGATGCGATACACATCATGCCGCGTGCTTTTAATCTGCAGGCGTCGGTTACGCTCAGTGAGGGCGTGAGCCTGTGTTTGCAGGGCGGTGTCCAGTGATTGATCCGGCGCTAACGGATAATCTGCAGCCGAGTTGCTGCCAGAAACCGCCAGCCACTCGCTCATTAGTCGCTCAGCATCGGTGGCGGTGATGCTGCCAGCCACTTCGCTGATGAGGTTGTGGTTGCGAGCGTAATTGAGCGTGAGGGTTTTTAGCGGTTCCTGAGTCTCTGTCAGCGCGATCTGACCGAACTCAATATCATCGGCATCGATGATCAGATCCGGCTCGGCACCGGGCAGCTCAAACACGCTGACCGTCAGCTCCCCCAGGGCGTTAATCTTCCAGTGGCCGCCGATGGCAGTGCAGACATCATCCAGCACCTGAGCACCGGTAACCGCCCCGTCATAACGCAGACCCAGCGTATAACCGGGCAGGTTGAGCCCACTGGCCAGCGGGATGCTGTATTGATCCGCCACCCAATGGACGATTTGCAGCGGTGTTTGGTGCGGCTCGACCACCTCACACATTAGGGTGCGCGGGCTGTAGCTGGACGCGACAAACTGCCCGCTGCTGTAGTCCGCTGTGTGACTGATGACAGGGCCGTTGCCATCCCGAACCACCAGCGATGTCACCGGCAGCCAGCTCACGCGGTAGGTGAGCGTACTGGTGCTGATGCGAGTGGCTGGGGCGCAAAAAACCCGCCCCAGAATCAGCGGCACGGGTTGCCCGCTGGGCAGCTCTGGCCGCTGAATCTCCTGCTGCAGCTGTGCCGCTGCATCATAGATACCCAGCTGAATTTTACCGCGCCGGGCATCCAGAATACCGCTATTGATCTGACGGGCGATGATCCGAAAATCATCCAGCGACCACGACGGATCTCCGAGTTTGAGCACTACCGTATAGCCCCGCCAACGCCGGTTAACCCAGTGCGTGATGCTGCCATCATCCACCAAATCCAGCGCCCCCAGCTCCAGCTGAGAATCAAGGCGGGCACTGATCTCCAGCTCGCCCTGCAGCAGATCATCATAGATACGATTAGGGGCACTATCGGTTGGCTGACTGATATACGGGCGGCTGCTGACGTACTCAGTGCCCGCGCTGTGCTCCAATTCTGCAAGCACCACGCGGGGCTGATTGGGCTGCGACAGCCATTGCTGGTACTGCTGATCTGCAATAGGCATCAGAGTACCCCCACAGGTGTTTTTGCGGCACGGGCGACAGACTCCGTGGCTCGCTGCTGATCACTGCGCTGCTGCTCCGCTTTACTTGCAGATTGAGCGCGCTCAGATCGAAACTGAGCAACTTCAGCACGTAGCTGCTGAATCTCCGCCAGCAGGGCCGGATCTGTTTGCACGATGACCTGAGACGACTTAGAGCCAGCGCTCATAGACTCACGGATGTGATTTGCTACGTCCGCAGTGAGCACCATCTCGTTTTTATGCAGCTCTGCTTTGTAGCCATCAAACGGCACAGAATTTAAACCAGCAGCGTGTGAGCCGTGGGTTGCTCGGTAATGCTCAAGATCCGCAGCTGACAACTCACCTTTTCCAGCGGCAATATCTGCTGCATAACGCGCTAAGTCAGCATCGTTATAATCACCCCCACCAGATGCATTCCAAGCATCCAGCACCTGATCCATGATCTTTGAGTTGTTGCTTTGGTAGTACGCTAATTCTTGATTGATCTGGCCCATATCTGTAGCGCCACTATCTACTTGGCTGGCATATCGACTTAGATCGCTATCCGAATACGTGCCTCCGCCCATCTGATCCCATTGCGACAAAATCAGCGACTCGGTCGCTGATGATGATGCCGCAGTACCTGTAACAGTATTCAGCTGAGACGCTAAAGACTCTGGCAGCACCCCAAGCAACTGCTCTATAGACGTTAGAGCGCTGTATTGTGACACTGTCCACGTTAGCTGCTCGCTAGCGTAATCACGGATACGCTGCTGCTCTGAGAGCATTTGCGCAGTGAGCTTTTCAACTGAGTCTTCATCAAGACCACCCATAATATCCAGCCCCATTCGATCAAGGCTTTGGGTGACTTCTTCAAAAATTGACGTATACGGATCAGACCGCCCGTAGTAGCTATCTGCATTTTGCAGGTACGCATTAGCAGCACTTTGCAACTGGCCAGCAGCATCCATATCACCGGATTCAGCTTTCACCAGCAATGCAGCAAACTGTTCTGTTGCTAGTTCGAGTTTTTCGGATGGGTCGTAGGGCGATAGCTCACTGATTTTTAACTGCTCAACATATTGGCGCAGCTCCCGACCGATGCGGTACTGCTCTTCAGCAAGCGCGATACGTTCTTGGTAATCAGACTCGATACGGGACAGTTCTTCGGATGACCAGTCAGCGAGGTTTTGCAGGTAAGGCGACAGCATATCTTGCAGGCGCTCTCGCTCTGCTGCAGCGGCTTGTTCTGCTGCGGTGCTCGATGCTTCAATCGCATTGTTGTATCGAGCAAGGGCATCAGCGGCGACTAAGGCGTTAGCAATCTCTTCTGGTGAGCTAGCGGCTTCGTAAAAAGCCTTCACCGCTTCGGTTGAAGCGTCGAGATCTTGCTCAGAGAACCCCAGAGATAAGAACTCTTGTTTAGCAAACTTAGCGGTGCTTGCTAACTGCTCGACCTCAGTTAGGTAGTTTTCAGCGTATGAACTTGCAAGCGCGCCAAATGCCTCCTCGGCTTCTCCAGTGTCAATATTTTTAATATCAGCAATTGATGAGACGATGCCCTGATTAAAAGCTACGACGGCATCGTTGTATACATCGTCGATCCGACTATTAAGTTCGCTAATATTCGCAAGTATTGGGTCGATATACGTTTCAATTCTACCCTCGGTTCGCTTGATGGTAGCAGCTTGATCAAGCAGGCTGTCTTCAAATGCCTCAGTAATTATCTGCTGATATGCATCGCTGAACCCGCCGAGACCTGACATTTGTTCAGCAATGCTGGCTCTTAACTCCTCGTCTCTCCAGCCGCCGCTCTTATGTCCTGTGAGGGCCTGCCCAATGATATTTATCTGAACTTGCTTCAGTTTTTCCTGAGATGCTGCTAAATCCGCGCTGTACGCATCGGCAAGCCTAGAGGACTCTTCGTCGATCCAGCCTGAACTTTTATTCGACAGCGAGACACCTGTAGTCTTAAAACTTTCCGTGAGACTTTCAGCAGTGTCTGCGAGACTGCCGAACGTATCAGCCGCAGACTCTCCCAGCAATTGATACTTTTCTATTGCTGCTAGCCCAGACCTTGCCATTTCGTCTGCAAGCTTTTCGCCTGCGCCCGCCAGATCACCATTCTTATCCTCGATGACTCCTGTGTACTCATCTATTGCTATACCAAGCGCGCTGGCATCGTTACCCACAGACGATGCCGACCTGTCTAGCGAGTTGCTGACGACATCAAACTCAGAAAGAAGCATGTCGCTGTAGGAAGTCCAGCTTTTAGAGCTAAACATCGAGGATTTCTTGAATGACTTACTGAACTCAGCAGAAAACAGCGCGCCGGACTCGATGCCAAGCCGGTAGCCTTCACCGGTCATCTCAGTTGTTGAGCCAGCAAATACACCTGAGACCAAGCTACCGACAAGCGAGCCGCCTACTCCGCCTAAAATACCTCCGGCTGTACTGCCGATGGCCCCAGAAAGCGAGCCAGATATTGCATCAGATGCTGCGCCACCAAGTGACGATCCCAAGACATTTCCCAGCGCCGAGAAATCACCGCTCATAATAGACTCAGCCAGTGCGCCGCCAAGGTCTGCTGCATCAACGAAAGATTTTCCGAATTCTTCACCGGCCTCAGCAGATTTCTTAAAGCCCTCTTTCAGTTTTTTAATATAGGCTTCGCCCTGAGCTTCAGTCAGATCTCCGGACGTAACAGCGGCGTTGATCTTCTCGATCTCTTCTGAGAGTTTGCGGGCCGGATCCGCTGCGTCTTTTACTTTTTCAAGCCACGTCTGATAGGCTTCTGCTGCGCGCTCAGCTTCCGCTGCAGCGGATTTGGCTGCCTTTTCTGCTTCGGCTTCTGCTTTCTTACGAGCTTTAATCGCTTCGATGCTTTTATAAATCGCCATCGCGCGGGCGATTTCGTCATCGGTTGCGTTCTGCTGACTAAGTTTGTACGCCAACATCTGCTGGCCGGTTAGATCGAGCTGACGCTCTTGGTCTTTAAGCTGCGCAATGAGCTTAGCAACAGCAGCAGCTTGCTCATCGGTTCGACCGACAGTCCCTTCGACCTCCACACCTGCGGCTTGCAGACCAGATTTAAGGCGGGCAATCTCTTCATGATGAGATTTAATCTGGTCGCCAGCACCGGCCACTGCAGTTTGCAACGTAGCATAGGTTTCTGAAAGCGCTACCACGGTAGCGGTTGGCAGACCGCCCGCATCCAACTGCGTACGAATGCGTGCCATACTGCGTTCGGTTTCAGCGACTTTCGCCTGCAGCGCTGCCAGGGCTTTTTCCTCAGATTCCAGATTTAACTGCATGGTTTCTGGCTCTGCAGCCTTAGCTTTAGCCGCATCGGCCAGCGCGGTAACACGCTCCAACTCATTAGCCGTGGCCTCTGCCCGCTGCTTCAGCAGGTAAAAAGCCCCTGCAATAGCAGCAATACCCACCACCGCCGCAAGCCCCCAAGGGCCGCCAAACAGAGCCAGCACGCCACGCAAGCCCCGAGATGCCAAACCTGCCACAGTTGTTGCGCTGGCTAGGCGCAAGCTGGATGCCGCTGCGGCATTTTGAGCAACCGTTGAGCTTGCAACCGCAGCCGTATGCTGCGCCTCAACACGAGTTAACGCGGCGGTAGCGGCGGCTAACTGCCCCCGCGCCGCTGCCAAGCGGTTAACCGCCTGACGACGACCCTCTGCGCTAATCTGGGCGCGAAGGCGTACTTGCTCGCGAGCTATCTCTGCCCGAGTTGACTCAACGACCAGCCTATATGACTGAACCTCCGCCACTGCAGTCTGGGCACTGGCACGGGCAGCGGTTGCTGCTGACGCATCCCTAGCGCTGGCTAATCGCAGCTCTGCAACAACCGCTGCACGGCGGGCTAGAACCGATTTCCCATCTTCAATCCTCGCAGCAACGCTTTGAGCGATATAAACCGTCGCAAAACCGACAACGCCATATTTCGCAATCTCAATAGCGCTAACAATAGACCCCATATTATCTACCACCGCGTTAGCCATCGCTGACAGCGCCGGAGCAATATGCATATTAATCTGACCGGTTACAGCATCACCGAGCCGCTCAAACGAGTCCGCCATCTCAGCCATGCCGCTGATATCCGTATCAGACAAAATAACATTCAGGTCATGGCCCTGCTGGACAAGCTCACGATAACCTGCGGCGCCGTCCCTTAGCAGTGGCAATAGCACCGTTAGATCACTGGCCAACATCTCCAATACAGCCGATTTTTCCGCTTCGGTATCCATTTGATCAATAGCTGCACTAATATCCAGCAACATATCAACCGGTGATTTTTTTACCAATTTCTCAGCAGACAGCCCAAGCTCTTCTAGCGCCTCTTTACCTTCACCGCTATCAAACTTCACGGCTTCACCGACTTTCTCTGCAAGATCCTTTAGCATCGCCATTGACTCACCGGCCTCGACACCTTGATATTTGGCGGCGTAGGCAAACTCTGACATCTGACCGGCACTCATACCCAGAGCATCCGCCATGATCTGGGTTTCTTTCGCGGCCTGCGCCTGAGAGATCGCCAGCGCTGATGCAGCAGCAACGGCAGCACCCGCCGCCACGCTGGCCCAGCCCATCAGGCTGCTGGTTGCAGTATCTGACGTATCTGACATCCGCTGCTGATGGCGACTGGCGTCAGCGACTGCAGATCCATAACGTCTGGTGCTGCTTTCTGCGGTGCCTTGCTGACGAATCAAACGGCCCAGCTCATCATGAGTAGCGCGCGTAGCACCTACGGCACCGCTGGCATCACCACCGATTACTAGGTCTGTTCTAAATTGACGTCCCGCCATAAATCACCCCAACATCACTACAGGCACAAAAAAGCCCGCACGGGGCGGGCTATTGCTTCTGTTCATTCATTGTTTTTAGGGCACCGTGTTCAATCAGCCGGATCTGATCGAACAACCGGTGCCGTTTTTTCTTACTGCTGATCTTCAACCGCAACAACGATTCAACAGCGGGATAATCCAGCCCTTGATAAAAGACACCACCGAACCCGGCGACTATGCGCCACTGCCCCTGCAACGCCAGAAATAACTCCAGCGCGGACCAGCAATCCGGCAATACCTCAAAGTGCTCCGGCTCTGAGGATTCAGGAGCCTGAATACCCAGCCAAGCCGCATCTTCATCAACTTCATCTTTGCCGGAACCACCCCGGGTCAGAGAGACCCAATAGGCTCCGGCCTCGATTAGTTTTTTTCGCGCACCCGCTTCATAAAGTCTTTGCCAAATAGCATATTGGTCAGCTCTTCAGTAAAGGCTTTACGCACATATTCGACATTCATTAGCTGATGCACCAGATCCTTGCCGAACGGGATCTCGGCACCGGAGGGATCTTTCACGCCTGGGATATCAACCACCAGCTCCTGAATCAGCTCTTCATCCGTAGTCCCGCCATCTTTTAGACGCTCCTGATAGTCGCGGATTTCTGCAACCGAGAGCACCTTCCAATGCACTTCTAGGGTGTGAGTTTGCTTCTTGCCGAAATCCAGCGGCTCCACCGCTTTAACAACCGTTTTAACAATTTCTTTAGGGGCTAATACAAAGGACATAACGCGCTCCAATAATGCAAAAAATAGAATCAGTACAAAAAACAGGCACAAAAAAGCCCGCACGGGGCGGGCTATAAAACGGGTACAGACTACTTCAGGGTTAGCACAAACTCATCATCACCCGCATCGGATGGAATCAGGCGCGTATTCATGCTGTACGTGAGAATACCGTCGGAATCCCCCATGCTAATACCGGAGAGCTGCACTTTAGGTGCCGACAATTCCACGATCTGCCCCGGCGTTTTGCCGTGGGTTACGCTCAACGGATGCAACGTGACACCACTGTGGCTGGCCGACGCCGCAAAGAAATCTTTAGTCGCCAACTCCGGGGCTTCAATGGTCATGGAACCTGCTGGGGCACGATCGGTAATCAGCACCTGCTGCGAGTTAATCACATCACGGAATACCACGGAGTTAGCGATATCAATATCAACACTCTCCGCATTGGCAGCGTAACCCGCAATTTCAAGCGCTGTATTGACCGAGTTAACCGGCAGCGGCGTAACAAAGGCGCTGGTATCCAGACCAGTGGGCGCAGGAGCTACCACGGGCTGATGCCACTTAGCCGTAAACTCAAAGCTCATCTCCGGCATACCGCCAGAACTCAGACCAAATTTAACCGTGCCACGGGCAGCGGTTGCTTTGTGCAGCTGACCGTTATGGGGGATATACAGGGCTACAGCCTCGAAACCCTCAGACACCGGCTGATAGACTACATCCGTATCCGGTGCAACCGTTTCCGAAAAGCCGCAGGCGCGAATGATCGCCCCCCAGCCAGGTGCTGTACCCGCAACACCGGAGGCGGCTAACTCAACACTGAACGTCACTTTTACATAGGGCGCGGTATTAAATTCAATATCATTGCCTAGGGCATCACGGTCAATATCACGCTGAACCGTATTACCCTCGTAAGGCGACACGGTCAGATTTTTAGTGACAACCGCGTTACCGCCATCCGGTACCGGATCAACATCAAGATCCGGCTGAATCTTCGCCAACAGAATTTTCTTTTTAGCTAACAGCATCGTTTACCTCCGATTCTGTTTTAGCAGCAGCTTTTTTTGGCTGCGGCTTTTCGATCTTTTCAAATTCAGCACGGGGGATGCGCTTACCGCTCGACATCACGTACTGACCACCTTTGTTGGCCATAAATACCTCTTATTTTTACCTAACCCTGACGAATCCAAACTGGTAGCGCCCAATACTCACGCCACCAAACAATGTCTCCAGAGATGTTCTCTGCCCCACCTTTCACATAGCGAACGTCCCCAGACATTTCATCCGGAACCCATCCCAACAGCGTCTTTCGCAACTCTGTTCGAGATTGATCGAGGTGATTCCTAGAGGCTATGACCCAAACCCCATAGGTTTGCATCACCTGCTGGGTTGTTACCAATGAGGCAGGCTCATCAGCAACAGCCCCATCACCAGACAACCAGACCAGTGCTGCTGGCAGCTCTTTGTCCAGCTCATCCAGAGCGTCCATAAACCAAGGACAATCAACGGTGACAAAAGCAGGGCATTGCGACTCAATCATGCCGATTAACTCATTTGATCGATCAATCATCTATTGGCCGCCTTCCAGATTTCATTTTCCATACGGTTGATAAACTGGTTCGGCAGATCTTCACGAACAAAGTCCTGCACCCGATCCAGCAACTTAGGATTATCCACCATCTGGGCAATCGCTGGCCCATACTGAACCCAAGGGTCACTCTTGTTGTCTGCCTGATCAGACCGGCGCATAACCTGCCCTTTGGCGATCCACGCCCCTTTAAGAACCTGACGCCCTTTGTCTTTTCGAACCCGTGCAGTCACCCGCTGACGTCTGGCCCGATAGCTACCGTTAACCGGATGATTATTGATAGTGGTTTTAATGATGCGGCTTGATGGCTTAAATTTTTCCATCGGCAGATGACCACCGGCATAAAGCAAAACCCGATGCCGATCCCGCCGCGCCCGCTTGATCTGCAAAGCCCCACGAATATCACCTGCTTTAACCGCAAAAACCTTGCGCACATCTTTGCTGATTAAGGTGGCTGCTTTTGATGTGGTACGGGACAACGCGGCCTGAAAGGCTTTTTCTACCATTTCAGGGTCATAAGCCTGACTAAGTGCCTGCAAACTTGAATAACGCAAACTTATCGACATCACACCACCTCCCAACTTTCTAAGCCCCGATCCCGCTTAACAAGCTGCAGCAGCCGATAAACACGACCGGAGACTTTTACCCGCAGATCACGTTCAGGCTTAACGCCCGCCATCAGCAAATCAGGCAGATCAATCACGGTAAGCACTCGGGGATAGCCCTCGCCGTCCATCGCCTGATAGTTCTCGATCAAATCCGCCAGACACTCACCTGATGGTGGATCTGTTGAGGCATCCAGTCCCGGTGTCCAGAACACAGCAGATTCACCAAACGCATTCATTAACCCGTGCTCACACTCAGCCCAAGCATCATTAAAGCCCACCATTAGCCAATCTGCCCAGTGAGCATGACGCAGGCGGTTGTATCGCCATCAATAGCCGGATATGTAAAGAAACCCACTGGCTTATTAGGCTCACCACCATCATCGGCGGCTGTTGTGATCTCACTGGCCCCGTCATTCCAGTAAGCCGCTTCAAACTGCCCCGGTGCGTCAGCCGCTGCTTTAGCCAGCTCAAACTCACCGCGATACATACCGGATGCCAGCTCACCCTCTGCCGCATCATGATGAGGAACAATCAGCAGATCACCGATCAACTCAGGCGAACCACCCATCACACCACCGGCCGGAGCTGTGAAATTAACAACGCCGGATTCTTCTGATTTGTAATTTTTCATACCACCACCCAAATTGCGCCCACGGCAAAGCCCACCGCGATAGCCGTGTGCGCTTCAATTAAAAAAGGGAAAACTAAAAAGAGATCAGATCAACCAGGAAGGATTACGCAGGGGCTGCGCCCGGATTTTTGTACAGGGTACGGTGAGACAGCGCTGCAACGCCTGCATCATGGCGCACTTTGAACTGGGTACCATCCACTGACCAGTTTTCTTTCTGCTCAAGGTACGGCTGCTCATTACCATCCAGATAAGCGACTTCAATCGTACCTTGTGCCGCATCTGCTGCCAGGAACCAAGGCACCTGAGCATTGGCTTTTTTCGCCGCTTTATCGATACGGGCATCCGTAATTACCTGACACATACCCTGTGCTGTGTTCGGTGCTGTAGAACCCTGTTCATCAGGATCATACTGAGCGGTCATCAGGGTGTTAGCCCGCGCCTTATTAGTACGTCCGGTAATCAGGAATTTCGGCTCGATATTCAAAGGCGTTTCGGCGCTGTCTTCATGCATCGCCATAGCCACATCCGCCGCATCCAGCGCCGCCATAGAAAGCGCAGAAGCATCGCCTAAGTTTCCGTGATCTGCATGGAACAGGGGTTTGCCATCCTTCATCTTAGGGTTCGACATCAGCAACGCATAAACCAGATTACCGATGGTACGCATGGCCGCACGGCCCATTAAAGACGGGATCTCAGTAAAGGCACCCAGATCATCATTGATAATGGTCTGACGACTGATACCAAAGCCCTTACCATAGGTGGCCAGCTTGATCTGCTCAGAGCGATCATTAATGGTGGCTTGCTGATACTTACCGCCATCCGGGATTTCATCCAAGGTCGGGAAACTATCCAGCGCCACACGGTTACTAATCTTAAAGTCAGACAGCGAACCCTTCTTAGTCCACAGCTGGAAAGTCTCTGCCGCAGCCTCAACACCCGTCAGCAGGGCCTTATGGGCCACATCCATCATGATATTGCCGAAATCAGAACTGGAATGGGTAAACGCCATGCCGATCATCTCCATACGGTCCATACCGTAGGCAGAGATGCCTTTTTCAGACAGCGCCATACGCGCCATCTCAATCAGCGCCATACCGCGATAGCTGTTATCCTTTTCCAGTGGCTCAATACCGGCACGGGACGCCAGCGCATTTGCCAGGCCCTGACGGACAAAATCACCATTACCCGCATGAATATGCGCCATAGAGCCGACACCGGCAGGTGCAGGGTTCGGGTTAATACCCTGTTGGCCCGCCCCCTGACCTGAACCGCCTTGCGGGACAGGATTAAGTGCCGCCAGCAAACGATCTTTAGCCGCCTGAGCCGTGCACGCCATATCATCCAGACACTGACGCTGCAGCTCTGCATGGGCACTAAAGCCGGTAAACACCAGGTTAATCTCATCACGGCGGGATTGCTCAAGCTGCTGCCACTGAGCAAAGCCAGCCTGAGGATCAGGTTGTGCCGGAGCGGGCTGAGGTGGTGTCGCAGGAGCCGCACCCTCACCAGAAGGAACAGGCTGCGGAGCCGGATCTGAAGCAGGCTTACCACCCGCATCACCGGATGGCTTAGGTGGCGCGCTACCCTGAGCACGCGGGTCAATCAAAGGCTTAACTTGTTCTGGAATACTCATAAAATCCAACGCTCTGTTATTTGCATGGGCGCTCATTTCGACCGCCTCGGTTAATTGATCAGCAAAACCAGCATCTACCGCTGCCTGCCCCATCATCCAGGTTTCATCCGTTAACAACGGCGTTAACTCATCCCGACTTTTGCCGGTTTTCTTCTCATAGGCCAACATAAGGCCAGCCTCCCACTGATCCAGCAGATCCGCATAACGACGCATATCGTTGGCATCACCCAACTGACCGCCCCACGGCTTATGCACCATCATCCAGCCGTTTTCCGGGATATAGACCACATCCCCCGCCATCGCGATAACCGACCCCATAGAAGCCGCAATACCCGCGATATAGATCTCAACCCGAGCCGAGTGCTTAAGCAGCATGTTATAGATGGCAAGGCCTTCCATAATGTCGCCACCCAGCGAGTGCAGCAGCACCCGGATCGTGCTCACGTTTTTGGCGTTCTCTACCAGATCACGGGCAAACTGCTGGGCACTGATACCCCAACCACCGATATCCCCAACAATCAGCAGATCTGCCACGTTTGAATTAGCAGCGGCCTGCGCTGTGAACTGATACCAACTACGGCCACCCTCAGTGGTTTTAAGGTCCATCACCGCAGCAGCCTCAGCTAAAACCGCAGGATTACGCTGTACCGCAGAGGCCAAAGGCCGCATAAACGGTTGATTCATACCTACCCCCTTACTTTTTTGAAGACATAAAAAAACCCGCCGGAGCGGGTTTACATCATTATTTCAGCTACACAGCCAAACGACGAATATCCATCAGTTTATTCCGGTAGCTTTCATACCAGTGCAGGATCGAGTTCAGCTCCAACGTCAACTGGTCGGTAAGACCCGACTCCAACTTAACGGTCTGGCCTTCATGCTCTTTAAGCCACTTAACCGCCCAGAGCAAATCAACCCGCCAACCACAATCAAACATCTGCTCCGGTGACAGCAGGCCATGACGGCGGTCAAAGTCTGACGGGGTACGTTTCGCCTTAAACACTGCTTGCGGGGTTGGCTTTGGTTTTGATTCGCTAGCAGGCAGATAATCCCCTTCCAGCGGTAGCCGTGCTACCAGTGAAACGGCTTCGGTATAGTGTTCAGTGGCAATCTCTTTGTAAGAGCAGCCAAACTTACTCTTTAACGCTGACCAGCAAGTGATCGCCGCTTTTGCCCGTTTTTCCTGCGGTAAAGCATCTACCCGATAGTGAACCATCTCTTTAATGCCGGTTTGCTGCTCTTTGGTCAGGCAGCCCAACTTTGGCGGCTGTTGAGTCTTCTTGCGTTTACGGGGATTCACCGCCTCACCCTGTGTCCAGTAATTGAACAGCGCCTGATAGCACTCACGCTGGTATTCAGTAACACGGGCTTTAACTTCAGGATTTTTGATACGACTGGTATCGATACCGAACAGCCAGCCATTGAGCAACTCCAACGGTAGACATACGGTTTCCTGATATCCACCTTTTGAAGGTACCTCCATCATGGAGGCACCCTCTGAAAGCACTTCATTACGCTGAATACGCTTACGTTGCGGTTCCCACAAAACCCCAATGTTTTCACAAATCGGTTTGATGGCGACCAAAAGCTTGTCTTCGTGAGGAATAACGGCCAGATCCTGACCATGGAAAGGTACGGTTTTAATTTGAGCAGCCATAGTGGCCTCCTGTTGTTTTTCGAAGTTATCGCCCCATTTCGACGTGGGTGCCGGGAGGTTCGAAACGGTCAACAGTCACCGCGAGCTTATTCCCCTTACGGGTCTTTTATTCGCTGCCCTCCCGGCCTAAACGCATAATTCTGGCGCAACTAGGCTAGGGAGTGTGCCAAATTTCAGGCACAAAAAAACCAACGCTTACGGGGTTGGGAGTTACCGACTGTTGAAAAGAGGTTTCGACGCCTCAGCCCAAAGGATAGGGCTGAGGTGGGGCGAGTGTCAAGGGTAACTATTTGGCAAAGCAGGAATTCCTGCTTTGGTAATTCAGGAACCTCCATCATGGAGGCTCCTTGTGGTAGTGTTCAAAAGTCTGTGTCACCCCTATAGTTAACCCTCTACAGGGAGTGACACATTATGTCCGATAAATACGAAATCGACATTCAGGCCTTCGCTAAGGCTCTTCAGTCCGGTCAGGGACTTAATGGTAAAGATGGCCTTCTGACACCACTGATTAAACAGATTACCGAAGCGGCCTTGGGCGCAGAACTCGATGAGCATATGGCTCAGGATGACCAGCCCAACCGTAAAAACGGTACCTCCCGTAAAACAGTTAAAACAGCCTCTGGCTCGTTTGAGCTGGACACACCCCGTGACCGTAATGGCTCGTTCGAACCG
>NZ_AUGW01000011.1 GCF_000422865.1 Oceanospirillum maris DSM 6286 | reverse complement strand
ATCGGTCAGACGGGTCTGGTACTTTTTAACCGTCTGCGGTTCGAACGAGCCATTACGGTCACGGGGTGTGTCCAGCTCAAACGAGCCAGAGGCTGTTTTAACTGTTTTACGGGAGGTACCGTTTTTACGGTTGGGCTGGTCATCCTGAGCCATATGCTCATCGAGTTCTGCGCCCAAGGCCGCTTCGGTAATCTGTTTAATCAGTGGTGTCAGAAGGCCATCTTTACCATTAAGTCCCTGACCGGACTGAAGAGCCTTAGCGAAGGCCTGAATGTCGATTTCGTATTTATCGGACATAATGTGTCACTCCCTGTAGAGGGTTAACTATAGGGGTGACACAGACTTTTGAACACTACCGGTTTCGAGAGATACACCTGTATCTACAGCAAGCTTTTCTAAGATTTTATAACTTAATGGCCAGTCACGAAGTAACGTGTTTTTCTTTTTCTTTGTTAGGTAATAAACAAAAATAATTACACTTTGCATGTAAAACGGATTTATATTAGCGCTACTTCTAATAATCTCTGGGAGATAAGATTCTTTAATTATAAATGCTTCAAGCTTTTTCATTAGATCTTCAGTAATTAATTCATTGAATTCGTCAAGAACAACAATTGAAGATTTTTGTGCTGCGATACTTTCAAAACCGATGTACTTTTTATAAAGATTATCGAGCTGCTGCTGGAAATTTAAGTTTTCTGAGGCACTAGAAGTTAACCGGTTATTGACATCAGAAAAGAAGTCATCAGTGGTTTCAATTAGAGCCATACTTTTTGCCACAGTACGATGAACTTCTGGTTGCACTAAAGTTTTGGCTTTGTAAACAGCATCATGGGTTAATTCAGCATATGCATGTTGTAACAACGTTCTGATTTGTATTTCGCATGGAGTGTTCGGATAGATTGTAACTTCTTTGTGAATAAATTCAGTTTTATTTCTTACGACATAGTGCACAGACTGATACGTAAATAACAGAGGCTCTTTTTCTCTTTCTGAGTGAAAGTGCCTACATTCCTTGTAGTCCCAATTCGCTTCGGTAATTATTATGTCAGTAAGCTCTTTGATCTGCTCAACCAAAAGAACAACAAATCTACATCCCACCTTATCTTCAATTTCTTCATAGGGGTTATCATAACTTTTATTGACCCTATAAAAAGCTTTATCTAGTAGAGAAACAGGATCTTTTACTCTGTGCTTAGGGCTTTGCTTTAAATATGAGGATAAGTTTTTACCGGAAGTCTTCAGATGGTTACATATTGTAGACGTGACAAAATCACCCCAAGCATCATACATGGGGCTGTCTTGGTTCCACTGCTCTAAAAACTCTTTTTCGTTCATTCTTGAGCTACGATTTCATCTTTGACAATGATTTTAGTCCAATTTACAGCTTCACCAGTTCCACTCTCGCTAACAGACTGTATCTCAATAAGATCTTTGAATACTTGAGATGGTGCTATCAGCTTAACGTTCTTACTAAATGATAGCTTTCTTGTTTTTAGCTTTCCAGAGATATGCTCTACATCTTTTGTGAAAGCAGTAGTCGGTATTTCCTTGCCTCCAAGAAACTCGGAATATGAGTCCCTTGTTTCTATATCAAAGTACCTACTTGAAAATTCTGAAGGATTAACTACATCTGAATTTTCGTGTTTCAAGTATGAAATCAGGGCATTGTGCAAGTCATTCCGCTTCTCTTCACTAACATCCATGTCATTGAGGAAGTCACAAGTTGCTTCATAAAATTTTTTCGTTGTTCGTGCACTTGTTTCAGGGTAACCACAGCCTAGGAAACTTGAGTAAAAATAATGCGCAGCAGCTTTTCCTTCAGTTTGGCTAATCTGTGAATCAGAAACAAGAACATCCCATTTCGAGTTTAAGTCGTCTCCTTCAGGTGTAGAGCCTTTTTCAAAAAAAGCAGCCGTTTTATATAGTTTTGTCGCTGGTGTAAGAAGGGCCTCTTCAATATATTGAAGAGTGATTTCTTGAGTTAGTTCATTAACCCTTTTTTCGTATGCGCTGTGAATTTCCGCCTTCATAATGCCCACGAATTTTTTGGGTGTTGCTCCATAGTTACCGCTGAAAACTACCACAATCCCACCTGGTAAATTTCTTCTCTGTTGAGCATCTGCTAATTTGTTTGCAACATCATATGACAAGGAAATGTAATCATCGTCACAGCTATCGCTTATTTTATCTACAAGCTGGGGGAGGTCAGTTGACTCTTGGTTGACAATCGACATCGGAACAGCTTTTGAATCTAAACCTATAGCATTTATAAATCTAGACTTAAATGTATCCATTGCTTCATCATCAAACTTTATGAATTCAGTACTCCTACTTGGCGCTACCTTATTTCCATCATTGTCACGCTGATGTATTTGGTGAATGACAATTTTTTGTATTTTTAGATTAATAATATTCACAGAAACTAATTCCTATTTCTCTCATTTAGAAACATCATTGTTAGCAATCTTCACACTTTGAAAAATGTTTCTCCACTCGCTACCGTCCTTTTCCCAAATGTCTTGATATTTTTCAAAAATATCATCAAATTGAGACTCACCGTTTTTCGACTTTCTATAGCCCAACTCATTCTGAATCTGATATAAAGCTAACAACGTACTTTTTTGTCGAACCCACAGTTTTTTGTAGTCGAAAAGTGCATTCCAGCTACTTGTGATAGTAAGTAAGGCACCAAATAATAAAGCTAAATTCTTTTGAAACTGTATATTTTCATCTGAAACATCCAAACCTAAAGTAAGAGTGATAATTGCCCCTAAAGTAATGGATAAAGCATTTACAAAGCTAGTCTTTCTTTTACTTGATTTAACTTTTTCTTTTAATTTGTCAATGCTATTTGAAATTTCATTTTGTAGAAAATCTAACTGAGATGTTTCTTCTGACACTGGAATCACTTCCTTTTAAATACCATTTTTACATATTTTATTGCTAGCAAACCATCCATCGAAGGTGAACTCGATGTTTAGGCGCATAACATCTATGGACGCCCCTATTTTGGCAAGTAATTTCCGACAACATAAAAAGGTTTGCAGTCATCTATTCGGATTTTATTCGGGTATTTACCCTATCCCTGATGAGCTTCGCTGATCCGGTTCTAATCATTTTAGCGTTCTCTTATCGGAACGATGTTAGGGCCAGAGCGTCCAGATCACGGTTCAACCTGTTGTGTCATCGTTGATATTACCTGCGCAAAATCAGGCTTCCTCTACTCTTTGATAACGAACACCTTTAGCCAGCAAGGCCCAAGCTATTCGCGCTAATTTATTCGCCAACGCTACAATCACTTTGTTTTTGTGCATTCGGCTTTCTAAACTCTGTATCCAGTTATACCAAGGACTACCGGGCTTTGAATGGCGGATAACCGCTCTTGCCCCATGAATAAGAAGTCGCCTCAGATACGCATCACCACGTTTGCTGATACCTTGTAGTGTCTGCTTTCCTCCACTGGAATACTGCTTGGGTACAATCCCCAACCACGCTGACAGTTGACGACCCGACTTAAACACCCTCGCATCACCCACTGTCGCCACCAGTGCTGAAGACGTTAAACGCCCTATGCCGGTATGCCGGGTACTTCCAATAAGCGCTTGCACTCTGCGTTACGCTTACTTTGCTGGTCAATCTCTACTTCCAACTGCTCTATATCGCTTTCTTTCTGATGTAAACGGTTCAGCATAAATGCAATATGTTGCTGTAAAAGCTGTGGCAATTTGTCCTCGAACTTTCCATATTCCGTTAAAAACCAGTTTTTAAATCGACGTCTTCCTGCTGGAATCACAATGCCAAACTCGGAAAGTGTCGCCCTAATACGGCTAATTAATGCAGTTCTTTCTTTGACCAACCCATCCCTCTCCCGATGGATCAAAAGCAGTGTTTGTTGCTCGACACTTTTTACCGAAACAAAACGCATATTAGGTCGTGTTACCGCTTCGCTGATCGCCTCGGCGTCTGCTTCATCGTTTTTATTCGTTTTGACATACGGCTTAACGTATTGCGGTGGCATTAAGCGAACCTCATGCCCTAAAGAACTGAGTTCTCGTGCCCAATAATGAGCACTACCGCAAGCCTCCATGCCGATTAAGCAAGGTTCAGTTTGAGCAAAAAACTTAAGCATCTGTGAACGTCGAAGCATCTTTTTTAAAATACATCGACCTTGCTTATCAACACCATGAAGCTGAAAAACGTTCTTAGCTAAATCAATACCTATTACTGCGAGATGTCCCATAACAAAATCCTCCGCCGAGGTATAAGTCTAGTATAGGCGGGGCGTCCATCTCATTATTTTAATCATAGGCATGCTTATTTTGCCGATTTCAATATACCGACAGATATCGAGGAAAGAGTTTGATTAGAAAGGAAAAATCCGTTTTCTGATCTGACTGCTTCCCTGCTAAATGCGCATGCGCATAGTCGCGCTCTTTAATTCAAGAGCAGCCGTGCGCCTGTGCTCTTAAAAAAAGGACAAGCACGGTTTCCATAATGCATTGATTTTACAGCTTATCCAATCTCGCCGCACCGGTAAACCGAGCATTAAGTCGGACAAAACGAGCAGAGCTCAACGTTTCATTCCCGACCGAGCTAAGAAACATTGGCGCAAAAGCAGAAGCCAGCATTGGAGTAAGTCGGAGCTAATCGGCCATCTTGCTTTAAGCATCTTTAGGAAACGCCCTGTGCGGAGCCGCATGCAGGGTGTTGTGGGGGCTGAGGGCTAGAAACCCTCGGCTATCCGATTAACCTCTTAGTTCAAGATCTTCCCGAATTACCTCTGGATGGCGAAAGGCAATCTCGATCAGCGCTTTTGCTGGACCAGAAGGTTTACGTCGACCTTGCTCCCACTCCTGCAGAGTACGCGGAGAGATATGCAGTACTTCAGCAAACTCTATCTGAGTCAGGCCAGTTTTGCCGCGGGCCTCTGCAACCTCGTTAGGCTCAACACGACTAACTCGTGCAGCTTTTCCGGCTTTCATTTCTTTAACAGATTGGAGCAACTTGTTACCAAGTTCCTCTACACTCAGAGTCTCGTTAATCATTTTCCAGTACCTCACGAATCGACTTCAGGATATACGCGGGTATGTTTTCCTTAACGGCCTTTTTGTAGATCACCAATAACCAGATCTCACCATTTGCCAATCTGGTGAAGTAGATGACTCGCACCCCACCACGCTTCCCTGAACCCGCTACCGACCATCGAACCTTTCGACACCCGCCGCTACCAGGAATAGGATCGCCAATCTCCGGGTTGGCTGCCAACCAAGAGAAGAAGACGCTTCGCTCCTCTTCAGTCCAGATCTTTCTGGCATCCGCTACCGCCTGGCTGGCCTTTCTTATAGCTCATATTTCAAATTCTCCGGTATTTGTTTAACATGTTAACAAAATAAATCACGGAGTTATCCATGAGCATCAAACTGTCTGTTGTTGACCAAAGCCCCGTTCACGGCTCTCATTCCAGGAAGGAGGCTCCTTCCCTTTCCGTTGAACTGGCGCAGTTATGCGATCAGCTGGGTTACTACAGGTACTGGGTTGCCGAGCACCATGACAGCCTGCACTTCGCCAACCCTTGCCCGGAAATCCTAGTCGCCCATATTGCCAGCATCACCAAAAACATCAAAGTTGGCAGCGGTGGCGTCATGCTTTCTCACTACAGTCCGTTAAAAGTGGCTGAAACCTTCTCTATGATGGCTAACCTTTTCCCTAGCCGCATCGATCTTGGTATTGGCCGTGCTCCAGGCGGAACAGGCCTGACCTCCAGCGCACTGGCTTTTCCCAACGCCCCGCTTCAGGGTGAGTATTATGCTGACCAGGCGGCTCTGCTGGCAGGATTTATCAATCAGTCACTGAATAACGAGCACCCTTATCGTAATATCCATATTCTGCCCGACAGCAGTGAAAAACCAGAACTCTGGATGCTGGGTTCCAGCGGAGGCAGTGCAGCACTGGCCGGTGAACTGGGTTACAACATCGCATTGGCGCGCTTTATTGGCCCAGATAATTGCCGTCCGGAAATTTTTGCAGCCCACCAGAACGCCTGGCACAAATCCGGTCATCAGCACCCGCCAAGCCGCATGCTGGCCATCGCCTGTATCTGTGCTGAAACAGAAGAACAAGCCTATTTAAGAGCAGGTACTGCCGTCTATCGTAAGTATTCAGCCCAGATAGGACAGCGTGAAGACTTTCTGAAACCGGAAGAGGTGAAAGACCGCTACCGCCACATGTCAGAGTCCCACAAAGCCATGTTTGATCAAATCGCGGCGGGCTATACCATAGGTACGCCGGAGCAGTGCTGGGATGAAATCAGACAGCTGTCGGATCAGTTCGGCACAGAAGAGATTGCAACGGTAACGGTCACTTATGGTCAGGACGAACGCATTGACAGCTATACAAAGTTAGCGCAGTTTTTGTGAAGTCAGGTCATGGCGGGAATTATTTAGGACGCCCATAATTTTATCATGATTGAACATAATGGCGTAAGCGCATACATCTACCGCAAACATCTGATCCAGCGCGGTTAAATGACCCAGAATCCATTGGCGGCGGTGTTCATAGGATTGACCCCAAAAAACCTTTGTTGAATTATAGCGGCCTTAGAAACACAAAACCCCCAATACGGATATCCATATTGGGGGTTTCTTAGGCTTTAAAGCGGGTTAACGTTTAACCGCCTAAATAAGCCTTACGTACGTCTTCATTCACCAGTAGGTTGTCGCCGGTGTCTTCTAGCACGATGTGGCCGTGTTCGATAACGTAGCCGCGATCGGCAAGCCTTAGCGCTTGGTTGGCGTTCTGTTCGACCAAGAAGATGGTCGTGCCTTCTTTACGCAACTGATCGATAATCTCGAAAATCTGGTTGATGATGATAGGTGCCAACCCAAGGGATGGCTCATCAAGAATCAGTAGCTCGGGATTACTCATCATCGCGCGGCCAATGGCGAGCATCTGCTGTTCACCACCAGACATCGTACCGGCACGCTGGCTGTAACGCTCTTTTAAGCGTGGAAACAGTTCCAGTACGTGAGCCAGTCGCTCGTCGTAGTTGGTGTAGTTAAAGAATCCCCCCATCGCAAGGTTTTCTTCAACGGTCATGCCGGAGAAGACGCGCCGTCCCTCAGGCACAACAGCAAGACCCGTCCGCATGATCTCAGAGGTTTCTTTCTGAGTAATATCATTGCCTTTCCAAGTAACCGTGCCGGATGAGGCGCGAGGTTCGCCACAAACAGTCATCAACAGGGTTGTTTTGCCTGCGCCGTTCGCTCCAATTAAGGTAACGATTTCGCCCTTATCAATATTCAGTGAGACGCCTTTCAAGGCCTCGATGGGGCCGTAGTGCGTGTGAATATTATCCAGTCTCAGCATTACTCTTCTCCCAAATAGGCTTTGATCACTTCAGGATTACCCTGAATTTCAGCGGGGGTTCCTTCGGCTAAAGGTTCTCCCTGATTCACCACATAGATTTGGTCAGAAATACCCATAACCAACCCCATGTCATGCTCGATCAGAAGAATGGAGATGCCTTGCTCATCACGTAACTGAACAATCAACTCGTCTAACGCTTTTGTTTCGTTGGGGTTAAGACCCGCAGCGGGTTCATCCAGCATAAGGAGTTTAGGTTCTGTCACCATGCAACGGGCAATTTCTAGACGGCGTTGTTGGCCGTAAGCGAGATTACCAGCTTCACGGTTGGCAAATTCGATAAGACCCACGCGCTCAAGCCAGTGTGCGGCACGATCCATCAGTTCTTGCTCACGGTTCTTAAAGCCTGGCGTCATAAAGAAGCCTTTCAGCATATTGTGCTCAGCGTGAATATGCTGGGCAACTAAAAGGTTTTCAATAACGGTCATCTCTTTGAACAGGCGCACGTTCTGGAAGGTACGCACCATGCCTTCACGGGCAATCAGGTGGCCGGGCTTGCCTCGAAGTTCTTTGCCTTGGAACATAACAGAGCCAGAGGATGGAATATAAAATCCACTCACACAGTTAAATACGGTTGTTTTACCGGCACCATTGGGGCCAATAACCGAGACAATTTGTTTTTCACCTACTTCAAGATTGACACCATTGACCGCCAGCAGGCCACCAAAGCGCATCGTCAAATCTTTTACTGTTAACAGATTCTTAGTCACGTTTTAGCTCCATATGAGGACGTTTCATCGGTAGCAATCCTTGTGGACGCCAGATCATCATCAATACCATCATCAAGCCAAACAATAGCATCCGGTATTCATCGAATTCTCGGGCAAGTTCCGGCAGTACGGTCATCGCAATAGCGGCTAAGATAACCCCTAACTGGGACCCCATGCCACCCAGTACCACAATCGCAAGAATAATGGCCGATTCAATAAAGGTGAACGATTCGGGGCTGATAAAGCCCTGTCGAGCAGCAAAGAAAGAGCCTGCAAAACCTGCAAAAGATGCGCCAATGGTAAAGGCACCGAGCTTAATCATGGTTGGGTTTAAACCCAAGGCACGACAAGCGATTTCATCTTCACGCAGGGCTTCCCATGCACGGCCAATCGGCATACGAATTAAACGGCGAATCACATAAACGGTTAGCAATACCAGTAACAGAGCCATTAGATAAAGGAAAATGACCTTATATTCACTGCTGTAGCTTATGCCAAAGAACTCATGGAAGGTGGTTGCGCCTTCTTCTGATGGACGACGGCTAAACTCCAAACCGAATAGCGTTGGCTTAGGAATACGGGCAATACCGTTCGGGCCTCCGGTCAGGTCTGTCCAGTTATTCAGCAAGATACGGATAATCTCACCAAAGCCCAAGGTTACAATCGCTAGATAGTCACCCCGTAAACGCAACACCGGAAAGCCCAATAAAAAGCCAAACAGTGCCGCTAAACCACCGGCAATCGGCAGAGCCACCCAGAAGGAAACGCCAAAGTACATATTCAGCAAGGCATAGGTGTAAGCACCCACGGCGTAGAAGCCAACGTAGCCTAAGTCCAATAGACCCGCCAAGCCCACAACGACGTTTAGACCTAAGCCCAGCATGACATAGATCAGCGTTAGCGTGGCGATATCCACCGCGCCCCGTGAACTTAAAAACGGAAACAGTAGCAGACCGATAATAACGAACATCGTCCAGATGCGTTGCTGCTGTGAAGACCGTAGAAAAGAGGGTAACTCCATACGCTGATCACTGCGCATATGAGTGGTAAAACGCCCAACATGTTCACGGAAATACTGAAGTACAAAAACAATCGCAACACCGACAAACAGGAAGGTGATCTTTCCTGGCGTTGATGGCCCAACCACTAAATTGATACCTTCTGAGGTTAATGATAACCCCAGAAGAAAACCACCCAATATTAGAGTAATTAAGGCGGCGACAAATGCAGAAGTCACTCGAGACATTAGATTTTCTCCACCTCAGGTTTACCTAGAATACCTTGTGGCATAAACAGCAGAATCAAAATCAGCAATGAAAATGCAACAACATCTTTGTATTCTGCAGTTAAATAACCGCCCGTTAAACTCTCAGAAACACCAAGAATCAAACCGCCAAGCATCGCACCAGGAATACTGCCGATACCACCTAACACTGCGGCGGTAAAAGCTTTGAGACCAGCAATAAAGCCGATATACGGGTTTACAACACCGTAGTAGAGACCTAACAACATACCAGCAACAGCGGCCAAAGAAGCACCAATAATAAAAGTTACGGCAATAACGTTGTTTGAATTAATTCCCAAAAGGTTCGTCATACCGATATCTTGAGCACAAGCTCGGCAAGCACGACCCATCCGAGAGCGGGTAATAAACAGGGTTAAACCAACCATGCACAGAACCGTTGTCACCATGATGATCACTTGCATGTAAGAGATCATAATATGGCTGCCTTCTGGGCTACCAAATAAGAATCCCCCTTTAATCATGCTCGGCATCGCAATATCACGGGAACCTTGAGCCAAACGAATATAGTTCTGTAGAAAAATAGACATACCGATAGCAGAGATCAGTGCAATCAAACGCTTACTGCTACGAAGCGGCCTATAAGCCACCCGCTCAATAGAGAAACCATAAGCGCTCGCGACGACAATACTCACGGCTAAAGCAATACCAATTAACAGAAAAGGGTTATCAATACCCAGCATACTTAGGCCCGCTAGGGCGATAAAGGCAACGTAAGTACCAATCATGTAGACCTCGCCGTGGGCGAAGTTGATCATACCGATGATGCCGTAAACCATCGTGTAGCCAATGGCGATTAACGCATAGGTGCTACCTATGGTTAAACCATTAGCAATCTGCTGAAGGAAATAGTAAATAGACTCGGACATAGGTTGACACCTTGAGAGCAACGCAAAGCCTTGAGCCTGCTTATGGCAGGCTCAAGGGGAACGTTCACAGCGTACTTTGTAAGCGGGCTGTTCAGTTCAGTATTATTATTAAAGTTTATTTAGCAGGAGATTTGGTGCCATCCGCATGCCAATTGTAGACAACGAAATTAAATGACGTTAGATCGCCTTTTTCGTCGTATTTAACATCGCCAATTGGTGTGGTGAAAGAGGCTTTATGCATGTACTCAGCAACTTCTTCAGCATCAGTGCTACCTGTTGCTTTCATGCTGTCAGCCATCACTTGAACGGCAGCGTAAGCAGGCATTACAAAAGGACCAGAAGGATCTTGGTTTTTCTTCTCAAACGCATCAACTAAACCTTTGTTTTTAGGATCTAGTTCAAAGCTAGGCGGAAGTGTTACCAAAAGACCTTCAGATGCTTCACCAGCAATCGCAGAAATATCTTTGTTACCGACGCCTTCAGGGCCCATAAACTGAGCATCTAGACCTAGCTCAGCAGACTGACGCAAGATCAGACCTAGCTCTGGGTGATAACCACCGTAGTAAACAAAATCAACGTTGTTGCGTTTTAATTTAGCCACTAATGCTGAGAAATCTTTATCACCTGCCGTGATACCTTCAAACATCACAACATCAACACCAGATTCTTCAACGGTTTTCTTAACCGCCGTCGCAATACCTTCACCGTATTGCTGTTTATCATGGATAACAGCCATACGCTTCGGTTTAATACTGTCAGCCACAAAACGACCAGCAACAGGGCCTTGCAGGCTATCTAGACCAATCGTACGGAAAATTAGCTGATAACCCTGTAGCGTGATATCAGGGTTAGTTGATGCCGCCGTGACCATGACGATGCCTTCATCTTCATAAATGTCAGTGGCTGGCTGAGTAGAGCTTGAGCACAGATGACCCACAACAAACTTGATGTCATCGTTAACGATTTTGTTGGCAACAGCAACCGCTTGTTTAGGGTCACAAGCGTCATCGTATTTAATACCAACAAGTTTCTCGCCGTTTACACCGCCTTTTTTGTTGATCTGTTCGATTGCCATTTCTGCGCCGATAAACTGCATATCACCGTACTGTGCAACAGGGCCAGATACAGGGCCTGCAAGTGCGATTTTAATATCAGCTTGGGCCAAAGATGTACCCATCAATGCTGCAGAAACACTCATTCCGATAAGCGTCTTTTTCACTATGCTCTTCATTATTATTTCCCATTTTATTATTAATAATTCAAATTTAAGCTGAATAAACAGGGATCTTGTTCCAGCTAAATTTTCTGGCAGTCCGTTTGATGACATCGCTTGCTATGATCAAGACACCAAAACACCAGACCTTCGACTAAGGATTATTCACTCAACTTCTGACCTTTGTCTAGCTTGTATTGATACAAATTTTAACGCTCACGTAACCAATCAAACAAAAAAGACTGCATCAAGAGGAAAACAACAGTCATTTATTCTGCTTAAAAGTAAAATAATAGAAATTTAAACCAGATGAAATCGCAAATATCGACCTTAACCCCGTTTGTAACGTTTTTCTTACATCTAAGTTTTCAAGGTCATTTTTTTTTATTTCAGTAACTTAGCAAAATGATTATCTTACTTTTTTTTAGCAAAGCGCTGATTTTTAGACTAGACCTAATACTAAGCGCAATGACAATTGAGGTGAATTATGGCTAGCCCGCTACCGTCCTTTGATGTGCTAATGGAACTAGCCCAAAACAATCCCGAGCAACTGGAAACATTACGCAAGACTTTGACGGATGAAATCATCCATCGCACATCACCCCATATGCGACAAAGGCTTGAAGGCATTAACTTTAAAATAGATATGGAGCGCCAGCGCTGTAAGACCCCCTTGCAGAGTTGTATAAAAATTGCGGCACTGATGCATGATTCCTTTGAACAAATGCGTACAGAGCTAGATGCGCTTTTCCAGCCATTTATCATCGTGAATAAAAGAACCATGATAACCTGCCCTTATCGAGATAATGTCATCCCGTTCAACCGCCATCTGTAAACAAATCTTTCCCCGCGTACCCCTGTCATAACAAGCACATATTTATGGCACATATCCTGCTTTAAAATACAGCGTAATGCTTTTTATTGGTGCGTAAAAGCACTAATAAAAAGCACTTTAATCACAATAAAACCAATGAGTTAGGGCGTTGCGCACTATAAAATTAAAAGCTGCGCACCATAAAACTAAAAATAGTACGCCCTATTTATAAGCTTCTACCGCGCAATAAGTGTGCGATATTCAATATCATAACGCACCGTTATTGTGCAAATAACCGATCTACCGAGGGGATGCCTGTGGACACCATCAATAGTGCTGTTGAAACATTGATGCAGGGAGCAAATACGCTCTTTATCTTGATAGGGGCTATTTTAGTACTCGCCATGCACGCCGGCTTTGCTTTTCTAGAAGTGGGCACTGTACGCAAGAAAAACCAAGTAAATGCGCTGGTCAAAATCATGACCGATTTTGGCTTTTCAACCCTAGCCTATTTTTTTATAGGCTACTGGATCGCCTACGACATTACCTTTTTTAGCAGTGCAACGGTGCTAGCAGAAGGCAATGGCTATGCTTTAGTCAAATTCTTCTTTTTGCTAACATTTGCCGCGGCTATTCCTGCGATTATTTCTGGCGGCGTGGCTGAACGCGCCCGCTTCTATCCCATGCTAACCGCCTCAGCGCTTATTGTCGGTTTGGTTTATCCGCTATTTGAAGGCATGAGCTGGAATGGCAATTACGGTTTTCAAAGCTGGATTGAAAGCTCATTTGGTGCGCCTTTCCATGATTTTGCAGGTTCCGTAGTCGTACACGGTGTTGGCGGTTGGATCGCGCTAGCGGCTGTGCTGGTTTTAGGCGCACGCAGAGGTCGCTACCGTAATGGCAAGGTGGTCGCCTTTGCACCCTCTAATATTCCATTTTTAGCACTAGGCTCTTGGATTCTAACGGTTGGCTGGTTTGGTTTTAATGTGATGTCGGCGCAAACCTTGGACGGTATCAGCGGTTTAGTGGCCGTTAACTCCTTAATGGCGATGGTCGGCGGAATTATCGCCTCAATGGCTCTTGGTAAAAATGACCCAGGCTTTATTCATAACGGCCCACTGGCAGGCTTAGTCGCGGTCTGCGCCGGTTCAGATATCATGCATCCCATTGGAGCCCTTATCACCGGTGGTATCGCAGGCGCGCTATTTGTGATGATGTTTACATTGGCCCAAAATAAGTGGCCACGCTTAGATGACGTATTGGGTGTATGGCCCTTACATGGTCTGTGCGGTGCTTGGGGCGGTATTGCTGCAGGCATCTTCGGCTTAGAAGCGTTAGGCGGTATTGGTGGCGTAACCTTTCTTGCTCAGTTCGCAGGCACGATCATCGGTATCATCATTGCGGTTCTTGGCGGGTTTGCGGTATATGGCTTAATCAACAAAGTCGTCGGCCTTCGCCTTGAAGAAGAGGATGAGTTCAACGGGGCTGACCTTAGCATCCATAAAATCGGAGCAACCAGCGAGGATTAATCGCCCTAAAAGTGCTTCTTGAGCACTTAAAACTAACAACGCAGCCTACAAGCGATCTGTTCTTAGCAGACAAACGCGGCGGGCTGCTTTAAAATCACACCCTTCTATTGTTACACCATCTATATATACCGTCCTTTTTATTCACCATTATTAGCTTACCTTTAAGAGCACCTATCTCTTTATGCCTTCTATGCTTTCGACACCTCCTCAGACGCTATCTCAATCTCAAGAGCTATCTCAAATAACGCCTGATGCTAGCCCCATCATTGCAACTCACCACATAACCGCCAACGGTGCGGTGATTATCGGCGGAGGGCCTGCAGGGCTTATGGCAGCACAGGTCTTACTAGAGCGAGGGGTTAGTGTCGATCTTTTTGAAGCGATGCCGACCGTTGCCAGAAAATTTCTCTATGCAGGCAAAAGCGGTATGAATATCACTCATATTGAAGCCCCTGAACACTTTATCACCCGCTACGCCCAATCCTCAGATCTACCAGCACACCCTTATCTGACAAAGGCTGTCGCCGCGTTTGATAACCATCAGGTAAAAGCATGGGTTGAAACTTATGAGATAGAAACATTCGTCGGCTCCTCTGGTCGAGTATTCCCCACCGGCATGAAAGCCGCACCTCTATTAAGACGCTGGCTGCAGCATCTAAAAACACTGGGGCTAAAACTGCATACCCGTCATTATTGGCAAGGCTGGCAAGGCGAGGGCGATAGAAAAGATAACAAAGATGAGCAAAATAAAATGCTACGTTTTTTAACATCAAACGGCCCTTGCTTGGTCACCGCTAAGGCGTGCCTTTTAGCTCTTGGTGGCGGCAGCTGGAAAAAACTCGGCAGTGATGGCCTATGGCAAACGCCTCTGAAACAACAAGGGATCGAAACAACGTTATTAAAACCCGCCAACTGTGGCTTTAAAGTGGACTGGCCCGAAGATTTCCAGCAGGTATTTTCAGGCCAGCCCGTCAAAAGCATTACCGTAAAAGCGATTAGCCCCAATGGTATCACCTATGAAAAATCCGGTGATATGATGATCAGCCAAAGCGGTATCGAGGGTGGTCTTGTTTATGCACTTTCAGCGCCGTTAAGAGATCAAATTGCGGCACAAGGTCGGGCGATGCTCTTGTTAGACCTTTTACCTGCCCGTAGCCAAGAAACGCTTTGCCATGCCTTGCGTCATCGCGGGAAAAAGTCAATTAGCCAATGCCTAAAGCTGTATAAAATTAGCCCGATCAAGCAGGCTCTACTTAAGCAGCTAACCGATAAAGAAACCTTTCAAAGCCCTAACGCCTTGGCACAAGCAATTAAAGCACTGCCGCTGCCGCTCACTCAAACCCAACCGATTGATGAAGCAATCAGTACCGCCGGTGGTGTATCCATAAGCCAGCTGACTGATCACTTTATGAGCAAAACCCATCAAGGGTTATTTTTTGCCGGTGAAATGCTTGACTGGGAAGCCCCCACCGGTGGTTATCTGCTCACCGCCTGCCTAGCAACAGGAAAAAAAGCGGGGGAGGGTATGGCTGATTTTTTACTTAATGAATAAAACTCTTATCCGTCATATCCCCTACAATTTTTGCCGGATTACCGCCTAAAATACTGTTCGCGGGAAACGACTTAACGATATGAGCCCCAGAAGCAACGATTGAGTTTTCATCGACTGATACACCTTTTAAGATAGTCGACCTTGCTCCAACCCAAACTCGCGCTCCAATAGCAACGGCTGCATCGCTATTCAGCGTTTCGCCAGCGGTATTAATAACATCGTGCATATCAGTGTCCATAAAAAGTGTTTGCCAAGAGACCAAACACTTCTCACCAAAAAAGATTTCTTTTTTACACACGATTGTCGCTTCACCAGAAAAATTTGCACCATTAGAAACCGTCAGCCTGCCGGAAACAAACAAACGGCTGCCAGTACCTATTCGAATATTATTCCCTAGACTGACGTGTCCGTTAGGCTCCACAGACCAGATAAATCGGGAGTATTTATTATCTGAAATTTGTACCACCCCAAACCCGAGTTTTATTTTTCCAAACCTCGCATTTTTTGGCACGGATACAGTTCCGCCTAAAGATCGTAAAGAGGAGCGATGGCAAATAAGCACTGGGAGCTTTATCGCCTGAGAAAAAGGCAAATAATACAAATTAAAAAACACAGATTTAGGCAGACACAAAAGATAATCTATAACTTTAGCAATTTTTTTCCGACTCATCGTATTTTCTACTCAACAGATAAAAACAAAGCAGGATCTACTCGGGCACCGTTTAATGTCACCGTCCAATGCAGGTGCGGCCCTGTCACACGACCCGTTGCTCCCACCTCACCCAGCTTTGTACCTGCATCAACTTTATCACCGACCTTTAAGGCTTCTGTTTTAGAGAGATGGCAATAAAGTGTGGTTAAACCTTGGCCATGATCCACGATAACGGTTTTACCATTAAAGTAGTAATCGCCAATGGCAGCAATTTTGCCATTTAAGGCTGAAAGCACGGGGGTACCGGTAGCGGCAGCGATATCCATACCGCTATGAGGGTTCCTTGATTGACCATTAAAAACACGACGTAAGCCAAAAGAGCTACTAATACGCCCTTTTGTTGGTTGAACAACCTGTTCTGGCAGCTCATAGATAACGGGTTTAAAGGTATCCATCGCACCCCGTATCTCAGGCGTTTCACGACGTACCCGTGTTAATTGTTCAGCACTTAGGTTGACATGCTTATTCTTAACCGTCAGGTATTGCTTCTGATACTCTTTATTTTTTACCGAAAAAGAAAGCGGTTTATCGCCTTCCTTTGTGCGCCAGTATGCGCTGTAGTCGCCTGTTTTTAATGATAATGGCAAGCCAACCCATGCATACCATTGCCCCGATAGTCGAGCGGTAAAGACACGTTTCTTTTGGAAGAAAACATGAGGAGGGGCATCGCCTTTCTGTGGCAACGCAATAACGGCTACCCCTCCAGGAACCCGTGAGTCCTTCGGTACAAACCCACCATAAGACACACTAGAAAAGAGAAATAAAGCTATTAACAAGCAAGAGAGCCCTAGCTTAGAGACGACCCCGTGGCTCGCTATAATTGAATCTTTAGCCATAACCGAATATAAACCAAGACGTCCATTTATCAACCGTAACAAAGCCTGTCCCTCTTTAATAAGTGTCAATATAAGTAAAAAGATAAGTAAAAAATGAGCGCAAAAAACAACCCGAAATATGCCAAAAAAAGATAGTGTGCCTTAGCTCAGTTAAGAGTCAAGAATGATTCTCTTCCGTCACGCTTTCTCGACACAGCTCCAACCAACGATTAACTCCTGCACTACGGTATTTTTGCTTATGCAAAACAAAATAAAATAACCGCTGGGTATTACGCTGTGGAATCGCTAAAGGCACAAGATTGCCCCGAGCAAAAGCATCTTCAAGAGTAACACGGGAGAGACAACCCAAGCCCATCCCTGCGTCAACGGCCCGTTTAATCGCCTCGGTATGCTGTAATTCAAGCAGAACATTTAACTCAGGCAGAATCCCACTCATAATACGATCAAACGTTTGTCGTGTACCGGAACCTGATTCACGCAGAATCCAGCTAGCGGCTTTTAAATCATGATCTGATAAACGCTGTCGAGTTGCCAGCGGATGATCGGGGCTGGCGAACACCACCAACTCATCTTCTCGCCAAGGAATGACTTCAAGTTCAGGGTGCTGAATTTCCCCCTCAACCAAGCCAACATCCAATTCAAAGTTAATCACTTTTTGGGCAATGGCCGCTGTATTCTCAACATCCAAGCGCACTTTAGCATTGGGTTGATCCGCCATGTAGCGAGCCATAAGATTCACCGCCAAGTAATTACCGATACTGAGCGTAGCGCCCACATTTAGATTCCCCGGTTGCTGGTGCTGCTGCAAAGCCACCTCTAACTCTTGAGCTTGAGCCAAAAGCGCTTCCGCTTGAGGCCGAACCAAGCGCCCGAGTTCATTTAGCTGAAGGCGTTTTCCCACACGATCAAACAGCTGGATGTCAAACTGCTGCTCAAGCTCTTTTAATGCACTACTGGCTGCCGATTGCGACATAGAGAGACTGCGCGCCGCTCGAGTAATATTTTCAAAATGAGCCGCAGCAAGGAAAACCTGTAACTGTCGCAAACTGTATTTCATGGTGAAGCCTCAACATCAACTACACATATCGATTTTACTGATAAATATAATCTAAATTATCTGTTTAACAAATAGATTAATAGGACGTTACACTACCTGCAACAGATTTTCTTATACCAATATTTTATGCACTTTTTCTAATTCTATGCGGACACTCTATATAGAAACAGAAGAGGAGGCTGGAGGCACCATGGCTGCATTTATTAAAGAAGAAGTCCTCAGTGTTCATCACTGGGATGATAACCTGTTCAGCTTTAAAACCAGCCGAGCATCAAGCCTTCGTTTTAAAAATGGTCATTTTATTATGATCGGCCTAGAGGTCGAAGGTCGGCCTCTTATGCGGGCTTACAGCATCGCCAGCGCCAACCATGAAGATCATTTAGAGTTTTTTAGTATCAAAGTACCTGATGGGCCATTAACCTCTCGCCTGCAAAGTATCAAGCCGGGCGATGAGCTGATGCTCAGTAGCAAACCAACGGGCACGTTAATTAATGACCACTTACTACCAGGTAAAAACCTTTACCTAATCAGTACAGGCACAGGCTTAGCGCCATTTTTGAGCATTATCCGAGACCCTGATATTTATGAGCAATACGACAAAGTCATTCTAACCCACGGTGTACGTTACACCTCTGAGCTGGCTTACCAAGAGCTTATTCTTGAAGAGCTGCCTAATCATGAATATTTTGGTGATTTAATTCGAGACAAACTAGTCTACTACCCAAGCGTTACCCGTGAAGCTTACAAAAACCAAGGTCGGCTGACAGATCTTATGGTGAGCGGGCAACTGTTCAAGGATCTCAATCTCCCAGCATTTAACCTAGAAACAGATCGTTTTATGATCTGTGGTGGGCCAAGCATGCTGAAAGAAACCTGTGAGATTCTGAACGAGCGGGGCTTTAAAGAAGCTAAAAATAGCGAAGCAGGCCACTACGTTATTGAGCGAGCCTTTGTAGAAAGTTAGATTGTCAGGTGCGGTCAACGTCATTAAAACGCTGACCGCTTGATCTCTAAGCCAGCACAATATTTAAGCGCTGCTGGTTGAACTCAACACAGTCGCCAGAAACAATTTTACGACGTTTACGCGTTTCTTGCTGATTGTTGACCATGACATACCCCTGCTCAATCGCCATTTTTGCCTCACCACCGCTATTCACCAAGCTTTCAAATTTCAAAATCTTGAATAATTCAACAGGTTCTTGGGTGATAATCACATCTCTCATTGGATTGCTCTCTTTATGCTATGCCGTAAAAATCAAACGTATGCCGTAAAAATCAAACGAATATGGATGATACGGTGAATGAGGTTCTATGCCCACTAGATTTAAAATGTTCAGTATTCTCTAGACTTGAAACGTAAGTAACCGTTGAACATTGTGATGTATATCATACAAGAATCGCACTAAATCAGTGCATCACTTCTTTTTTGATCTCTGTCGGCATTCGCCTCAAATGCAGAAGTTATAATCGAAGCACCTATCAAACACGAGATTAGCGCGATGACAGAACAAGGCTTTTGGGACATTATTAACTCTTCTCTCGTGCAACATCCGTCTGGCTCTGAAGGCCAGTATCAGGAGATTGCACAGGCGTTAGCATCACTTCCTGAAGAAGAACTTATTCAATTTGAGAACCACCTAGCGAAACAGAAAAATAACGCCTTTAGCTTTCCCGTATTAATGGCTAATTTTATTCTTCAAAGCTATATCAATGATGATATTTTTGAAGATTTTCGGCTTTGGTTGATCTCTTTTGGTCAGGAGAAATTTTCTAATATTCTAGATAATGCTGACAACTTAGCATCTTTTAGCAACGTAAAAGACCCTATTGAAGATATTACAGGAGAAGGTTTAGTGTTTGCCGCACAGGAAGCGTATGAGGCCGCAACCGGTAAAGAGGACTTTTTAAAACGCGTAAGAACCCTACCAGACCCTGAAATGAACTACCTCTGGCCAGAAGATATTGATGCGCTGGCAAAAATGTTACCCAATTTATTCAATAAATACTGGGATAACAGCAGAACCTATGAATTAGGCCCTGCGGAAGAATAACCTAAAAATGACAAGGCTGGCTTAGGGAAAGGCAGGCCTTAAAAGTGACGTGTTTGATTTAAGAACCAAGGTGTTTGATTCAAGAAACAGAATGCTTGACCCAAAAAAATAGATCAATCGATGTTATCCGCCGTCGTATCTATCTCTTCCTGCAACCCCGAACGAATCGACTCCGCAATACCTGACATGGAAACTACTTGCAAAATACTGTTGATGGAGTTCCAGTCTTCCTCGGAAATCATAACAACATTGCCACTATCGCCTTTGATAAATACCGTTTCATGGGTTTGGGCCGTTTTATCAACAAGCTGATCAATTTGTTGAGCAAACTCTTTAGTGGTCATCATCATTTTGCTGCTCCTGTCACCACGCATTTAGCACTCTTTCAAACATCTGCTCTTTTATTTCGACATTCTTGCAGAGGATTATCTGCGGTGCCAGAGAGACATCAGCTAAAAACGGAGTGTATCAAAACTTGGTTGCATGTCACTTTTAATGCTGTTGATCATGATCTTTGTCACATCATTGATGACCGTTTAACCTCTTAAATCAAGCAATTAAGGTTAACTTAGATTTGATTCGCATCAACCCACTGAGCATAAACAATGGGAAACAATATATTTGATATAAAAAATACTCGTTTTTGCAATGAAGCCAAGTCTATAATATTTTTCGCTCAGAATCCGTCTCACGGAACGAGAATTTAAAACAATGACCGTTAAAGAGGGTTGAACCAGCTTATGACTCAGCAATACATGACTCTTGGGTACTACCACGGCTTCAACAAAATGTTCAGGCCAACTTATGATATTTTCGATTGCGAAGGCAATCCCGTTTATGCCGATACAAAAATGATCAAGCAGTTGGTAAGCGATGGGGTAATTGCCGACCCCGCTGACCGAGAAGGCCTTGAAAAACATTTAGTGGATGAAGGGGTTTTACATGGGTCTGGTCATTTACTCGACGGTATCGCTCTTGACCGAGCCAAGCAAGAACCATCGTCGGTTGATATCCCACCAATGGATGATGAGAAGCGCTTTGTGCTCGCCTGGAGCACATTAAACAAGATACCGGTTAGGCGCGGAAAATCCACCCGCAGCGTAAAACTGCCTATTGGTGAGTTCCCTGAAGGCACTCCGATTGTTGATCTACGCCGTAAACTTATCCCAGCTTTTCCTGATTTCGATATTGAATCGGCCATTAATGACGGGGTCAATATTATGCTAATCAAGCGTCGAGAAGAGCTTCTACTTTCTAAACGGTACGCTCTTGAACTGCCGCTTGATCTTGAAGCCGGGTCTTAGCATCCGTAGCCCACAGTTTAAACGGGGACACGTTTATGTGTGTGGTCGTTTGTGGTATTTCATTCTTTAGTCGTGAACAAGATAATTTCAAGCACTCCGCTCGCTCAAAGCGAGCACACGCGGTAAAGTGCTCAAGAGCATTAATAAAGAACACTTCAGAATAATTCAGCTCACGTTGAAGCACTAATGCCTTTAACGTTTCGTGCAGACGCTTAGCCTCATGGAGCAAATGCGCTCGCAGAGAAAGCGTCATTGCTTGGCCATCAACCTTTGCCAGCTCATCGGAAAAGTGTGTTAGAACTTGATCAATATAACGACGTGTCATGGGCTTACCCTGTTGTCATCTTTATTTAATATGACGACCTATGACAGCCTCAACTCTACCGTTAGATTACACCGTTAAGTCTACTGCTATGGCGTCACCGTCCATCATATGAATAAGACTAGTGTGAATTAATGACGCCAAGGTGACATATCATCGATATTTTTATGACAATAATCGACAAAAAATCATGCAGGATAGTCAGCAATACTCTCTGTCAGTAGACTCAAGACCTTCCCCATGCCTTGATGAAGCGCCGCTTCAATTTCTGCCATCGTGATAATCTCATCCGTCAGTCCTGCCGCCATATTAACCACAAGGGCAATACAGGCATAAGGTAGCTCAACTTCACGGGCCAATGCCGCCTCAGGCATTCCGGTCATACCGACAATATCGCAACCATCACGCAACATACGCTGAATCTCGCCGGCAGTTTCAAGTCTTGGGCCTTGAGTCGCACCATAGACACCCCTAGCCATAATATCCAGCTGCAGTGCTTTTGCCTTATTGACTAACCGTTGGCGAAGAGGCTCATCATAGGGCCAGCTAAAATCGATATGAACCACATGATCCAAGTCATCGGCAAAGAAGGTATGCTCACGCCCCCAAGTGTAATCGACGATTTGATCAGGAATCATCAACCCAGCAGGCTCACAATCAGGATGGATACCGCCTACTGCATTAACAGCAATAATAGCCGTGGCACCAGCGTTCTTTAATGCTTGGATATTGGCACGGTAGTTTACTTTATGGGGAGGAATTCGGTGCGGATGACCATGGCGTGCTAAAAAAAGCACATGTTTACCGCCAATGGAGCCTGTTATAATCTCGGCAGAAGGATCACCCCATTGAGTGTCCACTTTTTGGTGAGAGATTACATCCAAGCCATCCATTTCAGTCAGCCCAGTGCCACCTATGATTGCCAACATATTTTATCCTCTACCCTAAAACCGTTCCCATTAAAATAAAAAAGCCGCTGCACATTGCCAGCGGCCTTTACGTCTAGATCTACATGTACTTGAGTTTACATACCTTTAGGCGCATAAATACCCGGTGCATTACGCAAAAATCCTTGGAAATCCATGCCGTAACCAAAGAGGTAGCGGTCTTCAACGTCAAGCCCTGTGAAGTTCGCTTTCATACCTTTCTCAGCTTTACGATCATGCATTTTATCGACTAAAACCGCACTATAAACCGCTTTTGCACCTTGCTCATTACAATACTCTAGAATAGCAGCCAGAGTGTGGCCTTCATCTAAAATGTCATCAATAATCAAAACCGTGCGGTCTTTCATATTCACTTCTGGTGGCACACGCCAGTAGAGCTCACCGCCGGTCGTTTCACCTCGGTAACGTGTCGCATGAATATAGTCAACTTCTAGAGGAAACTCTAAACGAGTTAGCAAGTGACCTGTCGTAATTAAGCCGCCATTCATAACACAATAGACAACAGGCAGTGTATCGCCCAATTGCTGAGAAATGTCTTCAGCCATTTTATCTAATGCGGAATCAACCTGCTCTTTTGTACAAAGGCAATCTGATTCAGTAAAGACTTTTTTAATACGTTCCAGGTTATTTTCGACTGGCATTGTTTTATTCCAACGGTTTTTTTATGTCATCAAATAGTTAAATCCCAGCTAAATGCCATTAAAGCACTGAGCTGGGATTCATTGAATATCTCAGAGCCGTTTAGACAAGTGACTCAAGTAAGTCCGCTACACGGTTATAGCGAGGGTCTGCATCAAGGGCATCCAATGTCGGTCGTGAATGCACACTTAACGCAGCAAGACGTTGCTCCGAGCGCGGAGAAAACTCATAGTCCTCCAGTGCATCTAATACTTGTAACGCGCCTGCTCGATCATTACACACCAAAACCATGTCACAACCGGCGGATAAAGCAGCATGGGTTCGTGCGCCATAATCGCCCGCTATGGCTGCACCGGCCATGCCAAGGTCATCGCTAAAGATCACCCCTTTAAAGCCTAACTGGCGGCGTAGAATGTCTTTCAGCCAGTAAGGGGAAAAGCCTGCCGGTTCCGGTGCAACCTGCTTATAGATCACATGGGCAGGCATCACACCATCAAGCATTGGGCATAACGCCGTAAACGGTTTTAAACAACTAGCATCAATCTCTGAAAATGAGCGCTCATCAACAGGTAAGTCCACATGAGAATCTGCAGCCACAAAGCCATGCCCAGGAAAGTGCTTGCCAATAGCGGGCATACCCGCTTCATGCAACCCTTCAATCAAAGCATCTGCCAAACGAGTCACAACATCAGGACGGCCTGAGAAAGCTCGATCACCAATAACATCACTGGTGCCGTAGTCCAGATCCAACACAGGGGCAAAAGTAAAGTCTAGCCCATAGGCCAATAGCTCAGAAGCCATTAACCAACCAATATCCCATGCCAGTTCAAGAGCCGCTTCTGGGTCTTTCATAAATAATGCGCCAAGACTCGCCATTGGCGGAATGCGAGTAAAACCATTCCTAAAGCGCTGTACACGGCCACCTTCATGATCAACAGAGATAAGGATATCAGGACGTAATTCACGAATACTGCGTGTTAAGTATTCCAGCTGGGCAGGGTCTCGATAATTACGGGAAAACAGAATAATACCGCCCACCATCGGGTGAACTGCCAGCTCACGCTCATCATCGGTCAGCTCGTACCCTTCCAGATCAAGCATTAGGGGACCATGGGTCATAGCGACATTATCCTGTAAAGAAGTGAATAAACCGCGAAATTTAGCAGAGAACGGCCAAGAAAAAAACCTTAAACGTACCAACGCCCGTATTTGAAGGGAAAAAAACAGTAAAGAAGCAACAAATGGAACGATATGTAGAACTATATGCAGAAAAAACTACATCATTCAGCAAATATAGCTAAACATTCCCAATATAGACTGGCAAATAAACGGGAACAACCTCAAACAACAAAACAATATCCTGTAGCCGCATTCGGATACAGCCGTGGGATTGAGCAATTCCCATAGGTTCCGTATCGGGAGTGCCATGCAGGTAAATATAGCGACGCATCGTATCCCTATTACCAAGACGGTTACGACCCAGTTCCAAGCCACTCAGCCATAAGATGCGCCCTAGAATCCAGTCTCTATCAGGGTTTTCTCGACCTAATTGCTCGGTATAGCACTCACCAGTCCAGCGTCGCCCACGGTATACCGCATTAGCCGGATGCCCTTGACCAATTTTTGCACGAACCAAGTGCCAACCCAACGGGGTTTGACCGCTGCCTTCCTCTTCCCCCACGCCGTTAAGGCCGGTAGAAACAGGAAAGCTAAGCTCAACAATACCTCTGCGAATGACGTAAAGTTTTTGATGCGATATATCGACTTGCAACCAATGCCCAGAAGTCGCAAAAAACGACCAGTCAGGCGCTAATGCCGGTTGATAACCACCCTCTTCGTTAGCATGGGTCATTTTAGATCTCTACACTCGCTTCACTCGGCTCTGTTAGAGCATCTGGAACGGCCAGAACATCAGGAATCGGTGCCGACATACCGGCAGAGACAAAAGGGATTAACCGCTGAACCACATCTCGAACTCGGGTTTGTTCATTAAAATCCTGTTCAGCAATATCTTTAAGAGCATCTAAGCTAGACATCGTAAAAACAGCGGAACCTAGCATAAAGTGCAGCCGCCAAAAACGCTCAACATCCGGTAGATCACTAGAAGCATCACGTACCATACTTGTAAAACGGAAAAACACGCTACCGTATTGTTCCTGTAGGTAGCGGCGCATATGACCTTGAGCCTGAGTATAAGCCAAACCCAGCAAACGCATAAAAACAGACAAGCCATTACGGGTCGGGCTTGGCATGGTAATAACCGTTGTCGTTAGGGTTTCTAAAACCGCATTCAACGGGATCTCTTCACCTTTGTATTGTTCTTCAAGCCGATCCATTTCATCATTAAATCGCGCAGAAAAAGGGTCTAAATAACGGGCAAAAACAGCCTGTATCAAAGCCTTTTTAGAGCCAAAATGATAGTTTACTGCAGCAAGGTTAACCTTGGCCTTACTGGTTATTGTCCGCAAGGAGGTTTCTGCAAAACCTTTCTCAGCAAACAACATTTCAGCGGTATCCAAAATACGACTGACGGTATCTAATTGAGCCATGCTCACCTCTATAAGTATCTTTTTACTGCGGCACGACTAACTTAAAGAGCACGGGACCCAATATAAAGCACTGCACCAACAAGCTAACCAAGAAGCAATTATCAAACGAATGTTTAAAACATAAATACAATCGGAAGCAAAGTCAAGAATCCGCACAACCAAGGGCAATTAAAGGCATCATCTTGAAGTATTTATAGAAAAGCATCAGAAATCGCCATAAAAATAATGACCGAACCTCCTCTCCTGAGGTGCCCTCCTTAAAGATTCCTTATAAAAATGCCTATCGGGGAAGACAAAAAGCTATTTTTGTGTAAACTGTATGCAAGTACACGCTGTATAAAATGACAGATGAGACATCATGATAAAACTGACTAAACGCCAGCAAGAAGTGCTCGACTTCATTACGTCACACATGGAGTCTACCGGATACCCTCCAACACGAGCCGAAATCGCTAAAGCACTGGGCTTTCGGTCTCCCAATGCAGCAGAAGAGCACCTTAGAGCCCTTGCCCGCAAAGGTGCCATAGAAATGATTCCGGGCACCTCTCGTGGAATCAAACTACCGACGCATAGCCATCAAGGTTTGCCTGTGATCGGCCAAGTTGCCGCCGGTAGCCCTATTTTGGCTCAAGAGCATATCGAAAGTTATTCTGGTGTTAGCGCCAGCTTTTTTAGGCCAAAAGCACACTACATGCTAAGAGTGAGAGGCCTAAGCATGAAAAACATTGGCATTATGGATGGGGACTTGCTCGCCGTTCATCAAACCGGTGATATTCGCGATGGTCAAATTGTTATTGCTCGTATTGGCGACGAAGTAACTGTGAAGCGTTTTAAACAGGAAGGTAACTTGGTTTATCTCATTGCCGAAAACGAAGAGTTTGAACCTATTATTGTTGACCTAGAAACCGACTCTCTAGCGATTGAAGGCATTGGCGTCGGCATTATTCGTGGCGGTTACGGGCAAGGTTTGCAGTAAATTTTTATTCCCCCATCCTTAAAAAAATCATTAAAAAAACCCCCAATATAGGCTGTCCAGCCATTGGGGGTTAATTCATTGTCTTAATATCAAAATCACGTCACACGATCCATATCTACCCTAGTGAATAACCGAGTGCTCCGTTGGGCCTTCCTCATCCTCTTCGCCCCATAGGCGGTTATCCTGAATCGCTTTATCGATCATTTCACGGGCGATATCAAAACTTGCGCCACGTAGGTGCTCAACAATCTCTGGTGCAAAACGAATGCGCACCAAGGGTTCACCTTGATGGTCGTCGGCGGATTGCAAAATGACATCGCCATCGGCAAGCTCAACAATTTCAAGAAACGGGCTGTCAGACAAGGTGGTTACCTCTAAAAAAATAAAGAATGAGACAGTTCATGCTGCTTGTATCAAAATTCCTGCATGGTTTGACGTAAATCGTCCACAAAAGCGTGCATATGATCCAGCCATAAACGTAATTGCTGTTGATCTGATGTCGAGTCACTTACGGCCGAAATCAAATCTATATTAGAATCCACAGGGACTGCTTCCGCTTTACTCGGTTCAGGTAGCCAGCAAGCTTGATAGCGCTTTTGCAGCTGGCTTAGCCAGCTAAAGCTATCTGCTTCTAATGCAAGCACACGGTTAAGCTGCGGCAATACACACCCATGTTTTTCCGCCGCTTGCTGTAAATCTGACGGCGTTTTCCACTCTCCGGCTGGCAATCGAGCGGTCTCTGCAATCTCATACAGTAACGCCTGTAAAGCACCCTGAAGATGAAACACAACCGCTTCAAAATGAGCAGAGGCATACGCCGGACGAATTAATTCATCCTGTGCGTCAATCTGATCGAAATGTTGTAACAATAACCGTGCAGAATAGAGCTTCTGCATAGTTCGTGATGCAAACGATGCCATAGAAGGAAAACCTGATTCAGACCAGAAATAGGCATGTGCTTTTGAAAACACATAGATTCAGAACGCTAAAAGGCCGGTCTTAACCGGCCTTTTATAGACGTCATTTTCCGCACAGTTTAGCTGAAATCCACAGGATGTGAACTAGCTTTTAGCTGTTTTTCGTACCGCTTTTTTCTTCTCACGGCTAACCCATTGACCTCCCTCATAAAAAGCTTGCCAGCCCGTGGCCTTACCTTCTATTTCTGTCATAAGGTATTGCTCTTTATTCTTACGGCTAAAGCGGATAACGGTTGGATTTCCATCCCCATCGTGAGTAGGGCCATCCATCAAAAAGTTATACTTAGGATCAATTTCTGCTTTGTGCGGCAGAATTTCAACCAGCTGAGGTGGACGTGTTTCACGATTTTTCGGGAACTGACTTGCGGCCAAGAATAGTCCAGAAGCACCATCACGCAGGACATAATGATCTTCAACTTTTTGACAGGCTAGCTCCGGCATAGGCACAGGATCCATTTTAGGGGGCGCTGCTTCACCACTTTTCAGCAGCTTACGGGTATTTTTGCAGCTCTCGCTGGTGCAACCAAAGTACTTACCAAAACGCCCTGTTTTTAGCTGCATCTCAGATCCGCACTTATCACACTCAAGCACAGGGCCATCGTAACCCTTAATCTTAAACTCGCCCTGCTCAACCTCGTATCCCGTGCAATCTGGGTTATTACCACAGACGTGAAGCTTGCGCTGCTCATCAATCAGGTAACTTTCCATGGCTGTACCGCACTTAGGGCAACGACGCTTAGCCCGTAATGCCTGTGTTTCCGCTTCATCACCCGCATCCGCACTAATCGCCTCTTCACCAGGCGTTAGATTGATCGTAGTTTTACAGCGTTCTTTAGGTGGCAGGGCATAGCCTGAACATCCTAAGAAAACACCGGTACTTGCTGTGCGAATCTGCATTGGGCGGCCACAGCTTGGACAGGTAATGGAAGTTTCAACGGCCTGATTCGGACGCATACCGCCTTCCTCAGACTCGGCCTGAACTAACTGCTGACTGAAATCTTTGTAGAAGCTATTCAGCAAGTTCTTCCAGTCATTTTTGCCCTCGGCGACATCATCCAGCGCCTCTTCCATGCGAGCGGTAAAGCTAAAGTCCATTAAGTCGCTAAAGCTTTCCGTGAGACGATCGGTGACAATATCGCCCATTTTTTCCGCATAGAAACGTCGATTTTCAAGGCGTGCATAACCACGATCCTGAATGGTTGAAATAATCGCAGCGTAGGTCGAAGGACGGCCAATACCTCGTTTCTCAAGCTCTTTGACCAAGCTCGCCTCAGTAAAGCGCGCAACTGGCTTGGTAAAGTGTTGCTTAGGCAGCAGTTGTTCTAGGGTTAATACATCCCCAACCTGCAAATCAGGCAGAGACTGATCTTCATCTTTTTTGCTGTTAGACGGCATCACTCGGGTAAAGCCATCAAACTGCATCACACGACCACGGGCGCGCAATTCAAACGGCCCTGAGGCAACAACCAGAGAAGTGCTCATAAACTCCGCAGGCACCATTTGGCAAGCCACGAATTGACGCCAAATAAGCTCATAGAGCTTCTCTGCATCGCGCTCCATACCGGTTAACGCCGTTGACTTACGAGTGACATCCGATGGACGAATCGCTTCGTGGGCCTCTTGGGCACCTTCCTTGCTGCTATAGCGAACCGGATCTTCTGGCAGATAGTTTTTACCAAAATTATCGGCAATATAATCACGGCAGTTATCAACGGCCTCTTGACTCAAATTGGTCGAGTCAGTACGCATATAGGTTATATAACCCGCCTCGTACAAGCGTTGCGCTAACATCATCGTTTTCTTAACGCTATAGCCTAAGCGAGTACTCGCGGCCTGCTGTAGCGTTGAGGTAATGTAAGGTGCCGTAGGTTTGGTCTGCGTTGGCTTGTCTTCGCGCTTAGCAACCGTAAAGGCCGCTGAGTTAAGAATAGCCAAGGCAGCATCAGTCTGGTCTTTACTGGTCGGGCGAAAGCCCTTACCGTTCTCTTTGGTTACTTCACACTGAAAAGCCATCGTACCATCACGGTTTAGATCCGCATGTACGTCCCAGTATTCTTCAGGGACAAAGGCACGAATTTCACGCTCACGCTCAACAATTAAGCGCACAGCAACCGATTGCACTCGACCGGCAGACAGGCCGCGGGCAACCTTGGCCCATAGCAGCGGCGATACCATGTAGCCGACAACACGATCTAGAAAGCGACGTGCTTGTTGAGCATTTACTCGGCTCATATCAAGGCGACCAGGTTCTTTAAACGCATCCTGAATCGCATTTTTAGTGATTTCATTAAATACAACGCGGTGATAACGCTCTTCATCACCACCAATAGTTTCCCGCAGGTGCCAAGCGATGGCTTCCCCTTCGCGGTCCAAATCCGTTGCCAGATAGATTTGGTCAGCATCTGCTGCCAGCTTTTGCAGTTCAGAAACGACCTTCTCTTTACCCGGCAAAATTTTATAATGCGCTTCCCAATCATGTTCAGGATCGATACCCATGCGCACAATTAATTGCTCTCGTGCTTTGCGCTTTTTATGAATCGCTTTTTCATCCGGACTCATCTTTCGGGTAATCGCTGCCGCTTTGGCCCGCGCTTTAGCATCAATAGGCTCTTTTACACCACCGCTCGTTGGTAGATCACGAATATGACCTACACTCGACTTGACGATGAAGTCTTTGCCCAGATACTTGTTGATCGTTTTAGCCTTTGCAGGAGACTCGACGATAACCAGTGCTTTTCCCATTAGAGCGTCTCTTTATCTAAGGCTGTTAAGAAACAGTATATTCAAGAAAGTAAGTCTGTACTTTTGGCGTAATTTATTCGAAGGCAACTAACGAGTAACTCACTGACAGCACCAACATCCAGACCAGAGAACCAAAAATACAACGGTTAATTCGATAACACATTTAACTCGGTAACAAAAAATATGCGCCTCTTTTGCAAGATACGACACACCTTGTCAAGTACTACCTAAAAAAGGCGTATAAACTACCCCAGCAGATTAAAGAGTTCCAGCCCCAACATCAAAAAAGGCTTTTTATGCCTTAAAACGATGCGAGAGGCCATCTAAAAGCATTGTAATGACTAAAAACACTGTGGTTACAACCCTTTATCTCTGACTGCCTTTTTGAAAAAGCATTGCTTTTCTTACGGTTACCCTCCAATCTTAGGATGAAGTTGGGTGAAAAAACAAATGTGTCGACATATTAATCATCAGAACGACCCTGTCAGCCAGCAAGACAGTCACGCTAAAAGCATCAACAACACCATTTAAACTCTCACCCTTTTATTAACAACTTTCACCCTTTCAACAAGGAAGAGCCTGCAGCAATATTAAGGGCCGACCACGCCAGCTCTGCACAGTCTTCCTATAAAGCTTTTTATTGAACACGCTTTAACGAGGATAGAAACCATGACCATTATTCGAGTTGCTATAAACGGGTTTGGCCGTATTGGCCGCAATATTCTTCGTGCTTATTTTGAAGGCCATCACACGGATACCCTTGAAATTGTCGCGATCAACGACCTTGGCGATGCGGCTATTAATGCGCATCTACTGCAATATGATTCTGTTCATGGGCGTTTTGGCTATGAAGTGAGTCATGACGAACACTCACTAACCGTTGACGGACATACCATCGAAGTTTTCGCCGAGCGCGATCCAAGCAGACTGCCTTGGGATAAGCTAAATATTGATGTTGTCCTTGAGTGCACCGGGCTTTTTACTCAGCGAGATAAAGCCGCAGCACATTTAACCGCCGGTGCGAAAAAAGTGTTAATTTCCGCCCCATCCCCTGATGCCGATGCAACCGTAGTTTTTGGTGTTAACGAACACATACTAAAAGCCGAACACCAGATTGTCTCCAACGCCTCATGCACAACCAACTGCTTAGCCCCTGTGGTGAAAGTTCTGCATGACACCCTGAATATTGAAAGCGGCATGATGACAACCATTCACGCTTACACCAACGACCAGCATCTTACGGATGTTTATCACACGGATCCTTACCGTGCCCGTTCTGCGACTCAGTCCATGATCCCCACAAAAACAGGGGCTGCTGCCGCTATCGGACTAGTACTGCCGGAGCTGGAGGGGAAATTCGATGGTCTGGCCGTTCGCGTACCCACCAACAACGTATCCTTGGTGGATTTAAGTATTGTGGTCAGCAACCCTATTAGCGCAGAACAGATCAATCGAACCCTTGAAAAAGCCGCCCAAGACTCACCAGTCATGGGTTATAATAGCCTACCCTTGGTATCCATTGATTTTAACCATTGCTCCGACTCCTCCGTTTTTGACAGTAACCATACACGGGTTCAAGGCCGTCTTATTAAAGTCATGGCTTGGTATGATAATGAATGGGGATTTTCAAATCGTATGCTGGATACCGCGCAAGCACTGATGCAAACAAAGCTCTGAAACCTGCAAGATTAAGGAATCACAAAGAATGCGTAGAACCAAAATCGTTGCCACTTTAGGCCCTGCAACGGACAGCCCTGAACGACTTGCCAAAATACTGCAATATATCGACGTAGTACGTGTTAACTTCTCCCACGGCGAACCCGAGGAACATCAAGCTCGGGTTGAAGCCGTTCGCAAAACAGCCAAAGAGATCGGTCGTTTTGTTGCCGTATTAGGCGACCTTCAAGGGCCTAAAATTCGTGTTGCTCGCTTTAATGATGGCCCGATCAAGCTAGCCGTAGGCGATCTATTTACACTGGACATGGCCCTAGAGCGTGATGCTGGCGATCAAAACCGTGTAGGGGTTGATTACCCTCAGCTAGCCAATGATGTGATCTCTGGTGACACCCTGCTGTTAGATGATGGCCGCATCCAGCTCAAAGTGAACGAGGTTGTTGGTCAGGAAGTACGCTGCACCGTCACGGTGGGCGGAAAACTGTCCAACAATAAAGGCATCAATAAGCAAGGCGGCGGCCTTTCTGCTGCGGCACTAACTGAAAAAGATAGGAAAGATATCAAAACGGCCATCGCCCTTGATATGGATTATCTTGCGGTATCATTCCCTCGCACCGGGGATGATATGCGAGAAGCTCGGGCGCTATTGGGCGATGAAGGCAAAGATATTCATCTTATTGCCAAGGTTGAGCGGGCAGAAGCGGTTGCTAACGACGACGTTATGGATGATCTCATCAACGCCTGCGAAGGTGTTATGGTTGCCCGTGGCGATCTTGGCGTAGAGATTGGTGATGCACAGCTTATTGGCGTACAGAAACGCCTTATTCAACGCGCCCGCAGCCTGAACAAAGTCGTTATCACGGCAACCCAGATGATGGAATCTATGATTTCTAGCCCTCTGCCAACCCGTGCCGAAGTGTTTGATGTTGCCAATGCTGTATTAGATGGCACCGACGCCGTTATGCTGTCCGCAGAAACCGCCGTTGGCGAATTTCCGCTAGAAACCGTACAGGCAATGGACCGTCTTTGTCGTGGTGCAGAACTTGAGCGTGTTGCCCAGCAGTCTAATCACCGTATGCACGAAGGCTTTAGCCATGTTAACGAAGCCGTAGCGCTTTCTGCTATGTATGCTGCGAACCATTTAAAAGGTGTTAAAGCGATTATCTGTATGACCCGTTCAGGACTAACCCCCCTGTTGATGTCTCGCATTCGCTCAGGCCTGCCTATTTTTGCGTTTACAGCCAAAGAGCGCACCCAAAAGAGAGTTGCTCTCTATCGTGGCGTTACAACCGTACCTTTTAACCACAGTAGTACCGACCCAGAATCGATTAACAAAGCCATTGATGAGCTAAAACAGCGTCATGCTGTTGCCGCTGGAGACACCGTTATTTTGACCCGAGGCGACCATCAAGGCACCCATACGATGACGATTATTCCCGTTGTATAAGTTAAAACAAACGGTTAAATCGATAAAAAAACCTGTTGTATGACGTAAAAAAAGCCTTTGTACAAATAAAAACATTCGCCAAATAGTCGTATAGAGCATCGGGCAAATACCGCAAAAAAACGCACTATAAATAAGCAAGTCGTGCACACCAAGCACCAAATTAAAACAACTCACGAACCACGCTAAAGCCTGCAATCCTACTGGGATGTCAGGCTTTTTTTGTGCCCAACATCAAGCCTGCTATCAATTAGAAATAGACCACTAAACAAACCACCACAAAACATTTGCACGCTAACAATCCCTATAAAAAGCACTAACTCCAGAAAAAATTAGCCCTTGAAAGAAAAATATCAGCGGGTTATTGTATAAATATACTTTGAACCCTAAACAAATATTATGAATAGTGACATTATAGACTTAATTAGATTTACCCAACCCGCATTAAAGGACGGTCTTGCTGTTACAGACCTGATCCAAAACTCACCACCACTTGATCTGAACTCAAGCTATTGTTACATGCTGTGCTGCTCTCTTTGGGCAGAAACATCGGTATGTGCCTGGGAAGGCGATAAGCTTATTGGCTTTGTTTCCGCATTTATCCGCCCAGATCAACCCGAAGCCCTCTTTATCTGGCAGGTTGCCGTTCACGAGGATGCCCGAGGCAAACAACTTGCCAAGCGCATGATTCTTGAAATACTCAATCGCCCCGCCAGCCAGCCAGCCAAAGTGCTGCACACCACGATTTCACCGGATAACACCGCATCATGGCGGATGTTTGCAGGCCTAACCCGCACTCTGAAATGCGAATCCCGTACTTTCGATTTCCTTGACAAAGAGTTGCATTTTCACGGTCTGCACGAATCCGAAGAGCTGCTTGAGATCGGACCTTTCCAGCACCCGTAAAACTGGAAGTGTTAAGGCCCAACGCCTGTCCTTTTAAGCCTTGATTGTGTTCAAGTTACCCCATCAATCAAGAATGCAGCTAGCAACATGCTGATATTTAACGAATTAAAATATAACGGAGCACACGATGATTTTTAAAGAGTATGAGTCTGAAGTTCAGAGCTACGCACGTTCTTTCCCAGTTATTTTCAACAAAGCGAAAGGCAGCAAGCTGTATGACACGAACGACAACGAATACCTTGATTTTCTAGCAGGTGCAGGTTCTTTGAACTACGGACATAACAATCCAATTCTCAAAGAGAGCTTGATCGAATACATCCAAAGTGATGGCGTTGCCCACGGTTTAGATATGCACACAGAAGCCAAAGCAGGTTTTCTACAGGCATTTAGCGACATCATCCTGAAGCCCCGCGGACTGGATTACAAAGTGCAGTTTACAGGCCCAACCGGTGCTAACTGCGTTGAAGCCGCTCTTAAGCTGGCACGCAAAGTAACCGGACGTCATAACATTGTTTCTTTCACTAATGGTTTCCACGGCTGCACACTGGGCGCTTTAGCGGCAACCGGTAATAGCCACCATCGCGGTGGAGCAGGCCAACCTTTAAGCGGCGTAACGCGCCTGCCTTACGATGGCTACTTAGGTGATAACTTTAATACCCTTGAGCTATTCAAGAAGATGTTAACCGACAATTCCAGCGGCCTAGATATGCCTGCAGCGGTTATCATTGAGATCGTTCAGGGTGAGGGTGGTCTGAATACGGCATCAGGAAAATGGCTAAAAGAGCTATCTATTCTATGTAAAGAGCATGGCATACTGTTTATCGCAGACGATATTCAAGCGGGCTGTGGCCGTACCGGTACCTTCTTTAGCTTTGATCAATTTGATATCAAGCCAGATATCGTTACCTTGTCTAAATCTCTGAGCGGTTTTGGTTTACCGTTTGCGGTAACCTTGTTTGACCGTAAACTGGATATCTGGAAGCCAGGTGAGCATAACGGTACTTTTCGAGGCAACAACCACGCCTTTATTACGGCGACAAAAGCACTAGAAACGTACTGGGCTGACGACAAGTTTGCGAGCCATATCCACGCTCGTAGCGAACAGCTGAAGCAAATTCTTAACCGCATTAGTGATACATACCCAGATTTATACCGTAAAGGTCGTGGTTTGATGCAAGGTATCTGCTGCCCATCCGGTGACATTGCCGATGATATTACATCGCTATGCTTTAAAGAAAACCTGATTATCGAAACCAGCGGCCCTGAAGGAGAGGTTGTCAAATGCTTCCCGCCACTGACGGTGACAGAAGAAGAAATGGCCCAAGGCCTTAGTGTTCTAGAGCGTGCTTTTGAGCAGTACTACAGTGCTCATATGGATCTAAAAAAGGCGAGCTAATAATACGCCAACGTTACGCCTTTACTTTGAACTCCAGGTTAAAAACAACGAGGTATTTCATGATTGTTCGTCAACTTCAAGATGTTGAAAAAACCGACCGCTGCGTAAAATCCGATAACTGGAAAAGCGTTCGTATGTCTCTTAAAAATGACAATATGGGTTTCTCTTTCCATATCACAACGATCTATGCCGGTACTGAAACGCCGATTCATTACCAGAATCACCTAGAAACGGTTTACTGCATCAGTGGTTACGGTGAAGTAGAAACGGTTGCCGACGGAAAGGTTTATCCTATTAGCCCCGGCACCATCTATATCTTAGACCAGAATGACAAGCATCTACTTAGAGCCCACGAAGGTGAAGATATTGTTTTTGCTTGCGCCTTCAATCCACCGTTAAACGGTAAAGAAGTACATGATGAAAACGGCGTATACCCACTAGATGCTGATGAGCTGGCAGAATAGCAGTCCGGTTATCGAAAACAGATAACGAACAGCACTAGCTGCTTTGAACAAAATAGCCCGCTGCCTTTAATCAATAGCAGCGGGCTACTTTTTTGTACCCCTCTTCTTGGCACCACCTTTACATTCACTAATCACGCCCGTTACCCAAACTCTGTTTATCAGTTGACCCACTAGAATACAGCTTAAAACGCCAAGCCTTCTGTATGCCTTCTAGCACCAGTAAGCCCACCGCGATCCAAATAGCGATATAGGTTAACCATTCATGATCTGCAATACTCTCTCCTAATAGCAATGAGACAAAAACCAGCAGTACCGGCTCTAAATAACTGAGCAGACCAAAAAGGCTGAACGTCAACATTTTTGCTGACAACAGATAGAAAATTAGCGCCAGCGCACTAATCAGGCCAAGACCGATGACGAGCCACCAAAGCGACGCATTCTCAGTAAAAGCACTTTGGTCACCAGAACCGAAAGCAAACCAAACCGCCATGGGCAATAGCAAAAACATATCACACCAAACACCACCAAGGTGATCATTGCCCTGCCAACGTCTCAGTAAGAAATAAAGTGGATAACCGATAGCCACGACAAACGTTTCCCAAGAAACCCCGCCGGTATAAAAAACCTGATACCCTACGCCAAAAACAGCAGCGATTACCGCTAGAACTTGTAAACGCGACAACTGTTCTCCATAAACAATACGCCCCAGAACCACCATCACCAAAGGCATCATAAAGTAACCCAAGGATACCGGTAGACCACGGCCATTAACCGGCGCCCACATAAACATCCAAAGCTGAACCCCCACCAAAAAAGCTGATAACGGCAATCCTAGCCAAAGAAAAGGTTTGTGTTTGATTTCCCGTACCAGAGACAGGATAAGTCGCCACTCACCCGTCAGCCAGAGATAAAGGCTAACACTCGGCAAGGTTAGTAGCATACGCCATCCAAAAATCTGCTCACCATCAAGTGGAACCAGCCATGCGGGATAGTAATAAAGCACTGCAAACAGCACTGATGACGATAATAATAAAATAACACCGTTCATGTTTCAGATGACTCCCGTCCCTATAACAAATTCAATGGCAAATTTAACCCGAGATGGTAACAGGTTTACTGAAAAGATTAAGCGCTGATCTACAAACCAACTGAAAACAAAATATTGTTTATTTTTCAGTGAGTTAAATATATCTTTCGCACTCAAAAAAATAGACAATTCTCCGCTAGGGATACAGCGAAAGTTCAACTCATGCTTATATACGCTTATAAAAAAACGTCCCTAGGCTTAAAGCCTGTAAAATTCAGGACTGTCCCGTCAGTTTATGCTAGCTAAACCCTATAAACCCGTTATCATTAGCTATTGATAGACTCCACAACTAGATTAATATTAAGAAGACTCATGCAATCGTACGAAGAAGTTCTTGTAGCTATCCGCCAAATCATACGCGGCATCGACCTCCACTCCAGAAGGCTAAATAAAAGCACTGGCCTGACAGGCCCTCAGCTGGTTATTTTGCAAGAACTAGAAAAGGGCGGTGAGCACTTCACAATCCGAGAGTTATCTCAGATGGTCAATTTAAGCCAAGCAACAGTAACGACCATTTTGGATAGACTGGAAGTTAAAGATCTCGTTGTGCGCCAGCGCAGTACTATTGATAAGCGTAAAGTGCATGTTCTTTTAACAGACAACGGTAAAGAGCTGCTTAGCGATTCGCCAAAGGCACTACAGGAAGAGTTTATCGCTAAGTTCCAAAGCTTAGATAACTGGGAGCAAAACCTTCTACTGTCCTCAGTTCAACGTATTGCTCAAATGATGAATGCTGAAAAACTGGATGCTGCACCTTACCTAGAAGTCAGTAGTTTTACCCCCGAAAAGAAGTAAATCCGCTCGACAACATCCCAAGACGACGCCCGCGACAGATTCTTTCATTGTAGCGCGCGTCGTTTTTTTATTGGCTAACGCTAAAATGCTCTTATTTGATTGATAACACAGGCTTATCCCATGGAACAACTCAACACTCCCCAAGGTCAATTCCAACTCAGCCGTTTCCCTATCCGACCTAAAGACAGCCTACGAGCTTGGGATGCCGCCGATGAGTATCTCCTTAACTATCTTAATGATGAAAATATTGCCCTCAAGGGTAATATTCTGATTATCAACGATACCTTTGGGGCTTTAAGCACTGCCCTTGCAACACACAAGCCGACAACCCTGAGCGATTCTTACTTAGCAGAGCAGGGGATCAAGCAGAATTTACAGCACAATCATCTCGCTCCAGACAGCGTTCATTTTATTAATAGCCTGCAAACACCAAACACAACATTGGATCTTGTGCTGATAAAAATCCCTAAAAGCCATGCGATGCTAGAAGAGCAACTACACCGCATTCGCCCTTTTATTAATGCCAAGACTACCATTATCGCCGGTGCGATGACCAAGATGGTTCACACCAATACGTTAAAGCTCTTTGAGCGCTTAATTGGCCCAACAAAAACATCCCTTGCGGTTAAAAAAGCACGGCTTATTTTTTCAACCGTTACGGATATCAACTTACCAGAAAACCCTTATCCTCTGTCTTTAAATCTATCCCCAGAGAAATTCACCCAACAGGAATACACCATGAGCAACCATGCCAATGTATTTTCTCGGGAAGGTATGGATATCGGTTCTCGCTTCTTCTTAGAAACACTGGTAAAAAGCCAGCCGGTTTCCGACGAAGCACTTTCAATGGTCGATCTTGGCTGCGGTAATGGCATTGTGGGTTTAATCGTTGCCGAACGTTTCCCCAACGCTCAATTGCACTTTGTAGATGAGTCCTATATGGCCGTCGATTCTGCTCGCATCAATTTTCAGCACGCTTTTCCAAACCGAAGCGCACAGTTTAGCACCATGGACTGCCTAGGCGGGCTAGAGGAAAATAGTGTGGATATGATTATGAATAATCCGCCGTTTCATCAGCAAAATGTGGTGGGAGACTTTATTGCACAGCAGATGTTTATAGAATCGAAGAAAGTATTAAAGCAAGGCGGCACTCTATGGGTGGTAGGCAATAGGCATTTGGGTTATCAAGGTGCGCTTAAGCGCCTTATGGGTAACTGTACGGTTATTGCTAGTAACAAGAAATTTGTCGTTTTAAAAGCCATAAAACGCTAACGGAAACGATAAAAGCCCCTCAATATTAAACATTCAATGTTCAATTACTGAGGGGCTTTTAGTTAGTAGGAGATTTTCAGAAGCACTTCAAATAAAAGCTATTCAAATAAAGCCTCTTCTCTTCATCAGCAAAAATTATGCGGTTTTTAGCACTTTAGCTAAGCGCTGCAAACCTTCATCAATATCTTCCGGTGTCATTTGGCTAAAGCTTAAACGCAGTGCACGGGCCGCTGATTTTTCCACTTCAAAAGGTGTACCCGGTAAAGGAACCACCTTCGCTTCAATACCTTTTGTTAGCAGATCGCGTGTATCTTGCTCAAGCTCTAACCAGAAGAACATACCGCCAGCGGGTAACTTCCATTTAACGCTTTCTGGCAGGTACTGCTTCAACAGTTTCTGCATTAAATCACGCTTCGTGCGGTAATGGTTTTGCAGGCGATCAATATGTGCAGGCAGATTACCAGAAGCAAGGTAATCACCAATGATTTTCTGACCCAAACGGTTACTGTGCAGATCCGTCGCTTGTTTAGCACGCAGAATCCAAGGGTACAAGTCAGGATGAGCAACCACATAACCGGTACGCAGACCTGGCCATAACATTTTGGAGAAAGAGCCCATGTACATCCACGTTGCTTTCTTCAAATAAGAACAGATAGGTCGGGTAAAGGCGTTATCGTAGTTCAGAACACGGTACGGGTCATCTTCAATCAAGGTAACATCATAACGATCCAGCAGCTCCGCAACAGCAATACGTTCTTGTTCGGTGTAGCTGTAACCCGTTGGGTTTTGGAACGTAGGAATCAAATAAACCATACGCGGATTATTATTCTTTAACTGCTGCTCTAGAGATTCTAGGTTAACGCCGTTCTCACCTAGATCGAAGGGTAACAAATCAGCACCTAAGCCGCGCAAAACCTGCAGCATAGCCAAATAAGTAGGGTCTTCAACAACCACTTGAGTACCAGCGTCAACCAAAATGCGAGCCGCTAAATCCAAACCCTGCTGAGAACCCGAAGTGATCATAACCTGATCTTCAGTACACACTAAGCCCTCTTGACCCAGCCACTTAACAAGCTCTTGCTTGATCAGCACCTCACCATCAGAAGTACCGTATTGCTTAATGCTGGTTAATGTTGAATCATCCAGCACGGGCATTTCTGGCATAACAGAGGCATCGGGCAAACCACCGGCAAAAGAGATCATGCCCGGTTGTTGACTAACCGATAAAATTTCACGGACAGGGGAACCCGGTAAACGATTAGCGTAAGCGGACAGTTTCAATTCCGGTGAAGGACTGGACATTAGAGTGATCCTTTTGAATAAGTGATGACAGTGTAGTGACAACGTATAGGCTCCATTATGGAAACGGAGCAGACACACAGAAAAGATACAGTTCGCTAAAAGCAGCCCATACAGTCTACAATAACAGGCATACAGATTAATAAAATTTTATCATATTGAATAAAATGCGCAAACAGATGCCTGATCAAACCGATTTACAGAGCCATACACCCAACCCTCTCTATAAACAGGTGGGCCGAAAGCTGCACGAACGCGTCATTCAATATGCTAAGCCGGATCAAAAACTTCCGAGCTTACGCCAAGTGAGTGAACGCTTTGATATTAGTTTAAGCACAGCCCAGAGTGCCTATCAATATTTAATTGATCAAGGCTTAGTGGTTGTACGACCACGTTCCGGCTACTATTTACCGAAGCAGGTCGTGCCTAGTACGCTACAGCCACAGATTCCAGCCGCTAATCCTGCTGCAGAACGGGTCAATGTTAGCGAACTGATGATACACATGCTCTCACTTAGCCGACAGAAACCCGTCATCAATTTAGGCACGGCGGTTCCCGAGCCGGGCTTACTACCCTTAGAAGCCCTTGCTAAAATACAACGCCAGATCAGCCGAAAACCCCAGTGGGCCTACGGTGGTTACAGTCCCGTGGGTGGTGAGCCTTTACTTCAACAGGCCTTGTCGCAACATTTACAACAACGGGAAGTACACTGCACACCCGAACAACTGCTGATCACCAATGGCTGCACCGAAGCACTGCGTATCGCTCTAGGGGAATGCACACGCCCTGGCGATGTAGTCGCCATTGAGTCTCCCACCTATTTTACCATTTTGCAGCAACTGGAAAGTCTAGGTTTAAAAGCACTGGAAGTGCCCACATCACCCGAAACAGGTATTGATTTAGACCACCTCGCCTCGATGATGTCAGCGATTCGCGTGGATGCCTGTGTCGTCAATCCGGTGGGTCATAATCCCTTAGGCTTTGTTATGCCAGAAGTGCAAAAAAAAGCATTAATCGAGCTGTGCTACCGACACGGCACGCGGCTTATTGAAGATGTCATCTATCTGGATTTAAGCTACACCGACTATCATGTACGTTCGCTACGATCACTGGACACCTACGGTATCGTCAGTCAGTGCGGGTCATTTTCTAAAAGCCTATCACCTGCACTTCGAGTCGGTTGGCTGCTTCCCGCAGAAGACACTCATTCTGCTACTGCGCGAAAGTTCCTCAATAACGTGAGTGTCAGCACGCCTTGCCAACTCAGCATCGCTTATATGCTAGAGCAGGGGCTATATCAGAAGTCTGTCCGTAAAAATGCGGCCCAGCACAAAAACCGTGTTCATCAAACCCGAGAATGGGTACTGCGTTATTTCCCAGAAGGAACACGGGTGTCGCTCCCCCAAGCAGGATTTGTGCTTTGGATCGAGCTACCCGAACCGTTTAAGGCGATTTCCTTGCATGAACGAGCCTTAGAAAAAGGCGTCATGTTTCTACCCGGAGATGTCTTTTCCCCTACCAGTGATCTTTACAGCCGCTATTTAAGAATTAACTGCTGTGCGTGTCCTGAAGAGGAAGTTTTAGAAGGCATTAAACGTATTGGCCGCTGCTTTTAATCACCCAAGTAATCACTCAAGTTTTAACCATCAAACCACCAGCGGCTCCAAGCAGGCAATTAACTCCGACTCTAGTGCGTCAGCTCGATCAAAGGGAACCTCGCTAATCAACTCGAAACGAGAGTCCCGTCGATAAGCGATAGGGTAACAATCGGATTCTTGCCCAACGCGGTTATAAAACTGCCACTGATCTCTCACGCGATAGACCGCTTTTAAGCGTAATAGGTTAGGTATTGCTGCTAACCATTGCTGCAAAGCAACTTCATTAAATTTATCCTCGTCATGAAACAGCCAGCCCAAGGTATAAAACCCCACACCTTGACCTGAAAGCCGGATGGGTTGATGGGGCTTAACCTGCTGCAAAGCCTCAGCGGAGAAACTTTCTGGAGTCTCGCCAATACCACCATGCTCATGATGATGTTTTGAGCCGTGGTCATGATGATGGTCGTGGTCATGATGATGGTCGTGGTCATGATGATGGTCGTGGTCGTGGTCGTGGTCGTGGTCGTGGTCGTGGTCGTGGTCGTGGTCATTAGAGATCAATTCTTGATCATAGAATACTCCGTCACGGCCATAGGCTAGCAAGCTCGTATCTAGCACGCCTTTTTGGGCACGAACAACCCGCTGCTTAGGGGGAAACATACCTAAAGCGGCCTGCTCAAAGCGAGCCGTTTGCTGCTCAGTCGCTAGATCCGTTTTATTAATAACCAGAATATCCGATAGACTCAACTGGTCTTGGAAAATCTCATTTTCCCTAACCCGTTCATCCTCTATGGCACGAGGATCCACAAGGCAAATCACTGCCCGTACATCAAGAGCCTTAGCAAAGAGCTCATTGGTCAAGGTATCCAGAATCCCCGCAGGATGGCCAATTCCCGTTGGTTCAATAATTAACCGATCTGGCCGATACAAACGGATCAATTTTACCAAGGTGGCCGATAACACTACCCCTAAACTACAGCAGATACAGCCCCCTGGTAGCTCTTGTACTTTAATGCCGCCCTCTGTTTCGCTGGTATTTTTCTCAGTATAAGCCGCCTGATCAATACCAATCTGACCAAACTCATTAACCACCACGACCCACTGCTCATGTGCAGGCTTTTGTGCTAAAAGATGCTGAATAGCCGTTGTTTTTCCTACCCCTAAAAAACCAGTAATAAGATGTGTTGGAATCAGTTTAGGGGCAATATCAGTATTTTTTTTCAAGAAAAACTCCAGATTAACAAACAGAATAGAGCAACGATGAAGCAGGCTAGATTATGCGGCCATATAATACTTAATCAAGCCAAATGTTACATAACAACATTTCGCTTGAGTATTCAATATTCATCCCCGCATCTAATCCTACAGCCTGCGAAGCTTTATTTGCTATGCTAGCGACGTTTCCAATACAACAGTTTCCAATACAACAAGAAAAGATAAGGAACCACCATGAGTCGCCAAAGTCGAAACCCTTTCCTGCGCCTACCTGTTTGCGAAGGCAATGACGTTATTCAACGACTGATCCATGCCGATCATATATTGGAAATTTCAGAAAATGACGAACGGTCCTGCAATATAGAGCTGGTTAACGGTAAAATTTATTTAGTCGAGTTCGATCTAAAGACAATGGAGCTTCTACTCAACCAAGCCTTCGGTCATGAGCTTGCACGCCCATCGCGAGACCTTTAGATCAAATAAAAAAAGGATATGCCGCCATGCAATCACCTGCCGAACAACCAGAAATCATACGTATTCAGCTACATACTCTTGATGCATCAAACAATGCTGGCGGGCAAAAAAGCCCTCAACAAGACCTGCTGCCGGTTGCCGTCATTTATACGGGCGGCACCATCGGCATGGTTAACAGTGAACAGGGCCTAATACCTGGGGGGAATATGTCCCAGCGCCTGTTAAAAGCCCTGTTGCGATTGCCCTCAGAACGCTTTCAAGCCCTACCAAACTTTGACTTAATAACATTACCCCGCTTAATTGATAGCTCGAACGCCACACCCCATGATTGGTTGCAGCTCAATCAGCTCATTCATCAATATGCCGCACAGTACCACGCCTTTATTATTTTGCACGGCACAGACACTTTGGCCTATACCGCTTCTGCTCTCAGTTTTATCGCCCCCTCAAACAAAAAAATATTGATCACGGGTTCTCAGTATCCGTTAGAAGCTGACAATACCGATGCGATCAACAATATTGAAGGCGCACTGCTTTATACTCAGCTTAGCTCTCATCAAAAAAGTCTTAAACAAAATAGCCCAGAAAAAAATAGTCTTGAACAACAGGTATCACCACCCATCAGCAATAGTACGCCTTCAGAACTTGGTGTATCCGGTGTCTTTGGCGGCAAAATACTGCAAGGCAACCGTATGACGAAGGTAAGCACCTACTCACCACAGGGGTTTGATAGCCCAAACACCGAGCCGCTACGCTTTTACAATCATGGCAAACTACAACCAAACACTCAAAAAGCGCCAAGCACGGAGACAATCACCACCATCACTAAAATAACCCCAAAGCCGCAGCTTCAGGTGTCGGACGCCCAAGTGGTTATTTTAAAGCTTTGGCCTGGGATTCAAGCCCATCAAGTGGGCAGCTTGCTGGCTTCACCCATAAAAGGGGTCGTATTAGAAAGCTATGGTAGCGGCAATGCCCCAGATCTGAACCAACCATTATTAGCCGCATTAAAAGCAGCAACTGATCAAGGCATTATTATCGTCAATCGCAGCCAGTGCCCACAAGGCTCTGTCAGTACAAACTACGCGGCAGGTTCTGCCTTAGCGAAGGCCGGTATTATTAGTGCTTTTGATATGACCTGCGAAGCTGCTTTTAGCAAACTAAGCTTGTTGCTCATGTCTGGTTTATCCATAGAAGACGTTAAAATAGCATTTCAACGAAACCTTAGTGGCGAATTCAGCGTATAGTCATTAGCAGACTAGATATCAGCCCTATGGAGCTTAATGAATGTCAGTGCTTACACCAGCGACCACCGCACAACCTAATTTTTACCGCGACCTGTCGGCGGTACAAGATTTTTCCAAGATATTAGTGCTGGATACCTATCAACCTGTACCGGATGATTGGTTTGTTTTAGTGGCAGATGTGGTTAACTCAACCGGTGCCATTTTGAACAACCGTTATCAAGATGTGAATACTCTAGGCGCTAGCTGCATTATTGCAGTGCTAAATGCATGTAAAAACAACATCATTATTGATGATCAAACAGCGTCTAAAAAAACAGCTGCCATTCAAAACAGCCGAGAAAATATACCCTATGTTTTTGGCGGTGATGGGGCCTCTTTTTGCGTACCTCCATCTTATCTTAATCAAGCTTTAGCAGCCCTCAAAGGTACCCAAAAAGTATCACAGCAAGCCTACAGCCTTGAGTTGCGGACAGGCTTTATTGCTGTTTCAGCGTTAAGAGACGCAGGACACGAAGTTCTGGTAAGCAAGATGCAAGTCAGCAACCATGCCTTTCAAGCGGCCTTTGCCGGTAGCGGTATGACCCAAGCCGAGCTTTGGATAAAGCAATACCCAGATCGCCACGCTATACCTGACAATATACCGGCAGAGGCTGACTTTAGTGGACTGCAATGTCGCTGGGATCGTATACCAAGCCCAAAGGAAGAAACCGTTTCACTCTTGATAGAGAGCCGTTGCGAATCCCTAAGCAAGCAAAGCGACCTCTACCAGCAAACCATGAACAAAATCACCGAAATCTACGGTGATCAAGATCAACACCACCCTTTGCAAGCGGATAAAATGCATATGACGCTATCCGCAGAAAAATTACGCACGGAAGCCCGCCTCTACTCCGTAGGAAAAAGCTGGCTATACAAGCTGAGCTATGGCGTTAAAATTCGTGTAATTGCGGTAATCGGTAGCCTGATGATGGCTAATAATGTCGTTATCAAAGGCTATAACTGGGGTGGCTATAAGGAAGATATGATTCATCACTCCGACCACTTAAAATTCGACAATATGTTAAGAATGGTGCTCGCAGGCAGCCACGAACAGCGCCAACAGTTGGGATCTTGGTTAGAGGAGCAGTACCAAGCCGGCAAGCTTTATTATGGCGTGTCTCAATCAGAAGCGGCTTTACTCACCTGTTTGGTTTTTCAGCATGGTACCGATCATTTCCACTTTGTGGATGGCGCTGATGGAGGTTACACCCTAGCGGCAACTCATCTAAAGCAACAAAAAAAGACGGATAATCAGGCAATGGAAGCCAGCTAATGGCGCTACCCCGATCCTTACTTGGGCATTAATATATCTTGCGTTAAATATTGCATCGCACAATTTGTAAGAGTAAAGTCGATATGCAGCATATAGGCGGACATTATCTAATATAGTGCTAATGTGAGCTAATACAGCGCTAATGGCATGACGTCTTGATTCGATAAGTCTGGTGCGTACTCAATAAGATAACAGCAATCTGTTAAAGCTTTAGTTATCGGTAGTAAAAAAAAGGAAGCAGTATGTCAGAGCAAGAGTTTCAAGCACTTCAGCAGTGGGATAACAACGATCTGCTAGACGGTGTAAAGAGATTACTTACCGTATCAGAGGTCAACAGTTTGACGGATCTTTTCCGACTGAATGAGTTGGCTGAAAGCTATCGTCGTACGTACCCATTAACGGACAAGGTAAAGGCATAGCCCTGTTAATATAGTCCAATTTAAAGATAGCCCCGTTTAAAGGCGGGGCTTGTTTGCGGTGAAATAGCTAACTTTCTCAGGTTAGCCTTTACAGCCAAACGGCATTTCAATAGAGTTCGCCCTCTGCAGAAACGGGGTAGCGAACAATGCAACATTCTCATCCAGAACAAACTCAATCCGCTAAATTACAACAGCCTAAGTCACAAAAGCATGATGTCATTATTATTGGAGCCGGTGCTGCAGGTTTAATGTGTGCGATTAGTGCAGGGCAGCGCCAACGTGATGTACTGATACTGGATCATGCCCGTAAAACCGGCAATAAAATTATGGTATCCGGTGGTGGTCGCTGCAACTTCACCAACTATTATATTGAGCCGAATCGCTACCTCTCACGCAATCCCCACTTTTGCAAATCCGCCTTAAGCCGTTATACCCAATGGGATTTTATCGCCTTGGTCGAGAAACATGGCCTGCCTTACCACGAAAAAGAAGAAGGCCAGCTATTCTCTGACAACAAATCCAAGGCCATACTGGATATGATGTTAAAGGAAGTCGCCAGTGCCGGGGCGCGTATTCAGCTAAAAACTGAAATCGTAACGATTACCGCCTTGCCGGAAAAGGCCGCGCCCTATCGCTACCAACTACAAACACGGCACGGGGAAGACCAGCACGTTTATCAGTGCCAGTCTTTAGTGGTCGCCACTGGTGGGCTATCTATGCCAACCATGGGAGCCAGTGGTTTTGGCTATCAAGTAGCCGAGCAATTTGGTATTACACTACTGCCACGCAGTGCAGCACTTGTGCCCTTTACCTTACAGCCCGATGAGAAAGCATTAACAGAGCCTCTTTCAGGCCTCAGCACACCAGCGACTTTAACCTGCGAACCGGCCTCAGATAGCGAAGCCAGTAAAGACGGTAAGAATACTCATCCGCGCCCAAGCATAAGCTTTACCGGTAGCCTACTCTTTACCCATCGCGGCCTGAGTGGCCCACCAGTATTACAAATATCGTCTTATTGGCGGGCAGGGGATACCCTAACCATTAACCTGTTGCCGGATATTGAGCTGGATGAACATCTAAAAGAACTGCGCCAAAATCGCCCGAAGGTAGAGCTTAAAACAGTACTCAGTGAACATTTACCCGCCCGCCTTGCCAAAGCGATCTGTGAGAACTGGTTTGAAAATACGACCATCAGCGAGCTTAGTAACGCTAAAATCACCGAAATTACAGAAAAGGTACAGCGCTGGCAGCCGAATATCTCAGGTACCGAGGGCTACCGTACAGCAGAAGTGACCCTTGGCGGCGTGGATACCGATGAACTATCCTCCAAAACCTTAGAGGCGAAAAAAGCCCCAGGACTGCACTTTATCGGCGAAGTTGTCGATGTTTCAGGCCATTTAGGCGGATTTAACTTTCAATGGGCGTGGAGTTCTGGCTGGGTAGCTGGGGAGGTTGTTTAAGTTTTGCTTCGCATATTTCAAGGCTAACGTTTAAACAAGAGCGAGAATAAACCCTCGCTCTTGTTTCAGTCCTTCAGGCTCACTTCAATTAACCGTCCTGATCGACCGGGTCTCCTTCCTGCCATGCACAGACGCGGTTACGGCCACTATTTTTAGCCTTGTAAAGTGCGGCATCGGTATGCTGATACCAATGAGAGAAACCTTCATTCTCAGCAAGCTGAGCAACGCCAATGCTCACGGTAAATCGAGGAAGGTTCGGGGCGGCAATATTCTCAACGGCGGTGCGGTATTTATCCGCTAAAGCCACCGCATCATCAACGGCGACATCAGGCACCAACACTAAAAACTCTTCACCACCCCAGCGAACAAGGTGATCTGTGGCGCGCATTTGGGCGGTTAGAGTAGCGGCTAATAGCTTTAAAACATCATCGCCAACTTTATGCCCGTATTCATCATTAACATGCTTAAAATGATCAACATCCATGATCATCAAGCTTACCGGTGTCCCTTTACGCTGATTTCTTGCCATCTCTTGCTTAATCAACTCTGCACTGCCATGACGATTTAACAACCCTGTTAGTTGATCCGTATGAGCTAGGTTAATCGCCTCTTGCTCTGCCTGCTGGCGCAGCAATACTTCTTTCCCTAATCGCTTATTTAAGCGGCTATACCAAGCGATAACGGCCCCTAAAATGAGGACGGTAGCTAAAACACCAATACCCGTAATCCACCAATTCGTGCCTTTTTGGTAGCGAATTGAGATCCACTTATTGATAATTTCTTGCCGTTCAAACGCTGTCGTCTGTGCAATGGCCTTATCTAGAATACTGAGCAGCGGCTGCAAACTCTTCTGCACCCCCATGCCCAGTTGCCAATTTTTATCAAATTCTGAAGATACTTTCAGCTGACCAAGATATTCATGTTGAATTGAGTAACCAACGGAGACCAACGAGTCCGCATAACCAAATAGCTCACCGGCCTGAACTTTCTGTAAACCTTCATCAATATTAGCTACTTCGACAAAATTGAGGTCAGGGTATTGCTCAACCAAAACGGGATAAAAAGCGTAGCCACTACTAACCCCTATACGCTTACCGGTCAGTTGAGTGATATCAGCAATATAGGGGATTTGGATATCGGTTGCCAACACAAGAGGTGTTTTAATATAAGGCTGGGTGAAATTTAGAAACTCTTCCCTTGATGGCGTTTGCGTTATTAAAGGAAATATATCGCAAAGTCCCTCTCGCCCTAATTGTAAAGACCCTTGCCAGCTCTTACTGGGCACAAGATCAAACTGAATATCTAAGCGTGTTTCAATAAGCGCTAGAAAATCCGCAGAAATACCAACATGCAGACCCTTGTCAATCGCCTCTAACGGCAACCATCTAGGATCAACACACGTTGTGATATGTTTACGCTCATCTAAAAAAGCAATTTCTTCTTCGCTTAAACCCTCAACGCCTACGGTATCAAACTGGTTCATCCATTTGCTTTTTAATGCAGCGGCCTCGCTATAGGAAATTTGAGCATGGGCTTTAACCAAAATACTGCGTAAAAGCTCATTACCTTTGGTAACGCCCATCGGCAGTACCGTTGTCTGGGGAAGCGCTAAGCCTTCTACTTGACTAACATTTAAATTACTCAGCCAGTTCTTTTGAATATAAAACTCTAAAGCCGGTAAACTTCCCACCGCAATATCGGCCTTACCGTCTGAAACAGCGAGTACCGCACCAGCGGTTGATGTGCTCATAAACAGTTTGTTATCAGGGTAGTTTTTCTTAAGATAAGCGTGCAAAAACGTATTTTTAGAGACAGCAATCACTGCATCTTTGAGCTGATTTTGGCTCAGTTGCATATCTTTTCGGAAAACAGCCCCTGTTGTGTACTCAATATGACTATAAGGCGTGTAATCCACAAACTGCTGACGTTCTTCTGTAATAGCAATATAGGGGATTAAATCTAGCTCGCCTTTTTTTAGCTTGTCTAGCGCCTCAAACCACGGCTCTGATTCAAATCTAATATCAGCACCAAGCACTTGCCCCATCAGGCGCACATAGTCTAATGAGTAACCTTTTAATGAACCGTTTTCCATAAAACTAAAAGGAGGGAAGGCATCTGAAACATAAACAGAAATATAAGGCTTACCGTTCAGGTACGCCTGCTCTTCAGGCGTCAGTTGTAAATCCGAAGCCGCGAAGGTTTGAAAAGGGAAAGTGATCATCAAACATAGCATCAGAATACAACTCAAGCGTAGTGCAAAAGCTGAAAGTTCAGTCTGAAAACCTATAAACGGATCGCGCTGAAATAGGACTTTTAGCAAAATAAAACAAGCCTCTTAATAAAAAAATCAAACAAGCGGCTTATTAAAAAAGCCAAAACTATCAAAAAGAAAGCATAACAACCTTTTCATTATGATACAGAGCAGAGCTGTAGTACACACGATAAGAAGCACATACGACAAAAGACCTCATTGAAATTAGAACCTTTACATTACATTACCGACCACGCCAGCCGACAACTGGTTCACACAGCCTAAGACTGTTAAGATACGCGCCGATGTTTTTACGCCCTCTGGCCTGTAACGTACAGGAGGCCTTCAGGGGAAATATCCATGATAGGCTTTAATAAGGTGGATTTAACCCCACGGATCTAGGCTTTTTCACTCTGGGATAAGAGCGGAAATAATAAAAAATGATGAGTATGAAGAATCAAACGATAGACTTGTTTTCCCCAGACCATGATCATGGTTTGCGCTTTCATGAAGAACCCGACCTGAATTTTGCCCATCAGTGGTCATCAGTTCCTGTTCACATAAAAGAAGCGGTAGAGCTATCTAAAAGCTTGCCAGTGGTTTTTCATCGTAACCCAATGGGGACTATTGAAATTATCGCTCTTTTTACGGCTCATGGTGACCATCTCATTAAGAATGGTCAATGGAGTCTAAAGCAGCAGCCCAATTTGCTGAGAATGTATCCTTTCACGTGGATGCTAAAACAGCGAGATATTAAGCTAGCGTACTACCCCCAGGCACCGCATTTTCAGGGAGCAGGCCAAAAACTGCTAACCTCTAAAAGCAAGCCAACCCGAAAACTACGGGAAGTCATTAACGATCTGGATCGTGCCCAGCGTTTATTTTCTGTCACGGGTCAACGGATGATGGAGCTAGTACGCTTTGATCTCTTAATGCCCATCACTGTGGCCCAGAATATTACGCTGCCACAGGAAACCTACCTAATATTGAAAGAACCGGTTGCAGAAGACATTCGCAGCCAACTGAGTCCAGAAGTTGCTCACTTATTAGACTGTCATGTTAAGAGCTTAAGCTTACTGCCTGCCATTAACGGTGCCGTTATTACGGATACTAGCACTACCGCAAATGCCGCTGCACCAAGTAAGCCTGAAAAGGTTAAAGCTAAACCTGCAAAAACCAAGAAGGCAAAAGCAGAGGACATCAGCGGTACTGTTGGCATTGATCATATTATCGAGCAAGCTTGCATTCAATTTGAGGTGAGCCGAGATGACCTACAAAGCCGCAAGCGTAATAATACGCTAACGCAGGCTCGTAATAATCTAGCAACTGAAGCTAAAGCCGCTAGCATCTTAAAAGAGATGGCTGTTTGGTTAGAGCGCTCTCCTGCAACACTCAACAGCTGGTTGAAGTAGCCTAGTGTTTTAGGGATAAAACCATTGCTGTACAGGAAGATAAGGTGGGTCTTTTTACCCACCTTATCTTTTTTATTCACGCTTGTTCCTCTGTGCAACAACGAGCTTTACTTTGCGTCTTAGCATCTCTGTTTTCTTATTTCTTATATCCAATAAAACCCAAATGTTACCCAGTGCTTCAGGCAGGTTCAATATCGTGGGCTAGCATATGAGATTTTACAATATCAGGCAGTGCAACCACTTTACGCTCACGCATGGAAAACCAACCAAATATAGCCTTATGACGTGCCGCTAGCTCGCCATCCTGACGATAAATGCTATTAACCAGCTGTACCGATTTAGCAGATCCTGTTGGTTCACCAATTTCTATCGTGACATCGACCACTTCGCCCATAAATAACTCGCGGAAATACTCCGTTTCCTCTTTAAATAACACAGGCCCTAACCCTTGCTGTTTAAGCCACTCAGGAGTCATGCCAATATCAATCATGTAACCTATACGAGTGTGGGCGCAAAAATCAGCATAGGCGCTGTGGCGCATATGTTGGTTGGCATCACAGTCAGCCCAACGTACTTCAATTTTCTTGCTAAATAATACCGGTTGCTCAGTCATTTTATCGTATCTCCATTGTTGATCTTAAAACGTTGATCTTAAAAACGCTGACCTTAAAAAAGGTTGAATACGTTAGCCCAAAAAAACAGAAGCCTGACTCTATCACTCAGATTTTTCAATCGCAGTTGCAGCATTGTGGCGTTTTCTTTGGTATAAGTTAAATTCATAATTCAAATCCAAGTCATGATTTTTAATCATCAATACAATAACAACAATGGTCGAGCACGATGAATATTCGGACACTTAAAAAAATCGATCTTAATGCATTAGTCACGCTCAAGGTGCTATTAGATGAGCAGCATGTTACCCATACCGCAACCCAGCTCAATCTAACTCAATCAGCTGTTAGTCGGACTTTAGCCAAGCTACGGGATATGTTTAATGATCCACTACTTGTTAAATCGGGCAAGCATTTAGCCCTAACCAATCGCGCAGAAAAGCTACAGCCGCAACTTAACGCTCTACTAGAAAGCGCCAGCGCTCTATTGCTACCAGAACAATTTGACCCTGCCACCTATACCGGCAGTATTCGACTAGCCACCACAGATTATGGAACCCACAGTCTATTACCACGCCTAGTGCCAACCTTAAATGAGGTAGCCCCCAAAGTTAGCTTAACCGCTGTGGACTGGCGCTCTAATCTGTTAACTGAATTAGAAGAAAACCGTGTTGATCTTATTATTGGCGGTGCAACTCAACCCCCTGCCGATATTTTTCAGCGGATCGTCGCCCATGATCGCTTTGTGGTGGTGGTACGACGGGAACATCCCAATGCCCAAGGGGTGAGCTTAGATGATTATCTGACGCAAAAACATGTGATGATTAGCCCAACAGGCACAGGTACCAGCGGCATTGATGACGTGCTTTCATTAGAAGGGCACTCGCGTCATATTAGCGTGCGAGTGCCTCACTTTTTTGCCGCATTAGAGATTATCGCTACGACAGACATGATGATTCTACTACCGGCCAAATTTGTACGCCGCTATGTATCCGCCGAAAAATATGCCGTACTAGAACCACCTTTTGCTATTCCTGAAATGGATATTTCAATGTTCTGGCACGCTCGTATTCACCACGACCCTTTGCATAAATGGTTTCGCCAGTTTATCTACGACACCATTTATGATCGAACCAAGGTGTGACTGCTCCCCACCCTGACCGGCGAGGGTTTACGCGGAGTTTTGCTAAGCGCTTCAAATACACTGATGCTCTAACGATGGGCTAAAGCATTTTCAGGGCAGTTTAGTGCGATACGCTCCTGCTCCTCATCTAAGATAGATTGAGGGAACTGTCCCATAAAGCAGCAGCAAATATTCTCACCTATCATGGTTCTTGGGCCTAAAGGATGGCCTATATGCCGGTAAACACCGTGACTATGGCTGTGGGAATGATCATGGGAATGATGATGACCGTGATCATGTGAGTGTTTATGAGGCTGAAACTCTGCATGATGGTGATGAATATCCACCTCACCAGACGCTAAACGGCGCTTAAAGGCGCTCATTAGACTTTCTGGCCCAGCTTCGTCTTGCTGCATAATCTCCCGTACGCGAACTTCAAAAGCGTCGATCACTTTTTCATGGTCGTTTAAGTACTGCGCCTTAATAAACTCGATCTCTGGATTTTCCGCCGCAACTTTATCAACGTAGCCGTAAATCCGCTTAATCAAACGTCCGGTGAACAGGAAGTAAGGGGCAATAACCACTCGCTTATAACCCAATTTGAGTAGCTTCTCTAAGCCAACCCCAACAGAAGGGTAGGTAACGCCGGAATACACGGTATCCGCCCAACCAAAGCCCATATTCTCGTTGACGATTCGGGTTAGCTTTGCAGCCTCCGCATTCGCATGTGTATCAGATGTGCCACGTCCCACCACCACCAGTAATGTGTCATATAAGTTGTCTGGTGGGTTATTCGCATCCAGGCCTAATGACTCATAAATCCGGGTCTGAAAGGCGGAGATCATCGCATCATGCAAACCCAGCTCACTGCCGTATTTAACCGTTAAACCCCGCTGAGAATCCTGAAACGTGGTCAACACTGAAGGAATATCATTTTTGGCATGGGTCGCGGCAAATAGCATTCCCGGTACGGCATAAATTTCTTCAACACCTTGATCCACTAACGCATTTAAGCCCATATGGATATTCGGTGCAGAAAACTCCAAAAAGCCATATTCCACAGGTAGATCGGGAAAACGTTTTTTTAGCCCTTCTGCCACACGGCCAAACTCACGTTCAGCATCTTTATCTCGGCTACCGTGCCCACACACCATAATGCCTTGCTTTGCCATATTATTATCTCCCTTAAACGCTAATACGATCTGTTAGAAAAAATTCAATCAACTAAAATAACTCAGGTTTACCTATCGAAGATAAACCTTCTCGGGCTTCATCTAATGCCAATAGCAACTGCTGTAACTGTTGCTGATAATGTTCTGGCTGCTGCCATTGCCCGCGCTGGATCGCCTCCATTAGGCGTTCCGCCATCTCTTCCAATGCATTGGGGTTATGCTCCTGCAAAAACGCTTGATTGGTCGTATCAAGCACCAGCGCATCGGCCACTTTTTCATATTGGTAATCGTCAATCAGGTCTGTGGTTGCATCATAGGCGAAGAGGTAATCAACACTGGCCGCCATCTCAAAGGCGCCTTTGTAACCATGCTCTCGCATCCCATTAATCCATTTAGGATTTAACACCCGACTGCGGATGACGCGATTCAACTCTTCTTTTAAGGTGCGAATGTTAGGGTCTGCAGGATTTGAGTGATCCCCATGATAGACCTGCGGTGTTGTGCCAGAATACACAGTAACCGCGTTGCTCATGCCGCCTTGAAACTGATAGTAATCATCGGAATCCAGCAGATCATGTTCTCGGTTGTCCTGGTTTTGCACCACCGCCTCCAACTGAGAAAGACGATACTCAAAGGCTTGATGTGCTGCCACACCGTCGCCAGAGGGTTGATCTGATGATGAATCCTCATCGGTACCGCTGCCATAGGCATATCCCCCCCAATTGAGATAAGCCTCCGCTAAGTCGCTCTTTTTCTCCCAACAACGCTCATCAATTAACCCCTGTAAACCCGCGCCGTAGGCTCCCGGTTTGCTACCAAAAACGCGATAACTGGCTTGGCGTAGCGCCTGTGCAGAGCTAAGCCCCTCTGCAATTAACCCCTGCTGACGCTTAACAATATGAGCTTTAATGGTATTGCCGTTACCCGCCTCTTGGTAATCCACCAAGGCCTGTACCGCCGCATCATAAAGCTTCATCACATTAGGGAAGGCATCACGAAAAAAGCCTGACACCCGCAAGGTAACATCAACCCTTGGACGACCTAGGCGTAAGCAGCTGACGATCTCAAAATCCACCACGCGGTTAGAGCCGCTAGCCCATACCGGACGTATGCCCATTAACGCAAAAGCCTGAGCAATATCATCGCCACCGGTACGCATGGTCGCCGTCCCCCAAACCGATAATCCTAGCTGTTTCGGGTAATCGCCCTGCTCTTGCAGGTGCCTCTGGATCAACGCCTCAGCGGAACGTTCGCCAATAGCCCAAGCAGCAGGCGATGGAATAGCGCGGCTATCTAAGGAGAAAAAATTACGCCCCGTTGGCAGCGTATCTAACCGCCCCCGAGTCGGTGCGCCACTTGGCCCCGGCGGTACAAACTGCCCATTAAGACCTGAAACCAAAGAGTGTAATTCTAGATGAGCACTTTGTTGCAATGCTTTGAATAATCTATTTTCCACATATTCAAATTGCTGTGCCGTTCGGGGTAAGCGTGCTAAATCTAAACTAAAGCCATTCGCCGTATCAGAATTAGAACAGGAGTCATCGTCTAATAAATAACGCTGAATCAGCGCCAGCGCCAATAGCTCTAATCGCTCTCGGGTATCTGCACGGGTGCGCCACGGACGAGTGCTTTGTGCGACGAGAATATCAGGCTTGGCTCCTAGCCAAGGTTCTGCATCGGCTTTTAGGGGATTAAATATACCGCCATCAGCCTGTGTAACAGCCAAACCTAAGTCTTGACTAAGATTATGCAGAATACCTTGGCTCTCAGGAGTGCTACCCCGAGGAAGTCGCAACAAAGCCACTAAGGTATCCGCTAGCTTATCCCGCTCCGGTAGCTGCCCTAAAATATGCAGGCCGTGCCGAATCTGAGCTTCTTTAATCTCACAGAGATAGGCATCTAACTGCTCTAGAACCTGATTATCATCAACGCCTTTTGTCGATAGGCGTTCAATCGATGGGGGTTCAGTTGATGGGGGTTCAGTTGATGGGGGTTCAGATATATTTAAGCCTAATTCTTCCAACAGATGACTGCTTTGCACCTGCTTTAGAATCTCTTGTTTGAGCCAGTCTTCACGGCGTTGATCCATCCCCAGAGCTTGATAATACTCATCCACGAGATTCTCCAGCTCTGCCAGCTCGCCATAGCTTTCAGCCCGAGTCATCGGTGGCATCAGATGATCAATAATAACCCCCTGAGTACGACGCTTAGCCTGCGCGCCTTCTCCGGGGTCATTAACGATAAAGGGATAAAAATGCGGCAATGGGCCAAGGGCAATATCCGGCCAACACTGAGCCGATAAGGCGGTTCCCTTGCCGGGCAGCCATTCTAAATTGCCGTGTTTACCCACATGCACCACCGCGTCCACTTGATAGCAGTGTCGTAGCCAAAAATAAAACGCCAGATAACTGTGGGGCGGCACAAGATCAGGGTCGTGATAGTTAGCGACCAGATCAATATTGAAACCCCGTGCAGGTTGAATACCGATAAAGACATCCCCCAAACGCAAGCCTGATAGCATCAATCGACCGGCGCGGTATTTTATATCTTGCTGAGGCATTCCCCAACGCTGCAATACCGCTTGCTGGTTAGCCTCCGGCAACTGCTCAAAATACTGTTGGTATTCATTCAGCGCCATACTTTGCCAGCAGGGCAGTTGATGCAGCGTATTGGGGTTATTCGTTACCGACTCCAGCAACCATTCAATCAGCTCTGTTCCAGATTGCGGCAAATCATGCTCGGGTAATGGATAGCCCGCCTCGGCCAACGCCCGCAGAATATTGACCATGGATTGCGGTGTATCCAACCCAACACCATTGCCGATACGACCATCTTTAGTGGGGTAGTTGGCTAAAATAAGTGCAATACGTTTGTCTTTATTCGCCTTTGCCCCTAAACGACAATAGGCCTTTGCCAACTGAGCAACGAAGGTGGCACGCTCCTGATGCAATTGGTAACGCACCACAGGAAGCTGGCAGCGTTCATCAAAATGAGATTGGGCTTTAAAACTAATCGCACGACTGATAATACGACCGTCCATCTCTGGCAGTACCACCTGCATAGCAATATCTCTGCTGCGTAATCCCTGGCTGTATTGCTGCCAATCCTCTTGAGTGCTACCGGATAGAATCAGCTGCAGCACCGGAATCTGGCGTTCAAAAGGGGAATCAAACAGGGTTGGCTCAGAGCTTACGCCCTGTTCAAGGATGTCCCGATGAGCACGACTCTGATTCTGATACGTCTGATTCTGTTGAACACGATTACTGGCAAAGCTGGTGCTATTTAAAATCAAGCAGGCGTTATGTGCTTCCACCAACTGATTGACCAAAGTAAGGGATTCAGCATCTTTAAGAGAGGATACCGCCACTGCCAGAGGATTAAGTCCTTGTTGGCGTAACAGGGCTAAGAACTGATCAAACACCTGCGTGTTTGCGCTTTGAAGATGGCTGCGATAAAACAGCAGCACACAGACCGGTTGATCTGATGGAGTATCAGCCTCTTGATAAACCAAGGCGTTAGGCAACATTTGTGGCTCTTGCCATGCGTGAAGATAAGCTCTTGCAGGCGAACGATCACTTAATCGGTCATCCGCTAAGAACGAATCAAGCAATAGCTGATCCATTAAAAAGCGCAGCAGATTTTCACTGTTTGCCACGCCCCCTTGACGCAGATAAGCCCAAACTTTTAAACAAATGTCTTTTGCCACATTAGAGGCACCGAACAGCTCAAGGTCAGGGCTGTTATCCCCAGGCACCAGAATCAACTGACGTTTTTTCCCCTTGGAAGTATAGCCTTCACTCCAACGCTGCAACCGCTCAAACCCATAGGGCCAATAACTTTGCCCACCTAATAGTGACACCACCACCAACTCTGTTTCTTCCAGCACGGCGCTTTCATACAGATCATAGGCCGCAGGTTTTAATAGCTGCATCCAGTTTGCCAACCGGATTCTGGGTTCATGTTTATCAGAGCTAACGCCTGTGGCCAAAGCGTCCGAAAAACGAGAAACTCCAGCAGACAAAGCTGCAAGGCTAGTGTCTGCTGCCGCCAAAATAACCAGATCCCCAGGGCTTTGCTGTAAATCGACAATACCTTCATCGTCCACAAAACCACCGGGCTGCGCCGCTAACAGATGCATATCAGACCGCCTTGTTCAGTACCGCTTCAATATCGGCTTGATGGATACCTTTACCAATAAAGACCAACTGCGTTTGACGGGCTTCATTCGATTGCCACAGGCGATCAAAGTAACATTCCAAACGTTGACCTACCGCCTGTAAAACCTGCCGCATCGGTTTATCCGGCAAGGCCGCAAAGCCTTTAATGCGAAAGATATTCTGTTGCTGCAGCAGTTGGTTCAAACAAGCCTGTAGGCGCTCGCTATCCACTTCCGGCAGGGTGACCACAAAGGAGTCAAAATGATCATGGGCATGTTCGTGATGAGCACCATGACTATGGTGATGATCGTGGTGATTATGTACCTCGTTAATATGCTCTTCTGTGGCAGCACCCACACCCAAAAGCAGATTAAGATCCGTTGCATGGTGATCCAAATACAGGGTTTTCACCTTGTCGGACACCTGCTCGGCAACCACTTTGGCGACGGTTTCTTGCTCCGCCTCAGATAGCAGGTCTTGCTTGCTGACAATCACTAAATCGGCGGCACTGAGCTGGTCGTCCAACAGTTCTTGCAAGCTAGGATCATGATCAAGACTTTCATCCGCAAGGCGCTGAGCTTGGACACGGGCCTCGTTATCCGCAAAGCGACCCGCAGCAACGGCGGGGCCATCAACCAGTGTAATCACCGCATCAACGGTGCAGAACTGTTTAATGTCAGGCCAGTTAAACGCCTGAACCAGAGGCTTAGGCAGTGCAAGTCCACTGGTTTCAATCAAGATATGGTCAATATCATGGCGGCGCGCCACCAATTGCTGCATAACCGGTAAGAACTCTTCCTCTACCGTGCAGCAGATACAGCCGTTAGCCAGTTCGTAAATACCTTTTGTTCCTAGGGTGTTCTGTCCATCGACGACGTTCTGTCCATCAACACCATCCTGACCATCTGTTTCGCACTCCAAAGGACACGAACGTAGCAGTTCAGAATCAATATCCAGCTCACCAAACTCGTTCACAATCACCGCAATACGCTTGCCAGCCGCTTGTTTTAGTAAGTTCGATAATAGAGTGGTTTTACCACTGCCTAAGAAACCAGTAACAATCGTGGCGGGAATTTTATTCAGTTGCATCCTGTGCTCGCTCGCTCTGTCTGTTTGCTTATTAACGCTGTTTTTAATCCGCGGGACTTATAATCTGCGGATCTTATAATCCACGAACCCTAGGCCGAAAAACATGGGCCTGATCCTTGTGATACAAATAGGAATCGGCAAAGTCATCACTGTCTAAAACATGCCCCACCAAAATCAAACTGGTTCGGGTAAACCCCTTAGCACGCACTTTAGCGACAATATCCTTTAAAGTGCCGGTCACTTTATCTTGGTCTGGCCAAGAGCTGCGATAACAGACCGCAATCGGGCAGTCTTCGCCGTAATGAGGTATCAGCTCTGCCACAATTTTATGGATACGGGTAACGCCTAAGTGAATCGCTAGTGTTGCGCCACTACGGGCCAATTCAGGTAAACGTTCCCGCTCGGGGAACGGGGTTTTACCCTCGTAACGGGTCAAAATTAAGGTTTGTGAGACACCGGATAACGTGAGTTCTTTCCCCAGATAAGCCGCCGATGCGGATACAGCACTTACACCGGGGATCACCTCATAGGGAATACCCTCATGCTCTAAGCGCCGGATCTGTTCACCAATAGCACCATAAAGAGCCGGATCACCACACTGCAAACGGGCAACGTCCTGCCCTTTGTCATGGGCGGCGGTAATATAAAGCATAATCTCATCCAGATTTAGCTGGGCTGTATCCGCAATGACCTCAGCCTTGCCCTCAACACTGGCAACAACCTCTCGGGGAATCAAAGAGCCCGCATACAGCACCACAGGACAAGCCTGCAGAAGACGCTGGCCTTTTAGGGTCATCAGCTCAGGATCGCCGGGGCCTGCACCTATAAAATAAACGGTCATACGGTTACCTCTTGCAAGACGTTTTCTGTCCTATCAACATCGGTGCCATCAACATCGGTGCCATCAACATCGGTCTCATCAACACCTGTACCGCCAGTTTTTAGCTTTTTACGGTAACCCCTAGGGGTATAAAGCCACTCTTTACTGCCGTTAATAATATGACGGGACTCGCTATTACCCACGCTAACCATGGTGAACATATCAACCTGTGAGGCATCCAGTTGATCTAAGCGCACAATACGAATCTGTTCATCACTGCGGGTTAACTGTCGTCCAATAAGAACTGGTGTGCTGGCCGGTCGATATTGCAAAAGCACATCCCGAGCATGGTTGAGCTGCCAATCCCGTTTTTTCGAAACAGGATTGTAGAAGGAGACAACAAAATCCCCTTGCCCTGCGCTATGAATACGCTGGTCGATGGTTTCCCAGGGCGTAAGCAGGTCTGATAAGGAGATGGTGCAAAAATCATGGCCGAGCAAAGCCCCCACACGACTGGCTCCGGCCTGCATCGCGGAGATGCCAGGGATCACCTCAATATCCACATCCAGCCATTCTGGATGCTGCTCCAATCCCTGTAACTGCTGATCTAACAGCTCAAACACCAAGGTTGCCATCGCATAGATGCCGATATCACCACTGGAGATTAGAGCCGTTGTTTTACCGCTAGCGGCTAAATCAAGAGCCAAACGCGCGCGGCCAATCTCCTCACCTAAAGGCAGGTCGTGGTGCTCTTTGTTCTGGCACAGATCGCCTAATAGATCTAAATAAAGGCCGTAAGCCACTAAATCACTACTGGCTTGAATCGCTTTAAGTGCCTTAGGGGCTACCAGTTCTAAATCACCGGGGCCGATACCGACGACATACAGTTGTTTTCTCATTATGATCGCTTTCTCATCAGGTTTTATCTCCTCGATAAAATCGGGCAATAGCACAGGTCGCACGGGGATTTTTGTGTTTAGGCAGTACCAGCTCTGACTCTGCCCTGCTCTTGTTTAAGTTCTGGTTCTGATCAGCGCCATATAAAGCGGCGGACTCTGCTACGCCATAAACGCCCACCGTATTAAAAACATACTCTGAGCGAGTGCTTAGCCGCTGGTCCATCATATTCAGCTGATCTTTGTGCCAAGTGAAAAATGGGAGGCCTAACTTTTCCGCTAGGGTGATCAACCCCTGCTCATCAGCTTTAATATCAATACTGTGCAAACTCTCGACCTGTGACAGCGGGATACCGGCCTTCGCCAGACAGGACATTAATAAGCATTCAAGGTCGTCCAATGGGCAGTGGCGTTCACACCCCATCCCAATACAGTAGCGGGGATTAAGATAGGACTGCGCGGTGGTAATCACTGGCTGTGCCTGAATCTGTATGGCTAACTGTTGTGTCAAATGGTTCGCACCGCCTTCATGACCGGACAGCAGCGGAATCACAAATTGACCGCACTCATCCAGTACCAGCACCGGCGCATCCTGATACTTATCTTTGAGTACCGGCCCTAAGGCCCGCATCACAATGCCGGTGGCGCAGATAAAAACCAACGCATCCTGCTGGGGAGCGGCCTCAGCAAAAACCTGTTGCACCCGTGGTATAAAAGGCTTGGCCCTATGCTCAATTTGGCTGCGATAGCCTAGCACCTCTAAAGGCTGTATCAGTCGTTCAGCCAATGCCAAGCCTTGCTCGGTTAAACTAAAAAGTGTGATCACAGCCGCGCCGCCTGTCGAGTAACCACAAATAGCGAAAAGTAAGGCCCAGACTCCGCCACCAACTGCGTAACATCCGGTTCAATCCGCTGATTATCACGGCCAATATATTCCAGATAACGGGCATCGGCGCTGCGCTGGGTTTCCGCCAAAAGCGCTAAAATACGCGGTCGAGCCAACCCCGCTTTCATAATCACCACAGAATCATGGTTCTGTAGCGTTTGACGAATTTGCTGATCCGTATGGCGACCACTCACCACCGCAAAGGATTCTTGTTGCAAGGTTAACGCCTGTTGTAACTGAGCTGCCGCCGCATGTACCGATGAAATACCGGGCACAACTTGGGTAGTAAACTGCCCCTGCAAACGCTCCAACAAATAAGCAAAAGAGCCAAAGAACAGCGGATCACCCTCGCACAAAAACACCACATCAAGCCCTTGGGTCAACGCCTTGGCAATTTGAGTGGCGGCGTGATCGTAGGCTTGGTTTGCAAGACGGCGGTCAGTGCTCATGGGCATAACAATAGGAATCTCCCGTAGTGGGTGATCCGGTGGTAAGCCGACAAAGGCCTCACGGGCAATCTCTTTTGCCTGAGAGCGGCCTTCTGCATTAGCTAAGTAGCTAATCACAGGAGCCCGTTGAATCTGGCGTAGAGCTTTTAAGGTCAATAGCTCGGGATCACCGGGGCCAACCCCTACGCCAATTAATCGGCCCTGTGTTTGCTGATCGCTTAGACTCATAACCCTTGTGCTCCACTGTTCTGATTGCGTTTAACACGATGCTTGCTGAACTTAAACAGAGTGACGGGCAATGCCGGTCGATAAAGCAACTGTCCTGCCAGTTGATCGCCTTTACTAACCGCTATTTGCAGGGTTTCACACTGCCCCTGCAGCCCATCATCCAAAAAGCGCAACAAGGTTTGACGACTGTTCTCGGTAACGGCGCTTGCCACCAAAACCCCATGCTCTGGCAACTGTTGCCAACAGCGTGTTAATAGCGCCGACAACTCACCATCACTACCGCCAATGAAGACCTTATTGGCTGGGGGAAGCTCAGCTAAAACATCCGGCGCACGCCCTTGAACGGGTATCAGGTTGGCGGAGACACCAAAGCGCTGGCGGTTGGCTTCAAGGCAAGCAAAGCGCTCTGGATGATGCTCAATCGCAAACACCTGGGCCCTTGGCTGCCAAAAGCTCAGCTCTACCGCCACACCGCCACAACCCGCACCGATATCCCACAGAGTCTCTTCAGCACCAAGCTGCAACAGAGACAAAATACCCAAACGAACCTCTCGCTTAGTCAACATCGCACTCGTCCGCCCTTTTGAGCTCTGAATCGAACCAGCCCCAGAACGAGAGCCCACCTGCTCATCTACCACCTGCTTATCGATATGGGTAATAAAATCAGCATCAGCAATACCGGGAAACTCTGGCAGATAACCTCGGGAATGATCCACCTGATTGAGCCGCAACACAGTAATGTGCAAAGGGGCAACATCATCATCCGGCCAGATATGTCTTTCTAAACAAATGCTCTCTAAGAAAGTTCTCTCTAAGAAAGTGCTCTCTAAGAAATCGCTTTCTGGGTAAGTGCTTTTATAACGACGAATCTGCTCCTGCGGATAGCCTAGGTTTTCACATAGAGTTAGCTCAAAATCTGTAAACCCCGTATCAAGGCATAACTGAGCAATGGCTTGGGGATAGCTTTTCGAATCGGTCAGAAGCACCAGTGTGCTCCGCTGTTTAAGGTGGCGGCGTAAGGTGTTTAAAGGTCGCCCGTGCAGGCTAACAACCTCCACATCCTGTAGCGATAAGCCCAGTCGATGACAGACCACTTGTACGCTGGAAACCGCCGGATAAAACTGCAGCTGTTCAGGCTGAAACCCTTGCCGTCCCAACCAACGGCCAATACCATAAAAAAGCGGATCACCGGAGGCTAACACCACCACAGACTGCCCTTGATCCAAATAGGGTGTAATCACCGCCTTTAGCTGCTTTAACTTAGGCAGTTCAAGGGTTGCGGGTTTATATCTAGGTTTAGATTTAGGACTAGACTCAAGTCCCTGCCATAAATGCTCAACCAAAGCCAGTTGCCGATTAGAACCTATTACCAGTGCGGCATCGTAGAGCACTGCGCAAGCCTCAGGTGTTAATAGCCCTGTACCATCATTGACAGAACTGCCATTGACAGAACCGCCATCGACAGAACCGCCATCGACAGAAAGCCCGATCACATGCAGCATCAGTAGAACTCTCCGCGTAAACAGCGCAACAAAGCATTGCAGCTGGCAGACGTTACCGCGCTACCACCCTGCCGCCCCAACAGGGTAATGCACTCTATCTCCAAATCCTGATGGCTCTGCCACAGTGCCGCTTTCGACTCCTCCGCGCCGACAAAGCCCACGGGCATTCCGATAATCAACGCAGGTCTATCGGCCCCTTGATGGATCATCTCCAACAACCGGAACAGGGCCGTAGGGGCATTGCCGATCAAAACAACACTGCCTTTTAACCGTGGCCGCCATAGCTCTAACGCAGCCATAGATCGTGTTTCACCACGCTCTTTAGCAAGGGATTGAGTCTCTGAATGGTTCAAAAAACAAAGTGGCTCACGATCAATCATCCGCTTGGTTATCCCCTGCTTAACCATCTCGACATCGCATAAGATCCTGTGCTCGTTATTGGATAATGCCGCCAAACCGCTCTGACAGGCGTTAGCACTAAAGCGTACCTGCGAGGCGATTTCCGGTATTCCCACGCTATGCACAATGCGCATCACCACCTGCTGCTCTTCACGATTAAAGGTGCTTAAATTGGTTAACTGGCGGATTTGGCGAAAACTCTCCCGCTCAATCCCCACCGGATCGGCGATATAGCTCAAATCAAGACTCATAAAACACTATCCTTAAATAATTTAGCGACAGCATCAGAAAGAGATTCCACCGTGCAAAAATGGCGATCCGCTGGCTCAAGCGTTGGGCGGGCTAACATAAAAACGGGGATATTCAATCGACGAGCGACTTCTAACTTAGGCTCAGTGGCGATACCACCACTGTTTTTGCTGACCAGAACGCGCACATCATATTTAGCAAATAACGCCTGTTCACCAGCCAAATCAAAGGGGCCAATAGCTTTTAACCAGTGAATCGTCTTGGGTAGCGGCACCCGAGAAGGGGCAGCGGTGCGCATAATAATGCCAAGGGAATGTCCCGCCGGATTCTGTTCATCTGTTTCCGTGCTATTTAATAGCTGAGTCAGCATGGGCGCGCTTAGCTGACCCGTCGTCAACAGAATACTCCCCGTGGTGGATAGCCCTTGTAAATAGCGACCGAGGCCTTGGGTTAAGCTGAACCAATCGGGGTACTCAAACCAGTTATCCTGCGGTTGAGCCTGCCAGGCCGGACGATGGAAACGCCAGCAAGGGATACCCACAATTGCCGCCGCGAGAACAGCGTTCTGACTCATGGTTGCGGCATAGGGATGGGTAACATCAAGGATTAAATGGATATTCTCTTGCTCTAAAAAGCGAGCCAGGCCGGTAACGGACCGGTTCCCTTCCGTAGCCATAGAAAAACGACTAAAACCACCGCTGATCACAGGGCAAGCAAGGTTCTGCTGACGGGCCAAGCCAGCCACGCTCAATCCAGCCACACTGTAGATCAGCGTAACACCCTGTTGATGCAGCTTCTGGGCAAGTTTTCGGCCATCGGAAGTGCCCCCCAATAGCAAAATACGAGTCTGAGTCACGATATTGTCCTTGGAGTCGCAGCAGGGATAGGTGATGCAGAAATAGAGATAGAGACAGGCCCAGAGGAATAACAGCCTACAAAACGCCCCTTACGATCCACCGCCCAGACCTCCAGCTCGCAGGTTGTAGGCAGATAACCTTGAGCCACCTCCCATGCGGCTTTGCATACCGCAGAGGCAAGATCAACATTCGCTTGCTGACAAAGCTGTAGCGCTTGAATACTGGTATTACAACGGATGATCTCTTGTTGAAGTGACTCATCCGCTCCAGCCTCAGCGGCCAGTTTTGCCAAAGAGGAAAAACTGATTGCCGATACTCGGCTGTTCAAATCCAGATGCCCTTCCGCCAGCTTACTTAACTTGCCAAAACCACCGCACAGGCTCAGTTTTTCAATATTGACAATGGACGGTGATTTATCGAGTTCATATTTGCTGTGGTTCGTTTCAAGCAGGTTATTTTTGTGCTCAATCTTCTTATGTTTAACACGCTTATGTTTATATTTAATATGCTTAAGTACAGCCCCAACAAAATCTCCCATCTCGATCAAAGCGGTTTCAGGTAGCTGATAATGGGCAGCAATGGCTTGCTCGCTGCTGCTGCCCGTGGTCGCGGCAATATGACTAAAGCCGTTATGGGCTGCAACATCAATACCCTGCTTAATCGACGCAATATAGGCGGAACAGGAGTAGGGGCGAACAATACCGGTAGTGCCTAAAATCGATAATCCCCCTAAAATACCCAAACGCGGATTCATGGTTTTCAGTGCGATCTGCTCGCCGCGCTCGACCCCTACCGCCACTTCGAACCCCCCTTGATATTGGTAGGTGTAGGCGGTTTTGGTCAGATGATCCGCGATCATTTTTCGGGGAGTAGGGTTAATCGCAGGCTCACCAACAGGTAACACCAAACCTTCACGGGTGACCGTGCCTACGCCCTTTGCCGCTTTAAAGCGCACACCAACATCAGAGATTAAGCGCAGCTCTACAAAGACGGTCGCACCGTGGGTCACATCTGGGTCATCCCCTGCATCCTTGATGGTGGCGGTGATCATGCCGTTTTCAATCTCTTGATAGGCCACTATCGGTAAAGAGACTTGCTGCCCTTTTGGCAGAGTAATCTCCACCTGTTCGGGTCTTCGTTTGGCTAGTAACGCTTGCACCGCCGCAACACAACAGGCCGTCGCACAGCTACCCGTTGTTAACCCAGAACGTAAAGGTTTTGGCTGCTCGGTACTTTCTGGCCACATGGTTAAACCGCACCCTGGGCATCAGCATTGAACGATTCGGACAGTAACTCCGCCAAAGGAATGTAAGTAGCCGATAGCTGTGTAGCCAATTCCATGCAACGCCCGCGCTTTATGGTGCTCTGTTCGGTATCAATCAAGAGGGTTTCACCGGCCAAGGCTAAACCGGAAAAAGAGGCCGTTGTACGCCCATCGGTAAACAGGTAGTTATAACAATGCAGGGTTGGCTGTTGGCGTAGGGCTTGGCGAAGATAACGAGAAGCCTGCTGCAACGCCTCCTTAAGAGGGGTTCCACCACCAACTGATAACTGGTTAAGCCAGCCTTTAAGACTTTTCGGCGCTTTTTTGCCAGTAAAGACCTGAACCTGTTGATTACCGAAGCCGATTAAAGCCAGCGGCTGGCGCTTAAGATAAGCGTGCTGGCTGATCTGCTCGACCAAGGCTTTAGCCTGCTCCAAACGGTTACGGCCCGGTTCATCATTGAGCAAGGAGCCAGAGCTATCCAACATAACAAGATGCAAAATCGGCTGGCTTTGGCGTTTAGTTTGAAACACCAAGGATCGCAATGGCTGTTGGCCTCTAGACTCCGGCAAGGTCTTAAACCAACCGGATAAGGTTTTAAACCAATCGACAGCGCCAGCGGTTTGCTTTGCTTGCGCTATTTTAAAATCACCAAATGCGCCCACCCCTTTACGACATGATCCTTTAGCGCCACCGCTACGCATAATAGAGGCCTGTAATGCAGACTCAGATAACCCCCTTCTCCTTTGGGTCGCAGATGGGTTTTGCTGTAATCGTTGCCAATTTAAGCTCGGTAACAAGGGCATGTTTTCTAAAGGATAACCTTGCTGTTGCTCTGCGGTTAACTGGCCCCAATCCCCTTCGGCTTTTGAGTCTTTTTCTTGCATGTTCTTCGGTAAATCAGACTGAGGTAAACCGGATTGGGATAAACTCGTTTGGGCAGGCAAAGGCCGCTTGCTACCTTCTGGACGCTTAAAAGGCGACGACGGCTTACGGTCACTTTTTTCCGGCTCATCTTGCGGGCGTTGATCGTCCTGCGTGTTTTCCTTTGGCCTATTCTCAGGCTTATTCTGAGTATTATCTTGAGAACCTGAACCTGAACCTGAACCTGAACCTGAATTAGGATTAGAGCCAGATACATTTCGACGATGTACCAGTACCAATTCTTCTACCGCAAGAATATCGGCTTCGGTAATCTCTTGTCGCTGCTGCAGGGCAGCATGGGCGGTTGCAGCACGATACCAGACGATATCGGCCCGAAGACCATCCACCTGTGCCGCACAGCAACGTTCGGCAATTTGATAACGCAGAGCATCACTGCATAACACCGTAGGCAATAATTCTCGGGCTTGCTGAACGGTCTGCTGCAATAGCTGTTGAGCCTGCTCGTAATCACGACAAAAACGCATAGGATCACGGTCAAAAGCTTCTCTTAACCGCACAATCTCAATGCGATCCTGCACTTGGTAATGGTTTTCCAACTGTACACAAAGACCAAAACGATCCAATAACTGGGGACGCAACTCACCCTCTTCAGGATTCATAGTACCGATCAATAAGCATTTGGCTGGGTGGCTATGGCTGATCCCGTCGCGTTCAATGCGGTTGATACCACTGGCGGCGACATCTAGGAGCTGATCAACAAGATAATCGGGCAGTAGATTAACCTCATCCACATAAAGCACACCACCGTGGGCACGGCTTAACAAGCCAGGGCGAAAAACCACCTCTTGCTGATCAAGTACCTTTTGCAGATCAAGACTACCCAACAACATCTCTTCACTGGCCCCTAAAGGCAGAGTGACAAATTCCGCAGACTGTTTCTGTTCTTGAACAAGAGTTTGGGAAGGAAGAAGATCAGCCAAAGCTCTTGCTAGAGTAGACTTCGCGCTACCCCGTGGCCCGCTGACCACAACCCCGCCCAAGGCTGGATTAATCGCCGCTAACAATAGGGCTAACTTAAAGGTTTCCTGCCCGATAATTGCGCTAAAGGGATAATGCATCGCGCTAAACGGGTCACGGTCGTCGCTAACCGACTGTCGATTGCTTGCAGCATTAAGCTCTGTCATAACACCGCCTCGATATTGTTAGGCTCGGATAAACCTGTTGCCTTTTTTTCAATCTCAACCGAGTCCAGCACGGGGGTTCGGGTGACAAGCTGAGCCGCATCCAGCACGAGGGTTCGAGTGGCGAGCTGAGCCAGAAAATCATGGTCATGGGAGATAATCAGCATCGCTTGAGGTAAGCTTTTAAGCGTTGTTAGCAGCCGCTCACGGGCTTGCTGGTCTAAGGCATTACTTGGCTCATCAAGTAGCAAAATATCCGGTTGCATGGCTAAAACGGTTGCTAGGGTGATCATACGCTTTTCACCGCCGGACAACTGATGAGTGACCGCATCGGCAAAATCGGCCATTCCCAGATCCTGTAACGTTTGTTGAGCAATCCCCAAGGCTTCCCCTCGACTTTTACCTTGGTTCAATGGGCCAAAGGCCACATCTTCGAGTACCGTAGGGCAAAAAAGTTGATCATCTGGGTCTTGAAACAAAAAGCCAATTCGTGACCTTACACAGACAAAGTCCGCCTCAGACACACAGGGTTTACCAAAGGCGATAACCTGTCCTGCCTTAGCTTTTTTCAACCCGACCAGTAGATGTAAAAATGTCGTTTTACCGGTGCCATTAGCCCCTGTTAGAGCCACCCGCTCACCGATATGCAGATCAAAATCCACCTGATCCAACACCACGCCGCGTCGGGGATAACGGTAGCAAAGCTTTTGCGCCTGTAGCAACGGTGATGATGGTTCTCGGTGGGCTTCAAGGCTCATAGCAAAATAGCTCCAATTAATGCGCCTAAATAGCCGCAAGAGAAGATAGCAAACAGGTAATCAATACGGGTCAAGCGTAGGTTATCGAGGAGATAAAACTGTCCGGTAAACCCTCGGCACTTCATGGCGTTATTAATTCGTTCTGAACGCTCCAGTGATCGCACCAACAACATACCGATCAAATAACCGATCGCCCGCCACGTATGTCGATTAGCCCTCATAACAAAAGCACGGGCCTGCATCGCACGACGCATACGCTTGTATTCTTGTCCAATAACATCCAGATAACGTACGGTAAAGAGTAAGAGATGCACCAGCTTTTCAGGCACCTTTAGATAAGCTAAAGCATGCCCCAACGTTGATGCACTTAACGTACCGATCAAGGCCAAAAGGCACAGCAAGGTGCTGTTCGCTTTAAGCCCAATAAATAAAGCATGTTGCACGCCTTCAACGCTGGCAACAAAACCTGCCACTTCAAATAAAGGCGTGCCTTCTGTTGTAAAAGGCAGCATAAAAAGCAAAAAGATAACAAAAAGATCCATCGCTAAAACGCGGCGCAGGGTGCGCCTTAGGTTTAGCTTCGCCAATAATGCGAAAGTTAACGCTGTTGCCAAACATACCAAAAGCACACCCAAGCTATTAGCCGCCACTACTAACAGGGCAAAAACCGAGGTAAACAACAGGCGCAGGCGCGGGTCAAGCCGGTCTAAAATAGAACGATTATGCTTAAGTGCCTGCCCTTTCCAAGAGGTTGCACTGTGCTCTAGGGCTTTAGGCATTCGTCACCCGAGTGCTCTTTAATGGTGTTCTTTAAGTGGCTAGTTGTTATTTGAAAGTGGCTATTTGTCATGTGAGCTTTTTTCTGTTGGCGATTTTGCCACCAAATACCTAAGCCGCAGATACCGAAGATATAGCCGATGCCCCCTAAAACATTCTGCAGGTTAGCCTTGGCTTGATAAGCGGCCAGCTCTTGGCGCAGGGGTTTGATCTGACGGGCAACGGCCTGTTCAATCTGCTGTGCCGTTAGGGCGGGGGTAGCACTGGGGATATCAACTCGGCTCACCACACTTCCGGCTGAGCCTGTCTGTTCAGGTAGGGTTATCTCATCCGCAGGTAGATGCAACCTAGCAATATGGCCAGAGCTCATGTCAACCACAAAGTAATGATCCTCCGCCTTGGATGCGGTAAAAAAGAACATGCCATCATCACCGATCTGTGTTTCTCCAAGCCGTTCGCCATTACCGTTTTCAACCTGTACCAAGGTGCCAGCCTTAGCCATATCACCGTTAGAAAAGCCCACTTCGCCTTCAACCTGGTTGCCAATGGCATAAACCCCACCGATAACATTATGGGCATAGGCTCCAGAGGAAATGCTAATAATAAAAGCACAGAAGCAATAGATAAAACGGTTAACCATAACGCTGTTCCTGCCATGTTTCTGATAGTTGTAAAAATTCTGGTTTCACTTTACGCAGCAGTAGCACCGCCGACCCCGTGACAAAAGCTTCAACCAGTATGACAGGGATATGAGCGATCAAGGTGATTTGGGCTGCAGCCCAAAAAGCCTGCCCCGACAACGCCAATGAACCCGCAACCATAACGGTGGTTAACGCAACAGAGCCGCCACCCCCAATACCGCCCCAAATTGCAGCGGTTCTATCGGAGTATGCGGTGATACCTCGACGACAGAGGTAAAAAACCAATACAGCAGGTAAGGCGATATTCAGCGTATTGACCCCTAAAACCGAAAACCCGCCAAAACCAAAAAAGACCGCCTGCAGTAATAACGCGATAAGCAGTGCCGGAAATGCCACCCAACCAAGGGCCAAACCAATCAGGCCGTTTAAGATCAAATGAACGCTGGAAAAGCCCAGCGGCAGATGAATATAAGACGCCACAAAAAAAGCGGCGGATAAAACGCCCACTTGAGGTAAGCGTTCCGCATCCAGTTTTTTCAGGCCAATACCAACGCCAAGCACCGCTAAAACAGCGCCTGAAATAAGTACCGGCCCCGATAAAGCGCCATCAACAATATGCATAACCGTTATCTTTCCCGAGGCAATCAATAGAAACTACGTAGCGCTATCAACAGAGCTATCAATAGAGCTATAAAAAAGGCTACGTAGTTATTTAATGTGGCAATAAAGGCTAGGTCACGGATCAAAGATCTGTGACTGGATGCGCCTGCACCCAAATTACCGCGTCTTGGGAAAGCTCTTTACCCTTGTGCTCGGTCTTAGGGCCAACACCCAGAGCACAGAAACCCCAGTGTCCTGCTTTTGGCAAGGCAAAGGTAAAGGTGCCGTTAGCATCGGCTTTAATCGTCATGGTGATAAAGGCATCAGCCGGAGGGTCAATGGTTGGCTGACTAGAGAAGGCGTTGCTTTTCATCTCCGGCTGATAATTAACGTACTCAACCTCAATCTCAGCAAACGGCACGGGCTTTCCTGCACTTTTTACCACGCCGGTAAAGCTGCCACCTTCGTACAGGGCGTAGGGCTTAGATAAAGGTACAATCTCAGCGGATAAGCCTAATTCGCTATCCCAATCCGTTGGTAGGCTACCGACATTAACGATGGTTTTGGCAAACTGCTGAATATAAATATCTTCTGCTTGCTCAAGGTAAGGCGCACTTTGTAAGATAAAAATATTATCCCCTAAACCTCTTAAACGAGCCTTAGATTGATAGGACACACCCTCACCATCTGCACTTTTCCAAGTTGATGTTTCTAACTGAGGCAGCAGATCGGTTTTCTTACCTTTACGCACCTGATAGAAGGCTTCAGGTGTAGCAATGTCCATCACATGACCATTGGCCGCAGGGTGGGTAAAGGGCATTTTTAATTCGATCTCACCACCACGATTTTTTAGCAGCTCGGGCGTATAAATCATTTGGAAATGAGCCGATGCAGCGCTAGAGAAAACCAGCCCAGGGATAGTCATCACTGCGGTTAAACAGGCTGATTTGAACGTTTGGCTCGGGTTAAATGGAATAGTAAACACAGAAATGCTCCGTCTGATCTGTTTGATAAAAGAATACAGGCGAAGTTGGGGAGGATAAGCACACTAAAACTCAAATAGGGTTAATCAGAGAACAGAAATAAAACAATCGGCTTAGAAAAAAGCAACATCTGTTATAAGCAACGTCTCTGCTATAAAAGCTTTTGTCGCCCGGTGAAGCCCTCCGCAACACCATGGAAAATCTATTGTCAGGTAGGTATCCGGACTCATCAGTAAACCGTTTAACCGGTTTGATCCTTTCACCTTCCCATAGCAGGGTTTAAGTGTTATCACTCAAACCTGCACTACAGTGGCCTAAAGAAAGGACTTAGCTGATTTACCGTTGCGGGGGCAGTGTCGGAATGCAAAGAATGAATCATTCAATGGGCACCGACTTCCCTTTTAACACAGGCTGGTACAGCCTTATGACCTAACAACCCGCGCACAATACCGTCAGATGGGACTGGGGTCAAATGAGCGTGATTCAAAATAAGATGAAAATATTAGCGGTTACTGGCGACAGTCCTAAGCGTTATGGCATTAAGCCCGCGAATACCGATCCCAAGCAGACACGCACTTAGCAGCATCAATACCATCGGTAGCGGTGTGCCATCAGCAAAATGGCCGACAATACCGCCAGCTAAACCACCAGAGAAAAAACCCAATGCTGCAATCAGCGCTGTTGCCGTGCCCGCCCGCTCAGGGAATAGCTCCGTGGTGCAGGAGATACTGTTGGCCACCACAAAACTGTGACTTCCCATAAATAACATGGTTAAAGGAATTAACACAAATAACGTATGCTGATCAAACAGCAGAATATAGGCCACCATCAGGCTACTAGAAAGTAGCTGTAAGCCCTGCCCTAGGGCGATTAACTGGCGGGAATGAAAGTGGCTTAACAGGCGCAGATTAACCCGACTCATCAACACCATAGCCAATACGTTAAAGCCAAATACAAAGGGATAGACGGTTTCAGACAGCTGGAAATATCCCATCAAAACCCCAGGAGAGGCCGTAATAAAACTCAATAACCCAGCATAGGCGGCACAGGTTGAGGTGATAAAACCCCAAACTTTGCGCTCCGCAATAACGTTGAAATAGCTTTTCAGTAAATTGCCATTAACACTCATAGGGCTGGTCTCTGGCAGGTAACGATAAAAAAGCGCCATCAACAGCAGCGCATAAACCGCTAGAAAGGCAAAAATGCTGTTCCAGTTACTCACCTGTAAGATCAACATGCCAATAATTGGCGCAACTAAGGGCGCAACCATCATCACCTGCATAACACGAATCAGATTTGCTGCGCCCTCTTTACCTGAACTTAGATCTCGAATAATCGCCGAACTGTTCACCATCGCCAAGCCACCACCAAGGGCTTGAAAGAAGCGCATCACCCAGAGCATCATCAGGCTATCGCTAAAGACGATAACCACACTTGATAGCGCAAATAACCCCAATCCTGTTATCACTAATTTTCGCCGACCATAACGATCCGAAAGCGGCCCGCCTAAAAGCTGCCCAAGGCTTAAACCGACCAAAAAGTAGCTGATTGATATTTCAACATCGTGCACCGCCACCGAAAAATCCTGCGCCATCACAGGAATAGCAGATAAGTAAACGTCGGTTCCAAAAGGGGCGAGGGCTGTTAATGCCGAAAGCATCAGTAACAGTCCTAGGTTTAACGGAATAGAGGACGTTGTTGAAGACTTAGGATCAAAGGTATCAGTCATGAAGAGCCATTAAAAAAACAAAGATAAGAATAAAAAGGGGAAAAAGAATAACAAATAAAAGAATAAGAAGAAGGAAAAAAGTAGCAGGGAAGCCTATATAACAGACTTCGCTGCTCGATTTTAGGGCTACAACGGAACCGTTAATACTGGCCGACGGCTATGGTGTATCACTTTAGATGGCGTATCACCTAGCAGGCTATTTTGGTGGCGCACGCCCATCACAATAACCGTGGCATCTATCTCATCCGCGACTTCAAGAATTTTCTTCCAAGGCGAACCTTCTTCTACCCGCGCAATAAGCTGACGCTCCTCTAGCATTTCTGCCACATCCAGCTCTTCACGGCAGAAACGCTCAACCCGCTCAACCACTTGCTGCTGCACATGTTCCAAACTCTCATCGTGGAGCGCTTTTAGGCTAGGGTCATCACTCATCATCGAACGCACAAGACGTTCGGCATAACCGCTGACCGGCTCAACAACGTGTAAAAAGGTGATCTGGGATTGGTATTGTCCGCATAGGCTCATAGCCGCACGAAATGCAGGACGGGAGCCCGGACGAATATCCGAGGCATACAAAATACGATTAACGCGGGGCAGCATGGCCAACCCTCCTTGAACGCTAAGGCTTAGCGGTGAATGTCCCACCGCCAAGCCCTGTCATTGGTTATTTTTGTTTTGTTGCTCATCTTTAGCGATAAAGCAATTCTGGTAAAAACAATGCGATCTGAGCAATAAAGGTAATCAGCGCAAGGCGCACAATATCCGCCATCCAAAACGGAGTAACCCCCTTAAAGATCGTGCCCGGCTTCACATCCTTGAGCACCGCACTGAGCACGAAGACGTTCATCCCCACCGGCGGCGTGATCAAACTAATCTCGGTTACAACCACGACCACAATACCAAACCAAACCAGATCAAAGCCTAGGCTCTGCACCAACGGGTAGAAGATAGGCACGGTCAACAGCATCATCGACAGGCTTTCAAATACCATACCCAAAATGATGTAAATACCGAGAATCACCAAAATGACACCCATAGGACTAACATCCAGTGAGGTGACAAAATCCAATAACGCATCAGGTAAACCGGCTCGGTTGATAAAGTCGGAGAACACCAAAGCGCCAATCAAAACACCAAACAACATAGCTGTGGTTCGGCCTGTATCACTGATCGCTAAAAACAGCGAGCCAAAAGAGAGTGAACGTCGAGCCAGAGCGATTAAGAAAGCACCACCAGCACCAATCCCTGCGGCTTCTGTTGGGGTAAACACGCCAAGATAAATCCCCCCCATCACCAAGGTGAATAGAATCAAAACGCCCCAAACACCTCGCAATGCTGCGAAACGTTCTGTCCAACTCATCTTCTCACCTGGCGGCCCCGCTTTAGGATCACGCCAAACAACATAACGCACGGCAGCCAAGTAAAGCAGAATGCCTAATAGACCAGGAATAAAACCAGCGGCGAACAGTTCGCGGATACTGGATTCGGTCAGCAAGCCATAAATAACCAAGATCACACTGGGTGGAATCAAAATGCCCAGAGTACCACCAGCGGCAATAGACGCCGTTGCCAGTGAATCTGAGTAGCCAAATTTACGCATCGGTGGCATAGCCACTTTAGCCATAGTCGCCGAGGTTGCTAACGAAGAACCGCAGATCGCTGAGAAACCACCACAGGCAACAACAGTCGCCATAGACAGGCCGCCTTTACGATGCCCTAAGAACGCATAAGAAGCCTGATATAACTCTTGGGATAAGCCGGATTTTGTCACCAGATTACCCATTAAGATAAACAGAGGAATTACCGACAGCCCATACTCTTGAGCCGTATCGATAACACGGTTGGATGCCATAGACAGAGGGCCTGTCCAGCGGAAATCCATAATATTGTCAAAGCTTAGCCCCTGCAGGAAGGCAAAGCCGAAGAACCCTACAAGCCCCATAGCAAAAGCAATAGGCACTCGTACAATTACAATCAGCGCCAGCAGGATGGCAAAGCCGATAAGAGCTACAGTCATAAACTTGATCCGGAGATAACAGGGGTGTCAAAACGGTTTTTAATATCCGTTCCAATTAAGTAAGACTCAATCACGTGTTTCTTTAATGATGCGATAGATGCCATAGGTCAACATCAACACGGCGGTGGCATAACTCATCAAAGCAATATATTGCACAATATAGCCGACAGGTATTTCTAGGTACTCCGTCACTACTTCACGGCGTAATGAACGATTACCAAGGTAGAACATACGTTCTGCCAGAAAATAAAGCCCGCCAGACATCAAAATTGCCGAGAATAATCCCAGAATTCTTATCAGCTTATTGCTGATAAAACTATCCAGAAGATCAACAACCACATGACCACCACGCCAAGTCACAATAGGCATTTCGGCAAAAACAAGAATGGCTAAACCGATTTCCGTCAGTTCTACCGCACCATTCACGGCATTGCCAAAGAAATAACGTCCTATAACATCCATGCAAGTCAGGGTCATCAAAGCAAATAACACTAGCGCCGCGCAGGACTCCAGAAAAAAGGCCAGCCATTTGACCGGCCCTTTCTCCTCGTAGTGCTCTGCCACCCACGCTGGGAGCGTTGCGAGAGACATACACTACACCTCTTAGTTACTGGCTGATTTCATATTAGCTTCATAAGCACGCGCAATCTCACGTAGCTCTTTCAGCGCGGCCTTAGCATCAATATCCCGGTCTTCTACAGAATCAAGCCAAACCTGATCCATACCCTTCGTCAGCTTAGCGAACTCTTTAGCCATCGCATCATCTTTAGACAGGCGCTTGATATTCACACCACCCTCTTTAGCGGCTTTATAACCCTCAAGATCGGCACCATCCCACGCACTACCCGCTAATGCAGACAAACGTAAGCCGGATACACGACGAATCGCTTCACGATCTTTCTTCGATAAACCTTCCATAAACTCAGGGTTGATAAAGATAGAGAAGCTACCCAAATACATACCACCTGGTAGCACAGTGACGTAGTTGGTTACTTCGTTCAGACGTAGGGATTTTTGCTCACCCATCGGAATAAATACGCCGTCGATAACACCCTGCTGCAGCATCTCATAAACTTTTGTCGCCGGTGCGCCAACCGGTGTTACGTGCATACGTTCAGCCAGCTCACCCTGTACACCACCACCAACACGGATTTTCTTGCCATCTAAATCAGCAAAAGAGTTAATCGGATCTTTTGAGTGAATATGACCTGGGCCGTGAGTGAACATGCCCAGTACTTCTAGGCCATCAAACTCATTCGCAGGTCTAAAATATTTGTCGTAAACTTTCCAGAGCGCAACGGAAGCAGCTTCAGCGCCAACACCCATTCCAGGCTGTTCTGCCGCTTGAGGCAGTTTAAAGCGACCCGGTACATAACCGTGATAGCTGAAAGAAGCATCAATAACGCCATCTTCAACTAGCTGAAACATCGTTTTAGGATGACCTAAACCCTGTTCGATTTTGATTTTTACACGACCTTCCGTCGCATCTTCAACCCATTTAGCCCATGTCGGCCAAACAACAGAGTTCTGTGCTGCTGTTGGTGGTAACCAAGTACCCACACGCAAAATAGTCTCAGAGAAAGCCGTATTTGAAGCCAAAATGCTGGCGCTCAACGTAAGGCCTATCAATGCTTTTTTGAAGGTTTTTTGCATTATTGTCATTGTTATCTCCTGCTTAGGTTTTGTCCCTATGGACTACCGCTTGCAGTCGGGCGCGGTAGGCCATAGTTTGCTTTTCTTATGATTGTTTTTGCTTTTTTTCTGATCGTTAGTGTGTACTTCTTTTTCTGGGACGTCGCTCTGCTTTTTATCGCATGTTTCCATTGAGCAGTTTTAATCAATCCACAAAATACGTTTAATTGAGCCATAAAATACTTTCAACCGAAATTTAAAGTAATTTAAAAACACCCCATACCCATATTCTGTATCAGATACACCCAGGGCGGCTTTTAGGGTTTTCTAATAGAAATAAACCTAAAACCTGCTGTTTAGTTCATCAATTTGCTTATAGAGCCAAAAATTAAGCAAAAAAGATTAAAACCTGACCTAAGTCAGCTTTTAAGATACCTTATAAATTGCGATACAAAAAGACCTGTACGCTATTTAATTTATGTATCCATTTAAATCGATGATTCTCAATCACCGCACTCCATCACTCTTTTTTCGCAAACAAAGGGTGGATATTGTTCTTATTGAACTTCAGCACGGGGTCAAGCTCCGTCATCTCAAAGGAAATTTGGCAATAACGACTATCGGTAATAGGGGTCATCCAATCACACAATATCTCAAACACCTTATTCGCGACCTCTTGTTTTAATGCCATATCCCGACCATGACCAATTTTCAGGTTCAGGTTCAAGAAAGAAAAATCATCACGGCCATCAGCCACACGATAGTCATAGCAGCGGATCGCTCGGCTACGCACGCCCCCTAACGGGAATGCGCCAGTAGACACCACATACTCATGCAGCGATTTAAAAAGCGACTGAAAATCCAGCTGTTCGTGCAAGTTATCAGAATATTCAACAATAAAGTGCGGCATAACGACCCTTCCAATAAAATCAGCAAGTACTCTGTTCGCAAGACGCGATAAAGCAGTTTCCGTTTCTATCTCACCGAGAAATCAAACATCTCATTGAGAAATCAAACACCCCAGCGAGGAATATGGTGCGACCCCATGCTGATGCAGACATTTTTTGGTTCACAGAAAACCTCAAAGCTGTAATCACCACCTTCACGACCAGTACCGGAACCTTTAACGCCACCAAACGGTGTCCGCAGGTCTCGCACGTTTTGACTGTTAACAAACATCATGCCTGCTTCGATACGGTTAGCAATGCGATGCACCTTGCCCACATCCTGAGTCCATAGGTAAGAAGCTAGACCGTAGTCGTTGTCATTAGCCATACGGATCACATCAGCTTCGTCTTTAAACGGAATAATTACCGCCACAGGGCCAAAGATCTCTTCACGGGCGATGCGCATCTCATTGGTTACATCACGGAATACCGTTGGGCGAACAAAATGGCCACCTTTTAGGTGATCCGGTAGCTCGTTTACGGGTTTCTCAGGACCACCGGCGATAAGGGTTGCGCCCTCTTCGATACCAATTTTGATATAGCCGGTGACCTTATCCCAGTGACCTTGACTGATCAGAGAACCCACTTTGGTATCCATCTGAGTGGGGTCACCCACCTTGATCTTATTGGCCCGGGCGGCGAATTCTTCACAGAATTTGTCATAGATACCTTCCTGTACAAACAGACGAGAACCAGCGGTGCAACGTTCGCCATTGATAGAGAAGATACCAAATACCGCAGCGTCCATCGCACGGTCGTAATCACAATCATCAAAAATGATCACCGGCGACTTACCGCCCAGCTCCATAGAGAACTTCTTCAGACCTGCATTAGCGATAATATGTTTACCGGTTGCGGTACCGCCGGTAAAGGAGATCGCATTGATATTAGGGTTGGTCGTTAACGCGTTACCGGTTGTGGCCCCAAAGCCATGAACAATATTAAAGACACCCGCTGGAATACCAGCTTCTAACGCAAGCTTACCCAAGAAATCCGTTGATAGCGGTGACAACTCCGACTGTTTCATCACTGCTGTGTTACCCAACGCCAGCGCCGGTGCGGTTTTCCATGTACCTGTCATAAACGGCACATTCCAAGGCGAAATCAGCGCACACACGCCGGTCGGCTGATACAGGGTGTAATTCAGCATCTGGTCATCCATCGGATAGGTATGACCGTTCATTTGGCGGGATTTCTCTGCAAAAAAGTAGAAATTATTAGATGACCGAGGAATCAGGGCGTTCTGAGTTTGATAAATCGGCAGACCTGTATCCGCTGTTTCCAGCTGAGCAATCTCTTCCACATGCTGTCCGATCAAATCACCTAGATTCTCAATAATCTTAGAGCGCTTAGCAACCGGCATATTAGCCCATGCAGGGAAAGCATCTTTGGCCGCCTGACACGCCTGGGCAACTTGCTCGGGTGTTGCATGGGCAACCTCTGCTAACACCTCGCCCGTTGCAGGGTTTACCGTTGTAAAGGTTTCTTTGCTCTCAACCCATTTGCCGTTAATCAGGTTCTTAATCATCTGTATTCCGCCCAATTTTTTATTTAATATGTTAAGCAATCTATTTAACATGTTAACAATTGTCAACCGTGATTTAATTAACATATTAAGTTATTGACAAGTGAGCGATGAATAGCAAAACTAATTAACATATAAACAATTAAAAACTTACTCTGGAGATTCAACCATGAGGCACAGCCGCATCCTGATCGATGGCGTAGCGTCTAATCTTGCTATCGACCCGAATCAAAAGCAGGAGATGTCATCTCAATACTGGCTACCGGCCACCACCGGCACCGTCTTTGGTATTGCGCTGAACGACAAAGCGCTTTACGCCAGCATGGAGCAAGCTTTTAACGAAAAACCCCATGTTAATCCGCCAAAAACGCCGGTTCTGCATATCAAAACCGATAACACTCATATCGGTTACGGCGCAGCAATTCCTGCCCCTAACGATGGCACACCCATTTATGCAGGGCCATCAATTGGTATCGTGATCGGCAAGCAGGCCACCCGTGTGACTGAAGCCAGTGCCATGGATTACATCTCCGGTTTTACCATTGTCAATGAAGTCTCTCTGGCAGAAGATTCTTTTTACCGACCAGCGGTAAAAGCTAAATGCCGTGATGGTTTCTGCCCAATCGGCCCCTGGGTTGTCAATAAAGAGGCTATCGCTAGCCCAGAATCTTTAGATATTCATACCTTTATTAATAATGAGCGGGTTCACAGCACCAGCACCGATCAGCTAGTACACGGTTTATCCAAGATTGTCAGTTACCTCAGTAGCTTTATCACCTTGCAGGCCGGTGATCTGATTATCGCAGGCACACCGCTACGCACCGAAAAGCTCGCATTGAAAGCCGGTGATACCGTCGCGATAGAAATTGACTCTATTGGCCGCCTTGAAAATCCGGTCGTTCTTGAATCAAACATCAAAACTGAACAGGGTTAAGAGGAGTTCACCATGAAACGCGCACGTATTCTTTTAAACGGCGAGATCACCTCCGTCACCGTTAACGATAACCTTGATGCTGTTCTTCAAGACGGAACCGTTATTGCTCAGACAGAGGCAGACTGGCTACCCCCCTGTGATGGCAAAATCTTTGTTTTAGGTTTGAACTACGCCGATCACGCAGCAGAGTTGGCCTTTAAAGCACCCGAAGAGCCACTGGTTTTTCTGAAAGCGCCCAACACGCTGCAAGGCCATAACAAAACCACCTATCGCCCTGATGGTGTGGATTACATGCATTACGAGTGCGAGCTGGTCGCTGTTATTGGCAAAATCGCTAAGAATGTTTCCCGTGAAGATGCAATGGATTATATCGGTGGCTATACCGTGGGTAACGACTACGCCATCCGCGACTATCTGGAAAACTACTACCGCCCGAACCTGCGCGTTAAAAGCCGAGATACCTGCACACCCGTTGGCCCTTATATTGTCGATGCCGCTGATGTGGCTGATCCACACAACCTCACACTGCGAACCTTTATTAACGGTGAGCTAAAGCAGGAAGGTAGCACTTCAGATCTGGTGTTTGATCTGCCGTTCTTAGTGGAGTACCTAAGTGCCATTATGACGTTAGAGCCTGGGGATATGATCTTTACCGGCACACCTGAAGGTTTGGCCGATGTAAAACCCGGTGATGAGATTGTCACGGAAGTGGAAGGCGTTGGGCGCTTAGTAAACACCATTATCAGTGAACGTGATTATTTGAAAACGCTCTAAGCTGTTATCAGCGAGCGTTCAAATATCATTGAAACTATCAAACAATAAAAGCTATCAATAAAAAACCAATAAAAACAAAAAGATAAGGCCGCTGACGAGACCTTTCGTCAGCTGTGGCCTGATCTTAGTAATTAGCACAGGATGATCATGATGCTTTCCGAAGATATTATTAAAGAGTGCGCCGCTCAGCTACATCAGGCTGAAAAAGAGCGCAAACAGATCCGTCAGCTTTCACTACAACACCCTGATATTACTATTCCAGATGCCTATAAGATCCAGAGTGAATGGTTAAAACTCAAGATGGCGGAGGGCCGTAAAATCATCGGCCATAAGATTGGGCTAACGTCCCGCGCCATGCAAATGTCCTCCCAGATTGATGAGCCAGACTATGGCACACTGCTGGATGATATGCTGTTTGAAGACGCCGCTGAAATTCCAACCGATCGCTTTATCGTGCCACGCTTAGAAGTAGAACTGGCTTTTATTCTGAAAGAACCACTGTCCGGCCCGAACTGTACGATCTTTGATGTTTATAACGCCACCGATTATGTGGTACCGGCACTGGAGCTGATTGATGCCCGCTCGCAGTCGATTGACCCAGATTCCGGTCGCCCCCGTAAGGTGTTTGACACCATCGCTGATAATGCCGCCAACGCCGGTATTATTATGGGTGGTCGTCCAATTAAACCTTCTGAAGTTGATCTACGCTGGGTATCGGCCATGATGTACCGTAATGGCGTGATCGAAGAGACCGGTGTTGCAGCAGGTGTACTCAACCATCCGGCCAATGGCGTGGCGTGGCTAGCAAATCGCCTTCATCCCTACGGCATCACACTAGAACCGGGGCAGATTATTCTGGGCGGCTCTTTTACCCGCCCTGTTCCTGCCCGTAAAGGCGACACCTTCCACGTCGATTATGGTCAGCTTGGAAGTATTAGCTGCTACTTTAAATAAATACTAAGCCATTTATAAGATCTGGTTCCCATTTATAAGTATAAGACTTGATTCCCATGCTCTGCGTGGGAACAGAACGGCCTCGACAGCTATGCCTGTCGTAATAGCCGGTCGATCCGGTTCAGGAGAACACAATGCCCGCCCCAATCAATACCTTTAAACAGGCACTAAAACAGAGCGATACCGCCCAGATCGGCCTTTGGCTTGGTCTTGCCAATAGCTATACCGCAGAGCTGCTAGCAGGCGCTGGTTTTGACTGGTTACTGATCGACGCAGAACATGCCCCCAATGATCTACAAACCATTTTGGGGCAACTACAGGCGATTGCACCCTACCCCTCTCATCCTATTGTGCGTCCACCTTGGCCGGATGCCGTGCGTATCAAACAGATTCTTGACTTGGGCGCACAAACAATTCTCGCGCCGATGGTAGAAACAGGCGAACAAGCCGCCGATGTGGTTGCCGCTACCCGCTATCCACCCCAAGGAATCCGCGGTGTCGGTAGCGCGCTGGCCCGTGCCTCTGGCTTTAATCGTATGCCGGAATACCTGCAAACTGCTAATGATGAGATCTGTGTGCTGATCCAGATTGAAACCCCAAAAGGCGTTGAAAATTTGGATGATATTCTGGCAGTTGAAGGCGTTGACGGTGTCTTTATCGGCCCATCAGACCTGAGCGCCTCTATGGGTTATATTGGCAATCCTGGGCACCCTGACGTGCAGCAAGTGATCGAAGAGAGCATCATTAAGATTGTCGCTGCGGGTAAAGCCCCCGGCATCTTGATTGCGGATCAAACACTGGCCCAACGCTATATAGAACTGGGCGCGCTGTTTGTTGGGGTTGGCACGGATACAGGCCTACTGATGAAATCATCTAACGATCTAGCGGCTAAGTTCAAAGCCAATATCACCGCACCAAAAGCAGAAAAGGGCTCTGTTTACTGATTAATCTCAGTATTTTTGATCATAACAACACAGATGTCTTATATGATTAATTACTATGCTCAAGACTAACTATAACGGTTAATCATCATGCCCGTTAATAACAACGATGAATGGATACCCAATATTGTTATTGGGCAAGATTACGACCAGCACTTTGCTGATGCATCCATCCACTTTGATGTATTAGGGCGTATGGCTGATTTTTTTGGACGGGATATGCCCGTGCATCTGCATGCCCAATTTTTGCAGATCCATTTTATTCACGGTGGAAAAAGTCACTTTTATATTGATGAGGCGGTCTATCATTGTGACGGGGCTTGTGTTTTCCTTACACCACCTGCGATCCCTCATTCTTTTATGACTGAGCAGGGCGTTACCGGTTATGTGCTAACGGTACATCAATCCCTGATCTGGCACCTATTGAGCGATAGCCAAAACAATCCATTGGACAGCGAACATATCCGTCCTACCTGTATCGAAAAACGACGTTTAAACTCTGAAAAAACCAAACTTTGGCATCGACTGGAACACAGCTTTGAAGCTCTACAGGATGAATGGCAGGGGGAGCACAGCAACAAAAACTTCGCCCTTGAGAGTATTGTACGCCTGCTACTGCTACAGATGATGCGTTTGGCCCCTGAGAATACCGAAACGCAAATGGTTGCCAGTGAAGAGCTACGACAGTTTCGCCGCTTTTCAGAGCTACTGGAAAAAGAGTTCCGCAACCGCTGGCCCTTAGCCAAATACTGCACCGCTATTGGCGTATCCGAAAGCCGCCTGAATAACATCTGTCAGCGCGTCGCCAACTGCCCACCCAAAAAACTGATCCATGAGCGTATTCTGCAGGAAAGCAAACGCTTATTGCGCTACTCCAACCTCAGCATTAACGATATCGGCTTTGAGCTAGGCTTCACCGATCCCTCTTATTTTTCACGCTTCTTTCGTAAACAGACAAGGATAACCCCAAAGGATTTTAGGGTTAAAACAGAATAGACGAGTACTTAAAAAGTCATACTAGCTTTAATATCCACCCCCCTTGATCGACAATATATATGATACTTTTAGTCATATAAAATATTTACAACAAGAAATAAAAATTAATGGTATTGAGGCTGGCTTACTTATGTTCGCCAACCTATAGTCAGTGTCACATTGAGGCAGGAGCCCCCTGTTTTAACCAGGGTAGAAAGCCTTTCAAGAAGCCCGTTGTTGCTGGCATAAAATAACTGCCATGATGATAACAGGGGTCTAATGTACTCACGATACGACGCCCTGAACTGCTGCTATCATCATAAAGAACGGAGCCACCTTCTATAGCATTGATCAGTGATTTAGCTCCAGGAGGGACGCTCAATGTTCCGTGCCGATGCCAGGTAGCATCATCCAATGTGATATAGCTAAAAAGCCCATGATCCGGCTCGTTCAAACGTAATCCCGAGTCTTCGCCAGGAGTTAGCCACCACCAAAAATTAGTAACCCCAGGCATCCAGTCGACATTGGAAAGCCACTGCTCACAATGGCTTTCCCCCAAAGCAACAACCATCTTTCCAGATGCTAAAAAAGCGTCAATAACATCTCTAGCCACTACAAGATCCGCAGGATTTTGCCGACTTGCAATATAAAGGCAATCAACATCTGACAAATCCGCTTCCGGTAAATCTAGAACATATATATTACGATCAAAAAACACTTTCAGCTCTGGATCATTGTAGGTCGCATGGTGGTAGTAAGTGCCGCCATCAACAAAAGCAATACGCATATTAACAATTCTCCAAGTCAGTAACTGGAGCGCCGGCACAGACCCAGTCCAATAACTGAGGCGCAATACGTGCTGCACTCGTTTTATCATCTAAATACATCCACATCGTATTACCGCTGTGCATTAGTAGTTGCCCACCTTGTCGTCGCTGCCATATCCAATCAATAGGTGAACCATCTTTCACCAATCGATGTAAAATCTCCGCTTCAGGCGGAGGTGGATTCGCTCCTCTAGCGTAAAATCCGGCAACTCCACGTCGTAAACTCATGTCATAACAATCGACGCCATCAAAGACTGGATGCTCGTTAACACGCTCAATTATCAAATCGTCACGGCCTCGGCCTGATGCAACTTGAAACAGCCCGACACTATCAAACAATGGGTAAACCAATTGACCATTAAAAACGATAGTCCCACCCGCATCCAAGCAGGCTGTTAATCCATCTTTCATACCTAATAGTGCTTTTTGGTCGACATGTGCTTCTATCAGTAATATCTCGCACTGAGCTAATTCTTTAGAACTAATATCACGTACTGATTCTGATCTAATCCCTCTGGCGTGCAAACTCTTGACAAAGCCTGGCAACTCATGAGAGACAGCCCGTAAATGTAAAATATTTATCATGTTATTTCAGACTCCATAAATCTAGTCATTACAAACCATTGAGAAAATTGGTACCGCAGTGCCATGCAGGGGCAACTCATCAATTTCAACTCGACGTACAGGTAATCGGTAGAGTCGAGAAAGAGCTATTTCAGTCATAACCTGATTCGGTAACCCAAATTCATACTGTCCTCGGCCAAACAGCAATAAAGCATGGCTAGCAAATTCCAAGGCATGTTGTGGTGAGTGAGTACTCATAACAATGGTCATCCCTTTCTCTGCAAGGTCGGCTAACAAACGTAATACTAATGCTTGGTTATGCCAGTCCATAGCTGCACTAGGTTCATCTAGAATTAAAATGTCAGCCTCAGTCGCCAGGGCCCTTGCCATCAAAACCAGTTGACGCTCTCCTCCTGACAACGAACTAAAAGATCTTTGGGCCAAATGCTCAGCTTCCACTCTACATAATGCGGCATGAGCCGCACCATAATCGGCCTTACTTGGAGCCTGTAATAGGCCAACCTTTCCTGAGCGACCAAGTAAAACCATTTCCAAAGCAGTAAGTGGTAATGCAGGATGTACATCTTGCGGGACAAACCCTAGCTCTCCCCAGCACATAACCGTTCCTTTCAGAGGGGTTAATGACCCTGATAAGATTCTTAACAGCGTTGATTTGCCCACACCATTTGCACCAAGAAGAGCACAAAAGCTACCCTTACTTAAGATCAGGTTCATATTGCTAAGCACGGGGTACTCGCCGTAGGAGTGACTAACATTTTCTAGCTGCAAACAAGTCTCTAGCTCAATCATATAAATTCCTCCCTAACCGCCGAACCAAAAAGGCAAATAGAGGCGCTCCGAGTAGAGCAGTTAAAACACCTAATGGAATTTCTACTTCACTTATACTACGTGCCAAGGTATCAACTAAGACGAGGTACATTGCACCGCCTAAGACTGTGTTCATCAAGAAATTACGATGATCTGTACCAAATGCCATTCGAATAATATGGGGCACAACCAGCCCTACCCAACCAACAACCCCACAAACGGCTACACTGGAGGCTGTAATAACACCAACAGCTAGCAAGGCGAGTGTTCGAGTGCGAACAACGGGAACGCCTAATGCTTCGGCATCTTGATCCCCAACAGATAGCGCCATCAGATGAAATCTCAGCCCATAAAGCAGTAATAAACTGAAACCAATACAAGGTAATGCCAACACCAGCTTAGAACTGTCTGCAGCGGATAGGCTTCCCATCAACCAGAAAACAATCGCAGGAAGCTGATTTTGTGGATCAGCAACCAACTTGACTAGAGAAACCCCAGAGGCAAAAATAGCACTGACAACAATCCCTGCTAGAACCAGCAAGACCGTACCACCACGGGTATCTTTACCTCCCGCTAGCCAGAAAACAGCGACTAGAGCTAGCATCCCAAATAAAAAAGAACCAATAACAACAGGCCAACCATCACCAGCAAATAGAAAGGCCAGCACACCTCCAAAAGCAGCACCAGAGGAAACCCCCAGTAATTGAGGCTCTGCAAGAGGGTTGCGAAATACACTTTGCAACGCAGCTCCAGCGCCCGCTAAACCAGCGCCTATAATCGCAGCCAGTAGTATCCGTGGAAGGCGAACATTTTCGATGACCCGCTGTTCTATCAAGCTCCATTCACCACCCTCGAAAATAGAGGCCAGTAGAATTCGGCTAACCGTTTCGGGAGGTATCATATAGCGACCAATACCAAGCGCCAGAACCATAGACCCAAGAGTGAAGATCAAAAGCGCTATGCTAATCAAGGGCAAGGGCACCGTTCGTATCCTCATGATTTATTCCCAGCAAAAAGCGTTAGATAATCACGACTATGTCCATTTAACTTTAGCTTTAATAGATCATCCAAGTCCGTTTCACTAGCCTTATACCCGTAAAGTTTCTGGTAGGCTTGTTTAATACGTTGGCGCAATCCAGCTTCCGCTAAATCAGGATGGGCAAGAGAAAATAGCCAATCTAATGACAGAGGAGTTTCTTGGCTAGGAGGATCCCAACGAAAACCTCCATGAGGATAAACATAGACTCGGCGCTCACGTATCGCGCTAATTCCTTCTAACCGGGAGTCAGAATAAATATCCTCTGGCGATAGTTCAGACTCAAAGTTATTCAGTAAAATCAGTTCAGGGTCCCAGGCCATAAGTTGTTCAATATCAACACTAGCAAAACCAGGAACATCAGCGGCCACATTATGAGCGCCAACTTTCCCGAGATCACTCCCCATACTCGTATTCATACCGGCAACTTGAAACCCTGATCGAGTCCGAAAGAGATACACTGCCCGTGGTTTTTTTTGAACGGTTTGAGCCTGTAAGTTGATTTCATCAACTCGCTGCTCAAACCAATCAGCCAACTCATTTCCTCTAGCTCTTCGGCCTAATGCAGTGCCTACCATGCGTAACCAGTCTGCAGCCCAAGCACTATCACCATATTTAAGGGTTAATACAGGCAAACCTAGTTGACGAATAGGTCGCACAATATCATCTCCCCGATCACCCCACTGAAAGACTACATCCGGCGCTTTACTAGCCAAGGCCTCTACATTAGGAGCAAAACCTTCTCCGCTCATGTTATACGGAATTGTTTCTGCTTCTGGAAAAATACGCCCAAGCAAGCCATAATCAATATCCACTCGACTGGCTTTATGCATACCAACTAAGCGCTCAGTGCCTTGATCTATCGCCATAATCATAGAGGCTAAAGGAATGGTGATAGAGATTACTCGCTCTACTTTATCCGGCACGTCTACCACGTGACCATTCTGATCTAAGACCGGCAAGGCAAATGCCTGCACAGCCATCACAGCACTAAACAAAAAGATTAATAATTGTTTTTTCATCAGTAATCTGCCGTCAATTTCATCATGAAGGACCTACCTGGCTCAGCCAAAGGATTACCCACTAGGTCATTGCTGTAATTAAGATCTTCATATACAGCGGGGTTTCGCCCTTCTACATCCAATAGATTTTCGATACCAGCTTGCAGCCTCCAACCTTGAAGGCTTGCTCCCATCACTCGATCTAAATCCAAACCGGCATACAGATTAGTAATCACATAGCTGTCAGTTTCACGCTCTTGGCTATCATCAATTCGACTTTTACCTTTATAAGCTCGAACCATTGCCTCGCTATACCAGCCTTGACCGCTGTAACGAAGGCTAGTGCGTCCTGAAAGAGGTGCAACATGAGGTAAAGGTTTATCAGCGCTATCATCGTTACCGTAGGTACTGGTTAAGGCATACTTAATATTCCATTTAGGAGTCAGGTTTGTACTTCCATCCAGCTCAATGCCTCGAATCGTAGCATCACTGATGTTCTGTCGCTGATAGAGCCCTTCCGATATTTTCGCTAAGCTAATGAGGTCTTTGTAGCGACTCTCATAGGCAGTAACATTAAGCTCCGTATGTTCGCCATACCACCGTAAACCGACTTCACCAGTGACATTCGTTTCCTCTTCCAGTTGCGGTGAAGGTAAGGTTGTTACCGTTCCTGCAACACTGGTTACGGTCAAATTCATACCAGAAGGTGCACGGAAACCACGACTAAGGTTTGCGACCAGATGCCATTCAGGATTGAATCGGTAAATTCCGCCGAGATTACCCGTTACAGAGAAGTAGTCTTTGCTCATATTTCCAGCAAAGGCCTCACGTTGTACCTCGTTTTCACTCGCCAGCGCATCTCCAATATCAACTCGGCTAAAATCACTCCGTAATGCGCCACTTAATGACCACTGCTTGTTGATATGCCAGTCATCACTGATGTAAGCCCCTACATTCAGCTGCTCTGACTCACGCTCCATCGGATGCCAATCCACCGTTGCTAAAAGATCGCCATCCCCACTGTAACGAGTGATCATTCGAGTACGGCCATCAAATGCTTCATGAAAAAAATCGCCGCCATAGCTGAGATTGTGTTCCCCTAACTGTTTCTGTGCCGTTAAATGACCACCAAAAACAGTTGGACTATAGACTTTAAGGTGAGCCAATACAGTTGCATTTGGGCTCTTAGTATTACGGTTGTAAATATCAGTTTCAAAATCGCGAATATATAAGCTTGTATCCAAGCTATCAGCTATCGAGCCAAAGTGTTCTCCCTGATAGTTTAGTCGTAGATAACGCTCAACAATAGGATCCTCTGTTACCTCTACATAAGGGGCACCGGGAGCACCACCTAATCCACCTGCACGTCCTGTAGTCACATTTTCATAGCGTCCAGATAGCTCCCACCGAGAATCGTCATTAGGACTATAACCAATGTTAAAGTCCAAACCTTCCATACTGTATTCGCTATTCTCTGCCGTGCCCAATGGGCTTTCATAGTCATCTGCCTCTCGATGGTGCGCGCCAATCAAGACATCAAATCCATTACCTCCCCCAATTAATTCCGCACGACCACCTAGCATATTGCTACCACTTTCAAACTGTAACGCCCGTAGTTTCGGACTCAACTTAAACTCCTGTTCAGAATCAGACTTAGATCGGCGAGTAACGATATTAATAACCCCATTCATAGCATCTGAGCCATAAAGCGCTGAAGCAGGCCCACGAATAACCTCAATACGCTCAATAGACTCTGGGTCAATCATGTTAAACTGTAAGGTGCTACGTCCTCGATAACGCTCACCGTCAATAGCGAGAATCGTTCGTCCGGTATTACTATTAAAGCCCCGAGTAACGAGCTGTCCCCCTAGCCCACCTGATCGCGAAAACTCTACCCCAGGTAACGCCTCTAGCAACGACTGCAAACCTCCTGATCCCACATGATCAGCAATATCCTCTGAAGTAATCACGCTAATCGAGCGTGGTGAATCACTAACAGCCAATGAAGATCGAGTTGCAGATATCGTCATAGTGCCTTGCGTCAAAGCAGTATCTGTTACTGCGCTATCTGCATGAACGGCTGAAAATGCCGCCAAGCTGGCGACAGATAACATGCGGCTCAAGTGTCTATTTTTTAAAAACATTAGGACTCCTAAATAAATTTCTCACAATCTAACTGAGATGCATTATCATTAAGGTCATTATCAACAAAGGTTATTGAATACCAAATGACAATTATCAAGTTGCATCCTTCAGAATATTCACAAATTGATAATAGGCTTCGCTCTATTGGGCTGATGCAAGGTATATCATCCCTACATCTTGATGAGCTGATTGAGAAGGCCCATCTTTGCTATTTAGAAAGTGGTGAAAAATTATTCACTCAAGGAGATCAAGCTCGCTACTGGTACTTGATTATAGAAGGACGTATTGACACGCTAAGAGAGGGTTACGATGGGGAGTCACGGGTCATGCACCAAATTGGCCAAGGCCAGCTACTAGCTCCTATCGTAATGTTCATGCCTGAACAAGAATACCCTGTTGCAGCAAGGGCATCGTCTCCAGCGACTCTATGTCGTTTCCAAAGACAGCAGTTACATACACTATGCCGCCACACACCTGAACTTGCATTGCGCATACTCGAACTTGCAGGCCAAGCGTTATGCCAAAGAATTGATGATGTAGAAAGCCTTTCTAGCCGGAATGGCCCACAGAGGTTAGCCGCTTACCTATATGATTTATATCTAGACCAAGGCGTAACAATTGAACTTCCATTAAATCACCGTGAATTAGCCGCAAAATTAGGATTAAGGCCAGAGACTCTCAGCAGACTACTACATCGCTTACAACATAACGGAATCCTAAAAGGCAAGCGATTAACGTGGGAGGTAACTAACAAAGAGCAGTTAAAGAGTTTAATTCTGTCTAAGACGTCTTAGCGTCATCTGATATATCTTTATATCAAGATAGGGCTTATAAACGCCCAAAAGGCAAAGAGCTATCTAAGTGGTTAATCGCCTTACATTCAAGGAAAAATAAGTTAAACTAACCAGATACTTAATATATTAATGACATAATAATACGGTATCTCCAGTTCTTCGGATACGCTAGATAGCAAGCCGGTAAACGAGATGATAACCGACAACGGAAGTTTGACCAGATGCGCAAGTTTAACGATTCTATTCCACTTAAATTATTGAAAGCCCGTGAGTCTACCATGACATTTTTTCGGCCAATCCTGCAGGAAGCAGGGTTAACCGAGCAGCAATGGCGGGTGATTCGTGCGTTAAACGAATATGAAGAGCTAGAATCGAAGCAACTGGCAGAGTTGTGCTGTATTTTAAGTCCAAGTCTTACGGGTATTATTAATAGACTTGAAGGCCAAGGGCATTTGAAACGCCGTAAATCTACGGAAGATCAACGTCGAGTACTGATCAGCCTTACTGATCAAGCCAAACTATTGTTTAAAGAGCTTAGCCCTAGATTAGAAGGTCGCTATGATCTTCTGACAAACCAGATTTCTAAAGAAAAACTAGAACTGTTAAACACGTTATTAAGCGAAATTATTAACCTTGAGCCTTAATCAAGAGCCACTAATCAAACGCTATTATCCAAACGTATCTCAGAAACCCTGATACATCTCAATAGAAAATAGCTTTAGCGCAATAATCTGCGTTGACAATAGTTAACATGTTATCTATATTTTTAATTAACATGTTAATTTTATCCGTTAAGCGAAGATAAAAATGATGCTATCAGTTCAAACATTGCACGAGCTAAGTGCGGATTCTGCCCTCTTGATGCTGCAAGCCGCCAAACAAAAAGCAGAACAATTGGGTGTGGCCGTATGTATATCTATTGTTGGGACGCAGGGCATTCCTTTAGCATCTATTCGTATGAATGGTGCACCGCTATTATCTATCTCACTAGCAGAAGATAAAGCCTACACTGCTGTTAGCTTTAACCGTGCGACCCATGAGTGGGATGAGCATCTTACGAATCAACCCAAGATTCAACAAGCCCTTGGCCAGCGTGATCGTTTTACAATGCTCGGCGGTGGTTTACCTGTCACCACGCACCTAGAAAAAGGCGCGCTTGTGGCGGCTATTGGGGTTTCTGGAGGAGCTGTACATCAGGATATCGAATGCGCCCAAGCAGCCATTAATGCCCTACACAAGCCTGGCTGCTGATTATTATGAGACAGAATCATAGGCATTCGGCTTCTGTTTCCATAACACTACTATCGGCTATGGCGTTGACCAGCCCATTGGCATTGAACTTGTTTGTACCGGCAATGCCAGATGCCGCTCGCTCACTGAATGTTGATATTAATACTATTCAGCTAACGTTTACTTGCTACCTATTAACGCTGGCCATAGGTCAGTTAATATCTGGCCCACTGGCCGACTTTTTTGGACGTAAACCCGTTTTACTCTGGGGTTTAGCTCTGCACGTCATCGGCAGTCTATTAGCCGCCAGCGCACAAGATATTAGCATTCTAGTAGCAGGGAGAGTACTGCAAGCGTTAGGGGGCAGTACGGCGATGGCACTAGCCCGAACCATTATTGTTGATATCCATGGCCGAGCAGGTGCCGCCGGTAAGATGGGTTATATGGTGATGGCCATAGCCATTGCCCAGTCTATTGCTCCAACACTTGGGGGCTTTTTAAATCTTTGGTATGGCTGGAACGCAACTTTTGTATTGCCGGTTCTGGTTGGTTGCAGCGTCTGGTTCACAGCGCTTAAGTGGCTGCCAGAAACCTGTCCGCAGAAAAGTGACAGCTTAAAACTAGGGCGGGTGCTAAGCCAATACCGAACGGTACTCACCTCATCGGAATATCTAGGTTATGCACTGTCTACAACCTTTATCGCCACCGCTTTTTATATGTTTGTCGGCAGCTCACCTTATATCGTAATCGATCAATTAGATGGCAACTCCGCGCAATTTGGCGGCTGGTTTCTGTCGGTCTCTTTGGCCTTTATGATGGGAAGTTTTCTTTCTACCCGTATGACGCAATGGTTCAACATTGATCATATGGTCATGCTTGGCAACTGCCTCTCGTTGATCGGAACGGGCTTACTACTGCTTTTCGCACTAAAAGAGATGCTATCCATAAATGCTCTGTTTTTACCGATGGCACTGACGACCTTTGGTCGAGGCTTTAGTCAGCCTAATGCTCAATCTGGCGCTATCGCTTGCACAACAGGCTCCGCAGGGACGGCATCAGGCTTAATGGGATTTATTCAGCTATTAACGGGGGGAGTGATGGCTCAAGTAACACCTTGGCTAATGCAGCAAGGTTTAGTCGTACTGATGAGCTGTATATTCGCCGCCCCATTATTAGCCATTGCCAGCCACTGCTACTCATGGCAGAGAAGACGAGGTCATTTCTAAGGCAAGACAGATCAATCATATTAACTAACAAAAATCTAACTAAAAAGATCTAACTAAAAGGTATTAGAAGGTATCTGTTTTTCGTTAGATACCCAGTAACCCCAAGAGGATAATAATAATGGGAACACTTGCACTAGCGGCCAAAATCACCCACGTACCATCCATGTATCTATCTGAACTGGACGGCCCACGTAAAGGTTGTCGTCAAGCAGCTATCGATGGTCATATCGAGATCGGAAAACGCTGTCGCGAACTGGGCGTTGACACCATCATCGTATTTGATACGCATTGGTTGGTTAATGCTGGCTACCACATTAATTGTGCGGAGCATTGGCAGGGTAACTACACCAGTGGAGAGCTGCCTCATTTTATCAGCAATATGGAATATGACCTGAACGGCAACCCTGAACTGGGTAATTTACTGGCAAAGGTTTGCAATGAACAGGGCGTTGAAGCACTAGCTCACGACAGCACTACCTTAGCACCTGAGTATGGCACGCTGGTTCCCATGCGCTATATGAACCAGGACAATCACTTTAAAGTGATCTCTGTATCGGCGCTATGTACGGTTCACTACCTAAATGACAGCGCTCGCCTGGGTTGGGCAATGCGTGAAGCGATTGAAAAATACTACGATGGCACGGTCGCCATTCTGGCTTCTGGTTCCCTATCGCACCGTTTTGCTCAAAATGGTCAAGCACCGGATTTCTCTGACAAAGTGTGGAGCCCTTTCCTAGAAACGCTGGATCATGAAGTGGTGAAAATGTGGGAAAATGCAGAATGGGAAAAATTCTGTGGCATGTTGCCTGAATACGCCGTTAAAGGTCATGGGGAAGGTATGATGCACGACACGGCTATGTTGCTGGGTGCATTGGGTTGGTCAAACTATGATGGTAAAGCTGAGGTACTGACCCCTTACTTTGGCAGTTCCGGTACGGGGCAGATTAACTGCGTTTTCCCGATAACCTCTCAGGATGGCAAGGCGGTTCCTGCACCGCAGGCATCTAAGCAAGCAGGGCTGGCTTACGGAGAGAGCCGAGTTTAGATTAGATACGGTAATTAACTATCCGAATAAAAATCGCCAAACATAAAAACCCCCAATATTGGACTGAATCTGCATGCCCACTATTGAGGGTTTTTATTGAGAACTTTTTTATTAGCAATATCAATGACTTACATTACTAATAAACCTAACTTATAGGAAGGAGTTTAGTAGCTCACCAACTTCCATTTTATGACCTTCACCTGTGGCGTTAAATTTCCACTCGCCATTGTGACGGTAAAGCTCACCAAAAGTAACGGCAGTGTTCACGCTATAATCTTCGGATAGGTCATAACGAATCACTTCTTCGTTATTGCCAAGGTTAACCGCACGAATAAAGGCGTTCTGTACTTGGCCAAAGTTCTGGCTACGCTCACCTGCTTTATAAATTGCAGCAGCGAAAACAATTTTTTGTACAGACTCTGGCACTTTAGATAGATCAACATTGATTACTTCATCATCACCATCGCCATCACCGGTCAGGTTATCACCTTGGTGAATAAGGCCACCACAGGCCGATGAAAGGTTGTTGAAATAAATAATATCGCTGCTTGAAGCCGCTTTACCATTTTCTTGTAACATGGCAGCACAGGCATCTAAATCAAAATCTGTGCCGTCTGTTGCACGAGCATCCCAACCAAGGCCAATTCGAAACTGTTTTGCACCACCAGATTCTTTCTCTAGATTGATGCGCTGACCTTTTTCTAAATTAATCGCCATTGTGTTACTTCCTTAATATTAACGTGCTAGAGAATTGACAGTCTCAAGAATCAATCGGCTAATCCGAGATGCGCTCATGGAGCGCATCCTGTACCCACTAATTGATCTTCTTTATCTATTAATTAGTTGAGGCCATACACGGATCAGTTAAGACCATATTGCGGTAATGCTGCAGCCAAACCGCCCGTGAAACCTTGACCCACTGCGCCAAATTTCCAAACACCGTTATGACGGTATAGCTCACCAAAAATTAGAGCTGTCTCGGTAGAGAAGTCTTCGCCAAGCTCATATTTAGCAACTTCTTGGCCGCTATCTTTGTCGAGCAAACGAATGAACGAGTTAGCAACTTGTCCAAAGTTAAGCTTTAACGCTTCAGCGTTATGAATAGTTACCAAAAACACAATTTTCTGAACATCTTGCGGCACTTTATCTAGAGCAATTTCAATCGACTCATCATCGCCATCACCTTCACCGGTCAGGTTATCACCGGTATGAACAACAGAACCACAGGCTGATTTTAGATTGTTGTAGTAGATAAATTCCTTATCGGATTGACATTTACCTTCAGCATTTAACATAAAAATAGAAGCATCAAGGTCAAAGTCAGCACCATCTGTTACACGAGGATCCCAACCGAGACCTACCGTAACATTCTTCATTGATGGGGCTTCTTTACTTAAATCAACTTTACCGCCTTTTGATAGATTTACAGCCATCTTAAAACTCCTTTGATGATTTATTCGATTCAGACATCCGTCTGTTTATTTGATTCATCTTCTTCTTTCTCAGGAAAGAGGAAGCTTGCAATAACACCTAACGATAGAATCACGAGCACAACAATCAAACTGTGCGTTGGATCAATATTGTAGCCTACGCCAAAAATATGCAGACTGGCGTTAAGCGCTAGTTTTGCTGCGATAAAAAACAGCAGAAAAATAACGGCTTTTTCAAGATGTACTAAAGCATCTTTCATCGCTTCGAGTACAAAATAAAGGGTACGCAGACCCAGAATGGCAAAGATCATGGCAGAGTAGATAATAAGCGGCTCACGACTCACAGCAATGACCGCAGGTACAGAGTCAAATGCGAACATCACATCGCTAAGCTCAACGACGCCAACACACAAAAATAGCGGTGTTGCCATCCAATAAGCTTTGCTTCGATCATGATCCCCTTCCACCTTAGTCGACTTAACGAAGAAGTCATGACCATTCAGTTTTGGATATACCTTGAACCATTTTCGAGTCATTCGGCACGCAAGATGATCCGAGTAATCTTGGATCTCATCATCGTCACCACCAGCCCGAATCATCATAACGGCTGACGCAGCAACACCCAGAGCAAACAGCATTTCTACCCAAGGGCCAAATGCCAGTAGAGAAGTTCCGATAAGAACAAAGATCAAACGGAAAATAACCGCTCCGATCACCCCCCAGTATAGAATCCGGTGGCGGTACTGATCTGGCACGGCAAACCAAGACATAATGGCTGCAATAACAAAAAGGTTATCAATGGAGAGTGTTTTCTCTAGAACGTAACCCGAGATAAACAAGCTGCTCGTCTCTGAGCCGTGGGCGGCGTATAAATAACCAGCAAAGCCCATCGCCACCGCGATCCAGAAAAGCGACCAAAGTACGGCACTTTTCAACGGAATAACGGCATCCGTTTTATGGGCATAAAGGTCAATGGCAAGCGCCACAACAACAAAGGCAACGAATACCAAAATATCAATAGACATTAAATATCAAATTCCGAAGGATTAAGGTTGAGTGCAGAACAGAGTTCGACGAGCACTTTCTTTTCATCGGCATCAAAATCACCATCTGACTTACCGATAGAAATACCAACAAGCACCAATAGGCGCGCACTGCTTGGATCTTTAGCCACAGCTTGCTCGATCGCTTTAAGAGCCTCACCTTTACCGATAGACGCATCAAACTGAAATTTATCGGCAAAGTAGGTAAAGCGTTCGATCACTAGGTTTTGATCAAACACCTTTAGCGCTTCAGATTGACTCGCAAAACCGATCGTTTTTTGCTTTTCTTCCGAGGAAATATCACCATCTGCGGCGGCAATCCAGGCACAAACCCCCATCGCTCCATCTAGAAAAGTTTTGTTTTTATGTTTTGCAATCTCAGTGCTTACGTTCTGTGCAGCACCGGATATAGCGGACTTAACTTTATTAAAAAAAGACATTACTTACTTCCTTTTGTCCATTCAAGATTCCAACCGAATGCGCTATCGCAATCCTTATGGCCCTGAAAATATTCATTGATTCGTTCAGCTTCTACACGACCCGCTTTAACATTCAGTGCAGCCACGCAACAGAAGCTTTTATTTGCGACGCCATCCGTCAAGTGGGTTTCAATCGGGGGCATACCTGGAACGTGCAGGGTAAAAATACCTTGCGCCTTATCCCAGCTAGAAACGCCTTCATAGATGAACGCATAAAACATAATCCGCTTAACATCGTTAAGCTTACGCCCATTCACCAAAATCGACTCACCATCAGTCGATGTACCCGTCCGATCATCACCAAGTAGTTGTATATAGTCGCCCTCTCTAAACCTGTTACCGAGAGCTTGTATGATGGTTTTATCCCCATTAACAAATTCAACATAGGCACCCAAGTCAAGATCAATACCCTTACTAAAGAAACCCGTCTTGCCTTTTATCCAGTTCAGATTTGCTTTGATATCACCTAATGCCCCTGCAACCTTATCAAGATTAATTTTTGGTGATTGTTTAGTAAGGTTTATCTTACTCAAGTTCAATCGTTTATCAGTGGCTGGAGCGTCCTCAGGCTTGCTAGGGGTCTGGATATTGGTAGAGGTCTGGGTATTATTAGAAGCTGGCTCAGAAGCAGGCGGGGACTCAACTTGCACGCCAAAACTTTCTGCCAAAGGTTTTAGCCCACCATTAAAGCCCTGAGAAACACAGCGCATTTTCCACTGATTATTACGGCGATAGATCTCCGCAAAAATCAATGCAGCCTCTGTGCGACCTTCAGGGGAGAAGCTTAAGGTGTACTGATCATTGAAAAGTTTGAACAGAGGTTTCTGAGAAAAGTTTCCAGAATCTAATGTGCCGGTAATAGCCACTTTTTCAATAGAGGCCGGCATACAGCTTAAATCAAAATCAATTTTCTGACCGTTGATTGAAACCGAACCTTCAGGTGTTTTTGGTTGGCCATAAAAAACCATCCCCTCATCACCAAGAACCTTCCCATTACTGTCCAGCATAAAGATAGAAACATCCATTAACCCCAGCTCGCTAAACGTTAGCGAGAAACGATCTGTATCTATAGGGGCATTAGCGCCTGCCGTTAACTCCATTTAGACTCCCTGAGTTGCCGTCACATTTCGATGTGACATCAATGTATTACTCTTTAATTAGGCCGACTAAGATTAAATTCAAGCCAGCTTAGACTATGATTTTTGATTAAATTGACGGTTTTTTCTTCAAATTAACCACCGTCAAATACCGCTTCGGATTGATCCTATACAGTCAGAGTACAACCTTCGAAAAACGTTCAGTCACACCTTCAATTACCTATTAATAATCAGCTATAGCATCAATAGTGCCCGTGTTCCTATGACATTGCAATATGTAATATATTGACGTTATCATGCATGAAATTACATGATTTTTCCGCATTGGAGCCTACTATTTGGAGCCTAAAACCTTATGTCTAAGGTTACGTTATTTTTACAATATCAGGTTGTTTTGCCTTTCAGTAACACGTTCAGTCACTCCATATTAATGTCGGATCTTATGACGAAAGAGTTCATCTACGATGCACTGCAAAAAACCTTGTCCCGTACCGGTCAAAAAATCAATTTAGAGATCAAAAGCCCTTATGTAGACAGTCGAGGTGCAGAATTGATCATTAAGAGTCAGGGTGAATTTGTTCTTTCTAAAGCCATTAATGTATTGAAAGCAACTTCAAGCAGAAAATTAAAATCGATAACCATGCACAACGATTCAGTCTGGGGCAGAGGCTACAAAGCCGTGTCGGTAGGCGAAAGACTACCATTTGAGGACTTTATATCGTGAAAAGGAATACGCTTTCCTACCCCTTACAAACAGGGCTACTGGATGTAACCATTGAAAAAAAGCACCCTGCTGTAGAAAACCAAGAACTCTTTCGTATTGCGGAACGGTACAACCCTAAAAGAAGTTTTCTTTTTATCAGCACCGTACTTGGCAAGCATTACCCTGCAAAAGTGTCGGAAATGAATCAAGCATTCGAGCAACTCGCAGGACTATTACCTCCCGATATTGAAAATTATGCCGTTATTGGTATGGCCGAAACAGCGGTGGCCCTTGGCACCGGTATTTATCAATCCTGTGAAAACCGGTTTGGCATGGGCTTCTTTGCTACCTCAACTCGGCACCCTTTAAATTCAAAGCTCATTAGTAACTTTTCCGAACCTCACAGCCATGCGACAGAACATTGTCTATGCGAACCCAGTAATGCACGAATAGGCAATCATCTTGCATTAGTTAAAGATCTGATTCTCGTTGATGATGAGCTGACCACAGGTCGTACTATGAGCAATTTGGCTCAAGTTCTGCTAAAAACACGCTTTCAAGGCGTGCGCCGCATCTTTGTTCTCTCACTAACCGATTGGAGCCGTGGCGATCTAAATATCAATCTATCAAGTGGCACGGGATCGAATAATATAGAACCAAGCGACATCGAGGTTAACTTTCTTTCACTCATCAAAGGTCACTATCAATGGTCGCCTAATGGCAACTCATTCGACCTACCTAGCTTTATCGAAAACAGCGATCACTGCGCCTCTCGAATGGCCTCGATACAGTCACCTAGAAATTGGATCGACTCTTCTGACGCCTTAGAGCAACACCCTATAGCCGTCACCTCTTTTCTCAACGCCTTAAAACCCAAGCAAAAAGTTTTAATTGTCGGCACAGGGGAGTTTATGTCCAAACCATTGCGCGTTGCCCAAGAGGCAGAAAATCGAGGCGCAGAGGCTTATTTCTGCAGTACCACCCGCTCTCCCGCCATGTGTGGTAACGATAAAGGTTACTTCAAAAACTACGGCGTCACCTCTAGACTCGTCTTTTCAGACATCTACCTCAACCACGGCGCTAATTACCTCTACAACTATGACATTGAGGACTGGGATCATGTGCTCTTTTATACCGATGCCCTAGTCGACAACCTCTCTTGCGTCATGCTTAACGATATTAAAGCCAATTTTATTGCTAGTGAGTTTGACTTACAGGCGACTGCTTAAGGAACCGTTATGACCGATTCAGCTAAACGGATATCGACTGATATTTTGACGTTATCCGATCTAGATGACACCTTAGTAACAACGCGACGAAAAGCCTCTTTGGCCGGTAAAACCAACCCCGTTTTAATCGCCCAAAACAGCCTCCCTGAACGGGATACTGTGAGTACTCCGGCAATGGAAAAGCTATTCAAGCTGCTTTCCCGTAACAGTGTTTTTATACCTATTACAGGGCGCACGTTCGACAGCGCACTAAAAGTATTAAATGAAAAAGAGTTCACTCTGTTGATCTCTCATTTTGGTGGACATGCCTCTCTAGGAGGCGACGTTGACCCCGCCGCCCATGACATTTATCAAACATTCGTACAACGATGGAATACCCATGCCCATGATACCCGTACAACTCACCAACCTGATATCAACACACTATTTGACCAATTAACCGCCATTGATTCAGCCAATCAATACGGCGATCGAGTTAAATATAATCTTGCCCCTGACGGCCTAATGAACGAGCTTGTTGTTAAGAAGGATTTGTCCAAACTGTCGGGGCATATTGATGATGCTTTTGACGATTACCGAGCAAAAAGTGTTGAATTGATTGAATCACTGCACGGCAGTCTTGATCACAGTCCGTTTCTCATCCATCAAAACGGGAATAACCTCGCCTTTTATCTAAAAGAGATCTCAAAGCAAGAGTGTGTACATTCACTACTCAAGATTTTTGATTTGCAAAATACCTTAACAATCTCTGCTGGAGACTCCCACTCAGACCTTGGCTTTATGATGAAGGCTGATTTTTTGGTCGCGCCAACATCATCACAGCTTGCAGGAAACTTATAGATGACAACTGTATCCCAACGCCCATTCACCTCTCCCAGCTTTAAACATTCCGATATTGTCTTGCTGCTTTCGACCTGTACGGATGAGCCTGTCACTGTCGAGGAAAAAGAAGCGCTCGTCGCAAGCGGCGGTCATTACAGTGAGGTTTTTGTCAAAGAATCACCGCCTAGTGAGGCATTATTAAAAGCATTTAACTATGCGCTTTATGAGAACAAAGGAGCCGAGCGGCTGGCTCAGCATATTCAATATTTAGTATCCATTCTTGTTAAGGATTATCAGGTTAATAAACAAGACATTATTCTTATCTCTCTTGTTAGAGCTGGCGTGCCACTCGCCATACTCTTAAAGCGCTATCTCGACCGCTACCATCCGACTATTCCCACTCATCATTATGGTATTTCTATTATCCGTGGAAAGGGAATCGACAGCGCCGCACTAGAGTATATTGATAACAATCATCAAGTCGAAAATGCCTATTTTGTCGACGGTTGGACAGGGAAGGGCAGCATTTCTCAGGAGCTAAAAGAGGCATTATTATCGTCACCTTTGCCTTTTCAGTACCGGCTAATCGTCGATTCTGATCCCGCAGGAACCGCAACATTATCAGCGACAGAGGAAGACTGGTTAATACCATTCGGCCTTATTGGAGCACCTGTTTCAGGATTGTTTAGCAGAACACTTTGGGCTGACACGGGCTATCATAAAGCGGCTATTTTTAATAACTTGTTGGAGTGTGATTTAAGCGGTGAGTTCTTCGACGCGGTTGAAGGTGCCTTTACGCCTCCTGCAACAATTGCCAACAATGTTATTCGCGATGGAAAAACCACTCGACCTGTTGCAGATATCATTAACCAGTGCCTGTCTGATTTTGATTTAGAATCACCCCATAAGATAAAACCGGGTATCGCAGAGGCCACCCGAGCAACTCACCGAAGAACACCACGGTTAATTATCCTTAAAGCGCGTAATCAAACAGACACGACCTATATTGAGCAGACCGCCAAGGAAAAGGGCATTCCCATACAGATCGGCCTAACCGGCGGCATGGGGCCTTTCAAAGCGATAACAATTTTAAAATAGAAAAGGCTTTATATTTTAGTGAACGATTCAATCCAGTCGTGTTCCACTTAGAGCTGGTGTCCGAAAAATATGTCACTATTCATAATGAAATGTTTGGCATATATCTGAGCATAGACTCATAGCAACGGCTCCGCAGCACCCCAAAAAAACACCTAACAAAAACCCAACAGGTAAACTTATGATTAGAATTATTTCTTTTGTATTCCTCACCCTGATAGCGTCTTCCTATGCGAATGCTGAAAGCAGCTTAATCACACTTGAAAGTAAATATTCTGCTAAAGAAACAGCCGACAGGTTTGAGAATATCATCAAGAGCAAGGGCTTAACCCTATTTGCTAGAATTGATCATCAGAAAAATGCCGCCACGGTAAACCTAAAGCTCAGGGCAACAGAGGTCATTATTTTTGGCAATCCTTTGGTCGGAACACCTTTAATGCAATGCGCACAATCTGCGGCGATTGATTTGCCACAGAAAGTTCTTATTCACGAGGATTCTGAGCAAAGAGTTTGGTTGTCTTACAACAATCCTGAATATATTCAAAAACGACATGATATTCAGGGCTGCGCCAAAGTTATCAATAAGATTTCAAACGTCCTAAGCAACCTAAGCGCAGCGGCTGTTTCTAAATAATAAGTCGATATTGGCAACAAATATCGAGACTAATTTAGCGCATTTTAATCTGGATAAGAATCTGATTATAGCTATCATACGCGACGAAAATAGAAGCAAAAAAAAGCCCAGCCTAAGGCTGGGCAAATCAGGTGTTAGAGAATTAAACGGCGTCCAGCACCTTACGAAAAATAGTCAGTTCCTCTTCAGAAAATGACCCAAAGACCTCTTGTTGCCGCTCGTGAGCGACATTCCATAGTGTTTCTGCCTGCTCAATTCCAGCTGAAGTCAGCGTAAGTTGCTCTTCATTTTCCGTCAGCCATTCCTTGCGACAAAGGATCTCTACCGCAGCATGCAAATCATTATCTGGCATACCTATACGCTGCTCCAGTTCACTGGAAGAAAGCGTTCCAAAATCATTCAAGGTTAGCAACATCCGAGCTTCAATCGTGCGCAAACCAGTGGACATCTGCATCGGTTGATAGCTGGCTTGGTAACGTTTTACGGCCTGAATCATCTGATAGTAGAGATTATCAGCTAAGCGTTTTTCATTCTTAGCCTTGCCTGCATCAGTCGCTTCAGATTCTTTTGGTTTAGCCCCTGCGTGGGGAATCACCGCAGAATAAGCACCGCCATGATAAAGCAAAGGTGCGCGACCAATATCATCATAAGCAACTACTTTTCCGATCAAAATCCAGTGATCACCACCATCTACTTTCTGGTAGTTCTCACACTGAAAACGAGCAGAGCAATCTTGTAGTAAAGGCGCACCACCAATGCCTTTTTCGTAATTTATCCCAGAAAATTTATCATCAGACGGGCGGGCAAAATGATTCGATAGCGGGATTTGGTCAGCGGCTAACACGTTAATGGCAAAATGGCTGGCATTATCAAACACCTCAACACTGCCGGAGGTTTTCATGATGCTCCACAGTACCAGAGCAGGTTCAATAGAGACCGAGTTAAAGCTGTTAGCCGTAACACCAGTTTGTACGCCATCAGGGGTACAGGCGGTTATAACCGTCACACCCGTGGCAAAATTACCAAGTGCGCGACGAAAGTCACGAGGATCAAAGGATGAAGTCATGGTCGGTATCCTAAATTGAAATAATGGCGTCTGACGCGTTACAGCAAACTTGGGTCAGGTTCTAAACCCAGTAGCTCACGACCAATAATTTGTGCGCAAACATCATAGTCGGTGTAAGCATGGGCTGCGGTCATATTAGACTCACGCCATAGCCGCTGACCTTCACGGTCTACATACCAGTTAGAAGCCCCCATGACGGCCCAAAGACGATTTACTGCTTCAACACACATTTTGATCGCGTAGGCTTGATTCGTACGCCAATGGGCAAGAGTATACCGGTCAGGGTATTCGTGGCGTTCGCCGTACTCTTTATGTTCATCCCATGTTTTTTCAAGGAAGGCTCGGGCGGCACACACTTGCTGATAAGACTCAGCAATACGCAGTATCGGCGGCACAGAACCATCGACCTTAGCACCGGTGTAAGCACGTACACGGTTCTTTGTAAGGTCTTTGTAAACCTCTATCATGCGCTCAGCCACACCTAAACTCATAGCGGCAAAGCCTGATGCAAAGTATGGGCGATAAGGCGAGTGATAAATCTTACTATCAGGGTAAAGGTCACGTCCCTTATGACGGCCTTCCATCATATCTTTGGCCACTTGAATACGGTGTTCAGGCACAAATACACCGTCAATGTGTGCTGTTTTAGTACCAGAGCCTTGCATTGCAACGGAATACCAATCATCAATAATAGTGAACTCGCTGCGAGGAATCACCGCAAAGCTATAACATTTCTCATCATTAACCATGCGGTTTAGGCCAACAATAATCCAATCTGCATGATCGACACCGGAGCTCCACTTCATATCACCGGTAAAGATGATGCCGCCATCGGTTTCTTCGTATTGACCAAAAGGTGCGATGGAAGAGGAGGCAACCGCATCTGGATTTTCGCCCCAAAACTCTTCTTGTGCTTCTTTGCTGAACATCGCCATTTGATGATTATGGGTACATAGCAAACTGTAGGACCAAGCTGTTGAACAGCAGGCTCCAGCCAGTGCCGCAATGCAATGGGTGAATTCTGGCAGGGATATTTCTAGGCCGCCGTAAGCTTTCGGTAGAAATGCTCGGTTCAAACCGATGGCATGCAGCATGTCGATATTTTCTTGAGGAATTCTGCGTAGCTCTTCGGTTTTGGTAGCATTGGCACGGATCGCTGGAAGGATTTCCTGGAGCTTATCAAGCATAGGATTATTCTGTGTCATAGGACTGTACCCATTGTTAATTGTTGTTATATCAATCAGCATTTCAGCCTAGGGCTAAGCCCCTTTTGCTTTATTAGGCTTATTATGGACACAACATCTTCGGGCAAACATGACATTTTCTCGCTAAAAATGGCACTTTTCTTTTTCTCTGATCTTAAGCAAAACGATAACCAAGAGCGATAAATCAAAAATGCTATACGAGGCCCTTTGCTAAAACGGTAAAGATGTTTTGCTATCCACCGACAATCACCGCAACAATCGTATAAAATAGTCGACATCTGTACTGGAGATTCCCATGACTATCGCTGCATCAACATATACATCAATAACAACAAAACACTTAATCCCCTTAATAAAAGCGCTGCCAAAGGCTGAGTTACATCTACACATTGAAGGCTCTTTTGAGCCGGAGTTGATGTTTAAACTAGCCCAGCGCAACAACATCACCCTAAGTTATGATTCGGTTGAAGCCTTAAAAGAAGCCTATCAATTTAATAATCTACAGGAATTTCTGGATCTCTATTATCAGGGCATGAATGTACTGCAAACACAGCAGGATTATTACGATCTAACCCGTGCATACCTTGATAAGGTTCACCGTCAAAACGTACGTCATGTTGAGATTTTTTGGGACCCACAGGGGCATCTTGAGCGCGGCATCGACTTTGCGACTCAGATCACGGGTATTTTACAGGCACTAAAAGAAGCTCGTAGCCAGCAAGGTATGAGTTACCGCCTGATTATGTCGTTTTTGCGTCACCTGTCTGAAGAGAGCGCGTTTGAGACACTGGAACAGGCAAAGCCTTATCTGGATGAGATCTATGCGGTAGGCTTAGACTCTTCAGAGCAAGGCCATCCGCCGGAGAAATTTGAACGCGTCTTTGCCGCCTGTCGAGAACTGGATCTAAAAATCACCGCCCACGCCGGTGAAGAAGGGCCACCAGACTATGTTTGGCAGGCTCTGGATCTGTTACAGGTTGACCGGATTGACCACGGTAATCGCTCTCTTGAAGATCCTGCACTTGTCAAACGTCTGGCAGATAGTCAAATGGTACTCACCGTTTGCCCGCTATCAAACTTGAAACTACAGGTGGTAAAAGACCTCGGCCAGCACCCTATTCCAGCTATGTTAACGGCAGGTCTGAAGGCTACGATCAATTCTGATGATCCGGCCTATTTTGGTGGCTATATGGACGAGAACCTGATTCAACTGCAGCAGGCTGTCGGTTTAAATGCCGAGCAGATCATCACGCTGGTACGTAATAGCATTACCGGCAGCTGGGCAGAGGAAGAGCGGAAAGTAGAGTTATTAGCAGAGCTGGACAAGGTCGTCAGTCAATTTTCTTAATCCATAAAAAAAGGCTACCGGATTAACTGTCCCTGCAGTGAATTCGGTAGCCTTTTTAATGCTTTTTGATCTGCGGTCTTAATCCGTTGCGACATATGAAGGTTAATCATGATTCCACCCTACCTCGTAGGGATTTAATCTGCCCACGCTGATTCTTTTTATCCATTCGTTTTCGTTGTGAGTTACGGCTCGGTTTAGTCGGCCTACGACTCTTTTCGATACGAGTGGCCTGCAAAATCAGCTCTTTTAGCCGCTCTAGAGCATTTTCTCGATTCTTTTCTTGAGTCCGAAACTGCTGCGCTTTAATCACCAAAACGCCCTCTTTACTGATTCGACTGTCTTTTATACCCAGTAAGCGTTCTTTGTAAAACGCTGGCAAACTAGACGCCGGAATATCAAAACGAAGGTGAATAGCAGAAGAGACTTTATTAACATTTTGACCACCAGCACCTTGGGCACGAATGGCGTGCAGCTCTATCTCATCATCAGGGATAGAAACAGCATTTAAGATTGGTAACACCTTGGTACTCCTACAGTATCGGGATGCGTACGTTACGCCCAATTGCCCATAAGTCAATGGGTATAATAAAAAGCGCACCTATAATTTATATGACAATTTTTATAAGTGCGCTAAAAAGATGACGATCAAAAGCGGCTAGTGCTGATGTTTATAACGATCAATCACCGCATCCATGCCCGCAACAATCATTTCTGATAACTCGCAAACCTTACGATAAAGCGCCTCTGCCTTTACCTGATCCCCTGCATCTTTCGCTTTTACGATCTGTTTGATTAACTCATGCATCTCTTCATGGGGACGCTCAATCGCTTTTAAATCAAGCTCTTGACTACAGAAGTCATGTCCTTCTCCATAATACCAGTGGCCAAAATCACAATCATGGGCTGATACTGCTTGCTGCATAGAAATACTGCCACTGCCATCAAGGAAGGTGCGCAGACGCATCTTCCACGCTTGGTGTGCGCTTCTGGCCACAGCCAATTCTGTGGCAGGGTCTTTACTCACTCTAAATCGCCGCACGATGGTCATCAAGCTGGTCAACTCAGTTCCCATTGAGGAAGAACCCACCATAATACGCCCCGCACCACGAGCCGTTTCATCTGCGCCATCAGCAATGCTTACTACGCTGCGATTAATATCATCAGAAACTTGGCTTTGCTCTTCAGCGGCGCTAGCAATCTGATACACCGTATCGTTAATCTGCTGCATACCCTCCGCAATAGCCTGTAGCGCCTCACCAGAGGCGTTAGCAACGTCGACGAGCTCATGAACATGCTCTTGACTGTGATTAATCACATCGGTTGTTTCTTGAGTCACAGCCAGTAGATCACCGATCATATTATTGATCTGCCCAGTAGCCTCTTGAGTACGCCCAGCTAAAGAGCGCACCTCATCAGCAACCACCGCAAAACCACGCCCTTGCTCTCCGGCTCTGGCCGCTTCAATAGCGGCATTAAGCGCCAATAAATTCGTTTGCTCTGCAATACCGTGAATAACATCCAAAATCGTATGAATCTCAGAGGTCTGCTGATTAACACGAGTAATCATGTCAACCGTAGAGCCCACATTTTCTGCCATCTCATGAATCGTGCGAATGCTTTCTTGTACCGTTGAGTAACTTTCCTGGGAGCGAGAACTGGCCTCTTGAGTAAAGGTTGAAGTGTTAGCCGCATGGTGGGCGACTTCTTGTGCCGTTGCCGTCATCTCATTAACAGCCGCCGCCACTTCTCCAGTGTTTTCCTGCTGCTTACGCGTCAATTCAATAGAGCGCTCCGTGATATCGAACAACTCAGAACCTGAACTAGAAACGCTAGCCACAGACTTCATTAGGGATTTTACCAAGGACTCAATATTATCGATAAAGTGGTTAATCGACTCAGCAATTTCAGACAGTTCATGCTTGCCTTCGATAGCGAGTTTGTGGGTTAAATCACCATCGCCCTCTGAAATATTATCAACGGTAACCCTCATCGCCTTAAGCGGCTTAGTAATACTACGAGTAATGGAAACCGCTAGCACTAAACCAATAACAATAAACAGTGATGCCACTAAAATTGAGTCCCGCACCGAACGGTCAAGCATCACTAAATAGCTATCACGATTCATAACAACTTGAACAACCGCTGTAGGCTCACCAGAGAAATCCTTTAAAACCGTACCATAAACCGCTAAATCACGTTTGCCATCAACGAGTTGATCAAAAACGGCCTCTCCCGATAACACGCGCCGTAAGTCGCTTTCAGAAAGCAGTACGGTATTACCCAGGGTCGAAGCATAGGTTTTCAACTGGTTTCCCTGTAATCGCGATACCACGTAATCCGCACCACTATTCACCTTCGCTTGATCAAAGAAAAACTGACCAAGGGAAAAACCGAACTCAACAGTTCCCCAGTGTTGGCCGTTCACCTGTACTGGAGATACACCTCTAATACCTAAACCTGCAACACCATTTTCAATCCCGCTAATCACTTTTTGCTCACGGTTAGCCATCACCACAGTATCGCGAAAGCGAGATAGGTCATCGCCAAACTTCTCTAGCTTATGCACACGAAAATAAGAGGTTGCAGGGGGTTGATGAAACTGAAACTGGCGCAGGCCAAAATGCTGCTTCAAATATTGAAAAGCAGGCAAAGTGCTCAACTCAAGACGATTACGGTCATCGCCAGCCAAGGCGGCCTGTACGTCTGGCTGCTGAGCAGCATAAGAAGCCAGAGCAGAGGCTAACCGTTCTTCCTCGTGTACTTTATCCTGTAGCTGATTAAAAAGGCTCACCAGCTCCCGCTGTTCTGCCTCCTGAATAATCGCCTTCATATCAACCAATAACAGCGGAATAACAATACCGCACACCAGAAGAATGAAAAGGACAAAGCCTAAGATCAAACGTGTTCTGATCCGTAAACGATTCAGCATAGAGCCTCACTTGCATACCAGCTAAATAAATAAAGCTTAATATTATAGAGGCATGCCACGTTACGCAATTTTACTTTATAAATAAATCACGATCTTTTCAGAGGGTCTAGTAGGGTTTCTAAGCCATGAATTTGTAGCTCAAGCATTAGCGCTAATAGTTTGCCTAACTCGCCTTTGGGGAAACCCTGCTTGCTAAACCACAGTAGATAAGGTTCTGGCAGATCAGCTAATAATCGCCCCTTATATTTACCAAATGGCATCGGCATACGGGCCAATGTAACAAGGTCATTTTGATCAAAATTAAGTTCAGGAAGCATTAAAATTCTCTAATCACCGTAAAATAAGGATAGAACGTCAACATAGGCGGTCTATTGTCACATGCAGATCATGCTAGGCTGTTGTTAACCAATATTTGTTAACCAATATTCGCTTAAGGAACACATATGAAAAAAAACACCGTACTGGCTTTTGATGTCTACGGCACTCTAATCGACACTCAAGGGGTATTGGCAGCACTGGCTCAAGTAATGGGTGATGCTGCACCAGCATTCTCTAAACAATGGCGTGAAAAACAACTGGAATATTCTTTTCGTCGAGGCTTAATGCGCGATTATGTCGACTTCTCCGTTTGCACACGTAACGCCCTTGATTACGCATGTTTGGCCTTAAAACAACCGCTAGAAGAATCAACCCGCCAAGAATTAATGGCCGTTTATAAAACCTTACCCGCTTTTCCCGATGCATTAGCCGGTCTTAAGGCAGCTAAAGAGGCAGGCATTACTTGCTATGCTTTTTCAAACGGTAGCGCCAGCGCAGTAGAAGGTTTATTACAACATGCCGGCATTCTCGATTATTTTACAGGGGTTATTAGCGTTGAAAGCCTACAAACCTTTAAACCCAATCCAGATGTTTATCAGTATCTACTGAATACCGCAGAAACTAAGGCTGATAATGCTTGGCTAATCTCCAGTAATCCCTTTGATGTACTAGGCGCGCTCAACCACGGTATGAAAACAGCTTGGGTCAAACGCTCAGATGAGGCAATTTTTGACCCTTGGGGCGAAGAGCCTACCGTGGTTATCAGTAATCTAACCGAGCTGGTTAGCAGCGTTGACAGCCATCTTATATAACAACCTTAACCGTTAAAACGTTTGAGCTATAAAAACATGAGCTAATAAAAAACGGCAGCCTAGGTTAGGTAGACTGCCGTTCTTCGTTACATATGGCTATAAACTGTATGCCTTTCGAAGCAATCAATCTATGCTTGTTGATCCAGCTTCAGAGTACTCAATGTACGCTGGCGAATCTCTTTTAGCATATCGGCTTCTTCCGTTAGGTTGTGACCGTAGGATGGAACCATCTCTTTGATTTTTTCCTGCCAACCATCAGACGCCAGGCGGTCTTTAAAGCATTTCTCAATAATACCAATCATGGTATTTACTGAGGTTGATGCCCCCGGAGAAGCGCCTAGGAGAGCGGCCAGTGAACCATCTTCCGTAGTAATCGCTTCAGTACCAAACTCCAACTTGCCTTTGCCCTTTTCATCTTTCTTGATGATCTGAACACGCTGGCCTGCCATCGCTAATTCCCACTCATTATCTTGAGCTTCTGGGAAGAAGTTACGCAAAGAGTCGCAGCGAGCACTGTGGGACTGACGTACTTCACTGATCAGATACTTAGTCAGATCCATGTTTTTCATACCAACCGACATCATGGGCAGTAGGTTGTTTGGACGGATACTGCTAGGTAGATCGAACAGAGAGCCTTCTTTCAGAAACTTCGTAGTAAAGCCAGCAAAAGGGCCAAACAACAGCGCTTTCTCGCCATTAATAATACGGGTATCAAGGTGTGGCACAGACATCGGTGGCGCACCAATTGGGGCCATACCGTAAACTTTAGCCAAATGCTGATCTACGATTTCTGGCTTTTTACAAACCAACCACATGCCGCTAACAGGGAAGCCGCCGTAACCCTTACCTTCTTTAACGCCTGATTTTTGCAACAATGGTAACGCGCCGCCGCCAGCGCCTAAAAAGACAAAGCCAGCATCAATTGTCACATGGCTGCCATTTTTATCTTTTAAACTCACTTTCCAGCGGCCATCATCGGTTTTATCTAAGTCTTGAACATTGTGACTTAGCAACAACTCAAAGCCGTCTTGGGCTTCAAGGTGTTTCACCATATTACGAGCAACCGAGCCAAAATCAACATCAGAACCATAGCGAACACGGGTCGCGGCAACAGGCTCAGAGGCATCACGGTTTTGCATAACAAGGGGCATCCACTGACGAATCACATCGTGATCTTCAGAGTATTCCATATCGGTAAAGGCTTGTGACTGCTGGAGTGTTTTGTGACGAGTGCGTAAGAATTGTACATTTTTCTCTCCCCAAACAAAGCTGCAATGGGGAGCGGGATTGATAAACTTATCAGGGGAAGGCATGGCCTTCTGTTCAACCAGATAGGACCAAAATTGCAAGCTGACCTCAAAGGCCGAATTGATTGCAAAAGCCTTGTTGGTGTTCACGCTACCATCGGCTTGCTGAGGCGTGTAGTTCAGCTCACAGTAAGCAGCATGTCCCGTACCGGCGTTATTCCAACCATCGGTACTTTCGCGAGCTACGTGGTCAAGTCGTTCGACCATAATCAAGTTAATGGAGGGATCTAGCTGCTTCAACAGCATCCCCAGGGTCGTGCTCATCGCACCAGCCCCTACTAGCAACACATCTGCAGTTTTTGCGGTCATAGAGCTTTGCCATTCGTCAGATTGTTGGGATTGAACCGACACCAGAAAATTAGCTTTTGGCTCCCCTGTCTGGCTAATTGTTCAGTCAGGCAGAGTCTCTGGATATCCCTTTTTAGTTATAATCTAGGGTAAACAAGGTCATCTCTAGGATCAGATGAACAATGAGACATTTTGTCTAAATTACCCTGCGGATGGCGCAGAATTATACGGATTCTATACAAAATGTCTTGGGGTAAAATTGGTTAATTTGTTATCAATTAGCCGAATATTACCTCTAAAGTCGTAGCTTTAAGTACTTGTATTTAATAGATGACTCTCTTTTACCCAACTGGTTTCTGAGCGAACTATTTTTTGTCTCATTTCGTCAATAACATCGGAGGAATCCTAGAACAAAATCGATTAATATTTACGGGCTGATTTAGCCCTGATTTTATCAATTATAGGCCTTTGTATTAGACCTTTGTTAAGGAACTTGTTATGTCGATTGAAAGCGCAGTGACATTTTTCCTCGCCATATTTATTTTTGGTATTACACCTGGCCCAGGTGTTTTTGCAATTTTAGCGAAAGGAATGATGTTTGGTGCTCGCCGCTGCTTACCTCTTGCTGTCGGCATGATTGCCAGTGACATTGTCTATCTGGTGCTGGCTTGTTTAGGTCTTGCGGCTGTAGCTGAACACTGGGGCGGATTATTTACGGCTATTCGCTATCTGGGAGCCGCCTACTTGCTTTATCTAGGTTATAAGATGTTTACCAGTAAACCTAACGTAAGCGAACAGGGTAACGCAGGGGTTGATCAGGGCGTTATTGCAGGTCTTATTCAAGGCTTTTTAATCTCAGCCTCAAACCCTAAAGTTATTTTATTCTATATCGCTTTTTTACCAACCTTTATGGATCTGACCGTATTAACGTCTCAAGATATTTTGCTCGCCTCGGCACTGACCTTTATCGCCCTACTGGCAGGCCTTATGCTTATCGCCAGCTTCGCCGCTTGGGCCAGCAATGCACTACGCTCAGAGCAATCCGTAACACGCCTCAATAAAGGCGCAGGCGGTATCATGATGAGCGCAGGAGCTTATTTAGCATTGAAGGGGTGATCTTTAGTGCTGACGAGACCATCTTTAGTCTCGAAGAGATCGTCGTCAGCATCTTATATTTTAAATTGGGCTCTTGGGTTAGGAGTCACTACGAATAGAATTAACCACAAATCCGATCCCGGCCAAGTTCTTTTGCCTGATACAATTTATCATCAGCGTGTTTTACCAACTGCATAAAGCAGTCTTTCAAGTCAAAGAAGTCTTCCTCTGGAAAATAACTTTCTCCAAGTGTTGCAACACCGGCAGAAATAGTTACTTTCAAATCCTCTCCACCGAGCCTTATTTCATGTTTCCGTATGCTCTCGATAATTCTTTCTGCAAGAACACGGGCACTATTTAAGTCTGTATTGGATGCCAGAACAATAAACTCTTCACCGCCAAAGCGCCCAACCATATCGCAGGACCTGACTTGAGCTTCGATCAACTGAGCCACGTTCTTTAAGACGATATCACCAACATCATCGCAGGACCTGACTTGAGCTTCGATCAACTGAGCCACGTTCTTTAAGACGATATCACCAACATCATGACCATAAGTATCATTAAAATGCTTAAAGTGGTCGATATCTAACATGATAACCGACAGTTTTTGACTGTACCTTTGATAGTGGCCAATTTCCATTTCGGAGCGATAGTCGATACTGCGCCGATTAAATAGGCCTGTAAGACTATCGTGCATGGCTGCTTTTCGCAGTTGGGTTAATAATTGATTACGCTCGGTGACATCAAAGATAATCGAGTGGTAATAGTGCTGATCGCCCAACTCCACAGTACCGGTGTACACTTCTACATCTCGAATATCACCATTGGCAAGACGGTGCTGATAGCAGCCATAATCTCTACCCTCTGCCTGCGTTTTTGCGAACTCTTCACGTAGCTCAGTCAAAGACAGCATATTCACCTGATCAATAGTCATCTGACATAATGATTTTCTATCGTAGCCGTAGAAATTTTGCGCAGCGGAGTTTGCATCAATAATTCGACCACTGTCAGGGTCAACCAAAAACTGTACTGCCCGGTTTGATTCAAAAATTTGCTGGTACAGTTTTTCTTTATTTTCAATAGCCAGTTGCAGCTCTATTTGCTGGGAAACATCCTGTACAGTGCCCAGTACTTTATCCAGCTTTCCTGTCTCACTCAGTAATGCCTGCATACGGTTGCGTATATAAATAACCACGCCGCTATGAGAAATAATCCGATGGGTTAGGTTACAAGATACTCCCATCAATGCTTTTTTGAAGCATTCTCGAACCTCATCCTGATCATCTTTATGCACCTGCGACATAAAGGCGTTGTAACTCATACTGCTCCCAATCGGTAGGCCAAAAACCCTGAATACTTCTTCGGAGCAATCCAGCGTCTCCGATTGACGGCCCCATTGCCAATGGCCTATATGTGCAACTTTTTGAGCCGTTTTAAGCTGTTCCGTGCTATCAAGCAACGCTTGGGTTTTTTCTTCAACTTGGTGTCTTAAATGACGAGTATATAGCCGAGTCAGTACCGCCATTACAAGCATGATAAAAACAAAGCCGATCACGCCGTAGAATAGGTAATGTCGCTTAGTTTGCTGGTAGGTCAGGTAGGCATCTGTTCGATCAAACCAAAAAGCGATATAACCTACACGGCTACCCAATTGACTGCCACCCGCCTGACTACCTTTATAATCAATCAGGGGCATCAAGGTAAAACCATAATATCGATCATCTAAGTGATAAATCATCGCTTTATGGTTATGCTCTTCATTGATCTTATGATCAAACATCGACATTTTAATAAGAGAGCTAAGTTGTCCCAGTCTCGACTCCGCCTCTAAATAACAGTCACACTCAGGGATGACGCCGCCAAACCGTTTCTTAATAAAATCGGGCCACATCGCCGCATCAACATGGTCTCGATTAAGCAGAACCCCAGCACCAACATCTTGGACACGATCAAAAATATCCAGCACGGTATGAAAAGAAGTTCCTACTTCAAGGGCCCCCACATGAACGTCTTTCCCTGTATTCTTGTCCTGAGCAAATACAGGTACAACACCCCGTAGCCCGGAATACACACGCCCAGTTTCAAAGCCATGAACAGGCTGCTTTGTCTTGTTAGTATCGACAATGGTGAAACGTAAGTCATCCATATGGTCGCCGTATTTTTCCGGGCTGTGTACCCGTAGAAAACTCAAGGAACCAGGGCCAAGATGGAAGTGCAACTGCCGTACATCAAAACGCTGCTGTACTTTGCTCCAGCTAGGAGCAACCGAGGCATAAAGCGCTTGCCGAAACCACTGTGCAGCCTCACCACCGGCATCACCACCTTCGGCTTCTACGGCTAACTTACCGCTATAGAAAAGCTGCTGCACCTCATTACTACTACCAATAAAGGTCGCAATCATCTCCATATTTTTATAAGACCGCTCCAGCAGGCTATTAAAACTTTTTTCCAACACCTCTGCGTCCTGCTCTAGAGTGTGATAGAAAGTGTCTTGATTGATGCGATAAGCAGAATAAACCAATCCTGCGCTCATCAATGCCACTAAAATACCGGCAAGAAGAAACAAGCGATATTGAGTGTATCCTGTAAGAAAACAAAACGATAACGATCTAAATTTCAATAATGGAGCATGCATTCAGAGATGTTTCCTGCAGAAATAAATAAAAAAAAAGTCGCTAAATCCTACATATCTGCATACGATAATAACATTCCCGAACCAGAACAAGCTATCGGACAGACAGGCTAAACAGTCAGTTTAATAATCAACACCAACCCACCATCTAGATGATTTTCTGCACTAAGCGTACCGCCAAGTCGTTCAACCGCGCGCTTAGCGATACTCATCCCCAAGCCATAACCTTCACCATGGCCGCCGCTACCTCGCACAAAAGGAATAAAAAGCTCTTCTAGTAATCGATCACTAACACCTTCACCATGATCGCGTAGGGTAATCACAACCTGCTGCATCTCCTTATGAGCACTAAGCTCTAACAGGCTTTCAGATGGCGTGTACTTTAAAGCGTTTTCTATGCCATTGCGTAACGCTCGACAAAGTAGGTCTCGGTTGAGGCTAAGACTTAACCCCTCAGGCTTAATCTTTAGCGTGACCGGTCTTTCAGGCTGACTAAAATGAAGATCACCGGCAAGCTCTTCAAATAATACCGAAACTGAAAAAGCATGCCCTACCTTCTGTGCTTTTTCTAACCGACTGTATGAGAGTATCTCCGCGATTAGGCCATCAAGTCGCTCACATTCTCGGTTAATACGCGCGGCAAGCGGACTATCTTGACCTAACTGCTGCTCTGCGAGACCCGCACCAACCTGTAGTCGCGCCATCGGCGCCCGTAGTTCGTGGGAAACATCCTGTAATAGGCGCTGCTGATTTTGTAGTGTTTTTTCAACATAGTCCGCCATCTGGTCAAACTCTCGGGTTAAATCCCCGAGTTCGTCCTGTCGCTGGCTAAGTTTTTCAGAAGCTCTCGCGGTTAAGTCACCCTCATGATAGATACGATGCACATGCTTACTCAATTGTTCAATCGGGCGAACCAGCACAATACTCAAAATAAAGGCAGACAGCGCAGCGGCAGCTAATACCAGTACCATTTGCACAGAAAGTAAGTAATGGGTAAAGCGTTCCATACTGGCAAATGAAGGCGGCAGCTCAATAATCAATCGGTACACTCGCCCTGAATCCGCTTGAATATCAAGGGTAAACGCATTTCTTAGTGCTTCGTGGGGTGGGCCAACCAGTTTGTCGCCCAAGGCACCATCGTCCGTTAGCTGATAAAGCCAAACAGGTGGTTGAGGCCGTCCTGAGACGGCCCCTAGAATGTTACGAGGCTCCTCCCGAGGAAAAGCATGACGACCCGACTCTTGCCTTGGCTCAGGCGGTAACATCCAAAGAAATCTGTCGATATCTTCATCCATCAAGGTGTCCGTATTACCATACGTTGATTGAACCTCCTCATATTGCTCAATCAATATTGCTGCTTGAGATTTAAACTGAGTGCCTATGATATGTTTCCAACGAGCTTGATCATCACTACTAGCAACCAAAATGAAAACGCTCACCATTCCTAGGGCACTGACCAGCCAAACCGTCAGAAATATCTTCCAAAATAGCTTTTTTAAACGCCACATGCTCAACGCATTCCTAGTCTATTAGATCTGAAAGCACAAAAATATAACCCTGACCGCGTACCGTTTTAATCAACTCTTTCGGTACACGAGGTGTATGAGCAAAACTCTTAGCCAGTTTTTGCCGAACACGACTAACATGCACATCAATGGCACGATCATAAGCACTAATTTCACGGTGCAATACCCAGCGAGTCAACTGATCTTTGCCTAAAACCTGCCCTGCGTGCTGCATTAAATAAGCTAAGACATTGAACTCCGCGCTGGTCAGATCTAACGGTTCGCCGTTAACCGTAACATCACGGGTTGTCGGGTTAAGTGAAAGTCCGGCAACCGTCATCGCCGTATCGGGCAACCGCCCTTCTAATGGCGCTTGATGGGACAATCGGCGTAATACAGCACGAATACGAGCCAACAACTCCCTAGGGTTACAGGGCTTGCCCAAATAGTCATCGGCTCCCATTTCTAAACCAAGGATACGATCAATTTCATCGCCACGACCGGTAAGCATAATCACCGGCAAGGTATAGCGAGGGCGTATCTGTTGTAGTAACTCTAAACCAGACATACCTGGCATCATAATATCCAGCACAACTAGACCGTAGCTTTGACTTTGCAGTTTTTCTAGAGCCTGCTGACCATTGTAGGCACACTCAACCTGATAATCTTCAGCCGATAAATATTCACTCAGTAAGCTACAGAGCTCACGGTCATCATCAACTAATAAAAGACGCTCACTTGGCATAGGAATTCCTCAATAAGGGGTTTAAGTATGATACAAGGATTCATCGACTAGATAAGAAGGATAAGCCTTAGTTTTACCTAACTTTACATCGGTGTATCACAACTTTGCGTCCCTTTTGCTCATACTCTTTTTAACTATTGTGAGAACAGTCTTCACCGATTGATGAAAAGAAGGATATAACCATGGTTATCAGCAAAAAGAACCTATTGGCAATGGCAAGTGCTACTCTTGTAGCACTTACTCTAAGTACAACCGCTACTGCTCACCCAGAAGCCAATCCACCGATGCCGTTTGACCCCATTCAACCAGAGCATTGCCCGCAAGGTCATCCGATGGACGGCCATCCACAAAAAGCCCTGCCTAAAAGTGGCCACGGGCCGGAAAATCACGGTGATAAAAAAGATTCGGATGGTAAGCCGCCAGCACATAGAGAGATGAATGCAGAAAACCGCGACGACGTGATGCAGAAGCGTCTTTCAAAGACTCAACGATTTCTGGATTTAAGTGATGCGCAAGTCGTTAAGCTAAAAGCGTTGTTTATAAAGCATCAACCGACGCCACCCGAACCACCGCTATCGGTTCTATTGCGTCAAAGACTTGGACAGCTAGACCCTCTGGCAGATAACTATCAAGCACAAGTGGATACCTTTATTAGCCAACAGCAGCAGGAAATTGCCCGTCATATTCAAGATCAGGCCACATTTAGAAAAGACCTGTTTCAGCTTTTAAATCCAGCACAACGTAAAAAGCTAGAGGCGATTCAACAGAATCATCCAGCGCCACACGAAAAGCACGATTAACTGCAAAACAGGCATCGACCAGCGGCAATACCATTTAAGCGGCATTTTATTGCCGCTTTTTTAATTCCTCTTTTTGCCGGTATAAAAATAGGGCCATAACAGCAGCTTAAGCAAACCCCAACCGATAATGTAAAGAGTGTAAAGAAAGTGCAATTCTTCTTTTGAATGCAAAGAAAGGTTAAGAAACACCAAGTAATGAAAAGAGATTCAAACCTTTGTTTCTATTTCACTTTTAGGCATTGGCCTTGCTCCTATACAAGGGCACAGAAACACTCAATCAAAGGAGTTACACATGAGTATTAATGGCATTCAAAGTACCAGCATGGACTCGATGCAACAGATGCGTAAGCCACCATCTGCCGAAGAGATGGCGGGTCGCATGGCGCAGTCTGTTGAAGATGGCGATGTCGATTTAGACACGCTGATCGAGAACCTGGAAAGTCGTTTCGGTGAAGACGCAACAACCGGTCTAATCGCAGAAGACGGCACTTTAGATGTTACCGCCCTGACAGATCTGCTGGCAGCTAATGCTCCAGAAGAAGGTCAAGGTAAACCTGCTGGAGGTCCACCACCACCGCCGCCACCATCAAGCGATAGCATGTCTTCTACCGAAGAGCTTGAAGCAAAATTGGTTGAAGAATACGGCTCTGAAGCTGCCTCAGCCATCTTTACTGAAGATGGCATCGACTTTGAAGCCTTAACAGACCTACTAACCAGCGGTGAGTCTGAAGAAACAGGTTTCTTGTTGAACGTAACAGGTTAATCAAACGAGACAGGCTAGTCGAACAAAACAGGTTAATGTTGGCCTGTAGCAATAAGCCTCAACAGACAGCACCTGTTGGGGCTTATTGCATTGTTTATGATCAAGACGCTGCAAAATCCTTTAACGCATCACCGGTGAGGCGATAACCCACCCACTCATCCTGAGGCTTAGCACCAAAAGACTCATAAAAGTCGATAGAAGGCTTATTCCAGTCCAAAACGCTCCATTCAAAACGACCACAGTTTTCAGCAACCGCTTTTTCTGCCAGATGCTTTAAGAGTGCTTTACCTGCGCCACAACCTCGGAAGTCTGGCGAAATATAAAGATCTTCCAGATAGATACCGTACTGCCCAAGCCATGTTGAGAAATTATAAAAATAGATGGCATAACCGGCTATTTTTTCATCAACTTCACAAATCAAACCATAGGCTTTTGCTTGCTCACCAAAAAGCGCATCGCTCAGTGCTTGTGGAGTCGTTTTAACCGCATCAGGTTCTTTCTCATACACCGCCAATTCAACAATGTAATCATAAATCTGGTCAATATCAGCCTTATTGGCCGTACGGATCTGAACTGTCGCCATAAAATCCTCTCCAAAAAGATCACGCTCTCAACACAACCCAAACGAACGTGAAACATTAAAATAAACTAATAAAAAAGCCGCTTCATCAGCGGCTAAAAATCCAGAGAGACAGGAAGAGCGTCCTCTCTGAGAAAGTACGATCTAAATAAAAACTATCGACTAGTTATCTGCCCCAGACGTATCACGGGGTAGGAAGGCGTATTTTTCCCATAGATCATAACCTTTACGGAATCCGTTAAGATCTGTCCACACTTTTTTAAAGAAAGCGTTCTTTTCGCTCTGTTCAGAAACTACTTCGCCCCACGCTTTATTGTACGCCGCTAGAATATCATCACTCCAATAGCGGATTTCAACACCATTTTGCTTGGCATTGGCCAGTACTTCAAACTGCTTTGCTTCACCTTCTGCTAAAGAATCTGCGACCACAGCTTTACAGGCGGTTTCCAACAAAGATTGCTGCTGGGTGTTCATTTTTTCCCAAACATCTTTATTGATTAATAGCTCCTGCATGGATGTTTGCTGATGCCAACCAGGGAAGTAGTTGTATTTGACAATTTTCTGAAAGCCCAACATCTGATCAACTTGAGGCAGAGAGAACTCTGCTGCATCAATGGCGCCTTTTTCTAAAGCGCTAAAAATTTCTGCCGGTGGGATTTGCACCGTACCCACGCCCATTTTATCCATAACATTGGCACCTAGACCGTAGAAGCGCATATTCAAGCCTTTAAGGTCTTCAACCGTATCAATGGGTTTGGCAAACCAGCCGGAGGTTTCCGGTGGGATCATGCCGCAGGGGATAGCATGTACATGATAGCCGGAGGTGTCGTACATCTCTTGATGCAATTTACGGCCATTACCGTAATACATCCAAGCCATAAATTCGCTGGCTTCGGGGCCAAAGGGTACCGAAGTAAAAAACGCCGCCGCCGGCATTTTACCCTGCCAGTTTGCAGACGCAGCAAAGCCTGAATTAACTTTACCGGCAGAGACCGCACCAAGAATTTCAGATGGCGCGATCAGCTTACCTGGCTCATAAATTTTCATACGGATAGCACCACCGCTGGCGGTGTTAAGAATATCAGCCAATTTAACAATCGGCGAACCAACGGCAGGTAGCTTCGTAGGAAATGCAGTGGGCGTCTTCAGCATCAGTCGGTCGGCCGCAACGGCCTGTGTTGCGGCTAATCCTGCCGGTACTAAAGCAGCGGTCAGGGTTACTGCTTTGGTTAGCGTCTTAAGGGGTGATTGAGTATCCAAAATCATGTGTGCTGCTCCAGCATCCGTTTTTACTTAGGGTTTTTGATGTTTTCTTATTATGTCGTTTTTATTGTCTTGCTTTGATCGTTCAACTTTCGCGCTTGTGGGTATACGTTCGAATTTTAAGGTACAGGATCAAAAATCTTACCGGGATTCATAATATAGTGAGGGTCCAAGGCAAGTTTTAGGCTGCGCATTAGATCAACCCCTTCGCCATGTTCTTGTTGTAAATACCCTTTTTTACCAAAGCCGATACCATGCTCACCGGTACAAGTACCTTCAAGTTTTAGTGCTTTTGCCACAATGCCCTTAGACAACCCTTTAGCTTTAGCTTGCTGATCTGCACTAGCCTCATCAAAGAGTATCAGGACATGGAAATTGCCATCTCCCACATGGCCCACAATAGGGCAGGTTAAGCCCGTATTGATCGCTTCTTGCTCAGAGTAAAGCACCGCTTCGGCAAGGCGAGAGACGGGTACACAGACATCGGTCGTTAGCACTGAAGCATTCGGTTGCATGGCCAGCCCTGCAAAATAGGCTTGATGGCGGGCTTTCCAAAGCGCATTGCGCTCTTCGGTGGTTTCTGCCCAATTAAAAGCACTTCCCCCCATGGAGGCCGCCAGCTCTTCTACCAATGTTACTTGCTCTGCAACAGAAGCGGCGGTGCCATTGAATTCAAAAAAGAGCGTTGGCTTTGGCTCAAAACCTTCTAGCTTGGAATAGTTAACACAAGCTTGCATCTGCAGGCCGTTCAGCAGCTCTATACGGGCAACAGGAATGGCGCACTGCATCACAGAAATAACGGTATCAACCGCACTTTTTAGATCATTAAACTGACAGGTTGCGGCTTTAATTGTTTCAGGAATAGGGTGCAGGCGCAGTTGAACCTCGGTTACGATACCAAGGGTTCCTTCAGAACCGGTATAAAGATGGGTTAAGTCATAACCGGCGGAGCTTTTACGGGCACGGCCACCTGTCTTAATAATACGACCATCGGGGGTTACAACCGTAAGGCCGATCACGTTCTCCCGCATGGTGCCATAGCGCACGGCATTAGTACCTGAGGCTCGGGTAGAAACCATGCCACCAATACTGGCATTTGCCCCAGGGTCAATTGGAAAGAAAATACCTTCATAGCGCAGGGCCTGATTCAGCGCCTCGCGGGTGACACCGGCTTGAACACGACAATCTAGATCTTCTGGGTTAACCTCAAGCACCTGATCCATCTCCGATAGATCAATCGAGATGCCGCCCTCCAAGGCCATTAAGTGACCTTCTACCGAGCTACCGGTTCCATAGGGTACAACAGGCATCTTGTGTTGATGGCACAGCGCTAAAATCTGAGCCACCTCTTCATTGGAGTGCACCATAGCAACGGCATCAGGAGGCATACAGCCATAGCTGTCCTCACCCTTCCCATGCTGATCTCGCACCGCTTGGGTGGTGATTAGGCGATCACCTAACCATTCTTGGAGCTGTTCAACAACCTGTGCTCGCAGGCTTTGATCTGCATATTGATGGGGAACATCATGACTCATAGGGGTAGCTCCTGATTACCTTAAAGGTAAAACTCTTCTTATCGTTAGTATCATCATTAAGCTCTCTGATCATAGAACCTGCCGTGGCAGTAAAAAAATTATTTATTAGAATCTATCCATTCAAAAAAGTAATGACACATCAGTGACAATTAGCGAAAATATAGATATTTTATAAATTAGATGCGCTTTTTTTAATCAAAAATCACTACAATGCTTTGTTTGACGCATTCTAAAAGGGCAAAAAGGACATTGAGTCGCGGCAGTATGCTATGGCAACTTAAATGATTATTCGCTAAATCGATGCACTATTGATTTAGTTTATTCAGTGCCATTATGGCTGCACAGGCTATTACTTCTATCCATGGCAACACCGCTCATAAACACAGGTTGATCATCACTCTCTATGTCAGATACTCAGAATCTTAGTCAGCGTTTAAGCCGTGTAAACCTAAACCTATTGGTCGCCTTTCATGCCCTTTACCAAGAGCGTCATTTAACCCGAGCCGCCGCTCGTATTAGCTTAAGCCAACCAGCTATGAGCCATGCTCTTAAGAAACTTAGAGGGCAATTCGATGATGAATTATTTATCAAAACATCGGAAGGTATGCAGCCTAGCCCGCTGGCAAGCCGTCTCTATCTGCGTATTGAAACTGGCCTACTTCAATTAGATGAGGCTATCGCTAGCAGCCATAGTTTTCACCCTGAAAAAGAGGTAAGAGAGTTTCGTATCGGCGTTATGGATTTTATGATCAACGAACTAGCGCCTTACCTTGTTAACGCGGTTAAAGAGCAGGCACCTGGGATCAGTTTCAATATTCTGTATGCCAAAATATCCAATCCTGAGATGGCTTACCGGCTATTACAAGAACAGGAGCTGGATCTTGCTATTACTCAGTTTGAATATCTACCGCAGGGCAGTTGTTTTGAGCGCCTTTACGAAGACAAGCTGGTTTGCGTTGGTGATGAAAGCGTCTATGGCGATAAGCCTGCGCTCTCTAAGGCTGAGTTTTTGTCACCACCCCACGTGGCACTATCTCATCGTGAGGATGAACCAATTTTGGTTAACAAGAAGCTAGCCACCCTTGGTTTAACCCGTAAAGTGGTGGTAAAAACCCCTTATATTGCAACGCTGCCTTTTATCCTTGCCGGTACGAATATGATCACGGTGATCAACCAATATGCGGCGGATCTTATCTGTCCAAGCTCTACGTTAAGAACCTATCAAGCCCCTATTGATTTTGAGCCGTTGCATGTTTGCCAAATATGGGAGGCCCGTAAAAATGATGATCCCGGTATTCACTGGCTTCGTACGGTGATACGCAACTGTATGCAGGAAAAAGGACTGGGGGTGTAAGATGACATCGGACGTTACACCGAATCTTGAAGAGCTTTATTACATTCAGCAACCAGACTGGTCAACATTGACGAGCCTTCCCGCGATTCAACAAGCACTTGAAGAACTGATTAAGGGCATCGGCTTTGATAGCGCCAGCTTAATCTACGCCCCTGTTGGTGAATTGCCTAACCGTACACCAGGGCCGGTTCACCCGTTATTAAATGCGGGTGAGTACAATATGCACTGGCTTAAACGCTGGCGAGAGCGTTCAAAAAATAGCGACAAGAACCCCTTAAGCCACGAGCTATCACCGACATGGAAGCAGGCGCTGCAACAGACGTTACCTCAGCGTTTTGAGCTTGACCAGCCCAGTAAATGGAGCACCAATTTAACCCTAGCGGATCAGCGTTGGTTAAATGCCTTACATGAAGAGGGTTTTCAGGAACTCTGGGTCACGCCGGTACATTTTCCCGGTCGAGAGTATATGGCGCTATCTTGCTTGTCCCATAGAAACAACCCGAAACCGCCTCCCTTTTCGGACCAAACCCAAGCAAATTTACTGTACTGCGTACATCGCTTCGCTCAGATCTGTTTACGGCCAGAATTTAAAGCACTTAGGCAATTGAGCGCCCCTCCTTCCGCATTACTTTCTAAGCGAGAGCAGGAGTGTTTATTTTGGGCGGCACAGGGGAAATCAGCAGTGGAAACTGCGGCTATTCTGGCCCTAAGGCCGGAGACTGTTCGTACTTATTTAAAGGCGTTATTAAGGAAGCTTCAGGCGGAAAATAAACCGCAAGCTATCGCCATTGCCTATGAAACAGGCTTGCTTGGCAACCGTTCACGTTAATCACCTAGGCACTTTTTACGTGATTTCTTTAGATCTTTAAATATGCTCTTAAGTTTTCAACCGTCAATGGTCGAGAATAGAGGTAGCCTTGGAAACGATCGCAACCAAATTGCGTCAAAAGATCAGCTTGCGCCTGTGTTTCAACGCCTTCAGCCAGAATAGCCATTTCATAGTTTTTGCCGATGGCAATAATGTTCTGAATCATCTTACGGGCCGCGTCATCGTTTAAGATATTATCAACAAAGCTCTTATCAATTTTCAGCTCATCCACGGGCAAGGCTCTTAGCATACTCAGCGACGAGTACCCCGTACCAAAGTCGTCCATCGAAATCTGGATGCCTAAATCATGGATTTGATTAAGCAGTGGCAGAATATAATCTAAGTCTTCAATAAATAGACTTTCAGTAATCTCCAGAGAGATAAATACACGACTCAAGCCTGATTCATCCACGGCATCAAGCAAAAGTGCCATAAAATTGGCCTGCATAAACTGGCGTACCGAGATATTAACCGAAACATGAAATTCCAGTCCCATATCCTCCTGCACCTGCTTCATCTCGTTTAACGATCGACGCAAAATAAACTCACCAAGGCGAGGCATAAGACCGGAGGCTTCTGCGATAGAGATAAACTTATCTGGCGGAACAAACCCCAGCTCTTCATTTTGCCAGCGAATCAAAGCCTCAACACCATAGAGATGGCCCTGATGGTTAATCTGGGGTTGATACATCATAAAGAGTTCGTCGTTATCAAGGCCCTTACGCAGCTCTTGTTCAACCACCAGCTTTTTCAGGTAATCGGTTTGCATCTCATCGGCAAAGATTCGTGCACTGTTTTTATGTTTTTTGGCTTCGTACATGGCGATATCAGAAGCCCGTAGTAAGCTGTCCAAGTCTGCGCCATGCAATGGGTATTTAGCAATGCCGATGCTAGCCCCTAGAGTGAAATTTATACCTTCAATTTGATAGGGTTTAGACAGGCGATCAATAATATTTCGAGCCAATAACAAAACGCAGCGATCGTTAGTCTCATGGGAGAGAATCAAAAACTCATCGCCGCCTTGACGAATAATGGTGGCATTTTCCGGAGCTGATGCCTGTAAACGCTTGGCCAACTCACGGAGTACTTCATCGCCAAATTCATGACCAAAACTGTCATTCACACTTTTAAAATGATCCATATCGACAAAGAGCACACTAAAAGGCTCCCCATCACCACTATTAAGCCATTTATCTTTATTCATTGATAAATAGGTGCGATTGGGCAACAGCGTTACGGCATCATGACAGGCTTGAAAGATAAGGCCTTCACGCCGTAGGTGTTCTGCCGTTGCAATCCATTTGAACAGTTTATAAATAATAATTTGGCCAAGAACAAAGACCAGAAAATAGATACCGAAGGCATCAAAAAATTCATTAATGATTTTTTTGAGTTTAATCTCAGAAACGACCCAAAGATTATATTTACGATCAAATCGAGCAACACCAACACTAGTCCAATCGGCTAGCCGCACCCTAAAAGGAGCAATAATTTCTTGAGCTTTAATTTGCTCGATCGACTGGCCCGTTTCCAGTTCCATACTATAAAATGCGCGCTTTAAAACCCCTTGCCCAACCGCTTTCTCGTAGTCGAGCTGCATATCCGCAGCTTCTGAAGAGTGCAACTGTGGGTAAGCATCTTGACCGCGAATTAAAGTGACACGATTAAATTCACCCATATGAAGCGCAGAATTAAATAAACGTGACGCACCATTAATTCTTAAACCTGCGGTCATAACACCAAGGGTATGCCCTTGCTTATCTCGAATAGCCTTTCTGATCGGAATCAGCCATTCACCTGCAGCTTCCATATAATAAGTGCGACCTAAAACCATACGGCTTGACTTAAGCGCTAATAGAAATGACTCTCGGCTTTCTGGCTGCTGGAGCAAATTAGGTAGTGAACCAAGATCCAAATTAGAACTAATAAAGGTTAACTTGCCGTCAGGCCGAGCGAGGCCAAAGCCGACAATGGCAGGATTTAACGTCAGTAGATGATCAAGCAAAGGCTGCTTTTTCACCTCAAGAGGAAAATCAGGATCTTTGGTTAATTCTGTGCCAAGTATATCGAGAATAATTTCCTGATTTGTAAACAGAGAATGGCTGGCATGGCTAACCAAGCGAATAAGATTTTCCTGCTTGGTGCGGTGCTCTTCATTGACCGCCTGCCAGCGAAGATAAGAAAGCGTGACAAAGAAAAGCAAGCTGCCCGCAAATAGGAGAATAAAGAGCATCCAAATATTTTTGCGTAACAGCGCCATAATCAGTCCATAAAGGAGAATATTGGGGAAATTCAAGCGTCATTGCCTGTCTCTTGTTCAAAATACTCTTAATATGACCCAAAAGATAGCGCTGTAAAGTTACCGAACTTACGCGGCAACGTCTAGCGATCAAATCAAGAAACACCTCAAAAAAAATAAAAATAACCAATAATATTAAATAGTTACAAAATATAGACTCTAAAAATATAGAGGCTATAGGACTAGCACACTTTTCGAATATGCTCAGGGCCGATTTGATCGACAGAAGAGCAGCCTGCTAAAATCATACAGCGCTCAAACTCCGTTTTAAGTAGATTCAAAGCATGAATAACCCCCGCTTCACCCCCAGCAGATAAGCCGCGAACATAAGCACGCCCCAAGCTGCAGGCATTGGCTCCTAAAGCTAACGCTTTAAAAACATCCGTGCCACGACGAATCCCCCCATCAACAATAATCTCCATCTCCGGCCCTACGGCAGCACGAACCTCTTCAACTAACTCAATCGGTGCCGGCGTACCATCTAATTGACGACCACCGTGGTTAGAAAGAATAACGGCACTGGCTCCAGCTTCTTTTGCCTTGAGCGCATCCGATGCGGACATAATGCCCTTGATCGCAAACGGCCCCTGCCATTCATTGATCATCCGGCGGGCATCGTTCCATGTCAGATCTTTTTTAAACAGCTTGCTCATCGCTTCGACAAAGGCTTGAGAGTCCCCTAAAGAGACCTTGGGCAAGTGCGGGAAGTTTCCCATACTGGCACCATCACTCAGCAAATACTGCATAAGCCATTTAGGCCGCAGCATATATTGCAGGGTGGACTTAAGTGTAAGGCTTGGCGGGATGGTTAATCCGCTGCGAGCATCACGCTCTCGGTTCCCCCCCACAATCGTATCAATGGTGAGTACCATCGCTTTATAACCTGCCTGCTTAGCTCGCAGGTTTAGATCCAAAGCTAGATTTTCGTCATCTAAAACATACACCTGAAAGAATTTATCGCTGGCCGCACAGTTTGAAATTTGCTCTAGCGAGCGATTAGAAAAGGTTGATGCGGTATAGGGGATGCCAAAACGACTCGCCGCACGGGCACCCGCTAGCTCCGCATCTTTAGGGCACATCATGCCGGAGAACCCTGTCGCGGAGATATAAAAGGGGAGCGCCGTCTGACAGCCCAAAATACGGGTACGGGTCTGAATTGTACTCACATCCTGCAGCGCCTTAGGTACAATCTGATAGCTCTGAAACCCCTGGCTATTACGAATCAATGTGACCTCATCATCAGCGCCACCTTCAACATAATCATAAACGGGGGCCGGAACTTTTTTCGCAGCCAAACGAGCAAGATCATCAATATTGATACAGGATTTCAAATTACGCATGCCGGTTATGCCTCTTCAATCATCACATTCGATTCGTCAGGCTAAAATCATACGGCTAAGGCACCTGTGAAGAGATACCCCATTTTGGGGGGCGTTAGTTTCACCCTAGTAATATTTAGCGCCGAGCTTAATGCCAAATAGTCTTAATCTGGGCCTGAGGTTCAAATCGGTCCGCAATTTGTGCCTGTAACAATTCCGCAGAAGCCAGTGCATCGGTTAAGGCATGATGAGGCGCATAATAAGGCAGGTTATAGCGTGTTCGGCTATCCGCTAAGCGAATTGAAACGGGCTTTTTGCCCAATAAACGTTGCCACCAACCGACCGCACGGCCTCGATGAAGCCGCGCCTCAAGCTCTAAAGTGTCAACGACGGGGAACATAACACCTTCACCAATTCTGGCCTTAAGAGCAGCACTCAAAAAAGGCTGCTCGATACCTCGATGATGAACCACCACAACCCGCCCAGCTAAAGCCTCCAGCAATTTAGGCAGTATTTTCTCTAGATCTGGGGCCTCATCAATATCAGAATGCGTGATTCCGTGAATCACAACAGATTCCGCATTAAGCGGCTTACCAGGGTCTAACACCCAATGCTGCGACAAACGACAGCGAATACGCTCTAGTGTAAACGGCACAAGCCCAATACTGACGATACCGTTTTTTTGCGGATTAAGGCCGGTGGTTTCAAAATCCATCGCCACAAAAGGTACCTGATTTAAGGGGGTATCAGGCGCCACACAGCCTGCTTGGTAAAATGTCTTAAGTAGCGGATGCTGCGCTTGCTCGGCTAATTTAAGATACAGATCCGGCCAAGCCAGAGCCGTAGGTTCAGGCTTTTTCTTATCAGGAATCAGGTGAAGCATTATCGTTTTTAACCCTTTGTTTTTAAAACCTTGCTTCTTAACTCTGTTCTTTAACTCAGTAATCCGGCGTAATCAGTTCGCCCGATTCGGTTGGTAACGGAATTTCAGAAACTTCTGGGCATCACTTAAAATCTGAAAAGCTTCCTTCAAATTGCGGCGTTCAAAATGAGACATATTCTCCGGCTCAATATTGTTATCCGGCTCTTGCTCGGCTTCTATATCCAATGCTTGATGGCGAATCCGAACCGTGGAAATAAATTCCATCGCATCCCGAAGGTCAGGCCCGCGATCAGGGGGTAAAATCCCCGCATCAATCACATCATTTAACCGGTCAAAGGAGTTTGTTGCCCGTGACCCCACCGCCAAAGCATGAACACGGATCAAGTCTGCTAAAGGTGCTGTCCCACGCCGTTTTAAGTTAATGGATTTTTTGTGTTGGCCATCTTGCTCCATGACAAAGGTCTTAAAAAAGCCTAAAGGCGGCGTTCGGTTAAGGGCATTGCGAGCCATACACGCTAAAAAGCGCTGACTGCGACGAGCACGGCGACTAATCAACCCCTGTAGCTGATCAGCCCATTCGGTATGACCCCAAACACCGTCAAGATCAAAAAAGATATTACTGTTCAAAAGGGATTCTGCTGTTGGGCTATCAATCCAGTCAGTAAAGTATTGCTCCCAAACCTTTTTGGGCTGCCGCCACTGTTGATTGGTTGCCATCACATCACCGGTACAGTAACTGTAACCGCAGGCGGCGAGGCCATCACAAACAAACTGCGCTAATTGTTTAAAATAGCCATCGTGCAATTCAGGATCGAAACTGTCATCAAGAATCATAGCGTTATCTTGATCCGTAACAATCAGCTGTTCATCCCGCGCCATCGAACCTAGGGCTAAAAAGCAATAGGGGATAGGCGGTGGGCCAAACGTCTCTTCGGCTAGCTCTAACAATCGCTGTTTAAAGCTTCGTCCAATAACCGCCATAGCAGAGCCGATCATATGAGAATTAGCATCTTCGTTGACCATACGCACAAAACTTGATTGCACATCGGTCTGCAGGGCCGCAAGTTCCTCAACGGTCTGCTGGCGGAAAATACTGCTGACGACAAATAAGCTATTACGGGATTCATAGCGCACTAGGTCAGAAAGAGCAACGACACCAATCGGGCGACCTTTTTTTAAGATAGGCAGGTGGTGCACATTCGTACGTAACATGGTGAGCATGGCTTCAAACACATACTCATCACTGTTAATCATCACCAAGCCTTGAGACATAATCTCAAGAACCTGTGTATCAAAAGGTAAGCCTTGGGAAACAACACGGGTGCGCAAGTCTCGATCGGTAATAATGCCGCAAACAGTATGCTCGCTACCATCCGCACCGGACACAGAAGCTTTTGGCCCGATAAAAGTAGACTCATCCGCCGCAGGATCATTCGCTTCTACCTGAATAATCAGTAGCGATGAAACACCCTCTTCTGTCATTCGTTGGGCTGCTTCCTGAACACTGGCGGTATTAGGCATAACGACCGGTTCACGGGTAATTAGGGTGCTTATTTTTGAGGTTAAAAGCTCGTTGGTATCTTCCCGCCGTGAAACCGCCTGTCGAAGTCGGGTTTGATCTCCAACTTCAAAGAAATCCGCAAACTCTTCGTGTTGATCAAACAGTTCCCGAAAAACAGATTCCGGCAGAAAATAGATCAAAGTATCTTCAATCGCTTTAACAGGAAAACGAACTTTTTGCTTTATCAGCAAGCTTTGGTAAGCAAATAGCCCACCTTCACTCATGCGGTTGTAAAGCTCGCCATTTCTACGGTAAATCTCTACAGCGCCACTGCGCACAAAGTAAATATCGGTGACCGTATCACCGACCTCTAGAATTTGAGAACCCGCTTTAAAATAGGCGATCTCAACTTGTCGACTTAATGCCGAAAGCACATCTTCTGGCAAGCTCTTGAACGGCACAAAGCGGCGCAGATATTCGAAAATTTCAACCTGTTCAACTTCCATTGCAAGAGTCTCCCCACCGCCCCAAAGCGATTAATCAAAGTTACAAAGATAAACCAGAACTACAAAGATAAACTAGGCTCATAGTAACTCAGTCTGTCTGCCAAATAGCAAAAAGGGTAGTGAATGCAAAGCATTCCTACCCTTTTCTTTTGGTACTTCGTACTTCTTGATCTAATCTAGCACAAAAGTTTAGACACTTTTTGGCTCAGACGACAATCCCTTAATCAAAGAGATACAAGCTACCAATAACAGAATGGTGAACGGGAAGCCGGTCGATACAGCCATCGCCTGCAAGGCTGTTAAGCCGCCGCCTAAGATTAAAGCAATGGCGACCAAACCTTCAAAAGTACACCAGAAAACACGCTGAGGCTTAGGTGAATCAATTTTACCACCTGCGGCAATAGCATCAATCACAAGTGAGCCGGAATCCGAAGAGGTCACAAAGAACACAATCACAAGCACAATGGCAATCAGTGACGTGATCTCAGACATCGGTAGCGCATCAAGCATGCTAAATAACTGTAGCGGTAATGCCGCATCAGCCACGGCGTTATAACCCTCATTAACCAATTGGTTAATCGCGGTCTCACCAAAGGCCGTCATCCATAGCACGCAAGCCATAGAAGGAATTAATAGTACGGATACCATAAACTCACGCACAGTACGGCCACGGGAAACCCGAGCGATAAACATACCGACAAAAGGTGACCATGAGATCCACCATGCCCAATAGAACGCAGTCCAGCCAGAGGTAAAGTTCACATCTTCACGCCCTACAGGGTTCGCCAGAGCCGGTAAATTTTGCACATAACTCCACAAGTTAGTGAAGAATCCGGTAAAAATAGCCAGGGTTGGGCCAACGATCACCACAAACAACAGCAGCAAGCCAGCTAAGACCATATTGATCTCAGAAAGGCGCTTCACACCCGCATCAAGACCGGCTAGAACAGAAATTAACGCCAAGGCGGTAATACCGATAACCAGCAGAATCTGAGTGGTGGTGCCCATAGGGATGCCAAACAGATAGTTTAAGCCAGCTCCGGCTTGAGATGCCCCTAAACCTAGGGATGTTGCCAAACCAAACAGCGTGGCAAATACGGCAAGAATATCAATAAGGTGCCCAGGCCAGCCCCATACTCGCTCACCTAAAAGCGGGTAAAAAACAGAACGCATGGTCAGCGGTAGGCCTTTATTGAACGAGAAAATAGCCAAGCTTAAAGCAAGAACCGCATAAATAGCCCACGGGTGCAAAGCCCAGTGGTAGATAGTAGCGGCCATACCAAGTTTAGCCGCCGCAGCCGCATCACCTGCAGCCGCCCCTAAAGGTGCCCAGTCGGTACGGACACCGTTTTCCATACTGGTTCCGGCAAAGGAAGACCCAAAATGTGACAGCGGCTCAGATACGCCATAAAACATTAAGCCAATGCCCATTCCAGCGGCAAACAACATTGAGAACCAACCGGCATAGGTATAATCCGGTGTCGCTTCTGTACCACCAATTCTTACCTTACCCAAAGGAGATACAACCAAAAACAAGCACACTAAAACAAATATGTTTCCTGCACTTAGGAAAAACCAGTCTAAGTTTGTTGTTAACCAAGAACGCATCGCGCCAAAAATAGGAGCCACTTGATCTTGAAAAATGAGGGTTAGCAGTACGAACGCAACGATCGCCAACCCAGAAATCATAAAGACTCGGTTATGGATATCGAGGCCAAAAGGCCCAATTTGCAACGCGACGTTGTCTTGACCGACTTGGTAATCCGTATTAATCGGATTCACTTCGCCGTCAGGGGACATAATGTCCTTGTTGTCACTCATAAAAATATTTGCCCTATTTATTTAAATCTATCATTCCATCGTTCGCTATGACGGCTACTTAAAGGCTCTGTTCGCCATAAAAAAAATCGCCTATATAAAAGCGATTTATGGCGCGGTCAAAGTCATTAAGATAGAAGAAAAGCCTTACAATAGAAGCGGTTTATTTACTTACATACCTAAACATTATAGCACAAATAGATTGCCTTTTGGCTACACTGCCGACATTTCCACTGAAATATCCACTTGTCGCCCCTAATGCCAAAAAGCCTACTGCCGATAGATAAAAGCCCGTGATCAATGGCGGGCTTTATGCCAAAGCGTCTCTAGTAAACGGGCTGCTTCTTGGGCTTGCTGCAGTCCTAGTTCAAACATAGGTGCCGTCAAATGACGAAAGGCAGGTAACGCTCTTAGCTCTTTAGCGGAAATACTACAATGGCGGTATAGTGTGGCGGCATCAAACCATGGATTACCAATACCCGCGTATTCCCAATCAATAAGAACCAGCTGATCATTTCGCCAACAGCAGTTACCGGGATGAAGATCATGATGGGTATAACAGCGAGGAACGTTAGGCAAAGAAACAAATAGCTGCACCAATCGATTCAAAAGATTAAGCCAATGCAGCGGGTCTGATTCTTTATTCAAACAACGTTGGTAGTGCTCAAATAACTCGGGATAATCTAGGCTAGCTCGTTTTCTTTGTGCGGTATCCGCAGGCAAGGGTATTTCTTGCAGGTTTTTTACTGCCGTTAATAACTGGTATCGAATATTATCCGTAATAGCGTCGACACCAAGGCTTAGTCCGTGATGAGCCATAAGGCACCAGCCTAAATCAGGACGATTGCATAGCACCTGCAACCCCCAAGGCTGTCCTTGAATACGCTCTAATACCTCCGCCTCTCGTTGCCGAGAAACGCCAAACGCAAGCCCATTACGGGCATTAATGCGAAGAATCAGAACTTGATCATGGCTACTGCCCTGATAAAGCCTGTTACTGGTTCCTGCACGGCTCACCGGCATCCAATGAACATAGACATTCAACTGCCGGTTTACCTGTTCAAAAATTGCTTCGTGCATAGCGAGTCCGGTCAGTTTCCGATATGATTCATCTCATTTTTACACTGCGCGTTTTACGAAGTGTTCACTTTTTTTTACGACATCTTTACAACGCATTAACTGCAGCACAAATACATTAGCAAACAGCGTATTGCATCCTGTGGCGCAGTGTAACGCGCCACACTAAAAATTAAACGGATAATTCACTTCTGTTTCTTTCAATATGTAACATATTAAAAATAATGCTTCCCGTAATCCACCTCTCAACAGGGATAGAACTGTATATGAAGACTGACCTTACTCGCAAAAATCTTACCTGCAGAAAAGTATTTATCGCAATAGGGCTGCTATTTGCCAGCTTACAGGTACAGGCAGCCAAATCCGAACTCAATATTTATACCTACGACTCGTTTGTTTCTGAGTGGGGGCCAGGGCCGCAACTGAAAAACATTTTTGAAGCCCAATGCGACTGCAGCCTGAACTTTATCGCTGTAGAGGATGGTGTCAGTATTTTAAACCGTGCCCGTATTGAAGGTAAAAAAACCAAAGCGGATGTATTACTCGGCCTAGATAACGCTCTTATCGAAACCGCTCGTCAGCAAGCATTAGTACAGCCCCATAGTATTGATGTTGGTCATTTATCCCCAAGCCTGAACTGGCAAGACGATACCTTTGTGCCCTTTGATTATGGCTATTTTGCTTTTATCTACGATAGCAATAAAATCAAAAAACCGGCGACCTCTCTTGCCCAACTGATTCATTCTGACGCACAGGTTATTTATCAAGACCCTCGCACCAGCACCCCAGGCCAGGGCTTAATGACTTGGATGAAAGCTGTTTACGGTGACCAGGCAGCATCACAGTGGCAAACATTAGCCAGCCATACCGTGACCGTCACAAAAGGTTGGTGGGAAGCCTACAGCATGTTTTTAGAAGGTGGCAGTGATTACGTTCTCAGCTATACCACCTCACCGGCTTACCATGTGATTGCTGAAGAAAAAACACACTACAAAGCGGCACTCTTTGACGAAGGCCATGTGGCCCAAGTGGAAGTTGCGGCAATTAGCCGTTACAGCGATAAAAAAGAGTTGGCGAATCAATTTCTAGCTTTTTTGATCTCGCCAGAAGCACAAAGTATTATCCCCGTGACGAACTGGATGCTGCCTGTTATCGACAACGCAGAGCTGCCTGCAGCCTTTGACCAGTTGATCGAACCTAAAACCATCGGCTTCTCCCCAGAAGTGCTGGCGGAGAAACGCAGTGCATGGCTGCGGGAATGGCGTCAAGCGGCTAGCCGATAACAATGCGCAAAATCGCTAACAACCCTTCTCTTAACCTGTCGCAGAAACTTGGCCTGTCGCAAAAACAGCCGTCAAGCTCGCTGCTCAGTCGATGTCTGTCCCGATGCTTGCCCCTAGCCGTTGGCGCGGCTTACGGGCTAATTTTGCTGATGACAGGTTTGGCCTTCTATGGCTTAATCGGTTTCGACCAAGCACGGCTTCAGCCTGAGTTACTGGTCGACCCTTATATACTGCAAATTTTAGGCTTCTCCTTAGAACAATCGATATTAAGCGCCCTGTTCTCCGTTGCTCTAGCACTACCCATCGCACGGGCATTGCACTTTATTCCTCAGCTACAGGCGTCTAAACCGGCATTCTTAAGCCTTTGTTTATTAAGCTTTGTTATGCCCACCCTAGTACTGATCACCGGATTGGTCACACTACTGGGACGCTCAGGGGTTATCACGCCGTTATTACCTGACGATTGGAACCTATACGGTCTAAATGGCATTCTTATTGCCCATATTTATCTCAATACGCCCTTAGCGGTTCGCGTATTAAGCCAACAGATGAGCCATATCCCCGATTCTAGCTGGCGACTGGCCCAACAACTAGGATTAAGCCGCTGGCAGCAATTCACTCACGTTGAGTGGCCTGCGCTAAAGCCCAGCCTATTAATGCTCTTAGGCTTTATTTTTGTACTCTGTTTTAATAGTTTTTCAGTCGTCCTTGCACTGGGAGGCGGGCCGGGGTCAACCACGTTAGAGGTCGCTATTTATCAAGCGTTAAAATACGATTTTAATCTTAGCGAAGCACTCACTTTAGCGTGGCTTCAGTTTACGTTAGCGGGTTTAATTTTTGCTTTAATTGCTCGAATGGGCAAGCTCAACTGGCTTAGCGCCGACACCGCCAGTCAGCGTTTACAGCCACGGTTATCAACCCTCAGCGAATGGATTCATCAAACCTTGTACGGCTTGGCATGGGTGATATTGCTGCTACCCATTCTTGCGCTATTACCTGCTGTATTCGATGCGTCAATAGCAAAGCTCAATATTAACAGTCTCATCAGCGCTGCGGGTTATTCATTAGCCCTAGGACTGATCGCTGCCCTAATCGCAATGACATTAGCGTGGCTATTACTGATCCCTATACGCCAAGCCAGCCTTAAACGACAAGAAAATCGGCGTATTATTTATCAATGGCTGGCAACCCATTCTTTGGTTGCCCCTGCAATGGTGTTATCAGCGGGGCTATACATTTTATTACTGCCTAGAATCGACCTAGACCGCTGGGGCATGGTATGGCTTATACTGATTAACAGCGTATTGTTATTGCCTTTTATTATCGCCCAGTTAAAGCCTAGGCTGCTGCAATTTGATCAGCAATATAGCCGTTTAAGTGAAAACCTCCATCTTAATTTCACCCAAAAAATACAGGTGATATGGCCCTTTGTTCGCCCAATAACCCTAGGTAGCTTTGCGTTGGCGCTTTTATTGGCGTTAGGCGATGTTGCGGTATTTTCCATTTTTGGCGATAGCCACTACACCACACTACCTTGGCTTATTTATGGGTATGCCGGTAGCTATCGCATGGCAGAGGCCGCCGTTGCATCTTTAATACTTCTTAGTCTTTGCGCTCTATTGGTTTATCTTTTTGAGCGCAATACCTCAGCAAAAAACAAACGGAAATCCACTCATGGCTGACACAATAAAGCCCGCCAGCATCATCGCGCCCTCCGGCACCATCAGTCACAAGACGACAGTTCATACTCTATCCCAAGGGCTTATCGTTGATCAGCTAAAGGTTGTCCTTGATGGATACCCGCTGCACTATGATTTAGCTTTAGCCCCGTATGAGTGTTTGGCGATTCAGGGGAAAAGTGGTGTGGGGAAAAGTACGCTACTGCATACCTTGGCAGGCTTTGAAACAGCTAAGAGCGGTCAAGCTTTTTGGCAAGGTCAGGATCTTCTGGCATTACCCGCTCATAAGCGCCCTATCAGTATGCTATTTCAAGAACATAACCTATTCGAGCATTTAAGCGTATTAGCCAACCTACGCTTGGGATTCCAGAGCCAACCCGATATCCGCTTAATTCAACAAGCGGCAGAGGCATTAGATATTGCAGACCAACTGAGCAAGCAACCAACCGAGCTATCTGGCGGACAGCGCCAGCGTATTGGTTTAATTCGCACCTTACTGCGCCCAGAACCGTTGATTCTATTGGATGAGCCATTTGCTGAACTGGATCAAGATACTCGTCGAAAAGCCGCACGCTGGACCGCAGATGTCGCAAGAAAAAATAACAAGACACTCATCTTAGTCACTCATCAAGATGAAGATGCCGAGCTAATTGCCGATCGCACCTTGCAGCTCAAAGCCTCAGCAGAGCAGTAACAGGAAAACCAGCAATAAGAAAACGAATAGCAGAAAGAGGAAAGAAGTGAAACCGTCTTTTTCTTAATCTTCCGCTTTAACGTAGGCAATAACCTGAGGTGCAGGCTCACTAAATAGATAACCTTGAGAAAAACGAATCCCAAGAGATTCAACGACTCGTTGCACCGACTCCGAGTGTACAAATTCAGCCACCACAGGAATGCCCGCATTTTGTGCAAAAAATACAATCGCCCGAGTAATTTCATAACTCGTGCTATCAGTATCAATCGACTTAATGTATTTCGCATCAATTTTTATCATATCCACATCAAGCTCTAAAATTCGCTCGAAATTGGAATACTCAGTACCAAAATCGTCAATTGCTAACCGAAAGCCTTGTGCCTTAAGAGAAGCTAGCTGCTTCACATGGTTTTTCTTACCTGCAGCACTAACACCTTCAAGAATCTCTAATGTTATTCGACGAGGCGGGATACCGTATGTTTCACATCGCTGTACAAGATACTCTTCTAAATAATGATGGCTTAAATCATCTTCTGTAATATTGATAGAAAAATCACACTGATTATGCGCCATTACCTGACAGCTTTTTTCAATCACCGTACGGGTAATTACCGGCAACAAACCAGATAGTTTAGCCGGCTGAAGAAATTGATAGGGGCCATAGACTTTGCCATCAATTTGCATACGAATCAGGCATTCATAATAATTAATATCGCCACTATCATTATCTCGAATGCCTTGAAAATAAGGCACCAAGCAATCTTCATTTAACGCTCTGTGTAGCAGTGCGTTCCACTGCATATATTCAAGACGCTGATGCTGCTCAAGCTCATCCCGTTGATCAGCATACTGATAAAAACGACCTCGACCACCCTCCTTTGCTTTCTTTAAAGCCAGTAATGCTTTACGAATAAGATCGTCAGCACCTACTGCACCACCATAAGAAAAACTGATGTTAAAGCTAAGATTATCTACTTGAAGTTGGTTTAAGAAAAAATTTTCACGTACTTTATTGAAGACCGCCTGCAAAGACACCTCTTCATCATAATGCACCGCAAACTCATCGGCATTTAAACGATAAATGCATGCACCTTCTAAAACAATCTTCAAACGATCCGTAATCGCGGCCAGTAAACAGTCGGCAAAATCTAAACCATAGGCTGAATTAATCAGGCTAAAATTATTAACATTTAGCACTAACAGGGCGCTATCACAACCACAAACATCCAGTGCTTCTTGCAGTTGATTTTTATTTGGCAAGCCTGTTAACGAATCTGTTTTCAGGGCTTCAACGTGACGGTCTCGCTCGCTTTTAATCTCGGTTAAGTCCGCAAACACACCCACATAATTTTGAATAACGCCCCGATCATCACGCAGCACACTCAAGCTAAGCCATTGAGACCATTGCCGCCCATCTTTGCATTGGTTAATCACCTCACCAGACCAGCGCCCTTGCTCCAGTAACTCTTGCCACATACTTTGGTAAAAGTCTTTAGAGTGAGATCCTGAAGAAAGAAAGCTCGGATTGCGACCCATTACCTCTTCATGGGTGTAACCTGTAACCTGCTCAAAAAAGGGATTGACCTCTATAATGTTATTGTCGGCATCAGTAATAACAACCCCTTCCGATGCGCTTTCAATCGCCTTTCCTAGCAATTCAAGGCGCTTGCGCTGTTCCGATATCGCTTCTTCTTGCTGCTGACGCGCTAAAACCAAACCGGCCATATCAGCACCAATCTGCAAAACTCGGCAATGAAAGCTCGATGGCATTCTATTTTCAAAAGAAGAAAGCGCAAAACTGCCTACCGCTTGCTGCTCAGGATTACGTATCGGCATAGACCAACACGCCCGCAGATTAAAGCTTTCGGCTAAATGACGCAGATCCGCCCAACGTTCATCAGACAATGTATCACGGACAAAAATAGGTTCATTACGAAAAATCGCATTACCACAGGAGCCACCACGAGGCCCAACCACCAAACCCGACAATGCTTGATGTTGCTCTTGAGGAACACTCGGTGCCGCTAAAAGGCTCAAGGCATTCTCTGCAGAATCATACACCATTAAAGTAGCAACGGAGTTTGGTAGTAACTGTTCAGCTAAAAGACACAGATTATCTAAAATAGACTGACAGGATTTATTAGTGACGACATCATTAAAAACAGACTGCTGGAACTGAAGGACTTGCTCTTGCTCTGCCGTCGTAATCGGCACTTGGTCAGCACCACTACGAGCACACAGATCAGCATCTAGAGTACTTTTATGCATAGCACTTAATCTCATTGTGCAAATTCCTTCCGTAATCATCTGTCATCACTGTTTCCATCAAGCCCCATCCTCTTTAGCTATTACGATCAACCGTTACCTATTTAAAGCCAAGCCTGATAAAACATCAAAAGTCACTCGTTACAGCAATCACAGTACCAAACCAACCGATTATCGGCGTACCTAGGTAGACTTATGTATTAGAATGAAACATTCTAGCAACATTTAGATACATAAAGAATCAAATTCCAATCAATGTCTTTGTTCAAAAAATATTTTTTATTTTTGAACAAAGTCGCATATTTTAAGAAAAATGCTTCCTTTTGCCCCAGTACCCATTTATAGGCTGCAACTAATGACACTGCCTGTCACATTAGAGCCAAGGCTCTTATAAATATCACCCCACAAATCAACCTACCAGATATTTTATGTAAAGCTTATCTTCCTTTTGCCTGTGATATGTGACAAAAAAATGACTTTGATAACGTAAACCTACCTTTACCCTCTAGCCAATACTGTTACATAGCCCTTTATCTGCTATGGTTATGCCAAACACCACCTATAAATCAACATGTTAATACCTCTGGGTATGGGCCCAAGCCCGCAAGGATAGCCCCATTTATGATGCGAAAAATTATTCTCCCTACCATTTTAGCCGTACTGGGTTACGGCTTTTGGCTGAGCCCTGACTTTAAAGTCATCACCGCTGGCGTAGCCATCTTTCTGTTCGGTATGCTCGCTCTTGAAGAGGGCTTTAAAGCCTTTACTGGCGGCTTACTCGAAAAACTACTAAAAAGAACCACAAACAAACTCTGGAAAAGCCTTAGCTTTGGCGTTGTTTCCACAACTTTGATGCAATCCAGTTCCTTGGTATCGGTTATCACCATCTCTTTTCTTTCTGCGGGCTTAATCTCGTTAACTGCAGGTGTTGGTATTATTTTTGGTGCCAACCTAGGAACAACCACAGGCGCGTGGCTCGTTGCAGGCCTTGGGCTAAAAGTCAAAATCTCCGCTTATGCCATGCCAATGCTGGTCTTTGGTATTCTACTGATCTTCCAAAAAAGCAAAGAACTAAAAGGCATTGGTTATGTGCTGGCAGGTTTAGGTTTTCTTTTCCTTGGTATTCATTATATGAAAGAGGGCTTTGAGGCCTTTAAGGATACTATTGATCTAACAGCCTACGCCGTTGAAGGTTATGCTGGGGTATTTCTTTTTACACTGATAGGCCTATTTGCAACGGTCGTTATGCAATCAAGTCATGCCACCTTAGTCCTGATCATCACCGCTTTGTCGGCGCAACAGATCACGTATGAAAATGCCTTGGCACTCGCCATTGGTGCCAACGTTGGCACCACTATTACCGCGATCATTGGCTCTTTAAGCGCCAATTTTGAAGGTAGAAGGCTAGCGATTGCTCACTTGATCTTTAATGCGACAACAGGCTTCGTAGCCATTCTATTTATCTATCAGCTAACAGCAGCGGTTGATAGCGTAAGTGCGATGATCGGCATTGCCAATGATAACTACACACTAAAACTGGCTGTCTTTCATACCATCTTTAATAGTATTGGTGTTGCCTTAATGTTGCCGGTGATACCTGCAATGGTGCGCTTCTTACAACGCGTTATTCGTGATGATAAAGCATCTGAAACATCAATGCCTCGCTATCTAAATCAAGCGGCAACAGGCTTACCTGAAACAACACTTGCGGCAGTGCGCCAAGAAACATTACACCTCTACGACAACGCCGTAGGTATTATTGCAGGTGGCTTAAGCTTAAAGCTTGATGATATTCATGGCAGCCAGCCATTAGAAGAGGTCATATTTAACTCTCGTAACGTGATCCCCACCAACATTGATCAGCAGTATCAAGATTCGGTGAAATCGCTATATGCGGCCATTGTCGATTTCAGTAGCGATTATCAAGGCGCGATGTCATCCAGCCAAGTTGAAGAGCTTTTCCGCCTAAGAGCCGCAGGGCGAGATATTGTAGAGGCCATCAAAGATACCAAGCATCTACAGAAAAACTTATCCCGCTATTTTTTAGCCGAGAACCCTTATATTCAGCATGAATATAACACCATCAGAATGCGCCTAGCGTCGGTGCTAAGAGAGCTACACAAGGTTAGAAACAAAAAGGGGAATGACTCCACTATCATCTTATCTCTTGATCGCCTTCGATTAGATATGGAAGAGTATGACCAGAACCTGAACCAAAGCCTAAGTAGCCTAATACGCCAGAAGCTTATTAATGGCCCTATGTCCGTATCCTTGATGAACGACAGCGGTTATGCCTCTGATGTCACTCGCAAGCTCGTCATGATGGGCGGGACTCTATTCTCGCACAGTGATTTAACGGTAAAAAACATTGAACAAAGCCTGTCATTGGATGACGAAGAACTTAGCGAAATGATGCGCGAGCAACAAAAAAATGCCCAAAGGAACAGGAGCGATGCTTAAATGAATATAAAAAAGCTTATCCGCAAAGCTGAGGTCATGCTTCAGTCAGAAGAAGAAGCCCGCAAAGATAAGAAAATTCAGATAAAAAAAATTATTAGAAAACTGCGTAAGCATGAGAAAAAGCTTAAGCACGAATATACCGAATGCAATGACTTTGAAGAAAGTCGTCAGATTAAGCAAGAGATCGCCCTTGCTTACAATCAGCGAAAGAAAGGTATTAAAATGCTAAAAAGCCTGAAAAAGAAAAAATAGGCAAACGCAGCCCCTCGTACCCCCCCCTTCTTATTCAAAAGAAGGGGACTTGAATCTATGTCACTTACGGTCAATCAATCACTACTCGTCTCTGCCCGCACCTTGCGGGTAACAAGCCATGCGCTTAAAGAAAATATCGCAAACGCAGTAAACAATGGATATAAAGTGCCATTATAGGTTTGCCCAAAAAGCATCCCCATTAACATTGAAATAAAGGTTGTCGCAGAGCCAATCACCGATGATGCAACCCCTGCAATATGTCCCATGGGCTCCATCGCTAACGCATTCATATTGCCAAATAATAAACCAATACAACTAAAAACAAGCGCACCAAAAATCATAAAGAGCCATAAGGGTACAACGCCATCCATAACACTCAAAATCGCTAGAAATATCACCGCACAGGAAAACATCATCATCAGCGCACGATTAGCAATCAGCGTCATACCGTACCGAATAACTAAACGTCCATTCATAAAAGAAGCTAAACCAACCGACAGAGCCAAAACAGCAAAGTAGATAGGAAAGGCCGCGTCTACTTGAAAAATCTCTTTAAACAACAGTTGCGCAGTGGAAAGATAAGACACAAACGCCCCAAAAATCAGCCCTGCACCAAAAATATAAGATAAGGTGACTTTGTGCGAGAGGACCTCCTTAGTGTTATGCCAAATAGTAGCAACAGACATTGCTATACGTCGATCCGCAGGTAAGGTTTCTGGCTGACGAAGAGCAAACCAAGCTAAGGTGATTAGCGTTAGTACAATAAAGAATTCATAAATACCACGCCAATCGGCAATAAATAACACTGCTGCACCAATGCTCGGAGCAAGGGCTGGCATAATAATAAAAACCGCCATCACAAAAGACATCACCCGAGCCATCTCCCGTCCTTTATATCGGTCGCGAACCAAAGCAACAGCCACAACCTTAGGCCCAGAGACCCCAATACCTTGGATAAACCGCCCCACAAGCATCATTTCGTAACTGGATGAAAAAGCAGAAACTAACGAACCGACCAAGAAAATCAGTAAGCCAAGATAAATTGAAGGTTTGCGCCCTACCGCATCTGATATTGGGCCGTAGGCGATCTGACCAAATGCTAGACCACCGAAAAGTGCCACCACAATCCACTGTAAATCTTTCACATCTTTAACGGCAAAATCATCCCCGATCGCACTCATCGCAGGCAGTACGGCATCAATCGCAAGGGCAACCATCGACATGAGCAATGCTAATAATGCAATAAACTCAGCAAACGAAGGCTTAAAGTCAGAAGCAGAAGCTTCACCAGAAGAATGAGGGGTCATAGAAAACCTATAAATAAGAAAACACAACGGGCTTTGCGCCCTAAGGAAAACAGATGCAGAGGCGCGTATTTTAGCAGCTCGACTGAAAATGCGCCCAAGCAATAATTATTCATAAAGCACGAACTGTTTAGTGCTCATCGGTAACGCGCTTGCGGTTATGAGTAGGAAAAATATCTAGCATTTTGGCGAAAACTAAACGCACGTTGTCAGGCTTAATGTGCGGTTTACCCATCCTCAATGTTCGGATAAGCTGCAAATTCAATAAATGATGGGAATCATGACCGCTTATTTTTTAAAATAAGCAGACAGCGGTGATACCCCTCTATATCAATATTTTTTAGGAGCTACTATTTTGGGTAACAATCCTTTTATGCAGAAAATAGTGTTAGTCGTTATCTCCTTAGCACTGATCGGTGTTATGGGAATGCGTTTGCTGGGAAAAGCTTAATAGGCTTTGGCCTGTTTGAGCTTACGGTATAACGTGCGTTCACTAACCTGTAACAGCCTCGCTAACATGGCTTTGTCACCTTTTAATTGATGCAAAGCCCACTCCAGATAGGCGGACTCTAATTCATCAATAGGCAGAATACGGTTCTCATAAAAAGCCTGCTCAAAGCGGTTTTTATCTTCTCCTCGATCAAGGCTAATTCCGCCATCAATAGCAGCGCCAGCACTTACATGGCCTGTATTTTGGCAAGTATCGGGTAGATGCTTCTCTTCAATCCAGTGATCATCAACCAATAAGCAAGCACGCTCTAAAATATTACGCAGTTCTCGAATATTGCCAGGAAAAGAGTAACGCTCAAGCAATGTCATCGCATCCGGCGTAACCTGAATATCTCGCCCCTTGGCAAACTGAGGTAACAGACTTTCAACCAAAAGCGGAATATCCACCATCCGCTCACGCAATGATGGTAAAACCACAGGGAAAGCATTAATCCGATAATAAAGATCCATGCGGAACGCCCCCTTCTCCACTTGCTGCTCAAGATTACGATGCGTTGCGCACACTAAACGGAAGTTGGCCTTTAACGGCTCAATACCTCCCACACGACGATAAGTGCCGGTTTCTAATAAACGCAATAACTTAACCTGTAGTGATAATGGAATATCACCAACTTCATCCAGAAAGAGTGTTCCACCACTAGCAGCTTCTACTAAACCTGTTTTGCGACTATGGGCACCAGTGAACGCGCCTTTTTCATGACCAAACAACTCACTTTCAAATAGCGTTTCCGTTAAACCAGAGCACTCAACCGGTACAAATGCCCCTTGGTTGCGCGGACTTCCCTGATGTACCGCCTGCGCCATAAGTTCCTTACCCGTGCCGGATTCCCCTAACAGTAAAACGGTGGTTTCACTAGGTGCGGCCCGCTCAATTAGCGCCAGCGATGCCATAAATGCAACGGAACGCCCGATCAATCCTTGTCCTCCGGCCCTAGGGCTGGCCAATTTGCTATAGCGCATAACCTCAAGATAATAACGGGTCTCACCGTCAGCGGCCTCTACAGGGTGTAGTTCAACATCAACATGCTCTTCACCCTGCGGCGTATGGTGAAGATGAAACACCCTTTGCGCCTTATTGCTTTGCATACACTGTCGCATCGGACAGGATTCTCCCATTTGATCACAGGGCCTGTCGTAATGATGGGACACTTCATAACAGTGACGTTTTGCCACGCTGACATCACCATAGGTCTGGCGGTATGCTGCATTTGCTGAAAGAATTCGATAATCTGCCGATAATAAAACAGCGGGATCGGGGTAGCTTTGCAACATCGAAACCAGCTCTGTCGGTAAACGATTTGGATCTGTCATTAAGAGTTCCTAAAAAGTCCTTAAATTTAATGAAAGAATTCAACTCGGCAATGCAATACCAAGCCAAGCGATTAATGATTCAATCAGAGCCCCGTTACTGCCGTCAGTTATGGCACAACTAAGACAGTATTGTCACAACTGACAAAAAACAAAAATAAACAGTTGTCTCGATCTCTTAAAAAAACCTATAAAAATCAATAAGATACAAAAAAAGAGAAACAGGCATAAACCTTGCTACAAAGCTAGTCAAAGGTATCACTTTTGATTGTTAGTTCTGGGAAGGCGATGCTTGCTGTCGCCATCAATCACTGCAGGATCAGAATGCTATGCAACGGAATACGCTGTTTTCACAAACACGGTGTTTTTGCACAACTGTGTGGGAAAACTCAATGTTTGCAAAACATAAATTAGTACGAGAACTCAGTCTCATACTTCTGGTAAAGCTGATATTGCTCTATGGCATTATCAACTTTATTGTTCCTTCCGCCACTGTCATTAATGACAGCGATGTTGGCGCTCGCCTGCTTAATACCCGAATGCTTCCGCAGCCTTCAGAGACGGCCACTGTTAACCAACGTGACGCTGTCTCTCAATCTGCTCCGGCATCTTCCAATCCATCTATGGCGACTACGTCAGACGTTGACATTACTTCACCACGGGAAACACCATGATTACAGAAGAAGTTGTTGATCTGTCCCGGTTACAGTTCGCGATAACCGCGCTGTATCACTTTATCTTTGTCCCCCTGACCTTAGGCTTAGCCTTTTTACTGGTCATTATGGAATCTGTCTATGTGATGACCCGTAAGCAGGTCTACAAAGACATGACCCAGTTTTGGGGCAAACTCTTCGGGATTAACTTTGCCTTAGGGGTAACCACGGGCCTAACAATGGAGTTCCAGTTCGGCACTAACTGGGCTTATTACTCGCATTATGTGGGTGATGTCTTTGGTGCGCCATTGGCCATTGAAGGTTTAATGGCTTTCTTTTTAGAATCCACCTTTATCGGCCTATTCTTCTTTGGCTGGGATCGATTATCCCCTCGCCGCCATCTAATGGTGACATTCCTAATGGCCTTAGGTTCGAATCTATCGGCCCTTTGGATTTTAATCGCCAATGGTTGGATGCAAAATCCAGTCGGTGCAGAATTTAGCTACGAAACTATGCGCATGGAGATGACCAGCTTCGCCGATCTGGTATTTAACCCCGTTGCTCAAGTGAAATTTGTACACACAGTTGCAGCCGGTTATGTCACAGGCTCTATGTTTGTACTGAGCATCAGTGCCTATTATCTGCTGAAAAAGCGTGATCTACCGTTTGCTCGCCGCTCATTCGCCATCGCATCTGCCTTTGGCTTGGCTTCTATTCTATCGGTCATTGTACTCGGCGATGAGTCCGGTTATGAGCTAGGTGATGTTCAAAGAACCAAGCTAGCCGCCGTAGAAGCCGAGTGGGATACACACCCTGCTCCAGCGTCATTTACTCTATTTGGCATTCCTAATCAGGAAACCATGACCACTGATTATGCCGTTAAAATTCCTTATGCCCTAGGTTTGATTGCGACCCGCTCTCTAGATGGCCAAGTGACCGGCATTAAAGATCTTATTATCGCACACGAGATCCGCATTCGTAACGGTATGATCGCCTATGATCTACTGACAAAACTGCGTGCCGGCCAAACCGATGAGGTAACGATCGCCGCCTTCGAAGCGGTCAAAAAAGACCTAGGTTATGGCCTCCTGCTAAAACGCTATACCGAGAATGTGATTGATGCTACCGAAGAACAGATAAAATTGGCAGCCCAGGATACGATTCCTAACGTTACGCCGCTTTTCTGGAGCTTCCGTATTATGGTCGCCAGTGGCTTTACCATGCTGCTAATCTTCGCGCTGGCCTTCTACTTTAACGCCACCCGTAAACTGGAAAGCAAGCCGCGTTTCTTAAAAGCCATTGTTTGGGCGCTACCCTTACCTTGGATTGCCGCTGAAACCGGTTGGGTTGTCGCAGAATATGGCCGTCAACCTTGGTCGATTGGTGAAATTTTACCAACGCACCTAAGTACCTCAACCCTTGAGGCCAGCAATCTCTATATCAGCATTGGTGCTCTGGTTTCTTTCTATACACTGCTGCTCGTGATTGAGATGTACTTGATGTTTAAGTTTGCACGCCTTGGCCCCAGTGCGCTGCATACAGGTCGATATCATTTTGAAGAGAAAAGCACTGATAACAAGTCTCATCAGGTTCCATCTGAAGGAGGTGCGGTATGATTATGGATTATGAAACGCTCAAGCTAGTCTGGTGGATATTGGTTGGCGTATTACTCGTCGGCTTTATGATCACCGATGGCTTTGATATGGGTGCCTGCGTATTACTGCCTTTTCTGGGTAAAACAGATACAGAACGCCGTATTATCATTAATACCGTTGGCCCCCACTGGGATGGTAATCAGGTTTGGTTTATTACCGCTGGCGGCGCGCTCTTTGCGGCATGGCCTGCAGTTTATGCGGTGGCATTTTCCAGTTTTTACTTTGCGATGATGCTGGTGTTGTTTGCTCTTTTCTTTCGACCAGTAGGCTTTGACTACCGCAGTAAAATTGCAGATCCACGCTGGAGAAGCACTTGGGACTGGGGTTTATTTATTAGTGGCTCCGTACCTGCGTTAGTTTTTGGCGTGGCTTTTGGTAATCTTTTATTGGGCGTCGACTTTTATCTGGATGATTTTTTACGCCCTAATTATACCGGTAGTTTCTTTGGCCTATTCCACCCCTTTGCTTTGCTTTGTGGTGTGGTAAGTTTATCTATGCTTACAGCTCATGGGGCTATTTGGCTACAGATGCGCGCCGACCAACCAATTGCTGATCGCGCAGGTCGAGCAGGTATCATTGCACTTATCATCATGCTTGCTGCCTTTGCTGGTGCGGGTCTTATGCTGCTGCAAGGTATGCCAGGCTTACATATCGATATGATGCCGGCGAAAGATGCGATGCCGAATCCTTTAAGCAAGCAGGTGAGTATTGTGGATGGGGCTTGGCTTTCAAACTACGCCACCTATAGCTGGATGATAGCCGCTCCTGTGGCGGGATTTGTTATGGGTTTGCTCACGCTATTACTGGTAAAAGCTCGCCGCTCTGGTTTGGCATTTGCCTGTAACAGCCTAACGATGACGGCAATCATCAGCACAGCAGCATTCTCATTATTCCCGTTTGTATTACCATCAATGACAAGCCCGAATAGTAGCTTAACTCTTTGGGATGCAGCGTCTAGCCACTTAACCTTGAACGTTATGTTTATCGCCGCAATGATTTTTGTACCCATCATTTTGCTTTATACCCTTTGGACATATCGAGTGATGTGGGGCCGTGTGACGAGCAAGCAGATTGAAGGCAACCCGCTTTCTTATTAATTTAAAGCTTTATTTATCCGAGCAGGTTTCCCATCAAGAGTATAGCGCCTTATCTATAGGTAATGAGTTGATGGTTAACCTGCTAAAAAGGAGATTGATTATGTGGTATTTTGCTTGGATTCTGGGTGTGCTTCTGGCTATTTCATTCGGCATTATCAATGCGATGTGGCTAGAATCTGATCCCGATTTCGATTTGGATAACGACCAGCCACAGGGCTAAGCCTTACACTGATATCAAAGAAGCCTCTGATCAATGCGTAATAACGCAGACCTGCAAAAAGGGTCGTCGGTCAGGGGCTTTCTTAAATTGAACCATTACATCGCTAAAATTGAGCCAGTAGGTAACTTAGATGTTAATCCCCTATCCCAGGTCATATTGGAGCCAAGGGCTTTCTCTTATCAGCGCTATTATTATTAGCGTAGTGCTAACAGCCTACCCTAAGCTTATTGCGGAATCGATTCACGAAGTGGATCATGGTCTATTCACTCTTTTTATGTGGGCCGTTAGTGCAGGCTTTATTCATGGTGTCGGCTTTGAACCAAAAGGCAACCTTTGGCGACTGCTATTTAATCCGATGATAGCTTGGGCTCTGATGGGTTACGGTCTTGTCCAATTTCTGTCGTAATTTTTTGAACTGTTGTCTTTTTCACATATCGCCCTGCCCACCCCGTCAAGCCTTCCGTCGCTGCCATATTAAATAGATCATTATCAAAAAAATGGCAGCACACCCTTGCAGGTTTACGTTATAGGATCTAGCTTGAAAGGGAATAAACATTCAATAATCACTCAAGGAGGATGTGATCATGGCAAAACCGTCAATAGGCCAGCAGTGCTTATACTTAAGAGCGGCGCTACCCATCAATATAACCCGAGTGTTAAACCCGTTATGGCTTAGCCTAGGTGTCAGCAGCTTATTGCTGCCTAATTTTGCAGCGGCAAGTCATCATGGTGTCGCAGAAGTCTTGCCATTGATGTTAGCTAAGCATTATCAGCAACAGGATAACATTAGCGATTACTGGGTTAGCGAGAAACTTGATGGCGTCCGAGCCTTCTGGGATGGTCAGCAGCTAAAAACGCGGCGCGGGCATATTATTCATGCACCAACATCTTTTCTGGCCGCCCTACCCAAAGTCGCCCTTGATGGGGAGTTATGGTTAGGCCGCAGGCGCTTTGCAGAACTATCAGGCTTAGTACGCCAACAAAACCCTGATGAGCAAGAATGGAGCAAAGTACAATACCGTATCTTTGATCTACCGGAACAACTCACGCCTTTTGATCAGCGTTATGCAGATATTCAGCATCTGTGCGAACAGATCGGACGCCCTTGGCTGCAACCGGTTGAACAGAAAAAGCTCCCCAGCCGACAGGCGCTTAACATCTATCTTCAACAACTAACCGATGCTGGAGCAGAAGGTTTGATGCTCCACCGAGGCAGCGCACTACATCAAGTGGGACGCTCTGATGACCTCTTGAAAGTTAAACTCTACGAGGATGCTGAAGCCGTGGTTTTAGGCTATACCCAAGGCAAAGGGCAATATCAAAATATGATGGGAGCATTACGGGTGCGGTTAGCGAACGGTCGAGAGATGAAGATTGGCTCAGGATTCAGCCGGGAAGAACGGCAATCACCGCCACCCATTGGCAGCACCATCACTTATCGTTTTAATGGATCAACAGCAACAGGCTTACCACGGTTTGCTCGCTTTATGCGTATACGACCTGATTAGCCATCTCGCCGGATTCAATAGAACACCATCAACATATAAAAATGCCGCTGCCTCGGTTTAAGAGACAGCGGCTTTGCTTGTTCAGTCGTTCAGCAGAACCCTAGTAGTTAGTAGGGCCATGTATAGTAGGTAGGATCGTGTACGATAGCCCACTGTTAAACAGCGATTAAGCTATTCAATAAACTATTTTTTATAAACCCGAGGCACTCGCGTTGTAATACCAGTAAACAGGGTATACGAGATGGTATCAGCACACGCTGCAACTTGATTAACGTCCACTTGATTCCCCCATAGCTCAACAGGATCACCCACTTTTGCATCAGGCTGATCAGAGAGATCAACGGTCATCATATCCATAGAAACCTTACCGATAATACGCGTCATCTTGCCATTTACCGCGACGGGGGTTCCATCAACCGCATGGCGCGGATAACCATCCGCATATCCCATGGCGACAACACCAACCCGCGTAGGATTTTCGGTAATAAAACGGCGACCATAACCGACGGACTCACCTTTTGGTAATTCCCGAATCGCTATAAGTTCAGAGCTTAGTGTCATCACTGTCTCTAAACGTGCGGCATTAGCCGTGTCTTGATCTAAAGGAGATGCGCCATAAAGCATAATACCAGGACGAACCCAATCACCATGGGTTTCAGGCCAATGCAATGTTCCTGCGGAGTTCGCCATACAATGGGCGATGTCAAAACGATCACAGGCATGATGAAAGTTCTTAATCTGCTGCTGAGTGTAATCGGATTCCAGCTCATCGGCACAGGCAAAGTGTGTCATCGCGATCACGTCAGAGATATGATCCAGTTTCTGCAAGCGGGCAACAGCCTTAGCAAAACCCTCGGCATCAAAGCCTAAGCGGTGCATACCAGAATCAAACTTAATCAACACCGGCAACGGCTGCGAAAAAGCATACTGTTCTAATGCATCCAACTGCCATTCACTGTGTACAGCCGTCATCATTCGATAGCGGTTGATCGGCTCTAATTCATCCGCTGTAAAAAAACCTTCCAGCAAAACAATCGGCGGCTCAATACCGGACTCAGCCAGTTGCAGGGCTTCCTCAATACAAGCAACACCAAACGCATCGGCAACATCAGATAAATAATGTGCGGCTTCAATAGCACCATGCCCGTAAGCGTTCGCCTTAATAATGGCAACTGCTTTACGGCCTGAGGCCAGCTCTTTAGCCAATAGATAATTATGTTTTAATGCAGCCAGATCAATAACCGCTTGAGCAGCCCGAGCCATGAGCAGGTCTCCGTATGTGTTCAGGAATAAGATTTAAGTCATTAACAATGCTTGATTTATCAGCCGATAGCCTCTTCCTTTACACGCAAAGCGACTATCGGTGAATTATATTCGTTATTTTAGCGGTAACGAGCCACATCTAGATCTGTTGGGTCTATCTCAGGTGTATTCCCTGAAATCAAGTCCGCCAGTAAACGAGAAGAGCCACAGGACATGGTCCAACCCAAAGTACCGTGACCGGTATTTAACGACAGATTAGAAAACTTGGTCTTACCAATAATCGGCGTACCATCAGGCGTCATAGGTCGCAGTCCTGTCCAGAATTCCGCTTTTTCTACATCACCGCCGTCAGGGAAAACATCAGAAACAACCATAGCAATAGTAGCGCGACGCTTCTCAGGCAGATCAAGATTATAGCCTGATAACTCTGCTGTTCCGGCGACACGAATGCGGTCATCAAAGCGTGTAATGGCAACTTTATAGGTTTCATCCATAATGGTCGAAACGGGGGCGGCATCATAATTCGTGATCGGCAACGTTAGTGAATAGCCTTTAACCGGATACACCGGTAGATCAATCCCTACGTGTTTCATTAGGTGCCTAGAGAAGCTCCCCATCGCCACAACATAGTGATCGGCTTTCAGTAGGCCTATCGATGTTTTAACCCCTGTAATTTGACCTGCATTATCTTCTAAGCCATGAATATCGGTATCAAATATAAATTTAACCCCCATCTCTTTGCAGAGATCGGTTAGCTTATTAGTAAAAGCAAAACAATCACCGGTTTGGTCGCCAACCATCCGTAAAGCACCGACAAATTTTTCTTTTACGCGATCTAATGCAGGCTCATATTGAATCGCACCAGCCATATCAAGCTCTTGGAAATCAACACCAAATTCACGCAGCACTTTAATATCCTGCTGAACCGCTTCTACCTGCTTCTCTGTACGGAATAGCTGAGTAAGGCCTTGCTGGCGATCTTCATAACGAATGCCGGTTTCTTCACGTAATGCATCAATGGCTAACCGTGAATATTCAGAAACACGAACCATGCGAGACTTATTCACCGCATAACGACTTTCTGTGCAGTTAGCTAACATCTGAGTCATCCACGCATATTGAAATGGCTCTAAGGTTGCTGACATTTTTAGCGGCGCATGGGTTTGAGTTAGCCATTTCATCGCTTTATAAGGAATGCCCGGTGCCGCCCACGGCGTAGAATAACCAAAAGAAACCTGCCCTGCGTTAGCGTGGCTGGTTTCCATCGCAGGGGAAGACTGACGATCAACAACGGTTACCTCATGGCCCTGTTTTGCCAAGTAGTAGGCCGTGGTTACACCCACAACACCGCTGCCCAAAATCAGAATATTCATAGACGTACCCACCCCATCGCATTTAGGTTTAAAACACAGGTTGTTTTCTATACTCAGCGGAAGCCAAGCAGATGATTTTTCTATAGCGCCAGCTATATGCCAGCGAATGGCTATAGACTATTACAGTTCATTCAAAAAATGACACTCATTTAAGCCACATAAAAAGCAAAAACAACTATTAGTTTTATGTTTTTTAGGTTAAATACACCAAAAAAAACAGCAGAGCAGATCATGCACCTTTTAATAGATATATTCTCTTTATTATCAATAGGTTAAAAGAGTTAGGTAGTAAAAAATAAGGAGAAAGCCAAACCAGAAGGAAAAATAGAGATAGGCGAATATTAAGCTGGAAGGTACCTTGCAACTTAACCTGATTGAGATAAAAAAGCACCCAAAAGATGCTAGAGGGTGCTAAGGCCAAGAAGATCCCACGGGAGTGAGGTTTCTTGGTATGAGCATGAACAGAACACTCAGGTTAATTTATGGTACGAGGGTTACTCGATTAACCGGTGATTTAGTCGATATTGATCCAGACATTTTTAATCTCAGAGTATTTATCCAAGGCGTGCAGGGATTTATCTCGTCCGTTACCAGATGCTTTTACGCCACCAAATGGAACCGTGGTATCACCTTCACCCCATGTATTTACCCAGACCATACCGCTATGAATTTTACGACTTACTCGGTGAGCTCGAGATAGGTTTGATGTCCAAATAGCCGCACCTAAACCGTATTGAGAGTCATTAGCTAACTCGATCGCTTCCGCTTCGGTCTCAAAATCACACACCGCAAGCACTGGGCCAAAAATCTCTTCTTTCACGAAGGTCATACCGTTGTGGGCTTCGGTCACAATCGTTGGCTTAACAAAGAAACCTTTTCCGTCTTGATACTCAGGCTCACCACCCAGAATCACATCACCGCCTTCCTCTATTGCCGAGCGAATATAGCGGCTTACGGTATCCAATTGCATTTTGTCAACCAACGGCCCCATGTTGGTATTCGGGTCGAGGGGATCACCGGGCTGATAGCCTGATGCCGCTTTAACCAAGGCTGCGATAAACTCTTCTTTGATGCTTTTCTGTACATAGATACGGGAACAGGCAATACACACTTCACCTTGATTAGAGAAGATCGCGGCAGCGGCACCAGCAGCAGCTTTTTTAATATTGTCGCAATCCTCAAAGATCAAGTTAGGTGATTTACCACCGGCTTCTAGCCAAACCCGTTTCATGTTCGATTGACCGGCGTACTCCATTAACATACCCGCCACGCGGGTAGAGCCGGTAAAGGCCAATACGTGTACATCATGGTGCAAGGCTAAAGCTTTACCAGCGGTGTGGCCGTAACCAGTGACGACGTTAAATACGCCATCAGGAATACCCGCCTCGGTAGCCAACTGAGCTAAGCGCAGGGCACTTAGGCTCGTTTTCTCAGAGGGTTTCAAGACAACGCTATTACCCGCAGCCAAGGCTGGAGCGATCTTCCAGCTGACCATCATCAACGGATAGTTCCACGGCGTAATAGCCGCCACAACACCTACAGGCTCACGGCTAATCAGTGCCAGAGAGCCCGGCGCCGTTGGTGCAATCTCACCATACACCTTGTCGATGCACTCTGCTGTCCAGCGGATGCAATCGATCGTGTCCGGCACATCAATGGCCATCATCTCAGAGATCGATTTCCCCATATCCAAGGTATCCAGCAGAGCAAACTCGTGCTGGTGTTGCTCAACTAAAGCCGCCAGTTTTAACAATACATTTTTACGATGTTTGGGAGAGGCTTCAGCCCACTCTCCGCTGCGATAGGCCGTTAGCGCAGAAGCAACTGCCTTATCAATATCAGCCTTATCGCAACTGGCTACATCAACCAGATGTGCCTCTGTCGCCGGATTAATGCTGGTAAACGTCTCGCCACTTTCAGCATCACAAAACTGTCCATTGATATACGCCTGACCATGCAGGGTTAGCATTTTACTGAGTTCAAACCACTCGTTATGGGTCGCAGGTGCTTTAACTGTCATTGTCTACCTCAGCTTAAATTTGGTTCAGTTCAGATCATAAGATCTTTTCTTTGATATTAGCCAGTTTAGAAAGGGGTGATGGCAAGAGCTATACCCCTCAAGGGATAGAGGAAAAAGCCTACTGCATCAAACCTTACTTCTAAAATAATCTCTAATTAATCACTCTGTTAAATGTGACTGACAATTTTCTTTTTTAAGGGTATTTTAATCTTAAAAATCGAGAATATTTAATCTAGCCAGAATTAAGCAATAACAGAGTCTCAAGCCCTTCTATTTCAGTCATTTCACAGGTTTTGTCATTATGGATCGATATAAAACAGCATTTTGGAGCCTATTGGCGGTATTAACAGTTAGCTGGCTAATGGCAGATACCTTCCTGCCCGAGCCTTTAACTTATTTCTCATTCCGACATGTTTTTACGCAATACTCTGGGGTAATGGCTATTGGGGTAATGAGCTTGGCGATGATTTTAGCAACTCGCCCTACTTGGCTGGAACCTTTTCTAGGCGGCTTAGATAAAGCTTACCGTCTGCACAAATGGCTAGGCATTACGGCACTGGTGATGGGGTCACTGCACTGGTGGATGGCTAAAGGTACAAAATGGATGGTGGGCTGGGGCTGGCTGACAAAACCAGAGCGCAACCCCCGTAGCGAACAGGTGTTACCTCCTCTACAGGACTGGCTAAATAGCCAACGTGGTCTGGCGGAAGATATAGGGGAGTGGGCATTTTATGCCATCGTGCTATTTATTGTGCTGGCTCTAGTGAAGCGTTTTCCATATCGCCTGTTTCGTAAAACTCATATTTGGATTGCTATTGCCTATTTATTCCTGGTTTTCCATAGCGTTGTTTTGATGAATTACGATTACTGGTCACAACCGATTGGCTGGGTTTCTATGCTACTTTTAGTCAGCGGAAGCATCTCTGGGATATGGCTGTTAACAGGAGAAGTAGGCTCCAAGCGGATCGTCAAAGGTAAAATCGCTCATATTAAGCATTATCAAAACACCCTTGAAGGTCAGATCAAACTTGATCCATCCAAACAGTGGCAAGGACATAAAGCTGGACAGTTTGCCTTTGTTACCTCAAATGCTAAAGAAGGCCCGCACCCTTACACCATTGCCTCCGCATGGAACCCTAAAGAGTCACAGTTGACCTTTATGATCAAAGAGTTAGGCGACTGGACGCAGCAGCTTAAAACTCGACTAAAAATTGGCACCGAGGTAACAATAGAAGGCCCCTACGGCTGCTTTGATTTTGATGATAAGAGCAACCAACAGATCTGGGTCGCTGCAGGTATTGGCATTACGCCCTTTATCGCTCGGTTAGAGTTCCTTATACAGAGAAACAAGCAGAAACACATTCAAAATGGTCGCCGTATCGACCTCTTCTTTTGCCTTGAGAAACCAAACCCCGACCTTATTCGGAAGGTTGATTTACTGGCGAAAACAGCCGGAGTCAACCTATACCTCACCATAAGCTCTCTTGATGGCCGCTTAAGTGCAGACCGAGTACGAGACCAAATTGTTGGCTGGAGTCAATCCAGTATTTGGTTTTGCGGCCCCAAGGCTTTTGGTAAAAGTCTGAGAAAAGATTTCCGGCACTTCGGCCTATCAAACCATCAAATTCATCAAGAGCTATTTGAGATGCGTTAAGCGTCGCTAGAGTGAATACTGGCTTTCTATTTTACCCGCAGGCGGCTATCACTTAGCCGCTTGCTTATTGGCCGCCAGTACATAGAGGTACTCTAGCGACAAGGTGGCCGCTGCCAGTGCAGTGATTTCCGCATGATCATACACGGGTGCCACTTCAACCAAATCCATACCAATAAGATCAAGCCCCTGTAGCCCTCGTACCATTTTTAGGGCGCAATCAATACTGATACCCGCGGCGACAGGTGTCCCTGTACCCGGCGCAAAAGCAGGGTCTATACCGTCAATATCAAAGCTTAAATAAACTGGCTTATCCCCCACACGCTGACGTATTTTTTCCAATACGGCATGAGGGCCATGATCACCAACCCAAGCGGCATCTAACACTTCAAACGGATGGCCCTCATAGGTATAAGCGGTACGGATACCGATCTGAATCGAGTGCTCGGTATCAATTAACCCTTCTTCTACCGCACGATGGAAAATCGTGCCGTGGTCATACTGACTACCACCTGAGTAGGTATCCGTATGGGCATCTACATGAATCAAGGCAACAGGGCCGTATTTTTTCGCATAAGCGCGCAATATCGGCAGCGAAATAAAGTGATCGCCACCAAAAGTAAGGGCGCTTTTTCCAGACGCTAAAATGTTACCAATATGAACCTCTAAAGCATCAACCATGGTTTGTGGTTCGCCATGCTTAAAGCGCACATTGCCGCTATCAGTCACGGCAAGATGATCATCTAAAGCGAAAGTCCAAGGCCACCGTGCCCCTTCCCAAATTAGGTTCGCAGATGTTTGACGTATCGCCTGAGGCCCTAAACGAGAACCTGAGCGTCCTGATGTTGCCATATCAAAGGGAACACCACTGACCACAACATCAGCCGTTGATGCGGGAATATCTCGCTCCAAAGGAAACTGCATAAAGGTCATGCCCAGTTCGCCGTAAAGAGGAAGATCGGCATTCGCAACATGGCCTGCATGAAGAGCGGCGGCGGTGGTCGTCATAACCTGTACTCCTAAACTTAAATTCTGATCGCTTTATTGCGTTCATTACACTTAACGCTAGCTTAGGCTTGCAAAAATAATTAGTGAAACGCATAGTTATAATAGACCTATGCATAAAATTAATACCAATAAGCTATGACCAGGGTATACGATGAATTCGTTACGTCAATTTGATCTCAATTTACTGGTTTTATTTGAAGCGCTCATCACCGAACGCCACGTCAGTCGTGCTGCTGAAAAAGTTTTTCTCAGCCAGTCCGCCATGAGCCATGCTCTAAATAGATTGAGAGAGCAGCTGGATGACCCCCTTCTGATTCGCACCGAAAATGGATTACAACCCACCCCTCGCGCCCTTGAAATGTTACCAGAAGTGCGCAACGCCCTGCGCCAAATAGAGCGCAGCCTAGCGCCACCAAATGCCTTTGCACCAGAGAACAGCCAACGGGACTTTGTGATCGCTTGTACAGACTACTTTGAGGCGGCCGTTTTTCCACAGATGATGAGTTATTTTCAGGTTATAGCCCCCAATATCACGATAGAAGCCCGCATGATTATTGATGATGCCTTTCTGTCTGATTTGGAAACAGGAGCCGTTGACCTAGTGGTGGGAATGGATATTTGCGAATCCATACCGAGCCATCTTGAAGCTCAAAGCTGGATAACAGAACAACAAATTTGCCTATTAGCTAAGGACAATGAGACCCACCTAAAACAGTTGAGTTTAGAGGACTATATTCAGCGACCCCATATCGTGTTTTCTGATCTAGCAGGGAGTAATGCCAACGCGATTGATCATTGGTTGGCTGAAAGAAAACTTAGCCGTCGCGCCATCGCTCGCACCGTGAATTATATGGCTGCAGCCAAGATCGTTGCCCAAAGCCAGGCAATTATGACTCTACCCTATCAGATGGGGTTACTGTTCAGTGAGATGCTACCGGTACGCTTAGTACAGCCCCCAGAAGGGCTGCCCAGTGTGCAGATGACGCAGATTTATCACCCATTATTTGCGAAAGAACCCGGCCGAATTTGGTTACAACAACAGGTACAGCATTTCGGTGATCAACTGTTAGCAACCAGCGGCAAAGAGAATATTAGCCCTGTATAAAAAGACCAGCTAAAGATTAGGCAGAAGCCTCATGCCAACTGGCTCGGCATCGTAAGAAGTCCGCTAAGGGATAATCCCACTTTTGCTGATGGCTATCTTGCCATGCACACATTTTTAATTGCAGATCGACCGCACTAATCGACTCGCCAGCGGCGATATTTGCTTTACAGGACTCCAGCTCAGCAAGCAGGGTGTCATGTTCTACTTTATGGGCCGCATATTGATCAAACGCGGTGGTCTGCATAAAACGTTCTTCTTGCGCAAAATGTTCTTTAGCTTCTTGGAAAATTTGCTCTAGAACATGACCAAAGGCCTCTTTTTTCAACAGAGGCAAAGCACCTAACAGGGCCGTAAACTTATGATGAGCACGATCCATCGCTGCATGTTCAAAATACTTTAGCCCCATGTTTGGTGCAATCTCTGAGGTACCAAGCTTTCTCAATGTGGTCTTCTCAGAAGCTTTTAAAGATTTCATCATACTAGTTATACCTCATATACAAAAAGAACATCACGCATCATGCTTAGCCTCTGCCCATTTTATTCTGTCGTTTCTTTTTTATAGGGAGAGTTGCCTTGCTAAGACTGCTTGTTTTTCAGGCTGTACATCCTCTGTGTTCATAGCTTTTAAAGCAATGCTACGGGTCAAGAGTCCAGCTGTTTTCTAAAACAGAAACCCGATTTTCAAAAAAAGTAGCCTGCTTACTTCTCATAAATCTTACAAATGCCTATCTGATAAACCAAAGAGAAAGGCGTAATATTTTTACATTAATTAGATTTGCTTGATATATATGCCGAGCAACTTAAGATACAAGGTGCGAAACCACACAGATAGGATCGCAAACGGATTGCTTGATGGAGCAGGTATTTATGAGAATTAAAAAGTGGTTACCAACGATCATTATCGCCGGAGTTGCAGGCTTGGTATTAGCCTTTGCTTTAGGCCAGTTACTACCCACGCTACGCACAACGGAAAGTGGCATAGTGGTTGATATTAATGATCCGAAATTAATTAATCGGGGAAAATATATTGCTCGAACGGCAGATTGTGTGGCTTGTCATACCACCCTAAACGGTGAAGCTTACGCTGGGGGCTTACCCATGCTAACGCCTCTAGGCGCGATCTATTCTACAAATATTACGCCAGACAAAAGAACAGGGATTGGCGATTACACCTTCGATGACTTTAATAATGCCATCAAACATGGCGTGCGTAAGGATAATAACGCCCTGTACCCTGCCATGCCCTACCCCTCGTACCAGATCATGCCGGATAAAGATGTCGCCGCGATGTATGCCTACTTTATGACCGAGGTTAAAGCTGTTTATCAGCCAAACAAAGACAGTGAGCTACCGCCTATCTTTAACTGGCGCTGGCCTTTGGCATACTGGCAAGCCATTTTTGCACCAAAACGTGAATTTATAGCTGAGGCAAGCACAGTGGCTTTAACTCGCGGCCAATATTTAGTTGAAGGCCCCGGTCACTGTGGTTCTTGTCATACCGAACGCGGTATTGGTTTTCAGGAATTAGCCCTATCAAATGCGGAGTCTAATGCTTTTCTAGGTGGTGCGGTTATTGATGGATGGCGTGCCAAAAGCCTACGTGGTGAATACGAAGGATTAAGCACATGGAGTACCGAAGAACTCATCGACTTTTTTAAAACAGGTCGAACCGATACCACATCAGCCTTCGGCGCAATGGCAGAAGTCGTTGAACACAGTACACAATACATGACAGAAGAAGACCTTTATGCCATGTCGGTGTATTTAAAAGCACTCAGCCCAACGGATGGAAAGCCTGTTTACACACCTAAAAAAACGGACACAACCACTCAGAAATTATTAGATGGCGTCTACGATTCACGAGGGGCTATTTTGTATGCTGAATATTGCCAAATCTGTCACCGTGCCGATGGCCAAGGAGTTCCACGTATATTTCCTGCACTGGCAGGCAATAGTGCTGTTTTCTCAAAAGAAGCGGACTCAGTTTTACAAATCACGCTAAGCGGCGGACGTATGCCTAAAACCCCCCATGATCGCATGGCTTTCACGATGCCAGAGTTTAGCCATCTTAGTGATGCGGATATAGCCGAGGTTGTGAACTACATTCGCAATAGCTGGACCAACCAAGCCTCAAAAATTGATGTTAATGATGTGGTAAGAATGCGGCATTTTCTCAGAAAAAAACCAAAAACAGGTACCGATATAGCGCCCAACTTGAGTATTAATGCGGCATCAAAAGGAGCAAGCCATGAATAAGTCTTTCATTAAACACGCGACTGCTGCCCTCGCCTTAACATTAATAACGCTAGGCACAAGTGGCTGCTCTGACCCTGATCCGGTTGAACATAATCCCGCACAATACGACCTTATACTCACTGAAGACGCTAATGCTGATATTGGCCATTATAAGCTTCCCCAAGATACGTCGATTCTGAAAGAACCGAATGCGGAGCAAATCTTTTACGGTAAGCGGTTGCTGAATGAAACCAAGCGCTTATTACCAGACCATGTCGGTGCCGAAATGAACTGCAATAGCTGCCATATTAGTCAAGGTAAAGTCCCTCTCGGTGACCCCTACATTAATAGCTATAATACCTATCCTCGCGTGATGCCCCGCTCAGGCACTGAAGTGGATTTAGAAGCCCGTATTAATGGCTGCTTCCAACGGTCGATGAATGGCACACCACTAGATCGTGAGTCACCGGAGATGCTGGCTATGATCGCCTATATGAAATGGCTGGGACAAAATACGCCGAAGACCCAAAAAGTAGCTATTAATAACGCAGGCAAAGTTGATACATCCCTGGTGGCCGATACCGCACGAGGTGAAAAAATCTATTACGCCCAATGCGCCGCCTGTCATGGCGATAACGGTGAAGGCCTAAAAGACAGCCGAGGTGATATTGTTTTCCCTCCGCTTTGGGGAGATAAATCATTCAATATCGGAGCAGGTATGGCGCGTACTTATAAAGCAGCAGCCTTTATTAAATACAATATGCCAATGGGTATTCAGACGAAGGGGTTATGGGGACACGGCAATGTGCTCAGTGATCAAGATGCCGTTGATGTTGCGGAGTTCTTTGCACATAAACCACGACCTGATTTTCTTGGCAAAGTGCATGATTGGCCAAGTGGCAAAAAACCAAAAGATGCGCGTTACTAAGTGCTATAAAGTAATATATTACAAGAGCATTTGAAAAAATAACTCAACCTTGAAACCTCCAGGTATTGTTATAAATACTGGAGGTTTTTATATCAAAGACAATAATAGAGGCATATCGAAAACAGAGAAAATGAGTTAAAACATCGACTAGAAGATAAACAGTCATTATTAATCAGCGATCACAGCAGCAGGCTCTGATTTACTTTGTATCAATACAGCTTGAGCAATACCCGACAGTACAATTAAAGCACAACCCGACAGCTGCAGGCCGTTCAAGGTTTGATCAAACAAGACCCAACCCAGTGCAACAACGGTAATAGGCTCCAGATAAGCTAAAGTGCCGAATGTTGCGGCAGGTAAGGCCCGTAGCGCAACGACCGCTAAAACAATCGCAAAAAAACCCGGAATGAGACCCGCCACGGCTAACCAACCCCACTGTTGGCCTGAGATACTATCGGCCTGCTGAAGCATCATCGGCAATATACATAAGGCTCCCGCAAACATCTGGTAGCCACTTCGTGTTAATACATGTACTCGCTCTTCAATTAGGCGGTTCGTCAGCATAAAGGCGGCATAACAGAGCATGGAACAAAAGCCGTAAAGTATCCCTAACGCTTCATCTTCATTATTGCCAAAAGTCAGTTGAAACTCCATCATCATTGCAAAGCCCAAAAGGGCCAGTAAGATCAGACCAACACTGGCAGTAGAAAGGCGCTCTCCCATAAGGAAATGCGCCACAATGGAGGCTGTCACGGGAGCTAAGTAGATCAACATAATGGCGTTTGCCATGCTAGTGTAGCTCATAGCCAGAATATAAAAGACCACGAAACCCGATAAAAAAGCGCCTGTAATTAATACCTTGAACCCCGGCCAAGTCATTATCTTCTCACGCTGCCCGGTCAAAAGCAGATAGCCCCCCATCAACATAGCGCCAAAAAATAGTCGATAAAAGGTGACAGCTTCAGCACTGACGCCAGCATAGAAAGAGATGGTGCCAATCGTCCCCATAAAAAAAGCAGACATCGCAGCGGCAACTAAAAAAAAACCTGATGAAGATGTATTTGATGGCATAACAATGTTCCTGACAATAAAAAAACCGACACTATTTAGAATAAGTGTCGGCCTAGATAATAAGTTCTTACTGATAGCATCAGCACCCCGTCAGATTACCACCATAAGAGGTACAGCCGCTACTCCCAGCGGGCTTCATCTTCCTGTAGTTTAAAGCGAATATCACGACCATCGGCGCAAAGTTGAACTACTTTAGTGGGAGCGCCTTTCTCATCCAATTCAACCAAGCCGATACCAGCGCCATTAGCCAGGCGCTCGCCAGGATCGGCTGTTTTTGGTTTCCGTGGAATAACACGCATTTTTCGCCGCTTAGTAAACCAGTTTAACGGAGATCGTGGCGAATAAAGCCAACGGTTAAGGCGATCAAATACCGTGAGTAATCGCTGAGGAAACTCATTTTTAAAGCCACTGCTGGTGATCTGCCAAAGGTCAGGCCCCCGTTCATGGCCTCGTAGCTCAATATCGTAAACAAAGGAGTAATGCACATCGCCAGAAAGAATCACAAAGTTCTTGGGGGTTTTCGGGTGCCGAAACAAATTCATCAAGGCATAAGCTGAGCCTTGATGGGCCATCCAGTTTTCAGCATCCACCATTAAAGGCTTACCAAACCATGTAAACAACCGTTGAATCGCCTCAATCAGCTTGACGCCAAAAACGGGCGCTGGAGACACCATAATAACCGCATCGTGTCCAATCAGGCTTTGCTGCAGATCCGTCAGTGCTTCCCAGTCCATCAAGCCAGAAGGTTTATCCAATGAGACCTCTGAGCGCCAGCGATGGGTTCGGGTATCCAGTACGATTAAAACCGGCTGAGTATCCCATTGATAGTGCCAATGGGGGAAGCGTAACAGCTCGTCAATCAGCCTCTGATGCTCACTCCCCCCCAAGTTTGTCATTGCCTGCTCTGCCAGTGTTAATAGCTGACTGGGAATCTGCTCTGGCGCATTCCCCCAACCCTGACACAATAGATAACCCACTAACGTGTTACCGATAATTCGACGGGAAAGATCATGCCCATAGGCTGTTTGCTCCCAAGCCGCTGTTAGGTTCCAATCATCAGTAATATCATGATCATCAAAAATCATAGCCACTGGAAGATGCGCCATTAAGCGACGAACTTTAGCTAAACCACTAACAAAGTGCTCTATTTCTTGCCGTTCTTGCTGATAGGTTTCTGTCTGATCCAGCGTTAAAGCGTTAGGCAACTCTGCGGATTTAGGCAGATCAATGCCTTGCCAACCTGCTGGCGACCAAACCAGAAGATACATGGCAAGCACTTCACCCAAGCTAATTAAGTGGTTATGGGCATTATCGGAGGTGAATACAGGCTTGCGAGCGCCACCAAAGACCATATCGCTTACTTTTTGACCGCTTTCGGTTTTTGGTAATAACTGCTCACGCTGGTAATAATAAGGCTGAGCCTGATGCAGTTGATGGGAACTGGCCACTTCAGAGCTTGGTAAGCTTTCATCAGAAAAGCCCAACTGCTGATTCAACTGATGAATTGCGGCTAAAAAGGGAGCAGCAACATCATCGGCATAGATCTGATCACCGCTCATAATCAGCACGGCGGGCCAGTCCTCAGGGTGATTATTGGCTAGTTCCTCATCGGCTCGCCACAAGCCATCATCACTGGCATGGTGAGGCTTTCGGCAAGAGCCATGCAGTAACCGATTCAGCCGGCTTTTTAAGATAAAACCAGGGGTTTCTCGATTAGGATACGCCAGATCCGGTGCCCATTCGCGCCAACTGACAAATGCATCCTGTGGCAAATCCCTAAGCTCATCTGTTGGTAACAAGGTGGAAATAGGCGCTAAACTGAGATCATAGCCAACCCAGCAATCTTGGGGCAAGGCTTGTTCTAACGGCAGATCAACCAATTGCAGCCAAAGATTATCTGCCACTTTAATTTGCCGACAAGCCTCTTGCCATTGCACTGCTGAGATTGTCTGCTCTGCTGTGGATTGGGCTTTTGATAACGGTGCAACTTTTGATAACAGCGCTATATCCGGCAAGAGCACTAAACGCCCGGCAACAGGCTGCGAAGTTGCCAACCAAAAAGTAAGTCTTTTGGGGCTGCAGCGCCGAAGTATGGGGCCAGCTAATACCAGAGGCAATATCGCATTTTCTTGAGATTGAATGAACTCTGGGGAAGCAGACGGCGATAACGGATCATCCTTACGATGGGGCATATCGGTAAAGCTCCTTAACGAAACCGTGTTAATCAAGTTTCAGCGTGACATATTAAATTATCGATTAAAGTCAGATACCCTACTTTTCTGATAGAGCTATAGTTTTCTTATTTTCAAGGCATTCTATAGAAAACATCAACCTATTTAGAGTCGCTCCATTAGAGCCAAGCTATTAATAGCTAATAGCCAGTGCTCTCTTTAAAAGCGATGTGCTTCAATCGCTAAATACGGCAAATCATTAAATACGATCAATCACGGAATACAGCCAATGTCTCAACATTCCTTCCAATACATTACTTTTATATGAAATATTGAGACATACTCTGTTTATTGATTGTTATTTTACCCATATAATTCGTCCTCTCATTAAATCAACGGACACTTTTAGCCCATGTCAAACTCTACACTCACTAAACCGTTGACGACTCATCACAATACCATCCGTAAAATATCGACCTACAAAACGCTGCTCTACACATTTCTATGTTTTACCTTAGTGGGCTTGTTGTGTTCTTTTTTATTATCCAGCTATCTTAAAAAACAGACCATTCAGGAGCTAGCAACAACCCAGGCTGAGCAACAGGCCGACATTATTTTCAAAGCATTATGGCAGGGGATGATGCAGGGTTGGTCTAAGCCCGATATGGATCAGTTTATTCATTCCTTAGAGTTAGGAAGCCAGGATAATACTCAGAACGTGCTGCTTGTGCGCAGTAAAATAATCGAAGATCAATTTGGCGTTTCTGATGCCAGCAGCCAACGCTTAGCAAGTGACCCTGTTCTTGCCCGCGCGATGGCATCGGGTCAAACCATAACCGAACAGGAAAAAGGACAACTACGCTACCTTTATCCCATTGTTGCCACCGAAGCCTGCTTAGCCTGTCATATTAACTCTCATGCAGGAGCGATCCACGGGGTTATTGATATTCGCTTTAATGATAGTTTATTAGATGCATCTCTGAGCCAAACCTTCAATAGCTATATAACCGTGACCCTATTAGTGATTCTAATATTTTGCACGGCACTTTTTTTTCTTATTCGCTTACAAATTGTTCAACCGCTTCGCCAACTCTCACTCCAGATCAGGGAAGCCATACAGGATGATTTAAGTGTTAATCGTATTAATGTTAATCAGTACCGTCTGCAGGAGCCGTTTTTACTGGCTCAAAGCTTTAATCAATTAGCCCAAGAACTGGATGATTACCATCATCAGTTAAAGGAAAATTCCTATATAGATGCGCTTACAGGTCTGTGTAATCGGCGTTATTTTAGTGAAAAAATGCCTAACTTCTTGAAGAAAAGTCATTCAACGGAACAGCCACTGACATTAATGCTGATTGACCTCGATCGGTTTAAAGCTATCAACGATACTTACGGCCATGAGGCGGGAGATTTAGCGCTGATATTTTTCTCCGAGATACTAAACAAACATGTTAAACAAGGCGACTTAGTTATCCGTTTAGGTGGCGATGAATTCGTTGTGGTACTAGCTCAAACAACCGTTGGTGGTGCCCAAGCGATTAAACGTCGGCTGGCTGAGGCTCTTAATGAAAATCGAGCCAATTTAGGGGTTGTAAAGCTGCATCTTGAAGCCAGTGTCGGCTACGCTACTTACCCTAATGATGCCAGTACAACCGACGGCCTTTTGCAAAAGGCTGATGAAGCGATGTATCACGAGAAACGAGCCCGCCGAGAGCGGCACACAACTGAGACGGCCTAACCTACAGCGGATTTATCGCTCAAGATTTGCCCTCCTTGAGCGATTGTGATTCTATCCCGTCCTTCTTTTTTAGCTCTGTAGAGGGATTCATCGACATACCGGATAGATGTTTGTACATCAACCAACACCTCACCAAGCCCTGCACTCACCGTAAATGAGATTTCTTTATTTTCATAAACAACCGAATGCTGATGACAACTATCAAGCACTCGCTGAATAACTTTTTCAGCTTCCTCGACGGTCGTTTCAGGCAGGATAATAATAAACTCCTCACCGCCAAATCGACCGATCAAATCCGTTGTCCGCAGCACATCTTTTAATAATCCTGAAAAAGTAATCAGCACACGATCACCAGCTTGATGGCCATAGGTGTCATTTACATTTTTAAAGTGATCAAGATCCAAAAGAGCCATGGTTAAAGGTCGATTATAGCGTTCAGCACGGTTGAGTTCTGATTCGGCTAATGACATAAAAGAGCGACGAGTCAAAAGGCCCGTTAAAGCGTCAGTTGTAGCCTGCTCAAACAGCTTTAATTGCATATGCAGTTGCGAGAGCTGTGCCCAAATAGCAATTCCCATAATCACTAATAACAACCATAAATTATTCAACGACTCCAATGTAAACATCTGGTGCTGAACCAACTCATCCAGCGATAGCGTGAAAATGGTAAAAAAGGCCAATAAACACCCTTCTTTTAGCGTCAGTGGGAAAACGCAGTGAATAGCGATAATCAAAAAAGGTAAAAAGGTATAAGACGCCAGATGCTCATCGTTCAAATGATCACCAAGAATAAACTGAGTAGACAGGTGAAATAACGCAGGCATAACCATTAAAACCAACAGCCTAAAGCGAGCATGGCTAATGGAAAAAACATACGTTGCCTTAACCCAAAGCGCTAGCAATGAGAGAGAAAATAGCAGCCTTGCGACCATTACCGGCACAAAGTCTTCTTCTTGTAAGATAAAGAAATCAACAGGAATCCATAACGGTGTCAACACAGAAAAAAGCAACGCCAAAAACCGTACACGAGTATTAATATACTCAGCGCGAACGAGATTAAAATCTGCAGGATGCTGGCGGCTCCCAATTAATTCATAACCACGGATCTGTTCAAAAAGTAGCTTAATTTTTTCTAAGTTCGTCAAAATATTGTGATTGCCCAAAATATTTTTCTCTTATTATTAATATTTTCTGATAAATTGTCGCTAGCCTCAGCAAACCGACTATCATCCCTTAAATCCCTCTCTAAATTTTGATGATTATCATAAATCTTCAAAAAAAGTGAGGTAAATAGGCATTATGTGACACAGCTTTCTGTTTAAAACTTTTTTTCTGTTAAGATCTATTGTTGAATGCAAAAGATTGTATCATTTTGTTGTAATAAATAACAATAACAGTCGCCCTGTTAATCCATGGGTCAGTTTATAGGCCTGAGGGTTTGTCGGGCCTGTTGATTTAATACAAAAGCCGCAAAAGCCAAAAGGATCTATACCGCTAATGACTACCCCCATCGTCATATGTGATGATTCGAGCTTTGCCCGAAAACAGATGGCTCGTTCCCTGCCTGGTGGCTGGGATGTAGAGATCAGCTTCGCTAATAATGGCGAAGAAGCGATTGAAGCGATCAAAGCGGGCAAAGCCGATATTCTTTTTCTTGATCTAAATATGCCCGTTATGGATGGTTATGCCGTACTTGAGGCTATCAGGAAAAATGATCTTCCAACCATGACCTTGGTTGTTTCTGGTGATATTCAGGCCTCAGCGCACAAGCGAGTACTGGAACTAGGTGCCATTGATTTCGTCAAGAAACCAGTAACCACTGAAAAAATAACAGAAATATTAACATCTTATGGCATCATCAGCAGCTCCAAACCACAGACTGAAAGTGAATTAGCTCGGTTTGATGAAGAAGTCGGCCTAACAGATCTTATCCAGGAAGTTGTTAATGTCTCCATGGGGCAAGCAGGCAGCCTATTAGCAGGTCTGCTGAATACCTTTATTCACCTTCCTGTCCCTAAAGTACATCTAAAACGTTACAGCGCGTTGAATCAAATATTAGCATCCAAAGATTCACCATCATTAACCGGTGTATCCCAAGGCTTTAGTGGTGCAGGGATCGCTGGAGAAGCTGTTTTATTAGTCGGTGATGAAAGCTTTCCTCATATGGCGCGTTTAATGCACTACGACCCGAAGACCTCTGGCAATAATGACTTAGAAGTTTTAATGGATCTCTCCGGCATTTTGATTGGAGCATGCCTGAAGGGTATCGCCGAGCAGCTTGATTTAGAGTTCAGTTACAGCCACCCCGCTATTTTAGGCCGTAAAAAAACATTGCCTCAACTGATGGGGACCCCTGATAAAGACCAAACCATTCTGGCTATTGAGATCGATTACGGCATCCCAGACCATCAAGTTGAATGTGATCTTATTCTAATTCTAACAGAAGATTCATTACCAGCCTTAACCGAGCGTGCAGGATACTTAAGATGATGAATGGCAATAACGATATAGAGCTATCGCGCCTGCACTGGTTGATGCAAGTATTACAAACCGTTGACGCAGGCTTAGTCGTGGTTGATCGCCAGTTTGAGATTCAGCTATGGAATGGCTTTATGGAGAACCATAGCGGCATACGAACCTCTCAAGCTCGCAGCAGTAATATTTTCAATCTATTCCCTGACCTACCAGAGCAATGGCTCACCCGAAAACTAGAGTCGGTTTTTACCTTAGACAGTCGTGCCTATTCTACATGGGAACAGCGCCCCCATTTGTTCAAATTTAAAAGCTACCGCCCATTAACGGGCAAATCAGAACAGATGTATCAGAATGTTACCATTATCCCGCTAACAGGCACCGATAAAAGTGTGTCCCATGCCTGCCTTTTAATCTATGACGTAACGGATATCGCCACCAGTAAAATTGAGTTGGAGAAAGCCAACGAAGAACTGGCCAGACTAAGCCGTACAGATCGACTAACAGGGCTAAACAACCGAGGGCACTGGGAAGAACGTCTTGAGCAAGAATTCCGTCGCGTTAAGCGAAGTAAAACCCCATCATCTCTTGTTATGCTTGATATCGATCATTTTAAGCAGGTTAATGATACCTATGGCCACCAAGCCGGCGATGAAGTTATTCGAGTCGTTGCTGCCACACTCATTCAGCTACAGCGTGAAACCGATATTTCTGGACGTTATGGCGGTGAAGAGTTCGGTATTATTTTACCTGAAACCAATGCAGATCAAGCGATGGTTATGGCTGAGCGTTTGAGAGGCTCAATTGAGCAATCACCGGTTACTTACGAAGGTAAGCAAATCAGCTTTACGGTCAGCTTAGGTATTTGTGAAATTACACCGGAGATGGAAGAGTATACTCAATGGCTTGAGAATTCAGATCAGGCCCTGTTTAGCTCTAAACGAAATGGCAGAAATCAAACAACGATCTATACATCATAAGCACAATGATACCGCAAATACGATGATATGCTCGCCTTAAAGAGAAAACCCTAACAAAGAAAAAGGGAGGCTTAATATAAGCCTCCCCTTGCGCAAGCGGAATTTAGGTGCTCAAGCGAAATCTAGAGTTAATAACAAGCGATACTCGCCAACCTCTAAAGCTGGTGACCGATGTACCGCTCCTCGACCGATATTATTCTGCCAATGCTCCCCTTTGAGCAAAACCACGTCCTGTGTCTCTGCCTGAGAAACAGGGTTCTGTGTATCGTACAGCCCAGAATTCTCATCATCCAAACCACCACATCCGTGGCCTAACTTAGAACGATCAACCCTGTCATGGGCGAGCCATTCAGAGCCTTGCCCCACATAGGTTGCAACCAATCGGCAAGGAACTCTATCAACATGAAAACGGGGACACATCGCTTGAGACAACTTGGTCAGCCGAAGTGCTGTCTGATCGAGTTCAAATAGTGTACAAAAAATATCAATTTGTAGCGCAAGATCTGCCACCAAAGCATCTTTTCCAGCGAAGCTAGGCAATGCTAGAGAAAGCGCATCAACTGCTTTATCAGGTTGATACAGCCCTGTTAGGGGTGGGAATCCTGGCGTATTAATAAGGGCTTTAGCGGACGCTGTAAGCGAAGGCTGCTCCGGTCTATGCCAAACGACCACTCCGACATTATTGTCATAGATGGTCGCAAAATCTAAGCACTCCTCAGACTGCACTACAATCGGAGCACCCTGTTTAGCCTCCGCTGATTCAGCCAGCATACGTTTGTCCTATTACTATTACTATCAAATGTTATGTTATAACATTATATAGTGAAAGCGATAAATAAGCAAAAGACTCAACCCGGCTGAAGAGCCAAACCTTTGTTAATCCCTTAAACCTCTAGTCCAGAAAGCTGTTTCGCTAAGGCCTCCACTTGTTCTGGAGTACCATTTTCACGCCACCAAAGCGTGAGTGCAGCAGTACCAGACTCTAGCATCAATGTATCTTTTGGTAACTCTGCCAATAGTATCTTCAGCTTATCCATTTGTTGCTCTGACAGTGCAGGACGCGCAGGCTCCGCCCACCACCAATCCTCAATAAATTCATCACCACGCACCTCTATCTGCTCTTTTTCTAGGCGCGGTTTATGGGCTAAACAAAAACGATGGGCCGATTTTTTGTCTTCCGCATCTCTCATCCAACGATAGGCAATGGCCGACACTTTACAGCCCAATAACTCAAAGGTTTCTAAGCGCACTTTAATGCCTGCATGCATCGCTAGTTTTCTAAGGTGCATTTGATAGCGCTGTCGCCGAGAAGGCACAATCCAAGCAATAGGGCTTAAAATCGCCGCAAAGATTAAAACAACAATAATCCAAGTACTCATGTATTACCTCTAAAAGGGATTAAAAAAAGGGGGGACTAAAAAGCGACAAAAGAAAAACGACGGAACCGTTGAAAAGCTCATGAAAGAGGCTCGAAAAACAAACAATTTCTCTAAATATATAACCACTCATTAATATTCATTTTTTGATTGATCTAAGGCCTATACTAATCGATAGACAAGGGATAAAGTACAACTGGATAAGGATTTTTTAGCAAGGGGGTATAAAAATGAGCCAATATAAACACGTACTTATCGCCATTGACCTAACAGATGAATCTGGACAGGTTATTGAGAAGGGCAAAGCGATTGCTGATCGTAATGGTGCAAAAATAAGCTTGATACATGCTCTAGAACCACTTGGTTTTGCTTATGGTGGTGACATTCCCATGGATCTTACCAGCATTCAAGATCAGCTGGAGCAACATGCCAAAGATAAAATTGCTGAACTGGCAGCGCCAATGAATATTCCTGTCGATCAACAACACCTGTTGGTTGGTATGCCAGACAGTGAAATTCATCGCCTAGCTAAAGATCAAGGCGTTGATCTTATTGTTGTTGGTAGTCATGGTCGCCACGGCTTATCGTTATTGCTAGGCTCGACATCGACGGGTGTATTGCATGGCGCTAAATGTGACGTGCTTGCTGTTCGTATCCAGAAAGAAGATTAATGCCTAGTAGGATAGATCTGCGAGGCATTCACTAAAAAGCCCGTAACTTCTCTTATTCTAGCTAACCGCTGCTACGAGAATAAGAGATGGTTACGGGCTTTTTTTATGGGAAGGACTCAAGTCCAAACAGAGACTCGCATCTAAGCAAAAAAAATGGAAGAGGTATTAATCTTCTTCTCTCATCGCTTCAAGCTCAACCCAGCGCTCCATAACGGCTTCTAACTCCGTTTCGGTTTCCTGTAGCTTCGCCAATGTTTTTGCGACGGTATCAGGATCACCCTGATAAAAAGCACCATCACCAGTTATGGTGTGCAGCTCTTCAAGAGCCTGCTCCAAAGTTTCAATTTTAACGGGTAGCTGATCTAGCTCACGCTGAATCTTATAGCTTAGTTTTTTGCCTTTGGTCGCTGCTGTTTTATCTACCGGCGAAGGGGAGTCTTCAGGGGTCGTTGGCGATATATCGGCCTGAAGCGTTGCCGTATCATTGCCATCACCACCGGCAGCTTCTGGTGGGAATTTACCCCCTTGGCGAACCCAGTCGCTATAGCCACCCACATACTCTTTAACAACACCTTCACCTTCGAAGGCAAATACGCTTGTCACCACGTTATCCATAAAGGCACGATCATGGCTGACCAGAAGTACGGTGCCGTCAAAGTTCAGTAGCAACTCTTCTAACAGTTCTAGGGTTTCTACATCGAGATCGTTGGTTGGCTCATCCATTACCAGCATATTGGCAGGCTTGGTGAACAGTTTTGCTAACAACAATCGATTGCATTCCCCACCAGACAGGGCTTTTACAGGGGTACGAGCACGCTCTGGGCTAAACAGGAAATCCTGTAGGTAGCTCATAATATGCTTGTCGCGACCACCAATAGTGATACTGGTTTGCCCTTCAGCCACATTATCCATCACGGTGCGCTCTGGCTCCAATTGAGCACGAAGCTGATCAAAGTACGCGACCTCAAGCTTAGAGCCCATTTTTAACTCACCGCTTTGAGGCTCCAACTGACCCAAAAGCAGCTTCAGAAGAGTACTTTTACCTGCACCATTTCGACCTAAAAGACCAATGCGGTCGCCGCGCATAACTCGCGCCGTCAGGTTTTTGATAATCGGTTTATTACCCCAGCTATAGCTGACATTTTCCAGCTCAGCAACCAACTTACCCGAGGAGGAAGCCTTATCAAGACTAATATTAGCAGTACCTTGACGCTCTCGGCGCTGAGACCGCTCTTTACGCAGATCCTGTAAAGCCCGAACTCGACCTTCGTTACGGGTACGTCGCGCTTTAATACCCTGACGAATCCACGTCTCTTCTTGGGCTAGTTTTTTGTCGAACTCAGCATTTTGCCGATCTTCAACTTCTAGCATATGCTCTTTGTGTTCAAGAAAACTGGGGTAGTTACCTTCCCAAATGGTTAGCTGCCCACGGTCTAACTCGACAATACGTGTTGCAAGCTTTTGTAGGAATGCCCGGTCGTGGGTGATAAAGAGCACCGCACCCCGAAAATCATTAACCTGCTGCTCAAGCCATGCGATAGTGTCAATATCCAAATGGTTGGTCGGCTCATCGAGCAAGAGAAGATCAGGCTCTGAAACCAAAGCTCTTGCCAAAGCCACTCGGCGTCGCCAACCACCTGAAAGCGATTTCATCGGCGTCTCTGCCGGTAGGTTTAGTCGGGAGATAATTGACTCAACCCGTTGCGTTAATGCCCAGCCATCTTTACTTTCCAGTTCATCTTGAAGACGCTCTAACTTTTTCAGGTCGGCATCTGTTTCAATCGACATCACAAGGTGGTGATAATCCCGAATAAGCTTGCCAACACCTGGAATACCATCCGCGATAATATCAAATACGGTGTCTTCACCAGCAACAGGAAGATCCTGTGCTAACTGTCCGATTTTCAACCCCGGCTGGCTCCAAAGCGATCCAGAGTCTTGAGATATTTCTCCAGACACAAGCTTTAACATCGTTGATTTACCAGCCCCATTACGGCCTACAACGCAAATGCGCTCACCTTTACTAATAACAAGGGAGGCTTCATCTAGCAACGCATGATGTCCAAATGCGATACTGATTTTTTCTAGTCTAACTAACGCCATGAAATGCCTGTAAATAATGTCGATTTATTCAGAAAAAAATGGATCCGCTGTTGAGGTCTATACCTAAAACTTGCTACTTTACACAGTTGTATCAGGATGACCACACAGGAAGCCCGAATGACACATTTTCGCTTATTGAGACAAACGGTTATGTTAGGAACTATTATCGCCTTTTTAACAGGCTGTATGCACGATATTCCTAAGCTTGGCGTCGAAAACAATCGCTTACAGCCTTGCCCAGACAAGCCGAACTGTATTGCGTCCCACCCAGACACACCTGAATCACAAAAGGTTTCTCCGATTCTTTATACGGCGGATCAAACCCTAGCCTATGACCAGATGGAAGCGCTACTTGAAAACCGTTCAGATGCCATTATCGTCACCCGAGAGCATGCGTACTATCTACGGGCAGATTTTAAAACACCAATGCTAGGGTTTATCGACGATGTTGAATTTTACTTTCAAGTACCAGGGGTAATAGCCGTACGTTCTGCATCTAGATTTGGCTACTCTGATTTTGGCACTAATAAACGTCGTATTAATGATATCCGCGAACGCTTTAGCCAACTGATGGCTCAGCCTATATTAGAGAACAAAGTACCTATTCAGACGGACTAACTCAGACGGGCTAATGATGGACGACTAAACAAATAGGCCACTAAACAAAATAGGGCACTAAAAAAGCAGCTCACGAAAAAGGCCTGTATTTTTCATAAAAAATTCAGGCCTTTTTCGTATTAATGTTACTCAGATGGACTCGGCGCATCCAGTCCTTCAACTTCCGCAATACGTCTAACAACGAGGTCAAATAATTGCTTTGGCTGGAATTTAGACAAGAAATCATCACAACCGACTTTCTGGACCATAGCTTTGTTAAAACTTCCGCTTAACGAGGTATGCAGCGTGATAAACAAACTTTTAAGTCGAGGATCTTCACGAATCTCTCGAGTTAAACGATAGCCATCCATTTCGGGCATTTCTGCGTCCGTAATTAGCATCAGCAGCTTACTAGGCACATCATCACCGGCATCCGCCATCGCCCGTAATTTATCAAGTCCTTCACGGCCATCCCGGGCTTCATGGATCGTAATACCCAAGTGCGCTAATGTATCTTTCACTTGAGATCGAGCGGTCGCAGAATCATCCACGACCAAGATTTCCATCTTACTTGCAGCCATCCGAAGCTGATCGTCTAGATTTTCTGTATCTAAACTAATGAGGTACGGTGAAATTTCAGCCAGTACTTTCTCAACATCAATGATTTCAACAATCTGTTCTTCAACTCGTGTAATAGCGGTTAAATAATGCGAACGCCCTGTTGTACGAGGCGGCGGCATGATCTCATCCCAGTTCATATTGATAATGCGGTCAACACCGCCCACCAAAAATGCCTGCACTGAATTATTATACTCAGTTACAATCAAACTACTGTCTTCTGTCGGCTGCAAAGCAGGCATACCGATTGCTTGACTTAAATTGATGACCGTAACGGTTTGTCCACGCAGATGCGTAACACCAACCACATAAGGGTGGTGGTGCGGCAGATTAGACAGCGCAGGCAAACGCATAACTTCCTGAATTTTAAATACGTTTATGGCAAATAGTTGCCCCGTAAGTAAACGAAACATCAAAAGCTCTAATCGGTTTTCACCAACCAACTGTGTACGGGAATCTACGCTTGCTAATACCCCTGCCATGGGATGCTCCAATTTTGTGGTATCTAATGAAAGGCGATCAATGCCGCTTTCTTTGGGGGTTAATAGTAGTTAAATTTTTAGGTTATTTCTATCAGGATTCAAGATCAAATGAGCGTTACATCACAAACTGCTTTATTAAAGTCACCATCACCATTAATTGATATTGGTGTCAATCTAGCCAGTGAGCGTTTTAATGGCAAGCATTCTGAGGTTATTGATCAAGCTTTAGCGGCCAATGTCACGACGCTTATCATTACAGGGACATCATTGGAAAGCTCAGAAGCAGCCTTAGCGTTATGCCAACAGTTTCCTGAACAGCTCCGCTGCACTGCGGGCATACATCCCCATGATGCATCCGAGCTAACAGCCCAGTCGCCGATACATCTAAGCGACCTTATTCAACAACCCGCTTGTGTGGCCGTGGGTGAAACAGGCTTAGATTTTAACCGAAACTTTTCAACACCTGAAGAGCAAGTAAAAGCCTTTGAAACACAACTAGAATTGGCTATAACACACCAAAAACCGTTATTCCTACATGAACGAGATGCCTTTGATCGTCAGCATCAGATCTTAAAAAGCTACCGAGATGAGCTAGCCGATGCTGTAATCCACTGCTTTACCGGTAATCAAAAATCACTCTTTGGCTATCTTGATTTAGATCTTTATATTGGCATTACAGGTTGGGTATGCGATGAACGTCGGGGCACAGAACTACAAGCTCTGATACACAATATTCCCCATGATCGACTTATGATCGAAACCGATGCACCGTACCTACTTCCACGCAATATGTCCCCAAAACCCAAAGACCGCAGCAATCGACCGGCCTATCTACCCTGGGTATTACAGAAGATGGCTCAGCATACAGGGCTAACAGAACTGGATCTTGCCCATAAAACCAGTGACAATGCCCGTCGTTTTTTCCGTTTACCTGAAACCTGTAGTCCTAATGAGGTTATCCATGACCCAGTATCCGATTTTTATCGACTTTGAGTGCAGTAGTCCTGATGAAGATGGCTTCCCAGTAGCAGTGTGCTGGTCTACGCCTGATGGGCAGGTAAAAAGTACACTCATTACACCAGAAGACTCTTGGTTAGAAAGTCAGAGCCATCTGTTTGATGATTCTCGCATTGATATTAATGACTTAATGCTTCACGGCGTTAGCCCTTTAGCGGTGATTCGTGAGCTACAGGGCGATATCGACACCGACGTAGTCTATGTTGATGGCAGTGGTGAAGATGAGCATTGGCTGGATATGCTGCTCGACAGCTACCAAATGAATGCGCAAGTCGCCGTCGAGCCTGCTCCTAGCTTGTATGATGTCAGCTACGATGAGTGGGTGCAAATTCGCGATGAGTGGCTTGCCGAACGAGGCATGGACCCTTATCAATCGGAAGCCAATGTGCTAGCCATGTTACATCTTCATCAAGTATTAACTGATGGAAGTAACGAGTAACGGCAAGCCGCAGTAGTGCCGCCAAAAAACACGTCAAAAAAATGCCAGAGATTTATCTCTGGCACTTTTTTTATAACGCTCTTTTATGGTTCAGTCGTTTCATTACGGGAAGCAATAATCGACCGACTCAATAGTACGACGGGAACAACCCCTACTAATACAATAACCAATGCAGCCAACGCAGACTCTTCAAGCAACTCATCTGAGGCAAACTGATAAACGTGGGTGGCTAAAGTATCAAAATTGAAGGGACGCAGTACCAAGGTTGCCGGTAGCTCTTTCATCGAATCGACAAAGACCACCAACGCCGCCGTTAACACACCAGGCTTAATCATAGGTACGTGCACTTTCCACAAGATCTGTAGCGTATTGTACCCCAGTGATCGGGCAGCCATATCCATACTCGGTGTTACTTTATCAAGGCTTGATTCGATACTTCCTGCAGAAACGGCTAAAAAACGTACCACATAAGCAAAAATCAGCGCAAAAACAGTACCACTTAACAACAACCCTGTTGAGATACCAAACCAGCTCTCAAACCAGCGATCAACAGCATTATCAAATGCCGCTAAGGGAATAATCACCCCCACAGCTAAAGCAGCACCAGGCATGGCATAGCCTAAGCCTGATAAGCGCACCGCTTTTTGTACGCTAGGCGTTTTTACCAGACGCTTACCATAGGCAAGCACAAGCCCTAATATAATAGTGCAAATGGCGGCTATAGCGGACAACATAAAACTATTCCAGCTCATCTGGAAAAAGTCCGGTGTCCAAGAAACATCAAAATAAACAACCGCATGTCGCGCCAAGGCCCCCACAGGAATAATAAAGCCAAATGCCAGAGGAATAAAACAGATCAACCAGCAAGCGACTGCTTTTCGGCCCGTCAGCTTAGTACGACGGAAGGCTTTAAAACGATCCCCTCGGGAAAATTGCTTTTGTTTGCGCCTAGAGTGCTGTTCCAAGCCGATTAGAACTAGAATAAACACCATCATAACGCTAGCGATCTGGGCGGCACCGCCAATATTGCCCATATTGAGCCAAACATCATAAATGCCAGCCGTTAATGTCCTTACTGCAAAATAGTCGACAGTACCAAAATCATTTAATGCTTCCATCAATACCAACGCGAGACCTACGGCTAAAGCTGGCCGAGCCGTTGGCAGGGATACACGCCAAAATACCGCCCTACGGCCACAACCAAGAGTGCGAGCCGCATCGCGCAAAGATGCAGACTGTTCGATAAAGGTCGCTCTAACCATCATAAAAACATAAGGATAAAGCACGAGGGCCAGCATAGAGACAGCGCCGCCTAGACTTCGGATCTCAGGAAAATAATAGTCCCGCGCCGTTGTCCAACCAAATAGGTCTCGCAGTCCCGATTGAAACCAGCCTGAATACTCCAGCATATCCGTATAGACATAAGCGATAACATAAGCCGGTACAGCGAAAGGAAGTAGTAACGCCCACTCAAAAATCCGTCGACCAGGAAACTCATACATGGTCGTCACCCATGCCGTAGAAACTCCCAGCCACGCCGCAAGGACACCAACACCAAGCATCAAACCCAAAGTTGTTTGTATATAACCTGGTAACACCGTTGATAATAGATGAGGCCAAATATTTTCATCAGGAAAAAATGCCAACCACAAAACCGCAAACACAGGTAACAAAACAATCCCAGCAATAACCCAGACAGACAACTGCCAATAACGGTTATCCGAACGGCCTTGAAAAAAAGATCGAAGGCCAAAACCGCTTGCAAGCTTAGGCTTGTCTTCTGCTTGGGAGTACATATAACGCCACCTGTTCAACATCCAAAAAAGCGCTTTTCAGAACGCACAAAAGGGCAGCCGTGGCTGCCCCATATTTTGCAATTATAACAGCAGATAAAGCCGTGCTGTTACCGTAACGATCGCAAGGTTAAATCTAACCATTGCGGCTCGTGCTACTTAACTTGTAATTAATCATTGTAACCAACTTCATTCACCATCATAGCGGCTCGTTTACGGTACTGATCAACCTTGGATAGCGCGATATCATCTGCTTTAAATTCACCCCAGTGGTCAACCACTTTACTTGCTGAAACGCCTTGCTTAACAGGGAATTCGAAGTTCTGTTCTGCGTAGATTTTTTGTGCGTGATCTTCTGTCAAAAAACGCATGAGTTTCAGTGCAGATTCATGGTTAGGTGAGCTTTTTGTCATCACCATGCCGCTGATATTAACGTGGGAACCACGGCCATCTTGGTTCGGATAAACAATATTAACCGACTCAGCCCATGCACGCTGCTCATCATTGGTTAGCATTTTACCGTAATAGTAGGTATTACCTACGGCGATATCACACACACCTTCTTTAACCGCTTTTACCTGTGCACGATCATTACCTTGAGGCTTACGGGCAAGATTCGCTTTCACCCCTTCCAACCATTGTTTTGTATCGGCCTCACCATGATGAGCGATCATAGACGCAATTAATGCAACGTTATAGGTATGATCGCCTTTACGAGTACAGATACGACCTGCAAACTTAGGATCAGCCATATCTTCATACGTCTTAATCTCACCCGGTTTAACACGCTCTTTTGATGTGTAAATAACTCGTGCACGAGTGGTTAAACCAAACCACTGACCATTTTCATCACGGTATTTAGCCGGAACATTTTTGTTAATAACAGGATCATCAACTTTCTGAGTAACACCAGCTTCAACAGCCCGGGTCAAGTTACTCACGTTAGAGGTCAGCATAAGATCAGCAGGACTATTCAAACCTTCACTTTTAAGACGCTGAATCAAACCACTTTTGGCAAAAACAATATTAACCTTGATTCCAGTGTCTTCAGTAAAGGCATCAAGAATAGGCTTCATTAAGAACGCTTGGCGATCAGAATAGATATTAATTTCATCTGCAGCTTGAACGCTTAATGCGCTACCAGCACCTACAGTTAAAATGAGTGCTGCAATCGCTTTTTTAAATGTGTTCTGAGTAAGAAGTTGCTGAGCCATTAAAGGTCGTCTCCTAGCAAGAAAAAATGACAGACCGGCAAAAGAAGCATGATAAACCGGTATTAATCAGTAATGAGAATAATTGTATTTAACCGAATAACACGCTTAAATGCAATGCTTATTAAGAATCGTTTTCATTACTTGATCCGGATCAAGGCACTCTACTTTACCTCGGCTTAACCTCTATTTAATCCGAGTGATGCTTCCATATATACGTTTAATAGTCAGTAATGAGCAATCTTAGCGGTGCCGTCGATAGAGAAATTGAACCGCAATACTTAAATTCAGGCAACAATACCCTCACTTTCTGTGCGATAGAAACGGGCAAGTGCATCAAAAAAGCGTTGTGCACGATCAGGCAGCCCTTTACTCAGATAAACCTGAAACTGCTCATCGACATGACGCTCAAAATCCTGGCTATCGCCAGGAGAACCGTTTAAATTATCCGCGCTGACACGAAAGCGAAAGCCTGCGGCAAAACAAAAACATTTCTCCATCGCTTGAGGAATAACTTCAACCTGCTCAAAAAGGCGCTGCTGAGCCTCTGTGCGACCATCCGGTTCATACCAATAACCATAGTCTTCAAGCTGTCGACGCTGTTTTCCAGCCACACACCAGTGGGCAATTTCATGCATTGCACTGGCATAGTATCCATGGGCAAACACCACCTGATTCTCCGAGCCAGTCATTGCTGCCGGTAAATAGATAGGCTCATCATCGCCTTTAACTAAAATGGTATTTTCATCTGTTTGGAATAATGTATTAAAAATCTGAATCAGGTCTTCATATCGGTGTGGACTATCCAAGCGAACCTCTTCCCTTAAACGTTTGATCATCGTGCTACCTGTTTCTAAATAGGTCGTGCTAAATAAAACAGAGCATTATACCTCTAACCATAACCTGTCGAAAAAATAGACCTATTTCATTGATCAATAACAATGATTAATGATCAACAAAGCCAACAGACAAAAGCGCTTTGACTGAGTACAATCCGCCCAACGATCTCCATTTATCACGGATAACAGTCGTTTAACATTGATAATTGCGGTTTAACACCATCAATCCCTCGACAGACAAAGGGAATAGCCAAGGATTTTCAAGTAAGTTATGCAAACCTCAGAAAAAAAACCTTTTCTCGCCCCTCCTGTTGCAACAGAGACAAAGTACCTACTCGCAATAGCACTACCAATAATGGGCGCGCAGCTTGCACAGTCGGGTATGGGGGTTATTGATACATTAATGGTGGGGCGCTTAGGGGCAGATCATCTTGCCGCAGTAGCGCTTGGTGCTAGTATCTGGATGCCGTTATTCCTTTTCTTAAGCGGTACGCTATTAGGTTTAACGCCCTTTATTGCCCAGTGGCTAGGAGAAGACACTCCTGAAAAAGTTGGCCCCTTTGCTTTTCAAGGTTTTTGGCTTGGCTTAACAGTCAGTATGCTCAGTATTGCTGTGATACTACTCCACCCCATGATACTGGATATGATGTATGTCCCAGAGCATCTAGTACCTTTAGTGAGCGATTACTTACTGGGCATCATGTTTGGTTTCCCTGCTTTAGGCTTATACCAAACCCTTAGAAGCTACACCGAAGGGCTCGGCTTTACTCGGCCAGTACTTATTATCAGCGTCAGTACACTGTTAATCAATTTGGTTTCCAACTGGATTTTAATCTATGGCATGGGGCCAATTCCCTCTATGGGCGTATTAGGCTGTGGTTTTGCCACGGCTATAGCCATGTGGTCAGGCGTTTTTATGCTTGGGCTGATTATTCGCCATAACCGCCGTTACAAGGACACTAATTTATTACAACACCCCGCCAAACCCAATTGGAGTGCTATAAAAGAGATGTCTAAAGTCGGCATACCTATTGGTGTTTCTATTTTCTTTGAAGTGGGTCTATTTACCACCATCGCTCTTTTTATTGCCCGTCTAGGATCAACGCAAATTGCGGCTCATCAAATCGCGCTAAACGTTACATCGGTCACCTTTATGGTTCCCCTAAGTTTAGCAATGGCCTTAACCGTACGAGTGGGAAATGGTATCGGGGCAGGTGGTATTCAGTATGGTAAGCGCGTTAGTCATGTCGGGATTTTCTGGACTCTGATCGCGTCTATTTTTACAGCCAGTATTATGTATTTCTTGCCGGGAATCATCGCAAAATTTTATACCGATCAAGCCGAGGTGATTGCCTTAGCCATAACCTTGTTACATTTAGCGGCCATCTTCCAGCTATCGGATGCGCTTCAAGTTGCCTTAAGCGGTGCACTACGGGGCTATAAAGACACTCAAATTATTATGCCGATTACTCTATTTTCTTACTGGGGAATCGGTATGGGCTTAGGTTACGTACTGTCGTTAACCGACTGGATTGTGCCCGCTATGGGAGTGGCCGGTTTTTGGTATGGGCTAATAGCAGGCCTAAGTTCTGCGGCCATACTGCTTGGTTGGCGCTTTCATATCACGAATAAAAGAGGCCTGATCTATCAGAATGTTTAAATAGGCCGCTATGTATAAGACACTCATACGGACTAACGACCCGTATGAGTGAACCGTTCATAATCCAACTCTAGGTAAGGATAAGCCAATTTCAGATTAAAACGTCTAATTTAACTGGCTGATTTTTCTATATAGTAAAAGTAAACATCATCTTCTTCGTTTTGGCTCAGCAGGGGAAAGCCCAAAAATTGACAAAACTTAGGAATATCTCGGGTCGTGGATGGATCTGTAGCCGTCACCTTCAATATATCACCGACAGCCATCTCTTTAACCTTACCATGAAGCATCATAACCGGCTCAGGACACATTAAGCCGGAGGTATCTAATTCGTGCGTGTAGGTGATGCCCGTCATGATTTATTCCTTTCAAAATGAAAGGGATAAAGTTTACCAGAGACATTTGAGGGATTAAACGCTCAGTAAACGTCACGATTATTTTTTCCATTATAACCTTGACCAATTCGCTGTACTTTTAACCCGTTCCTCCCAGCTTCTCTGGCAAAGGTCATATTAAGACAAATTGAGAACTTCTTATTAAGTTAATATGATTATTTGGTTACACTATAACAAGCTTGAGGGGGGATTTAATGAATACCAAAACAGAACAACGGCTCGGAGCATGTCATGTGGAACCGCAATAAACAAAAAGTCGTTGAATTAGAAAAACGACTAAGCCAAGTTGAGCAACAAAATCAAGCATTAATAGCTGAAAACCAAATGCTACAAACACAGCTGGATCAGCATGATCAAAGCTCAAAGCAAAGCAGCGATCAGGCGATTTTAAATAAGAAATTTCATACGCTTTGGGGTGCAGGCCATCAATCAATCAGCGAAGTAAGAGAAAAAGTAGCCTACTCAGCAGAAACCCTGATGCAGCAAAGTTTATCCCTGAAAGATTCAAATGAGTTGTTTGACCTTTGTCTTAGCCTTCTGAGCAAAATCAATAAACAATCCCAAGAAATCAATCAACAGTCCAGCTCCACTCATAAAGAGGTTGCTGTACTTAACGAAGCTTCGGGCAGAATATCTGAATTTGTTAATATTATTCATACTATTTCAGAACAAACAAATCTTCTCGCACTAAATGCAGCCATTGAAGCCGCCCGTGCAGGCGAGCATGGCCGTGGCTTTGCTGTTGTTGCCGATGAAGTCCGCAATCTAGCCCAAAGAACAAGCAACGCAACGGCTGAAATCACCAATCTAGTTTCTGTCATCGAGGAGCAAACGGATAAAACATCTGTCAGTGCTAAAGCGATGGACGAAGAATCTAGTGATATTAATAATGCCGTTGGAGAAGCTGAAACACTGATTCATTCCGTAATCAAGCTATCCCGCAGCATGAAGAAAACGATTGATAGCTCAACCACATTAGGCTTTATCGAAACAGTTAAACTGGATCATATTGTCTATAAAAATGAGATTTATCAGGCCTACTTAGGCTTAAATAATAAAGCTGCTGCTGACTTCACGGATCATACGCAATGCCGCCTAGGCAAGTGGTACTACCAAGGTGACGGCCAAGAGCGTTTCTCATCGTTACGTAGCTTTAATCATTTAGAAGCTCCCCACGAAGCTGTGCATAGCGAAGGGCAGGCCGCTGTTGCTGCTGCAAAGTCAGGCGATTGTATGACAGCACTGAAACATCTAGCTGTTATGGAGGAACAAAGTAGCCTTGTGGTCGATGTGCTCAACGCAATAGCAGATGAGGATAGGCAGCGTCATCAATAACGTACCATTTAGGCCATAAACGAATGATCAACGACAACCTTCTATCAACAATAACAGTGCGAGCACGATGGATATTATCTTGCCTTGGGTGGAAAACCTAACACTTGGCCACTTACTCTTTCTGATGTTAGTGGCTTTTTTTGCGGGGTTTATCGATGCTATTGCAGGAGGTGGCGGGTTGATTACAATACCAGCTCTACTCACTGCCGGTATTCCTCCTCACTTAAGTCTTGGCACTAACAAGCTATCCTCTAGCTTTGGTTCATTAACAGCGACAATTACTTTTTTCCGTAAAGGTTTTTTTAGCCCTTCGCTATGGAAAGCAGCGGCCTTTGGGACGCTCATTGGTGCAGCATCGGGAACCTTACTAGCGAGTATTTTAAATGCTGACTTTATCGCCAAAGCTTTACCTTTAATTATTATCTGTACTGCAATATATACTCTGTTTGCTAGCCCTTCATCATCAAGCATGCCCACAGAGAAGAAAGGAACTTTATTTCAGAGTGTTCACGGCTTTATTTTAGGTGGATACGATGGCGTGGCAGGCCCAGGAACAGGGGCTTTTTGGACAGCCAGTGCTCTCCATTTCTACAGGATGGAGATGCTTAAAACACTGGGCCTTGCTCGAACGATGAATTTTATCAGCAACTTCACGTCCCTAGTCACATTTGCATGGCTTGGTCATGTTGCCTGGGGTCTAGGCATCGCCATGGGATCAACCCTTATGCTAGGAGCCTGGTGCGGATCACACTCTGCCATTCGCATGGGAAACCTCTGGGTTAGGCGTATTTTCGTACTATTGGTTATATTAATCAGCTTACGGCTTGCATGGCAGCACTGGCTAGCCCTATAAGAAACAACTAGCATCTATATAACCCATACAAATCAAATATAGCTGAAACGAAAAAAGCCCGTCTCTGTCGAGACGGGCTTTTTTAAATAAGTGCTTGATAATGTCCTACTCTCACATGGGGAGACCCCACACTACCATCGGCGCTGAGCAGTTTCACTTCTGAGTTCGGAAAGGAGTCAGGTGGTTCCTACACGC
>NZ_KE383938.1:104924-199769 GCF_000422865.1 Oceanospirillum maris DSM 6286 | reverse complement strand
TCGCTACTGAAGCACTGGCAGCATTGAAGGCGGGAAGGAAAGAGGGCGTGTTACGAATATCCATATATTTGTTCTCCAATAAGATCACTTTAACTCACAGGGTGGTTGCACTTGGTTTCATAGAATAAGTGCAACAGGCTACTGATTATGCTCGTGCCATGAATTTCTTTTTTCACTTGCCGCGATTCTGCAGCTCTAATGATTATCGGCGGGGTTTTGGTTGACTTGAGTTGATACTTTTCTTCTCTGTTGCCGCCATGCTCTAAATAACGGTTATCATTTTCTTATCTTCTGTTGGAGTTTGCTCTCTCTCGACTAATGGGGAGCAAACCTGCTGTGATTTTTGAAGATAAGGCGTGCTAACGGAATGATTTTGCTAAAAAAGGTTATTTTTATTTCACATTATGAAAAAAAATACCTTCCAACGGGAAGTCGCCCTATTGTTCTATTGACATCTTTACCCTGCTGTTAGAACCTAATCGTCCTTATTTTCCGGTCGTAGAGACTAGGGCGAACCCCGATATCTACGTGAAAGGTAAACAGGCTTTTACCTACCGAAGGAATAGCAGGCCCAGGTTTATCCGCCGGCCTGGCTGACGCCCCGACCCGCATCTATCCGTGCGAAGAAGAGTGCAGGACCTATCCGGTCCTATGTGCCAGGTAAGGCAGCCTTGTCATGAGCCTGCATGATCAAGAGAGCGTACGTGGCTGCCCTTAGATTATCAGTCACAGTGCTCGCGATTTTTATTATTTGGAAACGCATTCTTTTAGCTCGTTGTTCCCGACAGTCCCAAGCGACGGGGAACTCAAATTTGGGGGTTCACTACGGTGGAATTACTTTCTGGCGCCGACATGCTTATTCGTTCTCTTCAGGATGAGGGCGTTGAGTATATCTACGGTTATCCCGGCGGATCGGCACTTCATATCTACGATGCTATATTCCGCCAAGATAAAGTTAAACACATTCTGGTTCGCCACGAGCAAGGCGCTGCCCATATGGCAGACGGCTATGCCCGTGCTGCAGGTAAGCCAGGTGTTGTCCTTGTTACCTCGGGCCCTGGTGCGACCAACACCATTACAGGCATTGCAACGGCATATATGGATTCAATTCCTATGGTTGTGCTCTGTGGTCAGGTAATGAGTCATTTGATTGGCGAAGACGCCTTTCAGGAAACAGACATGATTGGTGTTTCACGCCCTGTAGTTAAGCACAGCTTTAGTGTGAAGCGCGCGTCTGACATTCCTGACATTATCAAAAAAGCATTTTACATTGCATCAACGGGTCGACCTGGCCCTGTGGTCGTTGATATCCCTAAGGATATGACGGCTCCGACGGATCGCTTTGAATACGAATATCCGAAAAAAGTTAAGATTCGTTCATACAACCCTGTGACTCGTGGCCATACCGGTCAGATCAAAAAAGCGGTTGAGATGATGCTTAAGGCCAAGCGTCCGATTATGTACGCCGGTGGCGGTGTCATTTTGGGCAAATCTTCAGCGCAGTTTACAGAGCTGTCTAAGACATTAGGCTTCCCTGTAACATCCTCGCTAATGGGTATTGGTTCTTATCCACAAACCGACGAGCAAAGCTTGGGTTGGTTGGGTATGCATGGTAGCTATGAAGCTAACATGGCGATGCATGGTTCAGATTTAATCGTGTGTATTGGTGCTCGTTTCGATGACCGCGCGACCAACAACGTCAGTAAATTCTGTCCAACGGCGAAGATTATTCACGTTGATATTGATCCGACCTCTATCTCAAAAACAGTACGCGCCGATGTGCCGATTGTTGGCCCTGTTGATTCCGTATTGAATGAGATGTTGGCGTTGCTGAAACAGGCTAAAACATCACCGGATGCGGAAGCTTTGGCTAGCTGGTGGAAGCAGATCAATGAGTGGCGTGCCAGTCATACGGAGCTGTATCAGGTTGAAGCCGATCGTCCGATCAAACCACAACAGGCTGTTGAAGCGCTGTATCGTGTGACGAAGGGTGATGCTTATGTTGTTACTGATGTTGGTCAGCACCAGATGTTTGCGGCTCAGTACTATAAATTCGATAAGCCGAACCGCTGGATCACTTCCGGTGGTTTAGGCACCATGGGCTTCGGCTTCCCCGCTGCAATGGGTATTAAGCTGAACTACCCGGATAATGATGTGGCTTTGGTGACCGGTGAAGGTAGCTTCCAGATGATGCTGCAAGAGCTATCCACCTGTAAGCAATACAATATTCCGGTGAAGATTATCAACTTGAATAACCAGTCTTTGGGCATGGTTCGCCAGTGGCAGGATCTGAACTATAAAGAGCGTCACTCACACTCTTATATGGAATCTTTGCCAGACTTCGAGAAACTGATCGAAGCTTACGGACATGTCGCCATGACGGTTAATCGTATCGAAGATCTTGAGCCAACGCTTGAGAAGGCCTTTGCGATGAAGGATGAGCTGGTGTTTGTTAACGTTATGGTTGATCCGAAAGAGCATGTTTACCCAATGCAAATCCCGCAGGGATCAATGCGTGATATGTTGCTGAGTAAGACGGAGCGTACCTAACATGAGACACATTATCTCCATTCTGATGGAAAATGAATCGGGTGCACTGTCACGTGTGGTGGGCCTATTCTCCCAGCGCAATTTCAACATTGAATCGCTGAACGTAGCCCCCACCGAAGACCCAACTTTGTCGCGTTTGACGTTGACAACGGTTGGCTCGGATCAGGTGATTGAGCAGATTACTAAGCAGCTGAATAAGCTGGTTGATGTGGTCAAGCTGGTTGACCTAACCGAAGGTCAGCATATCGAACGTGAAATGATGCTGATTAAAGTGAAGGCGGTGGGTGCCCAGCGTGCGGAAGTAAAACGTACTACGGATATCTTCCGAGGTCAGATCGTTGATATGACCAACACTACTTACACTCTGCAGATGGTGGGCGAAAGCGATAAGCTGGATGCCTTTATTCAGGCTATTGGCTTGAATACTGTCCTTGAGGTAGTCCGTACGGGTGTTTCCGGTATCTCCCGTGGCGAAAAAGTGCTTAGCCTGTAATCTTCGGATTACCTTTAAAAACCGCTGCTCTGTCTTTACAGAAACAGCGGTTTTTTTCGTTCCGGCCTTTTGGTTGTCTTGCTGCCTTTACCATGATCTCGCTATAGCTGTGCCCAAAAAGCTTCGATCAGAGGGTTTTTCAGTTTCTTTTTCAAGACACAAACGCCTACATCAAAGGCGGGAAGTGTAGGGGTGACGGGTAATACTTGTACGGTATTGGACAGAGGACTGTTTTCTAATACGATTTTAGGCACAACCCCCACTCCAAAGCCAAGGCTGACCATGCTAACAATCGCTTCGTTACCGGCAACCTGTGCGTAGATAGTGGGTTTTAAAGCTTTATTGCTAAACCAGCGATCGACGCGATTACGGGCTAAATCCTTCTCCGGCAGAATCATCGGCACTTGAGACCAGTTAACGCTATCAATGTCTCCTGCAAATTGAGGTGCGATAACAGGGTCATCCGTGGGTGCTATAAAGAGCAAAGGTGATAACCCTGTTGATTTAAATGCGAGGGTATTGGGTAGGGTGTCAGGCCTTGCCGCGATGGCGATATCTTCATCTCCCTTTAAGACTCGCTGAATGGCCGGTTCCGGCGCACCGGTATGCAGTTTGATCTCAATTTTTGGATAGCTGCTTCTAAAGCGACGTAAAATATTGTGCAGAAAGCTATAGCTGGCTGTGACCGAGCAATACATGCTGAGTTCACCTTGTAGCTCTTGCGCCTCTTTAAGCAGCGCGTTACGAACCATATCCCATTGACTGAGTGCTTCCCGGGCGTAGCGCTGAAACGTTACACCTTCATGAGTGAGTCGCACGGTGCGGTTATCTCGTTCAAATAAACAAACCCCGAGAGACTCTTCCAACTGTTTGATACTACGGCTAAGGGCCGATGAGCTGATATGGCAGGCTTCACTGGCGCGGCCAAAGTGTAAGGTTTCTGATAACACAAGAAACTGCTTGAGTAGTCGGGTATCCAAGAGGTTTCCTTTATAGATAGACGGGCCAGATAGATCGCTAAAAGACACTGTGATGCAAAATATGGGATATATTGTTGCATATATATCATTTTACGCAATGCTTGTGCTGGTTTATCGTAGGGTCAATAGGTTAAGCCAGACAAAAAGAAGTCGTGCTGCAAGAGCTAACAGAACTTCGCTGCTACCCTAACTAACTGACAGTCAATAAGTCTATGGCCTACCCCGCCAGCAGACTTAAGCACATTAAAGGACGTACCAACATGCAGGTTTATTACGATAAAGATTGTAACCTTTCGATCATCCAAGGTAAGAAAGTTTCTATCATTGGTTATGGTTCACAGGGCCACGCACACGCGTGCAACCTGAAAGATTCTGGCGTTGATGTAACCGTTGGTCTACGTGCTGGTTCTTCTTCCCGCGCTAAAGCGGAAGCTCACGGTCTTAAAGTTGCTGACGTTGCTGATGCTGTAGCTTCTGCTGACGTGGTTATGATTCTGACCCCTGATGAATTCCAAGGTCAGCTGTATAAAGAAGAGATCGCTCCTAACATTAAACAGGGCGCTACTCTGGCTTTTGCTCACGGCTTCTCTATTCATTACAACCAAGTTGAGCCTCGTGCTGATCTTGATGTGATCATGATCGCGCCTAAAGCGCCAGGTCACACGGTTCGTTCTGAATTCGTTAAAGGCGGCGGTATTCCTGATTTGATCGCTATCTACCGCGATGCGTCTGGTTCTGCTAAAGAACTTGCACTGTCTTACGCTATGGGCGTTGGTGGTGGTCGTTCTGGTATCATCGAAACAACCTTTAAAGATGAGACTGAAACCGATCTATTTGGTGAGCAGGCTGTACTGTGTGGTGGTGCTGTTGAGCTGGTTAAAATGGGCTTCGAAACGCTGACAGAAGCGGGCTACGCTCCTGAAATGGCATACTTTGAGTGCCTACACGAGCTGAAGTTAATTGTTGACCTGATGTACGAAGGCGGCATCGCTAACATGAACTACTCTATCTCTAACAATGCGGAATACGGCGAATACGCAACCGGCCCTGAGGTGATCAACGAGCAGTCCCGTGAAGCGATGCGCAACGCTCTAAAACGTATTCAAGATGGCGAATATGCGAAAATGTTCATTGCTGAAGGTCAGACTAACTACCCTTCAATGACCGCTCGTCGTCGTAACAATGCTGAGCATCCAATCGAGCAGACTGGCGGTAAACTACGCGCCATGATGCCTTGGATCGCAGCAAGCAAGATTGTTGATAAAGAGAAGAACTAATTTCTTCCTGAATTAACGCTTAAAAAGAGGTCAGCTTATCGCTGGCCTTTTTTTTTGTGATGTCATTGTGATAAAAACCTGAACACCGTAGAGCTATAGAAGCCTCAGGTGTAGAATGATGGCTTCAATCTTTAGTGATAGGTTTTTCAATGACTGATCAAGAGAAACAACCTCAACCTGAGAGTAACTCAGCCCATGATGACGATTTTGTAGAAGAGACCCGCATGTTGTCGATGGGAGAGGATGAGGTAGAAGAAGAAACCCTAGAAGAAGGTAAAAAGGTTCGCCGTCGTGGTATTTATCTACTGCCTAACCTGTTTACCACTGGTGCATTGTTTTCAGGTTTTTACGCCATTGTTTCAGCAATGAATGGTGTTTTTGATAATGCTGCGATCGCTATTTTTGTTTCTATGATTCTCGATGGCCTTGATGGTCGCGTGGCTCGTATGACCAATACCCAAAGTGACTTTGGTGCAGAATATGATAGCTTAGCCGACATGGTTTCTTTTGGTGTGGCACCGGCTCTGGTGGCATTCAGTTGGATGTTGGCGGATATCGGTAAGCTGGGGTGGTTTGCTGCCTTTATTTATGTCGCTGGCGCGGCGTTACGTTTGGCGCGCTTTAATACTCAAATTGGCTCGGTTGATAAACGTTGGTTTATTGGCTTACCAAGCCCTGCGGCAGCGGCTGTTATTGCCGGTATTGTTTGGACTTTTAGTGATTTGAATCTGGTTGATGCGGGCTATAAGTACGCACTGGCCTTTATTGTGGCAGCCGTTGGCGTTTTGATGGTAAGTAATGTTCGCTACAACAGCTTCAAAGAGATTGACCTAAAAGGACGTGTACCGTTCTTGACCATGTTCCTTGTGGCTTTGGTCTTTGTGGTCATTGCCTATGACCCGGCAACGGTATTGCTGGTGTTCTTCTTAGCTTATGGTTGCTCTGGCCCTTTTCGAGCGGTATTTCGAGGTAAGGGTAGTGGCGATAAAAAAGAGCTTTAGATACTTGAGTAAAGCTCTTCAGTAGAGATATTAAGCAAGGCTAGCCTCAACAAAAATCACCCTCGGTGAGCACTATGTGATCACCGAGGGGATTTTTTTATGTGCTTTTTTTTCTACATATGACCTTCATCTTCAAAGCGTTGATGCCAGCTTAGCGCTTCACCTAACAGATGGGGCGTATGCATACCTCGACCAGAATGTAAGGCGCGCTCATAGTAGTCTTGTAATGCAGGGCGGTATGCAGGGTCTGCGCAGTTGTTGATAATCTCACGGGCGCGCTGTCTTGGTGATAAGCCGCGCAAATCCGCAAGGCCATGCTCGGTTACAATAACTTTAACGTCATGCTCTGTGTGATCAACATGGGAAGCCATCGGTACAATCGATGAGATGGCACCGTCTTTGGCTGTGGATGGCGAAACAAAAATAGATAAGTAGCCATTACGAGCAAAATCACCCGAGCCACCAATACCATTCATCATGCGCGTGCCCATAATATGGGTCGAGTTAACGTTACCGTAGATATCGGCTTCGATCATGCCGTTCATGGCGATAATGCCTAAGCGACGGGCTAGCTCAGGATTGTTACTAATATCCTGTTGGCGCAGAATAATCTTGTCGCGGTACAGGTCAATATTGTCATCAAATTCTTTAATACCATCAGGGCTTAATGAGAAAGCGGTGGCCGATGCAACGCTTAAGGTTCCAGACTTGAGCATCTTCAACATGCCATCTTGGATAACCTCTGTGAAGGCTGTAAGGCCATTAAATGGCCCTGCATCTAGGCCTTCCAGTACGGCATTAGGGATATTGCCCACACCAGATTGAATAGGTAACAGCTCTTTTGGCAGACGGCCTAGTTCAATTTCCTGTTCGAAGAAGGCTAGAATATGCTCGGCAATTTTTTGAGAGATCGCATCCGGGGCTTTAAATGGCGAGTTGCGATCTGCTGCACTGGTTTCAACCACCGCAATAACTTTATCGGCGGGGCACTCAAGATAAAACTCACCAATGCGATCTGCTGGGTCGGTCAACATAATAGGCTTACGGTTTGGCGGTAGAGCGGTGCCGTAATAAATATCGTGCATGCCTTCCAGTTTGATATTTTGCTTGTCGTTCACTTCTAAAATGATCTTATCCGCTTGCTCGATCCATGTTTTGTTATTGCCGATGGAGGAGGAAGGAATAAGGCTGCCATCTTCACGGATACCGGCAACTTCAATCAGGGCAATATCCATCTTGCCTAGAAAGCCTGACCACGCGTATTGAGAGACTTCTGATAGGTGTAAGTCAACGTAATCCATGGTGCCATTGTTGATACGTTCACGGCAGATTGGATCACTTTGGAACGGAAGGCGCATCTCAATACCGTCTACTTCCGCGAGCACGCCATCAAGTTCTGGCGCGGTGGATGCACCGGTCCAAACGTTGATACGAAATGGCGGGGTACCTTCGGCATTAAGTTTGCGAATGCGGTCCGCTAAAGCGCCCGGTACTGCTTTTGGATAGCCTGCTCCAGTAAAGCCGCTCATACCGACATTTGCACCTGCTGGAATTAATTCAGCGGCCTGTTCGGCACTCATAAGGCGCTGTTTTAGTGTCGGACAAAGAATTCTTGAGGAGGCTGACATAGTTCGTTCTCGCTTGCAGTGTAGACAATTCTGTTGATGTCGGTAGTTCAAACTACCGAGGTACTTTCGAAGTATTTTACGATGGGGGTAAATTCTATCAGTATTTTTCGTTATTTTTTTGGCTAATGTGAGTGCTAAATCTTAGCTTTTAGTCTAGATGTGTCAGATTTTGTCGACAATTTAGCTGTTTTTAGGGCTTGCATATTCCTTACCTTTCTGTAGGAAGGCTTTTCGTTGAAACGAATAACTGAAATGGTTTGCTGAAACAACATAACGCAAAAAGCCCCCGCTAAAATATTTAGCGGGGGCTTAAAGGCAGAATAAAAATTTATTTAGAATTTAGCTTAAAGGGCGTTTTTTGCTAACCACGCTTCTAGTTCATCGGCACTACCAACAAGCTCACCTTCAATAAAGACTTGAGGTGTCGTGCCGCGACCGGAGACTGCATGTAGTGTGGCTAAACTAATACCGTGACTGCCAACAGTAATTTCTTCAAATTTTAGACCGTGATCTTTCAAGGCTGCTTTAGCACGGGTGCAGTGACTGCAACCTGGCTTACCAATGACGGTGATGCGTTTTGGCGCAGCCGCTTCAGGGGCAAGATATTTCAGCATGGTGTCGGCATCAGAAACTTCAAATGGATCGCCTGGCACGTCTGGCTCGATAAACATTTTTTCAATCACGCCATCACGTACCAACATCGAGTAGCGCCAGCTACGCTCACCAAAGCCAAGATCGCTTTTATTTACAAGCATACCCATGCCACGACTAAAGTCACCGTTGCCATCAGGTAGCATTGAGATATTCTCAGCGTGCTGGTCTCCCGCCCAAGCTTCCATTACAAAGGGATCGTTAACAGACAAACAAATAATGTCATCAACGCCTTCTGCTTTAAATACCTGTGCCAGTTCGTTGTAGCGCGGTAAGTGCGTGCTAGAACAAGTCGGTGTAAATGCACCGGGTAGTGCGAATAAAATAACTGTTTTGCCTTTAAACAAGTCATCTGTCGACAACTGAACCCACTCATTGTTGATGCGGGTATTAAATACAACCTGAGGGACGCTCTGACCTTCACGATTCTCTAACATATGGTATCTCCTAGGATAATCGATAATTTTTAAATCTAGCTATCAATTAAAAGCTCTTAATTAGGTGAACATATTTAATGGGGGCTTCCATTCAATTCTAATATTCATCGTATGGATTGAATAGCTGATTGAATGTTAAATCCTTAACTCAATGCGTTCACTATAGACGGCTATTCTCGATCAAGGAAATATGTATTTCACATCGACGCGATAGTTTTTACCTATTAATCTTGTTGAAGGCCGTGACTCATGCTATCACTATAGCCTATCTGAGATGCTTTATAGCCATCTTGTATAACACTTTATTTTTTTATAGTTTTTTTATCTAAAAAGAGATTGCTACCATGATTATTAAAACCACGATGAAGACCATGATGCGCACGCCAATGACAACCATCACACCAATGAAAACCATTAGTAACGCACAACCTTTACCCGAACATTTGTCACTGTCATCACTACATCAGGATCGTTATCATGTTGTCTCAGAACTCGCTGGCTAACCCTCTACTAACTCATTCTGTACTGGCTAATCCGGTACTCGCTAATACCATAGATTGTGCTCAATCCTCTAATCTCGCAAATACTCTATTTGATCTAGGCGACTGCTTCGGCAACCTGTGTCGCATTCCTCTTGAAAGTGCCTTTCGTTTATTTCAATCCTCAAATCAAAACTGTACGCCCCCAGAGAATCAACGTTTATTAACGCAGCAGCTACACACCAGTATTCCCTTTGCGGTCAGTCGTGAGTGGCAAAACCAAGTGTGGAGTTATCAGGTATCATTGCATACAGGTACGAACAGCAGCTTGCCGCTACATCAGCACCTTGGTGCAAAAACGCTAACAAGTATTCCCGCAGAACATAAAACGAATCTGAAAGAGTGGCTCTACTTTGCAAGCCCTCTTGATAAATTACTGCATTTAGACTGGCAGTTACTCTCCGCAGAGCAGCTGCGATTACAGCGCTTACAGCATCTGAGTTATTGGCTGAAAAGTAAGCTTGAACAAGGGCGTTCATTAGAGACGTTTTTGTTAGTACCGCTCACCGATCTGCCTTTAGGTGATGGCCTTAATCAGAGCTTAAAGCATAGTTTCGCGAGAATAGGCAAACAAAGTTTGCCTAATCAGGAGCGATTAAGTGCACTGAATTATGCGGTATTTCAGCAAGGTAAGCTGATAGAAGGTTATGGCTTACAGCCTAATGGGCTGTTTCAAATTAAAGACCGGCTGAATGCTTATGTTGTTGCGGATGACCAAGCGGGCCCTCAAGGGACGCATTCTTCTCTGTTGATTCTAGATCAACGGCAGTGCCTTCAAACTTTGGCTCAGTTAGAGGCTGTTGGTATTTAGACCCGCTGATAATATTTTATTTTGACGCAGTATAGGCCACCGTGGCGTGGCCTTTGTCTCTTGCGATTTGTTACGATTTCTTTGGTTTTTTGCCTTTATTGGCAAGAGAAGGCTTATCGGTAAGGTCAGACTCCGCCTGAATCGCTTTAATTTCTTTATCAGACGGCACATAGACTACCTCAGAATCTGAAAAACGATCAGGCCAAGTTTGTTTTGCCGGTGTGAACAACATCCAGAAATGACCTAAGCCTAAACAAATTAAAGAAAAAGCCCCGGAAAAAAAACGCATTAAGGCCTGTGTCATCGAGATTGAATGGCCGTTGGCGTTCTGTATTCGAATACGCCAAGCTAACATACCTAACGTTTGCCCTGTGCGTAGCCAGAAAAATGCAAAAAAGCCGAAGGTGATTAAAAATAACAAACTTTGAAAACCTGGGCCTGCTCGGTCGTTCATCGCATCAACACCTTGATCTAAAAAAGGCAGTCGAGCGAAACCGAGCAGCATCCAGATAGCCACGATGATTAAGAAATCATACATCATAGCGCCTAGGCGGCGTACAAGTCCGGCAGGGCGAGTGTATGCTTGATTGGGAAACTGGCGTCCAGATGTTGTCATGTTAAAACCTTAAGTTAATGCTGCGTTATATCTAAAATTCAGTATTTTCTTCTAGCGGTTAGCCCGTGCGCCGAATTAAGAACACACCGTAAAGTGCGCAGGCTATGGCAGGCGTAAGCACGGCCCAGATAGGGTCAAAGCCATATACGACACTGGCTGGGCCTAAAATATCCTGAACATATTTTACAGAAAGCCCTACCACCACTCCGCTAAAGACTCGTGTTCCTGCCGGAGCGGAACGCAACGGCCCAAAAACAAACGATGCAGCAACCAGTACCAAGGATGAGATGGTGAGTGGCATTAGCATTTTTTGCCAAAATGCGATTTCAACTTCATGGGATTTTAGTCCCTGTTTTTCCAGATACTTTGAGTAACGCCATAGATCTGACGGGGCAAGATAACGCTGATTGATAATAATCACTTTCATCAAATCTGGGTTAAGGTCACTGGCCCAAAAGACAGTTCCTATCGCTTCGGAGCGTATCCGGGTATCGCTTAAAGATGTTTTTGTCGAGTTATGCAACACCCAGCCTTCACGATTAAAGTCATACTCCCCAGACTGAGCCATCGTGGTAGAGAGTAGCACCTGGCCCTGATCATCAAAGCTATGGCGCTGAATACCAAACAATTTGCCGTCTGCTCTAATCGAGTTGAAGTAGAAAAAATCACTGCCGTCTCTTAACCATACGCCGGACTTACCTTTGGCTTCGCTGGTATTCCAGCGCTTCATCACGCGATAGTTTTGTGCATCGACCTCTGTCTTAGGTGCGATGGATTCACCAATAAAAAAGGTAACGGCAATAATCATCAGCATGGGCTTCATTACGGCCCAAATAATACGTGTAATAGAAACCCCTGCGGCCCTTATCACGGCCAGCTCGTTATTACTGGCAAGTCCGCCAAGGCCGATAAGAGCGCCAACCATAACACCCACAGGCATTAGGTCATAAAATCGCCGTGGAGCGCTTAGCATCACATAATAGAGCGCATTGGTAAGCTGATAGCTGTTGTTGAGATTATCCAGCTCGTTCACTAAAGCTAGCATTAAGTCCAAGCCTAACAGCAGTAGCTGGACAACGAGAACCGCGCCGAAAACACTCTTAGCAATATAACGATCTAGTGTTTTCATACCGTTCGCTCCTGATTCCGGCCCGATTTAAACCAGTCAACAGCCACATCTTTTAACAACAGATAAAGGGCTACGGATAAGAAAACCCCGTGCACCGCCCACAGCCCGATACTGGGGCTTAACTGACCTTTCTCCACCATGCCTTGCACCGAGATTAAGCCGCTCAAATAGAAAATATGCAGAAAAATAGCGGGGAAGAGTTTAGCAAAACGACCTTGGCGAGGACGGACATAGCTCAAAGGTACGGCGATAAGTGTCACAATAATAACCATCAGTGGCAGGGAAATGCGCCATTGGATCGCCGCTTGGTGTTCAAGTTTCGGGCTGCCTATCATTTGGTTTGTAGGCAGTTGGCGAACCTTGTAGGAGACCTTGGCCTTTGACTGTTCAGACATACGCACCGCATAGCGTTCAAAGTTAAGCACCGAAAAATCCCCAGCTCCTGCGCGACCCTCTGTTCGAGCGCCATTCTCAAATACTAAATAACGGCTTCCAGTGGTTTTATCCAAATATTGATACCCTAGGTCGGCCTTAAATACAGTGGTGCGAATATTGCCGCTATTATCCTCGGTCTGTTGAGACAGAAACACATTGTGCATACGAGTGTTGGAGTCAGTTAAAGCCTCGGTATAGACCACCTGTCCGCCGGAAAACTCTTGGAAGCGCCCCGGTTTTATCGTTGAGAAATCAACGCGTTGCTTTTGTTCTTCTAAAATTTGGGCGGCTTGGGATTCACTTAGTGGTGTTAGCCATAGGCTAAAACTAGCCACAATCCCTGCGACGAAAAGGCCTGCGGCCAATGTGTAGACCAGCAAACGGTTGGGTGAGAATCCGCAAGCCATAAGCACCCCAATCTCATTTTCTTGATACAGGCGGCCATAGGTCAACATAACGGACAAAAAGAAGCCAAGAGGCAAAATCAGCTCCAGCACAGAGGGAAATTGCAGCAACAGCAAGGTCCACAGTACATTGAGCGATAGAGATCCCTCTGCGACATCGGTAAACAAGCTAATAAAACGGCTACCTAAAATGATCAACAAGAGTACGAACGATACCGCCGAAAGGGTAAGTAGTACCTCTCGGGTCAGATAACGAAATAGGATCACAACACGCTCCTAAGAAATAGCGATAAAGACACTGTGGAATAACAATAAAAACACTGCAGGCTTATAATTTGAGGATATGGCTCTTGGCTCTGAGCATGGCTTGCAACACCTGCCGGAATGACTTTCTGTGACATCTGGGATACACAGGTATTGCGTAAATGGTTAGCCGTCACCATATACTACTGAGTCAAATGGGCAAATTATGTAATAACAGGCCGCTTTTGTCTTGTCCGTAATTATTTTCGAGTGGGGTTTTTATGACGTTTAACGCAACAACTCAAGTATTATCCGAATTAACAGCAGATTGCCGTGTTGTCTTTGTCGGTGCAGATAGCACGATGGGTAATAGTGCGCAGCAATTGGACAAGGCCAGTGGCGGTATCATCAGTCGTATTCTTGCACTGGGTGATTTCACCGGTAAGTTTGGACAGACCCAGCTTCTGCCTGAAGCTGGTGAACTTAACGGTCGTCTTTTACTGGTCGGCACGGGTAAAGCGGAAGAGCTAAAAGAAGGTCAATTCCGCACGCTGGTTAAGAACCTAATCAGTGCAGTAAAAGATACCAAGATAGCATCCTTGGCGCTAAGCCTTGATGATATCGAATTAAAAGGTCGTGATTTTAATTGGAAAGCTCGTTTGCTGGCTGAAAATACGGTCACGACACTCTATGTTTTTGATCAGATGAAGAGCAAACAGGCAGATCCTAGTGCGTTGACTGGAATTATTCTTTCGGCTCCTGGTGCGGAAGCGGCGGTACAGCAGGCTCTGAATACAGGTGCTGCAACCGGTGAAGGCATGAATGTCGCCCGCACATTGGGCAATCTACCGGGCAATATCTGTACGCCGGTTTATTTAGCGGAACAGGCTCAAGAGCTGGGCAAAGATTTTGATGAATTAACCGTTACCATTCTGGATGAAAACCAGATGGCTGAACTGGGTATGAATTCTCTGCTGTCCGTTGCTAAAGGTAGTGTTGAAGCGCCTCGTCTTATCACGATGGAATATAACGGCGCAGGCAGTGATACCAAACCCCATGTTCTTGTGGGTAAGGGCGTTACCTTTGATTCCGGCGGCATTAGCCTAAAGCCGGGAGAAGGTATGGATGAGATGAAGTACGATATGTGTGGTGCCGCCAGCGTCTTCGGTACTATGCAGGTTTTGAAACAGCTTAAGCCTAAAATCAATGTGGTGGGTGTGGTTGCTGCCGTTGAAAATATGCCAGCGGGTAACGCGTCTAAGCCTGGCGATGTTGTGACGACGATGTCTGGTAAAACCGTTGAGATTTTGAATACCGATGCGGAAGGCCGTCTGGTTCTTTGTGATGCGCTGACCTATATCGACAAATTTAACCCAGAAACCGTTGTTGATATTGCCACTTTGACCGGAGCCTGCATTATTGGTTTGGGTCATCATGCATCTGGGCTGTTGTCCAATGATGATACTTTGGCTGCAGAGTTATTAAGCGCGGGTCTTGATGCAAATGATAAAGCTTGGCAGATGCCATTATGGGCGGAGTATCAGCAGCAGCTAGATTCTAACTTTGCCGATATTGCCAATATTGGTGGTCGTCCAGCGGGGACGATTACAGCAGCCTGCTTCCTATCACGTTTTACGGAAGACTATCGTTGGGCGCACCTTGATATTGCGGGTACAGCATGGCACAGCGGTAAAGAAAAGGGGGCCACTGGTCGCCCAGTACCGTTATTGACACAGTATGTATTATCTAAAGTTGATATTAACGCTTAATATCCAAAAGCACTTAATATTAAAATGAAAAAAGGTACTGAGTCTCTTTGATTCAGTACCTTTTTTTTAGCCCCGATTAAGCATGCACGCCATTAAATACAAACTTGATTGCGGCCCGATTTTTTGGCGTCATAAAGCTTCTCATCGGCACGATAAACCAACTGATCCAGTGTCTCTTTTTGATCGCGATTATAAACTGCAACCCCAATAGAGATGGTAAAGGTGATTTGGTCTCCATCGCTATTGATAACTTTTAGATCCTCTGTTTCTGCCCGTAGCTGTTCAGCGCAATCGACGGCAGCAGATTTATCCATATCCGGCAAAATCGCTAAAAACTCTTCACCGCCAAAGCGGGCAAAATAGCCTCGGTTTCCTAAATGTTTTTGGCAACGCTGGGTAAATGAGATAAGAACCTCATCCCCTGAGCTGTGACCGTAGGTGTCATTAATCGATTTAAAGTGATCAATATCCAGCATTAATATGGATAGATGACTGTTTTCCGCAGGCATCTCATCCCGAATTCTTAGAAATAAGGCTTCAACGTATCGGCGGTTGTACGCACCGGTCAATGCATCGGTATTAGCAAGAGATTTTAGGCGCTGTTCTAACTCTAGCTGCAAGCTAATATCCTGCACGCTGCAGCGACTGATCGTTAATGCCGAGCCATGAAACTGAGAGGAAATGGCACTGGCAACTGGCAGCCAGCGGCCATCTCTGCTCTGAACTTCTAGACGTAAGTCGCCAACATAACAGGTGGACATTGCTAAGTTGAGCTGCGCCTTTGAGGCCGGCGATAGCATATCTTTCAGACGCTTTTTGTTGACCAGTTCTTCTCGACTGTAGCCTAAGTATTCCAGTGTTTTAATATTAGCGTTTGTGATCAAGCTGTTGCCATCAAAGGTTAAATAGCCAATAGGTGCGTTGTAATAAAGGTCTTCTAGCTCTGCGGTATAACTGCTTTTTTGCTGTTCATTAATTTGTTTAGCAACTTGGTGTTTTAGGAAAAACCAAACCAAAGTAAATGTAGAGATGTAGATGATAAAGATAAAAAATTTAACACCGGGGTGGTGATAAAAAGCAGAAGTTAGCCACTCTTCTTTTGAGGTGCGTACTAACGAGAACCACGACTGGACTTTTATATCCTGTTTAAAGCCAAGGTCTGTGGCAAAGCGTCCGCCAGATAGCGGCTCAAATTCCGCAGGGCGGATTTTACGGTAGCTGATCAGCTCATCGTTAGCATCAAAAACTCCCTCTGGTTCTTGTTGCATCTGTTGCCATAGTTCAGCATTCCATACTGAGAGCACTTTGCCTGGCATACCCAGCTGCCAACCCCACTCACTTTCTCGATAGTGATTGGACAGCCAATAACCATCGCTATTGGCCAGCATCCCGCGATCACCTGCTTCAAAATGCGCTCGAAAACGATTTAGAAAATGACCGGCTTTATAGTTAAGCACCACCAAGGCTAAAGGTGAGCCTTGATCGTCAGCTAGTAGCGTTACCGCGCGAATAACGGGCTTATAAGGTCGCTCAACTTCACCGTGTTCGACATTAAGATCCAATGGGGATAAGTAGACATCGCTGGGAGCCAGTTTTATGCCTTCTTGAACATAATAGCGGTCATACTTGTTTTGTAGATTTTCAATGGGAACTGAAACCGAGCCGTCAGAATGGTCGTTAATGCGGACAAGTTCTTTTCCCGTCAGGTCGATAATGCGAATTTGATCGTAGCGGCCATTAACGTTAGTCGCTTGACGGAAAACCGTCTCAACTTCCTGACGATTGGTCACGGATGGGTTCGATATAAAATGCCGTACGCTCGGTAGAATACTGAGTTGCTGTATGTCCAGCGCGATGCGAAGCACAAATTGATGGGTGCGATTTTCGGTAAGGTTCAGTAGATACTGATGACGTTCGATAGCTCTATTCTTAAGCCCTTGATCGTAAGCGTCTTTTCCTATTAGCAATACCAATGTCAAAAGAACGTAAGCAATGCTGGTGAGAAATAACAAACGCTTCCATTCATTTTTTAAGAATAGGGTGGGCCCAATAAACATTGAATGCGGTTCTCTCTGAGAAAAATGAATCATTATCTCTTAAATTTCACAAAAAAGTAGATTTTATATACCAATAGCTGAAAAATAGACTTCAGCAGATTAAAGGCTCTATTTTGCGGTTGGCTCTTTTTCGGTCGGCCCTGTCGCGCTGTTTCTTAAGTGTTAACTGTTTCTTAGGTGTTATAGTACGCGAATTATTTTTTAACGGCGTTTGCGTTTAATTACGAGTATCTAACGATTATGACCCAGGTCGACTTCTATATTCTTCCGGCAACGGAGCCTGAGGCACAACTTAATTTTGTTTGTCGACTGACAGAGAAAGCGTTGCGCAAGGGGCATCATATCTATATCCAAGCGCAAAATGAAGCTCAGGCAAAAGCACTGGATCAGTTACTCTGGGAGTTTCGCCCTGATAGCTTTATTCCTCATCTGCTGGTCGGCGATGATAATGTCGAGGGCGTTCCTGTGGCGATTGGCCATACGGATGATTGCGCCCATCATCATGATGTTATGATCAATCTTTGCTCCCATGTGCCGGATCATTTTAGTCGCTTTGAGCGCGTTGCTGAGATCGTTTTTCAACAAGAAAACCTACTTAAAGCCAAGCGTGATGATTGGCGGTTCTACAAAGAGCGTGGTTATGTGCTGAACCGGCATGATATGCGCCGTTAGCACGATTTATCCCTGTTTGCCCCGCCAGACTGGTTATCACAGCCCTTAGCGCCATGTATAATCGGTTGATCGCATTGCTATGGATTAAATGGCCGATAGCTTAAATGGCTAATGGCTTGTCCATTTGACACCTAAACCCTATTTTCGCTGACTGGTTTGACCTATCGACCGGCAGCCAACCTAATAAAAAGTGATGATATAGAACCCCATGGATAAGACCTATCAACCCGAACAGATTGAACGTACTTGGTATAAGCATTGGGAAGAGAATAAATACTTCCGTCCTGCCAGTGAAACCAGCCGTGGCGAAGGTGATGCTTACTCCATAGTGATTCCACCACCAAATGTCACGGGCAGTCTGCATATGGGGCATGCCTTTCAGCATACGATTATGGACGCGCTTACCCGCTACCGTCGTATGCAAGGACGTAATGCACTTTGGGTTGTCGGTACTGATCATGCAGGGATCGCCACTCAGATGGTGGTTGAGCGTAAGCTTGCCGCAGAAACGGGTGAAAGCCGCTACGATCTAGGCCGTGAATCTTTTGTTGAAAAGATCTGGGAATGGAAGGAAGAGTCCGGCGGTACTATCACTAAACAGATGCGTCGTCTGGGTAATTCCGTTGATTGGGAAAACGAGCGTTTTACCATGGATTCTGGCTTCTATCACGCTGTGCAAGAAGTCTTTATTCGTCTGCACGATGAAGGCCTGATCTATCGTGGTAAGCGCCTGGTTAACTGGGATCCGAAACTGCATACCGCAATTTCAGACCTAGAAGTTGAGAACAAAGAAGTTAAAGGCAAGATGTGGTATCTGCGTTACCCGCTAGCGGATGGCGTTAAAACCGCTGCCGGTGAAGACCATATTGTTGTCGGTACGACTCGCCCAGAAACCTTGCTTGGCGATACCGGTGTTGCGGTTAACCCAGAAGATGATCGCTACAAAGACCTGATCGGTAAGTTTGTTGAACTGCCATTGGTGGGCCGTCGTATCCTTATCGTTGGCGATGAACATGCGGATATGGAAAAAGGCACGGGTTGCGTAAAAATCACCCCAGCCCATGATTTTAACGATAACGAAGTTGGCAAGCGTTGCGGTCTGCCAATGATCAATATCTTGACGTTAAACGCTGATATTCGCGATGAAGCCGAAGCATTCAACAGCGATGGTAGTGCTAATACCGAAATCGATACCACTATTCCTGAGCAATACCGTGGTATGGAGCGCTTTGCCGCCCGTAGAGCGGTTGTTGCCGAGATGGAAGAAAAAGGTCTGCTGGTTAAAATCGAAGAAAATAACATGACCGTGCCTTATGGTGATCGTGGTGGTGTTGTGATTGAGCCAATGCTGACAGATCAATGGTTCTGTGATGCAAAAACACTGGCTAAGCCTGCGATTGAAGCGGTAGAAAACGGTGATATCAAATTTGTACCTAAGCAGTACGAAAATATGTACTTCTCTTGGATGCGTGATATTCAAGATTGGTGTATTTCTCGTCAGCTCTGGTGGGGCCACCGCATTCCTGCCTTCTATGATAACGAAGGCAATGTTTATGTGGCGACTTCTGCAGAAGCCGCCCGTGAGAAATATAATCTAGATTTAGAGCTGGAACTGCGCCAGGACGACGATGTACTGGATACGTGGTTCAGCTCTGCTCTCTGGACGTTTGGCACTATGGGCTGGCCGAACGATATTGAGAAGATGAAAACCTTCCACCCAACCGATACCTTGGTCACGGGCTTTGACATCATCTTCTTCTGGGTGGCCCGCATGATCATGATGACCATGCATTTCGTCAAAGATGAAAACGGCAAGCCGCAGGTACCTTTTAAGAATGTCTATGTCACCGGCCTGATCCGCGATGAAAGCGGCGATAAAATGTCTAAATCCAAGGGTAACGTACTCGATCCTTTGGATATGATCGACGGTATTGATCTGCCAACGCTGATGGAAAAACGCACCGGCAACATGATGCAGCCGCAGCAAGCAGAAAAAATTGGCAAACGTACCGAAAAGCAATTCCCAGAAGGTATTGCGGCTCATGGTACTGATGCTCTACGTTTCACCTTGGCGGCACTGGCTTCAACAGGCCGTGACGTAAACTGGGATATGAAACGACTGGAAGGTTATCGTAACTTCTGTAATAAAATCTGGAACGCGGCTCGTTATGTGTTAGCGAATACAGAAGGCGAAGACTGCGGCCAGAACGGTAGTGAAGTATTACTATCGCTGGCAGATCGCTGGATTATCAGTAGTCTGCAGCGCACGGAAGAAACTGTAATGCGTCAGATGGACGAATACCGTTTTGATCTGGCAGCCAATACCCTGTACGACTTTATCTGGAATCAATATTGCGACTGGTATCTGGAACTATCTAAGCCCATTCTTTGGGATGAAACCGAAGGCGAAACCCAAGAAGAAAAAGATCAGATGGCTGCTCTTAAGCGCGGTACACGGGGTACTTTGGTACGTGTACTAGAAGCCACTCTGCGTTTGGCTCATCCTATTATGCCGTTTATCACGGAAGAGATTTGGCAGCAAATTAAAGGGCTGGCGGGTAAAGAAGGCGACACGATTATGTTGCAGCCTTACCCGAACCCCGTTGCTGACCTGATCGATGAAGCGGCAGAATCAGATATCGAATGGCTGAAAGGGGTCATCGTTAGCATCCGTAATATCCGTGGTGAAATGAATATCGCGCCGGGTAAAGAGTTAGCGGTGCTGATTCAAAATGGTAGCGACGATGATTTCCGTCGAGTACAAGACAACTACGTTGCTTTAAGCAAGCTGGCTAAACTGAGTTTAATCACTTGGTTGGAAGAAGACGAAGAAGCGCCAATGTCTGCCACCAAACTGGTGGGCAAGATGGAAGTGCTGGTGCCTATGGCCGGTCTGATCGACAAAGATGCCGAGCTGGGTCGCTTGAAGAAAGAGATGGAAAAATTGCAAAAAGAAGTAGGACGTCTAGAAGGCAAATTGGGTAACGAGAAATTTGTGGCCAGTGCGCCGGAAGAAGTTGTGGCTAAAGAGCGTGAAAAACTTGATAGCGCCAAAGCTTCCCAAGCTAAATTGCAAGAGCAGTACACTAAGATCGAGGCGCTATAACGCTCCGCGATCAATTCGAAAAGAACCCGGCTAGGTCCGGGTTTTTTTTCGACTGAAAACAAAACTATCGGATACAATAAGCATCTGTACACCCAACCAGTATTTACCTAAACTGTTTGGCCTTAAATTGATTTAATCGATGCCTAGAATGAGGTCTTTGTGGATAACTCAATTCAACATCATGTCATTTATATTCATGGCTTTAACAGCTCTCCTGGTTCATTTAAGGCATTGCAGTTAAAAGCCTTTGTTGAGCAAAATAAGCTGGATCTTCAATACCACGCCCCTATGCTCAGCCATTGGCCTGAACAGGCGATGGAAACACTGGAAGATTTACTCGAATCGATCAAAGCGTGCGACCAGCATACCGGTAAAATTACCCGTATCTTACTGGTAGGCAGCTCCTTAGGCGGTTTCTATAGCACCTACTTGATGGCGCGCTATCCGGGATTAAAAGCGGTATTAATCAATCCCGCCGTATATCCGCAAGAACTACTGCCAGCCTATCTTGGGTTAAATGAAAACCTTTATACCGGCGAGCAATATCAACTCACACAGGACCATATGCAGCAGTTACGTCGTTTGCACATGGCAGAACCTGCCTGCACCCAGAATATTAAAGTGCTGCTGCAAAGTGATGATGAGGTTTTAGATTATCATCGTGCTGAGAACTATTACCGCCAAGCGGAGGTGGTGGTGATTGAAGGGGGGGATCACGGTTTCCAGAATTTCGAGCAGTATTTCACCATGATGCTGGATTTTGCCGGTATTGATTACCCCGAACAGCTCGCCATGCCCGAAGAAAATTACGTGCTAAGCCTTAGAGCCTTAGTGTAAGCCCCGTTAAAAAATACCATAAGATTTTCAGGAACATCCATGAGTGCAGAAAAATCAACACCCAGTTATAACGCCCAAGCCATCGAGGTTTTAAGCGGTCTGGACCCGGTAAAAAAACGCCCCGGCATGTACACCGATACCACCCGCCCAAACCACTTAGCGCAAGAGGTAATTGATAACAGTGTTGATGAAGCACTTGGTGGTTACGCCAAGAGTATTCAGGTTTGCCTGTTTAAAGATGGCTCTGTCTCGGTAGAAGATGACGGGCGGGGAATGCCGACCGATATTCATCCTGAGCACGGTGTTAGCGGTGTCGAATTGATCTTGACCCGCTTGCACGCCGGCGGAAAATTCTCCAACACCAGCTACCAGTTCTCCGGTGGTTTGCATGGTGTGGGTGTCTCTGTGGTCAACGCGCTTTCAAGCCGGTTGGAAGTCTTTGTTAAACGGGGAGGAGAACAATTAAAAATCGCCTTCTCCCACGGCGATAAAATTGAAGACCTAGCCGTTATCGGCACCGTTGGTAAACGCAACACTGGCACCAAAGTACATTTTTGGCCAGACGTTAGTTACTTTGACAGCCCTAAGTTTTCGGTCACTAAGCTAAAGCATAATTTGCGTGCTAAAGCGGTGCTTTGTCCTGGTTTGCACATCACTTTTTGGGATGAAAACACCAATGAAACTACCGAGTGGCAGTTTGAGGACGGCCTAACCGATTACCTAAAACAAGCCTCAGTTGATTGGGATACGTTGCCCGCTTCCCCATTCACGGGAAGTTTTAGCGCAAAAATAGAAGCGGTCGATTGGGCGCTGCATTGGCTACCTGAAGGTGGCGAATTACTCACAGAAAGCTACGTTAACCTGATTCCTACCGCTCAAGGTGGCACACACGTAAACGGCTTACGGTCAGGCTTACTGGATGCCCTACGTGAGTTCTGCGAATTCCGCAGCCTGATCCCTCGGGGCGTTAAATTAACCGCCGATGATCTCTGGGAACGCTGTAGCTATGTATTGTCGGTCAAGATGCAAGACCCCCAGTTTGCTGGGCAAACTAAAGAGCGGCTCTCCTCCCGTCAAACCGCAAGCTTTGTTTCCGGTGTGGTAAAAGACGCTTTCAGCCTTTGGCTAAACCAGCACACAGCAGAAGCGGAACAGTTAGCAGAGTTGGCCATCAGTATCGCGCAAAAACGTCTACGAGCCAGCAAAAAAGTAGCCCGTAAAAAGATCACTCAAGGCCCTGCATTGCCCGGTAAATTAGCTGACTGCTCAGGGCAAGATACCGCGCGCTCAGAGCTATTTCTGGTGGAAGGTGACTCCGCCGGTGGTTCAGCTAAGCAGGCTCGTGATCGTGAATTTCAGGCGATTTTGCCCTTGCGAGGTAAGATTTTGAACACTTGGGAGGTTAGCTCCGACCAGATTCTTGCCTCCCAAGAGGTACACGATATTGCTGTAGCCCTTGGTATTGATCCCGATAACGCCGATATTTCCGGCCTGCGTTATGGAAAAATCTGTATTCTTGCGGATGCGGATTCTGATGGTCTGCATATCGCCACCTTACTCTGCGCCCTATTTTTCCGTCACTTTCCTTCCTTGGTAGATAACGGCCACGTCTTCGTCGCCATGCCACCGCTCTACCGGATTGATATCGGTAAAGAAGTTCATTACGCACTGGACGATGATGAGAAACAAGGCATTCTTGACCGGCTAGAGGCAGAGAAAAAACGGGGTAAGGTTAACGTGCAGCGCTTTAAAGGCTTGGGTGAGATGAACCCACTGCAGTTACGGGAAACCACCATGGATCCGAACACTCGCCGCCTTGTCCAGCTCACCCGCGAAGAACATGACGGGACGAATGAAATGATGGACATGCTACTGGCGAAAAAACGCTCCGGTGATCGTAAAGACTGGCTGCAAACAAAAGGGAATCTGGCAGAGGTTTAAACCTTTGTAGGTTGGGCTTCAGCCCATCAACACTCTCTATATTACTACCGTTGTCGCCCTAAAGGGCGACCTACACAAAAATGGCTCTCACGTTTCCGTGGTAGCCTTTTTTTATTTCCAGCGCCTGAAAAATAACGGAGCTTTATGAATCTCTATCTGCTTTATCTGGCCACCATCTTTCTGATTATCGCCACTCCCGGCCCGTCGATTTTGCTGATCATGCAGCACTCAGCAAGTTATGGCGTAAAGCGCAGCTTTTATAACGCCTTAGGCGGTGTCAGTGCTGCACTCATTCTGATCATATTATCGCTGGGTGGTGTCGCGCTTCTGATTCAGGGCATCTGGATCAACGTGCTGTCGATTCTCGGCGCTTGCCTGTTGGTCTGGATCGGCTTTAAAAACTTCAAGCCGATAGTCTTGAGTGAAGAGGGCGATCACAAAGAGAGTAATAAAGAGCTCTTTAAAACGGCATTCTATACCGGCATCAGTAACCCGAAAGACCTGATCTTTTTTGCCACCCTGCTACCGCAGTTTATCATCACCGACCTACCCTACTGGCAGGCCTCTCTTTATCTCGCCTTCGGCTGGTTGGTGCTGGATGTCAGTATTATGATGAGTTACGCGCTGGGCGCATACCTGCTGGCGCAGAAACTCAGTATGGGCGCACTGAACAAAACCCGAGCCTTTAGCGGCGTATTACTGATCCTAATCGGCGGCGCGCTACTATCGAGCAACGCGTATCAGTTGGTGTGAGGCTTTAATAGACTTCGTCATGGCTACCGATATCAATAGGGATGATCTCATCGTTGACCAGAATAAAGTCGATCACGATACGATACTTCATCGTAATCGACACGCTGTAATAATCACCCAGACTCCCCTTCAATTTATGCAGCCTAAGCGAAGGGTGGTAAGGGTCACTCTCCATCAGCTCGATGGCTTTTGCGTAGCGGGGCAGCACATCAGGGTGCTTTTTAATGAACTTGGTCAGCTTCTTAAAATAACTGTCCGTCTGAATGATCTTATAGGGCATTTCTCAGCTCATCCAGATGCTCTTTTGCCGTCTGGGTTTTGCTGCGCCCGGCTTCAATATCTTGCATCGCCTGCAGATGTGCCAAGTCCAGTTCCTTCTGCCGGAACTCTTGGTAACGCTCAATATCCAGCACCACGTACTTGTTTTTGCCTCTGACGTTAATGATAAGCTCATCGGCATTTTTTAGCAGTTTGCCAAGGAAGCTGACGCCTTTTGTTTTTACATCGTTAGCGGAAATAATCATAATCGCACTCCCAATCGTACTTTTAAGCGCATTCTAGCACAGGATTTCTGCGCCGGATGATTATTTTCTGAGCGTGATGTGCAACTAAAAAACCCGCTGCAATCTCTCACAGCGGGCTTTTAGGGTTTGTGTCTTAGCTAGTTAGCTAACAATCAATCCAGCTGAGACAGATCCCGTACGGCGCCTTTGTCGGCGGAGGTTGCCAACAGGGCATAGGCTTTCAGCGCTGCTGATACCTTACGTGGGCGTTCTTCAGCCGGTTTCCAGCCCAACTTGTCCTGCTCGGCGCGGCGTTTTGCCAGCTCTTCATCGGATACCAGTACGTTGATGGTGCGATTCGGAATGTCGATGCGGATCATATCGCCGTGACGTACTAAGCCGATAGCACCGCCAGCAGCCGCTTCCGGTGAGCAATGGCCGATAGACAGGCCGGAGGTTCCACCGGAGAAGCGGCCATCCGTTAGTAGGGCGCAGGCTTTACCTAGACCTTTCGATTTGATGTAAGAGGTTGGGTAGAGCATCTCTTGCATACCAGGGCCGCCTTTAGGGCCTTCGTAACGGACGATGACCACTTCACCGGCGACAACTTTATCATCCAGAATATTGGCAACGGCTTCATCTTGAGATTCGGTGATGTGGGCTGGGCCTTCAAATACGAGAATGGACTCATCCACACCGGCTGATTTTACAACACAGCCATCAAGGGCGATATTGCCGTAAAGAATAGCCAAGCCGCCTTCTAATGAGTATGCGTTTTCTAGTGAGCGGATGCAGCCGTTAGCACGGTCGCCATCCAGAGTAGGCCAGCGAGTGGCTTGGCTGAAGGCGGTTTGAGTTGGGATGCCCGCAGGGCCAGCTTTATAGAATTCAATCACGGCCTCAGATGGATTGCGCATGATATCCCACTCGTCCAGCGCGTCTTTCATGGTGTCGCTGTGTACGGTCGGTGTATCGGTGTGCAGTTTACCGGCACGATCCAGCTCACCAAGAATCGCCATAATGCCACCGGCACGATGAACGTCTTCAACATGATATTTAGGGGTATTTGGTGCAACTTTACACAGCTGGGGCACCACGCGAGACATACGATCAATGTCTTGCATAGTGAAGTCGATCTCGGCTTCTTGGGCTATCGCCAACAGGTGCAAAATAGTATTCGTGGAACCACCCATAGCGATATCCAGAGCAATCGCATTTTCAAAGGCTTTAAAGCCCACAGAGCGAGGTAGAATGCGCTCGTTCTCTTGCTCGTAGTATTCGCGGCTCATCTCAACGATACGATGACCGGCACGCTTAAATAGCTGTTCACGGTCGGCGTGGGTTGCTACCACCGTACCATTGCCCGGTAGAGCTAAGCCTAATGCTTCTGCTAGACAGTTCATGGAGTTGGCGGTAAACATACCCGAGCAGGAACCGCAGGTTGGACAGGCTGAGCGCTCAACGGCATCAACCATCTCATCAGAGGCGGTTGGGTCTGCCGCTAGCACCATGGCATCAACCAGATCTAGCTTGTGTTCAGCCAGCTTGGTTTTACCCGCTTCCATTGGGCCGCCGGAAACAAAGATCACGGGGATATTCAGGCGCATAGCCGCCATTAACATTCCCGGAGTGATTTTGTCACAGTTGGAGATGCAGACCATGGCATCGGCGCAGTGGGCGTTAACCATGTATTCCACAGAATCTGCAATAATGTCACGGGATGGCAGCGAGTACAGCATACCATCGTGTCCCATGGCAATACCGTCATCAATGGCGATGGTGTTGAACTCTTTAGCAACACCACCGGCTTGTTCGATCTCGCGGGCGACTAACTGCCCCATATCTTTTAAATGTACATGGCCCGGTACAAATTGGGTAAAGGAGTTCACGACCGCGATAATCGGCTTTTGAAAGTCATCATCTTTCATACCGGTTGCGCGCCACAGGGCGCGGGCGCCAGCCATATTACGGCCTGCGGTGGAGGTCTTGGAACGATACACGGGCATGGGTAATCCTCAGCTTTGGTGCGGTAAAACCCTTTAAAGCAGAGGTTTTACCTTTTTTATAGGTTAACTTTTGCAGACCACTTTTTTACCATTGTGACGGCTATATGGCTAGGCAAAGTGGGGTTAAAACAGTAACTTTGACTAGAAAAGTGGCTTTATTTGGGTAGTAATCTCTTTATTTCAATGGATTTTACTGGCCGTTTCATTTTTCATTATATTCCCTGTGGCAATAAAGCATCCACTCGGGCTGTAGCATTTTTATAAATTAATTCACAACGCTTTTACAAACACCTTTGAATTACGCTGCCAGTTGTACAGCTCCTGACGGGAGCGAGGCAGCGCATCAACATCCGCGGGTTCAAAGCCACGTTCACGGAACCAATGGGCGGTGTGGGTGGTTAGAACAAACAGGCGGTTTAAGCCAATACGGTTAGCGCGTTTCTCTATATGTTGCAAAATCAGGTCGCCACGTTGACCGCCTTGATACTGAGCATGAACGGCCACGCATGCTAGCTCGCCGATACCTTCTTCAGTGAAGGGGTAAAGAGCCGCACAGCCGATCATCATGCCATCCAGTTCGACGACGGTGAATAGGTCGATCTCATTTTCCAGCCGTTCTCGGGATCGTCGTACTAGAACACCCTGCTCTTCTAAGGGGCGAATCAGCTCTAAAATACCACCGACATCTTCAATCGTTGCATCTCGAACTTGCTCGTATAGTTCTTGAGTCACCATGGTGCCGCTACCGTTTCGAGTAAACAGATCCTCTATTAAGGCTCCATCCTGTTGGTAGCTGATTAAGTGCGCGCGATTAACCCCGAAGCGGCTCGTTTGCCAGGCGGCATACAATGCGGCGTACTCGGTGGAGGTGGTGTCCAGCGCCTCTAAATGACGGCTCGCTTCTCGGGGTGGCATAACACGAATCACTTCTCCTGACTCATCCCGCAGGCCGTGGGCATGGCTAAAGACAATCAGTTTATCGGCTTTTAGTTCTATTGCCGCGCGGGTGGCAACTTCCTCAACACTTAAGGAGAACACCTCCCCTGTGGGGGAGAAACCCAGGGGCGGCAGTAGCACTATGGTGCCATCGTCCAGTTGGCGGTTGATGGCACCGCAGTCTACTTTACGCACCTGTCCGGTATGGCCGAAATCTTTACCATCAAGCACACCAACGGGGCGAGCGGTAATCATATTGCCGGAGGCAACCCGCAGGGAGGCTCCGTGCATTGGGGAGTTAGGCAGCCCCATAGACAGCAGCGATTGAATTTCAATCCCCGCCGATCCTGCGGCATCTTTAACCGCTTCTAGCACCTCATTGGTGATCACCGGCCTTGCACCAACATATTCTAGGGACAGGCTGCGTCGTTCTAATCGCTCTAAAATTTGTGGGCGCGCACCAAAGGCCAGCACAAGGCGAACACCTAAGCTGTTTAGTAAAGCCAGATCATTAATGATATTGGCAAAGTTGGGGTGCTGTAGCGCATAGCCATCTAGAAGAACAACAAAGGTTCTACCTCGATGGGCATTAATATAAGGCGATGAGTTACGAAAGCTATGTACGTAGTCATTTGTTGGGTGATTAATAGAATCCAAGGTCGCTAATCCCAGCAGATCAGAAGGTAATAGAACGTCATCATTATTGAGCTGCAAAGCACAGCCCTGAAGACACAGGTATCGACAGTTGTCGTGAGCCATAATCACCGTGATCTACAATCGCCGGTGGTCTCTAAATGGCGAAAATAGTTGCAGGTGGCATTGATGGTTGTCGATGGCGGGGATAATTGTAGACGGGCAGCGGCTGAGAAGAAAGATAGCAAAGAGGAGAAACAATGATGACCGCAAAAGCGGCCATCTTTTTTGTGCAGTTTTTCTTTGAAGAGGTAGTAAGAGTTAGCTGAAAATACCTTTCAATACGAAGAAGAAGACAATAGATAGAGCCGCACCTGCAGGCAGAGTGATAATCCAAGACATAAAGATTGTTTTTACAATGTTCATATTCAAGGCTGCCATACCACGGGCTAGGCCTACGCCTAAAACCGCACCAACCAACGTATGGGTTGTGGAGATGGGTAAACCTGTACCAGAGGCAACTACTACGGTACTAGCGGCGGCTAATGTGGCGGCAAAACCACGGCTTGGAGTCAGCTCTGTAATATTCGTCCCTACTGTTGCGATAACTTTATGGCCGTACATAATTAGACCCGCAACAATACCCGCGCCACCTAGCAGTAAAATCCAAGCTGGCATAATTGATTTACCACCAACGATTCCGCCATTCTCAACCACAGCAACAACCGCTGCAAGCGGGCCAACGGCATTCGCTACATCGTTAGAACCGTGTGCAAATGCCATTGCACAGGCGGTGAACATCATGAGTACGCCAAAGACTTTCTCAACACTTGAGAAGTGAAAATCTTTATCGGCGTTTTCATCTCGATTAACGGACTTCAGCATAAAAATACCGATCAACGAGACACAGATACCAACGGCAATAGACCACAGTGTTGCTTCTGAAAAACTTAGATGCAGGCCAACATGTTTTAGGCCTTTGAGTAACGTCACCATTGCGATGATGAAACCCACTAGGAACATATAAAAAGGCACATAACGTTTGGCATTCGCAAAAGGATCATCTTTTTCTAGAATCAAGTTTTGGACGCTTCGAAAGAGCATAAAGGCGATACTACCAGCGATGAGAGGAGACACCACCCAGCTAGCGGCAATGGTGCCCACTTTATCCCAGCTCACCGCATCAATAGAGATACCTACAGCAGCAAAACCTACGATAGCCCCCACAATAGAGTGCGTGGTTGATACGGGCCAACCAAAGTGAGTCGCAATTAATAGCCAAATACCTGCCGCTAATAATGAGGCCAGCATGCCGTAAACCAATAATTCTGGCGAATCAGAAAGTAATCCTGGATCAATAATACCTTTGCGAATTGTTGCTGTTACTTCCCCTCCGGCCAGATAAGCGCCTGCAAACTCAAATAAAATAGCGATAACGATTGCTTGTTTAATGGTGATCGCTTTGGAACCAACGGAAGTGCCCATGGCATTGGCCACATCGTTAGCACCCACACCCCAAGCCATAAAGAAGCCAAACACGCAGGCTAGGATAATAAATACATCAGCGTACTGAACTAGAATCGACATAAAAAAACCATTTGTTGTCTAATTAGTAAGGTTGGGACGGACACTATTTCGCCAGTAAAATTTGTAAACGACTGCCCACGCGCTCAGCACGATCTGACACATCACCAATCCAGTCGATAATCTTATAAAGAAAGATCACATCAACCGGCGGCAATTCCGCTTCTAAAGAAAATAGTTTGGCGCGCAGTGATATCTGTAGTTTGTCTGCTTCATGTTCGCAGATATCAATTTTGGTAATCATCCTTTTTACGAGTTCTGATTCATGGCGACCAAAGCCTGTTTCGATAAGCTCATCAATTTCTAGTAGAGCTAAGCGAGCGTGATTAGCGGCAGCCACTGCTTTCTCAACATAAGTCACCATATCGTCGGCTAAAATCCCAGGGATTCTCATACGACGACCCAGCATAATGCCGGCAATATCTTTTGTTTTGTTGGCGATTTTGTCCTGAACCGTCAGTAGCTCAAGAAGATCAGAGCGAGGCACAGGCATAAAGAGGCTGTCCGGCATATTCGTACGAATACCGGTCTTCATATCATCCGCCTCGTTCTCCAGACCAGCGATGCGTTGCTGTAGGCTTTCTGCTTCTTCCCAGTCGTCTGCTAATACAGCCTGAAAAAACGGAATCAACTGTTCTGCACAGCTGAATGACTTGGACATATGGTCCTGCATGGGGCCAAATGGTGAGCGCCCAAAGAGCTTGGAAAATGTATTACTCATGGGTTTTCTGCCTTGGAGTATGGGATTTGGGCGAAATTATAAGAGCTGTTTTTCGCTGTGTCATAAAAAAATCTAAATTCTGTCATCATTATTTGACTTGGCTGTCATCTTTTTCTGATATGAGTACTTTATATGTCAGTTATGTTGCGTTTTTATGACAAAAAATAATACCTGCCGAGATATTATCGACTGATAGCCTAAGGATAAAAATCATTGCAAGGGGCGGGTATACACAGTTGAATAGGCAGTTTTATGCCTATTGAATGTATTGTTCTTATATACGTTAGGTCTGGATCATAGCCACGGGGAATTTATGGCCAAGGAAATTGAACTGAAACTTGCGATACCTCTTCAGGCAGGAAAAGCCCTGCGCCAGCACGAGGTTTTAGGGCTAGCGGTTAGTTTTGACAGCAAGCATCTACAGAATATCTATTTTGATACGCCAAGTCTTGATCTTAATAAATCACGGGTGGCGCTTCGAATTCGTCAAGTTGATGAGCGTTACATCCAAACATTAAAAACCAGCGGTAGCAGTAGCGGCGGTTTACATGAGCGAGGCGAGTGGGAATGGGATGTTAATGGCCCAGCACTCGATCTTAGCCTGATTGATGCCGACCTTTTGCCAGAAGCGCTAGACCTTGAGTACCTTCGACAGCATTTACAGCCCGCCTTTGAAACTAATTTTCAACGGGATCGATGGTTGCTGAATGTAAGTCATGAACATCTGAAGGCCGAAATTGAGTTGGTGCATGATCAAGGTCAGGTACTCGCTCAAGGGAAGACTGACCCTATTAGTGAGATTGAACTAGAGCTTAAATCTGGTGATGCTGACCTGCTCTTTAAAGTGGCCCATGATTTATCCGGTACAGTGCCGTTATTGATCAGCAATATCAGCAAAGGCCAGCGTGGTTTTCGTCTGTTTGCTCCAGAATATGCGGGCTTGTCTGCACCGGCTACACCAGCCTTTAATGACCGTCACGGTTTGATTCTCGCCGCTCAGAATGAGCTGGATCGTTTTATTGCGGCCCGTGACCAAATAGCCTTTAGCCGAAACTGGTCTGAACTTGAAACCCTTTATAGCAGCCTGCGGCAGTTGCGCTGGTGCTTGCTGCATTTAAGTCGTTTGACGCTTCCTAGCGCGCTTTATTTACCAACGGTCTTACGCTACAAGCTGCGGATGTTCAGCTATTCACTAGAACACCTTGTAACGCTTTACCAGCAGCAGAATGCTTGGGAGCGCTTAGATCACTGCCCAACGGCATTGCGTAACAGTGCTGATTTTGTACAACTTAATGAACATTACCAGCCGTTAATGAGCGCCTCTTGGATCGGCCAAACGCTAATAGAGGTTATGCAGTGGTTGTATCTATTAAATCGTGACTCGGAGTCGATGCCATTTGTTGATAAAAAAGCCATATTTGTTGATAAAGACGCTACGTTTGAGGCGTTGTTAAATCAAGTACACCTGCCTCGACACCCAACGGATAAAGTCTTGTGGTTACGCCAACAAGCTCCGCTTTTGCATTTAAGTCGCTGGCTGGAGTATCAATTTTCTGAGCCTTCTTTGGGGGAGAAAAACCTTCTCAAAGAATCCTTGGCGCTACAAAGAAAAATATCAGAGCTTAGCGGGCTTATGGCGGAAGAAATAACACTATGGCAGCTCAGTCAACAGCAAGCCGATGGGATTGATAACAAGCTTATTAAGCGTAATCAAGATGATCAATATGAGATGGTTTTGGCTTTGGGTCGACAGGCATTAAGCTTTAATAGTTTGCAGCAAAACCTGCAACGTTTGTCCTAGTGCCAAAACAGCCTTCATTGTTTTACTGAACCGCTAAGGGTTAAAAAGTGATCGAATATGCTGGCCGATAAAACAACACCTGATGAGAATGCTGAACAAACAGGTCATCGCCAAAGAATTTACCACGTCATTTTTGAGGCGAGCACGCCAATGGCAAAGGGTTTTGACCTGTTGCTTATTGCCTGTATTTTGCTCAGCGTAGCCTTTGTTCTGCTCGATAGTGTGCAGGCAATACATAACGAATGGCACGACACGCTCTACTTTATTGAGTGGAGTTTTACCGTGGTCTTTACCATCGAATACCTGCTTCGGTTGTACAGTATTGGTAAGCCTCTAAAATACGCGACCAGTTTTTTTGGTGTGATCGATTTGCTCTGTATTTTGCCGACTTATTTAAGCCTCTTTGTGGCCGGTACAGAAGTGATGTTGGTTGTGCGCTTGGTTCGAGTATTGCGGGTCTTTCGTGTTTTACGTCTGTTTCATTATGTCGGAGAAGCGGCGGCACTTGCCAAGGCTATGCAAGCCAGCCGTCGGAAGATTACTGTTTTTCTCTTCGCCGTAATAACGATGGTGACTGTTTTTGGCTCCATTATGTATGTGGTAGAAGGCCCTGCTAATGGCTTTTCCAGTATTCCCCGTAGTATCTACTGGGCGGTGGTCACGTTAACCACCGTCGGGTATGGGGATATCACGCCACAAACTAATTTTGGGCAGTTTCTCTCTTCTATTGTCATGATCATGGGTTACGCCGTGATTGCCGTACCAACAGGTATTGTCACTGTTGAGCTATCTAACACCATGAAGCGCCATATGCATCTGGTATGTCGTGGCTGTGGCGAAGAAGGGCATGATGCCGATGCGGATTACTGCAAGTTGTGTGGTACAGAATTGTCTCGCAGAGATGGTCGCAGCCGACATTTGAAACCGATGCCTCTGCCTGATTTACAGAATACGCCGGATGCGGATAAAAATGATGAAGCAGACGGTGACAAGGGCGATGAGGGGCGTGATAACCATCGTGACAAAAGCCGTGATAAAAATAGCCAAAACGATGACCTACCAAAACAAAAGCCCGTTTAATTTTCAAAGCAATCCCCGCCTACCGGACGGGTAGGCTGGGATATTGTTCTATCTATTCGTTATATTAATCATTAGACATTTCGCTGCGCGGCCTCGTTAATTATTTCCGGCTGTAGATCCAGTAAAGGCTCGGCTTTTAACTCATCACTTAGGGTTTGGTAAAACAGATCTTTATCTTTGACCAGCTCCGTATAACCGTATTCATTACTTTCAATATGGTATACCTGCATCAAGCCTTCGTAGTAGAAGCGTAAGATACGCTGGGCATCTTGATCATTTTTTTCCGCCAACTCTTTTAAATGATGCATGCGATTTGTGACACGGGCGAGCATTCTTTTAAGGCGAAAAATGTACAGCAAATCGACCAAGCGCGGATCGTCTTTATACGTATAAAAAACAGAACCTGTGCACAGTACGCCAATAAGAACTCCGGTTAAATTAAGATAGAAATTCCCCCCATCCTCATTACCCCAAAAATGAATCAGAATAGGGCTGCTTCCCAGCGCGGTTATCGCAAAACAGATAATCAGTACCATACTGACTTTACGGCTTAGCTTTAAATAATGTGTTTTATCAATATCGTGTATCTGCATATTTCCCTCTGGAGCAGCTGAATAGCCACCTCTTAATCAGCCGTGCTATTTTAGCCTTAATCGATGCCGCCACACAGTAAAGGTTTTCGCATTCGATAAAATACAGGCTTAAATCATGACAACCAAAAATTTGATGCGCGCGCTTTTTTCCGATAACCAAGCTCTCTTCGATAGCGATGCTTTTTCTGATGACGGTGCTTTCTGCGCCTTATTAGAACAGTTAACTCATGCCTGCGAAGGGTCATTGGTCGTCGATAAGAAAAGCTGCATTGTGTGGATTAGCGATGCCTACCGCAAACTCCTCGATCTGCCGGATACATTAGACCCAACAGGAATGCCGGTAGAGCAGCTGCTGCCCAGCTCTCAAATGCCAAGAGTTGTACAGACTGGAAAGCCTATGTTTGTGGATCTTATGGAGATCAATAACCATTGGTGCGTTGTTAATCGCTTGCCCTTACGGAATGAATCCGGTGAGCTTGTTGGTGCCTTAGGTTTGATTTTTCATAATGATCTGGATGAATTACAGCCATTGTTTGATAAGTTTGCCCGTTTACGCCGACGCTTTGAAAAAGAAAACCTACTGCGCACTAGCCGTTATCAACTGGATGATATTATTGGTGAGTCCCCACAGATTCAACAGATGAAGCGTCAAGCTCAAAGAGCAGCCCAGCTGGATACAACCTTGCTTTTACTTGGAGAAACGGGCACAGGAAAAGAGCTACTCGCTCAAGGTATTCATCAAGCTTCCCCGCGCAGAAATGCTCCTTTTGTCGGTATCAATATGGCCGCACTACCAGAGCCTTTAGTCGAGGCTGAGCTGTTTGGTACTTCCGCAGGGGCCTATACCGGAGCTGACCAGAAAGGACGTATTGGTAAAATCCAATTGGCAGACGGTGGCACACTGTTTTTGGATGAGATCGCCGAGCTACCCCTTGGTATGCAGGCTAAGTTATTACGTGTTTTACAGGAGCGAGAAATAGAGGCTCTTGGCTCAAATAGACTGATCAGTGTTGACGTTCGTATTATCGCTGCGACCTCTAAGAATTTGGCGGAACTTGTTGAGCAAGGCTTATTTCGCCCCGACCTTTACTACCGATTACATGTTTTGCCCATCCATCTGCCTCCGCTATGTCAGCGCCAAGGGGATATTAATCTGCTGGCGCAATATCTATTACAGGATATTCAGATGCAAACCCAGTTACCTAAGCTGGCATTATCGGATGCGGCCTTAGCTTGGCTAAATAGTTTTCCATGGCCAGGTAATGTTCGTGAATTGCGTAACCGCCTTGAGCGCGCCTGTGTGATGGCCGAAGGTGAACGAATTACAGCAGAGGATTTGGGTGCCAGTGATTCACTTACCAACCGAGTAGATATGGAGGCTAGCCATCTATTATTGAAGCCTTCTGATCCGCCCGCTCGTTTCAAAGTGTTGCAGCAAAAGCATGACTGCACGCTACTTGAGGCTGCACTTCAGCAACATCAGGGCAATCGAACCGCAGCGGCAAAAAGCTTGGGGATCTCAAGAGCGACTTTTTACAATCGTCTTAAAAAGTGTCTCGATAAATAGACATAACAATGTCTTAATACCAATACATAATGTCTATTTTATTGGACAGCTGCTTTGCTGGTTAACCTTGTGAAATTAAATAAGCCTATGATTATAAAAGAAATTTTAAATCTGGCCTAAAGCTTGATAGCTATCTCTCAGATCCAACGGTTAGGCTCAGGCATAGCGAACCGTTAAAACAAAAACAATAATCTGAGAGATAAAAAGATGGATAAGTTTATTACAGCGGCTCAAGCAGCTCAGCTCATCAATGACGATGCAACGTTAGCAACCGGCGGCTTTATCGGCATTGGTTTTGCTGAAACTCTCGCTAAAGCGATTGAGGCGCGTTTTCTAGCAACCGGCCATCCGAGTAATCTTTCCTTAGTTTATGCAGCGGGCCAAGGGGATGGGGAAACCCGAGGCTTAAATCACTTTGCCCACAAAGGGTTAGTGAAAAAAGTATTAGGTGGGCATTGGGGGTTAGCGCCACGTCTTGGGCAAATGGCAATCAACAATGAGATTGCTGGTTACAACTTACCTCAAGGCGTTATCTGTCATCTGTTTCGTGATATTGCTGCGGGTAAACCGGGCACCCTAACTCGGGTAGGGCTGCATACTTTTGTGGATCCCCGCCATGAAGGTGGCAAGGTTAATCGTACCAGCGAAGAGGATCATGTGCAGTTGATGCCGATTAATGGTGAAGATTATCTATTTTACAAAGGGTTTCCACTGAATGTTGCCCTCCTTCGTGGTACGACGTCTGATATTGATGGCAATATCTCTATGGAGCGTGAAGCTTTACCCCTTGATGGGCTGGCGATTGCTCAAGCGGTTAGAAACAGCGGCGGCCAAGTCTTTGTTCAAGTTGAACGTATAACACAACAGCATCAGGTTACGCCGGATCGCGTACGGCTACCCGCTAACCTTGTGGATTACGTGATCGTATCGCCGCCGGAAGATCATCCTCAAACCTTTGCAGAACATTACAACCCGACTTACAGCAGTGAGGTTCTTGCTCCCCTAGGGCAGATTTCTTCTGTGCCTCTTGATGCTCGAAAAGTGATTGGCCGTCGAGCACTTTTAGAACTGAAAAAAGGCGGCGTTATTAATCTAGGGATTGGAATGCCAGAGATGGTTGCTCAAGTTGCTGCAGAGGAAGGGCTACTTGATAGCATCACCTTGAGTGTTGAGCCAGGAGGCATTGGTGGCCAGCCTGCCAGTGGTCTAAGCTTTGGGGCTGTGAGTAACCCTAGCGCTATTATAGATCAACCTGCGCAATTTGATTTTTACGATGGCGGCGGTTTAGATCAAGCCTTTTTAGGCTTAGCAGAAACCTGCCCTGAGGGGCATGTTAACGTGAGTCGCTTTGGCCCTAAACTGGCTGGTGCAGGCGGTTTTATTAATATCACCCAGAACACGCAGGATGTATTTTTTCTGGGGACATTTACCTCAGGTAAACAATGCTTAAAATTTGAGGGAGAGACCCTAGAAATACGCCAAAATGGCTCGCAAAAAAAATTCTGCAAACAAGTGCAGCAGATCACCTTTAATGGCGAGTATGCGGCGAAAAAGGGGCAGAATGTGATGTTTATTACAGAGCGAGCTGTTTTCCGCCTAACAGAAAATGGGCTTCGCCTGATAGAAATAGCGCCAGGCGTTGATCTGGAAAAAGATATTCTACAGCAGATGGATTTTATGCCCGAGATTGCTACAAACTTGGTTGAAATGGATTGTCGTTTATTTAAACAAGGCCCGATGAATATTCGTTACGCGGGGAGTATGCCGGTAAAGCAGTTACGCTCGATGTTTCAAGACGCCGCCATTAAACCCAGCAAGAGCACTTGTCAGGCAGATATGTCAGCGGTGGCCGTGTGAATCTCCTCCGAGCAACGGCTGCAGGCCGTCGTTTTCAGATACGGCGGAGATCAGCCTTAACATGTTGATGTGACTGGATAAAATTATGGGTTGTTGATATTAGGATGATCCCTAAACGGAGTGTATTTTGCTTCCAAAAAAACAAAAAGGCTTGAGCCGATTATCGCTTTTTTATGGCAAGACTAGAGTGAAAAGTATACGAAACAAGTTTTACTCTAAAGCTCAGTGTTTTCGCGCTAACTTCTCGAACACCTCTTTTTTTAATGTGAACTTTAAAGGGGCTATTTTAACCAGCTGCCGTTTTAAAAATGCAGAGTTTTCACAGGTTGAATTTTTAGGGACAAACCTAAAAAAGTCTAACTTCACTGATGCTGTCTTTAAATCTTGTGTCTTTTCAGCAGCCTTGTTGAAAAATAGCAATTTTAAAGGCTGTATCTTTGAGAATTGCATTTTTGTAAATACAAATTTGAAATTAGCTAAAAACATAGTTATTGATGATAGCAATCGTTTTTACTCTCAACGTCCGACGCCTGTCGTATCAGAGTGCATAATGAACTTGCTTGATGGACTGAGGTTCAATTCAAGGATTCATAATAGCCGTGTGTTGCATTTGAAAGGTGGTAAAGTGAATTCTTTGACGTTATTCAGTTTGCTGGAACGACTCGGTGAAGACAAACTTTTAATGGGTCTTAAGAGTCTCAATGGCTTTTTGCCTTATCGTATTGTTACAGCAAACGGATTATGTAACGTAATTGACAAGGCAGGCCGTTATCGATAGCCTTCATGCTGTCCCGCCCCATTCAATCGAGAGATTGAAAAGTATAGGATATTAGTGGGGACTCGATTCAATTACTGGCATTCGAGAGGGGGTGACTATGGTAGGAAATCTTTGCACGACTTTTGGTTTTTTAAGTTTAATCATCATTAACTGTTTGGACTTTTTTATTTTTAGTAATCACTCTCGATTGTTTGGGGTTGAGCAGCCTCAAACCCCTTCTAGCTTGTCTTAAGTTCCTTCTCGTACAATAAGCTGCAATCCACAAATTTTATTCCCTAAATGTTACTCATTGGAAACTGTTGTTTCTGTTGGAGTACCGGAATAATTCCGACAGCATGTGCTACCACATGAAATACAATCATCGCCTATCTCTGTCCCAGATTCTGGCCTTGCGCGTTTCCATCAGGGTTTTCGCGGTTTTATGCTCGATAAAAACACCATCTCCTGCTTCTAACTTCTCAAAAGCCCGATTCACCTGTTCCGCCATCTGCTGAGAGAGCTGTTCCGTTTCTTTATCGACAGAAAGATGAGTTTTGCTGACGATGACAGATGCCTTATTTAATTGGTGTCTACAAATGTTCGCACCAGTCTTCAGTGCTACAATGCGCGACTTTAATTTTTCTGTCGGTGTTTGGTTATGAGTTTTGCCTCCCTTAGTTTGCATTCAGATTTACTCGCGGTTTTAGAATCCCTTAACTATCAAACGCCGACACCGATTCAACTGGAAGCGATCCCGGAGGTTCTGGCAGGTCACGATGTGCTGGCCGGTGCGCAAACCGGCACCGGTAAAACGGCGGCCTTTGCCTTGCCGATGATCCACCGTTACCTGATCCAGCACGCCCAAGACGACCAAAAGGCGATCCGCACGCTGGTACTGACGCCAACCCGAGAGCTGGCGCAGCAGGTTCACCAGAGCTTTGTGAAATACAGCGCAGGTTTAGGCTTCAACTCAGTCGTCGCCTATGGCGGTGCCAGTATTAACCCGCAGATCGATGCGCTGAATAAAGGCTGTGATGTGCTGGTGGCAACTCCTGGTCGTTTACTGGAGCTGGCGATTAAGGAGCTGATCGACCTTAGCGATATCGAAACGCTGGTGCTGGATGAAGCCGACCGTATGCTGGATATGGGCTTTATTAACGATATTAACCGCATCCTGAAGCGCCTGCCGGAGTCCCGTCAGACGCTGTTCTTCTCCGCCACCTTTAATGATGAGGTGTTTGCCCTCAGCAAAACCATCCTGAAGAACCCTAAGCTGATTGAAGTCGCCGAGCGTAACGCCACAGCAGCCAAAATCGAGCAGCTGTTTTATGAAGTAGATACCAAACGCAAAGCCGCGATGCTGGCTTACCTGATTGGCTCCAAAAACTGGCAGCAGGTGCTGATCTTTACCCGAACCAAACAGATGGTGGATGAGCTGGTCAAAGAGCTGGCCAAAGATGGTATCAAGGCAGCGGGTGTACATGGTGATAAGTCTCAGGGTGCCCGTGATCGCGGTTTGGAAGAGTTTAAAACCGGAAAAGTGCGGGCGCTGGTGGCGACCGATGTGGCCGCCCGTGGCCTCGACATTAAAGAACTGCAGACCGTGGTCAACTATGAGCTGCCGTACAACACCGAAGATTATATTCACCGTATTGGCCGCACCGGCCGTGCGGGTCAGGCAGGTATCGCAGTATCTCTGATCGCCCATAAAGAGAAGTATCTGTTTGAGGAGGTGAAAAAACTCACCGGTGAAGCGTTTATGATGCAGTGGTTCCCCGGTTTTGAGCCGGACTTTATGGCGCAGGAAGAAGAGGAACGCAGCAAACGCAAACCCTCGAAAAAAGCCCAGCTGGCTAAAGCTTTGGGTAAAGGTAAGAATGGCAGAAGCAATCCGCGACGCCGTCGATAGATATGAGGTGTGGTCATGACTTGCGAAGCAAAACTGGGAACCTGTTCAGAATGTGGCAGTGATTTTAAATGTGAAGCTTCCGGGATGGTTTCACTATGCCCCGAATGCGCTCATTATCTTTATGGTTATGATAACTGTGCACACGTTTTTGAAAATGGCATTTGCCAAATATGCCTGTGGAACGGGTCTGTTTCCGATTACGTTAAGCGTTTGAAAGACGGATAAGCAGGCGGGATGAAAGTCTGTTTGAGATGAAATTTAAGGATAATCATGAATCAATTTTTATGTGAACTCGACTGGCCCACATTGCTGGCATTTATAATTGTAATATTGACGATAGTGTCGACAACCTATTTAACGGTTAGAAATCAAAATAAGGCTACAGAGTCCCAGTTAGCAATATCCAGGGAGCTTGCCGATAAAGAAAAAGAAAAATCCCGGTCAGAGTTTATATCTACAAGTCGTCAAGCGTGGATCAATTCACTTCGGGAAGAAGTGTCTGATTACATTTCTGCTATTTTCTCTGTGTGGGATCTATGTCAGGAAAAAAAGGGCCGGGCTGTCGTCCTAAGAGATTTAGAAAATCCTGAGTACGCTATGTCGGAACTTGCACGCTGGTCTGAACGATATGGCTCTGCTATCAAAATGGCACAAAAACATCGGGCTCAAATAAATCTATTATTGAATCCAGATGAGGATCTGTCGAAAGAGTTAATAAGTTCTATTGATTCTGCTTTTAACCTTGTTACTGCCGAATCAGACCCCGCAGAAGCTAATGACTTAATTATCATGAAGTTGCAACCTATTTTGAAAAAAGAGTGGGAGCGCGTAAAGATTTTAGACGGGGCCTGATAACAGGCTATCCTTCATTCAACGCTATCAGTTTAATGTTGCGCTGCTCTAGGCGTTTCGTAACGGCAAGAATAACAGCTCAGAGCGACAAATATGCTAAGCCGAAAAACCGTAGCGCTTTTGAACGAAGCGTGCCAGAAGTCTGACGAACTCTATGATCAGGGCGGTTTAATCTATCTTTACAGCTTTGGGCATCGCAGAGCCCATTCCTTTATAAATCCTCAGCTTTTGAAATCAGCAGGCTATCCCAAGCCATTGAGTGATCCCGAGTTCGATCAATTAAAAACGTTGTTTGCTAATGCACTTTGTCAGTATGGTTCTGAGCCTGTTTCTGACCAAGTGGCTCACTATGTGCAAAAATTCATCGATAGATTGAATGTTGATTTTAGTGGGATGTATAGCTGTATTAGTGAGTCAGCAGATGATGGTTTATCCCATATGATTGAACTCACTTTCATAGAGAATAATGATTTTCATACGCTTGAGTTATTTTGGTCCGTTGACTAAATCAGATCAACGTTGAGTTTATCTTAAGGCTTTCATATTCTGAGTCCATTTGGAATGAGGATAGTGCTTTGCTAAAACATAAGTTAGATCGTATTTGACCGGTTGTTCATTGAGAATGAAAGCGTTGATAACCCAAGCATTAGTGGAGCTGGAGAGGTTTCCGTTACCCTGGCAGGCAATGGTCAGAAAGCAGTTGGAGTATTGCTTTGCAGTGGTTTTGGCAGAGGCTTCACCTGAAAAACTGGAACAACTCAATATTGGTCTGATTGCGGTTCGCGAAATTGACGAAGAAGATCCGCTTCATTCTCTGCTCATTGGGATCCAGTATAAGCTACAGCGTAAATTCTTACTCTATGCAGCTAAAGTCCGGCTGAATATTCGTTGAAGTCGGAGTTTTAATGGGGTTCTTTCCTTGTTGGGAGCGGCCATTTATTGTTACTTTTTGGTTCTGACCCTGGTAGTGGCATTCGCTCTCTTGGTCTGATGAGTTTTGTTTTCTGGTAATCCCTTCTGTTCTTCGAATGATTCTTTCTAACAAAAGCGTTCTGGCAATGAAATTTTATGGCGGATAATTCTCAGCATTATTTTAATAGACTTAATCTAAGGAGGGTTTGTGAATCAAAGTAATGAGTTGGATGTTGATATTGGTCATCAGCATATAGTGATTCAGCGGCGCTATGAGGCCTTAGGTGCCTTAAATGATTTGCTTATAGCGCTATGGTTTTTAGTAGGTAGTTTTTTCTTTCTTAATGAATCGCTTATTGATAGTGGTACCTGGCTTTTTATCGTAGGTAGTGGTCAGTTAATAATTAAACCGGTGATAAAATTAACTGGTTTAGTTCACGTTGGTCGGGTATTTAAAAAACAAAGTAGCAAATCGGATGGCTGTAATACCTATTAAACTCTCTGGGATAGATAATTTTTTAATCATTGGGTTGTTTTTAATTAATTTGTTACAGATTAAATCGTTATCATACTGTTATGAAACATATTATTGATTGCAAAAGGGTTGATTCGGAAGCAGACTTTTGGATCAGCTACATTGCCACTGTAAAACCTGATGGTAGTGAGTTTTTTGGAAAAAACCTGGATGCTTTTTGGGATGCTCTGAACGCTGGTGGCCCGGGGTTTCCGGGTGAAGGTGTGCAAATTATAGAAATTGTGAACAGTGACAGGCTTAAAAAGTTAAGTGACGGTATATTTTATAACGCTCTTAACCAAATCGCGTTTGATCTGAATAATAGCGGCAGTCTTGTAAAGATTTTTCTTAATTAGTACTTGTTGATTGAAATTGTTGATTAGGGCTGTTGCGACTAACAGAATACATAATATGTCAGTCCGCATAAATGTGAGTGTCCGGCTGCAATTTAAGCTGCAATGGTTAAACAACAGGAGCAGACATGGCGCTTGTCTATGAAGTGGATTCACGGGTCGTTGCCGACGTTCTCGTCCATCAGGTTGATTTTCGCGGCGCGGCAGATCTGCTTGTGTGTCAGGTAGATTCACGAGGGCCGGCATACAACAATGATGCTCTGTGGTGCGAGGTGGGTGTTCGTAGCGTCGCCTCATCGTTAATACACTGGGTAGGATCGAGAGGCGCAGCTGACCTTTTGATCTGTTATGTCAACTCTCGTGCCGCCGCCGGGTGGCAGCGAGACCACCCTCTTAAGGGCAGGTTATGATTTTTTTGCGCCTCTGAAGCGGCCATATCTTCGACTGCCTGCTGCCGACCGTGCAGCAAAAATCCCGAATATATACAAATAACTCGTCCCCTTTAGCGGGGCCCGGAATGTGATTGAGACAAGGAATCATTAAGTGAAGATCAAAAGGTTGTACGCTGATCAGCCCGGGTACGAAATCCTGTGTGACGAATACCAGGGCACTGACATCCATTCGTTAAATGATATTTTTGAGGCTCTGAGTGCTCTGAAAAAAGAGTCGGACAATTCCTCAGTGCTGACAACGCTGGATGATTTGGGGCAGGCTGAATATACATCTATGCATGCAACGATGTCTCATGATCTTGATGACGTTGAAGGTCATGACCTTTCTGATGTTGCCCCTGAAGCCTTTGAAGATGGTGAGCATCTGGGGTATCTGTCCACCAAGTCTGAGTTTTTTATCCGGGAGAGAAACTTTCTTTCAAAAACGCTATCGGTTGATTTCTCAGGTGTTTGCGGCAAAGGGCTTACGCTTGATGACGATGAAATGGATATGCTTGAAGGCGTACATAACACTCCGCTTGATTATATTGATAGCGATATCCGGATAAAAGTCGTTCCGGTCCAATCGGCAGCGTTATCAATCAGCGCATTTCCAAATGGTTACTTCTCCTGCGACCTTAATCCGTTTGAAAACTATGTGCTGGCCAAGCACCTTGAACAGTTTTATGGGTACGAACTCTTCGGATTGGGCGCTTCTCTTATTGGCTTTAAACGACAAAATTCATTAGATGCCGAACAGGCAAAATCTATTGCCCGGGATCTTACCCGTCTGTACAACAGGGAAGGCGATACAGCCCTGTTAGAGCGGTTTTACAGAATTACGCAGCAGTTTGATTATTTGTTCTTAAAGTATGTTGAGTCACTGGAGTTCTAGGTAGAGCACCGGAAGGGCTGGGGCTTGCTGACGTTTATCTGCTGAAAATACAGGCGTTAAACCTTGGTTAATACTGAGTGTAAAGCGTATCGTGGATTGCACTAAAGGATCTGAACATGGAAATACAGTGCCAATGCGGACAGTTCCGCGCAAGTCTTAATGCCTTCCCTAAAAACACCCCTGGTCGCTTGGTGTGTTATTGCGATGATTGCCAGTCGTACCTGCGTTATCTCAAGCGTGATGACTTGCTGGATGCCAATGGCGGCACTCAGGTGATTCCGGCTTATCCTTCTGACGTCGAAATTCTTAGTGGGCAAGAGACGCTGCAATGCACGCGATTATCGCCTAAAGGGATATTTCGTTTCTCTACATCCTGCTGCAATACCCCCATTGTTAATACCCGTCCTAACGAGCCTTGGGCAGGTTTTTTGGGCTGTGTTTATTCCCCCGATGCGATCAGACGCCTGGGTCAGGTTCGGTGCCGTATTATGGGGCGTTATGCGAAGGGAACAGCACCTCCCGGCACGCCTGATAAACTTAATCTGAAAGGGCTGTTAACGGTTATGCCTTTCATCCTGAAGGGAAAGTTGCTCAAAAAGGCAAACCCTTCACCTTTCTTTAATAAGGATGAGCTTACCCCGGTTGCTGTGCCATATGTGCTGACTAAAGCTGAGCGCTGGCCGGAATGATATTGCCCTTCAGTCATAGGACCCTTTCTTAGTCCGCGGGCGATGAGTTTTGAAATTTATGATACGCATAATCTCTTATCTAATTGGAATCCTGCTTGTATTGGGAGCAAGCGAAGCAATGTCTCAGGAAAAAACACAAATCGATGTGAATAAGGCCGTTGAAAACCCTGCATTAGTTGCGGCAATGGCGCGTGTCGCTGAGGAGGATTCCGATGCGTCCAAAGATGAGCTGATCATGCAGCTATTTCAGGCCAATTATCTGGCGGGAATGTTTACTGAAGGGCTCAAAATGACACCTTCTGATGGCAATCTGCAAACGCTTGAACAGGGTAGCACTTTTGGGATTTTGTCTGCTGAAAATGTCGGTAAAAACTATCTGGTTTTATTCACCGATTGGAAGGCACTGGGACAATATACCGATCAGGATGTTTCAGGCCTGATATTGCCGGGTAAAGATGTCTGGTCATTCGCACTACAGGGCGATGCCTACGATGGCGTTGTTATTAACCCCGCGCATAATGCGCTCCCTCTGGAGCGGCCTATGCTGGAATATCTTGCTCAACATGCCGGTCAGTTGCATTAAGGACGAAATGGCTTTCAGGGATGCCGGAAGCGCTCTGATTTTGCAGAACCGGGAGTCATAGTACAGTGAGATCGCTTTTATCTCAGGGTTGGAGTGAGCTTTCCGGTTATGAAAGCCCTGTCCTTTTTTCTTATCAGAAAACATACCCGGATGGTCTGGATGTTTTACTGACCATTGAGCACAGAAATCGAAGATACGAACTTTGGTCTTCTGCAGAAAGCAGAGCATCTGGTCCCGCGAGGCACAAAGATTCATCTCATCAGGATATCGAATCGGCCTTAAAGGCAGCATTTGAAGAGATGCTGGCGTGGGATCGGAATTAAGCTCTCCTCCGCAAGGCATTACTAGTGAGCCCATGATGAAAACAATTGAAGAAACCTATAACGAGCTGGACAGCTTATTGAGAGAGGCTTCGGTCGCTCAGGTGGGTGGTTTTCGACCACCGGAGGATCGGATCACCTCCTGGTTTGGTGGTTCCGGAGTAGGGTTGGCGGGTGAAGCACTTCCCGTTTATAGAGGAAGAGATATGTTTTGCCTGCTTCAGGTAAAGGTATCTGAGTTGCCTGTTATACCCCCGGAGTTAAAGCAAATTGCATTTTTGGTCGTTTTTACGAATCGCGAGGAGTTTCCATTTGATAAGCCCCATGGCGACGGCTGGGAGATACGGGAGTATCAATCCCGTGAGGGTCTGCAGTGTCTGCCTGAATCCAAGGAGCCTGATGTCGTCAAAAGCTTCCCAATAAAGTGGGATAAGGTCGAAGATGACGCTCCCGATTGGGAGAATGCCTGGGATCTGGTGGATATGACGCCGATTAATGAGTCTGACGACGCCGATGAAAAGTTTTTCTACGAATATCATCGTTATCTGGGGACAAAGTTTGCCGGATTTCCAACCTGTATTCAGCATGGGCATGATTTAGAAGGTTATGTCTTTCAAATCGGTAGTGAAGAGAAAGCCAACTGGATGTGGGCTGATAACGGTATTGCCTATTTCAATAAAAACAAAGCCGGAGATTGGTGCTTTAAGTGTCAGTTTTATTAATCGCTGTCGACCTTTTTATCTGAGAGGATATATTTTAGTACTGTGCCGGACTTTATTTGAAGGAAAGCTAACTTATTGATTATGAAAAAATATAGCCAATTTCCGGTTTTGAACCCAGTACCGATTTGGAAATTTGTGGTTATAGCTGAGCTAGTTCTTTTCCAGTAAAGCCAGTCAATTGAGATTTATCCTCGTTTAAGCTTGAAGTCCCTACGTCCGATTCTAACCTTTTGTCGTTTCGTGGGGCTTATAAGTCCTGTTTTATGGTGTTGAAGGAAGGTCTTCTTCCTGTGCCATTATCTTCAGTGCACCAATGATCAGTGCATTTATGCCCTGATTAAATTCCCTTTCAATCTCCTCCTCATCCAAGCGATCCAGCTCAATAGTCTCATCATCTTTTGAGTAAAGCGTATCGGCAACCGCAATGCAGTGAAATGCGATGGTGGAGAGTAGCCACTGCGAGTTTTCACTCGATAGATTGAAAGTCGCAGCGACGACTTTCTGATGCTCTCTAATCTTTTCGGTTATATGAGGCGTTGCGACAGATCGGCGCAAAAGGTATGGCGGTAAGCCGGGGTTAAGTCGGACCAGATTCCGAAGAGAAAGTGCAAATTCATTCAGGTAACTTTCCAGTTTATACGGTGAGGGATTTGCTATTTCCGGGATCTCCCAGTGTTCAAAAATGGCCTCGGCTATGAGCGCTTTAAGTGCTTTAAGATTTGGAACGTGTTTGTAAAGCGCCATGTGGCTTACGCCCATCTCAGCCGCTAAACCGACAAACGTAATTTTCGGTAGACCCATGCGGATACCGACATCTGTGATGCGTTCTCGGGTGATGGTTCTCGGTCGGCCGCGGTTTTTAGTTTTCTGGGCTTGTACCATAAGTCTGCTCCTTGCTTATAGGTGGGTATGAAACCTCTTTGTAGCTCCTGCGTCAAATTAGTTTATAGGGTTGCAACTAAATAGGAAGTCATTTATCTTATGAGAATAATTATCATTTGATCTGGTTTCCCATCGTATGAATTTCAGTACACAAGGTTCTGCGCAAGTTAGTTGCCGATGTAGGAGAGGTCTGAATGTTGCCGGTATCGACTGGCGTCTATTCAGTTGTTTCTGTTTGCTTTCTGTTGGTTCGCTTTTTGTAGGAGCTGATACGCTTGTACTGGATGATCTTGCTGATCCGTTAAGTGACAGTTGGCTGACGCTGACGGCCAGTCGACTGCCCCGATTGGCAGCTCTACTTCTTGCGGGTGTCGGGCTGGCAGTGTGTGGTGTCATTCTCCAGCATATTGTGCGTAACCGATTTGTCGAACCCGCTACATCGGGAGGGCTGGACGGCGCTAAGCTGGGGATTCTTGTCTCCCTCACGTTGCTGCCGGGTGTCGGTCGGTTCGGTCAAATGATGTTTGCAGTCGTCTTCTGTCTTATCGCCAGTCTTGTCTATGTTGCGGTGATTCGTCGCATCCGATTCAGCAACACGGCACTTGTACCTGTTATCGGTCTTATGTACGGCAGTGTGCTCAGCGCTGTTGCTGAGTTTTATGCCTATCAGAACAATATTTTACAAAGCATGCAGGGTTGGTTACTGGGGGACTTTTCTAAAGTCGTTCAGGGGCACTATGAACTGATGTATCTGATCCTTCCGGTTGTCGTTCTGACTTACTTATATGCCCATCGGTTTACTGTATTGGGTATGGGGGAGGAAGTTGCGGGTAGTTTGGGATTGCGGTATGCAGCTACCGCCAGCGTTGGGCTGTTTTTAGTGGCAATGACGGTATCCATTACGGTGATTACTGTAGGGGGGGTCTACTTTGTTGGTTTGGTAATACCGAATCTGGTTGCGATGCGTTATGGGGACAATCTAAAGAATACGCTGCCGGTTGTTGCTTTGGGTGGGGCGTCGCTGTTACTGATCTGCGATATTGTCGGCCGTTTAATGCTTTACCCCTTTGAGGTCCCTATCGGCCTAACGGCAGGAGGGCTTGGTGGGTGTGTCTTCCTTCTTATTATTCTTCGCGGAGGGGCGCGGGGATGAGTTTAAGAGTGATGTCCGGCGTTGTGGTTGCAGTCCTTGTACTCGCGGTGATTTTTGTATTCATGGGAAGTGGGCTGGACTTTGATTACATCATTCCTAAACGGCTGGAGCGGTTGGCCGGTATTCTGATCGGTGGGGTTTGCGTGGCTCTGTCTTCAATTGTGTTTCAGACTCTGGTGAATAACCGGATTCTGACACCGGCGATTATGGGGTACGAAGCAGTCTACCTAATGTGGCAGGCGATGCTGCTGCTTATACTGGGTACCCATGGGATGGCTGCTCTGGGTGTCGGGCTGAATTTTCTGATGTCCTCTTTTCTGATTCTGATCTATTCCTGGGCGATGCATCGCTGGCTTCTGAGTCAAGGCCGTCGTGATGTTTATCAGCTGCTGCTGGTGGGCTTGGTTCTGACAATGGTGTTGGGGACTTTCACGCAGTTTGTTCAGCTCAGAATAAGTCCTGGTGAGTTTTCAGTGTTTCAGAATCTGAGTTATACCTCGTTTAACCGTGCGCAGCCGGAAACACTCCTCTATGCCTTTTTGGCAGTCTTGGCAGTTTGCGTGGTGGGTTACCGATATCTGTCTGAGCTGGATGTGCTGTTATTGGGGCGTGAACAGGCTGTCTCTCTTGGGGTAAATGAGCCACAACGGATTCGGTTATACATGGCCTTGATCGCTATTCTGGTGGCGGTTTCGACCAGCCTGATTGGCCCGACGGCATTCCTTGGGATTTTTATTGCCAATATCACCTATGCAATAACCAAAAGTCGCCTGCACCGGCATACCTTGCCGCTGGGTTCTGTTGTTGCTGTCATCATTTTTATCACTGCTCAACTCCTTGTTGAGCGTCTGTTCAATTACAAAACTACCGTTAGTATTCTGGTCAACTTAGTGTGTGGTGCTTACTTCCTGATGCTGATGGTTAGGGTGCGGACGACTCTATGATTTCTGTCGAAAATCTCTGCAAAGAATACGCGGATAAAACGGTTCTGGCCTCAGCCAATGCGGCATTTCCTGTCGGTTGTATCACTTCCCTTATTGGTCCGAACGGTGCTGGAAAATCCACTTTATTGATGATGATGGCGGGATTGATCAAGCCTGTCAGCGGTAGCGTCTTCTTTGATGGCGTTCCGGTTGGTGACATTCCGGTTGCTGACTATGCTCGTAAAGTGGCTACTCTCAGGCAATCACCGGGCTTTAATCTGAGGCTCAAAGTGCATGAGCTTGTGGCTTTTGGGCGCTTTCCCTATTCGAAAGGCGCTCTATCGGCCCATGATCGGCAGGTGATTGATGATTCGATTGCTTTTTTGTCTCTGGAGCATTTGAGAAATGCTTTTATTGATGAACTCAGTGGTGGCCAGAGGCAGATGGCATTTTTGGCGATGACGATCGCCCAGCAAACCCCTGTGTTGTTGCTGGATGAACCATTAAATAATCTGGATATGAAGCATGCCGTTCAGATTATGCAGGCTTTACGCCGGCTTTGTGATGAGCAGGGGCGCACGGTGATTCTGGTTATTCATGACATCAATTTTGCAGCCAACTATTCCGATCATATTGTGGCGCTGAAGTCGGGAGCGATTCATTTCAATGGTCCTGTCTATGACGCTGTAACCGAAACCCTGCTAAGTGATCTGTATGAACTGGATTTTGAAATTATTAACAGTAAACGCGGTCGCGTTTGTGATTATTTCACCCCCGTATTGGAGAATGAGAATGAAGTGGATGGATAAACCCTGGGTACTGTTTCCTCTGGCGCTACTGACAGGTCTGGCATTGTCGGGGTGTGATGATGGCCCTGTGTCACAGGAAAAGAAATTGGAGCCACTGACTGAACCGCTGGTCATTCAGCACCAACTAGGAACAACTCGTATCACAGAGCGCCCGCAGAAAGTCGCGGTTTTGGATATGAATGAAGCGGACTTTCTGGATCAGCTTGGAGTGCCTATTGCAGGCATGGTGAAGGACTATGTACCACATTTTCTGGCCTCTTATCGCACCGATGCCAGCGTGGAGGATCTGGGGGCAATCACACGGCCAAATCTGGAACGGATATATGCGCTTCGGCCAGACCTGATACTGATAACACCGATTCAGGCTGCCCAATATGAGTCTTTATCGGAGCTGGCACCAACGCTCCATTTCGATGTGGATTTTCGCGACAGCGGTAGCCATCACATTAAAGATGTTAGGGAGCATCTGCGATTATTGGGCAGAGTCTTTGGCAAGGAAGAAGCGGCCCGGGATAAAGTCGCCCAACTTGATGCTCATTTGTCAAAAGTACGCCAGATTACGGAAGGTCGACCTGAAAGGGCGTTGATTGTCATGCACAACAATGGCTCATTCAGCTCTTTTGGCGTTCATTCACGCTATGGCTTTGTCTTTGATGCGCTTGGGGTTAAGCCCGCCAGTACTCTAAAAGATACCAGCCTGCACGGGCAGCCTGTTTCCAGTGAATTTATCAACCGTGCTGACCCGGATATTCTTTATATCATTGATCGCACTGCGGTTATGGAGCGGCGTCCCATCATGCAGGCTGAGCAAATGGCGAATCCTCTGCTACGTCGGACAACTGCCTGGCAGAAAGGAAACGTTGTTTTTGTCGATGCGGATGCCTGGTATATCACGGCGGCCAGTCCCACCTCACTTCAGCGCGTCTTCGATGATGTTATTAAGGGCTATCAGCAATGATCTCCCTCTAGTCACCAGGCCTCTTTAAAAGGCCTATTTTCTACTTCTTTTTATTTTTTTCCGCTCCTGTTGAGCGGAGGGCTACGTACATCCTGAAAAAAGGAAAGATCAATGAAAAAAACGTTAAATTACAATGGGTTGGTTTTTTTTGAAACCGGTGAGGCTTGCATGTCTTCTCGTAGGGTTCGGCACCACTTCGGCGTTTCGGTTGTGTTGATTGCCACGTTGAACCTAGCGTGGGCTACCCCAGCTGAGGCGCAGGGAGCGAGTGGCGATGCGTCAGCGGTGCTTAAAAATGAAGAATCGACCGAAACAACTCTGGCTCCAATATCTGTTATTGGTGATTCGGGGGCTGCTGTTGCGCCCTATACAGGTGGTCAGGCAGGAAGTGGCGGCGGTGTGGGTATGCTGGGTCAGAAAGACTTTATGGAAACGCCTTTCAGCACCATCAGCTATACCGAAAAATTTATTAACGACCGCCAAGCGCAGAACATTACAGATGTGATCGCGGCAACAGACCCGACGGTATTCAATGGTGGCGTCACGGGTGAAAACCTGGAGAGCTACTCGATCCGCGGGTTCAGTTCAGATATTGGTGACGTCACCTTTGATGGCATGTTTGGGGTTGCTCCTTATTTCCGTAGTTCCCCTGAAATGTTTGAGCGTATCGAAGTGCTTAAAGGTCCCTCCGCCTTGCTGAATGGAATGCCGCCTAACGGCTCTGTAGGTGGTTCGGTCAATCTGGTGCCCAAAAGAGCCGGAGATAAACCTCTGACTGCACTAACCGCAACCTATATGTCGGACTCGCAATTTGGTGGGCATCTGGATTTTGGACGACGTTTTGGTGCTAACAAGGCTTTTGGTGTTCGTTTTAACGGTGCATACCGTGATGGTGAAACATCGGTTAATGATCAGGAAAAAGAGGTTCAGCTTGGATCTCTGGGCTTGGATTGGCGTGGAGAAAAGGCGCGAATTTTTGCGGATCTCTATGTTAGTGAAGACCGTGTCGATGGCGCAACCCGGGGTGTAACCCTTGCTCCGGGGGTATCGCTGCCTAAGCCTCCGGATGCGGATACCTTGCTGAACCCGGACTGGGGGTTCAATCACTCGAAAGACAAGGGGGGAATCATTCGTGGTGAATATGATATCAGTGATCAAACGATGGTTTATGCCGCCTTTGGGGGGAGTGAGACTGAATTTAGTTCAACGAACACTTCCATAGCGCAGATCATCAACGAGCAGGGTGATTACCGCAATAACATGGGAGATACCAGTGATAAGGCGGAAAGAGATTCGGCTGAAATCGGATTCCGTACTCGTTTCCGACTAGGGACTGTTGGTCATGAGTTGGCTATGAATGCTAAGCGCTATAACGAAGACTACCAGCTGAATGCCCGTCGCGGGGTTCTTAATAGTGACTGGATGACTAATATCTATGACCCGGTCTGGGACCCAAGAGATACCCCTCACAGTGTTCAGCCGATCACAAAGACCGACCTTCAACTGACCAGCTTTGGTCTGGCGGATACGCTTTCATTCAATGATGGCAGATTACAGCTGACGCTGGGCGTTAGGCAGCAGCAGGTTGAACAGAGCAGCTATCTTGCCACTACCGGTGCGAGGCTGAGTCAATACGATGAAAGTGCCGTGACTCCGGCTGCTGCGGTGATGTTTCGATTGACGGATGAGTTATCTCTTTACGCAAATTATATCGAGGGGCTAAGCCAAGGTGATCAGGCACCTAATACAGCCGCTAATGCTGGTGAGATCTTCGAACCGTATAAAACGAAGCAGACGGAAGGTGGCATTAAGCTGGATCTGGGCGATTTTGCGCACACCATAAGCTTTTATGAGATTAAAAAGCCTAGTGGCTACACTGACCCGGATACAAATCAGTTCTCTTCTGGTGGTGAGCAGCGTAACCGCGGAGCAGAGTGGAGTTTCTTCGGGGCGCCGCTCAATAATATTCGCCTGATGGGGGGGATCGCTTATGTGGACGCGGAACTGACTAAGACCCAGGGTGGTGTTAATCAGGGTAACCAGGCCTCCGGAGTACCGGAATTGGTTGGTAAGTTGGGTGGTGAATGGGACACCCCTTTTCTTGCAAACCTATCGTTGACGGGAAACGTGACATCTGTATCTGAGCAGTACATCGCTTCGGATAATGAGATCTCGCTACCGAGCTATACAATTTATGACTTGGGTGCCCGCTATCAGACTCATCTGGGAGATCAGTCAATGACCTGGCGTTTGAAAGTGAAAAACCTGACTAACAAGGATTACTGGGCTATGCCTCATTACAGTTCATTGGGTCTGGGTGCTCCGCGAACCGTTATGCTCTCTGCGACGACGGAGTTCTAATGTCTTCTGATGCCCTGTTCAACTCTGGCCACCAGCCCCTGGAAGAGATTTTACGCTATGACTGAAGTACTGCAGCAGATGCCATCCGGACGAGTAAGTTTGTGGGCCGCTTTGCGTCCATCTATGCCCGGTTTGGCAGTGGGAACGCTAACATCGGGATTAGCTGGACTGGCAAAGCTGGGAGCTCTCTGGTTTCTGGTTCAGCTGATTGACCGTCCTGCCACAGAATCGATTGTCTATGCGGGCTTACTGCTTTTCTCGGGTGCCTGCTTGTCCTCCATATCATCCTGGTTGTGTCATCAGGGTGAGGCCGGTGTCGCATCGCGATTACGTCGGTTTGTTGCGCGACATCTGGCCCGGTTGCCTGCAAGTACACTGAGCCGATGGGATGACCGAAAAATCCGGGGGGTGCTAAGTGATGATGTGGTTGCATTGCATCACCTTGTAGCGCATCTGCCGGGGGAAATAACGACCTTTGCTCTGGTGCCGTTGGTATCGGTTGTGCTGCTGTTATCAAGCGCTGGTCCCGCAGGGTTGATCGTGCTGATTCCCGGTGTTTTGGCCTCGCTTTATTATCTTTGGCTGATGCCAAAAGTCTCTGCGCGTTTTGGTGAAGAACGGGTTAGGTTGATGTCTGAGATCGTGACGGCTGTTGATGAATATGTACGAGGAATTCGGGTAAACCGACTCTACGGTGCTGAGTCCGGAGCACTGGCATCGTATCGTCAGGCCAGTATAGGGTTTACTCAGGGTATTGTCGTTTGGGTTAAAAAGGTTGCTACCGCTGCTGCAGTGGCAGCGGCGCTTATGCAGGCAGTGACAACCTTTACTCTGGCTTATCTTGTTACCCAGGAACAGGAGGCTAGCGTGACAGCAGCAGCGATGTTGTTTGGTCTGGCAATTGTGACTCCGGCGCTGAAACTGGGTCATGGATTGGATTATGTACGCGATGGTATCAAAGCAATACAGCGCTTGGAGGACTTTTTTACGGAACCTGTGTTGCCGGAAGGCCAGCGGCAGGTAAATGGAAAAAGTCTTGCTCTGGAGGTCGAAGATCTCAGGATAGCTGTTTCGGGAGCACCCGTTATTGAGGGGGCAAACTACCATTTTGCACCAGGTACACTCAGTATTATCTCAGGGGCCAGTGGTTCAGGTAAAACGACGCTGTTAAGGGCTATGGCTGGACTTGAAGTCATCACTGATGGAAGCATCCGGATAGCGGGTATAGGCATGTCTGATCTCAATGACGAGAGTCGTCAGGCGACTATTAGGCTGCTGCCCCAAAATTGTAGTGTGCTGGAGGCCAGTGTTAGGGAGAACCTGCGTTTGGGTACATCTGTGAGCCTGACGGATGAATCACTCTTGCAGGCGTTAGCGCAGGTTGGGCTGGATGTGAGCCTGGAAGATTGCGCGACACTATTGTCTGGCGGTGAGAAGCAGAAGTTGGGTCTTGCTCGGCAACTGATTTCTGAAGCGCCGATACTTCTTTTCGATGAGCCCACTAGTGCACTGGATGACGAAAGTGCCCTAAGGGTCATGGAGGCCTTGAGTATGCTGGCGCTGGAGGGTAACAGAACACTTGTCCTCGTTTCTCACGATGCTGATGCTCTCGTCTTTGCGGATCAGCATATCCGCCTGTCATCAATGATCAAGGAATCGGAATAATGCGCATCACTTCTTTATTGAGCAAATTACCGGATCAGTTGGCCTTTATGGGGCCATCTCGTCATCAGTTATTGATCGTTAGTGCTGGATGGGTCGTGGTGGCCGTTTGTGAAGCTGCTGCTTATACGCTTCTGGCTTTGACTGTTGCAGGTAGTCAGCCCATCATCGCTGTTCTACTGAGTGCAGCCTTCGCTGTGGTTGTTACGGTTATCGTCACGCGTTCCGGCTTTATCACTGGAGGTCAGCTGGCGGGGAATATGTATACATCCTTGGGTGATGCGCTAGATAGGGCCAAACTTTCCAGTTTCAGTGAAGCGTTCCGAACCCAAGTGTCGGTTTTAGCAGGCCAGGGGATACCAGGGATGATGAGCATTCCTGCTCACCAGTTGCAGCTGTTATTGCATGCGCCTCTTCTTCCTTTACTGCTAATGGTCGGTATTGCTCTGATCGGTGGCTTGTACATCACTTTGATGGCTGTTGTTTTACTGAGTTTGTCTTTGGCTATGCAGTTTTATGCTCAAGGGGTCTTGAAATCGGTAGACCGCCATCGGCATCAGGCTGAGCTGAGTGCCGCGCAGTCCATGCGGGAGTTTATTGATCATCTGGATCTGCTAAGAACTGCCACAGGAAAAAATAAATCGATTGACCGAGTGGCGGCAAAGTGGGTGATGCAGGAGCAGGCTCTGTCAGATACCAACAAAGGTGCGGCCATCGCCTCATTCTGGTCTTCGCTGTCTGCAGCGCTGCCCTTGGTCGGCCTGGCGGGATATGTACTGCTCTGTGAAAGTCTTTCAGGGGGCGAACTGCTGGCACTGATTATTTTGATTGGCCGCGCAGCAGCTCCCCTGGAGGAGCTGGCTGTAATAGGCACGCGAATCAATGATCTTCAGGCCGCAATCAACAGCTATGAGCAGGTTATCCGTACGCCTGTTCTGGATGATCCTGCTCCGGATCAGGCTGAGGTTCCAAAGGGTAACCACATCAGGGTTGAAGGTCTGACGCAGCCTCCCGCTCTGACTGAAGTGTCTCTGGAAATTCCGGAAGGTAGTACGTTTCTTATCAGAGGCCCCAGCGGGAGTGGTAAAAGTACACTTGTAGAGCTGTTGATGCGGTTTGATGATCCTCAATGCGGTATGATCTGCATCGGTGGCGTTGGGCTTGAGCATATGGGCTACGCAGAGATAGTAAACCGCTTTGCTTATGTGGGGCAGGAACCTATTCTGTTTACAGGATCAATGGCGGACAATATCCGTCTTGGTAGGCCTGATGCATCTGACGCCGATATTGAAAAAGCGGCAAGGCAGGCCTTACTGGGACCTCTGATAGACCGGTCTGAGTTGGGTATTCACCTGGCCGTGGGGCATAATGGTACCTTGCTTTCAGGGGGGGAGCGTCAACGTGTAGCGATAGCCAGAGGCTTGATTAAAAATGCACCTCTGTTGATTCTCGATGAAGCGACTTCAGCGCTGGATTCGGTCACTGAGCAGGGAATAGCCCAAGTCATCAGGAAACTGCCACAAACGGTGATCATTGTGACTCATGGCGCCCCGTCTATCTGGTCTCCAAGCAAGGTGCTAATGTTGGCTGAGGGTGATTGAGTCAGTGGTAAAAAAACAGAATCATAGGTTTTCAACCTGTTTGAGCGCTGTCGAATTTCCCGGGTCGCCTGATCCGGGCGTTAGTGGAAATGTCCGTTGTTAATATTCAAAGAAGAAAAGGAATCCTCTATGGATCTGTGTTTGGAGCCTTTTATCGGCCTGGGATCATTGAAATTTGGTATGTCTGAAGCAGAGGTAAACGCCCTGCCGGAAGCGGTTGTCAGTGAAGTGAAATGCTGCTTTAACAACGGAAAACTGGCGGCTTTTTCACTCTATCCAGATGATGTTGAACGTCTTGTTATCTCTGATGAAGACGTTATTAAAATGGACAAGCTTGCAGCGGCTCTTCACTTGGCAAAACACAGCTCTGACTATGGGCAGGCTCAGGGTGGATCGCTCTACTTTATGGATCTGGGGTGCGCGATACTTCAGTTTGAGTCTCCCATTAGAGAGTTCTTTTTCTTTGCCCGAGATTATCACACCGGGGAGCCTCTGATGAAAATGACCCCGGATCTGATTGAGTCCTACTACAACGAAACCGTGTGAAACGGTGGGTTTCATTATTTACGCCTTTGGAAGCTATTCCCTATGAGACGAGAGGCCATCGTAGAGCATGTAGCGTTAATCCCTCTTGGTGAGATACGCATGGGATGTGATGCTTATGGTGTAATTATCACAACAAATTTTGGTGTGTTTGATTTTTTAAAAGATAAGCAGGTTTTGATTGGCAGTCAGGACTATACAAGAATTATCGAACAGTCGAGCTGCAAACGCTATCTGCTGATAAAGGCAGCTTTTACGACCTATCTTCTTGATATCAAAGAACAGGCGGTCAGTGTTTACAAGACAAGTATCCGCGGCTCATCCGGTGAATGGTGTGAAGAACAGGCTATTTATGGCAAGAAAAGTGAGCATATCAAGGGGTTTACGGCGCATTACTTTCTTCAGTTTCCTTTTGTAAAACAGGACAAATTTGATCTGGTGTTCGCAGGCTACGAAAGACTTCGCAGGCGTCAAATTGAAGAGGCGGTTAATGCCTTAGGTTGACCCCCTGCAAAAGGGATCATTCTGTGGTCAGCAATAATGAAATCACTGAAGATGAACTCACCGGACGTGTTATGAGTATAGCGTTGGCAAAAAACGTGATTCGTGAAAACTCAGATGTGCTGTATGGGATTTTCAGTATCATCAAGTTTTCCGGTTTTTTCCCGCCAAGAGACTTCCTGAATACGTTTTTCAGGCAGGGGAGTGACCCCTGTGATCAGGACGCCAGAATGGCGGGCTGGGTCCCTTTTGAATTAACGCCAGCGGAGTATCAATCGGTATTCGATTGGTGGCTTTCAATCTACCCTGATGCAAGGGTCGATACTCTAAGTGCCTGTCATTGGGATGAGTGGTGTACCGAGATTATTGAACAGGACTGAATCATCACTTCACCCTGTGAAGGTTATTCATGAAAGATGTTAAGTGGTCGCGATAAACCCGGTGTGGTTTCAGGTAGGATGCATTCAAACGGCCCGAATTTGAACCGCCCGCAATATTCCGGGACGGACACAGGGTGATTAAGGACGCAACTAGGGGGGAGCGTTGTTGAGGACTGCTAATTCAGTTGGGAGATCAGGAAAGGTCTCTGTTTTATTGTTTATGGCGGCTATTTTCGTTAGCGATCTTTTGTACGCAGCTCAATTTACCTTTGAGAATCTGATGACGTACCACCGCAATGATATTACCCGTATCGAATCTTTAGGCCGTTGGGAGCATGAAGGGGAAACGGGTTTCTACAGAGTGATCTATGTTGACTATTTGCTTGGTTGTTCATGGCTTTATGTTCAATGGATGCAGGTTGATCCTACGAATGGCAGTAAAAGTCCGGCGGCATTGTTTTCCGTCTATTTGGATGATCATCATGAGAATCTTTTTGAATACCCTGAAATTGTGGAGAATGAGAAAGGTTTGTTGCTCAGGTATTATCCGGACAGTGGTCATGAAGATAATGTAAAGCATGAAGTGGTTTTGCAAATTTCCAATAAGCCGGGAGAAACTCAATCAGAGAGTTTAAGGTTGAATTAGTACAATTAATCAGATTAGTACACTTAAATAGTACCCCCGAGGTGTTAGTTTTTTTCTGCAAAAAAGGACTTTAAACGTGAAAAAAGTAATTTTACTTAGTTTTATTTCTATTCTTTCTTTTCCTGTTTTTTCAGCACCAGAGATCAAAGGCAGTCCGGAAGAACTTAAAGGTTTTTTATACCCAAATGAGAAGGTCGTCTCCATTCGTGGTTTTGCTGAGAAACGTGCCTATTCTGATAAGGCGATAATTAGCCTGGTCGTCACAACTGAAGATAAAAAGCTTTCAGGTGCACTTGCCAGAAATGGTCAGCTACGCGATAAGATTGAAAGCTATTTGGTTTCTACTGGAATTGATAACAAACTGATTAACAGCTCAAAATTCTCCTCCTCACCTCAGTATGGCTGGTTTGGCAGTAAGCCGGAGAGCTATAAAGTGGTGAACCGAATGGCTGTTTCTGTTACCAGTGAATCCCATCTTACCGAAGTGGCCGTAATTGCTGACCGTTTGGAGGGTGTTGAGCTTTCGGGTACTGAGTTTGAACATACTAAAAAAGACGAATTTAAAGAGATCGTTAAGTCTGATGCTTTGGAAAAAATACTCAAGCAGAAAGAATTTTATGAGCAATCTCTTGGTGTAAAACTGGTCCCTATTGCCATTAATGACTCAAATATTCACCAGCAGGCGACACGGGGTGCCATGTTTGTCGCAGAAGCGGCCAGAATAGAAAGCGATTCGGTTTCATCCATGACTAAATATAGAGAACCTGCCCGTGAGCCGTCGTTTGATGAAGTTAATTATACGGCCAATATCTCAGTAGAATTTAAAATTATCAGCCCGGGGTCATGATGTTGCCTCGTATTGAGTATTAAAAATACTGATAAACAGGGGCTTATGCTCATGGATGATTTTAAAGGATGAAGCTTGTACTCCTGCCGGGTATGGATGGAACAGGCATTCTGTTTAAGCCGCTTTTAGATCGGCTTGAAGGTGTCGAAACTCAGGTTATCACCTTGCCCAATTACGGGCCTCAGGATTACCTCTCTTTATCCCGTTATGTTGCAGACCATATCGGAAGCCAGGAGTGTGTTGTCCTGGCGGAGTCTTTCTCCGGGGGGATTGCAGAGGCCTTGCTGAGTCAGCATGACCTGAATATTAAGCATGTTATTTTTGTTGCTTCTTTTCTGTCAAATCCGGCTGGAGTGCTGCCTTATCTGGCGTCAGTTTTGCCTTTACAGCGTTCTTCGAAAATACCCGTTATTGCTCCCTGGCTTGAAAGAAAACTTTTGCTGGGTGCTTCAGCTTCTGAAGAGACACTCAGCTTATTTCGTTGTGCACTGGATGCGGTGTCGGGTCAGATCCTGAAAAAAAGGTTGCGCCAAATATTCACGTATACCTCTTCTTCTCAATTATTTGAGGTTGATGCGACCTATATCCGTGCGAAAGATGATGTTTTGGTGGGTGACAGAGCTGCTGAATTTAACGCTGCCTTTTCCAGACTTAGTGTTGTTGATATAGCCGGCCCACATTTTATTTTACAGGCACAGCCAAGCGCTTGCTGTGATGCCATTATGCACACGATGGGTCATCTCATAGATAACGATATTATCGATACTAGTTTTTAGTCGTAAAGATAGGACGATCAGAATGTTTGAGGGATTCTTCCGAAGAAGAAAAATCAGAAAGTACGCTAAAAAGCTGCCACGGGATTTGGAAAAGCACTACGGTCTTAAAAATTATTACTCCAGATCTGAGGTTGATGCGGCTCTTAAGAGGCAGAGGCTTGATCACTCAGGAGGAGTGATTACTCCTGATAGTTATTATGTTTATGCCATGTATTGTTCCCGTGCGGAGGTTGATGCGATTCAGGAAACTTCTGGTGAGTCGATTGATTATGATGAAATCCGTAGCGACGTAAGTACGACTTTGTTTTACGGTGCTTCCGGTTTCTCATTTTCAACACTACTGAATGCTGCTCCTGATAGTTCAACGGGTTCTTTTGATAGCTACGGTGATAGTGGTGGTGGAGATAGCGGTGGTGGAGATAGCGGTGGTGGTGGTGATTAAAACGGAGTTTTTATGATGGCTAAACAATCTGTTCAGGAACTGCTTGACGATCTTCGTCTTGTCAGTAGTCAAAACTATGACATTGTGAACACTGTCCGCACTTTGATCATGCAGGCTTTTGACGATGTTGCTGAAGAGGTCAAATATGGCGGCATCCTGTTCTCCTCTGGTGTTCAGTTTGCCGGTGTATTTGCCTATAAAGCACATGTTTCTGTTGAATTCCGAAATGGTGCCAGTATCAACGATCCCTTTGGCTTTCTCGAAGGCACAGGTATAGGGCGGCGTCACATTAAATTACAGTCAGTCTCCCAGATCCCGGATAAACAGCTGGCTGAGTATCTGGCGCTTGCGTTGAAGGCGTCGACTGAAGAGCGCTGATGAACAGACAATAACGGAATATCTGCTCGTGAAGATACAAACATACTCGGAAGAGTGGGGAAAAGAGGTTGCGGACCTGTTTTATCAGTCCGTTCACGGAATTGACTCCGGGGTCTACTCCGTCGAAGAGAAGCAAGCCTGGGCACCGGCTCCAATCAACTATGATCTCTGGTCTGAACGGCTGCGTGTTAAAAAGCCGTATCTGGCAATAATTGATAACCGTGTTGCTGGCTTTATTGAACTGGATTCTGACGGGCATATCGACTGTACCTACACGCATCCTGATTTTCAGGGGCGTGGCGTGGCATCATCTCTTTATGAATACCTGATTGCCCAGGCTAAAAAAGCGGGTATGGCGCGCTTGTATGTCGAGGCGTCGCATATCGCGCTGCCTTTTTTTGAGAAGCGTGGCTTCTCTCTGATTAAAAAGAATGCGTTGCAGCGGGATGGCGTGACACTGGTTAATTTCTCGATGGAAAAGCATCTTGGTTTACCGAGATAGCATCTGACGCGTCGGTAAGTAGGGCGCAGAATCGGCATAGGGTTAAGGTGATTTTATGGCTTTTTCAGATTCAGAAAGACAAGTGCTTTTATCCGTTAAAGGGGTTGGCCCTACGGTAGTAAAAAGGTTTGAAGAGATCGGCATTGATACACTTTCAGACTTAGCGAAATATGAAGTGAATGATATTGCCGAGAGAGTGGCGTCACTGCTGGGAACAACCTGTTGGAAAAATAGTCCTCAGGCCAAAGCGGCCATTGAAGCGGCAATAACCCGTGCACAGGATGAGTTATGACGGCGATAGCCCTGACTCAGATTGGAGAAATATGAAACACTTAGCTGATGATCTATGGATATTTGATGGAGAAGCGGTGCCGTTTTTGGGCCTGCCCTTCTCAACAAGAATGACTGTTGTGCGCCTGTCAGAGGGTGGGTTATGGGTTCATAGTCCAATTAAACTGACGGAAACCATTAAGGCGCAGCTGCAAGAGCTGGGACAAGTAAACTATCTGATTGCCCCTAACCATTTGCACCATCTGTTTCTGGCGGAATGGATAGCGGCTTATCCGAGCGCAGAAATGTTTGGCACGGACGAAGTGATCAAAAAAAGGGATGACCTTTCATTTCATGCTTCGCTTAACACGCAACGGGTTTGGGACTGGGATGTTGATATTGAACAAGAGCTGATTTCCGGTTCTCCGTTGATGGAAGAGTGTGTTTTCTACCATAAGTCTTCCGGGACCTTAATTGTGACGGATCTGGTGGAAAACTTTTCCGGGGATAATTTTAGTTACTGGCAAAAGCAGGCTGCAAAGGTTGTCGGTATTCTTGCTCCTAAGGGTAAAACACCTTTGGATTGGCGGTTAAGTTTTCTGCTGGGTAAGGCGGATGCTCGCAGACATATGAATCGTGTTTTAGCCTGGAAGCCGCAGACTCTCATTATGGCCCACGGTGAAATCGTCCGGGAAAATACCGGAGAATTTTTAGCCCGATCATTCAAATGGCTACTGGGTTAAGGATGCCGGATTGGTCGTTGGTGCAGAATCCAGCCATTTTTATCTGGTGATTGTAAAGGCGAATATTGCCGAAAGTAGAGTTCGTCGATTGTACAAAATTGATGGCTAAATGGATGAGTTGATGGCCCTGGTGGGTTAGTTTTGGTCAATTGTTTGACAATCTGTCAGGTGCGTATTTCTTACTAGTACTGGCATAGCGAGATATTTGGAATGAAGATTTTATGATTAATACTGATTGTCAGTGGCTTACTACTAAGCATTATTTGTGTGTGTTGACTGTTTTTATCGCGATATTTTCTTTTAGCGCGAAGGCTAATGCGTCACTTTTCGAGGTTGGATTCCGAAAATTTGAGGTGGCATATGGTCATGAGGGCCGTTTTTTCAGTATGGCGGTATTGTACCCCAGTGCCTCTGTGGCCAAAAAAGTTGCTTTCGGCCCTTTTCAAATGCACGTTGCTGTTGGTGGCGTTCCTGCCGAAGGACTATTCCCTCTAGTGATTTGGTCCCACGGTTCTGGAGGGAGTAATATGTCCTATAAGGATACTGCTATGTCCTTAGCGCAACAGGGCTTCATCGTGGCGATGCCTTTGCATCCAAATAACAATTTCCGGGATAACCGTCTTCAAGGCTCGCTGGCTAACTATATCAATCGTCCAAAGCAGATTCAGACAGCAATTGATGAGCTTTTAACTACGTCAGGTTTGAATCGACATATCAATCAGGGAAAAATTGCTGTGATTGGTCATTCCGTTGGAGGGTATGGTGCTTTGGCCGCGGCAGGAGGGATTGCTGATTCTGCGGCTCTGATCCGTCTTTGTAGGCAAAATACGACATTAAAGGATCCATACTGTGCCCCAGCCCGCAATGGTAGTCTTTCAGCAGAGGTTATCCCAGCTGTAAAGGACAGCAGAATTAAGGCTCTGGTGCTTATGGCACCTCTGGGGATTCTGTTTTCAGCCGAGGGTGCTCTTGAGCAGGTGGATATTCCAGTACTTCTGCTTCAGGCTGAAAAAGATGAAGAGCTGACCGAACCTTTTAATACTGATGTGATCGCTGAAGGTCTGCCGAATAAAAAACTGCTGACCTTGCAGAAAATTGCCAATGCTGGTCACTATGCTTTTCTGAATGCCTTTCCTGAGGAGCTTAAGACTGAACTGGGTAATATCGCTATTGACCCGGAAGGGTTTGACCGTGTTGCCTTTCAGCAAACTCTGGGGCTTCGCCTGGCAGATTATCTAAACTCTGTTTTTAAGTGATCCTTGTGACAATAGCAAAGGGCAGCAAAGCCCTGTTTGGGTTTGGCTTGATCAGCAGTCTGCAACTGATGGCTATGCTGGCATTCCGTGCATTTTGGTATGCTGATATCTATATAGCTCCGGAAGATCCCTATGGACTTGCAGATATTATCGAACTTTGTCTGTTTCTAATCTTTTTTGTACTGCTGTTTGTCTCTGTTCTGGTTTCTCTGGTCATGCTTTTTCGGGGCCAGCTTCAGTCCCGAAAGGCCGCCATTGCTCTGATGTTATGGTGCGTGTTTCTCTATCTGGTCATGGATCCTCTACGGCACTTGGCAGTGGTTTGGGCCAACGGATAATGTAGGTTTCACATAATTAAGGCTCTTGTGGTTCCGGCTAAACGGAATCTCCTTTAAACTCCTTTCCATAACAAAATCCCTATGCGCTCTGTGCGCAACTTTCTGATGGAAATAGGTTAAGTATGATTCAATCCTTTAATCCCCCTGTTCGCACTTTGATGGGCCCTGGCCCGTCTGATATCGCGCCGCGTGTTTTAGCCGCCATGTCTCGCCCAACCATCGGGCACCTTGATCCGGCGTTCATTCAGATGATGGATGAGATTAAGCAGATGCTGCAGTACGCCTTCCAGACCAAAAACGAACTGACCATGCCGGTTTCAGCACCGGGTTCTGCCGGTATGGAAACCTGCTTCGTCAATCTGGTTGAGCCGGGTGACAAGGTAATTGTCTGTCAGAACGGTGTTTTTGGTGGCCGTATGAAAGAGAACGTCGAACGCTGTGGCGGTATTGCGGTCATGGTCGAGGATGATTGGGGCACAGCGGTCAGCGTCGATAAAGTTCAGGACGCGCTGGAACAGAACCCGGATGCTAAGGTGCTGGCCTTTGTTCATGCGGAAACCTCCACCGGTGCCATCAGCAATGCTAAAACCCTGTGTGCGCTGGCCTGTGAGCATGATTGTCTGACCATTGTGGATGCCGTGACCTCTCTGGGTGGCTCTGAACTGCGTGTGGACGAGTGGGGCATTGATGCCATCTACTCCGGTACTCAGAAGTGCCTGTCCTGCCCGCCGGGTATCTCTCCGGTCAGCTTCAGCCCGCGTGCTGTTGAAGCGGTTAAAGCCCGTAAAACCACTGTACCCAGCTGGTTTCTGGATACCAATCTGGTGATGGGTTACTGGGGTGCCGGTGCTAAACGTGCTTATCATCATACCGCGCCGGTGAATGCGCTTTATGCCCTGCATGAAGGTCTGGTGATGCTGCAGGACGAAGGTCTGGAAAACGCCTGGGCCCGTCATGAGAAACATCATCAGGCCCTGCGCGCCGGTCTTGAGGCGATGGGGCTGAAATTCCTGGTGGCGGAAGGCGAGCGCCTGCCGCAGCTGAACTCTGTCTTTATCCCGGAAGGTGTGGATGATGCGGCCCTGCGTACCACACTGCTGAACGATTATAGTCTGGAAATCGGTGCGGGTCTGGGCGCATTCGCCGGAAAGGTATGGCGTATCGGCCTGATGGGTGCGGCCTGTACCCAGCGTAATGTTATGTTCTGCCTGATGGCTCTGGAAAACACCTTGTTGGCTCAGGGAATCTCCCTTGAGGCGGGCAAAGCGGGCCAGGCAGCGCTGGCGGTTTACGTCAAATAAGCCTTAGTGTGCAGCTTTAAGCTGTTAAGGGTCTGATTCAATAAAGAAGTGGCTGCTGTCATAGGCGGTCACTTCTTTTTTTATGGCATTGTAAAAACGCCTGTGTGTTGAAAGGTTAAACTAATAATTTTTTACATATAATAATGATTTGCATTTACGTCTTGTTTGTCATATGGTTCTTTTTAACAGGATGTTGATATTAGTGTGAAAAATTATGGAAAATCCAAATCGCCCGTCTTCGGATCTTCTGTTTCGAGAAGAAGTGCTTGATAAAAAGCAGCACTCTCATATGGGACAGGTGTTGATCCATCAGTCATCTAGCTATGCTTGGATAGCATTAGCCTCTCTTGCTCTCGTTTGTCTAGTTATTGCGTTTCTATTTTTTGGAACGTATACCCAAAAAGTCACTGCTCCGGGTCTGCTTGTCCCTAATCAAGGTGTTTTAAGGGTTTTATCGCCCGCTTCTGGTCAAGTTACCAAGATAAACGTTTCTGAAGGGGAGTTGGTTAAGCAGGGCGAACCTTTATTTGTGGTATCAGAAGACCGGATTTCCCAAGCGGGTGAGTTGAAGGATTTGTTGGCAGACAAGTTAAATTTGAGAGCGAATCTGATACTTCGAGACCAGCAACAGAACGAAAGTCGATTAGCGAGTCAGCAAGCGCTATTGAAGCAGCGCATTTCCGCTACAGAACGGAAGAGGACACATATTGAAGCTGAAATAGACACCTTACATAAAAGGATTCAGTTATCGAGCGAAAATTATAAGCGTCTACAAACTCTTAATAAGCAAGGTCATGTGGCAGATTTTGAATTGCAAAATGCTCAGGCGGAGCAGTTAGCCCTAGTAAGTCAAAAACAAGCGCTTATTAGAGTGAAAAGTGATCTGGAAAGTGATCTACTATTATTGAAAGCAGAGCAGCAAAATCAGCATGAATTATATCAGCGGCAGAAAATAGAGCTAGAACAAAAGTTAGCACTTGTGCATCAAGAAATCGCTGAAAACAATTTACGATCTAACCAGATAGTGCAAGCGCCTTTTAGTGGAAAATTGACGGGCTTAAGTGTTCAAGCCGGACAGCAAATTACTCTTAGTTCATTAATGGTAAGCCTAATCCCTGAAGATAGTAAGCTACAAGCGAGTTTATATTTATCACCTAGTCAAATTGGCTTTGTAGAGAAGGGGCAAGATGTATTATTAAGGTACGCTGCTTACCCTTATCAAAAATATGGAATGCAACACGGTCGTGTAGTGAGTGTGACGAGTAGTCCATACTCCATACAAGAATTGCCTACTCATATTGGTTCCCTCTTGCAAAATAGTGCTTCTATACAATTCGAAGAGCAAAACTATTATAAAGTATTGGTAGATTTGCAGAGCCAAAATATAAATATTAATGGTTTTTCTCGTTTTCTTCTTCCTGGCATGAGAGTTGAGTCGGCTATTAAGCAAGATACTCGACGGATCTATGAGTGGGTTTTAGAGCCACTTTATTCTGTGGTGAGAAAATAAATTAAAATAACATATGGAGGTATTTTGAAAAAAAAGAATATAGACATTTTGGTTGTTGGACTTTTGGTTTTATGTGCAGTTTATAATGGTTTTTATTTTTCATACTATCTGCATACAGGTGAGAGAGTATTGCAGCTTGAGTCTCAGATTGATGTCTATGAAGTTGCTTTCTTAATGATTTTGTATAAATGGTATAAATCCGAAAGCTGATTTTGTTTTATCATGTATTAGGAGTCGGCTTTGAGCTTGTTTTTGAAATTAGTTAAATCTTTTTTTATTATAGCCTTAGGAGGGTTTATAGGGGGGGTGTTGGTAGCTTTGGGTATACATGTTTTAACTTTATTATAAAGGCGTTTACATGAGAGAAATCACGATACAGGAATTAGAAGTAGTTAGCGGTGGCGTCGCACCTATTATAGTTGCTGGTGCTGTCATTCTTGGTAAAGCCGCAGTCGGTGCCACTGCTGGGGCGCTAGGCTATCTTACTACTAACTCTAAATAATTATAAGTGTAACCTAGATGCCTGAAATATATTTTCAGTTTAAGTAAATGATCTTAAATTATAGTTTTTAAAAATTTTTAAATTCTTGTATGTGCAAGAAATAAATATTTTCCGGATATTCCTCAGAAAGAATATAGTTATTTATGGTTTCCCATGCTTCTGATTCTTGGGGTGAAAGCTGATTCAGATATTAAGCAAGATACTCGACGTATCTATCAGTGGGTTTTAGAGCCAATTTATTCCATCTATGGAAGGTGAAGTTTTAAAATTATATTTATAAAATTTGACTTAAATAGGTTCTTTAATAAAATATATTTTTTTACGTTTTCTTTAATTAATTTTAAAAAAAGGGGGTTATTTTGTTTGATTCTATTGGCTTTAAGGTTTCAGGTTGGTTATTTGGTGTTGCTTTTGTTTTTTCGTTTTTTGATTATGGATCCATTTTTAATTCTCATCTTTTTGTTTTTATCTTTGAGGTTTTTCTTTCTGTTTCAGCGTTGTTTTTTATGGTTTTATTTTCATTTTACTTGGGTGGTTTTAAAGGTTTGTCTTCCGAAATTGATCTAGATTCGAAAAATAATTTTAGTTTTTATGGAGGGAGAGTGTTGGGTTTTATTGTTTTAGTTTTGTTTCTCTTTTTTGGTTTTTGGATTCTTTTTGAGAGTTATATGAATAATGGAGAGAAAATTTTGAGCTTCATTATAGGGGTTGAGTTTATCGTTTTTAGCGTTACTTTGTTTTATTTTACTTTGTGTTCTTTTTTGAAAGGGAGTGATAAATGAGAGCTTTGAGTATTAATGAGTTGTCTTTAATAAATGGTGGGGAGAGTGCGGCAAGTGCTAGTGTAACCGGCCTTGCTGGGGCTGCAGGTGCGTCTGTCGGGTCTGCTACAGGGAGTCTTGTTGGAGGTTATCTAGGTGGCGCTGTAGGTACTATTTTTGGGCCTGCTGGAACTGCTCTTGGAGTTGTAGCTGGTAGGTATGCTGGAAAATATATAGGTGGTGCAGTAGGAGGAGCTTTGGGTGGATACTATGCTAATGAATTGATGAGTGGTACAGATTATGCTGATGGCACAGATTATTAGTTTTTTAAAGGAATAGTTATGAAAATACAATATGAAAAGATAGCTTTGAATTTCCTAATATTATTCTTTAAAGTTTCCTGTTTAGGTTGTCTTGTTTATTTTATTTACGCGGCTATTTTTGATGGATCTATTAGTTCTATTACTATTCTTCAAATTATGATTATATCATTTCTTATGCTTAAAGAGTTTCAGCGCTATAAATAAATATTAGAGGCTTAGTTTATAAAGGGTGGTTGATTCACCCTTTCTTAATTTTAAGGTTTGTTTTTATGAATTGTTCTATTTTTTCTTATGATATTAAAGAATTTCGAGAAGAAATTTTATATAAAAAGCCTTTTTTGTTTAAAGGCTTAGCTTCCTTTGGCTTTGATTGGAATGATATTAGTGAGCTCTATGAAAGAGCCGATGCTTCAGATCGTAGCTTTAAACTGATGGATGGTCGAGAAGTTTCTAAAGAGAATTACTTAGAGTCCTATATAAATGTGGGTAAGACTGAATACCGTTATATTAAGCCCGTTGTCTATGATTATATGAGAAATGGTGCGACGCTGGTATATAATCGTATTCGAAATGAGCCGTTTGTTACGAATGTTGCGCGTGAAATAGCGAACTTTGCTCAAGCGCAGGTAATTGTGAGTGGTTACGCTGCGTTCAGTGATAAGGCCTCTTACAAATGTCACTGGGACACTCGGGATGTATTTGCGGTTCAAGTAAAGGGGCGTAAACGTTGGATTTTAAAAGAGCCAAATTTCGAGCTTCCCTTATATATGCAGCAAAACAAATATATGCCAGATATTCCTGAACCAGAAGAGGTTTATCTAGATGTTATTTTGGAGGAAGGAGATGTCCTGTATGTACCTAGGGGGTGGTGGCACAACCCTATTCCTTTAGGAGAAGAAACGTTTCATTTAGCCGTTGGTACCTTTGCACCCACAGGCTTCGATTACATTAACTGGCTTGTGCGAAAGACCCCTAATATTGCCGATGGGCGCAGAAACTTACATTCTTATTCCGAAGATAAGGAACCTCTAGAGCGATTTGGTCAAGAGTTTGCCTCTTTAATGGCAGATGAGAAAACTTATGAAGAATTTATGACGGATTATATTGGTCAGCATCGAGTTGATAGTCCCATTTCACTAGGAACGCTTGCAAATAAAGATATAACACAATTAGAGCTGTCTCAGAAAGTTAGGCTAAATGCTAACTTTATTTACCGTTTCTCTGATGATTTTGTCATAGTTAATGGTAACAAGCTTAACCTAGATGCTATAGGACGCGAATTGATTAGCTACATTGATAAGCATTCTACTTGTACTGTGTCTGATATATTAGCTGAGTTTTCATCGAAACCCAGTCAAAAGTTGCATGACTTATTATTTAATCTTGCTTTGAATGATGTATTAGAGTTGGTTAAAGGTTCTTATGAAACCACATTGAAGTCAGAAAAAAGCCATATTTTCTTGGATGTTGCTCAACCATGAAAGTGATTCTTCAATCTGAAAGTCATGAGTGTGGTTTGGCATGTCTTGCAATGGTCGCCAGCCAATATGGTTTGCATTTAGACCTCTCAACTTTGAGGCGTCGCTTTGCGATTTCTGTGAAAGGGACAAGTTTGCCTCAGATTGTGAAATATTCACAATCTCTTGAGTTCTCTAGTCGTCCTTTACGATTAGAACTTGATGAGCTACAGCAGCTAAGGCTGCCCTGTATCCTTCACTGGAACTTGAACCACTTTGTTGTGCTTGAAAAAGTGGGCAGAAATAAAGTTACCATACTCGATCCAGCGGTAGGACGCCGCGTGCTATCGCTTGACGAGGTATCTCGTTGTTTTACAGGTGTTGCTTTAGAGCTTACACCCAACGCGACCTTTAAATCGGCAGAACAAAAACCTCGATTACGACTTAGGGCGCTTACTGGAAGGGTACTTGGTTTAAAGCGAGCTTTAGGTAATATTTTAATGCTTGCGCTCGGATTAGAAGTCGTTGCCTTGTTATCACCACAGGTCACCCAATGGGTAGTGGATCATGCCTTAGTATCAGCGGACTATGATTTGCTTCTATTAGCCGTTTTGGGTGGATGTTTATTACTGGTGATTGACTTTGCCCTGCGAATGGCTCGGGGATGGATGGGGCTAAGGCTCAATCAGCAACTGACCTTGCAATGGACAAGTAATTTTTTTCAGCATTTATTGAGGCTACCATGGTCTTACTTTGAAAAAAGGCATTTGGGAGATATTACGGCTCGCTTTCAGTCGCTTGACGCCATTCGAGCCGTTTTGGCAAACGGCGCTGTGACGATCATACTTGATGCTTTGGTCGCTTTAATAACATTGGTTCTAATGTTGTTATATAGCAAAATGCTGACGACTATCGTAATGGCTGCGGTCGGCTTGTATGTTCTTCTTCGGTGGGTATTTTATGCGCCATTGAGAAATGCAACCGAAGAGCGCATCGTACTGGCGACAAGAGAAAATGCTTATTTTCTAGAGACTATTCGCGCTGTTCAGCCACTGAAGCTTTTCAATACTACATCGTTGCGATTAGCGACTTGGCAAAATCTATTAACCGATGTGCAAAACCGCGACCTCAAAACTCAAAAGTTAGTCTTAGTTTTTGCGGGTTGTAATACGCTGATTTTTGGCTTAGAAGGCATGTTGCTTCTTTATGTCGGCGGGTTGGCTGTACTCGAGAATACATTAACACTTGGTATGTTATTGGCGTTTCTGGCCTATAAAAGTCAATTTACTTCTCGTGCCAGTAAGCTAATTGATTTGGGCATTGAGATCAAAATGTTGTCTTTGCATGGTGAGCGGTTAGCGGATATCGCGTTAGAAGCACCTGAGCCTAGCGAGGCGATTGAAACAGACTTAAATAGGATTAAACCAAGTATTGAGTTTAAAAACGCATCGTTCCGATATGGTGATGGTGAACGCTGGGTTGTTAAAGACTTATCTCTAACAATTGAGGCGGGTGATGCGGTTGCTTTGGTTGGCCGTTCTGGTTGTGGAAAGTCTACATTATTTAAGCTAATGCTAGGATTGCTGGAGCCTACTGAGGGAAGTATCCGGATCGGGGGGATTGATATACGCCAGTTAGGTCCTCAAACCATAAGAAATATGGTGGGTGTCGTCATGCAGGACGATCAGTTAATGGCTGGCTCACTATCCGAGAATATTGCTTGCTTTGAGCCAGGGGCAGATCAAGGTCGAATCGAAGACGCAGCGAAGCAAGCTAATATACATAAAACGATTCTAAATATGCCCATGGGTTATCAAACTTTAATTTCTGAAATGGGAAGTGGTTTATCCGGTGGGCAAAAGCAACGCTTACTGTTAGCAAGGGCTCTTTATAAACAGCCAATGATTTTAGCCTTAGATGAAGCGACTAGTCATCTGGATCTACATGGTGAGCAACATGTGGTCTTTAATTTACGGTCGACTTCGATGACTCGTGTTGTCATTGCTCATCGTCGAGAAACAGTTGCTATGGTATCTAGAATTATTCATTTAGAACAAGGAACTATCACAGAAGATGTGCGTTTAGATACAGTTGCGTGACTTCTACAATGCCTCGACAGAGTAGGTTTGAGTTTTACCATTCTTAGTGCAATGCCAAATCCAACATCGGACAAGTTGTTGTTATAGAGTACAAAAAAAACATATAAATGCATGCAATTAGCTCTAGGTGTCTGAAAGTCAGTTTGTTGAGCAAGTAGCTTTTGTTTGTATGTTGTCACCGCAGTGCCAGGTGGCGGTCACTACCGACAAATATTAAACGATAAGGGTGTGGGTTGGATTGCGGATCACTGGGGACTGCATCTTGCCGTCAGTATCTTTTGTTACGGTGTTATTGCGTTGGCTGTTTTGACGACGACGATGTTTTTCCGCCACCCCCATATGCAGCGGGTGAGTTAGAGCGTTTTGCTGCACCGTCGGCGTACTGATTTTGTCTGTATTTTGTGCCAGCGGCGCGCTTTTATCCTGGGTAGAGATGCTTGAATGGCTGGGCAAGTTTGCTGAATATCAGCAAATGCCTTGTTTAATCACGCTTATTACCACAAGATGATATGATAATCATTTTCATTTGGTGATTTTATGAGTTTGGGTCAAAAATATTTCGATCCTCAAGAAGGGCTTGCTGATCACCCTGTTTTTGATGACTTTCAGCACTTCATCAATCAATTACAGGAAATGCCGGGTCAGTGCTCTGCGGATCTGACGGCGGATGATATTTGTCATTTTTCCAGTGACCGGAAACAACTCTCGATGTCATTAAAGCAGCCTTTTGGTAAGGGGCGTATGGAGTTGCTGCAGTTACCCAGTGGTTTTTCTATTGGTCGCAGTGACTATTTCCTTAACTATCCGTTGCAGAGTCACTACCGTTATCTGTCTGATCAGCTTGGGTTTGGGCTGATGTTAAGTGGTAGTTTCGGGTTGGCTGTGCCTGAGTTGCATCTGTCTGATCAAGTGGAAGCCGGTGAGATCTGGGTGCGAAAAGGGCAGGCAGAAGATATTTGTGCAACTCAGTTTTCAGGCAAGAGAGTGTGTGGTGTCAGTCTAGATCTTTCAGCTCAAATGCTGGAGGTGTGGCGGGAGGAGGCTCCTTGCAGGCTTAAAAAATCACTGGGGCGTCATTCTACGGCGCCAGATTGTTTTCGTTATGGGGTTGTAACGGCAGATATACGGAAGCTGGCGATGAAGATGCTGGCTTGCCCAACGACTGATCTTTGCTCACGGTTAGAGTACGAATCTTTAGGGTTGAGCCTTCTGGCATTGCTGCTGAACCCGGATGAAAAGGGCTCCGGTATGACGGCTACTGAAAAGCGCCATGCTAGGCAAAAACACTTAATCAGCCAAGTGATAGAGATTTTGCATGAGGAGTGGTTCGATCCTCCAACCATTCATGGCTTAGCTACTCGCGTCGGAATGAATGAGTGTTATCTTAAGTCTGGATTCAAGGAGGTGACTGGCTTAACGATTGGTCGCTATGTGCGCGGCTTACGCATGGAGCAAGCTAGGTTATTACTGGCGACTCAAGGCTATACCGTTCATCAGGCGGCCTTGGAAGTCGGGTTTTCCAATCAGAGCCACTTCTCTTCTGCATTCAGTGAGCACTTTGGTTATCGTCCCTCTCAGATTTCTCGCCAAGTTATGGTGTCATTTTCCTGATCTGGGTTTTATTTTTTCCAAATGGGGCAATAATCATTCTCTAAATGAGACATATTCTCATCTTTTCAAGGAGGTGGGTATATGAGTTATACAGTCCCTTTTTTACGGAGTCCCCTTTCCGTCGCTTTCTTTCTAGCGGCGTTGTCTCCAGGAGGACAGCTACACGCAGAAGTTAACCCAGATGAAGAAGATAATAGCACTCAACTGGGTGCCGTTACCGTAACAGCACGTCATGTTGAAGAGGATGCAAAACGTCTTCCGTTGACGGTCAATGTGATCGGGCGGGAACAGGTGGTTCAGCAACGAATGAATAGCCTGGAAGATGCACTTCGGCTGACGCCAGGTGTTGATCTACAGTCTTACGGTGATACATCCAACACGGCGATCCGAATCAGGGGTGTTGGCGCTTTGAACAAAACCAGCCGGGATGATAGCTCGGTTGTGCTTTATGTGGATGGTATGCCGCAGCCGGTTGCCAACTCAACTCTGGCGACGCTGGACCTTGAACGGGTTGAAGTGCTTAAAGGGCCGCAGGGAACCCTGTTTGGCAGAAACAGTGAAGCCGGTGTTGTTCAGGTCATCACCCGTCAGCCGGGCTTCGAGCCGGAAGCCGACATAAGGCTTGAGTATGGCGAAAATAATCAAACTCTGGTCGAAGGTGCTGGAACCTTGCCTTTGCATGAAAATCTGACCAGCCGTTTTGCTTTGCGTTATCAGGGATCAGAGCATCCGGTAGAGAACCTTCACGACAATCAGCCGCTATCGGAACCTGAAACCCTAGTTGCCAGAGGGACTTTTAAGTGGTTGCCAACAGACTTTACTGAAGCAACCTTAAGCCTTTCACATCAGCGAATGCGTGATCATTCCGCAGCTATGGTACTCAGACCTTACGGATCAACCCCTACAATGGGAATTGAGCCAGGTCTTATTGATGATGATAAGGATGTCAGTCAGGCGGTATTGAATGTTCAGACCGAACTGGATGGTATGCAGTTCACCTCGATCACGGGTCTGGTGGATTCAGAAGATCAGGCCGTCACCGCTATGTACGAAGAGTTGCTCTACGAAAAACTGATCGGTATGGCACCGCCCAGTGCTGACAGAACCATTGATACTTCTGAGCAGTCTTTTAATCAGGAGCTGCGTCTGTCATCGCTGCCTGGTGATAAGGTGTTCTGGGTGACGGGTTTGCACTATTTTCAAAGTGACCGGAACATGGCCACCAGCGAACTGAACGACACCTTTTATCCATCCAATCCCTATAACGCCGAGATTGACCGAGACTTTGAAGCATCCAGTTTTGCCCTGTTTGGTGAGACCACGTTCCCATTAACGCAGCAGCTGTCACTGACAACAGGATTACGCCATACCTGGGATGAGAAAGAATACGAGGATTACTGGAAGGCGGATGCGACCCACCCTGATGCCGGGCTGGTGCGCACAGATAAACAGAAGCTGACCGATGATTATACAACGGGGCGCATGGCGTTAGGCTACCAGCTTAATGCGGACAATAACCTCTATGCATCTTATTCGCGGGGTTATAAATCAGGGGGCTGGAGCGACCACGGCAGTAACATCGCTTCGGGTGGAAAGGATGAAGCCTATAAGGCAGCCAGTGTCGATGCCTGGGAGCTGGGCTGGAAAGGCGAGGCTTTGGGTGGGGATCTGCTGGTTAATACAGCGGTGTTTCTGACGGAGACATCAAAGGATCACCTTTATACCTGGGACCCAACTACCTTTGCCGTTGGTGTTGAGAATCTGGATACCCGCAGTCAAGGGGTAGAGCTGGATGTTCAATGGCAGATGTTTGAGTCATTACGCCTGAACGCTGCGCTGACCTACACCGATGCAGAAATCACTGGGGTGGCAGCAGGCAGTGCTTCCGGTGTTGAAAAAGGGCACCGAGTGCCTGAAGCCGCTCGCTGGAATACCTCTGTGGCAGTGAATCACCAGCATCCGGTTAAGTTGTCTGGTTTTTCAGGGGCTTATCTGAATAGCAACCTTTCCTGGCGTTATGTGGGCGACCGTTTCAGCGGCCCGGAAAACTACCTTGAACTGCCTTCGTACCAGCTGGTTAATGCTCGCATTGCACTGACGGTGAAGCAGACTGAGGTCTATCTCTGGGGCAGTAACCTGTTGGATGAAGAGTACGACCTGTACGGTTTTTATTATCCATCCATGATGTCAGGTGGGCCGGATGCCACTTTGGGCGCGCCGGGGGAAGGTCGCTTGCTGGGAATGGGGGTAAGCCATGCCTTCTGATCGGCCATCAGAAATGACCCGCTATAACTGGGTGTTGTTGTTTAGTCTTTATATCACTCAATTTGTAGCGATGGGCTTCTTTCTGATCGCCTTGGTTGCCATCATGCGGGAGCAGAGATACAGCCTGGAAAGCTTAAGTGTCATTTATCTGCTGGGGCTTTTCTGGGTATTCAAATTCCTTTGGGCACCCATCATTGATCGTTGGAAATTGCCTGGTCAAGGGCATTTTCGTAGCTGGCTGCTGTTGCTGCAATCTCTGATGGTTGTGGTGTTGCTGGCTATTTCGCAGCAACCCTTAGATGGCTCTTTTACCACCCTTTTTCTTTATTGTATGTTGCTGGCTTTTTTGTCGGCGACTCAGGATATTGCTGCCGATGGCTTATCCTGTAGCCTGTTGCTACCGACAGAGCGGGGAGTGGGTAACGGCGTTCAGTCTGCCGGTGGCCTGATTGGTAATATGCTCGGGGGCGGTGGTGTTCTGATGCTTTATCCTTGGTTGGGATGGGAAAACAGTCTATATTTTTTGGCTTTAGGCACCAGTGTTAGCTTATTGCTATTGTTTTTCTTTCGGGAGCCGGATACACGGCCTGTCGCTCAGGGTGTTGGTAATGTTTTTCGTTATATACAAATCTTCTGGAAACAACCTAATTATGGTGGCTGGCTGCGGCTGCTGCTGATTTTTCCGGCAGGTATAGGACTGGCCTATGGCCTTTTGACGCCGATGTTAGTGGATGTCGGCTGGCGCATGGAGCAGATAGGTCTGGTGATGAATGTGATCGGGAGCTTAGTGGGGGTTTTGGCTTCAGTTCTGGTGGGTTGGCTGTTACATCGTTATTCCCGGCGAAGGGTGCTGCTCTCATCCGCACTGTTCCAGTGCGCTGCCCTGCTGTCGCTGCTATTACCTGTGTTGGGCTATACTGATCTACTCAGTGTGGGGCTGGCCATTGGCCTGTTTTATTTTGCTTTTACCGCCGTAACAACGGTGCTGATGACCCTGATGATGGATCATGTATCAAAAGCGACACCGTCAACTGATTATGCCATGCAGTTTGGTATCAATGCGTTACTTAGCTATTTAATGGCTTCTATGAGCATGTTGCTGGCCGCTTGGTTAGGTTATGGTGGGGTGATTCTTTTTGCTCTGATATTGGGCCTGACAGGGTTGTTCTTATCACTCAAATTTCAGTCGTCTGGTGCCGATCATGCATCAATGACTGACTTTCATCCGGAAAAAACACAAGAGGAGCCATGCGCATGATCGTGGAAACACCTTCCCATACAGGAGATGCCTGCGAAACGATTAGAGAGCATCTGCACCCCCATGATTTTGGTCAGGGCAAAAGACAAAAAGCGGAAAGGCGCACTCTGCTCGTTACTTTGCTAACGCTGGCAACCATGCTAGCAGAAATAATGGGCGGATGGCTGACCGGCTCCATGGCGTTATTGGCCGATGGCATTCACATGGGTGGTCATGCCCTGGCGTTAGGGCTGGCGACCCTGGCTTATTACCTGACACGGCGCTATGCCCAAGATCGCCGGTTAAGTTTGGGTAGCGGTAAGATTATTGATCTCTCTGCCTGGACCAGTGCTTTGTTTCTGGCGGTCACAACCGTCTGGCTGGTGGTTGAGTCGATTCATCGTTTGCTTACACCACAAGACTTAATGATTAAAGAAGCCGCAACGGTTGCTGTATTGGGCTTGCTGGTTAACCTGTTCTCGGCCTGGCTTCTGGCAGGCGCAGATGAGCATCACCATCATGGCCATAACCATGAACACACGCATCATCACGGGCACAACCACGATCATAAACCCGCACATCAGCAAGATAGTAACCTCAGAGCCGCTTTGGTTCATGTGATCGCTGATGCGGTAACATCGGTTGCCGCGATTATTGGATTACTGGCAGCCTGGTTATGGGGCTGGAGCTGGTTAGACCCTGCCATCGCCCTGGTTGCATCCTTTGTGATTCTGCGCTGGGCCGTAGGTCTACTGAAACAAACCGCCAGCGTGCTGCTGGACATGGAAGGGCCTGATTTACTTAGGAACAAGGTCAATCATCAGTTGGACAGTATGGATGGAGTGAAGGTCGTGGATCTGCACCTCTGGTCAGTCGGGCAAGGCGCCTGGACCATGGTCGCCAGCCTCGTTACACATGATGCAGCCATTACACCGGATAGCTGCAAAGCCTTGCTTAGCGACATCGACGGTCTGCATCATCCCATTATTGAAATCAACTACTGCCCAACCTGTAATACTTCTGATTAAGAGGTCATTACTTGTTTGTTAAGTAATTGGTTTTAGCTACAGAAAACTCGCTATTTTCTTAGATATAAAGTTGGATTTATGAACTATTTTGAGTCTCCTTTTTTGGGTGTTCCGTTGATTGAACAGGTGACGAACCCAAATATAATTGTTGGTAAACATAGCTACTACTCGGGTTATTATCATGGTCATAGTTTCGACGATTGTGCGCGCTACCTTAGCCCAGATAGAAGTGATGTTGATAAGCTGGTAATCGGTAGCTATTGCTCTATAGGTTCTGGTGCGGTGTTTATGATGGCTGGAAACCAAGGACATCGAAGTGACTGGATTAGCACATTTCCGTTTTTCTATCAAGATGATGAAAGCTTCGCGAGTGCCGAAGACGGTTTCCAGCGTTCCGGCGACACTGTCATTGGAAATGATGTGTGGATTGGCTCCGAAGCCATGATTATGCCTGGTGTTAAAATTGGGGACGGTGTGATTATTGCTGGCCGTGCTGTAGTAACCAAAGATGTAGCTTCATATGAAGTAGTGGGTTCTAATCCGGCGAAGCATATTAGGTTTCGGTTTTCAGAATCTGAGATTTCTATGTTGTTAGAGATGAAGTGGTGGACTTGGTCTGAGCTAAAGCTAAAAGATTGTATGAAATACCTTTGTTCGTCGGACATTGAAGGACTATATAGGTATTGGAAAAGAGAGATCAGAATATAACAGGCACAGTAATGACGTAATTACAATTGCGCCTTCTTTTAGCAGAAAAAAAGATTATTTTTTTACAGAGATTTTTCTATAGACTCGTTATGTGAATGGGTGGGCTAAATGTCTTCTGTACCAAAAAATAAGGATGAATTGGAGTTAGCCATAAGCTCAATATTTCCGAAACTCATGGCTGACTATCGTTCAATTCCGGAAAGCAAAGCTCGCAAACTTGGAATAGAGGGAAACGTCAAAGGTACAGTCATTAGCGTCAGTGATACGGTGGCTTACTTGATTGGTTGGGGGAAACTCGTTCTTAAATGGCATCACTTAAGATCTCAAAACCAGCCTGTAGAATTCCCAGAAACTGGTTATAAATGGAACCAATTAGGCTCACTCGCTGAAAGCTTCCACGAAGAGTATCGTGAGTGGAAATATGATGATTTACTCATTGAGCTTGAGTCTACGGTTAACGAGATACTTTTACTCATTTCAAGCTTAAGTGACCATGATTTGTATGGTGTTGCGTGGTATGAACAATGGACTTTGGGGCGCATGATTCAGTTTAATACGTCATCACCCATGAAAAATATGCGTACAAAAGTCCGGCGTTTTAATCGAGAACTCACATAGCAGTTTAAGAGTAAGTCAGCACGCGTGGCATTTTACTATGCGCTGATTTTAGTGATTTAGGCTGTATGCGTAGAGTCCGTGCAATATGCGTTATCAATGATATTAAGCACTCTCCATTTGAGGGCATAGGCAAACCAGAGCACTAAAAGAAAACTTATCTGGCTTTTGGCCCCGCCGTATTGATGATACCAATAGGCTTGTTTATGCCGTTGATACCCAAGCAATTACAATCATTTCTTGTTGTTACCATTATTAATTCAAGACAGAGCTATCTAGTGGCTAACAATCAATAAAGTAACGCCAATATACAGTTGCCATAGCTTAGTGAAAAAAACTGAGTTCAACGCATGTAAAAAGCCAGTGATCCTACTTTATCTATTCAAATCATGATTTTTGGGTGTGAATAGTGCTTTTTTAAATACCAGCCTTGAAAAAAAAGCACTTTCTTGTATTGAGGTTTAGCGCCCAATAACCTGAGACCCACGAAGTGTCATGATGGTGCCCGAAGCCATAGCTACTAACTTGCCGTCCTCTCTGAGTATTTCGCACTGGTAATGACTAATGGTGCGTCCGAGCTGAATGGGACTTGCTGTAGCGATGAGTGTCGATTTCCACACAGGGCGGAAGAATTTAATTTGCAGATCAATACTCGTAAAAGACTCACCTGATTTAATAGCGGTAGAGTGGGCCGTACCGATGGTGGCGTCTGCAAGTTCGCTGAGTAATCCGCCGTGGACAGTGCCTTGCTGATTACCGTGCATGGCTGGATCAGTGTTCATTGCCAGGGATGCCAGCGCGTTATCTACGGCGATGATACGGAAGCCGAGCAGCTTGGAAATAGCCGTTGGGTACAGCATTTCTGTCTTTGCATCTGTAGGCAAGCTGCCATCAATTTGTTTTTTAAGAAACTCTAACGTGGGAAGCATAACAGTCATAAGAACTCCTTAGTCTTAGATAATGACTGTAATTTAACAATATCTATGTTATTGGTATATTCGATAATTTTTATATTTTGATATAGGTTTTTTCTATGCTTAAAACCCAGCACTTACGGTTTTTAGTAGCAGTTGTAGATTATGGTAGTGCTATTAAAGCAGCAGAGCGTTTGCATATATCGCAACCAACAATCTCGGCAGGTCTTAAAGCACTAGAAGAAGAGTTAGGGGGAGGATTATTTGATCGTAGTGGGCCATCAAATAGGCCGTTACGTCTGACTCTAAAAGGGCAGCGGTTTTATCAAAGGGCTCTGAATATACTAGAACAGTGTGAGTCTGCTCTAGAGGAATTTGCTGGTCAGTCAACCGAGAAGGTGAAAATAATATTGGGCGTCATCGATACTCTTCCGCAGGACGTGGTTGTGGATGCGCTCTTGCTATTCAAAGCGGCTGAACCTAATGTCAGTCTTAATTGGTGGGAGGGTTCCAGTAGAAAGGTAACCAGTTGGTTTAGTCAGGAACGACTAGATATCGTTTGGAATAATGTGGGTGACTTGACCCCTAATGCCAAGCTGCTTTGGCGAGAGCGGCTCGTGGCTGTTGTAAACCCAGACCACCCCTATATTAAGACCGCAGGCACAATTTCTATTCGAGACTTAGCCAAATACCCCTTTATACATAGGTCTCGCTGTGAATTGGATCCATTAGGCCAGGCCCGACTTAAAGGCGCGGGCGTTAAACTTAATGTTCAAGGCAGGGTTGAGCGCGAAGACTTAGCTTTTCGACTCGTAAAGCACAGCCAAAGCTTCACCTTGGCTCCGGAAAAACTGGTTCCTCCTGGTTTGATATCAGTAGAAGTTTCAGGGCTGAATATCGAGCGCAATATAGGCTTGCAATGGCAGGTAGGTACACCTTTGAGGGTTATTTCAGCATTGACGAGTGCAATTGAGCAGGCTGTTGGAAAAGCGTAAAAGTGTTGTTACAAACGGGGCCCCCATAATTTATCCGACCAAAATCAGCCTTCTGATTTATATTTAAAGCACTAGTGGAATTTTGAGTGTTAATCCAGTCGTGCATTCCCGTTGAGGGGTGAGTGGCCGTATATTTTCGAGTGGGTGAAAAATGCTGCCTAATCAAGGCCTTATCTAGCTGGTTTTTCTTTATCCGGCCCTGCAAAAAAAGCCGCCAGTTCACTCGAACTGCAAATATAGGTGTCATCGAGTGAAATTTGTACACATAAAGCCTTACTTTTTAGACAAGGATTTAGGTGCTTGGCCAAAGAAACGGTTAAAGGTTGTACTAAAATTCGAAGGGTGCTGATAGCCCACTGCGTAAGCTGTTTGGGCAACTTGGTAACCAGCTTCAAGGAGCTCCCATGCTTTATTCATGCGGATTTCCAGCAGCATTTTATAAGGGCTGGTTTGATAAGCGGCTTTAAAGCCTAATTTCAATTTACTTTCACTTAATCCAACTTGTTTCCCAATATACGCCAATGTTAACGGCTGGCTCATATATTGAATCATCAGGGATTTCGCCTTGATTACTTTGAGTTCATCTTGGTGGCTGATAGATGATTTTTTTACTTCTGTATCGAATTTTTCCCCTAGTAATGAAAGCTGCTCACTGAGTAGGTTAAACGTTAAAATATTTTTTTCTAATGGTCTTTCTGTATGACTACTCATCATCAATGTCATTAACCTGTTTATATAATATTGAGTGTGATTCGCTGTTTTTGCGTGCCAATGTTGTTGTGGTGTGGGTATTTTTTCAGTATCGCACTCAAAAGGAACATCGTAATCTTCAAAAAAACGACCATCGATTAAAATACGCAGCTGGCTGACTTTCTGATTGGCTTTAAAAAGCCTTTCACCAGAACTGTTTCCAAAAGTGGACAAGGTTGTGTGGTTAGAAGAAAAAACAAAATCTTCATTCAGGCAATTTTTGGAGCGATAGCATGAGAGGCCTTCTAACCCATAGGTTAAACTGAAAGTAGAAGCTCTTCTTTCAATAATGCTTTCTTCAATGATGTCTCGGTTTGGTGTGTAACTTGAATAGGCAATCGACAACCCCGGTGCCAGGGCAAAGCGATCGACATAACACTCTCCTAGCTCTTTTGACATAGACAATCTCTGCCAACCCTTGTTAAGGCTATCGTCGGTAAAAAAAGCATTTTTATTGACTCGATACGCCATGTTTTTCTGCTTCCTATCTTCCAATATTGTTGCCAACTATTGCCACTGCGCACCTAAAAACCGTATTGAATATGTTTTTTGACGAAATGAATAAGTATTCAAATGATAATCAATCTCAGTAAAGTCTATCATGTTTTTCCATCTCGTAAAGATAGAGTTATGCAGAGGAAAAAGATCCATGATAAGACCGTTATTTTCACACGCTACGCTTCTTGCTGGCGCCCTTGCTCTAACTGTTACGTCAGCTTTTGCTGAAGAAAAAACAGAAAAAAGTGCAGCCGATGATGGTGTTTTATTGCCGGAATTAACCATTACCGCAAACAAGCAAGAACAAACCTTGTCTACCGCGCCAGTGCACGCAAATGTTTACGGTGGCGAACAGCTGCAAGACGAAGACATTTACGGTTTAAGTCAGTTGGAGGGCAAGTTTGCAGGGCTGAGCTTTCAGCCTTTTGGACAGTCTGGTATTAACTCTCCTGTATTAAGAGGGTTAACGGCTAACTTCAATGCACTTTCTAGCTCAACATTATTGATGGTTGATGGTGTTCCTACATTAACGGCGCAGGGTTATGAAAGCACCCTAGTTGATGTGGATAGAATTGAAATCTTACGAGGGCCGCAATCCACTGTGTATGGACGTAATGCGGAAGTGGGCGTGATTTCGGTTTTTAGTAAAGACTTGGACGGTGAAGACAAAACCCGATTAGGCTTAGGGATTGGTAGCCGTAATAAAAAAGTTGTTCAAGCCTCTACTAGCCAGACTCTCATTGAAGACACCTTGTATGCCAGTTTAGCGGGTGAGTTTGTCGAGCAAGATGGTTTTATTGACAATAGGACAACAGGTAAAAAGGCGGACGATAAAGAGCACCAAAATCTAAGCGCTGGCGTTCGCTGGTTAATGTCAGAAGGTACCGATATCGTAGTACGCTACCGTCGCCAAAGCTATGATGATGGTGCCATGTTATGGAATAGCGCAAGCGCGACTGAACGCACCACCGTTGCATCTGGTACCGACAGTTATAATACCTCTGTCGGCCAGACCTTTTCGATTAATGCGACTCATAGCACCTCGTCAGGCTTGCTGTTTAATTCGGTGACGGCGTACAACGATTTTCAAGATGAGGTTCAACAAGACACTGATTTTAGTGCGGCTGAAATTCTTTATATTGGACGGGATAACCACCTGCGAACCTTATCCCAAGAGTTCCGTTTAGAAGGCAATCTTGGTGACTCTCAATGGTTGGTTGGGGCCTATCTTGAAAAACAAGATCATGATCTCAGCACTACATCAAAAAATTATTTTGGTTTAACCACATTAGACGCCGGGCAGGCTGGTAATTCTTATGCATTATTTACCAACTGGACGGTGCCATTGCGCTCTGATGTTCGATTAATTGCAGGGCTTCGTGGCTCTCGTGATGAGGTGACGATTACACCAACGAGTTCCGATGAAAAGTCTGAAACCTGGACAGAGTTAACACCTCAATTAACGCTTCAATACCTTATTAATCCAGATCACATGGCCTACGCAACTTATGCGGAAGGTATGAGAGCTGGTGGATTCAATATGGTGACTGCATCTGCAGATTACTCTTCTTATGATCCTGAAAAAAACCAAAGTTTTGAGCTGGGTTTGAAAGGTAAGCTGTTAAGTCAGCAGTTGGATTACAGCCTGTCGGCTTACTATATGAACATAGATAATATGCAGGTGATGCAAATGCCGACAGCGGGGGTTATTTATTTGACCAATGCCGCTGAAGCTACGTCAGAAGGTGTTGAAGCATCCCTTGCCTATAACTTCAACGACAGTTGGAGCATGGAAACTGGTCTGGCTTGGAACAAAACACGTTTTGATAAATTTGTCGATGGCAGCAGTAATTACACAGGAAATACCAACTTATTCGCGCCAGAGATAAATGGACATGCAACGTTTCGTTATGACGGTAGTAATGGTTTATCGGCTGCGGCGAGTCTTGTTGCCACTGGATCAGTTTATTTGAATGCGGCCAATACGTATGAGCAAGAAGGTTATAAAATTATAAATCTATCAAGTAGTTATGCGATGACAGATAACATAAGGACTTCTGCCTATGTGAATAATATTGAAGACCGCGAATACGATGCTGTTGGCTACCAAAATGGTTATGTCACTGTGTACAGCCCACCAAGAGAATTTGGTTTCAAGTTCACGATGGATCTTTAAGGGAGAATAACCATGACATTATTAGATCATCATGAACTACAACCATTTTGGGATTTGGCAGGCGGACAAGTAAAAATCAAGGCACTAGAAATAGCGCTTTCTAAATCTTTGTTTGACTTATTATTGTCGCGATCTAACGCGGAAGGCGTTGCACATCATGAATCTTTTGATTCGCCTTTGAATGTAAAAAATACAGAAGTTTGGTTGGATTTATTATGGAGTATGGGCTGCCTAGAGAAATTTCTAGAAGAAACATCGGGTGAAGTGCTGTACTCAACAAGCGAGATGGCGAAAAACTATTTTGTACCAAGCTCATCATTAGATTGTTCTCAGGCGGTTGCCTTTCGTCTGAACACCCTGCAAACATTCACCTCAGGATTTGAAAAGTTATTGCATGCTCCAAAGCGAGTGCCCAAAAAAGAAAATAATGCAGAATCGGCGCTTAATATGGCGGTGGCTTGGGCTGATGCCGCCAAAGCTCAGATTTTCCAAGAGCAACGAGCCGTTACAGTTCCAATGCTTAATAAAATTATGGATTACCTGATGGCCTCTGGTGACGGGGTATTCCTGGCGGAGCAAAGGTTTAAACAGATGCACTTTTTAGATTTAGGCGGTGGCCCTGGCTTATCGGCGCTAGCCTTGGCGAAGCGCTTTCCTGAAGCAACGGGTGTGGTGTTCGACTTTCCAGAAACCGCCAAAGTGGCAAATGACAATATTCTTGCTGCAGGGCTTCAAGATCGTGTATCGATTCAATCTGGCGATTTGAATACTGCGCAACCAGAAGGCGCCTTTGATTTGATTTGGTGTTCCTCCGTATTGCATTTTCTAGACAGCGCAGATGAGGCGATAGCACGCATTTCAACGCTCTTAAAACCGAATGGTATTTTATTAATTCTTCATGCGGAACAGACGCCTGAAAAAGACCATTGTGAACGGGTATTACCCTTTTATTTATTTATGGTAATGAAAGGAAATTACCTACCTAAACAAGGAGAAATTTCCAAAATACTTAATCAAAACAGCATAAGTGTTTTAGCCTCAAAGGAGGTCGCCTGTTCTCCCATGGCACCCGTGTGGCTGCATATAGGGAGGAAAAACCATGCATAAATCCTCCTATTTTTACCTGCACTTTGTGATTGGCTTGTGTAACTTTGCCCTAGCCGCTACATCAATTTATCTGTTTCTTGGTTTACCGCTTGTTATGCGAGAACAAGGTTGGAGCGGAACAGAAATAGGCTTATTCCAAATGTCGGGCTTGCCTGTTATTTTCAAGTTTCTCTTTGCTTCGCCCATAGACAGATTTCGTTTTAAACGCGCTAATTACATGAAGTGGAGCTTAGTACTCGGTGGTGCTTTTCTGCTTTGCTTGTTCGCGCTTGCTGCATTAGACCTAGCGACCACCTCATTTAGAACCTTATTCATTATGGCCTTATGCACCTCCTTTGTGGTTTCTTGGCTGGATATTCCGGTGAACGCCTTAGCCATTGAGCGCTTGCCTGAAGAAGAACGCTCGAAAACCGGCGTGATTCGTTCTTCTGTCACCTCACTTGCATCAGTGATTGGTGGCGGTTTGATGCTGCTGGTCTACGCAAAATTAGGTTGGTCTTGGCCCTTCTATTTGTTTGCTTTAGCCGTGGTTCTTGCGGGCATATTTTTAGTGCTGGCAGGGCGGGCTTTTCCTCCTATTCAGGATTCAGCCGCAGAGCTCACTTTGGTAAAAAATGTATCCTTCTTTGCCATGTGGAAAGGCTACTTTAAACGCCCAAACATGAAAATGTGGAATCTTATCTTGATGCTGTATTTTCCGTTTATTGGCGCCGCTTGGTTATATCTAAAACCCTCTATCTTAGACATGGGTGTTTCCTTAGATAAGGTGGCATGGATTGCTAGTGCTGCAGGTATCGTAGCTGCTTTAGCAGGCCTTATTTACAGCTTTTATATACAAAAGTTTTCTCCTTATCGTGCGTTGTTTGCCTTTTCGGTTGTGAATGTTTTCGCTTTGCTTGGAATGTATATGGCGGCTTCTATGCTGTGGTTGGATTGGCGTTTAATCCTCGCTGTGATGGGACTTGCTATTGCGTTAGGGCTGTCTGCGGGGGTGATCTTTGGTTTAATTATGATTCACAGCCGTCAGGACTTGTCGGCCAGTGATTACGGTCTGCAATCCAGTTTATTTGCCTTAACAAGAATGCTTGTTCCCATATCCGCTGGCATCATGCTGGACACATTAGGTTATTCAGGGATGTATCTAGGGTTGGTTTTAGGGGCTTTGATAGTGTGTGTCTTGTCATTGTATTGGATGATAGAAAAAGAGAGGGAGAATGAAAGTGGAAAACATTAGTATTGTTGAAAAACAAGAAGATGAGAGCAATATTGCTTTAAAAACACCTAAAAAATGGAAATTAATGTTGTTGGTTTGGGTGACGATTTATCCACTGCTTAACATATTTTTTCCACTGCTAATGCCTTATATCGTTCAATTGCCACAGCCCATTAGGCTCTTAATTATGACTATTATCATCGTGCCTATCATGAGTTTTATATTGGGTCGGCTGCATAAAAGGCTGCACCTGTGGCTGAGGGAATAAACTTATTTGAAGTAAAAAAGTGGGCACCAGGCAACGAAGGGGAAAGTGGTGCTTTTTTCCTTCCTGTGTCAGTTTAATTCCCGCTATGAGCATCTTGCCGGTCGTAAATGATAAATAATCTTATTTGATATTTTGTCATTTACGAATCAGAGGTGTTTATGTCGGGTTCTTTATCCAGATCCGCTGACTTGCCCAAGGTTTGGTCGATTATGCGACCCGTTTGGGGACAAATCCGCTTTGCTATGGGTTTAGCGGGTATAGCGTCTGCTTTCACGCTAGGGGCTTTAACAATGTTGGCCTGGGCGGTGCACCGGTTGCTGGCGACTCCCGATCAGTGGCCTTGGTTGCCTCTGTTGTTGGCGGTTGTTTTGACGGTACTGGCCTATGTGCTGCGGCTGACGGCTTTTAACCAATCTCACTATGCGGCCTTTCGACTAGAGACAAGGCTGCGTACTCAGTTGTCTGAGCATCTGGCACGGCTTCCGCTGGGTTATGTGCAGCAGACTGGTGCCGGGGCATTGACTAAGGTGCTGATGGAAGATGTTAAAGCCCTGCATGTGTTTGTTGCAGACAGCACGCCTCTCTATGCTCGGGCCTATGTCTCGCCGATACTGACTTTTGCCCTGTTATGGTGGCTGGATTGGCATCTGGCCTTAGTCGCTACCGCCGTGCTGGCGCTGGGTGTAGCGGTTGTCTCGCTGGCGATGCGCAACAGTGGTGAGATGATGCGTCAGTACAATGAAGCTGGTGAGAATGTAAGCCGTGCCGTGGTGGAGTATGTACAGGCCATGCCGGTGGTTCGCACCTTTGATACCGGAACAGTCACCTTTGGTCGTTATCAGCGGGCGCTGGAAGCCTACAGAGACATTGTCACCCGCTGGTATCGCATGGCGGGGGTCTCATCCCGTTTGTCTCAGCTGATTCTGAGTCCTTTGCCAACACTGGCCGCCTTGATCTGGGTCGGAGCTTGGCTGATAAGTCAGGAGAACATGGATGCCGGTGTCTGGCTGGCGGTTTTGCTGGTGGGTACGGGCATGGCGGAATCATTGCTGCCGCTGATGTCACTGAAACATCTGGTGGCTAAAACCCAGATGAGCATTCATCGCATCCATGAAGTGATGGCTGAACCCGAGTTGCCTGTACCTGATGAAACAGCGGCTAAAACACCTCAGGATGCAAACGTGCGCTTCGAGAAGGTGAATTTTTGTTATACCCCAAGTGGACCTCTGGTGTTGCGTGATGTGAGTTTTGACGTTCCAGCGGGCACTGTAACTGCTTTGGTGGGGCCTTCCGGTGCCGGTAAAACCACGGTGGCACGGTTGATTCCGCGCTTCTGGGATGTGACGGATGGCAGTATTCGTATTGGCGACGTGGATGTGCGCGAGATGCTGCCGGAGACACTGATGCAGCAGGTAGCTTTTGTTTTTCAGGATACTTTTCTGTTTGCTGACTCTTTGGCCAATAACATCCGACTGGGCCTGCCGGAAGCCACCCTGGATGAGGTGATTGCGGCGGCTAAAGCGGCTCAGGCTCACGATTTTATTATGGCGTTACCTCAGGGTTACGACACCCAGGCCGGTGAGCGGGGTATTTTTCTTTCCGGTGGTCAGCGTCAGCGCATCACCATTGCTCGGGCGATTCTGCAAAATCGGCCGATTCTGGTATTGGATGAAGCAACTGCCTTTGCCGACCCGGAAAACGAAGCGGCATTAGTTGCGGCTCTGGCTAACCTGATGCAGGGCAAGACGGTGTTGATGGTGGCGCATCGCTTGTCGACCATCCGTGATGCTGACCAGATTCTGGTATTTGACCAAGGGCAGTTGGCGGAGCGAGGTAAGCATGATGCGTTGGTGGCTCAGAAGGGTGTCTATGCCCGGCTGTGGCATAACTATGAACAGGCTCAGGACTGGGTGCTGGCGGGAGAACAAGCATGAGCACAAACACACCTCCAATTACATCATTACGGGAAACCTGGCGGCAGTTAATGCGCAGTGCCCGTAGTCGGTCAGCACGCTTGCGGGCCAGTCTGATTGCTCTGGCTGTTGCTGCGGCTGTGCAGGGATTGGCACTGGCTTGCCTGATGCCTCTTTTTCAGACCCTGATTCCCGCTGCAAACTGGCAGGCGGCTTTGCCCTGGCTGCTGATAATGTCGGTGCTGATGCTGACCAGTTTGGCGATACGCTGGTGGGCTCAGGGGTTTGATTATTTGGGGTATACGGTGGCGAATACCCATGAGCTGCGTACTCTGATGGGGGAGCAGTTACGCCGTATCCCTTTAGAGTTATTGCAGGATAAACGGGCTGGTGAGGTTAATGCCACCCTGCTGGGCAATGTGGATGAAAACCTGAATTATCTGCTGACCGTCGCTGCCATGATGGCTCATGCACTGATCACACCGGTAGTGGTTGCTCTGGCTGCGCTATATTTTGACTGGCGCATGGGGCTGATTCTGTTGTTGGTGTTTCCCCTGCTGATTCCACTCTACCGTTGGCGTCGTCCCTCCTTCGGGCGAGGCATGCAGATGCTGGCCGATGCTAATCAGCGCACCAGTAGCGATATTCTGGAATACACTCAAGGTTTACCTGTGCTGCGTGCAGCCTGTTGCACCGGTGAAAAGGCAGAACACCTGAGAGACAGTTTCTCTCACCTGGAAAAGATTCAGACCATCGGCCAAAAGAAAGGAGCCAAGCCTAACCTGATCTTAGCAACGGTGATGGAGCTGGCAGTGCTGCTGGTGGTGTTTCTCGGTATTTTGTTTGTGGTGCAGGGATCTCTGGATATTGCCTTGCTCGCTGCCTTGCTGGTGATCGTGGTGCGCTTCAGTGAGCCACTGGCAACCTTTGTGATTTACGCCAAGGTGATTGATATTATGGAGGCGGCACTGGGTAAGATTGATGCCTTGTCAAACATCAAACCTCTGCCACAACAAACACCGGCTCAGTTACCGGATGGTTTTGAGATCCGCTTTGAAGAGATCAGCTTTGCTTATGCCAATACTGAGAAACAGATTCTGCGCAATCTTAACGCTCAACTTCCTGCACGTAGCCTTACTGCGCTTGTGGGGCCTTCGGGCAGCGGTAAAACCACGATCACACGGCTGCTGATGCGCCATGCTGATCCACAAAAAGGCCGTATTACCATCGGTGGTGTGGATCTGCGTGCTATTGAACCGGAACGGCTTAACGAGCTGATTTCGGTGGTGTTTCAGGATGTTTATCTGTTTGACGACAGCATTCTGGCCAATATTCGTATGGCTCGTCCCGATGCTTCTGATGAAGAGGTGGAAGCCGCCGCCCGCGCCGCTCATTGCCATGAGTTTATTACCCGCTTGCCTGAGGGTTACCAGACGCTTGTGGGTGAAATTGGTGGCAGGCTCTCTGGCGGTGAACGCCAGCGTATCAGTATTGCCCGCGCGATACTTAAGGATGCGCCCATTGTGATTCTGGATGAACCCACTGCGGCACTGGATACGGAAAGTGAAGTGGCTGTTCAGGCGGCTATCGACACCTTGGTGCGTGAACGTATTGTTATTGTTATCGCCCATAGGCTGTCCACCATCGCCGGTGCTGATCAGATTCTGGTGATTGATAAGGGTGAATTGGCCGAAAGTGGTAAACATCAGGAGTTGCTTGCCAACCAAGGGCGTTATGCCCGGATGTGGCAGGCGCAGCAAAGCATTAAAGAGTGGCACATTACTTCCGCTCAAGGTGTGATCTGATGAAAAAATCCTCCACAAGCATTCACTTGTTCAACATGATTTGCATGACCGCGATGATGGCTTTTGTGCCGGTCATTGGCCCTTTGATCAGAGCGTTGAGCTTAGCGGAATGGCATGGCGGGCTTGTTGTCACGGTTTCCGGTGTTTTTTGGATGTTATTAGCTCGGTTTTGGGGTAAGCGCAGTGATCGCCTCGGTCGAAAGCCGGTTTTGTTATTGGCGGGTGTTGGCTTTTCAGTCAGCTATTTAATGCTGGCCGGGTTGCTGGATTATGCTTTAAAGACACCTTTGTCCTTGCTTGTGTTGTTGCTGTTGATGCTTCTGTTCAGAGGATCGATGGGGGTGTTTTTTGCCGGTATTCCGCCGGTTTGTGCGGCACAAATTGCAGACACCCACTCACCGGATGAGCGGGGTTCTGCCATGGCAAAACTGGGTGCGTCAGGAGCTTTAGGCATGGTTTTTGGCCCCTTGTTAGCAGGCTTGTTAGCAGAATATACCGATCTGGTGACGCCCCTGTATCTGGCTGCTGTGTTACCACTATTGGCGGTACTTCTGCTGGCATGGAGGTTACCAGCCTCAGTACCGGCTAAAAATCAGTCTTCTTCAAGGGTCAGGCTCTTAGATCCTCGTATTCGCCTGCCCTTGCTGGCGATGTTTCTGGCGATGGGCAGTGTGATTATTTCTCAGATGACGGTTGGCTTTTACGCACTGGATCGTCTGCATCTGGAGGGTTTGCAGGCTGCCAGAATGGCTGGTTTAGCAATGACGGGTGTGGGCATGACCCTGATACTGGTGCAGGTTGTGTTATCTAAGGCCAAACAGGTCAATAGCCTGAAGGTGCTCTTGTGGGGCGCATTATTGGCTTGTGGTGGCTTTTTGTTAGCGACGGTGTGGATCAGTCAGGCAGGGTTGTTGGTCAGCTATTGCATCATGGCGGCGGGTCTTGGTCTGGTATTTCCTTCCGTACAGGCATTAACGGCCAACAGTGTTGAGCAACACGAACAGGGCGCAGCAGCAGGAACACTGGCCGCAGTGCAAGGGGTAGCGATGGTCGTGATGCCCCTGATCTGCACTTTGTTTTATGAAATGAACCCCATCTTGCCTTATCTGATCGCCGCTGCTTTGTTATTGCTGCTGAGTATAGGCTTTGCCGTGTACCGGCCCAGCCAACAAATTGAATATTAACCATTGCTAAAGTTCCCTCTTTTTAAGTCGATAATTCATTCGGGCTGCACAATGAAGCCCAGCCATGCTGGGTTTACTTGTAAAACTTGACATCGCAAGCTAACAATCAAAGCGCAGCTAGCCAATCGGGTGTTACGTCATCAGTGAAAGGTGCCGCTTTAATTGATACACAAGTCAGTAGAACAGAGGTTTCCTTGCTTTCACGTCTATTAGGTGGCGTGGCGACTCAGGCTGCTGTTCGTGATGCTAACACCGACCGCGACGGCTTAGCTGCTATTGCAGAGTCTGCCCTTGATAAGATATTTGGTGATAATTTTTGGAACAACAGGGATGCCCATGATGCTGAAGTACCAAACTCAGAGGATCCGCAGCGGCTTGCTCTGGCAAAACAAGCGACCGACTATGGGAATAACAAGGGTGGTAACCCATTTACAGGCTTGTCGCGAGATCAACTGGCATTAATCACCTACGATGAAAGCGGTACCTTCACCGTTAATGAACGGCGTGCAGCGTGGGAAGAGTCTTACAGACAGCATGAAGAATGGAGTCGTGCTATGGTCGCTAAGATGATGGACGAATACAACCGCACTCATAAAACCTCGTCAGAAAGCCATCAGGAAGTGCTGGATTATTACAAGTCACTGCCAGCCATTGAAGAAGCACAACTCCCAAAGGGTTACGACATGCAGTTGCAAGCTTTGATACAAGCCGCAGACAGCAATGAGCCATCTCAGCACAAAAAAGAACTGGAATCTTTGTTAGAAGTGTTGAACAAACGACTGGAAAGTAATAAACAGGCATAGGTGTTGTTAAAAGCATACTGCTTAACTTTATCGACTCATCCCATAAATAAGGAACAAATCAAGAGTTAATTTAGTAGCCGCTTAAATAAAAATCACAAAAACCTAAGCCGTACAACAAGTATATTAGTTACTTTTAAAGTTCTGTTTTGTGAGGTCGATAATTCATTGGGTAGCACAATGAAGTGCTGCCATGCTGGGCTTACTTGTAAAACTTGCCTAGTTATCTTGTTAAAACGATAGAAGGAAGTCGTATATGAAAATCAAACAAACTATGCTGTCTGTTGCGCTTGCCACTGCTACGATGTTTACCGCTGGTGCTGCCTTTGCAGGGCACCAGTACAAGTCACTTTTAAAAACCTAGGCAATCAAGAGGCAGTTTACAAGATTGTAACTAATAACGAAGTTATGACCTATGCCTATGCCAGCCCTAAACCAGCTACTAAGGTTAAAGGTTAATCCCAATAATTCGGATTCGTACAGTGTACAGAACAATATGAGCCCTGATGTTAACGCGGCAATTGTGCGCTACACCATGGGTAGTAAAACTTGTGTTTTTAGCACAACTTTTGTAAACCAGTTAATTGGTGGCGGTCTATTCCCAGGCGCTCCCAGTCAACCGGCAAGTATCGTTATAGCATTGTCAATACCGGCACGAGCGAAGTGCGCACTTGGCGCATGGAAGGTCGTATGCCACTGTTCACAATTCCTGGCACCTGATAGTCAAAGGACGACTGGGGAGCTAATAGCTCTCCAGTTCTTATGACATTTCATAATCAATAAAGGAACCGTAAGAATGCCATCCATTAACCCATTATCTAACGCGCTGAGCAACATCTCGGCCAATATGAACCGTTCGTTGCTTGACCCTAAGCAATACGAAGGTTTCACAGTCAAAGTGGGCAAGGAAACCAGCCCCGAAGGCATACTCGGCGGGACTCTCAGCCAGAAAGACTACGACAAATTTAAAGAGATCGTAAAAGATGTCAATGTTAAAGATGCCAGCAGCAATGATATGCTCACTCTTTACAGAGGGCTTATTGACGCAAAACTTCTGACTTACGACCAAGTCAATTTCGGATATATATCTGGCTCTGTAGAGTTTGGTCCCGATGGAAAAGGGATAAATCAGGACGCAAAATATAATCAGTGGGATTATCATCAAAAACAGCTTCCCACATATGCCGGCAGAGAATTTAACGAGAGTCGAGGGGGTGCAATCAATGCCATGAAGCTCATCGCTGCTGTGGCAAATACCTCACCAGTTACCGGGGCTACTGTAGCGAA
>NZ_KE383938.1:0-104114 GCF_000422865.1 Oceanospirillum maris DSM 6286 | reverse complement strand
TAGCGATGGTCGTGATGCCCCTGATCTGCACTTTGTTTTATGAAATGAACCCCATCTTGCCTTATCTGATCGCCGCTGCTTTGTTATTACTGCTGAGTATAGGCTTCGCCGTGTACCGGCCCCTGGCAAAACAATCTGCTAAGGTGCCGGTTAATAGCTAAAAAAAATAAGATGGGAAGCCCTCCAATGGTTCGTTGTACGGTTAGGCTGGTACAGCCAACATTGGAGGGTTATTTTTGTATGGTAAAAAGAATATTTAATCGAGGATCATCGACCTAATGCTTGGTGATATTCACCGAAGGTTGATCCATCATCAACTTGGTTACATATTCCGCTCGGCTGCTGCTGTTTACGGTACGTTCTTTTTCATTGCACCATAAGATAAGCGCTTCAATATCGACAGGCACTTTAACAACTTCAATGCCTTTGACTGCAAAGGTTTCAATCATTTCTTCTGTTTTTACTGCCCATTCCTGCCAACTGTCTTCTAACATATCAGCATCTTCTGCGACATCACGAAACCGGTGCCATTGATCTTCATTAACCCAACAAATTCCTGCTCGATGCTGTACCGCCATAGTCCTGTCCTGTTCTAAGTCATGATCTTAAACATAAAGACTAACCCTAACATAGATCTATAGACCCGTTTAGTGGTGGTATGTCACGGTTAGAACAAATTTTCTCGCTCTTACATGGTTAGAGCCCCTAGAACATCATAATAATTGTATCGACATTTTTCCCTCAACAGCTTTTTGCGGCACAATAGCTCTACTTATAAGAAGAGAGTCATTATGAAATTTGAGACACCAGATCCAAATCAACTGCAACAGTTGCTCAAACGATGCCAACAGCAAGAGCCAAAAGCGTTAAAAGCGCTTTACAAGGCGACCTCTTCGCATCTATTTGCCGTTTTGCTGCGTATCTTACGTAATGAAAGTCATGCGGAAGATTGTTTGCAACAGGTGTACCTCAAAGTTTGGAATAGTGCGGGTCAGTATAACGCTGATATTGCACGGCCGATGACCTGGATGAACACCATTGCTCGTAATCAGGCCCTTGACTGGCTACGTCGTTATAAAAACGATCGGCTTAATGACAGCGATGATGTTTTGGTATACCAGCCGGACTCAAAGAGCCAAACGGATACGATTGCCGAGCAGTGGCAAACATCGACACAGGTGCATAAGTGCTTACAAGAGCTTAAAGATACCCAGCGCCAATGTATTGAACTGGCTTATTTTGAAGGCTACAGCCATCACGAGTTGTCTGAGCGTCTAGAGCAACCGTTAGGTACCGTTAAAACTTGGATTCGCCGTGGACTTGAGAGGTTAAAATCATGTCTGAGCCCCGCAATATAGTTGAACCTTACGACCTTACGGACCCTGAGTCACGACATCAGGCTGCTGGTGAATATGTACTTAATACATTAACGTCAAGAGAGAAAGCTTCTTTTGAGGCTTTGCTTGCTTTTAGCCATGATCTTCAAGCAGATGTGCAGCAATGGAGAGAGCACTTACAGGTGCTTGATCGTAGCCTGACTCCCGTCGCCCCACCGGCAAAGCTGTGGAAACAGATTGAACAGCAGATTCAACCCGCCAGAAAAGGGTTTGGCCTTAAGTTTTGGCAACTGTCTTCCATGGTGTCATTCTCTTTTGCTTTGGCTTTAACCTCGGTTTTGCTATTGAAGCCACCGATGTTAAATAGCGATATGGCTGACCATCTTTATGTGGTGAACACACCAGAGCATAAGCCCGCTTGGTTGGTCAATACGAGTATGGATCGTAGTCATCTTATGATTCAGACCGTTAAGCCTGCGGAGCTTCCTGATGGGAAAATATGTAAGCTTTGGCTAAAAGTCGGTGATAAATACGCCATGATAGGTACTTTGCCACATTCTGGGTTGATAAAGTTCGATGTCCCCCAATGGATTCAGAGTGACTTAGTGCAAGCTCAAATTATTATCAGTATTGATTCGATCAACAGCGATAACAATCCTGATGATATGGGCCCTGTCGTTGACAAGGGTGACTTTATGCCATTAGAAGGCTCTATTCGTCGTTTTTAATTTACCTCGCCTCACCTGATCAGCATTAGCATAGACTGGAGACAGTCTATGCTTGCCTGCCCTGTTTTAATCCCCCTTTTTATTTTTACTTTCCTGTCATTCTTACTCTCTCTAGCATTTTTACCTTCTCTGCCATTTTGTATTGTTTACTCGGTTACATGTTTTTTATCTTAATGATGTTCATATTAATGCAGCTATATCATGCAAGGATCGTATGGAATGTAAAAGATAGAGTGGAGCAGGCGAAGAGCAGGTAGATAGAGATCGGCGGTTTAGCAAAAATAGATGTAAATAAAAAGTGTCTTAAGGCAATTTTTAAACTTGGAACAACCGATTGAAACGTAGGTCGTAACAGACAGTATGGGTATTCACTGCTAAACTGGCTGATTACTTTTAACCATTTTTAACTACACTCGGATGTCACTCTCTAAGGCCTCATTTGGCTTTTTTTGACGCCCGTAACTGTCATTTTGAATTCATAAGCCGAGGGAGTGTTATGAATCTTCAGGAATTTACCGTAAAGGCCCGTCTTTACGTTCTTATTGGGCTAGCCGTTATTGCAATGGCTATACTGCAACTTATGTCTCTTCAAGAGCAGCGTGATGTCTTATTTGAAAGCTCTAATCAGAAGGTTAAAACGCTGGTAGAGTCTGCCCATAGTATGGTTTCTGGATATGCCGATTTAGTGAAAACCGGCAAGATGACAGAATCAGAAGCTCAAGCAGCCGCTAAGCGATCTTTGGAAAATATGAGATATGCTGATGGTGAGTATTTCTTTGTCCTGAATTATGATGCCGTGACAATTGCTCATGGTGGTGATTCTGCTGTTGTTGGGCGCGATATGTCCAATATCAAAACAGAAGATGGACAGTTCGTTTTTAAAGACATTGCCAATTTGGGTCGCCAAGGTAAAGCCGATGGTTTCTTTACCTATCGTTGGCCTAAGGTTGGTTATAACGAACCTCAGTTAAAAATCTCCTACGTGAAAGTGTTCTCTGAATGGCAGTGGGTTATCGGTTCTGGCGATTACATCTTTCAAATTAATGAGATGTTTGTCAGTGAGTTGATTCAAGCTGGGCTGCAGTTGACGATGGTTTTAATCGTGATGCTGATCGTGGCAGTTGTGATTACACGCTCTATTGTGGCTCCCCTCAACGCCGTTAGCGATACGATGAAAATAGTGGCAACGGGTGATCTTCGGATACGGGTGAATATGAAGGGCAAGAATGAGCTAAGCCTCATGGCGCGCTCTGTTGACCATACATTACAAACCTTCCAAGACTTAATCTTCTTACTGACCAGCTCTGCCAACCAATTGCAAGGTGCAGCAGAAGAACTTGCATCCATTGCAGAGCAAACCAGTATGGGTATTCGCCGTCAGTCTGAAGAGACAGACTTGCTGTCTACAGCGATGAATGAGATGTCGGCAACGGTTCAAGAGGTTGCGGTAAACGCAACGGCCAGCGCCCAGGCGACGAATGCCGCAGATGAAGAGGCGGATGAAGGTAATCACGAGGTTGAAGATACCGTTAATAAAATTACGCATCTTAGCCATGAAGTGGAAGAAGCATCCCGTGTGATCCAAGCCCTTGAAAATGATACGGAAGAGATCAGTACGGTTTTGGAAGTGATTCAAGGTATTTCAGAACAAACTAACTTGCTGGCGCTGAATGCGGCTATTGAAGCGGCCCGAGCAGGTGAGAGTGGACGCGGTTTCTCTGTGGTTGCTGATGAAGTGCGTCAGCTTGCCCAGCGCACACAGGATTCGACTAAAGAAATTCGTGAGATGAATGATCGTCTGCGCAGCGGTGCCCGTAACGCAGTAGAGGTTATGGACCGCAGCCGAAAATGGGCTGAGGAGTCTGTTGCTGCGGCAACTCACGCAGGCGAAGAGCTAAAAATGATTGTTCAGCAAATGCAGATGGTTAGTGATATGACCGCGCAAGTTGCGACAGCTACAGAGGAGCAAAGCGCTGTGGCCGAAGAGATGAACCGTAACTTGGTTAATATTGTTAATGTCTCTGCAGAGGCCGCCACCGGTTCTGATATGGTTGCCGCAAGCAGCGAAGAGCTTTCACAATTAGCGGTTCAGCTACAGCAAAATGTGGCACGGTTTAAGTGTTAGAACCTTTACTGGTACCTTAATTTTTAACAGGCTGTAACCAAAAAGCCCCAGCCTCATTTTATGTCTGTTGATGTCTTACGCAAAAACAGAGCATTAATGAGGTTGGGGCTTTTTGATGTCTAGGCTAATGGCTAAGAGTTCTTACCAGTCAGCTTTTATCAATCAATTGGGGGTCAAGATTCTTAGGTTTCTCGCTTGGCCAATGTTGATGACGGTTAAAATAACGTTCAAGTAAACGGAAGAGCCCGATGATCAACGCGCTGATAATCAGGTAAATAACACCGGCTGATAGGAAAATCTCCATCGGTGTATAGGTGCGAGCGATAATCGTACGGGCCATCCCTGTTAGGTCTAACAGCGTAATGGTACTGGCTAGGGCGCTACCTTTAAGCATTAAAATGACTTCGTTACCGTAGGACGGCATCATGATACCGAAGGCACGAGGTAAAATAATTCGACGCAGCATTAAGGGGTAGTTCATACCGACGACTTTAGCGGCTTCAATTTCACCCCGAGGAATCGATTGAATAGCGCCACGCAATAGTTCAGCGATATAAGCAGCCGTGTGCAAACCAAAGGTGATAACAGCGCACCAGTAAGGCTCACGTAGAATCGGCCATAGAGCTGATTCTTTTATCCATTCAAATTGGGATGCACCGTAGTAAACCAAAAAGATCTGAATGAGCAGTGGCGTACCACGGAAAAAGAAAATATAAGCATAAGGAAAGACTCTCACCCAAGGGGTTTGAGACACACGCAACAGCGCCAAGGGTAAAGCCAGCAATACACCGATCAAGCCGGAAAAAAATACCAACTCTAACGTGAGTAGTGCCCCATCCATCAGTTTAGGCAAGTTTTGCCCGATAACCGTCCAATCCCAATTCATGAGCGTGCCCCTTGATATCCACGGTTCGCAAAGCGTTCAAGATAATGCAAGCCTGCCATAGAAATGGATGTAAGAAGTAAATACACACAGGCCGCTGCGAGATAAAAGGTAAACGGTTCTTTGGTGTAGCCTACCGCAACAGCCGTTTGGCGCATTAACTCGTTAAGGCCAATAACAGAGACCAAGGCGGTGTCTTTTAAGAGAACCAAAAAGAGGTTGCCTAAGCCTGGTAGGGCAATCCGCCAAACCTGAGGTAGAGTGACACGTCTGAAGGTTTTAGTTTTGCTCATGCCTAGCGCAACAGCGGCTTCTTTCTGGCCCTTAGGAATCTCTTGTAAGGCGCTACGGAATACCTCTGTTGCATAGGCTCCAAAAGCGATACTTAAGGCGATGACACCTGCGACAAAGGGGCTTAGCTCGATGTATTCGTCATATCCAAACTGGCTTGCTACGGCCATTAAGACCGCCGATGAACCAAAAAATATGGTTAATACCAGTAGTAACTCTGGCATACCGCGTACAAATAGGGTGTAACTGTTGCCCATTGTTCTGAGAAGCTTTGATGAGGACACTTTTGCTGTAGCACCCAGCAAACCGAAAATAAGGCCCACGGCTAAGCTGCACAAAGCTAGCTGTAGCGTAACCCAAGCTCCACTAATAAGCAGATGCCCAAAACCTTGCAAATCCATAGGAGATACCGATGAAGTAGGGGAGTTAAAACAGTAATGGCCGCAGTGCGGCCATTACGGATCGAACAATCAGCTCGACTTAATAGATAGAGAACGGAAAGTATTTAGCATTGATACGATCATAAGTACCATCCGCTAGAATTTCTTTTAATGCCTTGTTCATCTTTTGGCGAAGCTTGTCACCTTTACGAACAGCAATACCGATTTTGTCATCAATATCGATCTTTTCACCTTTGAACTCAAACGCCTGACCTGCATCAGAACGTAACCAGTCGTAGGCGGGTAGCTGGTCAGAAACAATTGCATCTAAACGGCCAGATGCTAGATCAAGGTAAGCATTATCTTGGGTGTCATACAGTTTAACGCTAACTTTGCTGCCCAGTTTATCTTCTAAGTATTGACCCGCAATTGTTGCACGTTGCGCGCCAATAGACTTACCTGATACTTTTTCTGGGTTGAATTTACTTTTCTTTGGCGCAACAAAGATCAAGCTATTGGAGTAGTACGGGTCAGAGAAATCAACAACACGGCTGCGCTCTGGTGTAATCGACATACTTGCAATAATCGCATCGTACTTACGCGCCATCAAACCAGGAATAATGCCATCCCAATCTTGAGCGACAAGCGTACAATCTGCTTCCATTTTTTCACATAAGGCTTTGGCGATATCAACATCAAAACCTTTTAGCTCACCGGATTCATCAATAAAGTTAAAAGGTGCATAGGCGCCTTCTGTTGCGATACGAACCTTATCGGCTGCGTAGGTAAAAGGTGCTGCTAGGGTCGCTGCAACAATCGCCACGCTGGCTAAAGTATGTTTCAAATTCATTGTGGATTCCTCTTGGGATTTATTTTAATTATCATGCTTTAAATGTTCTAACCGTGCAGCTAAAACATTAAAACTTACAGATGACTACTGAGAAATTCTCGGCAGCGGTCTGAGTCTGGGTTGCCAAACACTTTATCTGGCGGCCCAATTTCTTCAACTTGCCCTTTATGCAGAAAGACTACCTTGGTTGAAACATCGCGAGCAAAGCGCATTTCATGCGTCACAATCAGCATGGTACGGCCTTCAGATGCTAAATCTCTCATAACGGCAAGTACTTCATTAACCAGCTCAGGGTCTAGTGCTGAGGTTGGCTCATCAAAGAGTAAAACCTGAGGATCCATCGCGAGAGTGCGGGCTATAGCGATACGCTGCTGTTGTCCACCGGATAGTTGGCTTGGATAATTGTGGCGCTTATCAAACAAGCCTACCTTTCTTAGTAGCTCTTCCGCCCTTGCAATAGCCTCATCTTTACTACGCTTTAGGACGTGAATAGGGGCTTCAATAATATTCTCAAGAATCGTTCTGTGAGGCCATAAATTGAAGTTTTGAAATACAAAGCCAATTTCGGAACGCATACGCTCCAATTGTTTTTGGTTACTGGCTTCAAGTTCACCATATTTATTAGCTTTAAGATCAAGAGATTCGCCAGCAACAGTAATAGTACCTGCAGATGGTGATTCTAATAGATTGATACAGCGCAGAAAGGTACTTTTTCCTGAACCACTAGAGCCTAAAATAGAGATGACATCGCCGTCTCGGGCTTGTAAGGAGATACCCTTTAAAACTTCTAGGGAGCCATAACTTTTATGGAGATCTCTGATTTCCAGAGCAATAGGCGCGTCGGACATGGGTGCGCTTCCTGGTATCGAGTGAATGGTGAATGTTTTTTTAATTTTAATTTCGGCTATACGACCAAGGTTTCATTTTTAAAGCAATCGTATGAATTTTTCCAGTCTATTTTCCTATAAGGTCCGCTGAGTGAAAGCATAAAGTCCCAACTTTTAGAAAAAAGACAGATTAAGCCTTCCACTTAAAAGCAAAGTTGGGGAATACGTTAGCATAAATGGTATGTAAACCATATTTTACATGAGAGTACAAAATACTGGATTTCAGAGGAATGTCTTTAACAAATAGTAAACATTCCGCTGGATAAGCAGCCTTTTAGGTGCTCAGAAGGTCATCATGACAGGGATCATTTTAGTTTCTTTGCAGTCAAAATGTGTAACTAATGTAAACCTATTGCTCTGTCTGCCGATATAGAGACGTAGAGATAGTGAATTAAGTGAATGGCTAGGCTTTGAGTTTTTGCCGGTGATGGCTTGCTCAGAGTTGTTCCTTTAGGAGAGTGTCATGGTATTTGCAGTTTATGAACAGGGGATGCGTATTCATACCCCAAGAAAGACACTGCTGGGCCGTCGTGGGATTGACGCCCTTCAACAACCTAGCAGTACACGCCGCTTGTCGGATACCGACAGTGATTCCACTCATTTAGAACATCTTGCGGAACAAACTTTTGAGCAAATTCAGCGTTCGGCCATTAGGCGGCGGGAAGATGCGCGGGATAATCACTCGCAAGATCAAGAAGATCAGGCTCAAGAAAAGAAAGATGTTGCCGCTGATGTTGCAAAAAAAGCAATTAAGGCCTATTCGTCAACAGAGCAAAGTCATACGGTAGGTCAACGACCTTCGGTTAATGCTGGCATGATTATGTCGACTCCGATTGTTTCTGCACCTTTTGATCAAAATCTGCAACAGGGCTGGCGACTTATGCAGAGTCATTGCGTGCAGCACTTGATTCTGATGAACCGCAAGGGTGCCCTAATGGGTATGGTATCTGATAAAGATATTTTGAAACTGACTTCTGGTGTGAGTGATATTGAGCTTGATGGTCGCGCACCGGATGAGGTGATGCTAGGGGACTTGATTAGCCGGAAGCTGCTAACGGTTAGCCCTGATGCGAGCGTGCTTGATATTGCCCATGCGATGTTGGAGCAAGATGTTTCTGCGTTGCCGGTAGTGACCGCGCAGGATGAGTTGAAGGGCATCATTACCCGCACAGACCTACTGCAGGCGATGATTAACGGTAAGCTGGAAACATGGTATTAGTTGTTGGCTCTTTGCTGCTATTTTAGCCGCTATTAATGTGGCAAATAATAAGAGTGAGAGCCCTTAAACGCGTCAAGATTAAGAGTGTTTAAGATTAAGAGTAGTATTTAAGATTAAGGGTATTTTAGGCGGGATACCCCCAGTGAAGTGTCTCAATTAAGCTAGACACTTCACCGTTTGACTCTATCTCGACTATTTTTTTATTCAACAGCTAATAGCCCTAGCTTATTCCTAATGTTCTGTTTAATGACTTATTTTCTGTTCGGTCGATTACTTTTTATTTAATAGCTGGGAGAGCTTGCTGTTCAGCCGTTTTTTCTCTTCTTTTTCCCGCACCGCTTTTTCTTTTTCTAGTCGTTGATGGCGCACTATTTCTAACTGCTCTTTGGCGTGCCTTGCTTCTTCTTCGGTGACAAAGCCTGCGTTGTTACCCGCAAGATCCATACGTACCGCCCCTGCTTTAAGCACACGTAAATAACGAGGGCTTTTGACATAACCGGCCAGTGCACGACGAATCCAGTGATCCGGTAGTGGCTCTGCTATGGTTAAGCCTTCATGGGTGAGGCTTTTATGGATTAAATTTTCATGAATACTGGCTAAATCTTCATGAATACCAATCTTAAGTGGCTGAATAGAAACCGTTGAGAATGCTTTTGGATAATGTTTGCTCCATTGCGCTAGAATTTCTTTAGCATCGAATCTCTCAAGCGCTGTATTGTCATGAGCTTCTTCGCTTTCTCCGTCGCGGTTTTCAATGATGCTTGCACTAACATTTTTCCCTTCTTGGCGGTCTTCTTTTTTGCCATCTTTCGGCCAGTCAGCAGGGTCTAGCGTTTCACGAAGAAGCGTCAATATAACCTCAGAGTTGGCCTGAGATGACTCATCTGCAAGGTTTTTTAGCCGCTGCTGAACATCGTTTAGCCGTTGTTCCAATCCTTGATTGCTTGCCTGTGCCGCAGCTAATTCAGATTTCAGCTGCGCATTTTCAGCCTGAAGCAGGCTATCCACTGAGCCTGTCGCAATGTTGTCGGTCATTCCAGGAGTACCTACAGCCTCTGTGCTATCTGGAGCATATTGCACAATCGCTTTAAGTTCTGCCTGTGTTTGGGCTAATAGGCGGTTTAGAGAGTTACATTTTTCTTGTAACCGCTGATTTTCTTCCTTGATCATCGCTTTCGCCTGGGTTAATTCTGCAATTTTTTTCTGATGATCTTCAAGCACCTGAAAACTACTTTCTGCTCGTTCACTTAGCTCATTGAACAGGTCTTCTAAGGTGCTGGATGATGGGTTGCTTCGCATAGGTGATACCTATCCTTAATGTCATCGGTGATGGTGTGATCTAACCATCACCGGAAGCGGTGACTCTTATTTTGACTAAAGCTCTTTTCGTTATAACGCAAGGTGTATTGTTCGCCATAATGTAGAGTTTATGCAGCCCAGAGACGATGGGCTACTCCGCTATGTTAACCTGCGGGCTGATAAACATAAAAGCCATAATCGTATTCACCGGTGCCTTCTTTCTTGCATTCTTGGTGAGACACTTCCTGCCACTGACTTTCATCATACTCTGGGAAGTAAGCATCGCCTTCAACGTTGGCGTGAACCTTGGTGATATAGAGTTTATCGGCATGGGCCATCGATTGTTGATAGATTTCAGCGCCGCCCATGATAATAATTTCTTCGCCACCATCAATAAGACAGCATTGATCCGCTAATTCAAGGGCGGCTTCTAAAGAATGAACAACCTTACAACCTTTGGCAGTAAAATCTTGATTACGGGTGATAATGATATTCGTACGACCAGGAAGCGGACGCCCGATAGACTCATGGGTTTTACGCCCCATAATCACGGGTTTGGCCCAAGTACACTGTTTGAAAAACTGTAGATCTTTTGGTAAATACCAAGGCATTTTGTTATCAATACCAATCACTCGGTTTTCTGCCATTGCCCAGATTAGAGCTACTGGGGTATCCAGTTCTAAAGACATTATCTGTTCTCTTTGTAAAATGAGTTCTCGACAACCCTTGTCAGGGCTCCCCCTGTTTAGGTACGGGGTGTTTATACTGAAAATGGGTAAGGAATTGCTTCGTGGTGCTGGTAGTCCACAACCTCAAAATCATCTAGGGTTACCCAGGTTTCTAAATCTTCTAACGACTTAATTTTAGGGTTTATCTTTAGCTGTGGCGATGGAAACGGCTCACGTTTTAATTGTACGTCACGCATCTTTTCAAGCTGGTCTTCATAAATATGGGCGTTAACAATCTTATGGTACGCCTGACCGGCCTCATGGCCTGTTATCTGTGCCATAAGCGCCAACAAGGTAAAAACCTGTACCTGATTAAAGTTTAGACCTAAAGGGACATCACAGCTACGTTGTGTGCTATTCAAGTACAGCTTGCCACCAAGCAAAGAGAAGTGATGGCTGTACATGCAAGGGCGCAGGCAGCCTAATTCAAACTCACCCGGATTATAAAAGCTCAGAATCTCACCGCGATCATCTAAGCCGTTGCTTAGGTCATCGACAATTTTTTTGAGTTGATCCAGGTGTGATCCATCAGGTTTAGCCCAAGACCGGCCTTGGACACCGTACACCCGACCCATATCATCTTCACCCTTGCGGTGAATATTATTCAGCCATGCTTTGTTGTCGTTCGCATTGGCATTCCACGTATTGCAGCCAATAGCACGGAATTGCGCGGCGCTGTCGTAGCCTCGCAGATAGCCTAACAACTCAGCAATAGCGGACTTCCAAAAGCTCTTACGGGTCGTGATTAGCGGAAACTGATTGTTTTCAACATCGTACACAAGGTCTGCGTTAATAACGGTCAGGCAGCGTTTGCCGGTACGCTCGTTATCAACCCAGATACCTTCTTCTACAATGCGACGGCTTAAGTCGAGATACTGCTGCATGGGGCTTTCCAAGAGTTAAAAAAACCGCCATTCTACTCGACTTCTAACTCTTCTGGTCTAAGATTTTCTGCTTTTTGCCCCAAATAATTAAAGCAATGCCTGCGACAATCATTGGCAGAGATAGCAACTGCCCCATCGTTAGCCAGTCTAAAGCCACAAAACCTAAATGCGCATCTGGCTGACGAACAAACTCCATCATAAAGCGGAAGATGCCATAGCAGAGTAAAAAGCAGCCTGAAATAACACCTCTCGCAGGGCGTTTACGGTCAAGTAGATTAAGAATAGCAAATAGAGCAACACCCTCTAGTGCAAACTGATACAGCTGTGAAGGGTGGCGAGCTAAGTTATCCACATGGGGAAATACCATGCCCCAAGGCAGATCCGTTGGCCGCCCCCAAAGTTCGCCGCCAATAAAGTTACCCACACGGCCAGCACCTAAACCAATCGGCACTAAGGGCGCAATAAAGTCTGTGACCGTTAGCATGGAGACTTGCATCCGGCGAGCAAAAATAACCATAGCAGTGATAACCCCTAGTAGGCCGCCGTGGAAAGACATGCCGCCTTCCCATACACGCAGAAGCCACAGAGGATCCTCTAAGAAACGATCAAAGTTATAGAAAAAGACATAGCCGAAGCGTCCGCCTAAGACAACACCAACGGCTCCATAGAAAATGAGGTCGCTAACATCATCGCGGCTCCAGCCTAATCGATGGCCCCTTTTACTGGCAATTAACCATGCCCCAGCAAAACCAATGAGGTACATAAGGCCGTACCAATGAATTTTTAAGGGGCCTATAGCCACTAGAATCGGATCAATCTGAGGGTATTGCAGCATGAAAAACCTTAACTTAATAAAAAGCGGCTACCGACAATCAGCAGTAGCACCGCAAAAATACGTTTTAGCGTAGTGGATGGCAGTTTATGGGCAAGTTTGGCACCTAGCTTGGCAAAAATAACACTGGTAGACACAATGCCAATAAACGCAGGCCAATAAACGTAACCCGTTGCATATTCAGGCAATAATGGGTTCCCCCAGCCTTCTTCAATATTCACAAGAGCACCGACAATGGCGATAGGAAAACCAATTGCTGCCGATGTTGCCACAGCTGTTTGCATCTTGGTATTACACCAGCTTAAGAAGGGAACGGTTAGTGAGCCGCCGCCAATACCAAAAATAGAGGATGCCCAGCCAATGACGCCACCTGCCGCAATAAGACCGGGTCGGCCTGGAATGGTTCGGCTCGCTTTAGGTTTTAGGCCTAACCCCATTTGAATTGCAATAAGAATGGCGAAGATACCAATCGCTTTCTGTAAAAACTCACCGCTCATCATACCGGCTGTTTTTACCCCAAGGGCGCTACCAACGACAATGCCGATGGCGATAAACGTAAACCAATCCCAGCGTACGGCCTCTTTGGCATGGTGTGCTTTTATTGAGCTAATGGATGTAATGACAATCGTCGCTAAAGAGGTGCCGACGGCAAGGTGGGTCATCACTTCGGGGGCAACGTTTTGCGTTTCAAAGCTGAGAATAAGCACTGGGACGATAATTAGGCCGCCGCCAATACCAAATAACCCTGCTAAAGTACCGGCTGCGGCACCAAGAACGACATACATTAAAAGGGTTAGCATGAATAGCTAGGCTCCTAGTAGAAAAACCGACAGTAAGGTTGTCGGTTTTGGTTCGTTTTACGGGACAGGTTGATGCTTTTTTATTGGGTTGAATCAGCCTTTAGTCTGCTTATGTAGGCACTTGCCCCATCTCATATTGCTGTCGCCAATGATCAACTCGGGAACGTAATGTTGAAGGGTGGTAAGGCTTGGCGAGATACTCATTCATGCCTGCATCAAAAAAGCGCTGGCGCTCACTTTCTAACACATTTGCAGTTAAGGCAATAATGGCTGCGGGTGCTAGGTTCATGTTTTTTTCTCGTTCACGCCAGTGACGCGTGGTTTCAATGCCGTCCATTTCTGGCATAAATATATCCATCAAGACCACTTGATAATGTTTTTTTGTCATCTGCTCAAGGGCATCTTGCCCGCTGCTGACGACATCAACATCATAGCCGACTTTTTGCAGAACAGATTTCGCCAGCATGGTATTAACGGCACCATCATCAACTACAAGTACATGGGGTTGGCTTTCACGGTGGTTTTGCTGAAGGAGCGATGACTGAGGCTCTGATAATTTGTTGTCTTTGGCGATAAAAAGCAAGGCGTCGGTTTGCTCTTTAATCAGCAAGCCTAGGCGTTTGTGTTCTTCAGGCTGGGCGGAGAGTTGTTCAGTTAAATTGGCTAAATTGAGCAGCGGTTTTTCAAGCTCTTGGTGCATGGCCTGCAAATATTCATTTTGTAGTTTTGAGGCTTCAAGAGCGCGATCACGATCAAATTTAAGTTGATCTTTCTCATGATAATGGTCAGATGTATCGACCATGATACCAATCAATGATAGGCCTTTATGGTTGGGCTGTGGTGGCAGTGATTCCGAGGTTCCGGTAATCATAATGCTCATGTGACGGTTTTGCTCGCTCGCATTAGTGAGTATCAGTTCTTTGGTGTACATCCCGTTAGCACAAACCCCAGAGTCAGAGGGTGTAACAGGGATTAGCTCTGTGAGTAAATGGCCTTTTAGGTCATTTTCATTTCGGCCAAAGAAAAGAGCAAACGCATGGTTACAGCCTTGAATGCGATACTCGCCATCCGTATTGAATACCGGCATAGGAAGGCTGTTGAGTAAATTACGAAGGAAGTCTCTCTGCTGCTGGGCATTGGAGGATTCCTGCTGGCTTGATCGTTTAAGTGCTTCAATCTCACCGGACAAGCTGTGGATAAGATCAGCGGTTTTTTGGATTTCAATGACGGGGGTTGATAACGGTGATGGCGGCTTTTTATCGTCATGTATGACTGAATCGATTAATCTATAAAAGTAATCCAATGGCCGTTGTAGTTGTGTGTAAAGTCTTTGACTGAGAAACCGCTGTAAAGCGATATGGATCACAACAATGATTAAAACAAAGAGTAAAACCAGCAGTGTTAAGTCTTTTAAGTATTCAGAAAAGGTGTTGGTATAAAGCTCTGCCTGAGGCGTAATGGCAAGTAATTTCCAGCCGGTTGATGGTACGGTATTCCAAGCAACAACACTGGGTTGGCTTAGCTGTATTTGAGCAAGGCCGGCTTGCTGATGGGCGATTAAGCGCGATAAAACCGCCAATTCAGGTTGTTTGTATAGATTGAGCAGTTCTGGCTTAAATTGATTATCAGTGGCATGACGGAAACTATACTGGTCTTGGGTTAGCTCATTCAGGCCGAAGTCTATTTCACCTTCCTGTGGCAGAGCTAAGATATTGCCATCCTTACCAATAAGAACACCATAGCCAGACCATGGCAGGGGTAAGTTGAATAGATTGTTAATAAGCGTATCGATGGTTAAGTCTAGGCCAACGACCGCCTCCAAGTGATCTGCTTTATATACCGGTGCAATATTAGAAATAATCCACCCTAACCCTGCCGGATCAATATAGGCATCCGTCCAGACCCGTTGGCGTTTAGGGTTGTTTTCCTCATTCGCAAGATAGAAGAAGCTAAAATCTTTCGTATTTAAATCAGAGGGGTAAAGTTTCTCAACATCTTGGAAGGGATACAGTAAGTTCAAGCTATCCAGTGTATTAACATAGGCCTGCTTCACAAGGGGATTAGCCCGTTGAATATCGACAATTAACGGGCTAAGCGGTAAGAGTTTTCGTGTTTTTTCTTCTCGTGCTGAAAGGTCTTTCCCTTGGGTTGAGTAATACACCGCGACACCACCGTCGTCGTTCGGTTTCATGAGTACATTTTGCCGAGAAAATACCAAGGGTGTTGTCGCATCAAACGCGTTAGGTGAGGCTATTATGCGCTCTGTTTGGCGTTGAAATACCAGCAAGTTGCTTTGCACCGATGCAAGGCGGGCGTTTACCCAGTCCGTTTTAGCTTGAAGTGCAGAGATGAGTTGCTGCTCATGATCTTTACGTGCAATATCATTTTGGTTAAGCCCTAGAAGAAAAAAAGCTCCTAGTAACAGAATGAGGAAGGCGCTACTAACCATAACCAGCTGTACCATGCTGGAGCGCACATAAACTCTGTTAACCCACTGTTTTAGTGTGAGTGTTGGCGTTTGCTCGATCTCAGCCATGGGCTTCCTTGAATGTTCCTTGACGCAGAATTCATTTCTGTGGAATGAGTATCATACACTGTCTTTAGCAAAAATTTTACTGAACATTATTACTGAATATCCGAGGTTTTAACCGCATATTGATATGTTCAGCTATCTGTATTTTATACTTAATAACGCAATATTTCGGTGTCTAACAGCGGAATTTATCGATAACGAAATAAGAGAATGTCGCGATGTGCTTGATACTGTTTTCCTGGAAGACTGATCCTGAGTATCCTTTTATTGTGGCGGCAAACCGAGATGAGTTTTACCAGCGCCCAACAGCACCGCTATCATTATGGGATAATAGCCCTGTTATTGCCGGTCGAGATCAACAGGAAGGCGGTACTTGGTTAGGTATAACCGCTAAGGGACGGTTTGCTGCTGTCACAAACTATCGGCGAGGGGCGGAGATGGGCTCCACTTTTGCCAAAAGTAGAGGCAAGCTTTGCCGTGATTTTTTAGAAGGCGAGATGAATGTTGCAGAATTTCTAGCATCGCTGGATTCTGATGCCATGGACTATGGTGGTTTTAATGTACTGGTTAGCGATGGCCTCTCATTGGGTTATGGTAGTAATCGCTTCTTTTTGTCTCAGAAAGCCTGCGGTTTAAAGTCTCAGGCTTATTACCATTATGAGGCTGATCTTGCCCCTGGCGTATACGGCCTCAGTAATCATCGATTGAATACACCTTGGCCTAAGGTAACTCAAACGAAGGCCGCGTTTTCTCGTGTGCTTGATCAGTTTAAGCTCACGGATCATCTCAGGTTAAAACACGGTGTCGTCGATGAGGCTGATTTACTGCATGTTTTGTTGAATAGCCAAGCCGCCGTCGATGCCATGCTGCCAGATACGGGCATAGGTATAGAGAAAGAACGCTTTTTATCGCCATCTTTTATCCAAACCAGTTTGGACTATGGAACCCGTGCCAGTACAATATTGATTCGCGACCGATTAGAGCGACAAACGTTAATGGAACAAAGCTGGCTTGCAGGTGGAGAAAAAGGCTGTCGAACCGTTATCCAGTTACCATCAAGACAATCCCTACATGAACGACACGGGGATGCCCTAAGCCCCGATACGTTTATTTGAAGGTTTATATTTGCCATGTTTTCTCTGTTTTTAGTGAAGCGCCCTAACCGACAATGCCAGGGCGACATACAGTGGTTATTACGCACGGTAATCCTGTGTTTGTTTATAACAACACCGGCCATGGCGGCACTAACGGCAACAGAACCTGCTTCTAAATCGGTATTTCCACATCAGCCTTCGCCAGCATCAACCGCAACCATAGAAACCGCGTGGGTAGATGTGACCTTACGTAGCCGGTTTAGTGACGCTAAGACACGCTTTGCGGCACAAATTGCTCCCGTTTATCTTGATAATGATTTTAAGCATATTTGGCTGGATGCTTCAGGTAATGTTAATGATGCGGCCAAAAGCTTAGTGCGGCTTGTAGAAGTGCTGGCCGCGTTATCATCTACAGGAAAGAACGGCAGTGCAGCCCCCCAGGATTGGTTAAGACCTTATCAGCAGTTTTTACAATGGCAAAAAAAGCCGATGACCTTGGCTTTGCCCCGTTACCTGCTTGCCACTGATCTACTGTATAGCGAAATGTATGCACGTTTGCGCCACGATATTGCAACAGAGCGCTTTATTGAGTGGGACATGGATAATGACCATGAGGAGTATCTTTATGGCGGCAATGCTTTAAATGACTTTAAATCGACCCAAAGCCCCTGGGCGCAAGACATTACTTTAGAGCTTAAAACGGCCAGTGTGCTGCCAAGCGATGAGCGGGCTGTCTTTCTAGCACGTCAAGTTAATGCACTTTATCCTGCAAGCTCTCAAAAAGAGCCTTTGCTAGATGCGCTTCGTTATTGGCAGCAGCAAACCGATGATGTGTGGCCTGAGCTATCTAAAACAGAACCTTTATTATCCCCTGGCATGATACGTGAAAATTGGATGCCTGTTTTGGTAGAGCAGCTGCAGCGGCTCAAGGTTTTGGGTGATGGGTATCAAGCGGATATTCCGGGACGTTATGACAGCCAGCTAGTGGCAGCCGTTAAGCGCGTGCAAGCGATGCATGGGCAGATTGTAGATGGCATGATCGGCATACAAACTCGTCGTGTGTTGAATATGTCGCCTGCCCAGCGAGTGCGGCAGCTGGCCCATAACTTTAGACGGCTTTATCATCTGCCAGAGAAACTAGGTGATCGCTATTTGATGATCAATATGGCGGATTACAATCTAGAGTTGGTGGAGAAAAATAAACCAACTTTGCAGATGCGCGTTATTATTGGTTCTCGGGATAGTCGAACGCCCATTATGAAACAATCGCTAACGTCGGTTATTTTAAGTCCTCGTTGGAATATCCCTAAAAGTATTGGTGCAAAAAGTATTTTCCCTAAAGCAAAAAATAATCCTAATTATCTGAAAAGCCGAGAAATTCAGGTGGTTAATGGTTGGAGTTCTCCCGCAGAAGAGGTTTCTGCAGATCAGATCAATTTTGCTGATTTTGACGATCCCAGCCAATTCCCTTATCGCTTTGTTCAACTGCCAGGTGATCATAACCAGTTAGGCTATGTGAAATTTCGTCTGTCGAATAATAAAGCCATTTATATGCATGATACGCCGGCTAAAAGTCTCTTTAACCGCCGTGAGCGAGCAATGAGTAATGGTTGTGTGCGCCTTGAGAATGCTTTGCTGTTAGTCGACCGGTTATTAGGTAGTGAGCCTTGGGGTTGGACGAATAAACGCGTGCAAGACGTACTACGGTCAAAAGAAGAACGCTACCTAAAAATGGAGCCGCACCTACCTGTCTATTTAATGTATTGGACGGTTTGGCAAGATGACAACGGCGACTTACAGTGGCGAGATGATATCTATGATAAAGACCATTTACCAGAACCCGAACGGACAACAAAGTTGCTTGTGGCCTCTAAAAAAGAGTCTCACTAGAGCTCTTGACTCCCACGGTGCAATATCAGGCTAAAGTGATGTAGATCGCCCTTTAAGGCGTTATTCCACATACTCTAGGGCTAATAACTGCACGACTCTGCTCGTTAAAGCTTTTAGGACGTTGCTATTGCCTATTGATCTTGAATGGAGTGCCCCATGACTGACCACGCGTTACCGCTACTGGATCCTAAGAACGATTATGTTTTTAAGCGCCTGTTTACCGAACACCCCGACGCACTAGTACACCTGATTAATGATGTGCGTTCGGATCTTCCTGCGATTACGAAGGTCGAAATCCTTAACCCCACCATCACACCGGAGGAGATGTCCGGCAAAAGTATTATACTGGACGTGTTAGCGCAGGATGCCCACGGCAGCCGCTATAATATTGAGATGCAGGTACGCCGGTATAACGATTGGGGGAAACGCAGCGCGTTTTATCTGGCAAAAATGTTGACCGATCAACTGTCCGCAGGGGAAGACTACGCCGAACTGAACGCCGTGATCGGTATTCACCTGTTAGACTTTGATTTGTACAGCACCACCCTAGAGCAAAAGCAACAGGCCCTATGGCGTTTTGAAATGCGAGATGGGCAACAACCGGATGTTAAGCTGGGAGACACCTTACAGCTTAATCTGATCGAGATGAAAAAAGCGGATCGTTTAGGTCTCGGTGATCGAAATCTAAGGGATTGGATCACCCTTTTTGAACATTGGCAAGAGGACACACGTATGGCCACTATTCACCATGAAGCGGTAAAAGAAGTGCAAGGCTACATCCGCCAATTGAGTGGTGATGAAGAAGCCCGTCGATTAGCCTTTGTACGTGAACGGGCCCAGCGGGATGAAGCCACGTTACTGAAAGAAGCTGAAGTACGGGGTGAAGCAAGAGGTGAAGCAAGAGGTGAAGTTAAAGGAGAGGCAAAGCTTCTGAAACGTTTGATTGCAAAACGTTTTAATCAATTCCCTGCGTGGGTACAGAATAAGTTGAATGCGGCAGACAGTATTCAACTGGAAGCTTGGGCGGATCAGATCTTTACAGCGACCTGTTTGGAGGAACTCTTCAGGGACTGATTTTGGAAAATAGAGTTAACGTAGGTCATCCTTTAAGGCGTTATTCCGCATATTGACGCCATTTTTGATCTCTCAGCGTTTTAGGGTTTTCGACCGCCCAGTAATGAAGGCTGAAGTAGCGGGCCTAATCCCAACCGCTCCATCATTTCAGATAATTGAGCTGTAACCTGTTCTGAGGTTTCAAGCGTTAGCACCGTACCCAGCAGTCGTACAGCATCTTCTTTGCGGACTTGGCGAATAGCGGATTTAACTCTCGGTAGGTTGACGGCATTCATCGAGAGCGCGTCATAGCCCATCGCCATCAGTAGGATAGCGCCTCTAGGGTCTCCCGCAAGCTCACCGCAAAGGCTAAGATTGCAATGATGTTCTTGGCAGATGACTGCAATGGTATTAAGGGCGCTTAATACGGCTGGGTGAAAGCTGCTATAAAGTCCCGCCACTCGTGGATTATTACGATCAACCGCTAGAAGATATTGGGTAAGATCATTACTGCCTACCGAAAGAAAATCCACGTAACGTGCAATTTGTGCCACCTGATAAATGGTACTTGGTACTTCGATCATAACGCCAATACTGGGACGTTTAAGATCTAAACCTTCTTCGCACAGTTCTTTATAGGCACGATCAATAAAGGTAATAGACTCTGTAATCTCCGTAACGTTAGAGATCATCGGCAACATAATTTGAAGGTTGTCCAAGCCTTCACTTGCCCTTAACATGGCGCGAACTTGAACCAGAAAGACTTCTGGGTGATCCAGAGTGACACGAATGCCGCGCCAGCCAAGAAATGGATTGGCTTCATTGATTGGGAAGTAGGGCAGTGATTTATCACCACCAATATCCAAGGTACGCATAGTCACCGGCTGGGGATGAAACGCTTCAAGCTGCTCTCGATAGACCGCCTGTTGTTCACTTTCCGAAGGAAAGCGCTCGCTTACCATAAAAGGCACTTCTGTACGAAAGAGGCCCACCCCTTCTGCGCCGTAGTTTAACGAGTGGGTAATATCCTGTGCTAGTCCAGTATTAACAAGCAAAGGAAGCTTATGTCCATCCAGAGTGATACAGGGCAGGCCTGTGATATTTTCTAGGCCTTTCTGCAGCTTGTGTTCAGCTCGCATCAGATTGTTGTATTGAATCTGAAGCTCGTCACTAGGATTATTGAAGACCACGCCCTGATATCCATCCACGATCAGTAATTGGCCATTGAGTAGGCCCAGAGGTAGATCAACGGTGCCCATTACAGCAGGTACGCCCATTGCTCGGGCGAGAATCGCCACATGAGAGTTATTAGACCCCTGCACTGATACTAAGCCCGCAAGATGCTCTTTAGGAATTTCGCCAAGCATAGACGGCGTGACTTCTTCGCTAACAAGGATAGCCCTCTCAGGATATTCAATCTCGTCTTGATCTACTTTTTGCAGATAGGCCAAAACACGGCGGCCTAGGTCACGAATATCGGTCGCCCGTTCTTTTAGGTAATCATCTTGGGAGAGTTCAAAGAAGCGTGCGTGACGAGTTACAACTTGGCACAGGGCTCCTTGAGCCCAGTTTCCTTCTCGAATTTTATTGATTACTTCTTGGCCTAGGGCGCTGTCGTCTAGCATCCGTTGATAGGCTTCAAAGAGCGCGCGCTCTTCCTCGCTTAGGCGTTGGGCTAAGCGACGGTTAACTTCATGGATATCATTACGAACGGAGCTAAGAGCTTCCCGAAACTGTTCTATCTCAGCATCAATATTTTCTGGTAAGCGATCTGGCACGGTATCCAAGTTCGCAACAGGTAAAATAACGACCGCCGCGCCTATGGCTATGCCGGAGGTGCCTGCAACGCCTTTAAAGCAGCTACCGTGGATGCTGTTCTGTGTGGGGCCTGAAAGACTAGAGGAGCCGGTCGCCAAAGAGTGGGCTAATAGACCGGCAAGTTGAGCCGATACGGTCACTAAGAAGGCTTCTTCACCTTCATCAAAGCGGCGCTTTTCCTGTTGTTGAACAACAATAACGCCAAGGATACGGCGCTGATAAATAATAGGTACGCCAAGGAAGCTATGAAAGCGCTCTTCACCGGTTTCAGCTAAATAAACATAGTTGGGATGCTGGGTCGCATCGTCTAAATTGACGGGCTCTTCGCGCATGCCGACATAGCCAACCAAACCTTGATCAGCTTCGAGGGAAACTTGCTTAATGGACTCTTTCTTCAAGCCCATGCTGTCCATCAAAATATAGCGCTGACGATTGTCATCCAGTAGATACACTGAACACACATCGGTCTTCATCGCTCGACGAACCCGGCGCACAATAATAGAAAGTGTCTCATCCAATGTTCTGGCTGAGTTCACTTCCTGAACAATACGCTGCAAGGTCTTGAGCATAGTAACCCTCTAGGTCGTTTGGGGTTGTTAAGTATCTAATAACTGTTAGCGCTGAGAACAGCGGTCTATACAGCGTGCACTATCAAAAAGTTCATTGCCACCGTACGGATGAATCATCAGAGTGAATCGTTATCAGGTCGGTTTGGTAATAAAAATGGCTGAAATAAATTCCGGCTATAACGATGGGAAAGCTCTTTTAGGGCACGGCGATAAACCTCGCGTTTAAACGATACAACTTGCCCTAGTGGATACCAATAACTCACCCAGCGCCACTGATCAAACTCAGGCGAGGGGGTGTGATCCACACAGATGCTGTTCTCACCACAGCGAAGCTGCAACAAAAACCACTTTTGTTTTTGGCCAACACACAACGGCTTACTGTGGCGGCGAATCATTTTCCTCGGTAGGCGGTAGCGTAGCCAACCTCGGGTGCAGCCGAGTACATCAACATCATCGGCATTTAAGCCAATTTCTTCTTTTAACTCACGGTACAGGGCCTGCTCTGGGGTTTCGTATTCTTTAATGCCGCCTTGCGGAAACTGCCAGGCGTCTTGACCCACGCGGCGTGCCCAAAGCAGCTGCCCGTACTGGTTTGTCAAGATTATACCGACATTGGGCCGGTAACCATCAGCATCAATCACGCAGATCACCTTGTATTTATATTGGGTCTATTGTTTCACAAAGCATGCGAGTTCATCAATCAGACAAAGAGAAGCTTTATGTTGTTCTACAAGAATTCTTACAAGGGATATCAATCCTTTACAAGAGATGGCGCTCTGGGATAATCGAAAGCTCGTTAAAATATATGGAGAACAGATCGTGAATCTGGCTATTTTTGATTTAGACAATACCCTTATCGCCGGAGACAGTGATCATGCCTGGGGCGAGTTTCTGACGGAGCAAGGCATCGTTGATGCTCAGGTTTATAAAGACGCGAATGATCGTTTTTTTGAGCAGTACCAGAATGGCACTATGGATATTCTGGAATATTTAAATTTCTCCTTAGCCCCTCTTTCTCAACATGAACCGGAACAGCTGAATCAGTGGCATCAGCAGTTTATGCAAGAAAAAATTGAACCGGTTTTATTGGATAAAGCTTTTGAAAAACTGGCTTGGCATAAAGAACAAGGCGATTTTATTCTGATTATTACCGCCACCAATCGCTTTATTACAGAACCGATTGCGGAGCGCCTAGGTGTCCATGAATTGATCGCAATAGAACCTGAGATTCTTGATGGCCGTTACACGGGAAAAGTTGCGGGTATTCCTAGCTTCAAAGAAGGTAAAGTAATTCGTCTGAATAACTGGCTAGAAGATAAAGACTTTGATTTAGTTGATACGTGGTTCTACAGCGACTCTCATAATGATTTGCCATTGCTACGATTAGTGGGCAAGCCTGTTGCGGTAGACCCCGACGAAGCTTTACAAAAGGAAGCGGCCGAGAAAGGCTGGCCGGTTATTAGCTTTCGCTAGTCTATTTGATACCGGTTTGGTCGTAGAGACCCGCACAATAAAAACACCAACATTTAACCGTTGGTGTTTTCTCAATACGCTATCGTAGGTAGTACAAGCTACAGTTTTTTATCGCATGTTAGATAACAGTTCTGGGTTTATAACTAAGTTCCTAACACCATGAGCATGGTCTTCATCGAAAGTGTTTCCTTTACACCATTCTCCAACTGAACTGGCATTCACTTTTGCCACTTTGGGTCTTACGCTCCAAGAAACCTGAAATGGCGAACCTTTTTCGTTATAGCTTGGCCCAGTAGTAGAGCCTGAGTATTGAATTGGCTTTCCTGTATCGCTTGGAATATTGAGTGCTTGGGATAAACCATCTTTCATTCCATGTTTTAATAAGTCGTTAAAATCCAAGGCGCTTTTGTCGTTTACTAATACAAAGACTTGTGTTTCAACACGCAATGCAGGATTTTGAATTGAAGGGCTTAAACAGGCTCCCAACGTAGGACCTGGGCTAACTTTTGCTGTTGAGTGAACATAGTGAACTTCAATGGTATCTCCTGAAGAAAGGCCACCATGTTTGCTCGGGCATATATTACCATCTACAGGTGTCAATTCTTTTGTATTCAATTGACCTGAATATTTATATCCACTGCCGTAACCGTGTCCATCACCATTGCCTGCGAATGTCGTGAATTCACCACCTTTATGCTCAGCATTTTTATGGAAATGAATATTACAAAGATTCATTTCCGTATAGTCTACCGTCGCATTAAAGGTGCGGGTGTTCTTGCCTTCTTTTGAATCTATATCCCGTGGGGATTGTGGGCCAAAGCCTTTGTTTTTAGTATTAAGAGCAAGAGCCGCTCGTTGATCTAATAAGATATTATCTGAAACGTCTTTTAACTGATGCTTCTCATCAGAGTGATGGGAGGCGCAGGCCGTTACTGACATAATAGAAATAATCGCTACTGCTAGTTTGATATTGCTCATATTTTTTTATTTCCTTGTTTTATAATTATTATTTTTTATATTGTATTTATCTATTGTTTTTTAGTATTTTTATTGTCGTATTAATGAGCTATTGTAGCAATATGTCAGATTTTTGCAGATAAACATCGATATATTGTTTCATATAAGCTATTTAGGAATATAATTTAGAGTATTTATGGTGAATAAAAGGGCACAAAAAAGCCTGCACAGGGCAGGCTAAAAGTACAGTTAATCCAATCAATCAGCGTTGGATGGTAACGACCTCTTGATGCGGATGATGACGACGACCGAACACCATCCGTTATTATTAACCGTATAGCACAGGGAGTGTTGCCACTTTACCCAAAGGCTTGGATGCCTGTCTGGGCGCGGCCTAGAATTAACGCATGAATATCATGAGTACCTTCGTAAGTGTTTACCGCTTCAAGATTCATCGTATGACGAATCACATGGAACTCATCAGAGATACCGTTGCCGCCATGCATATCGCGAGAAACCCGCGCAATATCCAGTGATTTACCGCAAGAGTTACGTTTAATCAGCGAAATCAGCTCAACAGGACAGTTACCTTCGTCCATCAAGCGACCCGCTTGTAAACAACCCTGTAGTGCAAGAGTGATCTCTGTTTGCATATCAGCCAGTTTTTTCTGTACCAGCTGAGTTGCCGCTAGCGGGCGGTTAAACTGAATACGGTCAAGCGAGTACTGGCGAGATGCGTGCCAGCAGAATTCAGCGGCACCCAAAGCACCCCAAGCAATACCAAAGCGGGCTTTGTTCAAGCAGCCAAATGGGCCTTTCAAACCTTTTACATTCGGTAGCAAGTTCTCTTCTGGAACAAATACATTATCCATTACGATCTCACCGGTAACAGATGCCCGCAGAGAGAATTTACCTTCAATTTTAGGCGTGGTTAAACCTTCCATACCGCGCTCAAGAATAAAGCCGTGAATCTCACCATCCAACTTTGCCCATACAATCATGACATCAGCGATAGGGGAATTGGTGATCCACATTTTAGCGCCAGTAACACGGTAGCCGCCGTCAACACGTTCGGCGCGAGTTTTCATGCCACCAGGATCGGAACCGACATCCGGCTCAGTCAAGCCAAAGCAACCGACCCATTCACCTGTCGCCAGCTTTGGCAGAAACTTCATACGCTGCTCTTCAGAGCCGTAAGCGTAGATCGGGTGCATCACAAGAGACGATTGTACGCTCATGGCTGAACGGTAACCGCTGTCCACGCGCTCTACTTCACGGGCCACTAGCCCATAGCAAACGTGATTCACTTCTGAACAACCATATTTTTCTGGAAGTGTGCTACCTAGAAGACCCATTTCACCCATTTCGGTCATGATTTCGCGGTGGAAAATCTCTTCACGGTTAGCCTGGAGAACCCGTGGCTGAAGTTTCGTCTGGCAGTATTCACGAGCCATATCGCGCACCATGCGCTCTTCTTCAGTAAGTTGCTGGTCTAAATTGAAGGGATCTTCCCAATTGAATGCGGCACGTTGACTCATGTTCACCTCTGACTGACTTTTGGCTATTAGAATTATTGGTTGTTTCTGAACTTAACGAGGTTGGAATGATAAGTACAATATATGAACCGTATATTTTCTATAATCAGGTCTTATAGTTGTGACGCATGAGTCATCGACCCAGCCTTTAACTCAATGGCTGTTCTTTGGCGGAAACAGTAGGCCTGTTGGTTGCTCTGGTGTTAGCTGGAACTCATGACGCAGGTTTTCGGCTTTCCGTGAGGCGGTGATACTTAGAGACTGGGAAGGCTTTGTCTTATCAAATAGACCAATATGAAAGCTCAGAGGCGAGCGGATTTTGTCCAAGGCAAACCGGCCCATTACAATGACTTCGGACACTTGGTCATGGTCATGGCCGTTGCTGTCATGGTGGCCGTGGTGGTCATGGGGTTTTTCCGGTGAAAGTATAATGTCTTCAAGGGGCCGTTTACGGTTATGTTCACGAAGCACAACGTGCTGCTTCAGAGACTTGATAATAGCGGCTTGATGACGATTGAACTCTGTCAAATCGATTTCGCCATCGGCATTATCATCAATACCTTCAAACGCGGACAGGGGCAGTGACAGCACCATAAATACGTTGTTATTAACAATATTTAGCGTGCCGTGGCCTGCTACCATCAGGTGGGCCATAACAGGGGTAGAGAGTGCCAACACGAGTGCTGACACCGTGGCGGATAGATACGCCATCGAAATTTTCATACTTTGGGTTCCTGTAAAATGCTTGCTTAGAAAGATGGAGGTGGCGGTGACAATTCCTCGGATGTTGTTACTTCACCTTTCACGCAACGTTGAAAGTAAGGATAGGTATCGGTGGCGTAGTAGTGGTAGATACCGTTTGGAAATTCAGGGGTGACACCCACACGGCCATTGCATTCGTCTAGATCTCCCGAGCCTGCAATATATTCCCAATCTTGCTGGAACGTCCCCATAGGGTAGGTGGTCGTTGATGGTCGCGATGCACTAACCGAGCTAACCAACTGATAACTGCCGGTTATGGCCTTTAACTCGGAGCTGGTGTCATCGGCTACGCTGTAACCGTATCGAGCGTAGATAGGGAAACCATCAGCAGCCCAACCAATAAGTGTCATGGTGGCGCTATTACCGCCGCGTTTGGTGATAAAGCCTTCAGGCATACCGTGATAGTGGTAAGCGCCATCCGGTTGTACATGGGCGTTGTTTTGGTCGGTTCCAAAGTCGAAGCTGGTTTGACCTAGGGCTTCAATATTCCAGTTGCCGGAATTGTCGATCAAACTGCAAGATGACCCCGAATCATCACAACTGCCCGCCGTGCTGGCGTCGATTTTTACACCGTTGAGCACATAACCTGCTGAGCCCCGTGGGCCGCCAAGCTCTGTTGGCGTGGAGGTTTCCGTTGGCTCTAGGGTAAAGCTGGCAGAAACGGTCTGCTCGGAAATAACATTGGGATTATTCGGGTTTGGGAAAGTCCCCACTTCGTGGTCTGGTATACCGTTAGCGCTGAGTTCTCGGGTACTGTCGGTGCAGGTCCAAGTGGAGGTGCTCGTGTAAGTTAGTGAGGGCTGGTTGTTGTAAGTGGTGTCATTGTAATCACATAGAACTCCAGATGTAGAATCATCAGGAGGGCTGATAACGACGTCATCGGGGGCGGGACTATCGACATCATCCCCGTCAGTTGCGGTGTCAACTTCATCTGGGGACGTGCTGTCACCGTCAGTACCGTTGTCAACCTCACCAGAGGTAAGACCGCCGTCATCAGTACTGCTATCGACATTACCCGATGTATCAGAGCTGTCATCAGAGCGACTACCACTACATGCGGCGAGGGATGCTAATAGAATGCAGATAGCGGTTCTTTGGAGTAGCTTCTTTTCTATAAATAGCTCGATCATCGTTTGGCCTGCTTGCTGTGATTTAGTTTAACTTTAACCGCTGCAACCACCAGCTCATCCGATGCAATGCTTTATTCGTTATCGAACGCTGAGGTTTGATTTAGTCGTGATAGCGACCCAAAATTACTGTAATAGCTTGACCGTCGGTCGCATATAAAAGTTTTATAGCATCAATATGGCAAGACCAAAAGCGACTTAAACTATCTTTACAACTAACCAGATTGACCTGATACCGCTCTCCATCGTAAATAAAATAGCCAATGACTTATTATTAATGCCACAGCATGATCATTCCAAATGTAGCAACACCACATAAAACAGGTAGCCCCATGGATCGGGTGCGCGCCCAAACAGCAAAAGTAGCGAGAGTTCCAGCCGCCGTTGCCAACCAGGATACGGTATCAAGATGGGCAGGAGCTAAAGATGTACCAAACATTGCGGCGATCATCATTGGGCCCAGTATTGTGATCCAGGATGGCATAGCGTTAATGCCTCCCTCCACCTGCTTCTTCATCAAAGCACCCTTCATCCAGAGATATGGAAAAAGACGAAGCAGATAGGTACCCAGTGCAATACTGATAAGTGCCAACCACATAGAGGTTTCCATGCTTAATGCTCTCCCAAAAAGTGTTGATTTTTCAGCGCGTAAAATAAAACTGCACCACTGATAGCCGCTAATGGAATAGCCATATTCGGATACCCTGTAATTTTCAGAATTAAAGCGGTAACCGCAGACAAGGCAATAGTGGCTGACCACAACAAGCTCGTGCAGCGAGGAACAATTAAAACCAGAAACAAAGCAGGAAGTGCAAAGGGTAATACCTCGCTAATTAATGGCCAGCGCTGAGTCAACTCTCCACCGGCAATGGCACCGAGCGCAGTACCGCCAATCCAGCTGAACCAGGCCAGAGCTGCTGCTCCGGTATACCAGCCTAACCGTTCCTTTTCCGGTAGCAGTGGTAAACGGGCATGAGCTAGGGCAAAAATCTGATCCGTCAAACCATGCATTAACGGAATCCACCTTTTGTCATCATTTAAGTAAGGCGCGAGATTCGGGCCATAGACAATATGGCGAGCGTTGATCAGTAATGTCATGATAACGACCAGCCACAAGGGGGCTCCGGAAGCGGCCATGGCAACAAAGAGGAACTGGGATGCACCTGCATAGATAAAAGTGGAGATCAGAATCGTCTCCAGCACGCTAAAACCAGACTGAATCGAAATAAGACCAAACGAGATCGCCACAGGAATATAACCACCCAGTAACGGAATTGCGTCTTTTACGCCTTGCAGCCAAGGTGTGCCCGCTAATTGACGAGTCAGACTACTCATACGGGAACGTCCTGTTTGGAATAGGTAATCACCATCATTAAGGTTGCCCATGTATCGCCAGTTTGATAGTGGTGCGGGGCGTCTGCAGGGAACGTATAAGCTTTGCCAATATCCAGATCACGCAGATCATTGCTTTCACCTGCTAGCAGTTTGCCACTGATTAACGTCAGCGTTTCTGTTGTACCGGCAAGATGTGGCTCTGACTGCTTAACCGTATTGGGCGCACAAGACATCCAATAGACATCAACACGCGGATTGCCATCGCCCTGACCTATCAAGCGTACTTGTACGCCCTTCTCTCCAAACAGCGGCTCCTCACTGGCTACCAAGTCACCAAAGGGCACGTCGAGTTGGATCGCCAAGCGCCAAATAGTTTCGAATGTTGGATTTCCATTACCTTGCTCAATTCGGGACAAGTTGGACTTCGCAAGCCCAGCATTTTGCGCAAGCTGAGACAGCGATAGCTCCTTTGCCAAACGCAGCTTCTGAATATTTCTCCCCAGCGAGCCGAGAACCGGTCTGTTCATAAACACCTCAATTTGTTCTTTATATAGAACGTTCTATATAAAGAACAAGCCGTTGTCAAACCATTAGTCTAGAAACAGCACTTTGCCCCAACAGAAAAACCCCGTAACCGGTTGCCGGTTACGGGGCTCTTTGAACACAGATAATCCGTGTACAGATTAATAGTCTGAATGCGCTTAAGCGAAGTTTGCTTCCGCTTCTTCCAAGATATGCTTGCCGATGGGAATGGCGGAGGTTGCAGCTGGGGACGGTGCGTTGCAGACGTTGATGGTGCGTTTAGTTTTAACGAACAGGAAGTCGTCAACCAATTTGCCATCTTCCGATACTGCCTGGGCACGAACACCCGCGGGATAAGCACCCAGGTCGGATTTCTTGATGATCGGGCAGTACTTGTTCACTTCTTTCAGATAGCCGCCTTTAAAGATGGAGTTTTTCATCTCGATCAGGCCGGGTTTCAGGTTAGCTTTGAGCACCTTCAAAATACCGGGGTAGGTTAAGGCTTCAATACTGTCTTTCAACGAGATATCGGTTTTCTTGTAGCCTTCACGTTTCCACGCCATTACCGCATTAGGGCCAACGGTGACGGTGCCATCGATCATACGTGTTAGGTGGACGCCTAGGAACGGCATACTTGGATCGGGAATCGGGTAGATCAGATGGTTGACAACTTGGTTGTGTTCCGGTTTTAGTAGGTAGTACTCACCACGGAACGGGCAGATTTTAAACTTAGGCTTGATGCCTAGCATCTTAACGACACGATCTGCCATTAGGCCAGAACAAGAGATCATATACTGGCTGGTAAAGGAGCCAAGACTGGTGGTGACAACGACTTCAGAGTCCGATTCTTTCAGCGCTTTAACTTCGCAGTTAAATTCGATATGACCGCCTGCCTCGCGCACTTTATCCGCCATCACTTCGGTCACGCGACGGTAGCTAACAATGCCACTTGAAGGTACAAAGATACCGCCAATACCGGTGATATTTGGCTCACGCTCTTTCAGTTCGTCAGCACTTAACCAGTAGCGCTCGATGCCGTTGGCCTCGGTACGCTCCCAAAGCGCTTTCATGCGCTCCATTTCGGTTTCGTTTGTGGCTACTAGCAGCTTGCCGCATTCGTCATAAGGGATATTGTTGTCATCACAGAAGGCTTTAGTGGCGATATTACCTTCAAGGCAGAATTTTGCTTTCAGGCTGCCAGGTGTGTAATAAACACCTGCATGGATAACACCTGAGTTGTGGCCTGTCTGGTGATGGGCGACTTGGGCTTCTTTTTCCAGAACCAGCAGTTTGGCGTCTGGTTTTTGTTGCAGTAATTGCATCGCAGTGGACATGCCTACGATGCCTCCGCCAATAATGATGTAATCGTACATTCTATCCCTCGCTAAGCGCGAAATGATTTCCTAAGAAATGCAGTGTTCATAAGGCAGTTTACCCCGACTGAAGTGAGTCACTTGCAGGCGGGGTAAGAACCGAAAGGATACCCTTCCGGTCAACTAGATGCTATTGATCTTCTGGACAGGCAGCCGTATTACTGGCGTGGCTTGCGCAGGGTTTTCTTATGCGTGAAGTAACCACGCTGGCGCATCAGTTCACGACGTAGCTCAGGGTGTGGCGTGAACTTGTCACGACCATGTAGCCACATGTGGTTGTTGATCAATAGGAAACTGCCAACAGGAACACGGATCGATTGAATGCCCTTGCTGGATTCAAATGATTCGCCTAGCTCTGACATCCAAACGCCTTCTTCTAGGTTCGCAGGCTGTGCAAACTGGTCGATATAAGACGTAATCGGGTTGCCATCAACATCCAGATCAAAAACGGAGTGATAAATATCTTTGCTGATATTTTTGCTTGGCGGCACAGCCCAGCGGATAGGGCGATAAGCCAATGGGTGTGTTGAGAATTTTTCTAGATCTTCCCAATCGTCTAGGTGCAATAGAAGGGAGTTACCACCTTCCATATTTTGCTCATCAACTTTTAGCATTAGGTTGAAGTCTGTGTCTTCTTCAACATAAGTACCATCGTTGTGCAGTTCCATTACACGATGGGGCTGGCGCAAGTAGCTGTCTGACTTGTCTACGTTTACAACTGCGAAACGGGCGTAGTACTGACCGCTCATCGCATCAAAGTTAGAACGGCCCATTAGGTGAGCAACTGCTGTACAGAAACGCACCATATCATCGGCTTGAGATACATCGTCCAAACCTTCTGGCGTGATCAAAAGTGCGCCAGTGTTACGATCCGTCAAGGTATCTGCTAAAAAGCCCTGTAGTTTATTACCGCACAAATCGTCTAAAACTTGGGCAATACGAAAGCGTAGGAAAGATTTATATTCCAGTGCTTGAATCGGCCATTCTTCGATAGCGGCTAAAAATGCATTAACCGTTTCTTTGTTGAATTTAAGTTCTAGAAGACGGCCATTGCTCTGTTCAGAAACAGAAACAGTGAAACCTTTATATTCAGTGCCAGCGGTTAAGCCGTGACGTTCGATAACAGTGCTCATCGGTGGGCTCCTGCAGTATTTTGTGCTGCGAATAGGGTTTAGTAGCTAAATAATTATCTCGATGAGCAAATAATATATTCATTATTCAAAAATATCTACATTTTTAGAGGTTAAAGATAAAATACCTGATTTGTAAGGTTTCACACTCTGTTTATAATCAACGGCATGCGCAGCAGACGGACTATGGGAAAGATTAAGATGTCAGCAATAAAAAGCAGTCAAACTATTGGACAGGCTACGAGCAGCGGTTCAGATAAAGATGCAGAACACAGCAAGGCGAATCAGGCAACCATCGCTTATCGCTTGCTGAAGCAAGACATTATCAACGGTGCTTATCAGCCTGGTGACAAGCTTCTTATGAGCCATTTAAAAAGCCATTATGAAATTGGTGCTGGCCCTATGCGTGAGGCGTTATCTCAATTGGTGGCTGATCGACTGGTGACCGCCATTAGCCAGCGCGGGTTTCGCGTGGCTGAGATGTCTGAAGAAGAGCTGACCGATATTTATGATGCCCGCGCCCATCTGGAAGCCTTAATTACTGGCCTAGCAGTTGAGCGAGGTGATGAGGACTGGGAGGCTGATATTTTAGGCGAAGCCCATAAGCTATCTCGGGTAAACGAGGTTAACTCCCCCGAAGAGATGCTGCAGGTTTGGGATAGCCGACATAAATCGTTCCATCGGGCGATTGTCAGCGGTTGCGGTTCTCCGAAGCTGCTAGAGATGCGAGCGTCGTTACTGGATCAGGCAGAGCGTTATCGCCAGCTATGGCTTAAGCAAACGGTTTTTTCCCAGTTGGCGTTAGAAGAGAAGCGCCAAGAACATACTGAATTGGTCGATGCCTTACTTAACCGCGATAAAGAAAAAGCAAAGGCGCTGATGTATGCCCATATTCTTAGTCCCATCGCGATTATTAAAGGGCTTCTTCCCACGCAGAGCCGCTAAGGCTGTTAATGTTTATGCGGCTCTTCTGCTGTGCCGCGCTTTAGGGTCTATAACGGTTTTAGACCTACCTTTAAGACGCTATCACCGTCCATTTCGACGACAACCCAGCGTATCCCATGCCATTCAAATTGGTCACCCACAACAGGGTGGCCGCCAAAGCGGTAGCCCACTAAATCACCTAGTGTTTGATTTTTTTGGTCTGGACTAATGGTCAAACTATAAAGCGCTGCTAGATCTTTTAATGGAGCATCGCCGCTTAAGGTAAAGTCACCAAAAAAGTCTCGCACTTTGTCTTTATGGTCCTGCGGTGTTTCATCAAACATTTTGTTGAGCACAGGAAGATCGGCTTCTCGGCCAATAATACAGACCACATCATCTTTCAGCAGCTTGGTGCTGCCAGATGGATGAATAAGCCGATGATCGCGAAATAGCGCGCCAATTCTTGCACCGGAAGGAAAACGAAGACGTCTTAACTCCACATGGTCAAGGGCACCTGAGGTTAGTCGGTAGATAAAAACTTCGTAGTCATCTTCAGGGTAGGCTCCTAACCTAGAGCGGCGCTTGGGTTCAAATTTTGGAGGTAGCTCCATTTTCAGCCATTTAGCCATAAAGGGTAGGCTGCTGCCTTGAATCAACAGGGAAATAAGTACAACGTGAAAGGCGATATTAAAGTAGAGGCTGGCCTGTTCAACCTGGGCAATAATAGGAAAAATAGCCAGTACAATCGGTACGGCTCCCCGCAAACCAACCCAGGATATAAACATTAACTCCCGCAGGTTAAAGCGGAAAAAAGGCTTCAAACAGATTAGCACCGCTAAAGGCCTAGCCACAAAAATCATTCCCAAAGCCAATAACGTGGCGGGTAATGCTATCGCTAGCATTTGATGAGGTGTTACCAATAGCCCCAAAATCAAGAACAGGCCTATTTGGCTAAGCCAAGCTAAGCCATCATTGACCGGCAAAATATGAGATAAGTGAGCACATCGGCTATTACCTATCATCAAACCCGCTAAATAAATGGCAAGAAAACCGCTGCCACCTAGTAGGTTTGTGGTAGCAAAAAGCCCTAGGCCTGCTCCTGTCACTAGCAAAGGATATAAGCCGACGGCTAAATCAAGGCGCTTCAATACTTTGGCGAACAACCAGCCGCCCAATAAGCCAAAGGGTAGCCCTATGCCAAATTGCTGAGCAAACATGATGAGAGCGTCCCAGCCACTTGATTCTGGCTGTGTTAGTAGGCTGATAAGCGTGACGGTTAGGAAAATAGCCATCGGGTCATTGGTGCCTGATTCGATCTCTAGGGTGGCACTGACCCGCTCATTAAGCCGAACGCCTTTACCGCCAAGCATGGAGAATACGGCCGCGGCATCGGTCGACCCTACAATAGCACCAACCAATAACCCTTCCAGTAAGGTGATATTGAACAGCCACACCGCCAAAAGGCCAGTCAGTCCGCCGGTGACAACGACGCCTAAGGTGGCAAGAGAGAGTGCGGGTCTTAGTCCAACCCTGAAGGTTGCCATTCGAGTGCGCATACCGCCATCAAGTAGAATAACAGCGAGGGCTAAGTTACCAATAATATAGGCGGACTCGAAGTCTGAGAAATTGATCCCCCCCAGTCCATCTTCACCGGCGAGCATACCAATTGCTAAAAAGACAAGTAATAGCGGCATACCCATTCGGGCTGATATGACGCTTGCAAGAATACTAAGACACAATAGTATCGATGCAATTAAGAAAATAAGGTTAAGGTTCTCCACCAAGACACTCTCTTTGCTAAAAAATAAAGATACAAATACTATGCCATACCTTTAATGTGACAAAAAAGCCTGTCTGAGTAACAGATTGCCTCATGGGAAGTCATAGCCGACTTGCTTAGGCAAAAAAAAACCTCAACAGTTTCCCTGTTGAGGTCTTTTTTTATTCAACCTTTGAATATTACCACTTATGCTCATCCCGAACGACAAACACAGAGCACTGTGCATGACGAAGAATCTTCTCAGCATTAGAGCCTAGCAAGTAGCTGGATAAGCCTGGGCGACCTGCGGCGACAATAATAACTTCCGGTTTTAGCTTTTCGGCAGTTTCAAGTACGGTATCGTAAACCACACCTTCTTTAACGCGACACTTACCTCGTAGATGCTCGGGTACGTGTTTTTTAAACAGGCTTTTGACCTGCTGCTTCATATCGTTTTGAACTTGCTTTACGGTATCTGACGATAGTGAGAAATTACCATTGTGGATCATATTTTGATCCACATAGATGGCATGAATCTCGCCATTCTCATCACCAATCAGCTGTTGAGCTAATGCAACGGCCTTTGGGAACATGTTTTCATGTTCCAGATCCATAGGGATCAACACTGTGTTGTACATAACGACCTCTTATTTCCCTTAGTCACCCATTACTTTGTTCGGTAACCACATTACCAAGTCAGGGTTCAACATGCAGATGATAAGTACCATGAGTTTCAACAAAATAAAAGGTGTCACCGATTTATAAATATCGAGCATGGTGACATCGGGAGGTGCGATCCCTTTTAGGTAGAAAAGAGCAAAGCCATAAGGTGGTGTTTGCACGGCAATTTCAATATTCAGAATCATTAGAATACCGAACCAAATAGGATCAAAGCCTAGATCAACCACAATGGGTGTAAATAGCGGTGCGCACATCAAGACGATAATAAATTCGTCAACGATAAAGCCTAGGGCTAGCATGACTAACTGCATCAGAATGATCACGCCCATCGGCGGCAGACCCAAGTCCTGAGTAAAGTTAGCAATCATATCCTGAACGCCCATCAGCAAGTGGAAATTGCTGAACAAGGAAGCACCCAGAATAATCCACATCGCCACGCTCACCAGCATAGCGGTTTCCATACCGGCCATTCTGAACATGCCAAAGCGGAAGCGCTTGAAGAAGAACGCTAGAATAACCGCACCCACAACACCAATAGCACCCGACTCTGTTGGCGTGGCAATACCACTAATAATACTGCCCAGTACCGCAAAAATCAGAAGCACCGACATAAAGCCATCACGCAAGGTGCGGACTTTTTCTTTGGGTGTCATTTTTGATTCTACGCCTGTATCGATAGGCGCACGTTCAGGGTTTAATTTACAGCTGATCAGAATGTAGGTAACTAATACGATAATGGCTAAGAGCGCAGGAAATAGCGCTGCGACAAACATCTTACCCACAGAGTTTTGGGTGGATGCGGCAAACATGATCATAGGAACACTCGGTGGAATGAGGATACCCAGACCGCCACCGGCCATAATCACACCAAGCGCCAGTTTTTTATCGTAACCACGGTCAAGCATTGGCTTCAGAGCAATACTACCAGAGGTCATAATACCGGCACCGATAATACCCACCATGGCACCGATCATGGAGCAAACCCCAATCACACTAATTGCCAAAGAGCCACGGATCTTACCGATCACCAGCTGACTGGCGTTAAACATCGCATCGCCAATACCCGAGCGCGTCAACAACTGTCCCATATAGATATACAGGGGAATAGCCAACAGAATGAAGCTAAACATGGTTGATTCAAACGTATTAGGCAGAATATTGAAAATACCCTCCCCCCATGTGGCATAGCCTACAGCCATTGCAATGCCGCCAAGGGCAAAGCCAACCGGCGCGCCCAACGCAAAGCTGACTAAAATACACAGCAGCAAAATGCCGCTTAGCACCTCAATTCCCATCTTCTGAATCCTCTTCTTCTGGCACGGCAATCAACGGGTGTCCGTTAATAACATAATAAATATCTTTAACCATATTGCTGGTAATCTGCAGAGAGACGAGAGCCCCAGAGACCACAAGCATCATCCAGAAATGGTGGGTAGGCGGTGCCCAGTTACTCATTTTTCGATAGTTAAACTGTAGTGCTTCGCCGAACTTTTCATAGGCGATCATCATCAGAATAAACATAAAAAACATGGCGAGTAGGCCCGTTAGGACATCAAAAACACGCTTTGTTTTTGGCGAAACGGATAGGTAAAGGATATCGACGTTAATATGGGTCTTTTTCTGATAGGCATAAGCACCACCCAGACCAACCAAGTAAGCCGACAAAAACAAAGAGGTATCATAAGCCCAAATAGTAGGATGGTTAAAAAGGTATCGTGAACCCACTTCGAAAGCGATCACTAAGGCCAGAAGGGGCATTAAAATAGAAACGCTTTGCCCTACTATACGAACAAGCTGATCAATCCATGAGCAGTAAAAAGTAAATATTTTTTTAACCATAACACTTACGCCTGCAGTGAAAAAAATAAAGGGCGGAGTGCGCCCTTTATTCAACAACATAATCTTGAGTCAGAATTTTAGTTAGTTATAACTTAGTTCTTTTTCAGGATTTCGATCAGTTCAGCGCTGAACTTATCTGCTTTTGCATACTCATCCCACAGAGACTCACCAGCTTTAGACCATGCGGCTTTGTCAGCATCGCTAGGCATTGGGCTCCATTTCATGCCTTTTGCTTCCATATCAGCAATAGCTTCAGATTCCCATAGACGAGATTTAGTCATTTGCTCACGTGCATGAATCGCTGTTGCGCCTTTCACAATCGCCTGTAGATCTTCAGGCAGTTTGTTCCAAGCTTTTTGGTTTACAACAACAGGTAATACTTGAGCACCCGCTAGAGGTAGACGGTACATGTACTTAGCCACTTCAACGTGGTTACCATCGCGGTGATCGATCAAGTTAGAACCGATAGAACCGTCGATTACGCCTGTTGCTAGACCGGTGTAAATTTCACTCCAGCTCATAGAAACAGGAGATGCACCTAGGTTACGAACAAACTTACCATAAGCGCCTGGTGCGCGTAGCTTCAGACCTTCAAAATCAGCAACTGAGTTGATTGGCTTTTTGGTTAGCAGGTAAACAGGAGGCTGGATGTAAGGATCTAAGTAAACAAGACCTTGTTCGCCGTAGGCGCGAGTTAGCACTTCATTCCAGCCATCTTCATGGAACAGAACGCTTAATTTCGCAACATCAGTGGTGCCGCCTGGCAGACCTACTTCAACAATACCTGCAGGTAACTCACCCGCATTCATTGGTTGAAAGTGAGCACCCATGGTGATCAGGCCAGATTTAACAGCGCCCAAAATACCTGTAGTAGAAACACCTTCACCGGCGTACATCATTTTTACGGAAATACGACCACCAGACATCTTCTCGATGTTCTTAGCCATGTTGCCATAAACTTCACCAAAAGCTGTACCACGAGAGTACAAGTTAGCAAAACGCCAGTTATGTTCTGCAGCTTGTGCCGTAGAAGTCATAGCGCCTAGACCCATTGCAACCGCAAGGGAGCCTGTCAAAATCTGTTTCTTCAGTTGACCGATTTTCTTCAGCATCTTTTTGCTCACTTTAATTGTTATAAGTTCAAATGTTAGGGGCATCATCTGCACCGGCTGAACCATCTTAGTGGCCTTACCAGTAAGGGTCGACGACAGGGGGCGTCATCGGTACGTTGTAAGGGGTCTTGGATCAAAAAATAGAGGCTAAACCCACTATTTCTTAACATTTAACCTACGAAGCCTCACAACCTAACCACGAAGTTATATAGACACGATGAATAAGTAAAGGATATGACATTTATATTTATCATAAATTTTATTGATAGAAGGGGGTGTGCTTTGTTTATGCCCATAGAAAAACAATAATGCACTAAGGTGATGCAGTAGAGGAAAATAACATAACTATTTCAATAAGATAGCCTTTAGTCGAGTGAAAAAAAATGACTTGGCTCATGCTTAAAACCAATATCCATACGGCTTTCAAGCTTTATCTGTTACGGGTTGTGACGTTAGGTGACACATTTTGGCGCTAATTCTGTGTCGTAATGTAGCAAGGTTTTTAGCGCTTCGTGACTTGGGTTTAATAAAGTGAGGGAATAGAGCCGTGCATGCAGAAATATACTTACGACGTTGATAAATATTAAGCTCAATTTTTTTGATTATTTTTTTAAGCTTTCCAATTTCTTATTTTGAGACCTACCTCCTACAGCCTGCAAGCTTAAGGTTGTAAATATTGTAAATGCCATCGCCCTTCAAATCTAAGTTGTTATCATTTGATAGATATTATCATTATCAATGAATGCTTGAATGCCATAAGGGTTTTACATGACGCAATTTACAACTGCTCCTTCACTCGCTAGATTTACATTCACTCCGCTTAGCGTAGCGATAACAATCGCTTTAAGCTTTCCGGCGTTAGCGCAGGATGCTATTCAAAAAAACAGTATGATTCAAGATAGCATGGTGGTGACGGCAGCGGGATTTGAGCAAAATATTATTGATGCGCCTGCTAGTATTTCTGTTATTTCACACGATGATCTCGCCAAAAAATCCTTCACAAGTATTGTTGATGCCGTTAAAAATATTCCTGGGGTTTATGTCTCCGGTGGTGGCAATATGCAAGACATTACTATTCGGGGAATGGATGATAAATACACGCTTTACCTAGTTGATGGGCGGCCTATTTCTGCAGGTCGTTCAGTTAACACGAATGGCTCTGATGGCGGTAAACAGATTGGATTGCCACCTATTACTATGGTTGAGCGCATCGAAGTAATCCGAGGCCCTATGTCATCTCTTTACGGCTCTGAGGCAATGGGCGGTGTTATTAATATTATTACCCGCCGTAATAGTGGTGTTTGGTCAGGTTCCATTAGTACGGAATATACAAAATCATTAAACAATTTAAATAATGATGAACAGCAGGTAGATATTTTCACCGGTGGCACAATTATACCTGAGTTGCTTTCTGCACAAATCAGCGGCAGCTGGCTAGGGCTTGATGAGAGTGATTTTTCTGGAGGTGGAGATTCTGCGGCAAGTAAGCCTCAAACGACTCGTAAGCAAGGTGGGGTAAAGTTTTTTGTTACGCCGAACGAGCAGAATGAGTTCGCTCTTTCCTACGATGCGTCGACATTAAGGACGACCACGACCACTGGTAAAAGTATTGATGAGGATAGTGATGGATCGTCGATGCGCTACGATAAAGATATTTATCTCGTATCCCATGAAGGACGTTACGATAATCTATTCCTCAATACTTTTTTACAGTACGACACTTCAGAGCGGGTTCAGGCTGAAACCAAGAAAGAAGAAATCACGACACTTAATACTCAGGGTTCCTATTTTCTTGGAGAGCATACACTTACGTTTGGTGGCCAGTATAAGTATGAAAATTTCACGGATGAAACTAATGGGCTACTAGACTCAAATATTCCTAGTGCTGTCAGAAGTGCTGACCGTTGGATTGCTGCTGTTTTCACCGAGTTTGATTGGGCTATTAATGAAAAGCTGAATCTAACTACAGGGCTTCGTTATAACAAGGATGAATTGTTTGATGGACACCTCTCCCCTCGAATTTATGCAAACTACCGTGTGACGTCAGAGTTTGCTGTCAAAGGTGGTGTTTCCACCGGTTATCAACAACCTGGGTTGGCAGAAGCGACAGAGGGTTTTGGTCGTGGCACTGGTGGCGGAGGTTCTCCAGCTCCTCACCCTAGAGCGGTTATCATTGGTAACCCGGATCTTTCACCAGAAAAAAGTACCAGTTATGAAATGGGCTTTGTTTTTGATGATGTAAGCACTGGGTTGAATACCAGCGTGATGCTCTTCCAGACTGACTTCAAAGATAAGATTGCCGAAGATCGTTTGTGTGAAGATAGTGATTACGACAGAAATGATGTCTCGACTTGGGATGAATGCTCCTACGGAGGGAACCCTCATACCTTCGTCAGTTCACGTAAAAATATTGATAGTGCTCAAATACGAGGAGTTGAGGCTAGTGTTGACTACAATCTAACGCCAGAAATGCTTCTTAGTGCCAGTTATACCTATACAGAATCAGAACAAAAAAGTGGTGAATTCAAGGGTGAGCCACTTAATAAAATTCCTAAGCACATGTTGAATGCCAATTTAGATTGGCAAAAAACGGAGCAATTGAATTTATGGCTACAAGGTAACTATCGCGGCAAGACTTCAGACTATATGGGGCGAAGCTCTATTTCTGATGGCACACCGGGTTATGGTTTTATTGATACTGGATTAGCTTATCAGCTGACAACTGCAGCCTATGTAAAAGCAGGTGTTTACAACCTGCTCAATAAAGAAGTAACCAATGAGACTTACGGTGTTGTGCTTGATGGTCGCCGTTTAAACCTTGGCTTAAGCGTTGATTTCTAATAAGCCTATTAATTGAACTCCAGCCTCCTGCTGTAGATTGATTTTAATGCAACTTCTCTTTTGAGATAGCCGACCTTTTGCAACTAAGCCCTATGGAAAGCAAGGGCGAAAAGGTCGGTTGCGCTTATTTTGTAGGTATCTATTCGCATGGTTCAAGTATCTTTATCTTCCTCTAAAAATAAAAAACCGGCACCGCCTGATTTACTTGGGTATCGCCCTTGGGGTGTCGCTGTTCGGCTCTTTATTGTATTGCTAGCCAGCTATATTCTTTCAGCCTTAACCGCTGCAAGTTTAAGCCTTGTACTGCCCCTTCCTCCTGCTGATGCTGTTTTGACAGCCACTATGTTAGCTTTTTTTGTACCTGTCATTATCACGATAAGTACGTTCTATATTAGAAATATTCAGCGCTTACTTACGGGGATAACTCTTGCTGCTATCTGTCTCATTTTGCCATTACTGCTGAAAAAAATAGGTGGTTAATATGGCTCAGTCCAGTAAGAAAATAGGTTTTAGGCGTAGTAACTCATGGATACATACGTGGAGTGGTTTACCATTTATTTGGTTGTTGTATTTCGTTTTCCTGACAGGAACTCTTAGCTTTTTTCGCGCAGAGTTAGATTACTGGCTACAGCCTGAATTACATGTCACAAGTGACATAACAGAAGAGCAGGCACTTCGACATGCCCTCAATTATCTAGAATATAACGCTTCCAATGCATCTCAGTGGCGTATTGATTTGCCTGATGCTCGTTATCCTGTAATTGAATTACGTTGGTTTGATCAAGGCGAGCGGGTGAGTAAGTTTGGAGGGCAATATCGTCAGCTGAGCTCTAATGGCAGCAATATTGCGGCCAGAGAAACACGCTTTGCAGATTTTTTGTACCGAGTACACTTTGACCTGTATGGAATCCCCCGAGAGCTCGCCCGCTGGATTGTTGGTATTGCAACTCTTGCTATGCTGATTGCCTTAATAACCGGCATTATTGTGCACAAAAAAATCTTTGCTGAGTTTTTTACTTTTAGGCCCAACAAAGGCCAGCGCTCATGGATGGACTTGCACAATGCGAGTTCGGTATTGATGATTCCTTTTCATCTTATGATTACGCTAAGCGGCCTATTCTTGTTGATGTATTTATTCATCCCGTGGGGAATTGAAAGTGCCTTTGATGGTGATCGTCGCGCCTATATGGCTAGTGCTGGTGGTCGAAGTGGACTAATGGAACATCAATCACTTGATCAAAATAAACGAGAGACACCATTACTTGAAACAATAGCCGCTTTACATACGGATATGACTCACCGCTGGCCTTCGGGCATTTCTAGAGTGCAAATAGAGAACCCTACAGGGGCAGCTAATATTGAGCTGAGAGAGCGAAGTGGGGGTACGTTATTCAATCAAGGTAGGGGTGAACAATTAAAGTATGAAGCATCAACAGGGCAAACTACGTTGATTCGATCGCAGAAGCCAAGCGTCGCCCGTGCGACTTATAATGTTATGGCTGGATTGCATAAGCTGAATTTTGCCGCTCCGTTTCAGCGCTGGGTTTATTTTATAGCAGGCCTTATCGGTACGTTAATGATTGCCTCTGGAGCTGTGCTTTGGGTTGTTAAGCGTCAACGAAAACCAGGTAGCGATTTACATCGAGGTATAAATACGGTTCGCCATTTAAATCTTGGAGCTTTAATCGGCTTGCCTTTGGCTATTGCCGCCGGCTTCTGGGCAAATCGGTTATTACCTATGGATTTCTTTGATCGACAACTGTGGGAAATTAGAGTGTTTTTTATCGTGTGGGGACTGTGTTTCATTCATTCGTTTCTACGCTCTCGATATCAGGCCTGGCAAGAGCAATGCCTACTAACAGCGGCTCTTTATGCCATGCTCCCGCTTTATAATTTAACTCTTGGAAACAGTGGACTGCCAGTGTCTTTGATGAACGGTGACTGGATACTCGTTAGCGTTGACAGCTTATTGATACTATTTGCCATCTTATTCTTCTTGATTGCCCGTGTACTTACTCGGCTATCTGGCACTTCCGCTGTTAAACGTAATATCTCTAAGCCCTTAGGAAACCCAGTATGATTACTGCAAGCTTTTTCTTTTCTATATCGGCTTGTATTTTGTTGGCTATCAACATGGCCCGTCACCAAAAGTCGATATTGGGTCGAACATTACCTTATCTTGCTAGGACTGCTTTAAGCTTTTTAGCATGGGGTGTTATGCTCTGGAGCGGCGTGCTTTGGTCAGAAATTAATGGGCTATCAATCGGATTATCCACTGGTTTAGTTTACTTAGGTATCGTTGCATTCATGCCTATGCTGTTTTTAACATGGTATCCAAAGATACTTCTTCCACTATTGATTATCGTAACAGTTATAGGGGTGGTGCTTTACTGTGGATTTAGATTCTTTAATTTGGTTTGAAGTGATCTTGCCGGAACAGTATCTAGTATCTGAAAAAACACTGGCCTATCTATTATTACGCTAGGCCAGCTTTTTTCGTAGACATTACGCCTTGCTATTACCGATCTGAAATAATCCCTTCACGTAGTAAGAGCGCTACTTGCTCTTTACTTAACCCTGCTTCATCTAATATAGCCTTGGTATGCTGGCCTAAAAGGGGGGCTGGGGTGTCGTAGGTGATCGGTGTGCCAGACATTTTCAATGGGTTTGCCACTGAAGGCATGGTTCCGCTGACTGATTCTGGGTTTGGGATATCCAACCGCATCCCCCGGGCTTTGATCTGTGGGTCATTAAAGGCTTCACCGATGCTGTTAATAGGGCCGCAGGGTACGGATAAGGCTTCAAGAGAAGCAATCCAATCCGCAGTGCTCCGTTGGCGGATGACCGGCTGAAGAATCTCTAGCAGAGGCTCACGATAGGCCACTCGCTGATCATTGGCGGTGAATCGTTTGTCTTGAGCTAATTCCGGTAAGCCTGCTTCATGGCAGAATTTAGCAAACTGATCGTCGTTACCCACCGCAAGAACCATATAGCCATCGGCGGTTTCAAAACTTTGATAGGGCACGATATTAGGGTGAGCATTACCCAGACGCTGAGGTGAGTTACCCGAAACCAGATAGTTCATCGCTTGGTTTGCAAGGCAAGCAACTTGTACGTCCATTAGGGCAATATCAATATACTGACCTTCTCCTGTTTGATCCCGAGAAGCCAAAGCTGCAAGTACGCCGGTGGTGGCATACATTCCCGTTAGCACATCGGTAAGGGCTACGCCTACTTTTTGCGGGCCAGCTCCAGGGTTGCCATCTTTTTCACCGGTAATACTCATTAAGCCGCTCATAGCTTGAATGAGAAAATCGTAACCGGCGCGTTTAGCGTAAGGGCCATCTTGGCCAAAGCCCGTAATTGAGCAGTAGATAAGGCGCGGATTAATCTTTTTTAGGCTGTCGTAATCTAGTCCGTATTTTTTAAGACCGCCAACTTTGTAGTTTTCTAAAAAAATATCACTACTTGCCGCAAGGTTACGAATAATCTCTTGCCCTTGAGGGCTGGTGATGTCGAGGGCGAGAGAGCGTTTATTGCGATTGGCGCAAAGATAATACGCGGCTTCTCCTCGACGATCACTGTGCGTAGGCACCCACGGAGGCCCCCAGCTACGGGTATCATCTCCTCGTTTGGGACGTTCCACTTTGATAACATCGGCACCAAGATCCGCTAACATTTGACCTGCCCAAGGGCCTGCCAGAATACGGCTCATATCCAGTACGCGAACATGGGATAGCGCACCCATAAAAATCTCCCTCATTCCGTACGCCGCTTCACAATGAAGGGCTATACGCCTTATTATTTGCTTTGTATCTAGCAAATTAACGAGACGGAAGGGATAATTACAATATATAGTAGATATAGTTTCTATAAGTAAAATCAATGGTGAATGATGGATATTAAGCGGCTTCGGTATTTTTGCGCGTTGGCAAAAATCGGCAACTTCACGCATACGGCAACCCATTTAGGCATTGCTCAGCCTGCTTTGAGTATGGCAATTAAGAAACTTGAAGAAGAAGTAGAGCTTAAGTTAGTCAACCGCGCAGAACGTAAGATGACGTTAACCTCTGACGGCAAAGTATTGCTGCGCCATGCCCAACGTATCCTGCAAACGGTTGGTGATGCAGAGCTGGAGCTGCAGGAGCTTAAAGGTTTTGATACCGGCACGATTCAATTTGGTGCCTCAAGTATGTTGAGCTCCTATTATTTGCCGAAACTACTGGCTCAATTTAAGCGCCGTTATCCCAAAGTTCGTATCAATCTGATTGAAGCGGGCACGGCATCCTTGCAACAGATGCTATTAGAAGGTCAGCTGGATGTTGCTCTGGTTCGTCTTAATCCATCCCATGAACAGATCCGTAGTGTAGAGCTTTTTCGTGAAGAGCTGGTCGCCTGCTTGCCGGATAGTCATCCGCTGGCGAACCATCACTCGATTACTCTGGATACTTTTTGTCGTGAGCCGTTGACCATGTTTCGTGAAGGATATTTTTTGCGGGAGGCAGTAAGCAAATTCTCTAAGCAGCATCATATTAAGTTAGATATTCGCTTTGAAACGAATTTGATTGAACTTTTAAAATCAATGGTAAGCAGTGGTGTGGGTATCAGTACGGTTTTGTCTGGCATTATTCGACCAGAAGATAATTTAAAGGCGATCCCTTTTGACCCCAAAATTCCACTGCATATTGGATTGGGCTGGAAGCGTAATCACTATCTATCCAAAGCCAGCCGAGCTTTTGTTGATTTTATGCAAGAAAACTTAGGCCATAAATTAGAGGGTGCGGATGTGGCGGTGCTCCCTGCTGATTTTCCTGCGCCTCTTTAATCTTTAAAAAAAGAAACGGCTTAAAAAGAAACTACTCGTTCACGTAGCGCAAACTTTGATTACGCCCTCGCTCTTTACTGCGATACATCGCTACGTCAGCATTTTTGATCAGCTGCTTTGTATCAACGGCATCATCGGGGTAGAGCGTTAGGCCAATACTGGCTGAAACGGTTAGTTCAATATCGTCTGTTTTAAAGGGCTGAACAACGCTTTCTAGTATCTTGTTGGCTACATTTTCTGCCGTTTGACCATCAATAATATCAGGTAAAAGGATATTGAACTCATCACCCCCAATGCGTGCAATAACATCACTTTCACGGAGTGTCTTCTGGAGTCGTCTTGCGACTTCTTTGAGCAGTTCGTCGCCAACCTCATGCCCGTATTCATCGTTAACCGCTTTAAAACGATCCAAATCTAAATACAGTAGTGCCAATGTTTGTTTTTGGCGCTTACATTGTTTAATGGCAAGATCCAGCTGATCTTTAAAGAGTCGACGATTTGCTAGGCCTGTTAGTGGATCATAAAAGGCGAGCAGCTCCATATATTCTTGCTCTTGTTTTAGTGCGGTAATATCTTCACCCACACAGATTAAGTGTGTTACTTCATCAAGAGTGTTGCGAATAGGCGCAATGGAACTCATCACCCAAAATAGTTCGCCATTACGATGTTGAAATTGCCGTTCGCCTCGCCAAACTTCACCGTTCTGAAGGACTTTGCGTATCAAATGATCCAGCTCTTCACGATCATCTTCTGGAGTGAAAATAGTGAAAGGCTGCCCTTTAAGTTCTTGGCTGCTGTAGCCTGTCGCGTCGAATAAACTCTTGTTGGCGTATTCGATTACCTTTGTATCATCACTAATAACAACAAAACTGGCCGAGTATTCGATGGCTTGGGAAAGCATTGAAAGTTGTTGATCCATCTGAGAGGATTCAATGGCAATCGCCGCAAGATGGGCGTTAACAATCATCAATTCCATTTGGTTTGCAGATGGCTCTGCCTGATGGCGGTAGTAAATAGCAAATGTGCCTAACACCTTGTTATGGCTGTTTTTTATCGGCATTGACCAGCATGCTTCTAGGCCTGCTTTAGCCGCAAGTTGAGTAAAATCTTGCCAAAAAGGGTGACAACTAATATTAGAAATAATCACAGGTCGTCCCGTGAATGCGGCTGTGCCGCAAGAGCCTATACCATCACCTATTGATAGCCCGTGGATAGCCACATTATAAAAATCTGGTAGGCTAGGGGCTGCACCTAACTGTAGCGTCTCAGTCTTTTCATCAATCAGTAAAATCGAGCACAGAAGGCCGGGGTAAAGCTCTTCGGTGAAGGTGACTAAGGCCAGTAAAATATCATCGAGAGGTTCTCCCTGCGCTAACTGCTCAAGAATAAAGTTTCGATGCTTATCGATCTTATCCTGTTGGTTTTGAGCGGTAATATCTTCGCTAATCGTCAGAATGCCTTGCAGTTCTTTATTGAAAGATAAGAGTGGTAGCTTCTGGGTTCTAATCAAGCAGTTTTCACCGGAAGTATGCGTCATCCAGCGGGCTTGAGAGCGTTTACTGCCAGAGCGAAGAACTAGGCCATCTTGTTCTGTTAATGACTGGTGGATCTGGCTTTCGAATAGGTCGCCAGTCTGGTGCCCAATCACATCTTGTCGAGACACGCCGAGAAAATCTAGATAGCTCTGATTACATTCAATATAGCGACCTTCTTTATCTTTAGCAGCAATAAATTGAGGAAGCTGATCAATCAGTAAACGTAGTAGCTGATGGTTCTCTTCTAGTCGTTTTTTGTCTTTTTCAGCCTTAAAACGCAAATTATTATGTAAACGATAAGCATAGCGAAGACGCAATAACGATGCCGTTAAAGCAGCACTGATTAAAACGCTAAAGCCCAGTAACCACCACAGCATAATGTTTTGCTGAATAATATCTGTTTGTACAGTTAAGTCTGCTAGATTCAAACGGGTATACTCTTCTTAAGATTTTTTGGGATAGTTGGTTTTATTTTCTTGTTTATGTTGTTGATATTAATCATTTTTATATTTATCAAGTCAATAAATCAGGTGTGACCCTTTAGCATTATGGCAGGAGAATTAATTATGACATTGATGACCGCCATAGGTTAATTGTTATCGTTATAAAGTGGAAAAAAATAAAATAGCAGAATAGCTGATATTTGCTAGTTTAATAAGAAAATAGTTCAGTATCTATATGATTAATATGGGTTATAGTAAAGGATTATTCCATGACTTTTAGTAAGGGTTTATCGAATTGCTTTTATTCCGACTTTAGACCGGTCTTAACGTATTGCTTTAGAATATGGATACGGCTCTATTTGTGAGCATTGCTAATGGCTTCGCCTATAGCTTTTAGCGAACAGCACTTCTTTTCGGCCATGACCTAAGGGCAATAATCACCTACAATCCGGCTGCAGTTTTTTCGTAATTATCTCTCTTTGACAAACCGGAACTCCCATGGCCAGAAAAAAGCAGCGCTCGACTTCTAAAAGCTCACCTTTGCCTTACCGAGATGGAGTGCCGCCTAGCTATCTTATTTTACCCTGTGATGAGCAGCATCCTAAGGGGCGCTGGCCTAATTTACTCAGTTACTTACAGTATCGTTTTCCTCATATTGAGCCAGACATGCTGAAAGAACGATTAACCCGGGGGGACTTAGTGGCCAATGATGGACAGCCCTTAAACGAAGAAGCTTTGTTTATTGCTGGTGCTAAAATCTGGTACTACCGAGACGTGCCGAATGAGCAGCGGGTGCCGTTTGAAGAAACGATTATTTTCCAAGATGACTTTATTGTTATTGCCGATAAACCGCATTGGTTATCAACGATTCCCTCTGGCCGACATCTAAAAGAAACCCTGTTAATACGGCTACGTAATCGGTTAAATCTACCTGATTTAGTACCGGCCCATCGGCTCGATCGTGAAACCGCAGGCTTAGTTTTGCTCTGTAAACAGCCTGAGCACCGCGGCGCTTATCAGACGCTTTTTCAGCAGCGCAACGTACAGAAAACTTACCGTGCTGTGGCACCGATTAATCCTGAGCTGACACTACCGAGAGTGCATCGTAGCCTGATGGTGAAAGGGGATTATTTTTTCACCATGAAAGAAGCGGAAGGAGAGGCCAATAGTGAAACGGCTATTGATCTGCTTCTTACTGCTGACTGTTCTGAAGAAGGCGGTGCTGCATGGGGGCTTTACGAAATGAAGCCGCATACGGGCCGTCAGCATCAGCTACGCCTGCATCTTGCCTCAATGGGGATACCTATTGAAAATGACCCTTGGTATCCCGAGGTGCAACCAGAGCCAGAGCACGATGATTACAGCGCGCCCTTACAGCTTCTGGCCTATACTTTAGCGTTTACTGATCCGGTGACGGGGGAGGAGCGGTTCTTTAAGAGTCGGCGCGCGCTTTCGATTCCCCATCCTGAGGAAGGCCATGCTGGATTGTAAGGGGCTATTTTATAAAGGTTCATTTTATAAAGTCCCATTTTGGCATAAAGGCTGTCATCTTAAGAAAGGATAAGATTATGTATAAATTTGCTTTTTTTGTGCCAGAGTCGCACCTAGAGCCGGTTAAAACCGCTGTATTTGAAACGGGAGCCGGCCATCTCGGTCATTATGATCACTGTTGTTGGCAGGTTAAAGGACAGGGACAGTTTCGCCCTTTAGAGGGGAGTCATCCTCATTTAGGCACAAAAGGTTATATTGAAAAGGTTGAAGAATATCGAGTGGAGCTGATCTGTGATGACAAGCTCATTAAACGAGCTGTAGCGGCGATGAAGCTGGCGCACCCTTACGAAGAGCCAGCTTATGAAGTTATCCGCTTAGTAGATGATTTTTAGGCTTAAGTTTTGTTTGTCTGGCTGGATTGAGAATTTTCAATCGCGGCATAAAAACGGTCACGATCTTCTTTGTTAACATCGCATTGATGCATTGGAAAGTGGCCTTTTTTACGATCTTCAAAATAAAGGCGCAAGGTTTTTTCGATGGTAGGGAAAGCCAGCTCGCCCCAAGGAATATCCTCTTCTGCGAACAATTCTACCTCCAAACTTTCAGGGCCAGCGCCGAACTCTGCCGTCGGCATATTTGCTAGAAACATCATGTAGACTTGGCTGATAACGGTGGTATCAATCAGCACGTATAGATGGCTAATATCAACTTTGGCCTGAGCCTCTTCCCATGTTTCACGGGCGGCAGCCTCTGCAGTCGTTTCTTCATTTTCCATAAAGCCTGCGGGCAGTGTCCAATAGCCAATACGTGGTTCAATAGCACGCTTACAAAGCAACACTTTATCACCGTAAACAGGAACCGTCCCAGCAACAATTTTGGGGTTATGGTAGTGGATCGTATCGCAGGCATCGCAGATATGACGAGGACGGTTGTCATCCTCTGGAACGCCTACCCGAACTTTTTCACCGCATTCGCTACAAAAATTCATCCTAAAAGCTGTCCTTCTACTTCTGGTGCTGTCTGGTTTTAACGGCGGCTGGGGCAGGGCATATTCAATGCAGGTTATTCTTAGCCTCTTGATCAAGGTGCTGCGGGTTGATCAAGGTATTACAAGATGAAGGCGCTAGGAATAGAATTGTATTATCAATAGCACTGGCCATTACCGAAGCTTTCTTCACAGAATACGGCAGAAACTCAAGGTTGACTAGGGCCAACTTTTTCCAAGTATAAAGATTTTTTACTATAGTAAAAAAATCTTAGGTAATAGGTATACGTACTGTGAATGCAGAAAATTTTAATTATCCTGACTTAAACTCAGCCGGTCATTTTCTTGAGGAATCTATCGATTATCTAGCGCTATTGCGTCAAAAACTGGCTAATTTTACCCCCGCAAGAATTAAGGGCGCACACCCTGATGCTGCGGTTCTAATCGCTTTGACGGATAATCCAATAGATCCTCATATTATTCTGACTCGTCGAGCATCCCACCTTTCCAGCCATTCTGGTCAAGTGGCTTTTCCGGGTGGAATGAAAGATAAAACCGATCGTAATTTAAAACACACCGCCCTACGGGAGAGTGAAGAAGAGGTGGCGATGCCGCCTGACGAAGTGGAGGTTATTGGCAAGCTTAATCAAGTTGTTTCCCATATGGGCGTACGTGTAACGCCGTGGGTTGGCATTGTGTCGGAACATATTGAGCTAACGGCCAATGAAGATGAGCTTGATGCTATTTTTCGCGTACCGCTTCGCTTTTTCTTAAAAGACCAGCGCCACCATACGGACGTTATTCCGGTGGAACAGCAGGCTATTTATGTGCCTTGTTATCATTATGACGAATTTGTTATTTGGGGCTTGTCTGCCATGATGTTGGTGGATTTATTTAAAACCGGTTTGGGAGCCGATTTTTCGCTAACTCACGTGCCTGCTCAAGGTAGCCCTTTGCGCCATCTTGAGCCGAGTAAGCATCGTCGTATTATTGATTAACTGAAGACATTGATATTAGGCTATTTCCATAACCATAAAAATAACAAAACAGAGGAAAAAATGATGATTTATGACCTTGGTAACAAAAGCATTGAATTTGCATCGGATACGTTTTTTATCGCCCCAAGTGCCGATTTAATTGGTGATATTAAGATAGGCCATCAGGCAAGTATTTGGTTCAATGTTACGATACGGGCAGATAACGACAGGGTTACGATTGGCGATCAAAGCAATGTACAAGATGGTTCTGTGCTTCATGTGGACGATGACACCCCTTTAACACTGGGTAAAGGCGTAACGATAGGCCATAAAGTGATGTTGCACGGCTGTGAAATTGGCGATTACAGCTTAATTGGTATGAATGCAGTGGTTTTGAATGGTGCGAAAGTAGGCAAATACTGCATAATTGGCGCTGGATCGGTTGTTAAGGAAGGGATGGTGATTCCTGATGGCTCATTAGTGGTGGGTGCCCCTGCGGTTATTAAGCGACAAATCACAGAGGCTCAATACCGTATGTTAGAATCAAGCGCGCAACACTATGTCGATAACGGTGCTAAGTATCACAAACAACTTAAGCTCCGAGAAAACCTGTAGCGTTTTTTTGTCGATAGAACGTAGGCATCATCGAGGAGATTACCTTCCCGTCATTAAGGTAATTCTTTGAGTTCAATCCTTTACGTTGATAGACAAGCCTTGGGTTTAAATACCTTAAGGCTTGATTTGGAGTTTTTGTGAGTCAAAAAGAATTTGAACCTCAGTCCACTAAACCGGAGGTTTTCGATCCGAAGCAAGCCGGTACAGATAAATGTGCGGCAACAATGGTCCTGTCTCCATGCTCAAATATCTGTGCACTCAATGATGAAGGTTTTTGCATCGGTTGTTATCGTGATGGTAATGAGATTCGTCTCTGGAGTACCTATTCCAATGAACAAAAGCGACAGGTACTCAATAGCTGCCAGCGCCGTGCAAGCTTAGATCAAGCCTTTATCTGATAGAGGCTTGTTGTTCGGAAAACCAAACGTTCTTTGGCTTTGAAACTGAACGCCTGCTTTGAAACCAAAGCTTTTTAGCTCAGTCAAAGCACTTAAGCTCTGCAAACCTCTCCTTTTTTCCTTACAATTGTCAGATCTGATGCTGCCTGGTGTTTAAAAGCTAGGCAGGTTGCTTTCTTTTAAGGATCTGATTATGACTCGTATCGGTACGCCCCTAAGTTCTACAGCTACTCGTGTTTTAATGTGTGGCTCCGGTGAGCTAGGTAAAGAAGTGGTTATTGAGCTGCAACGTTTAGGCTGCGAAGTGATTGCTGTTGATCGCTACGAGAATGCTCCAGCAATGCAAGTCGCCCATCGCAGCCATGTGATCTCAATGCTCGATGGCGATGCTTTGCGTCAGGTTATAGAATTAGAAAAACCGCATCTTATCGTGCCAGAAATTGAAGCGATCGCCACCGATACGTTAGCAGAGCTGGAGCAAGAAGGCTTTACCGTTGTACCTACCGCGCGGGCCACACAGCTGACCATGAATCGTGAAGGTATCCGCAGGCTAGCCGCTGAAGAACTTGGCCTTAGCACCTCACCTTATAAATTTGCCGCCAGCAAAGATGAATACCTGTCTGCCATTGCCGAAGTGGGTACGCCCTGTGTAGTCAAACCGATTATGTCCAGTTCCGGTAAGGGACAAAGCTTGGTACGTACCTCCTCCGATGTTGATGCTGCTTGGGATTATGCTCAGGCAGGTGGGCGAGCAGGGGCTGGTAAAGTGATTGTCGAGGGTTTTGTCGATTTCGATTATGAGATCACTTTGCTAACAGTGCGCCATGAAGGAGGTACTTCATTCTGTGCACCTATCGGCCATCGACAGGAAAAGGGAGACTACCGCGAATCTTGGCAGCCTCAAGCGATGTCTGATGCTGCCCTAGCAGAAGCGCAACGCATCGGTAAGGCGGTAACGGACGCCCTTGGTGGCCGAGGTTTATTTGGTGTCGAGCTGTTCGTTAAAGGCGATAATGTTTACTTTAGCGAAGTCTCTCCACGCCCCCATGATACCGGTATGGTGACCTTGATCTCTCAAGATCTTTCAGAGTTTGCTCTTCATACTCGGGCGATCTTAGGGCTCCCCATTCCTTCAATCCGTCAATTTGGCCCAGCCGCTTCAGCGGTTATTTTGGTGGAAGGTGATTCTGAACAGGCCAGTTTTGGTAATCTAGGTGCGGCTCTGGCTGAACCGGATACCCAGCTGAGACTGTTCGGCAAGCCAGAAGTCAAAGGCGAGCGCCGTATGGGTGTTGCCCTAGCGTTGGAAAACAGCATTGACGCGGCTATTGAAAAAGCCAAGCGTGCCGCTGCAGCTGTGAGTGTAGAGCTGTAGATTAAGGGCTTGGCCAGCGTTTAAACTCGCTGAAGGAACGATTAGAATAGCGTTTACATAGATGATAGGTCGCTTGCTTGCAGGCTGTCTATCAAACACCTTCACTGAATCAGAAGACAGATCCGATATGGAAAAACGTAGAGTTTTAACCGGCATCACCACCACAGGCACGCCACACTTAGGTAACTATGTTGGTGCGATTCGCCCTGCTATTGAAGCGAGCCGCGATCCGAACAATGAATCCTTCTACTTCCTGGCTGACCTGCACGCCTTGATCAAATGCCATGATCCTAAGCGTGTACAGGAATCCCGTCGCGAGATCGCCGCTACTTGGCTTGCTCTAGGGCTGGATACGGATAACTCTGTTTTTTATCGTCAGTCCGATATCTCTGAAATTACCGAACTGACTTGGCTTCTGACCTGTGTTTGCGCTAAGGGTTTGATGAACCGTGCCCATGCTTATAAAGCAGCGGTGCAGGATAACGAATCAGAAGGTGCCGGTGCTGATCCTGATAAAGGCATTACGATGGGGCTATTTAGCTACCCTGTGCTAATGGCTGCGGATATTCTGATGTTTAACGCCACGGATGTTCCCGTGGGCCGTGATCAGATTCAACATATCGAAATGGCTCGCGATATTGCCCTGCGTTTTAATCATATTTATAAAAGCCAGTTCTTTAAATTACCGGAAGCGCGTATCGAAGAAAGTGTTGCGGTTCTTAGTGGTCTTGATGGTCGCAAGATGAGCAAAAGCTACAACAATACGATTCCTCTGTTTGTACCTGAGAAAAAGCTGCTTAAGCTGATTCGTAAAATCAAAACTAACTCCCTAGAACCCGGTGAGCCGAAAGATACCGAAGGTTGTACGCTCTTCCAAATCTGGTCAGCCTTTGCCGATGCAAGTCAGATTGCCGATATGCGACAGCAGTACGAAAACGGCATCGGCTGGGGTGATATGAAAAATTCACTGTTTGAACTGGTAAACGACCACTTAAAAGAGCCACGCAGCAAGTACGAAGAGCTGATGGGCGATATGGGCTACGTAGAAGGCGTGATGCAGAAAGGCGCGGAAAAAGCCCGTGAAGAAGCCAGTCAACGTATCAAACTGCTACGTGAAAGCGTGGGCTTTGGCTCGTTTGTTTGAAATTAATACACAAAAGTTAAACTCATAAAAAAGACCTTACGCTGATAGTGGTAGCCTATTTAGATTATCCACTGCGTAGGGTTTTTCTCATCATACATCACTAGGCTTCATCTAAGCGCTCTGACGCAATCACTCGGTTTCGTCCTGCTAGTTTTGCGCGATAAAGTGCGTTATCCGCCCGTAAAATCAGGCTGGTTTGTGTCTCAGATTGTTTTCCGCTTTTAGACGCAATTCCAAAACTTGCGGTAACCACTTGGGCAACTTGGCTGCTCGGGTGTTGAATTTGTAATTGCTCAACCTCTTCTCTACAGCGTTCAGCTAAATGCCGTGCAACCTCTACATCCTGTTCCGGTAGAATAATGCAAAATTCTTCTCCGCCATATCGAGCGACTTGGTAGCCGTAGGAGGACAGTTGATGTTTTAGGTAGTCCGCAATGGCGATAAGACATTTGTCACCGGCGGGATGACCAAAGTGGTCGTTGTATTGTTTGAAAAAGTCGATATCAAAAAGCACCAAGCTTAGAGGTGTTCCTTGAAGGTTGGAGCGTCGTAATTCTTTTTCTAATAACATATTGAAGTGACGGCGATTATTGATTCCGGTTAACTCATCGGTTAATGCCATCTGATTCAGTTTTTCAGCCTGTTGATTTAACAAGGCTTCGCGACGAATCATAGAGCTAACATCTTGTACTTCCACGACACAAAAACGCTGGCTGTCCACTTGCATTGGCTGGACGCGTATTGATTGTGGGAAGCGTTCTCTATTGGCTCCTTCTCCACGATAAAGCGGTAGCGGCGAGCGATTTAGGCCAGGAGAGAGCAATGAGGGTAAGCCAACTTTAATGGCTTGCTCAATGGCTTGATGGATTCGTTTTCCTTCAAGCTCAGGGTAGCTATTAAAAAGCTGTTCACCCTGAAGATCGGGCGTGCTATCAAAGGCTTTGTTCAACCATTGATTGATAAAATGAATACGATAGTTGCCATCCAGAATCATAACTCCAGACTGCAAAACCCCTAATGCTTGTTCGAAAAGCTGCATAGTGACGAAAAATCCCCGAAAACACTAAAGGTTAACTTTGAACACCGGTTAGAAAACTTCTAAGTGCTTGTTGTAAATTAGCTTCTGACTCACTGCCCATAATAAAGGCAAGGTAGCCTTCAAGGCTGCGGCTTTCTAGTGCCAGTTGGATTTGTATAAAGAGTACAGATTCACCTTCAGGTTTTTCTAAAATCTCGCTAATGGGCGCAACATTCAGCTTTGGTAGATCACAGGAGAACGTATCTTCAAGCATATCGGCGATGGTTGAGAAGCAGGCATTAAGAATAATATTACCAATTTCGCTTAGGGCGTCTTGTTCAATCTCACTAATTTGTTCGATAGGAACTTGGCTACCGAGCATAAGACGAACAATTTCTAAGCTTGAGTTCTCTGGGAACATCAACATCGCTTCACCGGAGAAGCTACCGCTAAACAGCTGGCTGACACAGGTGAGGCGTTCGGAGCCGATACTTGGAGACAAGATTTCAATAACCCGTTGAATAGGCATAACGTGAACAACAGGCACGCTCATTGCTACCGGTTCTTGGGTAAGTTCACTCAGAGCCGAAGCTGATCGGCCAACACTGATATTAAAAATTTCAGCAAGGGCGTCTAACTCAAGGGCAGTGAGTTCGTTCATTTGTTTGACTCCACGGTAAGCTTATTCATTTTCTTGGCTCCATAGAGAAAGTGCTTTTACTGCCACGGCAGGTGTTACAGGTTTAGCAATAAAGTGAACACTCAGCTCTTCTGCCCGAGCTTGACTAGAGGATTGGATATTAGCAGATAGTAGGATCATCGTCGTATTCGGTAATTTAGGACGAAGAATCTCAATGGCCTGAAAACCATCCATAACCGGCATATTAATATCCATAACAATCAGGTCAGGAGTCTCTGCTAAGGCTTTATCAACGGCTTGTTGTCCGTCCTCGGCTTCAATTACTTTCCAGCTGGCATCAATGGATGCAATCACCTTGCTTAACATCATACGAGAGACGCGGCTGTCGTCTACAACTAGGACTGTTTTATTCATGTATTTACCTTTGTATTGCCTTTCCTATAAAACAGTGCAAAGCCAAACTTAAGAGGCTCGAAGGCTTTTATCACTATTTGTAATGAATACCTGAGTAATAGAATACCTGATTAAATTAGCAAGGTAAGTTCCTTTTATAGCGCATCTTTATGAAAAATGCAGTATCAAAAAGACACATATATACCTATATTAATTACTTATTGTTACATAAAGTAAGTCTAAAAACTTAACTGATTGAAATAAAAGAAAAAAACCGATCCATATGGATCGGTTCTTAATCATCGTATTTTAGCTTGATGCTCAAAACCCTATGAGTCGTAATCAGGCTCTGGCATATGAGGCAGCTTTTGAACAATGTAGGTATAAACCGTTGGTACCACGTAAAGCGTTAGTATCGTGCCAAAGGTTAAGCCACCGACAATAACCCAGCCAATAGCTTGACGGCTTTCTGCCCCTGCACCGGTTGATAGCGCTAAAGGAATATTACCGAGTACCATCGCGCCTGTGGTCATAAGAATAGGCCGCAAACGCATTACACTGGCTTCTACGATGGCCTCGAACTTCTCTTTACCTTCCTCACGAAGTTGGTTAGCAAACTCGGTCATCAAGATGCCGTGCTTCGTGATTAGGCCGATCAAAGTAATCAAACCAATCTGGCTGTATACGTTTAAGGTGCCGCCAGTCATTTTCATGGTTAGAAGCGCACCAAAAATTGCCAGAGGTACCGTTAGCATAATCACCATCGGTGAGCGGAAGCTTTCAAACTGTGCCGCAAGGACAAGGTAGATGAAACCTAGTGCCAGAACAAAGGTTATACCCAAGGAGTCACCGGTCTCGATAAACTCACGGGCTTGGCCGCTGTAATCGATCTGGATACCCTGAATACCTAATTCTTGAGCGGTTTCTTCAACCGTAACCCGTAGCCATTCGATGGCAGCACCTTGGGTTAAGCCTGGCATTAAACTGGCTTTAATGGTTGCAGAGCGTAGTTTATTAAAGTGATTCAATTCTTTAGGTGCGACGGTCTCTTCTAAGGTGACAAGATTCGATAGCTGAATCATTTGACCTGAGCTTGAGCGCACATAGATAGCCGATAATGACGATGGTGTCGCACGATCAACATCAGCTACCTTGGCAATCACATCATACTGCTCATTGTCTTGGTTATAGCGGCTAATCGTACGGCCACCTAGCAAGGTTTCCAGTGTACTGGTGATATCTGATACGGCAACACCAATAGAAGCGGCTTTATCTCGGTTGATATGCAGGTTGATCTGAGGCTTGTTAAGCTTTAGATCCACATCCGGGTTGGCCAGCTTACCACTCGCATAAACCTTACCCATTACCGCACTAATCAGCCTTTGTAGCTCATCGAAGCTGGCGTTGGATTGAACCACCATCTCCACAGGACGTGCTATAGGGCTTTGACCTAAAGATGCTGGTGTGATTGGGAATGACATAATACCGGTGATTCCAGCGTACATTGGCCCACTAATGGTTCCAGCAACTTCTTGTGCGCTGCGAGAACGCTCTTCCCAGTCTTTTAAACCGGCAAAAGAGATCACATTGTTTTCAGAGGGGAATAAGCCTGTGATAACAAAGTAACGTTCAATTTCAGGCACATCAGAGAATACACCTTCAATTTGACGGCTGTACTTGTCTAGGAACTCAGTTGTGGAGCCTTCTGGGCCGATACCGAAACCGATAATAGTACCTCGGTCTTCTACCGGAGATAACTCGTTATTGAGCGTGGTAAATGTGGCATAAAGGCCAACGAAACAGCCAAGGCTGATAAGTAACATGACAGGGCGAGCTTTCATGGTCCATTTCAGCGATCGGCGATAAGCATTGGATAAACCGTCGAGAAGTTTTTCACCTAATAGATAAAACTTGCCATGATTTTCATGCTTAAGAATGCGCGAACACATCATTGGCGATAGCGTTAATGCCACAAACCCTGATACCAATACCGCACCGGCCAACGTAAGGGCAAACTCGGCAAAAAGCTTACCGGTACGACCTTCGGTGAAGGCGATAGGCGCAAATACTGCAGCTAACGTGATGGTCATTGCGATAATAGCAAAGCCAATCTCTTTAGAGCCTTTAAAGGCCGCTTGAATCGGCTCCATGCCATTTTCAATATGGCGATAGATGTTCTCCAACATGACGATAGCGTCATCGACCACTAGACCAATTGCCATCACCATCGCCAAGAGGGTCAGGGTATTGATGGAATAGTCCAAAATGTACATAAAGGCAAAAGCACCGATTAATGACACGGGAATTGTCACTAATGGAATCAGTGTTGCACGGAATGAACGCAGGAAGAGGAAAATAACTAGAATAACGAGAGCAACGGCTTCAATAATGGTCGTGAAAACGGCCTGAATTGAGCGGTCAATAAAGATCGATGAATCATAGGCAACGTTTACTTTCATGCCTTCTGGCAGAATCGATTCGATTTCAGGGATCATGGTACGAATGCTGCCGGATACATCCAGAGGGTTTGCAACCGATTGTTTAACAACACCCATCGCTACGGCAGTTTGTCCGTTAAACCGAACCGTACCGCGATCATTTTCAGCATCAATACGAACCTTGGCAACATCTTTTAGACGTACCAAGTAGCCGTCGTTATCTCTTAGAATAACTTGTTCAAATTCTTCTGGGGTTTGTAAATCCGTTTTGGCTAGCAGCGTAAACTCAACATTGGTGGATTTTATCGTGCCAGAAGGGGCTTCAAGGTTTTGGCTGCGTACCGCATTTTCAATATCTTTAGCGGTAACACCAAAGGCAGCCATGCGAGCTTTATCTAACCATACACGCATGGCGTAACGACGTTCACCGAAGATGCGAATTTCTGCAACCCCTGGGGCGGTTTGCAGACGATCTTTCACTAACCGATCTGCAAAGTCGGTCATTTCAAGCGGTGTATGATTTGGACTGGAAAATGCCAAATACATAATCGGCTGAGCGTTAGCCTCAACTTTAGCGACAATAGGCTCGTCCATATCATCTGGCAGAACACCCCGTACACGACCAACACGGTCACGTACGTCTGAGGCCGCATTGTCAGCGTCTCGGTCTAACTTGAAGTTAATGGTGATCTTACTTTCGCCAGTGCTTGATGACGAGGTCATAAAGTCGATGCCTTCAATACCGGATAAGGAATCTTCCAGTACGTTTGTCACCTGTGACTCAATAATACTGGCGTTAGCGCCCGAATAAGTGGTCACAACAGAAACGGTCGGGACATCAATATTCGGGTACTCGCGCACGGATAGGCGGTCGTAGGAAATAATACCAACCAGTAATAGCAACAGGCTCATCACCGTTGCGAATACCGGTCGTTTAATCGAAATTTCTGACAATACCATGCCGGTAATGCTCCTTAATTAGCCGTTAGCAAACGGGCTTATGGCCTTATTCAGACTGAGGTTTCGCAGCTTGTAAGTTAATAGGCATAGCAGCAGACCCTGGGCGGAGTTTCATCTGACCTGCAGTGACAACAATATCACCAGCCTTAACACCTTGAATAATCTGCACACGGCCTCGTTCACGAATACCGGTAGTAACAGGCTTAATATTGACTTTGCCATCCTCAAGAATATAAACCAGCTGGGCATTACCCTGCAGTACAATCGCTTCTTCTTGCAGCATGATTGTATCTTTAATGGTTTCAAGCTTTAGGTTTACACGGGCAAATAGGCCAGGGCGCAATGTGCCGTCGGCATTAGGTAAACTCGCGACAACTTTAACACTACGACCGTTGACATCCACTTCCGGTGATACGGCAAAAACCGTACCTAGAAAGTGCTCACCAGGAATGGAGTCCATTGTGACATCAATGCTTTGGCCGACAGCTAAACTGGTGAGGTAAACTTCCGGCACACGAAACTCAACCCGCATCGGATCAATAGCAATCAGGCTAACCAATGGCTGACCTGGGGTTACGTATTCACCAACGCTAACTTCACGTAGACCGACTAGGCCTTGGAATGGTGCGTTAAGCCCCATCTTAGCTAAACGCTCTTCTGCCAGTGCAACACCGGCTTGGTCGATACGTAGTTTTGCCAATGCACTATCACGGGTATTAACGCTACCGGCATTGCTGTTTAATAGCTCGGTGGCACGTTTGTATTCGATTTTGCTTAGACCGCTACTGGCTTCGGCCTGTTTTAGCTCAGCGCGTTGAATAGAATCATCCAGCTTAAATAGAGGTTTACCGGCTTCAACAACCTGACCTTCGCGGAACAGAATGTTGGCAATACGGCCAGAAACTTCAGGGCTGATAGAAACAGACTCGTTTGCGGATAGAGAGCCAACGACTTCAACCGACCGCTCTAGGGTTTCTGCTTTAACAATTTGGGCTTCCACCGGCATAGCGGGTGCTTGAGGCTTATCAGCGGCATTAACACTAGCAGCACCAAAAAATAATGTACTAGATAGTGGTAATAAAATGCTAAGCACCAACGTTCGGTTAAGGTATTTCTTCATGCAATTGAGCCTCTGCTTATCCATGAGCATCTTTAATAAGTCTCTGTTTCAGGCATAGGGAATGCCCCCAGCCGTTATCGACAGAGTTCTTAAATTATAGGTTTGAGATTAACGCACTATAATACTCAGCTTTAAGGTGTATCAAAGGGGAACAATTAATCAGCCCTCAAACTCTGAGTAATAAGCCCTTTAAAGATGTTTATAATCTGAATTAAGGGCTTAGGATAGTGTGAATGTAAGACGTAGGATAGAGTGATCTTATCGATTAGGCCAGACAGTCTTTATACTTTAGATTAAAGCGATTTTGGCGCTTAAATTAAAGCGATTTTGGATTAAACTATAACAAGTAATTGCTGTCCTAGCAGGCCGGTTAAAAAACCTCCCACTGCAGCCATTGGTGGCCACCAATCTTTTTCCAGGCGTACTTGGGGCGCAATATCTTGGAAGGTGAGATATAAAATTCCCCCTGTGGCCCACAGCATAATAAAACCTAAAATCGATTCGTGCTCTGACAGCCAAACAAAACCTACCCATGCGGATAACGGGCCGATAGGAACAAGTAGAAGGAAGAAAAGCAAAATTTTTCGTCCTTGATGGGGTCTAAGGGCCACCATTTCTCGGTAAGCATTGAAACCTTCCGGTAAGTTCTGCAACGCCATTAATAACGCGAGCAAGAGGCCGTTAGTTCCGCCTATGGCCAAGGCTGCCCCAAGGGCCATCGCCTCGGGGGTAAAGTCTAACAGCATCGCCAATAACTGCGCTGTCGAGCCTCCGCTGCGGGTTAGGTAGACATCTGCCAGCATAAACATAAGGCCGCCACTTAATACGGCCAAAGAAACCCAAAGTGGTGATAGGGCTTTTTGACCTTCTGGCACCAGAACCAGTGCCACCGCCGCCAGTAATACCCCTGCGCCGTAAGCGATCACGGAATGCTTAAGCTCGCTTTCTAACCACTTGTTTTGGAAACGTTCAATCCGCGCTAAAAAGCCCCCTAATGGAATCGCAATCGCCGCTATGGCTGCGTAAGTAAGAGCCGTTATTAAATCAGACATCGCCAACCTCATTAAAAAACGTTAAAGCACATCAACACTATTAAACGAAGCTTTGCCATAAAAGGCGAAGCGCCAGTAGAGTCACAATAATGGCAAAGCTTTGTTTGAAGTACGTTGCCGGAATACGATTTAAGAGTTTTAACCCCAGCCACGTACCAAGCGACCCTGCGATTACCATTAATAGAATGGGAATAATCCAAGGTGAGAAGCTAAAACCTACCGCGCCAAAAACAACCGCTTTTGTAAAATGTTGAAAGGACATACTGGCTGAAAAGGTTGCGGCTGTGGACAGTTTGTCGCGATCCATTCTGTGGATAAACGCGGCGACTAATGGCCCTGTTGCACCGACAAACATGGTGATTAAGGTGGTAATTGCCCCTGCAAAAACCGTTTTATAACCGGCTATAGCCCGCTTTTTAGGTTTTGGCCCCCAAACCATATAAAGAATAAAGAGTGCCACTGCACGGCTGATCCAGTCTACGGGAAGCTGTACCAGCACCTGAGAGGCTACTAACGCCCCAACTATTGCCCCAAGAAAAAAGTGCAGCACCATCGGCCAGTGGATATGAGACCACATCATTAGCATACGGTTAGCATTAGAGCCTAACTGCACCATACCGTGAATGGGGATAAGCGCTAATGGCGGTAAAATCGTTGCCATAATAGCAAGAAGCAAGACACCGCCACCGATCCCCATCGCCGCTGTAATAAAAGAAGTGACAGCGCTGGTCAGGATCAGAAAGAGAAGTTCGGTACTACTGATACTATCAGTCAGAAGAGGCGCAATAAGCGCCGTTATATCGGCCTGCACAGCAAACATCCTTTTCGATAAGAACTAGGAGCTAGTAAACAGTAAATAGGCTAATCAACGGCCTGCATCGGCACCATGCTTAGCAAAGCAGAGCGAACCCGCTCAACGCTTAGATCATGGATGCAAGGGTCGGTATCTTCGCCGGTATTGTGGCGGCAAGTATCATATTGGCAAGGCTGGCAGTGACGGTCGCTATTGACGTACTGGGCTGGTGCGCTGTTTTGTGAGCTTCTATTTTTTAACGCATTAGCTGCTTGGCGCTTATTCTCTTGGGGTTGAATGCTTAACTGATGGCTTTGATGGTCAAAGTTGGTCGGCAAATATTCCTGTAATCCCCCAGCGCCTTTAATCACCACTAACGGATGGTTGAGTGCTTTGGTCAACCGGCTGTAGAGGGTTTCTTGGGATAAAACTGCCCGACTGAGGGCCATAAGATCAATTTTATCATCCCATGCAAGGCGGCCAGAAAGATTGGCAATTTCCATTTGACGTTCTCGATCAAGTCCCATGCAGATCGCTTCGCATAGAGATTGTTCCGTCGCTGGTGCAATCAGCCAGACTTGCCAGCCTTGATCAATCAATTGTGCCGCTAATGATGTCCAGCGCTCAACGGGCCAACGTTGTGGGTCGGTTAATTTTCCTCCTGGGCAGAAGGCCACCGCGGGGCGTTCTTTATCGAGATAGTGCTGTTTGACAAGACTAAGACCATTATTCCGATCAGCAAAAAGCTGGGGTAGAAGCACTTCATCGGGCATTTCACCATGATCATCCGCTAACGTAAGATACTGGCTTTTACGGTCGGGGTGCTGGCGAGTGTTCATCCAGCGGGCATCATTGATCAGCATAAAACGTGCGTTACCTAAGCGGCCACTACGTCTGGGTATACCGGCCATCCAAGGTATTAATGCGGGTTTCCAGCGGCGAGTAAACACTAAGGCTTGGTCGAAGGGAATAAATTCTTGCTGCCATTCTTCTAGTTGGCGACCGGCAATCCAGTAGAGCTTTGTTGGGGCATTGGCCTCTGGCAGCATCAAAAGGTCATCCAAACCCTTTAAACGGCGAGCCAAGGCATGTAAACCTTGAGGGGCCATTAAGCTAATGCGGCATTCTCGATGTTTTCGGATCAAACGTTGAATCACGCACTGTAGATCCAGAAGTGCATCCGGTTGATCGTCGGCAATGAGCAGCATTTTCATGACGGTTACTTCTTCCAATGAGGTTAAGGCATGTTAACCCGTATGATGGCTTTTACAAGAGGCTGTTTTACTGCTTCCCATAAAAGCCTATCGGTGCTTGTTGTAAGTCATTGAGCCTATTGACTCTTGTGCCCTAAAAGCATTTGCCAAATATGGCTAACGGCGGTGCGTTGCTCAATAAATTGATCGGCAGGCACTTCGCTGGAAACTTTCTGCATCGAGGCATCATGGGCGGCCTGACGATAAATCAGGTAAGCCTCGCTGAGCTGGGCTACATCTTTTTTGCTGAGCAATCCTACCTGCTCCACTGTTTCCAGAATGCGCATATTATCTGTCCACTGCAATAGCTCTGGAAACTGGGTGCTATACCTTAGAACAAAATACTGGGCGATAAATTCAATATCGACCATGCCACCGGCATCTTGTTTTAGCTGGAACGTTTTACGGTCACCTGTGGCATCGGGCTTAGACCCCAAATTATCCCGCATTTTGATCCGCATGGAGACCACATCTTCTTGCAGTTTTTGCGGATCGCGGGCCTCGGTTAGGATCTCTGCGCGCACTTGCTCAAATTTCTTCGCAACAACTGGGCAGCCCGCAACAACACGGGCGCGCACAAGAGCTTGTTTTTCCCATGTCCAGGCTTCTTTCAGCTGATAGTCTTTAAAGGCTTTAACCGAGCTAACCAATAAGCCAGAATTACCCGATGGCCGCAGGCGCATATCCACTTCATAAAGCTGACCTGACGGGGTTAGGGTGTTTAGAATATGAATAATTCGTTGGCCTAAGCGAGTAAAAAATACACCATTATCAATACTGCGCTTACCGTCAATATTATTGGTATCGGTGACACCTTGGGAGTCGGCGTCATGCAAAAAAACCAAATCCAAGTCGGAGCCATAACCCAGTTCAATCCCACCCATTTTGCCGTAACCGATAATTACAAAAGAGGGATCACAGTGGCTGCCATCTTCTTTAATCGGTAAGCCATATTTTTCGGTTAGGGTTTTCCAGGCCATCTGGAGTACATATTCCAATACGGCTTCGGCGATAAAGGTTAAGTAGTCACTTACCTTCATAAGATGACGGGTTTGATTGATATCTGAGGCCGCCACGCGCAGCACATGGGCACGCTTAAAGTAGCGTAAAGCTTCCATCTGGGCTTCTTCGTCTTCCTCTGGCAGGCGTAACATCTGCTGGCGCAGGTCATCACGCAGAAGATCAAGGTCTGCAGGGGTATACAGTGTGGAAGGGTTCAGTAATTCATCCAGCAAAATTGGCGTTTTGGCGAGGTGTTCCGCAATCCAAGGGCTGGCAGAGCAGAGCTTAACCAGTTGTTTTAGCGCTGCGGGGTTTTCCAGTAAGAGCACAAAGTAAGCACTTCTTCGTAGTACGGCTTCAACCAAAATTAGGGTGCGTTCGAATGTGCGAGAAGGTGCTGCATTTTCCGCCACCGCTTGCAGCAACTGAGGCATAAAGGCATCCAGCCGCTGGCGGCCTTCACGCTGAAGCCCTTGAACGATACGGCTGGTGCGTAGGCGATCCAATCGAGTATAAGTTTCTTCCGCTCGCTCATAGCCCTGATCTTCTAGTAGTCGAGCACCGGCCTCTACTTCATACTCTCCGTTCCAAAGGGCCCCAAGCTCCGTATTTTTAGGGTTGTCACCATGCTCTTCATCTTCAGGGGCGGCAATCACATTATCGAAGTGCTTACTTACTTTGGCGCGTTCTTGCTCTAAGCGAGCTTCAAAATCCTGCCAGTTATCAAAATTCATGATGTACGCCATACGCAGGCGAGGGAAATCATCGTCCGGTAAGGTTTGGGTTTGTTGATCAGCAACACCCTGTAGCGCGTGTTCGGCATTACGCAGAAATAAATAAGCGTCCAGTAGCTCATCGGTGATTTTCTGTGGCAGTAAGCCCAATCCGCTGATAATGGGTAAGCCTTTACGAATGGAGCGCTCTTGTAACTCCGTGTCGCGGCCCCCTCTAATCAACTGAAAAACCTGAGTGATAAACTCCACTTCGCGGATGCCGCCAGGGCCAAGTTTAACGTTGGTGATCAGGCCTTTACGGCGTACTTCTCGATTGATCATCGCTTTCATATCACGTAGGGATTCGATCACGCTAAAGTCGACATATTTGCGATAAACAAAGGAACTAAGCTCCTCAAGAAGCTGGTTCCCACCCTCTATATCACCGGCGATAATTCGGGCTTTGATCATGGCGTAGCGTTCCCACTCTCGACCTTGATCATGGTAGTACTCGATCATGGCGTTATGGCTTAACGCTAACGAACCACTCTGTCCGTAAGGGCGCAGACGCATATCAACCCGAAAAACAAAACCGTCGGCGGTATTGGCATCTAATGCGGCAATTAGCTTTTGTCCAAGGCGAATAAAGAAATCTTGGTTATCCAGTGAGCGCTTACCGCCTTGGGTTTGGCCGTGCTTGGGAAAGCAGAACATTAGGTCGATATCAGAGGATAAATTTAGCTCACAGGCACCTAGTTTACCCATGCCGATAACCGACATACGCTGGGGCTGAGATTGTTTATCGCAAGGGGTTCCCCATTGAGGCGTGTAAAAGTTGTATAGCCAATTCAGAGCTTCATCGACACAGATATCTGCTAGGTGACTAAGCTCTGCTGTGGTCTGCCACATATTGGTCGTAAAACTAAAATCACGCCAGATAATTCGCATCATCATCTGACGGCGGTACTGGCGTAGCGCTCGGTGTAGATCGGCCTCTACTGTGCAGGTGGCAAGTTTCTCTTGCAGGATATCGCGCATTTGCGTTGCGTTGAGTGGTTCGGTGAACCAGCCCTTTTCCAGCATCTCACTAAGTAGGTGTGGAAAACGCAGTGCGCTATCGACCACATAATCACTGCAAACAATAATCTTCTCCGTCTGGGGCAGAGCTTGAAGCGCTACAAAAACATCCGGCTCTAAACGATCCTGTAAACGCTGCCATTGTTTGTCTGCGGTGTCCTTTAATTGCGCGGGTAGATGCGGTACGGGCAATGTCATGGCTTTTCCTTAGTGACTCGATATCAAAGTGAAAACGGTAATAGGTATTGAAATCAAATGTTCGAATGAAATACTGGAGCAGTAAGCATTGATGTCTGTGCCAATGCTTGTCCGAAAATCATGTTGTTAAGCGTGCAACAACAAAGCTAACCCAAGTAACTCCGGCGAAAGCTAGTGCCACAAACACGGCGGCAGAGCCTATATCTTTAGCGCGACCTGACAATTCGTGGTGCTCTGGCCCAATTCGATCAACCACCGCTTCAATGGCGGAATTCACTAACTCTGCAACCAGCACGAGAACGCAGCAGCCGATGAGTAATAAGCGCTCAACCAGAGTTTGACCTAGAAAAAATGCCGCTGGAAATAAAATAATGCACAGGGCGATCTCTTGCCGAAAGGCGGCTTCATTAACAAAGGCTGCTTTTAGCCCTTTCATAGAATATTGGGTTGAGTGAATCAGGTGCTTAAAACCGGTATGGCTTGGCTTCATGATGTTCTTTTTCCTAGCGTCTTTTTTAGCGGTCGCTGAATAATACGCTTTTTGAACCCGCAGCGTCATTCGACCATATTCGTTGTCCGATATTAACTAACGGATGTTAAAGCGTTTCCCCTATGGGGGATTCTCCGTCTGTGATTTCCCCGAGTATGATTTCCCCATGTATAATAACGGCACCTGTGTTTAGGCTTGTCTATATTTTGGCTTGTTTAAACGTCTCGCTACTCATTTATTCAGCACTGATGACGCAGCAGCAATATCAACATCATAATGTTGATCTTGAGTTAATACCCTTTCCGACTGAATCAATCAAAGGACCATTAAAAATGGCTCAGACCATCACGCAAGGCTTTCTGCGTAATTTCCTTGGCAGCTCACCGCTTTGGTATAAGAAAGTTATTTTCGCCTTTTTAATTATTAACCCTATCCTGTTTTTTCTACCAAGCGTTGGCCCTTTTCTTACGGGCTGGCTTTTAATCGTTGAGTTTATTTTCACTTTGGCCATGGCCCTCAAATGCTACCCACTGCAACCCGGTGGTTTGCTGGCAATTGAGGCGATTGTCATAGGTCTTGCGTCACCTGAAACGGTGATGCATGAAATTGAAGGTAATCTGGAGGTAATCTTGCTACTGGTGTTTATGGTGGCAGGTATCTATTTTATGAAGCAGTTGCTGCTGTTTGCTTTCACCAAGATCTTACTGGGTGTGCGCTCTAAGCCGATGCTTGCGCTACTGTTTTGTATTACCGCCGGTTTACTCTCTGCTTTTTTGGATGCGCTAACGGTTACTGCGGTTGTGATCAGTATTGGTGTTGGTTTTTACTCGGTATACCACCGGGTTGCTTCAGGCAAACCGTTTCAAAGTGAGGGTCATGATTATGGTAATGACGGTAGCTTGGCGGTACGAGACCAAGGCGACTTAGATCAGTTTCGGGCCTTTCTTCGCAGTTTATTGATGCACGCGGCGGTGGGAACCGCCTTGGGTGGGGTTTGCACCTTGGTTGGCGAACCGCAGAACCTGTTGATCGCTAAGGTAGCTGGTTGGAACTTTGGTGAGTTCTTTGTCCGCATGGCTCCGGTCACTATGCCGGTTCTTGTGACTGGACTTATCACCTGCGTGCTACTAGAGAAGAGCAAAATCTTTGGTTATGGTGCGTTACTGCCAGACTCTGTGCGCCAGATTCTAGAGAATTTTGATAAAGACCAAACCGCGAAACGAACGGCAAGAGATCGATCTGCACTGATAGTTCAGGCGCTAACCGCCGTTTTTCTGATCTTTGCTTTGGCTTTTCATATGGCAGAAGTCGGCTTAATTGGCTTAACCATTATTGTGATCCAAACCGCTTTTAATGGTATTACAGAAGAGCATCAAATCGGCCATGCGTTTGAAGAGGCGCTGCCTTTTACCGCGCTTTTGGTGGTGTTTTTCTCCATCGTAGCGGTTATTCATGAGCAGCATTTATTTCAGCCGTTTATCCATATGGTGCTAAGCCTTGATACCCATCAGCAGCCTGCCATGCTCTTTATTGCTAACGGACTGCTATCTGCCATTAGTGATAATGTATTTGTGGCGACGGTATATATTACCGAAATAAAAGCGGCGCTAGATGCCGGTGAAATAACCCGTGAACACTTTGATGTGCTGGCGGTAGCCGTTAATACCGGTACTAATTTGCCCAGCGTAGCGACTCCCAATGGACAAGCGGCCTTTCTGTTTCTGCTAACGTCGGCTATAGCGCCTCTTATTCGTCTTTCCTATGGCCGAATGGTTATTATGGCTCTGCCCTACACCATCGTTATGTCGGCTATGGGTTTATACGCGATTATATACTGGGTGAGTTAATGCCTGTCTGAATCTGAATCTTCCGCAAAAAATGAAAGCCGGTATAGAGAATTACAATAGAGTAACAATTCTGTATCCGGCTTTTTTATGTCTTTAAAATCAATCACTCCCGCAGCATTCCTTCTATTAATCAAAATAAAGATTGTTTTCCGACCTTGGTCTTAGGGTTGATTCATTCAAACGTATGTTTTAGATTCAATAGCCCTTACAATGCAAGACCCTCTTTTAGGGGGGGAAGTAAAGGGTGAGAACAAAACAACACGGCAACAGAACAACACTGCAATTGACTAAGAAAAAAGCTGCAAACAAAAAAATAGAGCAGAAAAACAACAATAAAAAACCGGAGTATCCATGAATCTTTCACAACTCACTGAAGGGTTTATTCCCGACAGCGTAAGACAGGATCAAGACCGACTAATACATGCGCGAACGGTTGTTACCGTCGCCTTATTAGCAGGGGTTATTGCGCCTATTTTTGCGATAAGCTATTTCAAGAATCATCATCCGGCTATGGGATGGGGGATTTTGATTGGCAGTGCGGGATTGCTAATAGGCCCCGTTCTGCTTCGGCTGACCGGTAAAGAGCGCTGGGTGGCTGAGGCATCAATTAGCTGTATGTACGCTATGGTGGTTTGGATGCTTTACGTTAATGGCGGAATTATGTCTAGCAGCGCACCCTGGATGGCTTCTATTCCTTTTGCGGCTATTTTTATTGCCGGTCGAGGCTCCGGTTACTTCTGGTCTGCGGTTAGCTTAACAACGGTGGCTACTTTTCTGCTGATTCATAATACGGGCATTGTTCTGCCGGAATCGCCTATTCCTGAACAGATGATTGCGACTCAACAAGCAAAATCTTTAATGGGAATGAGCTTAATTGTTATTGTGTTGGCACTGGCCTTTGATAAAGCCAAAAGTCAGGGTTTTGCTCAGCTAGAGACCGCCCGTCAAGCCAGTGAATCAGGGGAACAGCGTATTGCAGAGATTCTTTCCCATGTCACGACATCGATCCATCAGGCTGAAAATGTTAGCCGAGAGGTCACGTCCAGTGCTCAACGTATTGCACAAACCATGCAGCAACAGAATCAAGCGGTCAATGGGATGGTTGAGACTGCAGATTCCATGGCAGCCGATGTTTGTTCGCAGGCACGAGAGGCTGAACAGGCCGCACAAACGGCTCAGCGAACCGGTACAGAAGCTACAGAAGGCGGAACGGTAATGAATGAGGCTGTTGATAAACTCAACCATGCAACACAGGTGATGGCCGATGCGGCTGTAAGGCTAGAAGCGTTAGAACAAAGTAGCAACGAGGTTGATTCTATTGTGGTGATGATTCACGGCATTGCCGAGCAAACTAACTTATTGGCTTTGAACGCAGCAATAGAGGCCGCCCGAGCGGGGGAGCAGGGTCGAGGTTTTGCTGTTGTCGCCGATGAAGTCCGCAGCCTTGCTGAACGCACACGCCATGCCACGCAGGATATTAGTAGCAAGATACGGCTAATCGTTGATGGCACAGAGTCTGCCATCGCGGCTATGCGTGAGGGAAGCCAAGAGGTCAAGGTAGGGCAAGGTCATGCCCAAGCTGCTCAAGGGCAGATTCAGGGTATTATTCGGGATACATGCCAGCTAAGTCAGCAGATGGTACAGTTATCAGGAATGGGACAGCAACAGCAAACAACCTTTACTCGCTATGCGGAGGAGATTCGCACGATTGGTAGCCAAGTGCTGCAGCTAACCGATGAGACACGACAGATTCAAAGCAATATTGAACAATTGGATCGAATTATGGGTGAGTTGAGCCAATCTGTTGGGCAGTTCGAGTAGTAAAGTAATCGTCAATAGGGCAGTTTTGATACGCGATGAAATGATACCCCGTGATAAATAGCTTATGCTTAGATCTCATGGATCAGTGACCCAAAGGAAATCTTTTCATTATGCGTAAATTGGCCCCCTTTTCTTACCGGCCATTGTTCTTTTCTGGCTTACTTCTGTTAGTCGCCTGCGGTGAGAACCTAGATAATACTGCATCCGGCTATACTTCTGTTGCTATGACGTGCAACCCTGTCCGCTACTCGTTAATAGACTCTTCAACGGCAGGCTCTTCAAACACAGACGCATCAAAAACAGATTCTTCAACAGACCCCTTGCGTGAACAGCAATGGCATCTAGCCAATGCTGACAGCACTATCAAGCAGGGTATCAATCTACCGGAATCATTATGGAGCAGTATCACCGGCCAAGGCGTTAATATTGCGATAGTGGATACAAGCATCGACTATAACCATCCCGATCTTCAAGAGAACCTTGATTTACAGAACTCTTGCCAGTTTGGCGATACGCCGACAGGAGGTCATGGAACTGCTGTGGCAGGCTTAATTGGCGCAATTAAAGATAACGGTCAAGGCATAACTGGAGTTGCTCCTGGGAGTACTATTCTAGGGTTTAATACTCTTGATCTTCCCGATGAACAAATCACAACGGCAACATGGGCAACCTCTCTGTCTGCAACTAATAGTCGCAATGCCGCCATTGATGTTTTTAATCTAAGCTTTGGTTTTCAACCGAAAAGTACACCTGTTGATTTTGATGTAAACCTGAACGGTATTACTCAGGAGGGGGTTGAATTGGGTCGAGGCGGTTTAGGGGCGCTCTACTTTAAAGCGGCAGGTAACTATTTTATCGATACGGCCTGTGATGTCAGTGATAGTGATTATTATATAACGGATTTACCCTGCCAGAGTGCCACGTTAGATCCAGATAATAATATTGCCTATATGATGGTCGTTGCCGCACTCAGTGCTGACGGGGCTCGAGCCCATTATTCTTCTTCAGGCTCTAGTATTTTATTTTCAGCGCCAGGGGGGGGGAATGGGAATAACGACAGCAATGTGAGTAGCGCAAGCCGCAACAGTATCGGCAGTGTAGGTCTTGTCACGACCAAGGATATTGATCTGGCGGTGCCTAGTACCGATCCAAAGTTGATGGATATTCCGGGCTACGCAGGTTACACCCGTAATTTCACCGGTACGTCTGCAGCTACACCGATTGCAACCGGTGTTGCCGCATTAATCTTACAGGCTAACCCAAGCTTAGGTTGGCGAGATGTTCGGGATATTTTGATACGAACAGCGGATATTGTGGATGCATCAATCCATACAGTTAATATTGGTAGTTTGATCGTAGAGCCTGCTTGGCAAACCAATGGCGCAGGTCTTAGCTATCATAATTGGTATGGCTTTGGTCGGATCAATGCAAATGCTGCCGTCAATCGAGCGATTGACCATATCAACCTGCCGACTCAGATAGTAAAAACAGTATCTGACACAACCTCTGGATCTATTCCGAACGATATAGCGCAACCTTTCAGGCATTATTTTTCAGCGCCTACAGGTATGAGTACGGTTGAGTCGGTACAGCTTAAGCTCAATATTAGTCATCCTTATCCCGCAGATCTTATGGTTCAACTGACCTCTCCAAGTGGTACTGATAGTGTTATGCTGACGCCTAGAAATGCACTTTCTGGTGAAATAGAAGGCTATGAATTTACCTTGTTAAGCCAAGCTTTTTATGGCGAAAATAGTGCGGGTGACTGGATATTAACCGTTTACGATACCGATAATGATGAGTACGCCGCAGGTGCTGTACATGACTGGTCCGCAACGTTTTATGGGTATTAAGTATTAAAAATTAAGAGTTAGACGCTAAGAGTTAGAAGTGAAAAACTAAGAGCATTGAGCTATTAAAAAGGGATAAGAGGAATAACAATGCGTATATTAGAGTTAATCCTTATTGGACTGTTGGTTTTAATGCCGCAGACAGCATCGGCATATAACGGCAAAAAACCATTATCCCAACAGGATCAGCTACCGGCTAGCTTGAAAACAGGCAAGCAGATTCGTATCGAAAATAGCCATTATTTAATCCTGGATCAGGTTAAAGCCTACGATACTGATTTGCTAGGTGAGCAAAGAACCGTGCAGAGCACTCAAAGCACGGAGCTGGGCCGAAAAGGTCGTTACAGTATTCAGTCACAGGTGATATCGGGAGTGGCAGGTAGGCCCGTCGTTTGGAATCAAACGACGCAGCGCTATGCTGTTCTGCTGGATGAATTAGGTTTGGTGTTGAATGACAATAGCAGTGCCGAAGCAGTTGCTCGGCAATATAATATGACGCTAACGGTGCAAATTAAGCGTCTCAATCGTGCTTATTTTCAGTTGGATGCTAATCGGATACCTGATCTTATGCGTGAACTTCAGCAGGATATTCGCGTGAAAAAAGTACTGCCAAGCCTACTGGATAATGTTCGAGAACCGATGTAGCACGGTTATTTTTTATCGGTTTTTAGCATTGAATGGGCTTTTAGGATTGTGATGCTTTCCAATCCTGAGCCGCCTGAAACCGTGCTTTAAGGTAAACCATCAACTCATCCAACGCGGCCTCGGCTGCGCCTACATCACTCTTTTCGATAGCTTGATAAAGTCTCTGGTGGACAGCTACCACATCTAAGCGATCTCGAAAACGAAACACCACCATATTGGTGACAGGCTGCATGGCTTCTATCACTGCGTACATTAGAAACTGGAGCATTGCGTTTTGACAGGCGTCGACAAGGGCGCGATGAAAGCGTACATCTGACGCGCAAAATTCTTCATCGGTTAATGAATCATCTTGCTGGAGATCTAACTCCTGCTGTAGCTGAGCTAATGCAGATTTATCAGGATTCTGTGCTGCTAGGCGGATACAGCTTTTTTCTAATTCATGTCGCGCATCAGCAATCTCAGACAGGCTAAACTGATCCATACTTGCCAGCAATGTAGCGGAAGCCGTTAAGCTATTGCTGGCATCTTCCAGCGATGGGCGATTAACAAAGGTTCCCCCTGTTGGCCCTCGGCGTGAACGGATCAAGTTTTGTGCCGCCAGCCTCTTTAATGCTTCGCGAATGGTTGGCCGAGATACTTGATAGCGGGCTGCCAGCTCATCTTCTGTCGGTAGACGATCATCGGCTTTTAGCGCGCCAGACAAAATAGCTTCGTGCAGTTGTTCCGAAATTTGCTTGGCTAAGCTTTGAGTCATCAGGGGTTGGATTTTCACAACAAGCCTCAGAGATTGGGTCTGAAATAGAACTCAGCATAATAACAAAGTGTCGTGATTAACGCATCATTCTTCTATTTGTTTGACAAATAGAAGAATTAGCTATTACCCTAGAATACACGTATCAGCGGCGGTTTAAACACGCTCTGTCTGATTAAGCACGGATTTACTATGTCATTCTAATTTCTAATGCTAGCGCATAGAACGCATAAATAAGGGGTCAATAGCATGAGTCAAGTCAATAGCACTAATAAAGCTCTAGTTCTGGAACAAGAAGATAAAAAAACTATCGCAGAAGTACGCCAGTTAGCGGCAAGTGATCTTCCTGAAGGTGATGTGCTGGTCAATATTGATTACAGCTCGCTTAATTACAAAGATGCTCTTGCGGTAACAGGCGCCGGTAAAATTGTGCATCAATTTCCTATGGTGCCAGGTATTGATCTGGCCGGTACAGTAGCGGAATCGGCAAGCCCTGATTACAAAGTTGGTGATGCGGTTGTACTGACCGGTTGGAGCGTTGGTGAACGCTTTTGGGGTGGGTATGCTCAGCAGATGCGAGTGCAATCTAAGTGGTTGGTGCCCCTGGATAAAGGTTTAAGTTCAAAGCAGGCGATGACGATTGGCACGGCGGGTTTAACCTCAATGCTGTGTGTTATGCGTTTGCAGGAAAGTGGCCTAAAACCTAAGCAGGGCCCTGTTCTTGTGACAGGTGCCACGGGTGGTGTTGGTAGTCTTGTGGTAGCCCTATTGGCTAAAAACGGCTTTGAAGTCGTCGCCGTTAGCGGTAAAGCGGATAGTGTGGACTATTTAAAACAGCTGGGTGCTTCAGAGGTATTGCCACGTAGTGAGTTTGAAGAAAAAGTGCGCCCATTGGATAAATCTCGCTGGGCTGGTGCTGTGGATACTGTTGGTGGTGATATCTTGGCAAAAGTGCTATCTCAGATGAACTATGATGGCCGCGTTGCAACGGTGGGTTTGGCCGCTAGTTTTTCTCTGAACACAACGGTAATGCCTTTTATTCTGCGCGGTGTTGATCTACTGGGTGTAGACAGCGTGATGATTCCTTACGAGCGTCGAGTGCAGGCATGGGCGCGCCTTGCTAGAGAATTACCGCAGGAGATTATGGATCAGGTATCAGAGGAAGTTGGTCTTGAGGCTTTGCCTGCGTATGCACAAAATATGGTGGAAGGTAAGATCAAAGGCCGTGTTTTGGTGAACCCTAACATATAGTCCGCAGTTGGATAAAAAGACGGCCTGATAATCATCAGGCCGTCTTTTTTATTCTGATTTTCAGCAAAATTAACCGAAAAAGTAACGAGACCAGAATATCGTCGCTGGAAGGCAGTTCATACCAATCAGAACAGCTAGACCAGGGATTACGTAAATAAGGCCCGCTTCGTCACGGAAGTTTTCGTCATGATCAGACATTTCAGATCCTCACAGATTGATTAAATGGGTCGCTGAGACTTGTTTTCTAATGATTAGAATCATTTATTTTTAGAATGGAGCTTCTTGATCTATGTCAACTGTGACAGGCATTTTACGGAGATATGACGATCTGTCCAGTGCAACCTTAGGACTAAAGCGTGTTTTTTGATGGTCTAAATTACAGATCGGCCACCTTCTACCGGCAAAATCACACCGGTAAGATAGCGGTTGTCCATAATATACTGGATGGTTTGGGTGATTACTTCTGCCCCTGGTTCGATTTGAAGGGCTGATTTCTTCAGCGCTTTTTCCCGATAAGCAGCATCGTCATTGGGTTGAAACATAATAAGAGCAGGGGCGATAGCATTCACCTTAATATTCGGGGCAAAACGGGCGGCAAAAGATTGAGTGAGGCTTTCTAAACCGGCTTTGGTTGCAACGTAGGCTCCGTGTTTTTTGGAGCCTTTTTGCACAACGGCATCGCTAATATGAATAATATCCCGCTGACCTTGATAGGCTAGCAGCAAAGGTTCACAGGCTTGGTTGATCAGTAATGGCGCTAGCATGTGTACGGTAAATAAGTGTTGGAAATTTTCTGATGCACTCTTTAAATCTTGCTGGTCTGGCAGCCAGTCTGAGGCATTGTGAATAATGCCTCGTAAGCATAAGGTTGCGTTTTTCAGTCGCTGGATAAAATCCAGAATATGGGCTTCATCGGTAAAGTCGGCCTGTAGCGTGGTGATGCCTTTTGCACGAAGCAGGTCAAGCTCAGGCCGCTCTGTTCGGTAGGTGATAATCACTGGCTGACCGGAGTCCGCCAGTGTTTCTGCCGCATGGCGACCTAAGCGTCGTCCGCCGCCAGTAATTAATACTGGGGCAAGTTGAGCTATCTTGGTCTGTGTGGCAGGTATTGTCATAAGTGTCTTCTTATTTTCTTGGGGCGTAGGCAAAAACGTCGGAGAACACACATTCATCGGATAAGCCATATTGAATCAGCGTATCGGTAACCGAGTAAACCATATTGGGTGAGCCGCCGGCGTAAACTGTGGCATCATCAAACTTGCTATGGTCTTTGATCATGGCGTCGTGCAACATGCCGACGTGGCCACTCCATTTCTCATCAGGTAGCAGATCACCAATGACGGGTACAAAATGAAAGTTTTCGTATTCTTCCTGCCACTGCTGCGGCAGTTCTGCCAAATACAAATCACGTAGACGGCGCGCACCCCAGTAAAGGTATAGCTGTTGGGTAGAGCCTTGCTCGAAGGCTTCTTCTAGCAGCGCTTTCATCTGAGTGAAGCCGGTGCCTGCGGCGACAAAGAATGCTTTATCGGTACCCGTTGCTTTTAGGGTACAGACGCCTTTTGGTAGCTCCACTTGAATGGTGCCTTGCTCTTGCAAACTTTGTAGCAGTAAGCGTGAGTTGTCGCGGTCAGGTAAGTGTTGTATGTGCAGTTCAATGCGTCGACCGTCAGGCCGATTAGCGATTGAAAAGGCGTTACGGTCACCGTTGGGTAAAATAATTTCTAAATACTGTCCGGCGGCGTAATCCAATGCTTGACCCGCAGGTGCTTGTAGCACAACGCGGTACACATCAGAGCTACCCAGTAGCTCAACTGATTCAATCTGACAGGCCAATGTCTTCACAATATAGTCTCCTGGCGCAAGAACACGGTTCAGCTTTATCGCTGCTGGCTCTCGCGCATATGCAGTACAAAATAAAAAAGAGGTTCCTGGCGTTGCGATCTGTTCGCCTACGGAAGTGCGGTAAAAAACTTCACCTTGAACCAAAGTGGTTTCACACACTTCGCAGACGCCATTTCTACAGCCACGTAACAGACGAAATCCCTGTTGTTGTGCCGCTTCTAGAAAATTCTGCTCAGGGTAAATGCTCAGTTGAGCCTGACCCTGATTGCAGTCAATGTTGAAGCTGGGCTTTCTTGATGTCATGCCGAGTTAGTATCCTTGCGGCGTTTCGTCTATTCGCTCAGTAAACCCTTGCGGTGTTCACTGTACCTTTGTCTGTTTCTTGTTTGGTATGGTAAGAAACCGAAGCAAGGGTACTTTATTTTAAGGTGCTTTATTTAAGATTTAAGGTGCTTTGAAGATCCCTAAATCATCCCATAAATCATCCACGCGTTGTTTAACCGCTGGATCCATCTCGATTGGCTCTCCCCATTCTCGATCCGTTTCACCGGGCATCTTGTTGGTCGCATCCATTCCCATTTTAGAACCTAAGCGGGGAATAGGTGAGGCAAAATCAAGATAATCGATAGGGGTGTTTTCGATCATGGTGGTATCTCGTGCAGGGTCCATACGCGTGGTGATCGCCCAAATCACATCCTTCCAATCTCGAATATTAATATCGTCATCGGTGACAATCACAAATTTGGTGTACATAAACTGACGAAGGAATGACCAAACGCCCATCATTACCCGTTTGGCATGTCCCGGATATTGCTTTTTCATACTGACAATCGCCATCCGGTAGGAACAACCCTCCGGTGGTAGATAGAAGTCGACAATTTCTGGGAATTGTTTCTGTAAAATGGGAACAAAGACTTCGTTCAGTGCCACGCCCAATACAGCAGGCTCATCCGGTGGTCGACCGGTATAGGTGCTGTGGTAGATCGGATTTTTACGATGAGTGATGCGCTCAACGGTAAAAACAGGAAACTTTTCCACTTCGTTGTAGTAGCCGGTATGGTCGCCGAAGGGGCCTTCCGGTGCCATCTCATCAGGGTAGATATGGCCTTCTAAAATAATCTCAGCGTTAGCTGGAACCTGAAGGTCATTACCGATACATTTACCTAATTCTGTTTTAGAACCGCGTAAAAGCCCAGCAAAGGCATACTCTGATAACGTGTCTGGTACGGGGGTAACTGCGCCTAAAATCGTTGCGGGATCTGCACCTAGTGCAACGGAGATAGGAAAAGGTTTGCCCGGATAGGCCTGTTGCCATTCACGGAAATCCAGTGCGCCACCTCGATGGGATAGCCAGCGCATAATCAGCTTGTTTTTACCAATTAACTGTTGGCGGTAGATGCCTAAGTTTTGGCGTTCTTTATGAGGGCCTTTAGTGATGACCAAAGGCCATGTCACTAAGGGGCCTGCATCGCCCGGCCAGCAAGTTTGGATGGGTAGTTTGTAAAGATCAACATGATCACCTTCAAGTACGATTTCCTGACAGGCAGGGTTGCGAACTTTTTTTGGCCCCATGTTAAGCACTTTTCTGAAGACGGGTAGTTTTTCTATGGCGTCTTTAAAGCCTTTGGGCGGCTCTGGTTCTTTCAGATAAGCCAGCAGTTTACCCACATCACGCAGGGCTTCGACGCTATCTTCACCCATGCCTAATGCAACCCGGCGTGGGGTACCAAATAAATTACCCAGTACGGGCATGGTATGGCCGATGGGGTTTTCAAATAGCAGTGCAGGGCCTTCTTGACGCAGGGTTCGGTCACAAATCTCGGTCATTTCAAGCACGGGATCAATGGGCTGAGAGATGCGCTTTAGCTCGCCCATCGCCTCTAACTGATCAATAAATTCACGTAGGTCTTTATAGCGCATAGAACACCCCTAATGCCATGAATCTTAGGCTAATAATATTAGAAGAAGCCACCGGTGCTAAGCCGCCAGAGAGCGGAGAGCGTTATACGGTAACTGAGGCTTTTCGTTAGATGTGAAAAAGGGCAAGCCATCGCTTACCCTTATTTCGTACCGTACTGATAAGCCTTGAGGTTACTTGCGCTTCATCGCCTCAAAGAACTCATCATTTGTTTTGGTGTCTTTCAAGCGATCAAGCATAAACTCGATAGCGCCTGTGTCTTCCATTGGATTCAGTAATTTACGCAAAATCCATACGCGTTGCAGGCCGTCTTCAGTGGTTAGAAGATCTTCACGACGGGTACCAGAGCGGCGAATATTAATGGCTGGGTAGACACGTTTCTCTGCAATCTTACGATCCAGATGCAGTTCCATGTTACCGGTACCTTTAAATTCTTCGAAAATCACTTCGTCCATTTTCGAACCGGTATCCACAAGGGCGGTTGCGATAATGGTCAGGCTGCCGCCGTGCTCAATATTACGAGCTGCACCGAAAAAGCGCTTAGGCTTCTCAAGAGCGTGGGCATCAACACCACCGGTAAGTACTTTACCAGAGGATGGAATCACGGTGTTGTAAGCACGGGCAAGACGGGTGATAGAATCCAGCAAAATAACAACATCTTTTTTATGCTCTACGAGACGCTTGGCACGCTCGATCACCATTTCAGCCACTTGAACGTGACGAGCTGGTGGTTCGTCAAACGTTGATGCAACAACTTCACCACGAACCGAGCGAGTCATCTCGGTTACTTCCTCTGGACGCTCATCAATCAAGAGTACGATCATGTGGCATTCAGGGTTGTTACGGGTGATAGAAGAAGCAATGTTCTGCAACATCAAGGTTTTACCGGCTTTTGGTGGCGAAACAATCAAGCCACGCTGGCCTTTACCTATCGGGGCGACGAGATCAATAACCCGAGCGGTAAGATCTTCTGTCGAACCGTTACCGATCTCCATGATCAAGCGATCATCGGGGAACAGTGGTGTTAAATTTTCGAACAGGATTTTGTGCTTTGAATTCTCTGGTTTGTCGAAGTTAATTTCGTTAACTTTCAACAAAGCAAAATAGCGTTCACCGTCTTTAGGTGGACGAATCTTACCGGCAATGTGATCGCCTTTTCGCATATTGAAACGGCGAATCTGGCTCGGGGAGACATAAATGTCATCCGGCCCAGCTAGGTAAGAACTATCTGCAGAACGCAAGAAGCCGAAACCATCCTGCAAAATCTCCAGAACACCATCACCGTAAATATCTTCACCGCTTTTCGCGTGACGTTTTAGGATGGCAAAAATAATATCTTGCTTGCGTGAGCGAGCAACGTTATCAACGCCCATTTCTTGGGCGAGGTCGATCAATTCAGGGACAGATTTTTGCTTTAATTCGGTAAGATTCATGGGTCGTTAGGAGTTTTGGTTTACGGATAAATTCTGGCGAATGGCTTCGATCAGACTGGGACTGACCAGCAAGTTGCTGCCGGTAGCGTTTAAAAGGAGAAGGTATGCGGATTGCACACAACGTTGAGAAACATACCATCAATGAGGAGAATGTACCAGCATTTGCCGGTATATATTGCACAGACAAGTGCGCCTGCGCAATATATGGGTCACTTAAAGGTTACCATCAAGGAAGGTTGCCAGTTGTGACTTAGACAAAGCACCAACTTTCGTTGCTTCAACATTGCCGTTCTTGAATAGCATCAGTGTTGGAATACCACGAATACCAAACTTAGGTGGAACTTCAGTGTTTTCATCGATGTTTAGTTTGCAAACCTTAATTTTACCTGCATATTCTTGAGCAATTTCTTCAAGAACAGGCGCAATCATTTTGCATGGACCACACCATTCCGCCCAGTAATCAACCAATACTGGCACGTCTGATTTAAGAACATCGTCGTCAAAAGATGCATCGCTAACATTTACAATATTTTCGCTCATTTACATGCCTCCGAGGCAAAAAATAATCGCTCAATTCAACTGCTTGGCGCAGGGAGCATTAAAGATGATAAGAGGATTCACGTCAGGGGTAGGCTAAATAGGAATACCTAGCACTGATTAAATACCTTTTAATGAATAGCTCTATCATAGCACCGGAATGCCCGACGGTAAAAGTTGGAATTAAGCATAAGCTAATAAATAACAGTAATTGCTAATAGAGCGTCCGGCAAAATGGTTCAGAATAAATAAAAGCAAGGTGTTGTCATGGATTCGTCATGTGACACTTTTATGATCGTGCCATAATGACGGGAACTTTAAGTGTGACGGAAAGGCTAATAATAATGAGCGAAATGGATAAGCCAGCAACAACCCCATCAGATTCCAAGATCGATAGTAATTTGCTTGCTGCTATTGATCTTGGCTCCAACAGCTTTCATTTGATGGTGGCCCGCTCGGTACAGGGTGAGATTCAAACCCTTGAACGGCTTGGGGAAAAAGTTCAACTTGCGGCAGGTCTTGATCAAGACAGCAACCTTACAGAAGAAGCACAACAGCGAGGTCTAGATTGCCTGAGCCGTTTTGCACCTTTTTTAACGGGGGTCGACCCAGATAATATCCGTATTGTGGGGACTAACGCCTTAAGAGCGGCCCACAATACCCGTAGCTTTTTAAATCGAGCACAAAAAGTATTGGGACACCCTCTTGAGATTATTAGTGGTCGAGAAGAAGCCCGTCTTATCTATGTCGGGGCGGCCCACTCTTTGGCAACAGCTAAAGGCCGACGCTTGGTGGCGGATATTGGAGGGGGGAGCACGGAGTTTATTATTGGTGATGGCTTTGAACCTCAAGCGCTAGAAAGTTTGCATATGGGCTGCGTGGTTTACAGTAAGCGTTTTTTTCCTGACGGCCAAATTACAACAAAACGCTATCAACAGGCAGTGCTTGCGGCTAAGAACGAGCTGCTTAATATTGTTAAGCCGTATAAGAACTTAGGCTGGCAGCAAACAGTTGGCACGTCAGGAACAATCAAGGCTACCGCTGCAGTTCTGCTTCAAAATGGCTGGAGCGATGGACTGATAACGCCAGAGGCTCTGGGTAAATTGAGCAAAGCCCTGCTTAAATTTAAAGATTTAGATAGCGTACAGCTGGATGGCTTAAGGGCGGACCGGGCTAAAGTATTCCCTGCGGGAGTGGCTATTTTGCAGGCTATTTTCGAGCTGTTTGATATTCAAGAGATGACTTTTACCGAAGGGGCGCTTCGAGAAGGGATTCTGTCCGATCTGTTAGGCCGTTTCTCTGATAAAGATATCCGAGAACAAACGGTTAATAGCCTCAGTGAGCGTTATCGGGCCGATCCTCAACAGGCGACCGCAGTGAGTCAAACGGCTTTAAACCTCTTCGAACAGGTGAAATCTGGATGGAATTTAAAGCATGATGAGCTTAAACAGATTCTCCGTTGGGCCGCTCAATTGCATGAGATAGGCTTGGGTATTTCCCACAGCCAGTTCCATAAGCATGGCGCTTACTTACTGAATCATTCTGATCTTTCAGGGTTTTCTCAGCAGCAGCAAGCAATGTTGGCGGTACTTGTACGAAGCCATCGTCGGAAATTTCCTATGGCAGAGTTTCGTATGCAGCCAGAGGCGTTGGAGCAGCCCTTGATTTACTTGGCCATTTTGCTGCGTTTGGCGGTTAATTTAAATCATAGTCGACCTGATGAGGGCAATCTGAATGCCAAAATTAAAGTAGATGGCTCACAGATTAAACTCAGTTTTCCTAAAGATTGGCTGGAAGAAAATCCACTAACGCAGGCAGACTTAGAGGCAGAACAAGCTTATCTTAGTGCCTATGGCTATAAATTGGTTTTTTAGCAGTCTGATATAAAAAAAGCCTCACTTTAATTCCGCTGTAAGATGTCCAGGGAATAAAGTGGGGCTTTTTTATGTGCTCGATAGAACTTTTTAAGATGGCTCGCCCATCAAAACACCAATAGCATTACTTAAAGCCTCGCTGCGCTCAGGGTCGCGGAACTGAGCAATAATCAATGTGCGTAGCCCAGGTACAAAGATCAGGTCTCGGACAATGTTGATAAAAGCTTGCTCGCCAGCGGAACAGGTCGCTAATTTCTCTAAATAGATTTTTAACAGAGCTGGGTTTTCTAACGTTTCCCATGCACGAGCGGCAATCACCGTTAATATCTCAATATCTTCACTGTGTACGCTGTTCAGCACTGCCTCAACTAAATTATCTCTAAGGCCCTTAGCCTGGCTATGACTCACACCGCGAATAGCGGCGGCTAGGGTTAAGCAGTCGGCCTCTGGATCTGTGGTCAGCGTATTGGCGCGATCACAAATGGCCGAGGCCAATTTATGATTGATGACCTCATTCTCAAGGCAGCGACATAGAGCGCCAAAGGGAATATCTGGGAATTGTGCGATATGTTTCGTTACGTCATCGGCGTTGTTCTGCTTTTCAAGACGAACGGTGAAATCGGCAATGCCTTGCAAGCCGACATCTTCCCAATCATCAAATTCACGCTGCCCAGTAAAGTATTCTTCCGCTTGATCATGGAAACGAGACGCAGGCTGACCGAGTGCGAGTTTGGCTTTAGCGTTAAAGATAGCAAGACGCTCTTGGTCTGGGGTGAAGGCGATAGGGTTATCCTTCATGATATTTTGTGCGTGTTCGTTCTCTTGTTCAGACAGGTCTTTTGCATTTTGGCCGATGGTTTCTAAAAGGCGCTTTAGGAATTCATCACGAGATGCTTGGATAATAAAACCTTGCTCATCCAGCGGAAACTGTAGAAACCAAATAAAGTGTTGCTCAGGGGCTTGAGGATACCAAAACAAAAGACCTAAACGAGCGCGATACATATAAGGTTGCGGGTAAGGCAGCTCGCATTGTTCAAAACGAGAAAACGTATTAGCGGACACCAAAGATACCCGTCGACCCATATCAAAAACGCGAAGATGGGCGCCGGTTTTATCGAGAAAGTCGGTAAGCGTTGTGATGTCAGACATAGGTTTTCCTATTTAGCTAAGCCGAAGAATATTCTGGTTATGCAGATCTTTATACTGATCTTTTAGAGCAGTGAGAGATTAAAGCTTTTGACGATAATTCTCTAGTGCCTACGGTCTTCATTGAGTGTTATTCTTGTTCGGCATTGGTTGAAAATTGAACAGTCCCTTGTAAGCATGATACACCCTAGGGATAGAAGAGTTGTCCCATAATTATCCACAGCTGTTTACCGCATTACTGTGAATAGCTGTATCAAGGTGTTACGTATTTCTGTGGTGTCACCGCAAATAGTGATACTTGGTCGTTGATAGTAGAAAAAGTGAGATAAAACAGACTGTTATTATGTTTTTATATACAGTGTTTCTTTTTTTCTAAACGTTTGTTCACCTGAAGCTTGACCTGTTAAGTGCGATGCATTTATGGGAAATAACAGTATACTCACTGCAAAACCCCAGCCTATTCAGTCTTTATCCACAGGGTTATGCTAAAAAGCTTCGGGCAGATGTTTTCCACAGATAGCACTTGATTCGCTAGCCTTTAGATAAGGTAAATTGAGATCTAATATTATGAGTACAGATGATTTGCGCTACCACATCCGTATTATTTTGCATGGTAAAGAGGCACAAAATGTTGCTTTGCGTGATGCGGTGCGTTTGTTGCGAGATCATCGCTATAAAATTGATGTGCGAGTGACTTGGGAGGAAGGTGATGCCCGTCGGTTAGCCTATGAGGCTCGGCAACTAGGTGTTGATACGGTTATTGCAGCGGGAGGTGACGGCACCGTCAATGATGTTGTGAATGGCTCAATGGCCGCAGAGCCGTTATTAGCCATGCCTTCGCTTGGCGTGATTCCCTTAGGCACCGCCAATGATTTTGCAGCTAGCTGCCGCATTCCTTTGGCTCCTCTGGAAGCGTTAATGCTGGTAATAGAAATTGCCCCTGTGCCGATCGATATCGCGAAGGTGAACCATCACTATTTTCTGAATATGGCTTCTGGTGGCTTTGGTGCTCAAATTACAACCTCAACACCGGATGAACTAAAGCGCGCCCTTGGTAGCCTAGCTTATCTATTAACAGGTATGAGTCAATTTACCAGTATTAGCGCGGTGGAAGGTTCGGTGACAGCCCCTGATTTTAATTGGCAAGGAGCCTTTATGGTTCTAGGTGTGGGTAATGGGCGACAGGCCGGAGGTGGTCACGAGCTTTGCCCTAATGCTTTATTGGATGATGGTTTATTAGATCTGAATATTTTGCCAAAAACCGATCAACAGACGCTCACCAATACCCTGCAGTATTTTATGCTAGGTAAGGGAGAGGTGATGCAGCAGCAGATGATTCACCGCCGTGTACCTTGGCTTGAAATTGAAGCAGAGCAGAGTATGAACTTTAATATTGATGGTGAGCCAGTCTCCAGTAGTCGTCTGCGGTTTGAGGTTCAGCCCAACGCGCTACGCATACATTTACCGAAGCTGGCTCCTTTGCTAAAGGTGAATCAAACTGGGTCTTCTTAATTATTTCACTTCATGATTTTTATGGTGGTTAACAAAATCGATAGCGGCATCTAAGGCTTCTTTTACCTGCTGATGCATCACGTAATGGTCTTCATCTTCCATAAAGAACCCCATATCAACCTCAAAGCGAATATATTGTGGCGGCAGGCTGTTTAGCGCGACACAGGCGATATCTTCAACGTAGTCTTGCTTGGTGTTATCAGGCAATAGGCCTCGCTCTGTTAGCTCTTCAATGATTAACTTTTCATAATAGTTTTGAATATTTTGAAGTAACATGACATACCCCTATAGATGACATCTAGTTTTAGCACTCTGGTGAGTCTTTAAGCTATTACCCACTGTATACGCGGGCTTCTGCTTGTTCAATATGGTCAGACATACCTTGTAAAATAAGCGTGTCGCCGCTCTCTAAGCGGAACGATGCCTCTGGCTTTTCAATATCGAGATCCTGACGGTTAACCCGTAGGACCTTAACTTGCCGATGATCAAAATTGAGCTCATTTAGTGTTTTATTCGCCGCAAAGCAGCCGTCACTAATTTTCACAGGATGCAAACGTATAAGTGGATTACCCTCTTTGTCTAGCAGCTGTGATTGTCGCCCATGGAAGTAACCATGAAGCAATTGATAACGTTGCTCCCGAGCGGTTTGAACCATTTTGGCAATTCGACGAAATGGAATCTGCATCTGGGTCATTACATGGGTCACAAGCATTAAACTGCCTTCTAATGCTTCTGGGATGACTTCCGTTGCACCTTCTCTTTTCAAGTCTTCTAAATGACTATCGTCACTGGTACGAACGACCACGGGAATGTCGTCATCTAAAGCTCTAACGCTTCTTAGAATACCGAGGGATTGTTCGTACTCGTTAACGGTAATAACCACTAAACTGGCTCTGTGCAGGCCTGCGGCCTCTAGTACATTTCGGCTAGAAGAGTCGCCAAAGAAGGCATTTTCGCCACCGCCAGTCGCCTCTTGAATCCGAATAGAATCATTATCTAAAGCAAGAATGGGTAAATTTTCTTTACGCATAAACCGTGCGACAGTCTGCCCAACACGACCAAAGCCACAAATAATAATATGGCGACTAAGCTCTGATGTGGCCTCTGCAAGCTCATCCGAATTGTGAGGGCTTGGTTCTTCATGGGGCTTATTTGGCATGATCAACTTGCAAATATGGGCGTTGTATCGAATCAAAAACGGGGTTGTAGCAATAGAAAAAACAATAATAGCAACGACTAGGCTGGCAACTTGAGGTTCCAAAAGATTATTAGTTAGTGCCAGCGTTAAGAGTGCAAAACCAAACTCACCGCCCTGGGCGAGTATCAAGCCGGTACGAATGGATGATGAACGTTCTTTGCCTAATAAGTGCGCTAAAATAGCGATTAACACCGCTTTGGATAAAACCAATCCTAGGCTACCGAGTATGACCCAGTGAATATTGCTGATTAGGATGTGATAGTTCAACTCCATACCAACAGTGACAAAGAAAAGTCCCAGTAAAATATCCCTGAACGGACGAATATCCGCTTCAATTTGATGTTTGAAATGGCTCTCGCCCAGCATCATCCCCGCAAGAAAAGCCCCTAAAGCCATTGATAAACCAAAGGCATGGGTGATCCAAGCGGCGGTAAGTACGACGAGTAACACTGTCATTACGAATAATTCTTCTGATCGAGTTTTACTGACCTCATGGAAAATAAACGGCATTAGCCACTTGCCCACCGTTAACATGACGGCAAACAGTACAAGGCCTTTGAGTAGAATTAGGCCGATCTCGAAAGAGAAACTGTTGTCGTTCGTGCCCGCAAGAGCGGGAATCATAATTAGGAAAATGACGGCGGCAAGGTCTTGGAATAGCAAGATACCAATGGCGGCATGGCCATGATTACTATTAAGCTCGTTCCAGCGGGTTAGCTCTTGGGTAACAATGGCCGTTGATGACAAGCCCAAGGCACCGGCAATGATCAAAGATGTTTCAGAGCTGAAATCGAACAGAAAATACAAAATAGACCAGAAAAATAGACTGCATAAAACAACTTGTGCACTGCCCAATCCAAATACCGTTTTACGCAGCGCGTTCATTTTACCCAGGGAAAATTCTAGCCCCAGAGAAAACAGTAAGAACACCAAGCCAAATTCTGATAAAAAATGCAGATCATTAGTTTTGGGTATTAGCTGCAGGGCATAAGGGCCAATTAAAAGACCGACCATCAGGTAACCAAGAACAGGAGGAAGACGTAAGCGGCGTAAAAGCGCCGTAGAGACCACGGAGCCGCCCAAAATGATCATGACTTGATTAAAGTAGTCAGTGTTTTCTAACATCCGCAGCCTTATTTTTGTCGTTATCGGGATAAATCATTTTTTGCTGGTCAGGGTAAAGATAACCTTACTTCAGGGTAATTGTTGTTCAGAATAATCATTGTATGACAAAAAGAAAATACGACTTGTGTGATGGTCTGTGGTAAAACGTAAAACCCTACCCTGTGGAAGGTTTTTATTTTGTTTCACGGAAAACTTATACCTATCGGTAAGATGATTCGTCTATTCCATTAATGCTAAGATTGCGAACCCTGCGTCCCTTAATAAAAATAATAGGTTGCAGGGATGAACAATAAAAAAGATGGCTCGACGCGTTACGACGTAATGTGATCACCCACCGCTAATAACAAACAGATAAACTGCAGCATTTATATTTGCAGATGATTAGGGTTTAGATGAATAAAAATAATAATGCATCGACCGCTGAGCGTATCCTCGACATTGCGCAGGATCTACTTCAGCGGCAGGGCTATAACGGTTTTAGCTACCAAGATATTGCTGAACGAGTGAACATCCGTAAAGCAAGTATTCACTACCATTTTCCTTCTAAAGGGAACCTTGCGGTTAGCCTCTGTGCTCGCTACGTCGATCAGTTTCTTGAACGACTGCATCAGTTAGATGCTAAGCACAGCAGTTGCTTGACTCGTATCCGAGAGCTAACGCGGGTTTACAGTCGAATTATCAAAGATAAAGAGAAGCTTTGTCCTGTTATTATGTTCTCTGCCGAAATAGAGGCATTGCCTCAAGCTGCAAAAGAGCATCTGCAACGCTTTACCTGTGAAACAGAGCGCTGGCTAGGGCAGACGTTAGAGCAAGGCCAGCACGCCGATGAGCTGCAGTTTTCTGGTAGCTTTCAGTCTCAGTCGCGAATTTTATTAGCATCCTTGCAAGGAGCGATGCTTGTGGCGAGGGCTTCCGGTGATAGAGGGCACTATCAGCGTATTGCCGATGACTTGTTAAAACAGTTACAGCGTTAGCCTTTAACACGTTTAAATACCATTGGAAACCTTAGATCACAGGTAAGAGCTATTCCCGTGAATCGCCTTTAGGTATGATGCCTCTCAACGTATATCTGTAAGGAAGAGGTTTTCAATGAGTGATCAGCCTGAATTAGCAGTAGATTGGCAAAGTCAGATTGTACGAGATGCCGCTATCGCTTTATTCAAAACAGAACGCATACGGCGTGATGTTTATACCTGGCCGCTGATAAATGGGCTGCTAGAACGAGAATGGCTGAAGCAGACCAGTAACGATAAAGAGTATTGTTTAACGGCAAAAGGGCGTAGTCAGTATCCTAAAATGCTAGATAACCAGTTGCCTAAATGGCAGGAACTAGCGCTTTCCGGTATGTCGGTTAAGGGTGATGAGCGATCTGCTTTTATGAAGCGGCTTGAGTTTGTTCGTACTAATACCCGTTTTGATCTGCCGGTGTGGATTAATAAGAAAAGCTTTAATACCTTGTATGGCGGCGATGAGCAGGCTGAGATTTCAAGCGAATTACAAAGCCTACTGCCTAAATACCGTATTAGTGAAGATGCGGTACTGCGCATTCGCGGTACAACGGATATGCATCTTGTTCGTAAAATGATGAAACCGATTCGACTTGGGCCTATCTTGCAGCTTATGTCCCATGCGGCGATTCCCGAGCGGGATGTGATGGAGCTTACGGAAGTTGATGGTGAGCAGCCTTATATGGTTATGACCGTCGAAAACTTATCTGTGTTTACCGATATGGATATTCCTGATCATCTTATGCTGGTTTGGGCACCCTTGGATTATCCTGATTTAGCCATTCATATCATAAAAATGATGCCGCAGTATGTGCCGCACATTCATTTTGGTGATTTGGATGCGAGCGGTTTCGCCTTGGCTGAGCATATTGCTAGTGAAACGGGTCGTCCGGTACGTCGGTTTTTACCAGAATTTTGGCAGGAATATATCAATGAATACGCTCAACCTTGTATGGATCATGCTGTAAAAGGGCCAACTTGGCGGCAAGCGATTAGCTCTAATGAGCTTATCCGCAAGTTAATGTTACGCAAGGAGTGGTTGCCTCAAAGTGCTGTTTTATTAGACCCTCGTCTAAAACAAGAACTTTTAGGTGTGATGAACTAACCCATTAATATCCGTTGGTTAAAGGCCAAAGAGGGAGGCTATGAGTGATCATGATGCTTTGGTAGCTATGGCGTCAGGGGTAACCCATGCAGTGAGTACACCTTCTTAAACCATGGGCGGTGATTTACGCCCTTTCTCTTTTTTTTCCTTTTTCTCTTTTTGCTTCAAATCTGCAAGAGTCCCCATACCGTGACTGATCGCTTGGGCGATTCCACGGAACGTGGCATAACTAGACGCATCTAATTTTTTATTGCTGCCTGTATTGTCGGCATAGAGGATACCGGATACATCCCCTCGCAATAGAATGCTGGATAAGACAAATTCATCAGGTTGCTCTAATGCAGACCACAGACCTTTAGGCAGTTGAGGTACAAAGCGTGCCTGTGTCTCTTTGGTTACCCAAAGGGCCGCCTGCTTACTTAATAGCTTACCAAAGAGATGTTGGTTATCGGCAGATAATGCCATTTCACCAAAGGGTGTATTGTCAGTGAATCCCTTGGCATACACACCTTTCACGGCACCCTCTTTTTTTGATTTCATAAAGAGAATACAGCGTGTTAACCCCAGGTCAAAGTTAAGCACCTGACTTGCACCATCCATTATTTGATGGATAGAAAAAACCTGCTGCTGTTTAACTGTTTGCAAATAAAACAGCTTAAATAATGTGGTACTGACTGCCGCCTGCTTTATCGGTTCTGCTGCTTTTTCTTTTTCCTGTACTACTTTTTCCTGTACTACTGTTTCCTGTACTACTTTTCTCTGCACGGGTTTTTCTAGTGCTATTTTTTCTAGCGCTGCAGGATGCTTAGCACTACTTAATTCAGCCCGTTTACGAGTATCGCTAGACAAGTCTTTATAGCGTTTAGCTTTGGCGATAGTCTCCGCCGATGGTATCTCGGGTTTTGCCAAAACCGTTGGCGCTTGAATTGAGCGCCTTTCTAAGGCGGGGTGCAGTAGTTTTATCGCTGGCGACCAAACCCCTTCAAGTACATGCGCTTTGGAACAGTGCACCGCATTTCGGTGTAAGAAAGTGATGACATCGTTTAAAGGACTGTTCAGATAAACTGAAATCATCCGCTCGATTCGGTCTGTTTTTGGTGTCTGCCAATTAACTGCTGTATTTAGCGCTAACCAGTGGGCAAAAACGGCTGCAACCCAAGGAGTTTGCAGGAAAATATGTTGCGCACGCTTTATTTCGGGTGCAAAACCATCCTGCCAAGCTGATGCTGCAAGGGTTGCCAGCATTTTTGGCGACGGATTGAGCAGTTTATTAAGGTGCTCTTGAGTAAACTTACTCAGCTGCCAATCCTTGAGCATTGATCGAGTCAGTTCTTGAGTGGTACAGCCCAGTATTTCTTTCTCTACGATGTGGCGACTTTCACCGGTAAGCACGCGTTGTTCAATCCCGTGATAGGTCTTTGGTGATGCCAGAGAGAGTAGCCAAAAAACGGAGCTTAAGCGTAAAGAGATCCAGTAATGTCCTTCACCGCTACCGCTGTTCTTTTTCTCTGCAATATAGAATGCTTGAGTCGCCGCGTGCAGACTGATATTCAGTGCTTGTAAGAAGGCGTTATGGGTAACCTTCTTAGGATCAAATTGAATATATTTGATATTTTTCAACAAAGGCTGAAGCTTATCCATCCCTAACAAGGATAGTGCATGGGGCAGCGACAACACATCGTTTTCAGGCGTGGTACGAATCAGGTTGGCTTGGGTGAGCAACTGGAAAGAAAGAACCGGATCTTCTGCAACAATAACCTCAATATCCCGCAGAGAACAATCAGGATTTTGAAGTTGTTTCTTCAGCTGTTGACCTGTATTAGCAAGTGCCGGTAAAGAGACTTTAAGTAGCTCTTTGTGCCAGTGCTTAAGGCCTTTTGCTGTAGATGCTTTCTGAGCGTTAGCTTTTAAAGACATGCAGAATTCCAGAGTTCTAGCCCAAGGTGCAGACTTGTCAGATATAAAACAATACAAGCGGTTGTCAATATTGTAACCCAGATATCTTAAGGTTTGTGCTTCAGGGTTCGGGTTTTTAGTATTTGTTTGTAGATTGAGGAATGAGAGGTAGAGCAGAGGTTATAAGCCTCTTTTTTAATTAGATTTGAAACGATAAGAGACCCTAAAAAGGGTCTCTTATTTCAAACAGTTTGACCGTCATTCAAGTGCGGCTTGAGCACTTGAATTGGCTTAAATAGCTGGCTAGCGGTTCGCAACTTGCTCAAACTCATCCTGAATTTCTTTAGATGGTTCAGGAGTCACCAAACTGACAGCATAGATAGCGATCCAAGCAAGAATGAAGCCCGGTACAATTTCGTAGATGTCGAACATACCACCAGTTAATTGTTTCCAGATAACAACCGTTACACCACCTACAATGATACCCGCTAGAGCGCCGTTACGAGTCATACGCTTCCAGAACAGCGCTAATATCAAGGTTGGGCCAAATGCGGCACCAAAACCAGCCCAAGCGTAAGAAACCAAACCTAATACAGAGGAATCTGGGTCACGGGCAAGCAGTAGAGCGATAGCCGCAATAGCAACTACAGCAATACGACCCACCATAACCAGTTCTTTCTGAGAGGCATCTTTACGGAATAGAGATTTGTAGAAATCTTCCGTTAGTGCAGAAGAACACACCAAAAGCTGAGAATCTGCAGTCGACATAACCGCTGCTAGAATAGCTGCGAGTAATATACCGGCAACAACAGGGTGGAATAGAGCGTTAACCAATACCATAAATACGGTTTCGCCATCACTCAGACCTGCATCAAGATAGCTAACAGCGCCAAAGCCTACAAAGCAAGCACCTAGCAGGCTGATTGCAGTCCAGATCGTTGCAATACGACGAGCTGCAGGGATATCAGCTTCGCTACGGATCGCAGAGAAACGCGCTAGGATATGAGGCTGACCAAAGTAACCAAGACCCCAAGCAACCAAAGAGATAATGGCCACTGCAGTGAGTGGCTCACCATCCATGCCGCTAAACATGGTTAGGAATTCAGGGTTTTTCGCTTCCATCGCAGCAAATGTACCGGACATACCACCGGTTTCACCGAGTAGGATGACAGGAACGATAACCAAGGCCGCACACATCATTAAGCCTTGAACCAAGTCAGTCCAAGAAACCGCTAGGAAACCACCAAAGAAAGTGTAAGTGATTACAGCAAGAGTACCAACCAGCACCGCAGTGAAGTAGTCCATACCAAATACGGTTGCGAAGAGCTTACCGCCTGCCACTAGGCCAGAACTGGTATAGAACAGGAAGAACATAAGAATAAAGAACGCAGAGATAATACGCAGAAGGTGAGAGTTATCACGGAAGCGTTTCTCAAAGAACTCCGGCAGCGTTAAGGAATCGCTTGCCAATTGGCTGTATACGCGTAGGCGACCTGCAACGATCAACCAGTTCAACCATGTACCGACAAGAAGGCCACCAGCAAGCCAGAAGGCTTCAAAACCTGCCGCTAGAGCATAACCAGGCAGACCGAGTAGCAACCAGCCACTCATATCAGATGCACCAGCAGATAGTGCCGAAGGCCAAGGGCCTAAGCTGCGGCCACCTAGAATGTAATCAGAAAGATCCTGTGTTCTGCGGTATGCATAGATACCGATGCCCAGCATTAGGGCGATATAGACCACAAAGGTCCATCCAACAATCGCGTTAGTTTCTACCATGGTAGTTTACCTTTATGTGCAGACTCTCTAGTTATTTTTATGGGCACACCGACTGGTGTTTCCGCTAACCTCTCAACAGGAGGTTTTAACCCAACCAGCCACATTCGATAAAGAACGGGATTTGATTAAGGCAAGCCGTCTTTTAATTCGATATGACAGGGCATAATGTCTGTAATATCTACTGAGCGTAGATGATTACATCTATTTTTGCCTAATTTGAACCATTTCCTACCCTAGGAAATGGTACTTTCTCAGTGTGTTTTATGAGAAAAAAGACACAAAGCGAAGGTATAGATTCCCACGCTAATGCCACTCTATTGTGATGAGTGCGGGGCTTCTTGCAAAAAACTGTGGTTTTTTTGCAAAAAACTATGAAGTTGAGATGAAAAAACAATCAATGCTTATTTCTGTACTGGCCTGGCGTTAGTTGATAACACCGCTTAAATGCATTACTTAAGGCGCTTTGACTGGCAAATCCAACTTGTTCGGCAATATCATTAACTGCTGACTGAGAACACTGTAAGAGTCGTGCTGCTTCCTTGAGCCTAGCTTGAATTAGGTATTGATGTGGTGTGATGCCGACAACATTGCGAAACATAATATGAAAATGGCTCCCACTCATACAGGCAACATCGGCTAGCTGGGAAACGGTGATTTTTTCCGCAAGATGGTTAGCTATGTAGCGGTCAATCAAGTCGAGCTTAAGCGTTACGCGATCAATCTGCTTTAATGGGGCTTCTTGTTGGAAAATACGTTGGTGCAGTCGGTGTAAAAAGGCAAAGGCAAGGAAGTCTGCCGTGCCGGGGTCATCATTGAATAGCGCGACTTCTTTCAGCATAAAGGAAAGAAACAGTTTTAGATTGCTATCAATATTAAAATAACCGGGAGTATCAAATAGGCGGCTTAAATCAATCACACTACTTTGCAATAAAGGGTGCTGGTGGGGAAGGTCGATAATCAGGTGGTTATTCGCACCAATACCTTCGTAATAGTGCGTGTGCTCTGAAGGAACCAGGCATCCTTGCCACGGGGTGACGATGCCTTGATTGCCTTCTATTTCAAATTCAGCCTTGCCAGATAGAGCCACAACTAGTTGATGGTATTCATGGTCATGGTTCAGACAACTGTTGGGAAGTCGGTTTACGCGGATCGCCGTATTCATGGGTCGCCTCTTGGACCGATTTAAGGGTTACGCTGTATTGTACGACTTTGGTTTAGTGGGTAAAGGACTATTTTGCTAACGATTCTCATTAATGTAAAACTATCGACCTAAAAAGTGATAGGAGAAATAAAACCTTCGGGCTTAATTGCCAGAACAGAGCAGTCTAACTCTAATAAAAGTGACTCCGCCGTATTGCCTATGACGATACCGCGAATACCAGCTCTGCCAAGAGTTCCCATTACAACCAAGTCAGCCTTTAGCTGCTTAGCCATTTTAGGCAACTGTTGAGAAGGTGCTCCCTGTATCAAGTGGGTAATTGGAGCGATATAGTCATAATTCTTTTGATCAAGCTTTGCTTTCATATCATCAAGCAGTTGATCCATCGCCTGTTTTTTTCTTTTATATTCAGCTAACTCTAAGTTACGTTTGAGTTGCTCTGGTTCGCTGGACCAAAGACTTAGCGCGCCAGCTTCCAGAGAGTCGTATACCGTAATCAGATGCAAGCTTGCAAAGTCTGATAGGGATAGGGAGCTTGATAGATCCATTATCGTGTTGTTTAAGGCTCGACTGCTCGGGTTTTCATCACTATCAAAATCTACCGCAGCCATAATGGTTTGATAGTTACCTTTGTCATCTGGTTTTGACAGCCAAACTGGGCAGGGACACTTACGTAATAAATGTATGTCTTCACTGCCCAGCAGACGTTCAAGCCAGCTGGGGTTTTCAGCTTCTTTAACAACAAGGTCATAGCCATGATCTAGAACAGCACGAACCACTTCAACGGTTATTTTTCCTTCACGTACAAAACAATCAACTACGGTTTTATTATTTAGAGATGCTTTTATCTCGGCTACTTTTGCTTCAATCCGTTTTTTTATTTGATCTAAAGCAATTTTTTTATCTGGTACATTAATATCTTGAAAAACAGATATAACGGTAATATTTGCGGCATTATTTTCGGCTAAATTCAGCGCCCTGATTAATGAATTAGGGGTTCGCTCTATTTCTGGACTAATGATGTACAGAATTTTTTTAAAACGTTGCATATCAAGGCTACCCCTATTTTTTGTTAGCTGTCATTTTAATGGCTAGCTGTTCCATTATTATTTCTGTTGTTCTTTCTGCGGCATCTTTATAAGGTTCCAGTGTTAAATCAATACCCGCTAGCTTTAGCTCTTCTGAATCATAAGCATTATGTGACATAGCCGCTATCTGGCCTGTAAAGCCGGTACTTCTTGCAATCTGTACTAATGTTTTTCGAGCGTCTTCTGACGTTAAGCCAGTGACATGCTGGGGAATAGTAGAAATAATCCACTGTGCTGATCGAACGGGAAGCTCATTGATAAACTCGGCATCTGTTGCGTCACCGTATTCGGCATTAAGTTCTATAGCCTTCCAACGTTTAACTGCTGTTGGATTGAAATCAATACCTAAAACATCAATACCCTTTTCTCTTAATATTTGAGCCGTTGCCGTGCCTAGACGGCCTAAGCCAAAGATAATAACAGGGTAAGTATCAGAGGCGCTGTCTGTGTTGTAGCTAAGTTCTCGAGGTGTATCTTTTCTTTCGAAAAAACCAAGAACAGGCTCAAATAGATCATAAAGCTGATGCGAGTAAGTGATCATGTAGGTTGATGCGGCAATAGTAATAATCCCTACGAGTGTTACCAGTCCCAGAACATCCTGCCCAACATGGCCTAGGCTAATTCCCATCGCAACAAAGATCAATGAGAACTCACTAATCTGGGCTACGGTTAAACCCGCCAAAAAACCTGTGCGTTTTTTGTAGCCTAATATACCCATAATAATCAAAACGATTAATGGATTGCCGACTAAAATAAACAGTGAGAAGACAAAGGCTCCAGTAAGATGATTGCCAAGCTGTGATAGATCTAATGTTGCCCCTAGGGCTATAAAGAAGAAGAGTAAAAGAAAGTCTCTTAGCGGGCCTAAGCGCGCCGCGATGGTTTCTCTGTAAGGTGTTGATGCTAGTGCTATACCGGCAAGTAGTCCGCCTACTTCCATTCCTAAGCCAACATAACTGCCTAATGCTGCAAAGAATGCCGCTTGAGCAATGGCATAAATAACCAATAATTCAGGGGTTTTTGCCAGTAGTTCTGTCAGTGCATCGGCAAAGTAGCGTACAAAAATAATAACAAAAACAACCAAGCCAATACCTGATGCGGCGACACGAATAATACTTGCTTCTTGACCGACCCCTGTTGAACTAGACCCTATGCCGATGGTTGCTAACATGATCATGGCTAAAACAACGACTAAGTCTTGTACGATAAGAAAGCCAAGTGCTATTTGACCATGTAACGCGTCAATTTCCCGCTTATCAGAAAGTAGTTTGACGATAATAATGGTCGATGAAAATGTTAAGGCGATGGCAACGTATAGGCTTTCTAAAGAACTTAAACCTAACGCTAAACCAATGCCATAGCCAAATAATGAGGTAAAAAGAACTTGGCCTAAGCCTGTTAGAATGGAAACGCTACCAATAGATCGAATCAGCTTTACATCGAGCTTTATACCGACCAAAAATAGCAGAACGGCAATGCCAAGTTCTGAAAGGAGTTCAATCTGTTCTTTGTTGTGAACAATATCGAGTACTGAAGGGCCAGCTAATAAGCCTACAGTAATAAAGCTTACGATCAGAGGTTGGCGTAGCAACTGACCTATAAAGCCAATAAATGCAGCCATCACTAGGAGTGCGGTCATCTCCATAAATGGTGAGAGTGCAATAAAATCAAGCATCGTATTCAATCCTGAAATTAAGCCATACAAGATGGCAAATAATTAGTAGTGGCGGCTTCTGTATCTATTCAGTGCAATGTTATTGCGGCTTTCGCTTGGTCAGAAGTTCTCTAATATTGAGTTAGCACGTTAAGACAAAGAATAAATAGGCTAGTTCAATTGATTGATTGATTAAATTGTTACATTTTGTTTAAAAAAATAAAGTATTGGTGAGAAATTGACCCTGTAATTTAGTCGGAATTAATAGCGCTGTTTTAAGCTATGCCTTCTGCTCTTAATAGTCGAAAGGTTGTGGTAGGTTTTGATAGAAGAGTTTCTATTGGTAATAGATGATATTGGCATAATTGACATGGCTGTATTTATAGTCGTTATGGCCGTGCTTATAAAAAGAGGAGAGGGGATAGATTAGCTCAAAAATAAAAAAAGACCCTCAAGAAAAAGAGAGCCTTTTTTGACACTAAAAGATATTAAGAATACTTAAAGCGAGCTAAAGTATGCGGCCAAATCGGCAATATCTTGATCACTCAACGCTGCTGCTTGAGGATTCATAAGCATTGCAGTGGGGCCGCCACGCTGACCTGCTTTATATGCTTTAATTGCATTTTCAATATACTGAGCTTTTTGGCCGGCTAGATTAGGGTACATCGGAATCATGCTGATACCATTTGCACCATGACATGCTGCACATACCGCTGCTTTTGTCTTTCCTGCCGCCGCATCACCTGCAGCCATTGTCGCACCAGAAGCAGTCATCATAACGATACCAGCAACAGCTAATAATTTTTTCATAAAACTCACCTTAGGTTTTTATCATCAAGCTTTTTACTATTGTCATTAACAGACTTTACGGGTGAAGTCTGTTAACGGTTTTTAACTATGCGGGTCATCAAATCAGAAGCCATCGCATCTCACATTGGTTTAAATCATATTTGCCCTAAGAATACTCTTTTTTGGTGATAAAAAAAGGCGGTCATAGGTCGCATACCAACCCTAGGTCTATGCCGATGAGTCTTATACAACGAGAGTTTTAGGTATTGAGGTTCAAGGTGTCGCTGAGGGCTGAAGCAATCGAGGTTTTTGCATATGCTGACGGGGAATCCAGTCTCCAGCTTTTTCTTCACCGGATTTACCAAGGTGGTAGCTTTGCAGTCCATCGGGCTGAATGTAGTAGCGAATGGTACCTGTTTTATCTAGGTGATATTGTTCGATAAAGTAAACAGGCTCAACATCAATCGATTGATACATTTTAAATCGATACTGATTCAGAATCTCCCCATCACTGGTCACCATTAGCGCCCCTGTTGAACTGTCCTTGTATTCTTTTTTCAACTGAATTACAGCCGGTGTCCCTTGTTGACTTTGCTTGTCAAATAAATAGCGAATACCCAATGCTGCAGAGGGTTGATCAATGAAGAGTGTTTGGAAGTTTTGAGTCAAAAAGTGAGCGGCTTCAACACGGGTGGAAATATGGTTTACATCATCCATATCTGGGGACACGCTGTAATGGAATCTCCCGAAAAAAAGTTCATAATGCTTTTTATCTTCTTCGTAGTTGATTAGCACTTCTTTAAGTTCAGTTCCTGGGAGTGTACGCATCATAAAGCTGTCGGAGTGGGTTGACACAATGCTGCCATCTTCAGCTTCGTCAAACAGTGGACGATAAACCAGTTCCTGAGGCCCAGAAACATAGGCACGTACCAGTAGCGATTGTCCTTCGCCTATAGGGTTAAATACACGTTCAATGGTCGCACGATTAGGGTCTAGCTGTTCTGATAGCAAAAGACGAAAATGTTGCAAAGCATCGTCAGATTCTTCAGAGCTATTGGCACCAAAAGAGTTCTGCGCAGTGATAGGCAGAAAAAGCAATAAAATTAGGCTAAAGACGTATTTAATAAGTGACATTTTATAACAGCAAGCTGATTAATTTAAATTGACTGTAACCATTCTAGGCACACTAAGCTAGCGGTAATTCAAGCATCTTGCGTGTAGGTGGCATTAAATGTTTACTCTGCTTGCTTACGTCAAAACTCTAGAGATGCCATGTTAAAATCATGGCCAAATAACAACTCACCTATTGTAAGGATACAGTGTGCGCGCAATTCCTGTGGTATTAGCTTTTATACTCGCCATCTTAGGGAGTACCGCATGGTATTACCTTGAGCAAAATAGTCGCAATAATTTTATCTATGGCGGGATGCCGGAGCGAACGGAATCTGGCTGGCAACATTGGTATCGTGTGTTGCGTAATGATGGTTTTATGGTGGGTTATTCTGACCTGCGGTTGAATCCTATGTGGTCAACCTATTGGCTACAAGAGCTAACGGATGCACAAAAGCAGCAAGGCTATAAGCGCCCCGGACAGTTTAGTGAAGATTGGCGTACTGTCTGGCGAGTGAAGCATCAGGATTATACCCGTTCTGGTTATGATCGAGGCCATTTGGCGCCCAACTATGCAATCTCTCGTCTTTATGGCAAAAAAGCCCAAGTTGAAACCTTTTTAATGACCAATATCGTGCCGCAAAAGCCAAATCTAAACCGTAAAATTTGGCAGCGATTAGAAGAGGCTGCGGTGGATCATTTTACCAAACAGTTTTCCCGTGTCGCTGTTATCACTGGCCCTGTGTTTGATCAAGATATTCAGCGCTTGGATAGCTGGGTAGAAATTCCTGATGGCTTCTATAAGATCTTTGTTGGAATTAACACACAAGGCAAGGCTGAAAGTATGCTGGCTTTTTTAATGCCTCAAACGGTGCAGGGCAATGAGTCTTTAAATGCGTTCGTCGTTAGTGTAGATAAAGTAGAAGAGGTTACCGGTTATAACTTTTTTAGCGAATTGGATGATCAGGAAGAAGCTAAACTGGAGTCTTTAGAGATTGATCCGCGTTGGCGTCTATGGGAGGTTGCACGAAAACCATCGCGTTATTAGCCGTTCGTTTAATCAATAAATACGACTAATCAATAAATGCTACGGATTTATGCAGAAGATGGTTGGGGCTTTATATGGAATATAAAAAAGATATAGGAGATGGAAAAAGGAGAAGGTGTGAAAAAAGGGAGGGTATAGGAATTTGCATTGAAATGGTGCCCAGAAGAGGACTTGAACCTCCACGACCATACGGCCACTAGCACCTGAAGCTAGCGTGTCTACCAATTCCACCACCTGGGCTCAATGCTTTGAATCTTTATATCAATCAGTTGTAACGTTTTTTATCTAAACTAGATCTAAATATTGGTGCCCAGAAGAGGACTTGAACCTCCACGACCATACGGTCACTAGCACCTGAAGCTAGCGTGTCTACCAATTCCACCACCTGGGCCGAACAACTGAGCGCATATTATAGGGGCGGATTTTGTTTGCGCAAGACATTTTGCCACAAAAAAAGCCTTGAAACGCAAATTCTTTCGCTATGCCGTATAATCAATGTTACTTTGTTGAATACATAAAAATAGACGAAAAAAGAAGATATAGATTGATAAAAAAGGTAAACGATATGACACGTTGGTCAGTAAATCAGGACCCCCATGCCGACAGAGAAGCCACCAAATATAATAACCCCGTGCCAAGTCGCGAGTTTATCATGGAATGGCTAGAAAACTACGGGCGACCCCTGACCCATATGCAGCTTTGTGAGCGTATGGGGCTAACTAGCGATGATGATATAGAGGCACTACGCCGTCGTTTAAAAGCGATGGAACGAGACGGACAGTTACTCAGTAACCGTAAAGGGGCCTATGGCCTGATCTCTAAAATGCAACTGGTTAAAGGACGCATTGATGCACACGCTGATGGATTCGGCTTTTTAGTTCCTGATGAAGGTGGTGAAGATCTGTTCCTATCAAACCACCAGATGAAATTGGTTTACCACGGTGATTATGCCTTAGCACGAATTGTGGGCGTTGACCGCCGTGGACGAAAAGAAGGCGCTGTTGTCGAAGTCTTGCAGCACAACACAAAAGAGATTGTTGGTCATTACAAGATTGAGCGTAATGGCATCGGCTATGTACAGCCAGATAACCCAAAACTGCACCATGATGTGTTAATTCCCGCGGGCAAAGATGCAGGAGCACTTGACGGTCAGATTGTGAGTGTTGCTATCACTCAGCAGCCTGCACGTCGTGCCCATGTGCAAGGTGCTATTAAAGAAGTGCTTGGCGACGAGATGGCACCGGGAATGGAAATTGATATCGCCATTCGCAAGCATAATATTCCCCATGAATTTCCAGAAGAAGTGCTTGAGCAGATTCGCAATATGTCGGATCAAGTTCAAGACGCCGATAAACTGGATCGAGTCGATCTGCGTCACCTGCCCTTCGTTACTATTGATGGCGAAGATGCTAAAGATTTTGATGATGCGGTTTACTGCGAGAAAAAACGCTTGGGCAGTTGGAAGCTGTTTGTGGCGATTGCGGATGTTTCTCACTATGTTGGTGTGGATACGCCGTTGGATCATGAAGCCCATCGTCGTGGTAACTCTGTGTACTTCCCTGGGCAAGTGGTTCCTATGCTACCGGAACTGCTCTCCAACGGTCTGTGCTCTCTAAATCCTCATGTTGATCGCCTCGTGATGGTTTGTGAAATGAGCATTAGCGCCAAGGGTGAGATCAGCCGTTACCGTTTCTGTGAAGCGGTTATTCAATCCCAGGCTCGACTGACTTATACCCAAGTGGGCGCATTACTTGAAGATGAGCATCATCCCGATGCGGCTATCTTTCAAGAGAAGCATTCTGATCTTATCAGCACCATTCATGATCTTTATGGCTTGTACAAGCAGTTGCGTATTGCCCGTAGTCAGCGTGGTGCTATGAGGGTGTTCATAGTTCTGTGTCACCCATTGCTTACAGATCTACGTAACCGTCGATCCGTCCTTCGAAGTGGATGCTCAGCTGCGATAGCGTCAGATTCCAGTTTTGCACCGGATGCGTCCACTTTTCTGATGCTTTTAACATACCGGCGTACAGCAGTTTGAGCAACGCGTTTTCATTGGCGAAGCCTCCCTTGGTCTTGGTCAGTTTGCGGAACTGGCGGTGTACTGCCTCAACCGCATTGGTCGTGTAAATCGCTTTGCGCACCTGCTCTGGGTACTTGAAGTAAACGGCCAGATTCTCCCATTTACTCCGCCACGATTTAATCACCAACGGGTACTGAG
>NZ_AUGW01000008.1 GCF_000422865.1 Oceanospirillum maris DSM 6286 | reverse complement strand
AAATCGTGGCGGAGTAAATGGGAGAATCTGGCCGTTTACTTCAAGTACCCAGAGCAGGTGCGCAAAGCGATTTACACGACCAATGCGGTTGAGGCAGTACACCGCCAGTTCCGCAAACTGACCAAGACCAAGGGAGGCTTCGCCAATGAAAACGCGTTGCTCAAACTGCTGTACGCCGGTATGTTAAAAGCATCAGAAAAGTGGACGCATCCGGTGCAAAACTGGAATCTGACGCTATCGCAGCTGAGCATCCACTTCGAAGGACGGATCGACGGTTACGTAGATCTGTAAGCAATGGGTGACACAGAACTATGAACACCCTCGGTGTGCGGTCATGACGAGATCAATACGCATATTGGTAACGGTTTGCCAAATCTCATCAGGCGGAATATTTTGCGTTGCAAGATGGCTGAACAGAGTCACGATCGATTGCTGTTCTTGGGGCTGATAGTCTTCTGTTTTACGATACCGAGCGCGATAATGTTGCTCGGCGATATTGGCTAAATTAAGAAACTGGTTAAAGGCTCGGGCTACAGGTAGTAGCTCATCGTCGGATAAATTGCTTAGGTAGTCCTGCAGACTGCTATCTGAATGATCTCCAACCCGATCCGCTTTAGCAAGATGGCGAATCGTTTCAATTTTTTCTAAAAAATCATCGCCTAAATGGTGGCTGATAGTCTGCCCCAAATAGTCACCCAATTCACGCACATTATCACGTAACGACTCATGTAACTGGTTCACGGGTTACCTCCATGATGTCTCGATAATTCGACTCACGAAATGCAATGTCAGCCGATCTAGACTCAAGTAATAAGCACTATCAATTTTTTTGTAAAGCCTTCACTACTTTTTTTGCCAAATCTTCTGAAAAATATCAGCCTTGAGGTGCTCTTCTCTGTTATGCCTGTTTTTCTCAAGAGCCTCTTTTCTCAAGAACCTCTTTTCTCAAGAGCCTCTTTTCTCAAGAGCCTTGGCCTCATCCCACCAACCATCCATTTGTTCCAAGCTGACATCATCAAAGGTTAAACCTGCTTGCTGTAACTGCCGTTCAATATATTGAAACCGATACTCAAATTTCTGATTCGTACCTCTTAAGGCGCTTTCAGGGTCTTTTTTCAGATACCGGCTAAGGTTGGTTACGGCAAAGAGTAGGTCACCAAACTCTTTTTGAGCATTGGGTAGATTATCAGCTGCAACCTCTTCTTCTACCTCTTCAAGTTCTTCACGGATTTTGTCTAATACTCCCTGTATATCCGGCCAATCAAAACCAACCTTTGAGGCTTTTTTCTGAATCTTTGCCGCTCGGGTTAACGCAGGAAAACCAAGGGGAATATCCGCTAAAATAGAAGGTTGATCATAGGGATCTCCGGTACTGTTTTTTTCTTCTGCTTTAATCTCATCCCAACGCTGACTCACATCTTGAGTGCTTACTTTAGCGATTGAGGCTACTGATGTTTGATTGGAATAGAGTTGTCCATCGACAAAAACATGGGGGTGGCGGCGCACCATCTTTTCAATCAAGCCGTCAATTACATCCCCCAGATCAAACCAGCCGGACTCACTGGCCATCTGGCTGTAGTAGATTACTTGAAACAACAGATCGCCTAACTCTTCTTTGAGATGCGGCCAATCTTTACGCTCTATGGTATCTGCAACCTCATAGGCTTCTTCTAAGGTGTGGGGCACAATCGTTGCGAAAGTTTGTTCTTTATCCCAAGGACAGCCGGTTTCAGGATCTCTGAGGCGGGCCATCAGATAGGTTAAATCCTGCACGCTATACTGAGCACCACCTGAGGGGGTATCGGTCGATTTTTTTGCAGAATTGTTTATAGCTGTCTCGTTATTCATGATGATACTGACGTCCAATAAAAGCCAATAAAAAAACAAAGCAAAACGCCCGCGATTTGCGGGCGCTCAACGTTAAAAGGCGTTATTCACGTAACGATATTAACGCTCTCAATATCGTTTATTTTCTTAAGGGAATTACACCAGTTTTTTCTTTTCCTGAAAACGCTGTACATCCAAAATATTAGGCAGTTGCTCAATACGGTTTAAAATACGCCCTAAAACCTGTAGGCCATCTACTTCTAAGGTAATCAGGATATTTGCCTGATTATCTTGTTTATCGGTCAATGTATTCACCGATTGAACATTAACTTTATCATTGGCCAGTACCGACATAATATCCCGTAACAAGCCTGAACGATCCCAAGCACGAACACGAATATCGACCGAATACATTTGGTTGGTACGTGCCCCCCACTCCACATTGATCATTCGGTTGGGATCCTCTGTTTTAAGCTGAAGCGCATTCGCACAGTCTTGACGGTGTATTGAAACACCACGGCCAATGGTGATATAGCCCACAATATCGTCGCCAGGTACGGGATGACAACATTTAGCCATTTGAGTCATTAAGTTACCCACACCATGAATCATGATGTCATCGCTTGAGCTGGAAGAGCTATGTTTTGGATTACTAGGATAGCGGCGATGCAGCAGAAATTTCTCTAGCTGCTCTTCGTCATCTGTTTCACCAAATAAATTTTGTGCAACATTTAACACCTGACCTGTACGAAGATCCCCAGCCCCTAAGGCAGCGTACATATCCTCTTCGTTTTGATAATTTACTTCTTTAGCCAGTGTCGGTAGATCTAAGCCGCTTAAACCAAGTTGTTTGAATTCTTTCTCAAGTAACTGACGTCCTTCAATAATATTCTGATCACGGTCTTGTAGCTTAAACCAGCTCTGGATTTTTGCCCGTGTCCGAGAGGTTAACGCATAACCTAAAGCAGGATTTAACCAGTCTCGACTTGGGCGAGTATTCTCTGAGGTTAAAATCTCTACCTGATCGCCAGTTTTTAAGCGATAGGTTAATGGCACAATACGGCTATTTACTTTAGCACCACGACAACGGTGGCCTACTTCGGTATGCACTCGATAAGCGAAGTCGACAGGGGTAGCGTCATGAGGTAGGTCGACCACATGGCCGTCGGGCGTAAAGATATAGATACGATCCGGCGCTACATCACTGCGCAGCTCTTCACGCAGGCTATTCGCATCGCCAACCTCCTCATGCCACTCTAGCACTTGGCGCAACCATGAAATTTTCTCTTCGTAGCTGTCACTGGTTTTATTCGTGTCTGTACCTTTGTACAGCCAATGGGCACAAACGCCCAGCTCTGCCTCTTCATGCATGGATGTGGTACGAATTTGTACCTCCAGCACCTTACCTTCCGCACCGACAACAGCGGTATGCAAAGACTGATAGCCGTTCTCTTTTGGCGTAGCAATATAATCGTCAAATTCCCGAGGGATATGATGCCAAAGACTGTGAATAATACCTAAAGCGGTGTAGCAGTCTTTAATGGTCGGCACCAAAATACGAACCGCCCGCACATCATAAACTTCTGAAAACTCGATGTTCTTGCGCTTCATTTTTCGCCAGATGCTATAAATATGCTTCGCACGGCCATTAACTTGAGCATCTTTAACACCTTCATCCGCCAGCTTTTCTTTTAGCAGGCTAATAACGGTCTCAATATATTCCGTACGATCTAGGCGCTTTTCAGCAAGTAGACGAGCAATATTCTTATACTGCTCTTCTTCTAGGTAGCGAAATGAAAGGTCTTCTAGCTCCCATTTGATATAACCAATACCTAGGCGATGGGCTAGGGGAGCGTAAATTTCAAACACTTCACGGGCGACGCGCAACCGCTTATCCCGTGGGGCATTTTTAGCATCTCGAATCGCACAGGTACGCTCTGCAAGCTTGATCAAAGCGACCCGTACATCATCGATCATGGCGACTAACATCTTGCGCAAATTTTCGAGCTGACTTTTATTCTCTTGACCAAAAACAACGCCATCTGATGGCCGCTGTATATGGCTAATAGCCGCCATCTCGATAACACCGTTGATCAGTTTGAAAACCGTGTCGCCAAACGTCTCTTCGACAAGACCGATACTGATATGCTCTTCTCGCACCGCACGGTACAAAATAGCAGCGATCAGAGAGTCTTCGTCCATCTGCAGTTCGCCGAGAATATCGGCCATCTCAAGGCCTGTACGGAAGCATCTTGAACCTTTTGTAATCCAGATATTTTCTTCCACTCTGGCATCCCGTTGCGCCTGGCGAGCCAATTCACAGGCGGCCAGTACTCGCTCAGGGTGCTGCAACGTTACATCTTCCTGAAGGCGCTGCAGCCAGTTCTGAATATTAACGGTACCATCTGAATTTAACGGTTGATCTTCGCGTACTTTAACCATGTCTCTGCCTGTTAAGTTCAGTTTCTTATTATGGTGTATTCACGCAGGCATCCTGCCGACTGCACCCTTTTTTTAATGAAAGAGGCTTCGCTTACTTTTTAAAGCCTAATTTTTTCTGACGACTACTTTTTTTATTACGACGCTCAAAAAGCGCCATCGATTCAACATGAGTCGTCTGTGGAAACATATCCATAATACCTGCTTTCACGAGCTGGTACCCTTGCTCTGCTAAAATAGCGGTATCTCGCGCTAAGGTAGAAGGATTGCAGGACACATACAGTACTCGCTTAGCACCAAAAACAGCGATCTGTTCACAGATTTTTTGTGCACCAGTTCTTGGAGGGTCAAGCAGTACGACATTATAACGAGTCTTTGCCCAAGGAAGGCCTTTAAATGGCTCACTTAAATCAGCCACTTCAAAAAAAGCATTTTCCATGCCATTTAACTTGGCATTACTGCGGGCGCGCTCAACAAGGTTTTGTTCACCTTCAACCCCCGTAACCGAAGACACTTTTTGCGCTAATGGCAGACTGAAATTACCAAAGCCTGCAAACAGATCAAGTACTACATCACCGGCTTTAGGTTGTAACCATTCCAAAGCCTGTTGAACCATTTTCTGATTAATATCAGGGTTCACTTGAACAAAGTCATTCGGTAAAAAAGCAAGCTCTAAGCCATTTAACTGATAGCTTAGTGGTTGAATTTCTAGCCCATCTCGGCGAATCACTTTACCATCTTGCCATTCAGCGTAGACCAAAGAATCAGCCTCACCTTGCTGCCAATATAGCTGAACATGATGCGCCTCAGCCCATGTTAACCACGCTAACTGATCATTATGAGAAAGCCCTTTCAGGTGACGCACAACAAGAGCGCATCCTTGATCACTGTATGCCAGTTCAAGGTGCCCTATGGTTTTACGCGATTCCAATACTGGAATAAGCTCATAAAGCGAAGGCAACAAGGCTGAAAGCTCGGGATGCAAAACCGCACAGTGCGTTAAGGCCACAAGGTGAGCTGATCCTTTTTCACGAAAACCAATAATCAGCTCGTCTTTACGGTTCCATTTCACACCAAGGCGTGCTTTGCGACGATACCCCCACTCATCGCCGGTCAGCGCTTCTTGTAGCGGTATATCACTCAAGCGGCCTAGTCGCTCTAATTGATCCACCAGAGCATCACGCTTTACATCACGTTGGCGCATTATGGATAAATGCTGCAGGCCGCAACCGCCACACCGATCATAATACTCGCAGCTTGGCTCAATACGGTCAGGGCTTGGCGTTAAAATAGATTGGCAAATGGCATCATCAAAACGACGATGGCTTTTTGTGATCCTGGCGCTGACAGTTTCTCCGGCTAGAGCACCTTCAACAAATATTGTTTTACCCTTGTTGTGGGCAATACCACGGCCATCATGACCTTGGCGCTCAATAAGAAGTTCAGATACAGCTTTCGACATCGGTTCAGGCACAGATTCAAACACAAGCTCAGGCACGTAGCCCCCTTTAATGATGCTATTGATGCTGCAACGGCCAAACCTGCCGTGCATGGCAAGGGGGTTTGGTCTTAAAAAGGCTGATCTTAAAAAAGATCAGTTTAATGGCCGCAGATGATAGCGTCTAATCTCCACTTGTCCAGTCACCACGAAAAATCTAATGTCTCGCCATCAAAGACGGCGAGTACTTATCTGCGAACAAGCATGTGCTCCTCTCAGAACAAACATGTGCTTAAATGCTAAAAACACCAGTAGAAAGGTAGCGATCACCGCGATCACAGATAATCGCAACCACAACCGACTGAGGGTTCTGCCTAGCTATTTGAATCGCTCCAGCTATTGCGCCACCGGAGGATACACCGGCAAAAATACCTTCTTCACGGGCCAAGGCTTTCATTGTATTTTCAGCCAAAGCTTGATCAATATCGATAATATGATCCACACGCTGCGCTTCAAAAATGGTTGGTAGATATTCCTTTGTCCAACGGCGAATACCTGGAATACTGGCTCCTTCACTGGGCTGAAGCCCTACAATTTGCACATTAGGGTTCTGCTCTTTCAAATAACGAGATACCCCCATAATCGTTCCTGTGGTTCCCATCGCGCTAACAAAGTGTGTAACCTTACCGAAAGTCTGTTGCCAAATTTCTGGCCCAGTGGTGCGGTAATGAGCTTCTGGATTATCCATATTACCAAATTGATTTAAGACAACACCTTTACCATCCGCCTGCATCTGAAGTGCTAAGTCACGGGCGGCTTCCATACCAGCTTCTTTGCTTACGGTTACTAATTCAGCACCATAAGCGGCCATCGACGCCTTGCGCTCTTCACTCATATTATCGGGCATGATCAAGATCATTTTATAACCTTTAATCGCCGCTGCCATCGCTAGGGCAATACCCGTATTGCCGCTGGTTGCCTCAATTAATGTATCCCCTGCTTTAATATCTCCGCGACCTTCAGCAAGATTTATCATGCTTAACGCAGGCCGATCTTTTACAGAACCGGCAGGGTTGTTACCTTCTAGCTTAGCTAAAACCACAGAACCGTTATCCAGTACCAAACGCTGTAAGCGCACTAAGGGGGTTTGGCCAACAAAATGTTCAATGGTCGGGAAGTCTGCAAATCGAGCGTCTTGTGCCTTACTACTTGGGGAATGATTATCTGAGGACATAGCTATTCTCTACGTTAAGAAATTAAAAAATTAAAAAGTTGAGTCTATGAGTTGGCTCTTACAGCCGTTGTTAGCAATGCCACTCTCCTTTTATATCGCCCAACGCTTTATGGATCAATATATGCGGCTTCTCTGGGGGTTTTCAAAATAATCCTTTGCTATGTCCTTATAACTGCGCTGCTAAAGATATTATGATACAACTAATTATTGACGGTTGCGGCGACCGAAAGGGCACAATGGCAATCTAGATCGACAACCAATGGCAACCAGGATCTACAATGAAAAACTGGCCTTTACGTAACAAAATTCTATCTATTGCCATCATTCCAGCGATTATTACCGCGCTAATATTAAGCACCCACCTTTTTATAAATTACTATGCCTTAGTCGAAAAAAACCTGATGGAGAAAGGCGAAGCTTTAGCTCGTCAGCTGAGCACACCGTTGGCCTTTGCCCTAGAACGCCAAGATCAAGAGCAGGTGCGGCGCATCATGGATTCGATGTTACAGGAGTCTGAAATTCGGGCGGTATCGGTTCATAACAGTAAACGCCAGAATATCTTTCACGGCGGCCCCAGCATGCATCCTGTTAGCAGTGCCGAACACCGCTTTCAGCCTCAAGCCTTGGTGCGTTACTCCGATAACACCTTGCGTATTATTCAGCCGTTAATCTCACCCTTTCCGCCATCAAGCAAACAGAGTAGCCAAGAAAGTGATACCCGTTTATTCGCACCACAATTTGTGCATATGGAGATTAAAACTAATTCAATTATTGGCTGGCTAGAACTTGAGGTTCATTTAAGCCCAACCCGTCTAGGTATTATCTACGACGTTATCTTGAACTGGGTTGTGGTGATCATTCTATTAATCAGCACGCTACTTGCAGCTCTACGCATTAGTCGTCAATTTAAAGAACCCTTAGAAAATATTAGAGAAACCGTACAACAGGTCGGTGCAGGAAACTATACCGCTCACGCTAACCCTGTTGGCTGTCCAGAATTTTATCGTTTAGCTGAAGATATCAATAGCCTTACTCATAACCTTAAAATCAGCCGTCAAGAACTGAAAGAGAACATTGAGGAAACCGCATCAGAACTAGAAGAAACGATGGATGCGATGGAGAGACAAAGTGTTGAGCTAGATCTTGCCCGTAAACGAGCGGAAGAGGCAAACCGAATCAAGTCTGAGTTTTTAGCCAATATGAGCCACGAAATTCGAACCCCCATGAGCGGAATTGTTGGTTTCTGTAATCTATTGCGCCGCACGCGACTAACACCACATCAAAGTGCACACCTCAACAGTATTCGCAGTGCCTCTGAAAGCCTACTCTCGATTATTAATGACATTTTGGACTTCTCCAAAATTGAAGCTCAAAAGATGGAAATTCAATCAATTCCTTTTAACCTACGGGAAACGGTCGATGAAACCATCGCCCTACTCGCGCCAGAAGTACAGCGTAAACAGTTAGAAATGGTTTCCATGGTCTATCGCGATATTCCTAGCACACTCGTCGGCGATGCACTGCGTATTAAGCAAGTATTAATCAATCTACTCAGTAACGCCGTTAAATTTACCGATAAAGGTGATGTCGTTATTCGTGTGATGCTAGAGCAAGAATTTAACAATGAAGTCTCTGTTCGATTTAGCATTACCGATAATGGCATTGGTATTGATCAAGACAAGCAAGCTACACTATTCACTCCTTTTACCCAAGCAGACTCCAGCCAAAATCGCCAACATGGCGGTAGCGGTCTTGGCCTAGCGATCAGCAAGCGCCTTGTGGAGTTAATGGGCGGAAACATAGGTTTAGAAAGTGACTTGGGGCAAGGCTCTCATTTCTGGTTCACCATACGCGCCCTAGTGCAAAGCTCACCGGTAGATTATCAGCCAGAATCCTATTTCTCTGCGTTAAAAACCTTACTGGTTGAAAGCCATTCTCTCAATCAGTCGGCTCTTGAGAATCAGTTAAAACACTTCGGTTTAGATTCCATGGCTCACAATAATATGAATGGAGTGAACATCCAGAGTTCGACGGCCCGTTTAGCCATACTCTCCTTCAATGCGCAAGAGGCTGCAGATAAAGAAACCTTATCTCAAACCCAAGCCTTAGCAGAGAGAGTGCCGGTATTGGTACTTCTGGGCAGTAGTGATGCCGATCTCATCGCTCGCTATATGAGTACAGGAGTTCGACAAGTTGAAACAAAACCTATTAGCCAAGAAAAGCTTAAGGCCGCGATTGAGACAACCCTTAATCAGCATTATAGTTCTTCCTCTTATTCTAACCATCCGATATACGAGCAAGCTCATGGAAAGCAGGATAATATGCCCTTATCCGTATTCTCGTCAGGGTCTGCATCGAGTCGTCATAACACCGTTAAAAACCACTACAGCCATCAAGATAATTTCAACCTTGCCCCAGCACCCACCATTTTAGTCGTTGATGACAACGCTTCAAATTTACTTTTAGCCAGCACCTTACTCAAAGAGTATGGCTTAAATGTACTGCAAGCAAACAGCGGTAAAAAAGCGATTGAAGAGGTTATAAAAAACCGACCTGATTTAATTTTAATGGACATCCAAATGCCCGAAATGGATGGCATGGAAACAACCCGCAGAATTCGTAACCTTTCCCCATACTATGAGGACTTAGGCATTATTGCTTTAACAGCACATGCCTTGCCGGAAGAGCGAGAAACCTTTATGCAAGCGGGTCTTAATGACTTACTGACCAAGCCTATTGATGAAGAAAAGCTGGCCAATATCATCAAGCACTGGACAGGGTTTAGACCGTGCTATATCCCTATTGATGCAGAACCACCGCTACCGGAAGATGACTTCTCACCTGATGACACCATGGATAATGTGGTCGATATGGAGATGGGAATTAAGCTTGCCGCAGGTAAACTAGAGCTGGCACAGGAGATGCTGCAGATGTTAATAGAAAGTATTCCTGATAGCCGAGATGCGCTGGATAAAGCCTTTAATAGTGATGATATTGAGGAAATGATTCATGCAGTTCACCATCTACACGGTGCAACGCGCTACTGTGGTGTACCTAGACTGGCCCTCACAACCGAGGCTTTAGAAACTCAGTTGAAAAACCGTCAAATGGCCGGTGCCCAGAAAACATTGCAAACACTTTATCAAGAGTTGGAAAAACTTGAGTCTTGGCAGCGTGACCAAGAAACCTTCAAAACGAGCCAAGTATAAGCTTAGCCCGTTAGTGTGTTTTTTTTGCTTTTGACACTAGCGCGTTTCAAGCACCACAAAAGCCTGCGCTAAGCCACCATCATCGGTAATGGAAAGATGGCAAACCACATTTGAGTGCTGAGCCACATGTTCTGCAGCGGCCCCCAGCAACGTCATCACCGGTGCCCCTGTTGAGGTATGGCCTACACTCATATCCTGCCAGCTTATTCGGCCAATACCCGTACCTAACGCTTTTGCCGTCGCTTCTTTTGCCGCAAAACGTTTAGCCAAAAATGCCGCAGGATGAGGATGACCTTGATAACGTTCAAGCTCTATATCCGTTAGAATCCGCCGAGCAAAGCGCTCCCCGTGGCGTGTTATCGCTTTTTCGACCCGAGCAATGACGGCAAGATCAGTACCGATACCAAGGATCATATTACCAAACCTTAATGGGGTTGAGCCGCTAAAATAAGCCGCTTCATTTCGGCAACGGCTTCTTTTAAGCCAACAAAAAGTGTACGGGCAATAATCGCATGGCCGATATTTAGTTCATAAATACCGGGAATAGCCGCTATAGGCTCCACATTGTGATAATGCAATCCATGACCAGCGTTAACCACAAGCCCTTGCTTTAGGCCCAGATGAACACCTTGCTTGATAACGTCTAATTCCACAGCCTGCTCCGCTGCAGTTTCAGCATCAGCATAGCGCCCTGTGTGCAACTCAATCACAGGTGCGATAGTCGCAGCCGCTTCAATTTGAGCCGGATCGGGATCAATAAATAGCGATACTTCACAACCAACGGCGGCCAAACGTTTGCAAGCATCCGCCACACGCTCAAATTGACCTACCACGTCTAAGCCGCCTTCAGTCGTTAGCTCTTCACGTTTTTCAGGCACAAGACAGATATGCTCGGGACGAATCTCTTCAGCAAAGGCGATCATCTCATCCGTAACCGCCATTTCAAGGTTCATTCGAGTCTGCATCACCTCTTTAATCAGGCGAACGTCTCGTTCTTGGATATGACGGCGATCTTCTCGCAGATGTAGTGTGATACCGTCAGCACCGGCTTCTTCCGATAAAATAGCCGCTTGCACAGGATCAGGGTAACAAGTGCCACGGGCCTGACGCAGGGTTGCGATATGATCGATATTAACGCCAAGTTGTAAACGCTGTACTGACATAATGACTCCTCTAGAGCGGCCATCTAGCCGCTTAATAAAACGGATCAATAAAACTCACGCTGATAACAAAACAGCACCTTAACAAGAGCCTGCCTATCATGGCTATAGCCGTGATCATACCTAAGGTTCAGTTTTAACGAACGGATGAGCGGGTTGAAATAGCTGCCGTGATAGCAAAGGCTTATCCCCTAATAAGGGCTGCAGAGCAATACGGCTGAGTTGTTTAGCCGTTTTTCTCACATCGGCCTGATGCCACTTGTGAGCATCTAATGCAATAAGATCTTCACCTTTAAAACCTTGATCTGAAAGGCAAAACCCCACTTGCCAATGATACTGATAGCGTTGCTCTGCTTGAAGGGGCTGGCCTTTGTTATCATAAAAAACAATAGGATAACCAAGGCTTTGCAGTAGCTGCCACTCAAAGCATCGCAAAGAAGGTTCCAGTTGATCCGGTTGCTGTAGCTGGGTAACCAATAAGGCATATTCACGGAACAGTTCTGGCACCGCCTCTTGATGTTGCAATAAACGACTTAATAACTCATTCGCATAAAGTATACAGCTTAACGCCCGCCCATTGAGAAAGGGCAACTGACCACAAGGTTCAATATCAAAGAAGGTTTTCAGGCTACCATCGCCGCGCCAAGAAAGCTGAAGCGGCTGAAGAGGTTGTAGCAAAGCACGGTTACGGCTTTTTTTCTGGCGTACGCCGCGAGCGACACCATCTATTCGACCATAATCCAGTGTGATTAAAGAGACTAGGGCACTAGTCTCTTTATAAGGACGGCTATGTAACACATAGGCCGGTTGGCAGTAAACGCTAGCCACCATGGTATTAACGCCTCAGAAAAACAGCAGCCAGTGCCGTTAAAAACGCATTAAAAATATCAATGGCGACTAACGGTCGGTATAACCCAGACTTTTCAAGGCACGCTCATCATCAGACCAGCCGCCTTTAACTTTCACCCAAAGGTTAAGCATCACTTTTGTACCAAAAGCGCGCTCCATATCCAGTCGCGCTTCTTGGCCGATCTGCTTAATACGGCTACCTTTCTCACCAATAATGATTTTCTTCTGACCAGAGCGTTCAACTAAGATCAGTGCTCCAATAAAGAAGATATCATTGTCTTCACTGAATTCTTCAATCTCTACGGTGACTTGATAAGGAATCTCATCACCTAGTTGGCGCATGATTTTCTCACGAACCAGCTCCGAAGCTAAGAAGCGTTCACTGCGATCGGTGACTTGATCTTCAGGGTAGTAATGGAAGGACTCAGGCATATAGCCCCGAGCCAGCGTTTCCAGCTGATCAAGGTTATGCCCCTGTTGCGCAGAGATCGGCACAATAGCATCAAAAGGATATTTCTTGGCGACTTCTTCAAGATAAGGTAACAAGGCTTCTTTATCTTCAAGACGGTCCATTTTATTAATGGCTAATACGACAGGGCATCGAAGCCCCCCTAGTTTTTGCAGAACCACATCATCTTCATCGGTCCAACGCAAGCGATCAACAATAAAAATAACCAAGTTCACATCTTTTAAAGCACTGCTCGCCGCTTGGTTCATATAGCGGTTAATCGCTTTATTACGATCTTTATCCAGCTTGTGCATCCCTGGTGTATCCACATAGACCACCTGCACATCATCCTCGGTCTTAATACCCAAAACCTGATGGCGCGTGGTTTGTGGGCGACGGGAGGTAATGCTCAGCTTTTGGCCAAGAATATGGTTCATTAGGGTTGATTTGCCCACGTTGGGACGACCAACAATGGCGACAAAGCCACAATGGCTAGTCTGTTCACTCATGGGTGCACTCACTTTTTGCCATCCGCTTTTTTAGCGTCCTGCTTTTTAGATTCTAGAGCATTCAATGCATTTGCTGCCGCTTGCTGTTCTGCATTACGACGACTACTACCGACACCTATGGTTTTTTCTGGTAGAAGAACCACATAGCATTCAACGGTAAAAGTCTGGTCATGGGCTTCGCCCTCAACAGAGACAACATCGTATTTTGGCAGCGATTGCTGACGCGACTGCAAAAACTCTTGCAGCAATGTTTTAGGGTCTTTTTGGGTGTCATTCAAATTCAGTTTGGCTAAACGCTCGTTATACCAATCCAGAATTCGTTCACGAACAGTATCCATACCCGCATCAATATAGATGGCGCCAATAACAGCTTCCATCGCATCAGCCAAGATAGAATCTCGACGATAACCGCCACTTTTCAGCTCACCAGAACCAAGCTGAAGATAGTCACCAAGGTCAAACTCCCGCGCAACTTCCGCAAGTGTTAGGCCTTTAACCAACCGAGCACGTAGACGGCTCAATTGACCTTCCCGAGCTTCGGTAAAGCGATGATACAACGCTTCGGCGATGACAAAATTGACGATAGAATCCCCAAGAAACTCAAGACGCTCGTTATTACTCCCACCAAAACTTCGGTGAGTTAGCGCCAGCTTCAGCTGGTCAATATCGGTAAAGGTATAGCCCAGTTTTTTACTGAGTTCATTCAGATTTGCTTTCACTCTAACTCGTTCTTTTTTCCGTCATCAGAAAAGGCAAACCGGCCCAGTTGGCCGGTCGTTAATTCGTTACTGTATTACCCGTACATGGGAGAAACTAGGCAGACTCGACCAACCTTCCCAGTGCATCCAGACGGCAAAGGCTTTGCCGACTATATGATCCTCAGGTACAAAGCCCCAGTAGCGGCTGTCATTACTGTGATCGCGATTATCACCCATCATAAAATAGTGACCTTCTGGCACCACGATTTCACGCATGTTCTGCCCTGGCTGTAAGCTGTTATAAATCTCATGCTCAACAGGGCCTAAGGCTTCGCTTAATAATTTGCGCTCTGGGTTTCCCGCTGGAAGCGCAGCAATAAACCGCTGCATTGCGGGCTCTCCGTTAATATAAAGCACTTTATTTTCATAGCGCAGGCGGTCACCGGGTAAACCAATTACACGCTTGATATAATTAACCTTGTCATCCTTAGGATAGCGGAACACCATAACATCGCCACGTTTAGGGTCGTCAATTTCAAAAACAAGCTTATTAGCGACCGGCAAGCGTAAACCATAGGAAAACTTATTAACCAAGATAAAGTCACCAATTTTTAAGGTTGGTAACATCGAACCACTAGGAATCTGAAAGGGCTCTACGACAAAAGATCGCACCACGAGCACGACAAATAACACGGGGAAAAATGAGCGTGAGTATTCAGCCCACAAAGGCTCACTTTCCAGCCGGTTAACAACTTCTGCATCTATTGCAGATCGCTGAGGTTGATTCAGAAAAGCACCCGAGGCTCGCTTACGTTGCTTAGCAAAATAAAAGGCGTCTGCAGCGTAACCGATTCCGGTGACAGCAACCGCAATCACAAGTGCTAATGCAAAATCAAAATCCATATTATTTATCCACTTTGAGTACGGCTAAGAAGGCATCCTGTGGAATTTCCACACGACCCACTTGCTTCATCCGTTTTTTACCGTCTTTCTGCTTTTGCAGAAGCTTTTTCTTACGGCTCACGTCACCGCCATAGCATTTAGCGGTCACATTCTTACGTAATGCTTTCACGGTTTGACGCGCAACTACTTGATTGCCCATCGCGGCCTGAATCGCAACATCAAACATCTGACGAGGAATAATTTCTTTCATTTTCTCGGTCAAAGCCATGCCACGGCCACGAATATGTTCTTTATGGACAATACAGGCCAATGCATCAACCTTGTCACCATTGATCAAAATATCCAGTCGCGCCAAATCAGCGGCTTGAAAACGATCAAAACTGTAATCTAAAGATGCAAAACCACGACTGACTGACTTCAGGCGATCAAAGAAATCCAGTACCACTTCGTTCAGAGGAATATCATAAACCAGCTGAACCTGCTTACCCATAAACTGCATGTCGATCTGCACGCCACGTTTTTCCACACAAAGTGAAATCACGCCACCCAACATATCCTGAGGCACCAGAATATTAACGCGGGCAATAGGCTCTCGCATCTCTTCAATACCGGCAGGATCTGGTAATTTTGATGGGCTATCAACTTGCAGCACACTTTGGTTCTTCATCAGAACTTCAAAGATTACCGTTGGTGCCGTGGTGATCAAATCTAGATCGTATTCACGCTCTAAACGCTCCTGAATGATCTCCATGTGCAGCATACCAAGGAAACCACAACGGAAACCAAAGCCTAATGCTTCACTATTTTCCGGCTCGTAGAACAAAGACGCGTCGTTAAGCGTTAGTTTTTCCAACGCATCACGGAAATCTTCATAATCATCAGAGCTAACAGGAAACAGTCCCGCGTAAACCTGAGGCTTAACTTTCTGAAAACCCGGTAGCATGGGCACATCTGGCGCTTTTGCCGAGGTAATCGTATCACCGACAGGAGCACCATGAATATCTTTGATACCCGCAACTAAGAAGCCTACTTCACCTGCTCTTAAAATGCCGGTTGGTGTGCGTTTAGGGGTAAAAATACCCACGGCGTCAACACCCCAAGCCTTACCTGTAGACTTGATAATAATTTTTTCGCCCTTGCGTACCGTACCCTCCATGACACGGATCAGGGAGACAACGCCTAAATAATTATCGAACCAAGAGTCGATAATCAGAGCTTGCAGATCGTTATCGGGATCACCTTCTGGCGGTGGAATACGAGCCACTAAATCTTCTAGGACATCATCAATACCTAAACCAGACTTAGCACTACAGCGTACAGCGTCGGTGGCATCAATGCCGATAATATCTTCAATCTCTTGAGCAACACGATCTGGCTCAGCCTGCGGCAGATCCATTTTATTTAAGACCGGCACCACCTCAAGGTTTTGCTCAATAGCGGTATAGCAGTTAGCAACCGATTGCGCTTCTACACCCTGTGCAGCATCAACAACGAGTAGAGCACCTTCACAGGCGGCAAGAGAACGGGAAACTTCATAGGAGAAATCAACGTGCCCCGGAGTATCAATAAAATTAAGCTGGTAGGTATTACCATCTTTGGCGGTGTAGTTCAGCGTTACACTTTGCGCCTTAATGGTAATGCCACGCTCACGCTCAATATCCATAGAGTCCAACACCTGAGCAGCCATTTCGCGCTCAGCTAAACCCTCACAGGTTTGAATAAAGCGATCTGCCAGAGTGGATTTACCATGGTCAATATGGGCGATAATAGAGAAGTTACGGATATGGCTTAAGCGACTCACAGTATATTTTCACCAAAGAAAGGTCATGTACCGACGAATATGGATCTGAATGCGTGTATTTAATTCAGGGCATTCAGTTCGGGGCTAAGGCTCAGCAAGCTCATGCAGCTGCTAATGCCAATACGATGACTGGAAAGCCCCAGAAAAATTAGCTGCAAAGTCTACATGATTCCCTCTTTATACGCTATGCCCAGTCACTGACAGAGACTTAAGTTTACATAAAAAAGGCTATCTCAAAATAGAGATAGCCTTCTATGGCCATTAAGACACACTCAAATGTTATGGATATGCGACCAAAGGCTCTTAAGCTCTAAAAATAAAGCCGCTTTGATCAACTGACTTATTCAACTTTTAGCGGTATAAACGCAGGCTCACCTTGGCGCACAATGCGCACCGGAACAGAATGACCTGATTTCAGTAAGCTTACGGCTTTACGATAGTCATCCAGGTTATCCACTTGCTGACTGCCAATCATCGTAATCACATCCCCCGTTCTAAAACCAGACCGAGCAGCACTGCCTGATTCAACGTCAGCAATAATGACCCCCTGCTTCACACCTAACCGCTGCTTTTGCGAATCAGTAAGTTCTGCTACTTTTAGTCCAATTTGATCCGAGGGCTGCGTCTTTTTATTAGCAACTTTAGCTCGTGAGTCTGGCAGCTCTTCAATGGTAATACTCAAGCTTTTACGAGAACCCGCGCGCAAAACAATCATCCGTGCTTTGTCTCCAGGGCGAACCTGTCCGACTAAAGGAGGAAGCTCGCCAGAACGGTTAATCTCTTGACCATTAAATTCCAAAATAATATCACCATCCTGAACACCACCTTTACCTGCCGGCCCTTCAGGAGCAACTTGAACGACTAGCGCACCCATTGGCTTTCTTAAGCCGAAAGACTCAGCCAAGTCGCGATTCACCTCTTGAATAACAACACCTAGCCAGCCACGAGCAACACGCCCTTTCTCTTTTAGCTGATCGGCTACATTCATTGCCACATCAATAGGAATCGCAAAGGACAGTCCCATAAAGCCACCAGAGCGGGTATAAATTTGCGAGTTAATACCCACAACCTCACCATCAAGGTTGAATAAAGGGCCACCGGAATTACCCGGATTAATAGCCACATCCGTCTGGATAAAAGGTACATAATTCTCGTTGGGCAATGAACGGTTCACAGCACTAACAATTCCCGCTGTAACAGAGTGATCAAAACCAAAGGGAGAGCCGATTGCTAGCACCCACTCACCCGCTTTAAGCGATGCCGAGTCACCCAGCTCAACCACGGGTAAATCCCTGGCTTCAACTTTGAGCAGTGCTAAATCTGTTCGCTTATCTAACCCAATAACGGAAGCCACCATCTCTCGGCGGTCAGAAAGCCGAACAACAATTTGGTCGGCACCTTCAACAACATGATTATTGGTTAAAATATAACCATCTTTGGAAATAATAAAGCCTGAACCCAGCGATTGCTGAGGCTGATCTTGTGGCGTACCTCGGCGACCAAAAAAATGACGCAAAATTTCAGGAACATCTTCTTCCTTTAGCCCTGCGATAGGTGCGGCATGATCAGATGGAGCTTTGGTCGTACTAATATTAACCACAGCAGGAGCGGCATCTTCCACTAACTCAGTAAAGTCAGGCAGCGCATAAGCCTGAACATTCGTAGTAAAGAACAGGGCGCTTAATACCCAAAAAAAAGAAGCGAAAACTCTATTCGTATCTTTCATCAAACTCTCCCAAAAAGAGATGCCTGAGCATGAGGATAGTATCAATCTATTGAAAATCTCAACTATCCGCATACACATACACAGTCATTAGTTAAAATGTAACCTATTGATTGACCAGTGGGATATCACCTGTAAAGGGAAGTTTTCGTAATACCACCGGCTGATATTCGGCATCCTGCCTGTGCTGCCAGCTGTACCAGCGCACAAATCCAAATCCAGCCAACAGGCCTAAGCCTGCAAGAGTAAAGCTCATCATAGAGTCATGACCAGAAAGCTGCTCACCAACCACAGCTCCTATCATCATTGCCACTAGAGGCAACATATAAATAAGGGCTGAACCGCGAATAAAAGCACGTTCACTAAGCCCTAGCACCACTTGATCACCAATGGACAAAACCTTATCGGTTTTAACCTGTAGACGCTGGGTTTGGCCAGAGCTCATCTTACTCAACAAAGAGTGCCCGCAGCTGCTTTTTGCAGAACAGCTTTGGCAGGCACTTTGCCGGCAGGTTTCCACCCATACCGCGCCGGAATCAATCTGTACGACAATCGCTTGTTCTTCTAACATGGTTTAACCTTTTTGCTCAGTAACCTAACCTAATTATCCAAGAAAGAAGGGCAAGCTTAAACCTTAGTTTCAACGATGGAGTTATATATTGTTCAATATAGCCCAAGCGATACCTGAATACGGTTAACCGATACGGCTAAAACGCTGCAGCAATTTTCTGAGCAGTATGCAGAGGTATTTCCCCGACAACTGTAATCACTCGTCCTTGATTTTGTTCAGGAATACTTCTTACGACTACAACCGTTGCCCCGTATTGATGCTGACCTTCTTTCAATGAATCAGCCCTTAGAGGCTCAACAAACACAGAAAAAGTGCTAACACCATCAGACCAAGAATGCATATTGGCTAAGTGGTTATCAGAAACTTCAACCGACTGATTTTCCATAAAGAGCTCGAAACCTTCAGGCGTCCAAGGTAACGTTTTACTTGGGTCACGGTTAACAGAAGAACTTACAAGGCTACCTTGATGGGACATCGATTCAGAGCTAATGTTAGCGTCAGATTCGCTTTTCGCCTCAAAAGAGAAAGAAGTAAACTGGAATGTCTCCAGCTCTCTGGCTAATGGATCTAAGGTGACCGACTTAAGCAACAAAGCCGACTCTTTATCCAACCAAAGCCTATAGCCCAGGCGCTGATTATCCCGTGGGATAATTTCAACAATAACCGCAGGGCGATCAACAACACGTCCCTGACCTTTTAGCTGTAATTGGTAGTAGCGTTTGATTTGCTCTAATCCACCAGAAAACCGGCCTGAAGGATTGCGTCCTTGGATACGATCATTGGCAACAATCTCACCAGAGATTTTCTGAGTAATCTGACCACCATCTTGTACAAATTCCCGTGGCAAGCCATCCAGATAACTTAAACGTGCTTGCTCTCCCTGTTCACTCACATTATGGCTCAGCTCGACCGCATCTAACTGACCTTCTCGGGAGTAAACCAAGACACCACTGTATTCATAGCTGTGCATCGCTTCAGTAAAACGCTGCAACCATTGGTCAGCACTATCAGCCGCGTGTACAAAGGGTGATAACATCAGCACACTGATAAGGCTTACCGCTGGTATAACTTTTCTGATCATCTAATTACTACCTGTCTATGCCATATTAAGGGTGCTCAAATCTATGACACAACCCTCTCCATTATGGCAATGTACATTTATCAACACTGCAATGTACGCTTAACGATAACGTATGCGTACTAATCCAATGTTTGATAACCGGACACACGGGCCATAGGCATCATACCGTGAGTGCCATTTGTAGCGACATACTCAGAATGTTGCAAAAGATAACCACGAATTAACTGCTCTTGTCGCAATCGTTGGTTGTCAATCAATCGATACCCTTCTGCTGCATTAGCTCCTGCGCTTACACGTTGTACACCAATAGGGCTCTGCTGCAAGCCTCTAGCGGGTAACGTTTGCTGGTAGCCGGTTGATTGCACGGTAAGCTTTTGTGCAACAGGTAGATCCTGAGAAGGGTTAGGCAAAAGCATGACAACGGCGGCGGCAACCGATGCAGCAATAGCACCTTTTGCCATCCAAGTATCAGAAATCTCTGAAGCTTTTAATCGCCAAGCTTCAAAAAGCCTTCTGCGCTTAGCAGGTTCAGGTTCCTGCTCAAGAGCCACAGAGATACGGTCAGCAATATCGACCAAATGCTCTTGTTCAAATTCTTTGTGCAGCACACTACGAACGAGATGATAACGGTGCCATGTATCGGCTAGACCGTTTCCATCGGGCTCATCACAGGCTTTTAATAAACGACGAAGCTCTAGTTCATCAGCTTCGTTATCCATTAGATGTGAAAGCGACTGGTGAATATTATCACTCATAGCTAACCTCGGTTCTTAACTTACCTTGAAGATCAAGGTGAAAAATTACTGAGCCACTAGCTCAGGCTCAAACAATCGCTTAATTTCACGGTCAACGGCCTCACGGGCACGAAAAATACGTGAACGGACTGTCCCCACCGGGCACTGCATAACCTGAGCGATATCTTCATAACTCATGCCATCCATTTCCCGGAGCGTAATTGCGGTTCGCAACTCATCAGGTAAGTTGTTTATCGCCTTATACACCGTTGCTTCTAACTCATCCCGCTCCAAACTTTTATCTGGAGAAGCATTATCATTTAGGCGACCATCGTTATTCAGTATTTCAGCATCGCCGTAATCGATATCGGTTCCAGGAGGCCTTCGCCCACGGGATACCAAATAGTTTTTTGCAGTATTAATGGCGATACGGTAAAGCCAAGTATAAAAGGCACTCTCTGACCGAAAGTTTCCAATAGCACGGTACGCCTTAATAAAGGCCTCCTGCGTGACATCCAAAACTTCATGGGAATCTTTAATATAACGACTCACCAATGCAGCAATTTTATGCTGATACTTGCGTACCAAAAAATCAAATGCCCTTTTATCACCCGCCTGAACCCGCGCCACTAGCTGCTGATCCGTTTCCTTCTTCATCTCTCAACCTCAATGCGTAACGCCGCAGTATTACGATCGACACGCAAAGCAATAAGGTGCCTCTTAATGAGCACTATTACTTAATATCGTCTGCATTCTGGTCATTATGATGCAGTTGTAGCTTCTAGTCTGTGCGGTTGTGGCGTTTTATTGCCTTAGACCGTTATATATTTCATAAAAATTAGTCATAAAACTCAGGGCAACTTTAACGTAAGTTTGTCTGATGGGCGAAATTTCACTAACATCTATCGCCTTACATTGCTGCAATTATGACCCGAGCCATTTCTAAAGGTTCATCTTATAACAGCAGGAAGTTTCTTTTTTCTATTGCGCGGCGGAAATACAGTCATGAGCCAAGTTTTTCAGCATGATGTTCTTATCATCGGTAGCGGTGCTGCTGGTTTGTCTTTGGCTTTGCAACTGGCCGACCATTGTTCTGTGGCCGTTCTGAGCAAAGGCACTCTTGATGACGGATCAACACGCTGGGCACAGGGAGGTATTGCTGCAGTGCTGGATAACGAAGACAGCATTGAGTCCCATGTGCAGGATACATTAATCGCAGGGGCAGACCTATGTGATGAAGAGGCTGTGCGCTTTACCGTGGAGAACAGCAAGAAAAGTATCGACTGGCTGATAAAACAGGGCGTGCCATTCACCCCAAATGATGAACATAACAGTGACCAGCCCTATCATCTCACCCGAGAGGGCGGACACAGCCATCGCCGAATCATTCACGCAGCGGATGCCACTGGCCTTGCGGTCTCAAACACGTTAATAGATCAGGCGATCCATAAGGACGGTTTGGAAATTTTTACCAATCGCATGGCTGTTGACTTGATTACCCGTCGTAAGCTAGACACTCACGGGCACGGCTGCGTAGGTGCTTACGCGCTGAACGGTGAGAGCGAGCATGTGGATGTTTTTAAGGCTCGTTTTGTGATTTTAGCCACAGGCGGTGCAAGTAAGGTTTATCTGTATACCAGCAATCCTGACGGCTCTTCTGGCGACGGTATTGCTATGGCCTGGCGTTCAGGCTGCCGTGTTGCCAATATGGAATTCAATCAATTCCACCCCACCTGCTTGTATCATCCTCAGGCTAAATCTTTTTTGATTACCGAAGCGCTACGCGGTGAAGGCGCTCATCTGTTACTTCCAAATGGCAAGCGTTTTATGCACCGCTTTGACGAACGTAAAGAACTGGCCCCAAGGGATGTTGTGGCTAGGGCAATTGACCATGAAATGAAACGCCTTGGTAGCGATTGCGTTTATCTTGATATCAGTCATAAACCCGCCGACTTTATCAAAAGCCACTTCCCAACGGTTTATGAGCGCTGCTTAGAATATGGTATTGATATCACCAAAGACCCAATACCGGTCGTGCCTGCGGCACACTACACCTGCGGTGGCGTCATTGTAGACACCAAAGGGCAAACCGATATGCCGAACCTATATGCCATTGGTGAAACCAGCTTTACCGGATTACATGGTGCGAACCGTATGGCCAGTAACTCGCTTTTAGAGTGCTTGGTTTACGCAGAATCCGCAGCACAGGATATTCTCAGCAAGCTCGATACCGTTCCAGAGCCACCTTACGTGCCAGATTGGGATGAAAGCCAAGTAACCGATTCCGACGAAGATGTTGTTATTGCACACAACTGGGATGAATTACGTCGCTTTATGTGGGATTACGTTGGTATTGTTCGCACTAACAAGCGTCTACAACGAGCCAAGCATCGCATCGACATGCTGAACAAAGAGATTTCAGAGTATTACTCCAACTATAAAATCTCAGGCGATCTAATTGAGCTGCGCAACCTGTCGGTGGTGGCAGATCTTATTATTCGCTCAGCGCTTATGCGAAAAGAAAGCCGCGGCTTGCACTACACCCTTGATTACCCGAACCTAAGCGCCGAGCCTCGCAATACCCTATTGACGCCAGATCAGTGGTAAAACAGACAGTGCGCAGGTAAACAAACAGTACTCCGGTAAACGAAACACAGAAGAAACATTAAGAAAAAAGAGCACCTTGCTAAGCAAGGTGCTCTTTTTTACTATTGCAGGTTAAGCTTTTACAGATCAAGCCTTTAGTAGGTTAAACCATAAACGAAACCTGCGAAATCCCTCCGCATGGGTACTTCTTGAACCACCATCACCGCCATCAAAATACATACCAATGCTATCTGAGCAAATAAAAACACGGTATGTTTTCCCATCAGCATCCACAAATACCAGTAACAGCCAAAAACGAGAAAAACTTGACGCCTGCAACAGGGCGACCTTTCTTTTTACCCCAGAACCAAAACCTAAATACCAATGGTCGTCAAAGGCCAGCGTAGTAATATTTGAAGATCGAGTCGATAAGCCAAACTTAACCCAAGCATGGGACGCTGTTGCTAAAGCCAGCACAAAAAAAACAGAACTAACCACAAGAGAAGATTGCAAGAACACAAAACAGAAGGGAACAACGTGGCTGACAATAAGCCAGCCACGCAGCCTTTTAGAGGCTTTTAAAGTTAGAAAGATCGCCGTTTTCGGCATAAGCAATAATTTTCTGTAAGATTAAGCGATGCTCAGGTTCATCTGGCAGATCACGCTGCATCAGCCAAACAAAAAGATCCTGATCTTCACACTCTAAAATTTTCTCATACCGTACACGGTCTTCCGCATCCAGTAAGCGATAGCAATCTTGAACAAAAGGCACCAGCATTAAATCCAGTTCCCACATGCCACGACGACTTTGCCACTGCAAACGCTTCACTTCTTCTTCAACACTCATGAATAATACCCAGCTGAAAATTGATGCTTATTTTCGTCATTATACCGCGCTCCTTCAGGAGACCCCAGACAGATTAGACTAATGATCAAAAACAAAAAATTGCTTTTCCCATTGATTTTTCACTAACCTTTTGTTTAATACAGGAATATCCCTATTTTATTTTTAAGAAAACAGCCGATAATGATAGAGCCAATACCTTAAAGAATAATGGCCCGAAAAGAATAACGACACGTTTGTAGGAAACTTAAAAATGACTAAATCAGAGCTAATAGAACAGATCACCTTAAAACAGCCAGAGCTTTCAGCCAAAGAGGTTGAGGCAGCGGTGAGAATCCTTCTTGAGCAAATAACCGATGCACTGGCTACCGGTGGCCGCGTTGAGATTAGAGGCTTTGGAAGCTTCTCACTTCATTATCGGGAGCCACGTCTAGGTCGTAACCCAAAAACAGGAGCGTCTGTTGATCTTACTGGAAAATTCGTCCCTCACTTTAAGCCTGGAAAAGAGCTAAGAGAACAGGTAGACGAAGCTAAACAACAGCGTAGCTAACATCAAAAATCAAAGCTAAGTAGTAAAGTAAAAGAACTGCGCAGTTAACATTAAAGACCAAAGCCAAGTAACAAAGCTTAATAACAGCGCAATTAAAACAAAACTACGATGAATTGATCTATTTTCATTAATGAGATCCCAGCTTATTACTGGCATAATCTAGCTATATTCAACCTGACATCAGGAGCTCAGATGCGTTGGCTTAAAAGCGGTATTCTATTGGTTGTCGTTCTAACACTGATGATCGTGGGCATTCTGTTTTCTTCCAGAAACACAGCCCCCTACGCAGTTGATCTATTGTTATTTAAACTGCCAGAAACCAGTATTGCGCTACTGATATTAGGTAGCTTGCTTACGGGGATTTTCACGGGCTGGTTACTCTCTTTGTCCACCTATCTTCGCCTGAAAGCATCACAGATGCGTAATGAGAAAGCACTTAAAGTTGCTCGAAAAGAGCTAGACGCACTTAGGATATCAGGCCTAAAGGACGAGCCGAATGAATGAAGTGCTATTGCTTTTAACATTAGTTATAGCTATAGCCATTGGGTTTTTTCTTGGCCGCCGGTCAAAAAAAAACCATAACAAGAAGACCTTCTCTACGCTATCAGAAAGCAGCCTTAATAAAGACTACTTCACGGGTCTGACGTACCTGCTTAACGATCAACAAGACCAAGCGATAGAAACCTTTATGCGGGTTCTGGAAATCAACCCAGAGACCGTCGATACCCATATCGCCATGGGAAACCTATTCAGAAGTAAGGGCGAAATAGAAAAAGCGATTCGCTTGCATCAAAACCTATTTGCTCGCCCGTCATTAAGCAAAACGCTAACGCAGCAGGTACAGCTTGAACTAGCAAGGGACTTTTTTGCCGCTGGCTTATTTGATCGCGCCGAACGATTATTACTCGAAATCACCGATGCTGTCGGTGATGATATTCGCCTCCAAGCATTAACCTTATTAATCCGACTTTATGAGCAGGAAAAAGAATGGCAAAAAGCCATTGAGGTTAGCGGCAATCGTCAATTAAGAGACAAAACCGAGCAGCGTAAAGCAGTTGCTCACTACTACTGCGAGCTGGCAGAGGCACTATTAAGTCGAGGTGAGACGACTCAGGCCAGAAAACACCTCAAGCAAGCACTATACAACGACCCCAACTGTATTCGCGCCAACTGGTCGACCGCCCATTTAGAGCTTAAAAACAACAATAGCCGAAAAGGAAAATCGCTGTTATTACGTATTCCCGTGCAAGATAAGCGTTACTACTCACTGGTGCTACCAGAACTGAGCACTATTATGAGTTATAAGGAAATTTCGTCTATTTTAGATGAGTCTTTAGATCTTTTTCCATCTGAAACAGCTCTTGCATTAAAAGTTAAGCGCATTCAGCAGCAGCACGGCAATACATTAGCCCTTGAGTACTTAGAAGCTTACTCGGGAAGACAACAGACAGCCTCCCCTTATATTGCAGGCTTAATGGTACAGCTAATGGCTGAGCAAGCGACCAGTAATCCGCTAAAGATGCAGCTAAGCCATCTAGAACATCAACTCATGCGTTTTGATGCACGCCAGCATAAATCTCGTTGTATCAGTTGCGGCTTTAAAAGCCAGCACAGCCCGTTATGGCAATGCCCTAAATGCCGTAGCTGGGGCAGTGTAAGGCCTGATGACACACTTTAGTCTGAAAAAAGCACCCCGAAGAGTGCTTTTTAACTCTAGCTATTTTCCTTTAGCAAACCTTTCTTAACCACTGTAGAAGTGCCTATAGCACCTGAAGGCGATCAATACAGTCTAGTACAGCTACGGTTTAATCGATGCGATCTCAGCTTCAATTAAAGTTAATGCTTCCATCGGGTCTTTTGCTTGAGTAATCGGTCGACCGATAACCAGATAGTCACTACCATCAATTAAAGCCTGTTTTGGCGTAACAATACGCTGTTGATCACCCTGCGCCGCAAAAGAAGGGCGTATACCTGGGGTAATCAACTGAAAGCTTCTTGGTAGTGCCCCGCGTAACATTGCAGCTTCTTGAGCAGAGCAGACAACGCCATCCAGTCCCGCTTGCTCTGTCAATGATGCCAGGTGCATTACCTGCTCCGCTGGGGTAGCGTTAATGCCTGTTTCACGTAACTGCTGCTCATTCATACTGGTTAGCACTGTTACCGCAATCAGCAACGTCTCATGACCAGCCCCGCGCAGGCGCTTTAGCGACTCTTCCATCATAGGTCGTCCGCCAGCCGCATGAACATTGACCATCCAAGCACCGCTATCTGCAGCAGCTAAAACCGCTTGAGCCGTTGTATTCGGAATATCATGAAACTTTAAATCTAGAAAAACATTAAAACCGCGTTTAGTAAGCGCCTCAATAATTGCCGGCCCAGAGCGTGTAAACAGCTCTTTACCCACTTTTAGCTGGCAGCGACCTGGCTCTAGCTGATCGACAAAAGCTAATGCTTGATCTGCGTTAGGGTAATCCAAAGCAACAATAATCGGGTTTTCAACAAATAAAGACATTAATCTTTTCCTCAGCGGTTAGTGCGCACAGATTATAAAGCCTCTCCAGAATAAAACCAAAAGCCAATCAAAAAGCCAATCAAAAAGCTAATCGATAAGCTAATCGATAAGCTAATCGATAAGCTCAATCCATAAAACCGATAAAGATACACTACAAATATTAGATAAAACTAAAGTTTATAATGCTAAACCCATTTTTTTTACTAGGATAAATTAAGTCAGCATGGACAATTAAACCAACAGAGGATGTTTATTATGCATACTAAAACCCAACCCCTTTACGCCTTATTCGCACTGGCCTTGTTCACTTTAATGTTTACCATTATCCCTAATGCGCAAGCTGAAACATCGGTGAAAAAAACGCCTGTCGTGCAAACCGTCGTCATCAATATCAATCAAGCGAGCTTAAACGACCTACAAGAACTAACCGGCATAGGCCCAGCCAAAGCGCAGCGGATTGTAGACTTTCGCAGCAAAAACGGCCCCTTTAAGAGCATTGAAGCACTCACACAAGTAAAAGGAATTAGCTTAAAAACGCTTGAGGATAACCGAGGCAGAATGGGTATTTGATACCCTGAAAATAAAATCTTGAATTAAAGCCTGAAAACAAAATCAAAACGTAAAAAAGGAAGGCCCAGGCCTTCCTTTTAACGCTCTTACGTTACATTCTAATAAAAATTAGATACGCAGACCGCCATCACACTCAATAACACGACCGGTGAAGTAATCATTTTCAATGATATACTCAACAGAGTGAGCAATTTCATCCGGTAAGCCTAGGCGCTTCATCGGAATCACAGAGCATACTTTCTCAAGTGCTTCAGGTTTCATACCTGCCGTCATATCGGTTTCAATAAACCCAGGGGCAATAGCACCAACACGAATACCGTAACGAGACAGTTCTTTAGCCCATGTTACCGCCATGCTAGCAACACCTGCTTTCGCGGCGGTATAGTTGGTTTGACCCAAGTTACCGGCACGAGAGATGCTAGAAATATTGATGATAACGCCTTGAATATCATTCTCGATCATCTGGCAAGCAGCTTCTCGGGCGCATAAGAAAACACCAGTTAAGTTCACATCAATAACTTGCTGCCATTGCTGTAGACTCATTTTTTGCTGCACTTTGCCTTCTTTCGCCTTAACAAACAGGCCATCACGGGTGATACCCGCATTGTTAACCAACGCATCAAGACGACCGAAATCAGCAACAATTTGGCTAAAAGTAGCTTCTACTTCAGCTTCAACAGCGACGTTTGCCATATAAGTTTTAGCGTCAGAACCGGCTTCTTTAACAAGCGCAACCGTTTCATCAAGCTTATCTTGATTTAGGTCAATCAGGGCTAATTTAGCACCTTTTGTTGCTAAACGTAGTGCCATTTGACGACCTAAACCTTGGCCACCACCGGTGATTACGACAACTTTATCTTGCAATTCCATACTTACCCCCTGGGCTTATCACATGATTGTTCATTATTGGAGTTGTATTCTAAAACGTACTTTTCTAACCATTGTGCATTGCAATATAACTCATTTTATTGCACTTGCGAACCCCGTTTAAAACAAAGCTGTTTTCAAAAGTAGGATTGAAAAAACAGTGCACAGCCCAATATCTGTTTTTAGACAATTAGGAAACCTCTTATGAAAAAATTCTTACTGCTCTTTATTGCAGTACCGTTAATAGAAATGGTTGTTCTTATTAAAGTAGGGCAACAAATTGGTGCACTTCCGACCGTTGCCCTTGTGGTATTAACTGCAGTTATCGGCATTAGCCTGCTAAAACAACAAGGTATTGCCATGCTCAACAGAGCTAACTGGAAGTTAAACCAAGGTCAAATTCCTGCTCGTGAAATGGCAGAGGGTATTGTGTTAGCTGCAGGCGGTGCTTTGTTGCTGACCCCTGGCTTTGTCACTGACACCTTAGGCTTTATTTGCATCTTACCGGGTAGCCGGCAGTTTATTTTAAATCAGGTCTTGAAAAATATTAGTGTAAGCCCTACTCACCAATCAAATACCCAAGGCCAGTGGCAGGGTATCCATGGGGAACAGGGCCCACAGGATTTCTCTCATAGCCACCCACATTCCCGGCCAGACCTTTCTAAAAATCGTTCAGGGGATGTGATTGATGGCGAGTACGAAAGAAAAAAATAATTTGCTCTAACCCATTGAATTGAAAAAGCATGTCCCCATTAAAAGGGGATAGCTTTCAGCTCCTTAGGAGCACAACAAAAATACTCGGTTTACCGGTATTTAAAGATTGAACATTAACGATCTTTTTAGGAGTGATTTGAGAATGAAAATCCGTCCTTTGCACGACCGCGTAGTAATCCGCCGCAAGGAAGAAGAAACCACCACGGCAAGCGGTATCGTTCTGCCTGGCTCTGCTGCTGAAAAGCCGAACCAAGGCGAAATTGTTGCTGTAGGCCAAGGCCGCGTTCTTAATAGCGGTGAGCTTCAAGCAATGAGCGTTAAAGAAGGCGATAAAGTTTTGTTTGGTCCTTATGCTAGCAACACTGTAAAAATCGATGGTGAAGAATTGCTAATCTTGAGCGAAAGCGAAATTTACGCTGTTTTAGAAAACTAATTCAGGTTTTGGACGCACGTTAAACCAAACATTCATTATTAAGCAGGATTTTTCAAAATGGCAAAAGACGTATTATTTGGTATCGAAGCACGTCAACGTATGCTGGAAGGCGTAAATGTACTGGCTAACGCTGTTAAGGCGACCCTAGGCCCTAAAGGTCGTAACGTTGTACTTGAGAAATCATTCGGTGCACCAACCATCACAAAAGATGGCGTATCTGTTGCGAAAGAAATCGAATTAAAAGACAAATTCGAAAACATGGGCGCACAAATGGTTAAAGAAGTTGCTTCTAAAACCAATGATGTCGCTGGTGATGGAACAACAACAGCAACCGTTCTGGCCCAAGCGATTGTAACTGAAGGCTTGAAATCAGTTGCTGCTGGCATGAACCCAATGGATCTTAAGCGTGGTATCGACAAAGCAACTCAAGCCGTTGTTGCTGAGCTGCAAAAGCTGTCGGTTCCTTGCGCAGATAACAAAGCTATTGCACAAGTAGGCACCATCTCTGCTAACTCCGACGCAACTGTAGGTAACATCATTGCAGAAGCGATGGAAAAAGTAGGTAAAGAAGGCGTTATCACTGTTGATGAAGGTCGTGGTTTTGACGACGAGCTTGAAGTTGTAGAAGGTATGCAGTTTGATCGCGGCTACCTATCTCCTTACTTCATCAACAACCAAGAGAAAATGTCTGTTGAACTAGATGATCCTATGATCCTGCTAGTTGACAAGAAAATCTCTAACATCCGTGAGCTACTGCCTGTTCTTGAAGGTGTTGCTAAAGCCGGTAAACCTCTGGTTATCATCGCTGAAGATATCGAAGGCGAAGCGTTGGCAACTCTTGTTGTTAACTCTATGCGCGGTATTGTAAAAGTGGCTGCCACTAAAGCCCCAGGCTTTGGCGATCGTCGTAAGGCGATGTTAGAAGATATCGCTATCTTGACTGGAGGCACAGTTATCTCTGAAGAAGTTGGCCTAAGCCTTGAGTCAGCGACCATTGAACAGCTAGGTACGGCTAAACGCATCACCATGAGCAAAGAAAACACCACAATTATTGATGGTGTTGGTCAAGCGGCTGATATTGAAGCCCGTGTTGCTCAAATCCGTGCGCAAATGGAAGAAACTTCTTCTGATTACGACCGTGAAAAACTGCAAGAGCGTGTTGCTAAACTAGCAGGTGGCGTAGCTGTCATCAAAGTTGGCGCAGCAACTGAAGTTGAAATGAAAGAGAAGAAAGCACGCGTTGAAGACGCTCTGCATTCAACTCGCGCAGCGGTTGAAGAAGGTGTAGTACCTGGTGGTGGTGTCGCGCTGATTCGCGCTCTGACCACTGTAAAAGACATGAAAGGCGACAACCACGACCAGAATGTTGGTATCGAGCTAGCCTTCCGTGCGATGGAAGCACCTCTACGCCAAATCGTGACTAACTCGGGTGACGAAGCTTCTGTTGTTGTTGCTAACGTACGCGCAGGCACAGGTAACTACGGTTACAATGCTGCAAACGGCGAATATGGCGACATGATTGAAATGGGTATTCTTGACCCAGCAAAAGTAACTCGTTCAGCACTTCAAGCAGCAGCATCTATCGCTGGCCTAATGATCACTACCGAAGCAATGGTAGCAGACATGCCAGAAGAGAAAGGCGCTGGTGGCATGCCTGATATGGGTGGCATGGGCGGTATGGGTGGCATGGGCGGCATGATGTAGTTCAGCCCTCTAGCTACCCGGCGTATGGAGCACTCACGATGAGCTGATCCATTACGTCATAAAAGCCTCGCTGGAAACAGCGGGGCTTTTTTGTGCCTAGCAAATTTTTATTTCTGCCCGCCATTGCTGTATCCTTGCTGCGCTTTTTAACAGCCTTTATGCCAATCTTTCTGCCTTCAGGCTAATGATTTGCAGCCATGGGCCCATCCTCTTTATCCTCTGCGTTACGGTATCCCTATGCTTGAAAGAATCCGCATTGTTTTAGTAAACACCTATCATCCTGGTAATATCGGCTCTGCTGCTAGGGCGATGAAAGTGATGGGGCTAACTCGGCTTTACCTTGTTACGCCAGTCCAGTTTCCCCACGTTGATGCCAACACCATGGCCGCAGGTGCAGAGGATATTTTAGATAATGTCGTAATCTGCCAAACCCTTGAAGAGGCGATTGGTGATTGCGAGCACGTCATCGCGACAAGTGCCCGCCCTCGCACCCGTCAAGCGTTAGCAATGACACCACCAGAATGTGCCACTTTTGTTCAAGGTACATCAAGAGGTGAGGAGACTGCCGTTGTCTTTGGCCGTGAGCGAAGCGGCTTAACCACGGAAGAATATGAACTGTGTAACAAGCATGTTTTTATACCCGCCAACCCTGATTATTCCATTCTAAATATGGCATCTGCGGTTCAGATTATCGCCTATGAGTTATACCAAAAAAGCTTGAGCAGCTTTGAGCCTGTTAAAAAAGAGACCGCCTTTCCAACAACCAAAGAGATGAAGTTCTTTCTGGAACGAATGGAGGAGCGATTAGAAAGTGCCGGATACTTCAAAGGTAAGCCAAAAGAGGCGACCCTTGCAAAATTAAGAGCTTACTTTCAGCGTAATCTACCGGAAAAAGCAGAGCTTAGCTTACTACAGGGGATTTTGACGCAGGTAGAATCGAAGGAAAAGGTCGAGCCAAACGATAACGATCTTACTTAAATCAAAAAGCGCCCGACAAAGTTCTCGGGCGCTTTTATAGGGTTTATTAGTTTACTTTAAAACGATTAATAAGTTGGATCATGCCTTGGGAAACCTGCATCAAATCTTGACTTGCAGAGGCCATCTGAGCCGATTCATTACTCACATTAGCCGTTAGATCCCTGAGACTCACCACATTGTTGTTAATGCCCGAAACCGTAGTAGACTGCTCCTCGGATGCCGCAGCAATATCCTGATTCATTTGCTGAATAGCGTTAACCTCTTGGGTGATATTATTTAACACTTGCCCTGCTGATTCAGAGGTTTCTGCTGCTATACCTGCCTTCAAAGCGCCATCACTCATCACCTCTACCGCTTGTTCTGCAGCGGCTTGTAGTTTCTCAACAATAGATTGAATTTCTGTCGTCGACTCTTGAGTACGCTGCGATAGAGTACGTACTTCGTCTGCAACCACCGCAAAACCACGACCTGCCTCGCCAGCCCGTGCAGCTTCAATGGCAGCATTCAAAGCCAACAGGTTAGTTTGATCGGCAATGCCTCGAATCACTTCAAGAACGGTATCAACATTACGGCTATCCTCAGCCAGTCGAGAAATCACTTCACTTGCTAGACTAATAGCCTCTGCCAGCCCCTGTGATTCTTGAATATTTTTCTTAATAATGGACTGACTCTGCTCCGTTTCACGGCTAGCCTGTACGGTTGATTCCGTTGCCTGAACCGTGCGCTCTGTCACTTCTTCAACACTCATCAGCATCTGCATCATAGCGCTGGCAAGTTGCTCGGTATCCTGCGTTTGCTTATCAACGCTACTATCAACACTATTGGTCGAGCGAACCATCTGCGAGGCCGAGCTTGCTAGCCGTTCAGCGGAACCACTAACTTCCCTCATAATATCCTGTAGAGATGCCATAAAATGGTTAAAGTAACGCGCTAAAGCGATCAGCTCTATACTCCCTGTCTCAGGTAGGCGTTGAGTAAGATCACCTTCACCCTGAGAAAGCCCACGCATCGCTTTAACGGTACGATTAATCGGCGTAATAATGCTGCGGATAAAAAAGATCAGAATAACGGATAATGCAGAGAGGATCATGATAGCGTTAAGGATCGACATCATCTCGGAAGCGGCAATATCAGCCTGAAGTGCTTCCATATTCAACCCGCTACCAATGGTCCACTGCCAAGGAGAAAAGTGCGCCGCATAGCTGGTTTTAGGATCTAATTGTTCTTTATTTTGGCTATTAGGCCACTTGTAATCAACAAAACCACCACCGCCCTTAGCCTGTGAGTAAAGCTCTTGAACAAATGGCTTACCTGTAGGATCTTTTAGTCCTAGAATATTTTTACCTACTAATGCCGGAACGCCACTGGCTATCTGAACCCCTTGTTTATCACCCACAAACAGATAGTTACCATTATCAAACCGCATAGCCGCCACTGCCGCTAATGCTTGGCGCTGCGCTTCAGCTTCAGTCAAGGTGCCGTTTTGGCTTAACTGATAATAGTGATCAATGACGCTAACACCACTTTCAACCAGTAAGGTAACACCCTTTTCATAACTCGCCCTTAAATGGTCACGCATCTTAGCCGCATCCAATAAGGTATTCATAACCATTCCAACAGCAAACAAACCCAGTATCATCCATGCTCGTGTCGCAATGGATACTTTTGATAAACTGGTTTCCATTATATTCCCCTATGCCTTACCTCAAGACTAACCTTGAGGTCCTCTAATGCATTTTCCAGCTAATATTTTACGATGCTTTTCTTTTAGCCGGTTCAAATGTTCAACAGCAATGGCTCGATCCATATCAGAGCTTATAGCTATCTCTTGGATGACATCCCTAATCGATTCAAGCAAATCTTCTGAATCTGCTTTGGAGATAGCACCCTTGCTAACTCCCTGCCTTTCAATAACCTGTTGACCTTTAATGCGTTTTTTAGCGGCTTTACTGAAAACATTCATCACTTGCTCCTGCTTATGCACCCTTCGCTTAGACTCTAAGATTCAAAATGATAAATATTGACTCGGTTCAGCGCGCAATCGGGTAAATAGATACGCTTTTGATGCACATGCATCAGATAAGGCATCCACAACTGCCCTTTTGAGCTATCCGCTCCGAAACCAGAAAAAGAACAAACAAACTGATCATTTTGATCAAAAACTTTAACCGCTCTATTAACCAAGTCGGAGATAAAAATATAACCATCATCATGCTCAATACTGGTTGGCAATAGAAAGTTGTCATTATCTATACCATAGCCAGCTTGACCAAAAGAACGCAGCCAATGCCCGTCACGATCCATCACCTGTATACGATGGTTAAACTGATCGGTGATATAGCACTCTCCATTGTCAGAAATGGCAATATCAGAGGGGGTATGAAAATCCTGATCGCCATCCCCAAGCTGACCAAAAGTATCAACCAAGCCAATAATGCCTAACGCATTCAGCCGCCATCGACTGATCCTGTTATTACCTGAATCAGCAATAAAGATATCGTTACTTACAGGGTCAATGGCGATGCCCTGCGGCTGATTTAGCTGCCAAGGTTGACTGCCCTGGGAACCAAACACGGTATAGGGAACCAGCTCTTTAAATAGCGGATGATATTGATAGATTGTGACAATACCGCTTAAAAAGTTACTGACAACAAGTAGAGGGATAGAAGGGGCAAGCTGTCCTGGCAGTGGGTTTTTCGTTTTTAAAGCAGCCAACCCTAACGAGCCGGGCAGCAACGGAAGACTGGCAGATCTAAGACTGCTGCTTTCTAAGCTCTGAGAGGCTTGTAGTTGATAATTACCGGCATCAACAACCCACAGGCCGTCATCATCACCTTTATCCTCTTGCAGAATCATCGACCACCAGTTTTTCTGCCAACGTTGCAGCCACTCCATCTGCCAACTTAATCCCATATTCAGCCATGTTGGCAAACCTGACGACAAACCGATTGGCTGCATCAAGTTAACAAGCTGCTCATGGAAGCGATGCTGCTGCGCCAACCCTTGTAGCATTAACGACTGCGGCACAAAAGAAGGTAAAGAAGAGGAGGTAGGAAAGGTGTTAGAAAAAGAGGAAGACGTTTGGTTAAGTGGAATATTTCCCGCCACAGCCGTCGAAAAATGAAGCTGACCGACGCTGTCTCGTTCATCACCCAGTTGGGCTTTAACTGTCGGGTATAACGAACGACCATTTTGAACTTGCTTTAAGTTCGCCTGATGTAGCTGCAAGGATGCAAGAATGGGTTCCGTCACAAGAAAAGAGTCGGAGTCAGGGTATTCTGTCAGCTGTATCGGTGAGAAATACCCCTCAAGGCTGCCCTGTAAACGCCCCGTTTGACTATAAACAGCGATAGCATTCGCTTTTCCACCAGGAATAAGCACCTTGCCTTGAATAATCGCCACATCACGGGCTAGCTCTAAGCTTTCTAAATAGGGTTTATTATTCGCCTCAAAATTAAGGCCTTTTCCTTGCCAGTTACAACGAACAACGGTGTTAAAACCGGTGTTAGCAATATAGATACGGCCTCGGCGGTCAAGGCTTAACCCTTGCGGCCAGAGCAAGTCAACAGGCTCCTTATAGCCGGTAATCGTCTCAATACTGTACAGATAATCGCCATCATCATTAAAAATGGCTAGTCGACTATTGCCTGCATCACCTTCATAAAACTCATCAGCAACACAAAGCTTGCCCTGATAGTAAACAATGCCGTTAGGGCCTTTAAGCGCAACGTCAGGTTCATTGCCAAAGGTTTTAACAGGCGTAACATCTAATCCGGCATCATAACTTAAAATATGAACTCTTTGATTGCCAATATCAGTCACATAAACCCAGTTTTTATCAGGGTGTGCCAGTAATCGAAATGGCATATTAAACGAGCAATCCCCATCGCCGGTAGAACCAAAAACCATTAATAGGTTTTTTAATTCTTTATCAAACACTAAAAGTCGATTATGGGCCGTATCAGCAAGCCAAACACGCTGGTAATGATCAATACAACTGCCAACGGGTGTATTCAAAGAAAGTTTTTCGTGTGTCGCTGCGGGGAGGTCTGTGATGGGATTATGATCTGTACCGAGATGCGTTTGATAACTGATGCCCATGAGCATTCCTTGTTTCTAGCTATATCAGTATAAAGTCAACCTAAGAGGTTAAGCCTAACTTTGCGTTGCAACAAATCATAATGTATGAATGCCATATCCGCCATACAAGCTTTTTAGCTTTTTGTAAACTGTGACCCATTTCGCTAAAAAGTCTAAATTATCGACGATAAGAAGCCGAAGCCACTTTTCTTTCGGCGAAAAAAAACCACCGCCTTTCGTTTTTCAACGTCGGACGGTGGTTTTTCTGAACAATAAGCTAATCGTTAGGATTAGTTATTTTTCATTTGCTGTTTGATCAGATCACCAATAGTGGTTGGACCTGCAGCTTCAACTTCTTGAGAGCGAACTTTAGCCAGCGCTTCTTTCTCATCTGCAGCATCTTTCGCTTTAACAGACAAGTTGATTACGCGGTTTTTACGGTCAACGCTAACGATCTTAGCTTCAACAGAATCGCCTTCATTCAGAGCATTACGAGCATCTTCTACTTTATCACGGCTGATTTCAGACGCTTTCAGAGTAGCAGTTACATCAGTAGCCAGCTCAATAGTTGCTTCTTTAGCATCTACAGCAATAACTTTACCCGTTACCAGAGTGCCTTTGTCATTTTCAGACACGTACTCTGCGAATGGATCGCTATCCAGCTGCTTGATACCTAGAGAGATACGCTCACGCTCTGGATCGATAGACAGGATGATGGTTTCAATCTCATCGCCTTTCTTGTACTTGCGAACCGCTTCTTCGCCAGCTTCGTTCCAAGAAATGTCAGATAGGTGAACCAGACCGTCGATGCCGCCATCTAGACCGATGAAGATACCGAAGTCAGTGATAGACTTGATAGAGCCAGTCACTTTATCGTTTTTGTTGAACTTGCCAGAGAACTCTTCCCAAGGGTTTGGAGTGCACTGTTTGATACCTAGAGAGATACGACGACGTTCTTCGTCGATGTCCAGTACCATAACTTCAACATCATCACCCACGTTAACAACTTTAGATGGGTGGATGTTTTTGTTAGTCCAATCCATTTCAGAAACGTGAACCAGACCTTCAACACCTTCTTCCAGCTCAGCAAAGCAGCCGTAATCTGTAAGATTAGTAACACGTGCTGTTACTTTGGTGTTTTCTGGGTAACGAGAAATGATGTTCACCCATGGATCTTCGCCCAGTTGTTTCAGGCCAAGTGATACACGGTTACGCTCGCGATCGAACTTAAGAACTTTAACGTTGATTTCGTCACCAACGTTAACGATTTCGCTAGGATGCTTGATGCGCTTCCAAGCCATATCGGTGATGTGCAGCAGGCCGTCAACACCGCCTAGATCTACGAATGCGCCGTAGTCTGTTAGGTTCTTAACGATACCTTTAACTTCTTGGCCTTCTTGCAGGTTAGCTAGAAGCTGTTCGCGCTCTGCAGAGTTTTCTGCTTCCAGAACCGCACGACGTGAAACAACAACGTTGTTACGCTTAGGATCTAGCTTGATTACGCGGAAATCTAGCTCTTTACCTTCTAGGTGAGTTGTGTCACGTACTGGACGAACATCAACCAGAGAACCAGGCAAGAACGCACGGATGTTATGAACGTCGACTGTGAAACCGCCCTTAACTTTACCGTTGATCACACCTTTAACGATTTCATTTTTCTCGAAGGCTGCTTCCAGACCTTTCCAAGCTTCAGCACGTTTCGCTTTTTCACGAGACAGACGGGTTTCACCGAAACCATCTTCTACTGCTTCCAGAGCTACCTGTACATCATCGCCAATTGCTAGAGTGAACTCTTCACCTTCGTTAACAAACTGAGAGCGTGGGATAACGCCTTCAGATTTTAGGCCAGCGTGTACGGTTACCCAATCGCCATCGATATCGATAACGGTTGCAGTAACAATGGCACCAGGCTCCATGTTAACTTCTTGAAGGCTCTGTTCAAACATTTCAGCAAAGCTTAATTCGCTCATTATTTTTCCTACGTGATCTACAAGTTGAGGGGTCCACATACATCGGACATCACAAAAGGATGTATATTGATGCTGCTTCTCCACAGTCTCCGTATCACCAGCAAATACGGGCTTCATTTTATCTGCGCTTAGCGGTGTTAACGCCGGTTCAGGTTAGTATCCGTTTATCAGTTAAAGGACAGATACTTCCTATGACACCTTGCCAAGCGCCCCCCGAAAAGAGAAAACAGAAAATCAGACTAAAGCTCGCGCTTTAGCCAGATCGATAATCTGTGTCACCACTTCCGGAATCGACATTTCAGTTGTATCAAGCGTAATCGCGTCATCCGCAGGCTTTAAGGGCGCTACGTCGCGATTCATATCACGCTCGTCGCGAGTTTTTATCTCGCTTAAAATGGCTTGGAATTTAGCATCAATACCACTGTCTTGCAACTGCTTTACCCGTCTACGAGCACGTTCATCCGCATTAGCCGTCAGATAAATTTTCAAAGGAGCATCAGTAAAGACAACCGTTCCCATATCCCGACCATCAGCAACGACCCCCGGAGACTGCTGGAAATCACGCTGGCGTTGTAGCAAGGCATCACGCACAGCATTTAAAGCCGCGACTTTAGAGGCGTTACTCCCCGTGGCTTCCGTACGAATAGCCTGAGAAACCTCTTCACCAGCCAGTATTACACTAACCGGCTCATTTTCTTTACCGGGCAAAAAAGCCACATCTAGATTTCGGGCAACATCTGCCAAGGCAGCTTCATTGTCAAAAGCAACCCCTTGTCGCTCCGCAGCCAATGCTGTCAGACGATACAAAGCACCGCTATCCAGTAAATGCCACCCTAACTGACCCGCAATAATCTGACTGATCGTCCCTTTACCTGCGCCACCGGGGCCATCCAAAGTAATAACAGGGATTTGCTGAGCGCTCATAATTTTTCCTTAAATCAAGCTTCTTCGACTCGGATTTTCATGCCAACGCCATTTGCCAGCTCCACAAAGCCGGGGAAGGATGTTGCGACGTTGGCACAGTCTTCAATAAAGATCTCACCGTCAGAGCGTAAAGACGCCACAGCGAATGACATGGCGATTCGATGATCATCATGGCTGTGTACACGGCCACCGCTCATTTTACGACCACCATTATGAGCATCACTTCCCGCATCTAGACTACCTATGCCGACAATATCAATGCCATCATCATAAACGGTGCACTGAATACCTAGCGCTTGCAGGCCATCGGCCATCACTTGAATACGGTCGCTCTCTTTAACCCGTAACTCTTCAGCACCCCGAAGACGGGTGACGCCTTCTGCGCAGGCTGCTGCCACAAACAGAACAGGAAACTCATCAATGGCTAACGGCACTTGATCCTGGGGAATATCGATGCCTTTCAAGTCTGCTGAACGAACACGAACATCAGCAACGGGTTCACCGCCTACTTCAGATTCATTTTCAAGGGTAATATCCGCCCCCATTTCCCGTAGGATATTCACAATACCGACGCGGGTAGGATTCATCCCCACGTGCTCAATGAGAATCTCTGAACGATCAGCAATAGAGCCTGCTACCATAAAGAAGGCTGCGGAGGAAATATCAGAAGGTACATCAATATCATTGGCAACCAACTGACCACCGCCCTGCAAAGAGGCCGTTGCGCCATCACGCACAACGTTATAACCAAAGCCTGTCAGCATGCGCTCGGTATGATCACGGGTCGGTGCAGGCTCCGTGGTTTTGGTTTCGCCTTCAGCATACAACCCCGCCAAAAGCACACAGGATTTCACCTGAGCACTAGCCATCGGCATCTTATAGTCGATACCTTTTAATGCCTGGCCACCACGAATAATTAAAGGAGGGCGACCACCTTCTGCCGTTTCTACCACGGCACCCATTTCACGCAGAGGCTTAGCCACACGTTCCATCGGGCGCTTCGTTAAAGACGCATCACCGGTTAACTCAACATCAAAAGACTGACCCGCCAATAAACCAGACAACAGGCGCATAGAAGTACCTGAATTACCAAGATACAGCGGTGCCTTTGGTTTCTTCAAGCCATGTAAACCCACACCATGTATGGTCACTTCCCCTTGATTTGGTCCTTCAATAACAACGCCCATATCCCGAAAAACCTGTAGCGTTGCTAAGCTGTCTTCACCTTCAAGAAAACCTTTTACATGGGTTTCACCCTCTGCAAGGGAGCCCAACATGATAGATCGGTGGGAGATCGATTTATCACCTGGTACACGAATACGCCCACTCAAAGCGGTGCCAGGAGTAGTGCGATAGTTGATCAGTTTATTTTGCATAGGAATATACGCCGAGTTGTCTAGAATTCTTGTGAAATGCTCCCGAGCGGCTTTTGCACGGGTAAAAATACCCAGCATAGCGTCACCGTCCGACTCTTCAATAGCCGTTCTTAAACGTGACAAACCTTGTTCGAACTCGGTAAGGGCTTGTAATACTGCGGGTTTATTGGCGATATAAATATCACGCCACATCACCGGGTCACTGGCTGCAATTCGGGTAAAATCACGAAAACCACCCGCAGCATAACGGAAAATTTCTAAGCTCTCATCTTGAGAAGCTAGGGTATCGACTAAAGAAAAAGCTAGCATGTGTGGAAGATGACTGGTGGCGGCGAGCACTTCATCATGGCGTTCAATACCCATGGTAAGCACTTCAGCACCAGCGGCCTGCCACATCTGGGTAATACGGTTGACCGCTTGATCGGTATTGTCAGGTGTTGGCGTTAAAATCACCTTATGCTTCTGATACAGATCCACTAAAGCAGCGCTAACTCCACTTTTTTCGGAGCCGGCGATAGGGTGGCCTAAAACAAACGTTTCTGGCAAGTGCCCCCAGATATTAATGGCGGAGGCCAACACAGAGCCCTTGCTACTGCCAACGTCGGTTAATACTGTATCCGGGCGCAGTAAAGGCTTAACTTGTGCCATCACCGATTCCATAGCGATAACCGGCACAGAAAGCACGATCAGATCCGCATCGGCAATCCAGTCTTCTGCCTGAGTCGAGCCTTGGTCAATCATGCCGATCTCAATCGCCAAATCGACTTCATCTTGATCGCGATCACAACCAATAATCGTCCCACCTAAACCGGCTTTCCTTAGGGCTAACGCCAACGAACCACCGATTAAACCTAGGCCGATAATCAATGTTTTTTTAACAGGCTTCACTCGGGGTTGCTCTCCTCTAAAGGGGTTTGACGATCCGCCATAACCTTTTTCAAGGCGTTGATAAATCGACCGTTTTCTTCTGCAGTACCAATAGAGACCCGCAGATGATTCGGCATTTGATAAGGTGCAACCGAGCGAACAATTACGCCTTCTTGCAATAACGCCTGATCAACAGGCCCAGCAGGCTGTGCAACATCAACACAAATAAAGTTACCCACCGATGGGATAAAATCCAAGCCTAAGCGTTTAAATTCAGACTCTAAATACGCCATGCCCTCTGCGTTTACCTGCACACTTTTTGCCAGATAATCCTCATCATCCAAGGCCGCAATAGCAGCCTCTTGAGCAGCCATATTAGCGTTAAACGGTTGACGAATTCGATTCAAAATATCAGCGACTTGAAGATGACTCACGCTGTAACCAATACGCAACCCAGCTAAACCGTAGGCTTTCGAGAAGGTACGCGTGACCACAAGATTGGGATACTCGCTCAATAACGCAATACCATTCGGAAAATCAGGTTGATCTACATATTCAGTATAAGCTTCATCTAACACCACAATAATGCGTGCCGGTACCTTATCGAGAAAAGCCCGCACCTCTTGTTCACTCAGCCAAGTGCCGGTTGGGTTATTGGGATTCGCAATAAAAATCACACGGGTTTTATCCGTAATCGCCGCCGCCATCGCCTCCAGATCATGCCCCCAGTTTTTAGCCGGTACGGCAATATGTTGCGCACCAATCGCTTGGGTAACAATCGGATAAACCGCAAAAGCATGTTGAGAGTACAAAGCGGCACTATGACCGGTTAAATAAGCACGGCCAATCAACTCAAGTACATCATTGGAGCCATTGCCTAGGGTTATCTGCTCGCTATTAACACCCAGCTTCTTCCCCAAGGCCTGCTTCAAACGAAAAGCATTGCCATCAGGATAACGTGTTAACTCAGGTAGAATAGAACGAATGGCATCCAAAGCTTTCGGGCTTGGCCCAAGGGGATTCTCATTACTGGCTAGCTTAACAATATCGCTAATACCTAGTTCACGCTTTAGCTCTTCAACAGGCTTACCCGGCTGATACGGCTGTAAGCCCTGAACACCTTTATTGGCCAATTCAATGTAATCACATGCCATAATTATCTACCTTCTTTAACTGCTAAAACGGGAGGCTAAGCCTCCCGTTAGGATCATTCTATTTCGTTGGTGCGAATATCCTTGGGACGCCTAAAGCACACCCCTTGGATAAGAGCCTAGGATCTTAATATCAGAAACCCGAGGACTAATCTCCGCTAACGCAGCTTGAACTTGATCGCTGTCCGCATGGCCTGAAAAATCAATAAAGAAGACGTAATTCCAAGCACCCACTTTGGAGGGGCGAGTTTCTACGCGCGTCAAATCGATACCGTGACGCTGAAAGGGTTCCAGTAGATCATGCAGGGCACCGGGCTGATTACGGGTAGCAACCATAAGCGAGGTTTTATCTTCGCCGCTGGCAGGCACTTCTTGATTACCGATAATCAGAAAACGGGTGGAATTATCCGGTTGATCCTCGATCTTCTCCGCCAGTTTTTGTAAACCATAGAGCTGAGCGGCCATATCTCCAGCAATGGCCGCAGAGTGCCATTCACTTTGCACCAAACGTGCTGCTTCAGCATTACTGCTTACCGCAATACGTTCAGCGCTTGGGTAATGCTGATCCAGCCATTTACGACACTGGGCTAACGACGACGCATGGGAATAAATACGAGAGATTTTATCCGTGCGAGTATTGTTACCCACCAGTAAATACTGGTGAATACGCAATACCACTTCACCGGAGATCTTTAATGAGGAGTCAATAAAGCTATCCAGTGTATGACTGATCACACCTTCAGTGGAGTTTTCCACCGGCACAACGCCATAGGCAACAGCACCGGATTCCACTTCACGAAAAACATCATCAATTGCCGCCATCGGCAGACTAACAGCCGAATGACCAAAATGCTTTAATGCCGCCTCTTGAGTAAAGGTGCCTTCTGGGCCTAAAAAGGCAACCTTTACAGGATCTTCAAGGGCTAGACAAGCCGACATAATTTCACGGAACAGACGGGCCATCTCTTCATCCGATAGCGGGCCTTCATTTCGCTCCATCACACGGCGCAAGACCTGAGCTTCACGCTCAGGGCGATAAAACTGAATATCCGTAGCACCGGAAGCCTGTTTAACTTCTGCAACCTGTTGCGCACAACGGGCGCGCTGATTGATCAACTGTTGGATCTGCTGGTCAATATTGTCGATCTGGTCGCGCAGCAGGCCCAGCTGCTCTGCTTCACTAAGGTTTACTTCTGACATGACAATCTACCCGTGGCGTTTCTCGAAATCAGACATGAAAGCGGTCAAAGCATCAATCGCTGCTTCCGGTACCGCATTATAGATACTGGCGCGCATACCACCTACCGATCGGTGCCCCGCCAAGTTCAGCAGACCCGCTGCTTCAGATTCCTGTAGGAAGACTTTATCTAGCGCCGCATCTGCCAAAGTGAAGGGTACATTCATCTGCGAGCGGTTTGCGATGGCGATCGGGTTGGCATAAAAATCGCTGTTATCAATCGCCTGGTACAGCTTGTTCGCCTTACGGGTATTGATCTCAGCCATTTTCTCGAGGCCGCCGATATCGTTTTTCAGCCAGTCGAAAACCAGCCCCGCCAAATACCAGCCATAGGTTGGTGGCGTGTTGTACATGGAGTCGTTTTCAGCGCAGATCCGATAGTTCATCATCGAAGGTGTCGCAGGCATCACTTGATCTAGCAGGTCATCACGGATGATCACGAGAGTCAGTCCTGCTGGGCCGATATTTTTCTGAGCACCTGCATAGATCACACCATACTGAGTCACATCTAAAGGCTTAGACAAAATATCTGATGACATATCACAAACCAAAGGTACACCATCCGTTTCCGGTAGGTAATCAAAGGCTAGGCCGCCGATGGTTTCATTGCTAGTAAAGTGCAAATAAGCCGCATCATCTGTTAGTTTCAGCTCGTTTTGAGCCGGAACACAGGTATAGCCTTGAGCTTTGCTGCTACCGGCTACATGCAAACCTTCCGCATAGCGAGATGCTTCTTTAATGGCCTTGCCTGCCCAAACACCGGTTTCAATATAGTTTGGCGTGCCCCCATGACCCAAGAGATTTAGCGGCACCATTGCAAACTGGCTACTAGCGCCACCTTGCATAAAGAGCACTTTGTAGTTATCCGGGATATTCAGCAGCCCACGAAGATCTTTTTCAGCTTGACTGGCAATGGCAACATAGTCATCACTTCGATGACTCATCTCCATGACCGATAGCCCCCGTCCCTGCCAATCCAGCATTTCGTATTGAGCTTTTTTCAACACAGCTTCAGGTAACGCTGCCGGTCCCGCACAAAAATTAAAGTGACGTGTCATTATGCTCTTCTCAAAATCGAAGCGTTTACAGCCTTAAAGCAATCACTTTAGATTAAAGTCTTTGCCTGTAAGATCTGGGGGGATTATCTGTTTAGGGTTTTCGATAATCGCCCAAAGCTTCTGGTCGTATCAACGCGGTTGAAACCGCATCCGGTAGAAAACTGTTCCGACGAGGAGGCCCCCGCCGGAAAGGTGCGCTTAACGCGACTTATTCAGCTGTTGGATCAGCTTTATCGGTATCGCTAGAGCTATCCGTATCGGTATCAGATACTTCGCCTTCAATCTCAGGCTTGTCGCCTTCTGCAACAACCGTACAATCAACAACAGCACCATCAACAACAGCACCGTCTTCTAGCTCTTCTTCTATTTCTGTAGGCTCATCAACACGAACCGCTGTCACAAGGTTTTCATCAGCACCGAGACGAATCAGCGTGACACCTTGAGTATTACGACCAGAAACAGATACCTCAGCAACACGGGTACGTACTAAAGTGCCCTTATCGGTGATCAGCATCATCTCATCCAGATCACTAACCTGCATAGCAGAAACCAGCTGGCCGTTGCGTTCACTGGTTTGCATCGCGATAACGCCTTGTCCACCACGACCGTATACAGGGAAGGCTTCTAGACGAGTACGTTTACCATAACCATTTTCAGAAGCGGTCATGATATAGATCTGTTCGCTATTGTCGTTCTCTGCGCTCTCTTCTTCATCCACGACATTAGTCTGAGGAATAATAAGAGAGATCACATGGGCACCTTCCGGTAGACGCATACCGCGCACACCCCGTGCCGTACGGCCCATAGCTCGAACCTTGGACTCTTCAAAGCGGATCATTTTACCGGCACTGCTCAACAGCATTACATGGTTTTCACCATTGGTAATCGCCGCACCAATCAAACGATCACCCTCTTCAATATCTAGAGCGATCAAACCACTGCTACGGGGGCGAGAGAACTGGCTCAAGGCTGTTTTCTTAACCGTACCATTAGCGGTTGCCATAAAGACAAAGTGATCATCTGGGTATTCACGTACCGGTAAAATAGTGCTGATCTGTTCGCCATCTTCCAACGGCAACAGATTTACCATAGGTCGACCACGGGAACCACGACCTGCCTGAGGTAACTCGTAAACTTTCAACCAATACACTTTACCCTTGTTGCTAAAGAGCAGAATGGTATCGTGAGTGGAAGCCACTAGCAGGTGCTCAACAACATCTTCATCTTTAACCGATGTGGCTGATTTACCACGACCACCGCGATGCTGAGCACGGTAATCACTTAACGGCTGGGACTTGGCGTAACCACTACGGGAGATCGTCACAACCATATCTTCTTCGTTGATCAGATCTTCCATGGTCAAATCAAGGTGACTACTAATGATCTCGGTACGACGCTCTTCACCGTACTGCTCACGAATCGCTTCTAACTCTTCACGAATCACCTGCAGCAGTTTTTCAGCATCGGCCAAAATACCGGCTAACTCCGCTACTTTCTCCAGAATATCTTTATATTCGTTCAGTAGTTTCTCGTGCTCTAAGCCAGTCAGGCGGTGTAGGCGTAATTCCAGAATGGCTTGGGCTTGAGCAGGGGACAGGCGATATTCACCATTGTCTTCCTGTAGGCCAAATTCAGCTTCTAGGTCATCTGGGCGGCAAGAATCTGCGCCAGCACGCTCTAGCATAGCAATCACATTGCCCGGCACCCAGCTACTATTGATCAGCTTCTCTTTCGCTTCTGCGGCAGAAGGTGACTGACGAATCAGCTCGATCACTGGGTCAACATTGGCCAATGCAATCGCCAAACCTTCCAGAATATGACCACGCTCACGGGCTTTACGCAGCTCATAAACGGTACGGCGGGTAACGACTTCACGGCGATGACGCAGGAAGGCTTCAAGTAATTGTTTCAGGTTCAATACTTTAGGCTGACCGTTTTCCAGCGCCACAATATTGATACCAAACACATTTTGCAGCTGGGTCTGGGCAAACAGGTTGTTAACAACCACATCACCAGATTCACCACGCTTTAGTTCAATAACGACTCGTAAACCGTCTTTATCCGACTCATCACGCAGCTCAGAGATTCCCTCGATTTTCTTCTCTTTAACCAGTTCAGCGATACGCTCAATCACACGCGCCTTGTTTAGCTGATACGGAATCTCATGAATAATAATGGTTTCTTTGTTGGCTTTATCATCACGCTCAATCGTATGGCGCGCACGGACATAAATACGGCCACGACCGGTGCGATAAGCCTGAAGAATACCCGCACGGCCATTAATAATAGCGGCTGTTGGGAAATCAGGGCCGGGGATATACTCCATCAGCTCGTCAATAGTCAGCTCGCTATTATCCAGCAAAGCCAAACACGCGGTGACAACCTCGGTTAGGTTGTGTGGTGGAATATTGGTCGCCATACCTACGGCGATACCAGATGAACCGTTAACAAGGAGGTTAGGAACCCGAGCAGGCAAAACTTCTGGGATCCGCTCTGAACCGTCATAGTTATCGACAAAATCAACGGTTTCTTTATCAAGATCCGCTAGCATTTCATGGGAAATACGCGCCATACGTACTTCGGTATAACGCATTGCAGCGGCACTATCACCATCAATAGAACCAAAGTTACCCTGACCATCAACCAGCATATGTCGCATAGAGAAAGGCTGAGCCATACGCACAATAGTGTCGTAAACAGCGCTGTCACCGTGGGGGTGGTACTTACCAATCACGTCACCAACAACACGGGCTGATTTCTTATATGATTTGTTCCAGTCGTTGCCAAGCTGCTGCATCGCAAACAGTACACGACGGTGCACCGGCTTAAGGCCATCACGAACATCGGGAAGAGCACGACCTACAATTACGCTCATGGCGTAATCTAAATAGGATTGTTTTAGTTCGTCTTCGATGTTAACTGGCAGAATTTCTCTTGCAAATTCACCCATGAGTATCGGAATCCTTTATTCAGCAACACTGCGTTGCAACCCTGTGCGCAACACTCGTCTTGAAAATTCACCCGATTATACTCTTTATTACCCCCTTGCAGCAATTTGGTCACGTATCGAATAAGAATTACAAAAAGGTGATAAATCAAATTGTTAACAGATTTTGAGCGTTGACAATGAGAAAAAAACAAAAAAGAAAGAAAGGCCAAAAATCAAAGCAAGAGTTCTTTCCTGCTACGGGAAACACCCAAAGCGTTGGATATCCACAAGACCTTCTCGTGTACTTCCGTTTGTACCGAAAGAATAACATCCTCTGCTTGCGCGGCCTGACGCTCCATCTCTTCCATACTGGCAATAAAGACCTCAACCTGCCCGACTTGATTACGGGCGACTTTGGCACCTTGATGGGCAAACTCTGCCGCACGATCAGAATGCCCCTGTACGGTTTTTGACATCTCTAACAGATAGCTAGAGGCTTCCCTTTGCTCCTCTGCTGCACAGGAAATATCCGTCATATTGCTTTTTAAGTTATTCGACGAGTGCCTCAACTGACTCAGTATGCTGCCAATTTTAGTCACAGAGTTCTGCGTTTCCATCGATAAGTTACGCACCTCATCGGCTACCACGGCAAAACCCCGACCATGTTCACCAGCCCGAGCGGCTTCAATCGCTGCATTTAAGGCTAGTAGATTGGTTTGGTCAGAAATACCATTAATCACATCCAAAATACTGGTAACTTCGTCCACGGCCGCAATCAAGTCATCCAAGGATTCATGGCCGCTACTGAGTGTAGCAATAGCTTGCTCGCTGGAACGCTCAACATTCCTGGCGCTTAACTGGCTCTCTTCCATAAAGCTTGCCGTGCCACGGGCAAAGCTTTCAACCTGTGTCGAGCTAGCATCCACATCTTGGGCCAGCCGTGTTAGCTCATCAGTAAAGCTGTGGGATTTAGAAATATAATTACGGGTCTCATTAGCGGTTTTACTAATAGTATCAATATCGCTTAACACCACTTCTAGGGAATCCGTAATTTGTGTCAGTTGAGCGTGTTTTTCTTGCTGCTGATGCTGCATTGTTTCAATCATCTGATTAAAACTCTGGGCAATTTGCCCTGTTTCACTATCGGAGCTATGCACGGCAATCAATCGCATCTCACCACTTTCGATTAAGCTTCCAATGCCGTTAGAGAGTTCACGCAACGCTTTTAATACCACACGGCTTTGAAACAGGTGCAACACCAAGGCGACAATAACAATCAAAACGACATAGCCAATAAAGATGGTCGTGACCTGCTGCTCAACCTGATCTTTATGTACCAAAACCGTCTTCTGCCCGTCTTTAATCAACTGCTCAAGATTGCCAATCAGTTGATTCACTGCCCTACGACTTTCAACGCCCAGTAGAGTATCCCGAAGCATATTCTCAAGCTCAGCAGGATAACGACGTAAAAGATCGTTCAACTCACCAATCAGCAGATCTCCCTGCTCTTGCTTTTTCGCACCATACGACTCACCTGACCAACCCATAAGAGCGGCCATTTCATCAACTTCTTCTTCCTCATAAAGCCTAAAGCGAGGCAGCTCTTTGAGCGCCTCAGCCTTAGCTTGCAATTGATCAATCTCCGCCAACAGCAAGACCCTATGATGCTTATCCTGAGTATCGTTAAACTGCTCTCTCAAATATTTAATCTGGCTAATACCCAGAACAATAGGATGTAAGGCAAATAAGTAATCCGCACCCAGTCCTAAATCATCGGCTTGTCCTTGCTGGGACTGTCCTTGTTGAATATAGTCATAAAGAGCATCAGCAGCATTAGCGATCTCTTTTTCAGACTGCAACAAAAGTCCTTTTTGATTACCTGCCAGCTTACCTGCCGCACGAAATTTAACCGTTACTCCCTGCTTTAATTCATTCAGGGAATTTTCAATTTCGGCGGCTAATAGCGGCGGCAACTGATGAAGACTGCCACTCACAAGGCGATCAATATCTTGCTCCGCTTCACTGAGCTTTAAGGCATTGCCAGTGGCAAGATATTCTTGCACCTTACGCCTTAGATCAATGGTGACCTCTTCCTTGAGTTGTGAATAAGATTGAGTTGCAGAAAAAGCATTATCCAAACGCTTTAATCCCCAAAGCAGCGTAGCTGCCAAAGAAACGGCAATCAAAACCAAAACAATAGAGGTTGCCCGTGTGACCGTAGCAATTTTCATGGACATTTAGCCTTTGTCTCGCTAATTTTCTTACTTAGCTTTCAATATCGATGTGTTGTATTTTCCGCACACCTTGCCAAACCCAAATGACATATTTCTGACAGTTGCATGACAGAAATATGACAACAGTTATTGATTCAACTCAACCATAGCGTTCATCAAGCTTTTCCACTTTTGCCGCTTTTTTACAATTTTGTTACAAACTGTAATTTACCGGATTAAACCCTGTATTCTCTGGCCTATGAAAGACCTTTGTTGGATAATGTCGCGCCCCGAATTGATGGAGTCTTACGGTATGTGGTTTAAGAATCTTCAACTGTTTCAATTAAACAAAGACCTTGAACTCGATGCAGGCCAGCTAGAATCTCAACTAGAAGCATTCAAGTTTGAGCCCTGCAAAAGTATAGAGACCTATCGCTTGGGCTGGAGCTTGCCAGCACCAACAGCAAGTCAGTTATGCCATATTAGTGGTGGTGCAATTTTGTTATGCCTGCGCCGTCAGGAAAAAGTGATCCCTGCCGCCGTTGTTAATGAAACGTTAAAAGAACGCGTCGAAGAATTAGAAGCCAAAGAAAACCGCTATGTTGGTCGAAAAGAAAAACTCACCATCAAAGAAGATATTCTAAGCGAGCTAACCCCCCGCGCATTTGTTCGCTCAAGCTTTACCTGGGGCTATATCGCCCCTACAGAAAACATGGTGGTTATCGATGCGTCTAGCAGCAAAAAAGCCGACGAATTTTTAGATTTACTGCGACAAACCATCGGCTCACTCCCCGTCGTACCTTTTAATACCGAGCAAAGCCCTAGTATTGTAATGACCCAATGGTTACAAAATGCTGACACTCGACCACAGGGTTTAGAGCTTGATGGTCAGTGTGAGCTACGCTCTGACTTAGAAGAAGGTAGCGTTATTCGCTGCAAGCAACAGGAAGTGGATGCAGAAGAGATTCTCGCTCATTTGGAAACCGGTAAGCAGGTCGTTAAACTGGCACTTGACTGGCAAGAACGTCTTCAGTTTATTTTACAAGATGACCTGACAATAAAACGTCTACGCTTTGGTGATGATCTGCTAGAAGAAGCCAAGGACAGCTATGCAGACGAAGACCCAATGACACGACTGGATACAGATTTCACGCTAATGTCTTTAGAGTTAAAACGCTTTATTCCCACCTTAGCAGAATGGCTCGGCGGCCAAAGCCAGCTTGGACAAGCCTAAAACCGGCCTTAAATAAAAGAGCAGGGAGAAAGGGAGAAAGGGAAAAGAAGCCTAATAAGAGCGAATACGCATGTCGTCTCAGAGCGCTGAATCTACCTCGAAGCGCTGAACTTTGATCAAAATACTCAATTCGCCTCAAAACACTAAAACTGATTACTCAATGGACTCAGATCGAACATGAACACACCGGAAAACGATAGTTTTAAAGAGATTCGCCCCTACTACGACCATGAAGTTTACGATGTGGTGCAAGAGGTTATTCACAACCCTGAGTTGATCAATGCGATCTGCCAGTTTCGTTTTCCACAACTGAATAAAAGCTTCGGTTTTTTACTGCGTCCATTAGTTCGCCGCAAGCTAAAAAGTCAATTTGCGACGATCAAAACAATTGCGGATTTCCAAAGCCAAGTCGCCAGCTATATGGATCGTTTGATCCGCAATTCCACCGATGGTTTTACGGTTTCTGGCTTAGAAGAGCTGAACACCAATAAAGCTTATCTGTTTATTGCCAACCACCGTGATATTGCGATGGACCCAGCCTTTGTAAACTATGCCTTGTATCAAGCGGGACGTAATACTGTCCGTATCGCTATTGGTGATAACTTGCTTCAAAAGCCTGTCGTCAGCGATATTATGCGTCTGAATAAGAGCTTTATCGTAAAACGCTCGGCAAAAGGCGTGCGAGAGATGATGAAGACGCTGACCCAGTTATCAGGCTATATCAATTACTCGCTACTAGAAGAGAAACACTCAATCTGGATCGCCCAAAAAGAGGGTCGAGCCAAAGACGGTATCGATATAACAGATCCCGCTATCGTTAAAATGTTCTTTATGAGTCGCAAGAAAAAAGGCTCAGGCCCGAGCTTTGCGGACGTGATTAACGAGCTCAATATTGTGCCAGTGACGATCTCTTATGAGTACGATCCTTGCGATGAAATGAAAGCCCAGGAGCTTAACGCATTAGCAACAGATGGTAGCTACAATAAAAGTGAGTTCGAAGATATTGATAGTATCGTGAAAGGCATATCTGGCCAAAAAGGCAGAGTTCATGTGCATTTTGCTCAACCGATTTCAGGCGATTTTGAGAACGCGAACGAAGCAGCGGCACTTATCGATCATCAAATATGGGGCAACTACCATTTTTATCCGTCTAATTGGCTCGCTCTCGAAGCCTTAGGTGGCTTTGATCATTTGGATGGTAAACCAACGATCACCGATCAGGAGCGTGCTAAGTTCAACCAACGTATTGAAAACGTGCCTGAAGCACTACGACCTTATCTATTAACAATGTATGCTAATCCGATTTTAAATAGCCGCGGCTTGATTAAACCTGACTGAGTAAAAAACCATGGGCCTTGCCCAATAAAAGGATCTCTCAATGCTGCAAGATCAAGAAAAAGAAGCCCATAAAGTAACCCTTATTGGGGCTGTGCTTGATACGGTTCTAGGTGTGGCCAAAATTATCGTTGGCTGGCTCAGTAACTCCCACGCACTCATTGCAGATGGCATACATTCTTTATCTGATCTACTCACCGATGCGCTTGTTATTGTTGTCACCCACTATGGTCGCCAAAAACCCGACCAAGAGCATCCATACGGCCATGCCCGTTATGAAACCATGGGTACGCTGGTTTTAGGTAGCTTATTAATTGCAGTGGCTGGAGCCATATCCTACGACAGCTTAATCCGTTTATGGGAAGCAGAAAACCTTGCAGTACCCGGCTGGCCAGCACTTGTAGTTGCGGCATTATCTATTCTGGGCAAGGAGTGGATTTATCACTACACCATGCGGGTCGCCCATAAAATAAAATCGAAGTTACTGGTTGCAAATGCATGGCACAGCCGCAGTGATGCCTTGTCTTCTATTGTCGTTTTTATAGGCATAGCAGGCACGATGTCAGGCGTTCAATGGCTTGACCAAATTGCGGCTTTAATTGTCGGTCTTATGGTGGCCCATATTGGCTGGAAACTGGTCAGTGACAGTATGAAAGAGTTAGTCGACACGGCACTACCTGAAAAAGAAACCCATGACATGCTAGAGCAGGCTAAGAGCCTTGATAGCGTCAGATCAATACACAGTTTACGTACGCGTAGAATGGGGTCTCAGGTTTTTTTAGATATCCATGTTGAAGTTAACCCGCGTATTAGTGTGTCAGAGGGGCATCAAATTGGTGTTCAAGTTGAGCAAATTATCAGAGATAAGCACTCAGACGTAGAAGATATTACAGTACATATTGATGCCGAAGACGACTCAGATAAAAGCCTGCCACCACTTGAAGACCTGCTACCGTTACGGGAAGATATCATTCAACGTTTACAATATTGCTGGCGCGCCCTGCCGATTGATTTTCACTCTAATCAACTGGTGCTTCATTATTTAAACAACCGTATTGATATTGATCTCTATATAGCAGAAAGCCTGCCTAAAACGGTTTCAGAAGCAATTTTAAAGCAGCAAATTGAAGGTGAAGCCTGGCTAGGGCAACTTCGGGTATGGCGACGCGCTTAATCCTTAAGAAAAAAACGTCTATTTAATCCTGAGCACAGCTTATATAATTCAGCCATAGGCGAACTGTAGAAAGCCGAAAAAGATTACAGGTTGCAAACTGCATCTAAGGAGCCATTATGAGCACCGCAAACGAAATGAACAAAACACGCGTTATCAATGAACTGCGTCAGTTTATCAAAAAGCTACTACAAGACCCTGAGATTATCCCAACGTCTCTAGAGATTGCGCGCAAACACTACGGCGAACAAAATTCTGCGACCATTATCGCCAACGAGATCAGCAGTAACACCAGTGTAAAAATCCCTGATGCCCCTGAAGATTTCTCTGAAGCCGATCGCCTTTATTTAGAGTTATTAAAAGAAGTCACGGATGAAGAACAGGCAATGTACTAATGAGAAAAGGTACTAATGAGAAAAGGTACTAATGAGACAAGGTACTAATGAGACAAGGTACTAACCGCGTTTAATTATGCGGTCAGTATGAGGTAAACCCTCCAAGCGCTAGCATTTAAAGGTTGGCGGGTTTACTCCACAATCACATCATTTTTACCACCACCGTTACCGGCATCCTTTACCACAATCTCATGCACAGAGAGTTGACGCCGAAGCTCTTGGGGCGACTCATCAAACCAACGCTTAAAAGCACGGCTAAAGTTTGCAGGATGGTTAAAGCCCAGCCGATAGCTAATCTCTCCCATACTCAAATAATCTAATTGTACCCAGTGTAGCGCCTGCTTCTGACGCAACTCATCCAACACCTGTTGATAACTTAAGCCTTTCTCCTGCAATCGTCGCTGAAAAGTTCTCTGACTCAAATTAAGATGAGCAGCAATATCATTCAAGGAAAGATGGCCTAAGGGTAAATGGTTAAGCAGCAAAGATTCCAAGCGAGTGAGTAAATCACTACGATCTAAGCGCGCCAGATACTCAGCCACCAAAGCATCGTTTTGCTCTGCCAGTTCTGGGCTTGCGGTTAACAACGGCTGATACATCGCCTTGGCATCAAAAACGATCTTATCGTAAGCAGCATTGAAAAAAACCGGACATTTAAACAAGCGTTGCCACGGTGTTGGATCTAACGGCTGCGGGCGACTCAGCCAGACGAGTTTCGGTGAAAAACCTGGGCGATAAATATGCCGTGCAGTTAAAACACAAGTACCAACAAACGCATCCATCTCTTCTGGTGGTAGCTGTTCACGACCGAGTCCTTTTTTTAAACGCAGGCTAATCTCTACCTCTGCCCCCAAAGGGATAACCGTCATTCCAGCATAATTAGCAAACATTCTTAAGTTCTGAGCCAAGCGCCCAAAGCAATCCATCAGTGTGTCACTGGCCCAAATAGCAAAGCCTAACGCATGCCAAGAGGTTGGCCTCACAAAGCGTGCGACCGTTAGACCTACGGCCTCGTCCCCGGATAAATTTCGAGCCAATCGCCAAAGGCGCTCTAACACCATGAACGAATATCGAGTTTCCGGCAGATTAACCTGTGTTTGATCAATACCCACTCGCGCTAATAAAGAACCGCCATCAATAGAGTAATAATCCAGCGCTCGGCTAATCACTAAAGGCCAACTGCCAATAACGCTAACCTGATGAAAATATGACACCGACATGGCTGAATACCTCTAGCTCAGAAAATGATCAGATCAATTAAAGACGTACATTTTAAGCCGCTATTTAAATCAAGTGGCTATTTAAGTTAAGCCGCTATCGAGTAATAAGTTTATATATTTATCATTTCACGCCATTTAATTATCTATAGGTGACAAGCACTTGTTACGCACACCCTTTTCGCTCAAGAATCGATGCTCAAGGCTTTATTTAAAAAAGACCATAAAACGCGCGACGACATAACAAAAACAATGGAGATTGAACATGCCAACCAAAATTCTGCCAAGTGCAAAAGCCGCCAAAAACTATCCACTACTGATCAAACAGATTTTTGCTTCTGCTGGTCGCTTTGAGCCAGACAATAAAATCAGCTACCGAGGCGAAGCTGAATTCAGCTACGATGAATTTCGTCAGCGCGTACAGCAGCTTGCCAACACGTTAAAAGCTGCAGGCGTTGAGGCAGGGGACACGGTTGCCGTAATGGACTGGGATAGTCATCGCTATTTAGAGTGCTACTTTGCCATCCCTATGTTGGGAGCCGTGCTACACCACGTTAATATCCGCCTGTCCCCAGAGCAGATTGCCTACACCATGAACCATGCGGAAGATAAGCTGGTACTCGCCCATGATGATTTTATCCCTCTTGTACAACAGATTCAGGATCATTTAACCACCGTTGACGGCTATATTCGACTAACCGATACCAGCAATAGCGAAACCGTTGGAGAGATCGATTTTATCGGTGAGTACGAAGCTCTGCTACGCACCCAGGAGCCGATTTGTGAGTTCCCAGACTTCGATGAGAACAGCATCGCCACAACCTTCTACACCACCGGCACCACCGGCAATCCTAAAGGGGTTTACTTCAGCCACCGGCAACTGGTGCTACACACCATGAATATGGCAACAACGCTGGGCAGCTATGAAGGCTTACCTCTGCTGCGCTCCGACTCTGTTTATATGCCGATCACTCCAATGTTCCACGTACACGCCTGGGGCGTACCCTACGTTGCCGTGATGCTGAACTGTACTCAAATCTATCCAGGGCGCTATGAGCCAGATCTGCTGGTCCGCCTGATCCGTGACCACAAAGTCACTGTTTCCCACTGCGTACCTACTATTTTACAGATGCTGTTAGCCTGCGAGACCGGCCAGAAAACCCGCTTGGATAACTGGAAGATTCTAATTGGCGGTAGCGCTTTACCCCAAGGTTTAGCTCAAGCGGCAATCGATAAAGGTGCCGATATTTACTCCGCTTACGGCATGTCAGAAACCTGTCCTTTACTGACAGTAACGCACCTCAATAAAGAACAGCGTTCATTACCTATGGCGCAACAGTTGAAGTACCGCACCTTAACAGGGGTTCCCGTTAACTTTGTGGATCTGACAATTAGCGAACCCGATGGAAGCCTGGCGGTACATGATGGCCGAGCGGTAGGAGAGATAACGGTACAGGCACCCTGGTTAACTCAAGGCTACTTTAAAGAAGATCAAAAGCAGGAAGAACTATGGCAGGGCGGTCGCCTTCACACCGGTGACGTTGCCAGCATCCATGAGAATGGCTTTGTTGAAATTAAAGACCGTATTAAAGATGTCATTAAAACCGGCGGTGAATGGCTTTCCTCCATCGAGCTGGAAAACCTGATTAGCCAACACCCCGATGTTGCTGCTGTCGCCGTGGTAGGCGTGCCTGATGAAAAATGGGGTGAAAGACCTTTCGCGATGGTCGTACCAAAACAGCCGGAGCTGACCCAAGCAACCTTGCAACAACACCTACAACAGTATGTTGAATCTGGGCATCTATCTAAATGGGCTATTCCTGATGAGATTCAGATGGTAGATGACATTCCCAAAACCTCGGTTGGCAAGATCAACAAAAAAGAGATCCGCGCTCAGCTAAGCCATTAATTAAACGTAATGATCAGGGGCAGACAGCCCTCTAATTTTCTATTTTGGAGCAAATTATGACCCAACGTGTTGTTTTTCTTAGTGCGGTACGCACCGCGATTGGTGGCTTCGGCGGCAGCCTAAAAGACGTGCCCGCCACAACGTTAGCTGCATCGGTGACCCGTGAAGCGGTTGCTCGTGCCAATTTACAACCTGAGCAGATCGGTCACGTTGTATTCGGTAATGTACTACACACCGACCGCCGCGATATGTATATCAGCCGAGTAGCGGCACTTGAAGGCGGCTTACCTGAAAACACCCCAGCACTGACCGTTAACCGTCTATGCGGTAGTGGTCTGCAGGCTATTATTACTGCTGCACAACAGATTGAGCTTGGCGTTTGTTCCGCCGCTGTAGCCGGTGGTGCAGAATCCATGAGCCGCGCTCAATATTGGGTGCCTGCCGCTCGCTTTGGTCAACGTATGGGTGATAGCCAAATCATTGATTCCATGACCGGTGCTCTCACCTGCCCAATGGAAAACTATCATATGGGCGTTACCGCTGAGAATATTGCTGAAAAGTGGCAAGTCAGCCGTGAACAGCAAGATGCCCTTGCCGTGTTAAGTCATCAGCGGGCGCAGGCTGCAACAGAAAAAGGTTACTTTAACGATCAGATTATGCCCGTTGAACTCAAAAGCCGAAAAGGCAGTACCCTGTTTTCAGTAGATGAGCATATCCGTCATAACTGCACCGTTGAAGATATGACGAAGTTACGCCCAGCCTTTCAAAAAGAAGGGTCGGTCACGGCAGGTAACGCATCCGGTCTAAACGATGCCGCCGCCGCTGTTACGATGATGTCTGAGTCTGAAGCTGAAAAACTAGGCCTAACGCCTATGGCAAAATTGGTTGGCTATAGCTTTGCCGCCGTTGAGCCTAAATATATGGGTATCGGGCCAGTACCAGCAATACGACAACTACTTGAAAAGCACAATTTAAGCGTTAACGATATCGACGTTTGGGAAGTCAATGAAGCATTCGCAGCTCAAGCTTTGGCCGTAGCGAAAGATTTAGGCCTACCAGAAGACAAAGTAAACCCTAATGGCAGTGGAATTTCTTTAGGTCATCCCGTAGGTGCCACAGGTGCTGTGATCACAGTGAAAGCGATTTATGAGCTGGAAAGGGTTCAAGGAAAATATGCTGTAGCCAGCCTCTGCATCGGCGGTGGACAAGGCATTGCAATGCTGATTGAGCGTTAACAGCAGTAGTATCTTTAGCGTACTCGATGAAATAAGGCTCCCTAGGGAGCCTTATTTCATCGGCGTCTTTTTACGACGCCATTCAATTAACAATGTTCAACTAGCGGCATTCAGCTAAAACAACAAACCTAGTAAAAATCATCACTGGCTTTAGTTGCAATCATTTCACCGCTAAATAATGACAACAGCAAAGCAGAGATCCGCTCATGCATAATCACCGTGTGATAGTTGCCGCTTTCTTGCATATGTGTACGTAAAGCATCACGTACAGCCTTAACGCCGGTAACATCAATAATAATGTCGATGTTTGTACTTTCAACTAACAGACTATTCATATCCGTTGTCGTTAACACCTTATTTTCCCGCGCTAATAACATACCAGGGGCGTTATCATTGGTATCAGCCACACCAACGATATCAATAAAGTCCGCTTCAAAAAGCTTCTGCAGCAGCTCAATACCTGCATGACCTGCACCAATAACCGCTATTTTAAAGTGCTCCGTATTCATGTTTTATTTCCTTTTTTGTTTTATTGCCTAAAACGCTCTCTTGAGAGTGACAAAAAAACAGGTATTTGCAAAGAGAACAAGACCATTTTTCGTGTAAGCCAATGACTATTAAAGAGTTTATTGCTTTGAATCATCCTCTTGAGAGTAGTTCTCTCAAATCAATAATGGCAGCATTAGCCCGTGATATATAAGAAGCCATTACTAAAGAGTGATTAGCAAAGACACCGAAGCCACTGCCATTAAGAATCATCGGGCTCCACATGTTTTCCTGAGTTGACTCAAGCTCCCGTATAATTTGACGTAAACTTACTTCTGCATTCTTGTCTTCTAATACACCTTGAAAATCAGTCTCGACTGCTTTCATAAGATGAATCAAAGCCCAAGCCGTGCCTCGGGCTTCATAGAATACATCATCAATCTCAGTCCAAGGCGTTCTCACTTGCTGTAAATCAGGTGTTCGAGTGGATTGTGTTGCAGAACGATCGCCTGCCAAATCGATATTTTCTTGGCTTTTCCCCACACTAGCACTAAGCCGCTGAGACAGGCTTCCCAACCGTGTTTCTACATCCATCAACCAGTTACGAAGGTTATCGGAACGGGCATAAAACTGGGCGTCATTCTGATTATCATCGGCCAAACGGTCACGATAGCTAATTAATGCTTTAATTCCTTGGCGATACTCACCTTCAGAGGAAGGTAAAATCCAGCTATTACTATCAAAATTAAATTGCGGCTCAACCACCGTCAGGTCTTTATCTTCTGTCGATTGTGATTGCGATCGAGAGATGTCTTTACGCAACGAACGGCTCATATCCCGCAATTGAATCAATACGCCATATTCCCAGTTCGGAACATTATCCAGCCACAACCCCGGTGGAAAACGATCATTACTCAGATAACCACCGCGTTTGTCTAATAAAGTTTCTGCAATGCAGATCATGGTTGTTGTGGTTGCGTAACCCACCGTACCCTCTTTTACGTTATTTAACTGAGCTTGACTTTGAACGTGCTCGCGCACAGAAAAAGTCTCAGGTTCTTGACTCCAGTACCAACCAACCCCCACAGCCCCTACTAAATAAACAGCAAGGCCACCGCCAATAATTTTGCCCGCAAAACCACCGGGCATACGATCCTTCAAGTTGTCCCACAGGCCAAGGACTCTTGCTCCTAGCTGCTTTAACATATCTTTTGTGTCCTTATTAGAAACTATTAATATTAAATGCGGTCGATTGGATTCAGATTACAACAATCAGGTTACAATGCGTGCAAGCTAAGTATAGTGGGTACGATGCGCAAAAAGGTATAGAACTCTACATTGAACATAAACTCACTGGAACCCTATGGAAAATAGATGATCTTATGACTATAACAACATCGTTAAACCATTTCATTAGGATGACCATTTTGAAGCGATCAACAGCATTTTCATTTTTTATTGCCATCGTACTTTACTGCCAAACGAGTGTGGGTATGGCCGGTTTTTTCGATCAACCCTCTGCAGACTCTAAGCTATCTTCAACAAAAAATGCTGGTTTTGGTAGCGCTTCTGCAACAGGTTTTCTGCCGGTTGAGCAAGCGTTCCTACTCAAAGCCGCCTTAAAAGGGTCGACTCTTGATCTTACTTGGAAAATAGAGCCAGAGCACTATCTATACCGCTCAAGATTCAGAGTAGATGTTCTATTGCCTGAGCACACAGAGCTTTCTGAGATTTCGATTCCTAGAGGTGAACCTGTTCATGACGAGTTTCAAGGGGATGTGGAGATATTTCGGGATACGGTTCAACTAAGCTATGGCATAGAGGCGAGTAAGAGCCAATTACAAAAAGGCGTTGTTATTAACGTGACATTTCAAGGCTGTGCAGAAGCGGGGCTTTGTTACCCACCGCATACTCAAGAAATCAGTCTTGTACCGCGCTAATATCACGCCTTGAACGGTGCTAATCTCACCAAAGTATCCTGCTAGAATAAGCCCTGGGGCAGGCCATAAAAAACAAGTCTATAAAAAACATTTTTATGGCTTATTCAGCACTTAATCCATCACAAAGAGACTTGAAGCAGAGCACACACGATTGAAATAAGGCATTAAGTGTACAAAGGGACAAAATTCAGTAACACGCGGTAAAAAGTAGCCAAACAAGGCTGAACATACGAAAACTGGACAACATCTTACAAATTCGGCAAACTAGCCACCTTCAAAGAGTATGATTTACTATTTCGTCATCATTTAGCGGATATTTAATACAAATCATCTTCTTTTTATAGATTTTAACAGCAAACAAGCTCAAACAGCTGTTTGCTTTTTATTTTTTCAATTTTGCCCTTTGGATGCACGCATTATTATGGCTTCGATACTCGTGTTAAATGGCCCAAATTTAAACCTATTGGGTACTCGTGAACCTGAGATTTATGGTCACCAGACTCTCTCTGATATTTCAGAGCATCTAGCAGTTACAGCATCCAGTCAAGGCCATCAATTGGAATGCTTCCAAAGCAATGCCGAACACGCACTGATCGATCGTATTCATGAAGCCCGTAGCGAAAGCGTCAACTTTATTATTATCAATCCCGCTGCCTTTACCCACACCAGTGTCGCCCTGCGAGATGCCTTATTAGGCGTGCAAATCCCCTTTATTGAAGTTCATCTGTCTAATGTCCATGCCCGTGAACCTTTCCGGCACCATTCCTATTTATCAGATGTTGCCCAAGGAGTCATTTGTGGCTTAGGAGCACAAGGGTACGATTTTGCTTTAGCCGCAGCGCTACAATATATTGATAAAAATGCCATTAAGCTGGTGTAGTTCTGAAATACGCATAGACCTAAAATCAGCCCTGAAATTAACTCGGATATTAAAGTAGACCTGAAGACCCACGTTTCACCTTCAGGTTAAAGCACGCTTAAACAAATTATCTGCCTTAGCAGAATGCACATAACAGTAAACCGGATACGGTTTATTTTGTTCCACTCACATGCAAAAAGAGATTAATCATGGATATTCGTAAAGTTAAAAAACTGATTGAGCTGCTGGAAGAATCCAACATTGCTGAAATCGAAATCCAAGAAGGCGAAGAGTCCGTACGTATCAGCCGTAATATGGCAACAGCTCCTGTTCAGTATGCTCCTGCACCAGTAGCAGCACCGGCTCCTGCTGCACCTGTTGCTGCGGCATCTGCTCCGGCTGCACCTGCCGCTCCTACCGGCCATATTGTTACATCGCCAATGGTTGGTACTTTTTATCGCTCTCCAGCGCCTGGTTCTAAAGTGTTTGTAGAAGTGGGTCAGCAAGTTAAGAAAGGTGACACTATCTGCATCGTTGAAGCGATGAAGATGATGAATCAGATTGAAGCAGATAAAGACGGTACTATCGGTGAAATTCTAGTAGAAGACGGTCAAGCGGTTGAATTCGATCAGCCTCTAGTCACGATCGTTTAATTACGCAGTTTCCATTGACTCCAGAATTCATAAGGCTCGATCATGCTTGATAAAGTACTTATTGCAAACCGGGGTGAAATCGCGCTGCGTATTCTGCGTGCCTGTAAAGAATTAGGCATTAAGACTGTAGCCGTTCACTCTACAGCTGACCGTGATCTAATGCATGTTCGTCTCGCTGACGAATCTGTTTGTATCGGCCCAGCATCTTCAACCGATAGCTATCTGAACATTCCTGCGATCATTAGCGCGGCAGAAGTCACGGACTCCGAAGCGATTCACCCAGGTTATGGTTTCCTAGCTGAAAATGCCGATTTTGCAGAACAAGTTGAACGCTGCGGCTTTAAATTTATAGGCCCTAAAGCTGATGTTATTCGTCTAATGGGCGATAAAGTATCCGCTATTGAGGCGATGAAAAAAGCTGGTGTTCCAACGGTTCCAGGCTCCGACGGCCCGCTACCAGACGATGCAGAATATATTCTAAAAACCGCACGCCGCATCGGCCTTCCCATCATCATCAAAGCTGCGTCAGGCGGCGGTGGTCGTGGTATGCGTGTTGTACATACGGAAGCACACCTGGTTAACGCCGTACAAGTGACTAAAGCAGAGGCAAAAGCTGCATTTGGTGATGATACGGTTTACATGGAAAAATTCCTACAGAACCCACGTCACGTTGAAATCCAAGTACTGTCAGACGGCCAAGGCAATGCGATTCACCTTGGTGATCGTGATTGCTCTTTGCAACGCCGTCACCAGAAAGTCTTGGAAGAAGCGCCAGCACCTGGCATTCCTGATGAGATTCGTCGTGAAGTGCAAGAGCGCTGTGTAAAAGCCTGTGTTGATATTGGCTACCGCGGTGCAGGTACGTTTGAGTTCCTATACGAAGACGGTGGTTTCTACTTTATCGAGATGAACACCCGCGTACAGGTAGAGCATCCAGTATCTGAGATGGTTACCGGTGTTGATATCGTTAAAGAGCAGCTACGCATTGCTAGCGGCCAGCCTCTGAGCATCAAACAAGAAGATATTGTCATTCGTGGCCACTCATTCGAGTGTCGTATTAATGCCGAAGATTCAAAAACGTTCCTACCATCCCCTGGCCGAGTGGATCACTTCCATTCACCGGGTGGTTTAGGCGTACGTATGGACAGCCATCTTTATGATGGTTACACCGTACCGCCTTATTACGACTCCTTAATTGGTAAGCTGATTACCTGGGGTGAAACCCGTGAAATCGCGCTAACCCGTATGCGTAATGCTCTAGATGAGATCGTGATTGAAGGCATCAAGTCCAATATCGCGCTACAACAAGATCTAGTACGCGACAGTGGCTTTATGGAAGGTGGTGTTAACATTCACTACCTTGAGAAGAAGCTGTCTCTGTAAAGACTGCTGCTCTTCGCATTTTAAAAACCGGAAGCTTTTCGCTTCCGGTTTTTTTGTTTTACGTCAGACTAATCTGACGCCTCAGATCCAATAATCCCTTTTGTTTTACGTTAGGCTATTGTTTTACGTTAGAATAGTCGGCGTTATTCAATCTTATCCATCCGTTGAGTTTAGCTTACCAATACAACATAGATTCACGGATGTTATACAACATAGCTTTACTGCTGTTATTCGGAGATCTTTCATGCCTTGGCTTCAAATCAAAATGGATACCAACCCAGCCCACGCTGAAGTGTTGGAAGACGTGCTACTGGCAGCAGGTGCTAATGCGGTCACTCTAGAAGACGGTGAAGACCAACCCTTATTTGAACCGATCCGAGGCACCACCCCTCTATGGCAGCAAACACGCATTACTGGCCTTTTTGATGCTGAGCAAGATAGCAAAGCCATGGTTGAAGCGCTGCAAAATGGCTGGGCTGAGGTATTCCCTGATCAAGCTTTTCCATCGCCACGTATTGAAATTCTTGAAGATAAAGACTGGGAACGAGAGTGGATGGAAAACTTCCATCCCATCCAAGTGGGCGAGCGCCTTTGGATCTGCCCAAGCTGGAAAGAAGCCCCGAATCCAGAAGCAACAAACCTTGTACTCGACCCAGGTCTCGCTTTTGGGACAGGGACTCACCCAACCACCTTTATGTGCCTACAATGGCTTGATAAACATGATGTTAGCGGGCAAACCGTTATCGATTATGGCTGTGGATCTGGTATTTTGGGTGTAGCCGCTTTGTTGCTCGGCGCAGAAAAAGCCTATGGCGTTGATAACGATCCACAGGCATTAATTGCCACCCGTGAAAACACTGATCGCAATAGTCTACCCGCTGAAAGTTTTGATGTGTTTTATCCTGGAAAGATTGGTGATGTTCAGGCCGATCTTATGTTGGCTAATATTTTGGCGGGGCCATTAATTGATCTTGCGCCAACACTGGCAGCACTTATCCGTGATCAAGGTCATTTAGTCTTATCAGGTATTCTTGCTCACCAAGCGGATGATGTTATGGCCGCCTATGCCCCGTGGTTTAATTTTGCCCCAGTAGCTCAAAAAGAAGAATGGGTTTGCCTAAGTGCCATTAAAGTTCAATCTTAGAAGATTCAATTTTAGGGTATCATTATCTTAAGACCTAAAATCAAGACCGTTAACACCCATGATTCAATAGGCGATTAAAACGAGTAATACGCTATTAAAAACAGGCAATCCGTTTTATTCTGTGATTGCCTGTTTGCTTATAGACTTTTATGATGCACCTAAGACTCTTGCTGGAACATAGATAACCCGATGATGGATGACCGGCTAACTCACTGCCCTTACTGCTCAACGATTTTCTCCATTTCAGAAGCTGAACTAGAACAAGCTTATGGTGCCGTTCGTTGCGGAAGCTGCAAGAAAATCTTTAATGCATCAACGCATTTGTTTACCTTAGAAGAGACATTGGAAAGCAACCCAGCATCGTTATCGGTCTCTCAATGGCCCTTGTTTAACTCAGAGCCAGAACCTCGCCATGAATACGATCAAGAGCCTCCCCTTTACTCAGAATCTATTCAAGATACGGTTCAAGAGCCTATACCTTCCTCCCAGAAACAACCCCATAAGCCTAACCATGCACCTGATGATGAGTATGGGCAGTTTCAAGCAGACTCTAACACCGGCTATGAGCAAGATTATGATGAATACCCTGAGCATAACGGTGATGAGCTTAGCCATGAATACAACCATGAACAGGATTTTGGGATTGCGGTAGCGCCAGAGCCTCAGCTAGAAGAAGAGCCCCAGCCAGAAGAAAAGCCTCAGCCAGAAGAAAAGCCTCAGTCAGAAGAAGAAAAGCGACAAATAGAAGAACAACTAGAAATAGAAGCACAACGAGTAAAAGCACAACAAGCAGCACGCCGTGCTCAAAAAGCATCTAGAAAGAAACAACAAGCATCAAGCATCAGCCTTAAAGCGGATAGAAATGATGGAACATCAACCCTCAACAATAATATTCATTTTAATGCTGAGCCAGATACACCACAGCCTAAAAAACCAAAGCTGCAAAAAGATAATATATTGGCCAATGGCTTGCCGTGGATTCCGGCAACGGCTGCCGCTGCAATCGTAGCCGTAGTACTCCTACTACTCTGGAGTAATACCCGTAGTTTAAGCCAGTCGCCGGGGTTTGCAGGCTTTGCAGAAGCACTTTGCGAATTAAGCAGCTGCGACCACTTTTTACCCTCAGATTTTGACTCCTTAGAAGCCACGCAAACAGAGATCATTCAAAACAATACTCAGCTATTTGCAGATCTCCTGCTTAATAATCCTGGAAAAGTAGCGCTGCCATTTCCCGCTATTCTCGTAGAACTGCGCAGTAGTACAGGAAGGGTTGTTGCCGAACACCTTTATCAGCCAGATCAGTATCTAAGAGGTAAACCTTTCGCGGATCATATCCTACCGCCAGACCTGCCCGTTGCCTTAACACTGCCAATTGAAGAGAAAATACAGGATCTGAGTAATTTTACTGTTCTCTATTTCCCAGCGGCAGACCGATAGTTTCAAAACATATCTCTATGCCATATCAAGCTTCTACGCCTTTCCTTTCTAGTCCTTGGACATAGTTCTGCATATCTCTACCCTCCAAAAACACACGTCTGAATATTATTCTAAATAAACCTATTTAGCAGCATTGCACCATTTGAGAACAGTAAGAAGCCTATATCGCACTATAATAAAACACTAAAAAGCCCTGAAAATCGGCAATTTAACGATGCGCACTAATAAAAAACACTATACGCCCACTTTTGGAGCATTGCGCATCCAGTATACATTTCTTTATTATTCGACCTTATCCTAGACAGTCAACACCATAAATAAGACCCAAAAATTATAAATAACCTGTATTAAGTCACAGGCAAAACAACAATCCGTCATGCATACTAACCGAGGAAATCCATGCCATATATCCACAATACAATCACAGGCCTAATGGCCTCTAGCCCTGCCCAGTCCGAGTTTTATCAAGCCGTAGAGGAAGTCTTAGAATCACTGGAACCCTTACTGGAAAAAAGCCCTCACTACCGTAAGAACCACATTATTGAACGTATGGTAGAGCCTGAACGACAAATTATGTTTCGTGTGCCATGGGTTGATGACAACGGTGAAATTCATATCAACAAAGGCTACCGTATTGAGTTCAACTCTGCCCTAGGCCCTTACAAAGGCGGTCTTCGTTTTCACCCTTCCGTTAACGCCAGTATTATTAAGTTTCTAGGCTTTGAGCAAATTTTCAAAAATGCGTTAACCGGGCTGCAAATTGGCGGTGGTAAAGGCGGTTCCAACTTTGATCCGAAAGGGCGCTCTGATAACGAAATCATGCGTTTCTGCCAATCGTATATGTCGGAGCTTTACCGCCATATCGGCCCAACAACGGATGTACCCGCCGGTGATATCGGTGTTGGTGCCCGCGAAATTGGTTATATGTTTGGTCAATATAAGCGCCTTACCGGTCGCTATGAAGGCGTGCTAACGGGCAAAGGTACGCTTTGGGGTGGTTCACTTGTGCGTAAAGAAGCCACGGGCTATGGTTGTGTTTTCTTTGCAGAAAATATGCTGAAGTCACAGGGTGATGATCTTAAAGGTAAAACCTGCTTAGTTTCTGGTGCTGGTAATGTTGCGATTTACACCATTGAGAAGCTCTATCAGCTGGGTGCCCTACCGGTTAGTGCCAGTGATTCATCTGGCACGTTATATGATGCAAAAGGCATTAATCTTGCTCATCTAAAAGAGCTAAAAGAACAGAAGCGAGTTTCTCTGCAAAACTATCTTGAGCAGTATCCCCATGCGGAGTTTGTGCCGGTTAAAGACTATCCTGAAGATGGCCATGCGGTATGGCGCTATAAAGCGGATGCGGGCTTCCCTTGCGCCACTCAAAATGAGCTGACTGAAGCCGATGCCAAAGCTTTAATGACTAATGGCTGTAATTGCATTAGTGAAGGGGCCAATATGCCGTCGACACCTGAAGCCGTTGAAGTATTCCTACGCAATAAAATTCATTACGGCCCCGGTAAGGCAGCCAATGCTGGCGGTGTGGCAACCAGTCAATTAGAAATGAGTCAAAATGCCAGCATGCAGCAGCTTTCCTTTGAACAAGTTGAAACTCGATTGAAAGAGATCATGCATGATATTCACCAGCGCTGTAGTGAAACAGCGAAGGAGTTTGGTCAACCCCACAACCTTGTCTTAGGTGCCAATATTGCGGGTTTCCGTCGTGTTGCAGATGCCATGATAGAACAGGGTGTTGTGTAATTAGATAGCGGCTATGTATGGCTGTTATGTAATGAGTTAGATAGTGCTAGAGGCAGTTTAGCCTATATCTTCTTTTGCTTTTCTCGCGAAGCTAAGCCCTGTACATGAACAAATTTGGTACAGGGCTTTTTTTGGCAATAGTGATCGAAACGATAAAGGTTAAGGTAATGTCTATTTTTTAATCACATTTAGCCCTCTTCGACTTTACACCCGCAAGATTCCTAGTATCATTAGCGCCCCTCAATATGCCCATTTGGTGCAGCTTACAAGATGCTGGCCGCATCTTGGCCATCGTCTCACCACCTCTTTGGTGGCATTGCACCATTTTTCTTACTTTTACGGTTAACCATGATTAACATTGGCCCTTACACTCTTAAGTCACCGGTTATACTTGCTCCTATGGCAGGCGTTACCGACCGCCCCTTTCGACAGCTGTGTCGTGAGATGGGAGCTGGGCTTGTGGTGTCTGAAATGGTGACCTCTGATATTACGCTATGGAATACCCGTAAATCTCAACTGAGACTGAATCACCAAGGCGAAGAAGAGCCTAGATCCGTTCAAATTGCCGGTGGTGATCCTGGTATGCTGGCGGAAGCCGCTCGGATGAATGCAGAGCAGGGCGCGCAGATTATCGACATTAATATGGGCTGCCCTGCTAAAAAAGTCTGCAACAAAGCCGCAGGATCAGCACTATTAAAAGATGAACAATTGGTTGCCGATATTCTTAAAGCGGTTGTTGAGGCTGTGGATATTCCTGTCACGTTGAAAATACGTACTGGCTGGGATCGAGATAACCGTAATGGTGTAACTATTGCCAAAATTGCAGAAGATTGTGGCATTCAAGCCTTAGCGGTTCATGGCCGAACCCGAGCGGATGCCTATAAAGGTGATGCAGAATACGACACAATTGCCCGTATTAAGCAGGAGATCCAAATTCCGGTATTCGCCAATGGTGATATTACATCGTCGGAAAAAGCCCGCTATGTTATGGATTACACCAACGCGGATGCGGTAATGATAGGCCGAGCAGCCCAGGGGCGTCCGTGGATATTCCAACAAATAGCCCACTATTTGGAAACAGGCCAACATCTGCCTGATCCAGATTCAGCCACACGGCATCAGATACTGAGCCGCCATTTAACAGCACTTTATGCATTTTATGGCGAATTGATGGGCGTTCGTATCGCCCGAAAACACGTTAACTGGTACTTAGGTACTCAGGAAGCAGGGGCCTCATTTCGCCGCTACTTCAATCAGCTGGAGCAACCTGAAGCGCAACAAGATGCGATTCACCGTTTTATACTCGAACCCAGCCGGTTAAATGATTGGACTAACCCTGTGGCACGCACTGCTTAATGCCTGCCCGTTACAGATAAGAACCTGATCAATGGATATCTCCAGCAATACACCAGAAGTCTCTGCAGAAACCACTCACAATCGTACTCTTCGTAGCAGTGTTGAAGATGCGATGAGTAACTACTTCACCCATCTAGACGGCCAACCTGCCACCAACTTATACCAGATGGTTTTAGCTGAAGTAGAGCTGCCGCTGCTTGAGGCTGTGATGCGGTACACCAATGATAATCAAAGTCAGGCCTCTGAGATTCTTGGCCTAAACCGTGGTACTTTGCGTAAAAAACTAAAAACCTACGGCCTGCTTTAGGTCTGCTTTGAACAACCTTTTTTAATCAAAATGGCAGGTTTCCATACCCTCTGCTATTTCTGTTGTCTTACCACCCTTTGAGAAAGAAGAGCATACTATGTCTGCCCAAACGTCTGCCAAAACGTCTACCAAAGCACAAAACCTCCCCATTCGCCGGGCCTTAATCAGTGTTTCGGATAAAGCTGGCGTTGTCGAATTTGCCCAATCATTGTCTGATCGTGGTGTTGAAATCCTATCAACCGGCGGAACTTACAAGCTGCTAAAAGAGCAGGGCGTGCCTGCGGTTGAAGTCTCTGACTACACCGGTTTTCCAGAGATGATGGACGGTCGTGTTAAAACACTGCACCCTAAAATTCACGGTGGTATTTTGGCGCGACGTGGTCAAGATGATACCGTTATGGCAGAAAACGATATCCAAGGTATCGATCTTGTTGCCGTTAACTTATACCCGTTTGAAGCAACCATCGCCCGTGATGACTGTACACTAGAAATGGCAGTAGAGAATATCGACATTGGCGGCCCAACCATGGTGCGCTCCACAGCGAAAAACCACGCATTTGTCACCATCGTGGTTGATGTTAACGATTACAGCCGTGTGCTGGCGGATATGGATGCTAACGAAGGTGCCGTTGAGCAGAAAACTCGCTTTGACCTAGCAATCAAAGCCTTTGAGCACACCTCTAACTATGACGGTATGATCGCCAACTACTTTGGCCGCCTAGTTGAAGGTGGTAGTGAAGATTTTGCCCGCACTTACAATGTACAGTACATGAAAAAGCAAGAGATGCGCTACGGTGAAAACCCACATCAAAAAGCCGCTTTTTATGTGGAACAGAACCCCATTGAAGCTAGTGTTTCTACTGCGAAGCAGCTGCAAGGTAAAGAACTATCCTTCAACAATGTGGCGGATACCGACTCAGCTTTTGAGTGTGTAAAATCCTTTGTTGAACCCGCCTGTGTCATCGTTAAGCACGCGAACCCATGCGGTGTCGCTATTGCGGAAAACCCGCTACAAGCCTACGAACTAGCCTTCCAAACTGACCCAACCTCAGCCTTCGGTGGCATTATCGCCTTTAACCGTCCATTGGATGCTGAAACCGCACAGGCGATTGTTGATCGTCAGTTTGTTGAAGTGATCATCGCACCGGGAGTTTCTGCGGCTGCCAATGAAATCGTAGCAAGCAAGCCCAATGTTCGTCTGTTAGATTGCGGTGATAATTGGCCCGGTGAGCGTGATCATAGCCTTGACTACAAACGTGTTAATGGTGGCCTGCTGGTTCAGGATCGTGATCTGGGTATGGTAACGAATGAAGACCTGAAAGTTGTCACCCAAAAAGCCCCAACTGAAGAGCAAATGTGTGATCTGGCCTTTGCTTGGAAAGTGGCTAAATTTGTTAAATCTAACGCGATTGTTTACGTTAAAAATGGCCAAACCATTGGCGTGGGTGCCGGCCAAATGAGCCGTGTTTACAGTGCTAAAATTGCGGGTATTAAAGCGGGAGATGAGGGTCTAGAAGTACCTGGCTCTGTTATGGCATCGGATGCCTTCTTCCCATTCCGTGATGGTATTGATGCCGCAGCAAAAGCGGGCATCAGCGCGGTTATTCAACCGGGCGGTTCTATGCGTGACCAAGAAGTAATCGATGCCGCAGACGAGCATGGCATGGCGATGGTCTTTACGGGTATGCGTCATTTCCGTCACTAAGACTATTTCCATCGCTAATACTAAACAGCACAGATACAGGCTAGATGAGATAGGATAAAAAGAAGGCTCTGATATGGCATCAGGGCCTTTTTTATTAATGTCAGATCATGGCGTGTGAATATACGCCGAAGATACAGATGAAGTTGCTAGCCTAGCATTCAACCTCTATGCTAATCGAACGGGGAAAAATGGCTCCAGACAATCATGTTAAAATCGATATTCGAGAAAATGATCAAGACCTTGTTTACAATCCAATCCAGATTATCCATTCGCTCTTACAACCTGAAGCCCCGCAGCCATCGCCACGACTATGGCCAAGTTGTCATTCCGCTGCATGGGAAAATACAGATAGGCATTGCACCACTCTCTGTCAACACTATTGGCAATCAAGTCAACGCTACTGGCAATCAACATCCCGTCGACAACCTTGTTTTTAGCAAACCGGATGTGGCAGTCAAGCAAGGCATTTTTATTTATCCTCAGCAGGAACATTTTTTTGCAGCCCATGAGCACTCTCGCTTTTTGGTGGCTGATTTAGACCGATTACCGGATGTTTTTCAAGGCCGTAACAACCAATTTCTGACGCTATCGGAACACTTCTATAGCTTCTGCCTGTTCGCAGAGCATCAGCTTAACCACCAAGTGGACCTTAAAATTGAACGGCACATGGGGGCTATTTTTTTTCAACTACTGGGTCAGCAAGAAAGTTACCAGCATCTTGATAATCGTATCAACGCGGCGATTCAACGGCTCAACCAAGACTTGAGTCAAACGATTAACCTGCAACAACTGGCTCATCATGCATGTTTAAGTTTAAGCCATTTTAAGCACCTGTTTGCACAGGTTACGGGGCAGTCTCCCCAGCAATATCTGCTAAAATTACGTATGGATAAAGCAAGGGCATTATTGACTCATAGTGATACGCCCATTGGCTTAATTGCTGAGCAGGTGGGTTATAAAGATGCGTCTGCATTTAGTCGAAGGTTTTCTATTTATTGGGGGCAGCCTCCAAAGTCCTACCGTTCAAGCTGATTTTCCTTACCCAGCCCTGCCTTTCTCTTCTCTGCCTTTCTCTACCTTGCATGTCATCCTTCTGGTCATATAAAGCAGCTTTTCAGCACATTTTGCTTGCTTAATATCTTTTAGAATAGCGGTAATTTATTCATATCAAGGAACCCTAATGCCAACGTTTATTGGTTTAGTCGCTATTCTTATGTGGGGTGCTTTAGCACTATTAGGCACATTAACAGCTCAAATACCCGCCTTTCAGTTACTGTTTATCTGTTTTTCGATATCAGCAGGGTTACTCTTTGTTAAGCGTATATTGATCAAAGAAGCACTTTTTTCACCGCCAAGCCTCGGCTACAAACAATGGCTTTTCGGCATAATAGGGTTATTTGGCTTTCACTTTTGCTACTTTATGGCACTTAAATTTGCCCCTGCTATTCAAGTAAGCCTTATTGTTTACCTCTGGCCTTTGCTGCTAACGTTTTTTGTCGCAAAGGCTGAGGCGCGGCTTAAAGCCCTGCTAGGCGGTCTACTCGGCTTTATTGGAGTCAGTCTTGTGATATTACAGGGTAAGGATTTGGGAGCGTTAGGAATCACGAACGACCACCTTATCGGTTATAGCCTTGCCATTAGCTGCGCCTTTATCTGGTCAAGTTACTCATGGAGTTTGTCAAAAAATAAAGGTAGCGCCGATGATATCGGCTGGCTGTCGCTAGCCGTTGCGTTACTCTCTTTAGTGGCGCACCTATGCCTTGAAACCAGTGCTTGGAATCTTAAGGCCAGCGAAGTTATCGGGGCTATTTTATTGGGCTTAGGCCCCGTAGGTGGAGCTTTCTATCTTTGGGATATTGGTATGAAGAAAGGCAATCGATCTCTATTAGCAATATCCAGCTTTGCGGCACCTTTGATCACCGCCTTGAGTCTGGTCATCGCTGGTATCAGCCAATGGAGTTCAGTGCTGCTACTGGCCTTAATTCTGGTCATCCTTGGGGGTTGGATAGCCAATCGCTCATAAGCAAAAAAACAAAAACCGACACGGGGTCGGTTTTTGAGTAGAAGACTTTTTATCAGTTAAACTTTTCGTGGTCAGTCTTTAATACGATACTCGGCGGATCGGGCGTGTGCGGTTAAGCTTTCACCTCGGGCCAAAATAGACGCCACTTTACCCAGTTCAGAAGCGCCCTCCGCGGAACACATAATCAACGATGAGCGTTTCTGAAAGTCATACACCCCAAGCGGTGAGGAGAAGCGAGCAGTACCGGATGTTGGTAATACGTGATTTGGCCCAGCACAGTAATCGCCCAAGGCTTCTGCCGTGTAACGACCCATAAAGATAGCTCCTGCGTGACGTATTTGCTCAACCACCGCCAGAGGGTCTTCAATCGACAACTCTAAGTGTTCTGGGGCAATACGATTGGCAACAGTAATCGCTTCATCCAAATCTTTAACTTCAATCAGTGCGGCACGCTCTGCCATAGAGACACGAATAATCGACTCACGCTCGAGTGTTGGCATCAGCTTTTGAATACTCACATCAACCTGATCAATAAAGGTTTTATCCCAGCTGACCAGAATCGGCTGAGCATCTTCATCGTGTTCTGCCTGAGAAAACAGATCCATAGCGATCCAGTCTGGATCTGTTTTACCATCACAAACCACCAGAATTTCTGATGGCCCTGCGATCATATCGATACCAACGGCACCAAAAACCATACGCTTAGCGGTGGCGACAAAAATATTGCCAGGCCCAACGATCTTATCCACACGGGGAACCGTTTCTGTACCGTAAGCTAAAGCGGCAACTGCTTGAGCACCACCAATGGTAAAGACACGATCAACACCAGAGATACACGCCGCCGCTAAAACCAGCTCGTTAAGCTCGCCTTTTGGTGTCGGCACAACCATGATGATCTCTTTTACGCCCGCAACTTTTGCAGGAATTGTATTCATCAAAACAGAGGACGGATAAGCCGCTTTACCGCCAGGAACGTAAACACCCACCCGATCCATCGGCATCACTTGCTGACCTAGCAAGGTGCCATCCTCTTCGGTGTAATTCCAAGAACCCTGCACCTGTTTCTCATGGTAACGACGCACACGCTCTGAGGCTTGTTCAAGGGCGGTACGTTGCTCCTTTGGTAGGCCATCAAGAGCCTGTTGCAATCGCTCTTTACTCATTTCAAGTGCGGAAAAATCATCCACATGGAGATGGTCAAAACGTTCTGTAAAGTCCATCACAGCCTGATCACCACGGGTTCTCACCTGATGCAAAATATCAGTAACCGTTTGGTTAACCGCAGTATCCGATACGGATTCCCAGGCAAGCAAGGTATCAAGCTGTTGAGAAAAATCCGCTTGTGACGAAATAAGACGTTTTACAGAGACGTTAGATGACATAGAGGTTTCCGGTTTTATCAATACAAAGATAAATGAGCAGATTAGGGAGCATACCAAAGGGCTTGGTCTACTCTCCTTATCCTTAAGAGCGAACGGCGGCTTGCAGTTGCTCAATAATCGGCTGGATCAATCGATGTTTCATTTTCATAGCGCCCTGACTAACCACCAGTCGGGTACTAATGCCAGCAATATCTTCACGGGCTTCAAGGCCGTTAGCTTTTAGCGTATTGCCCGTATCAACGATATCTACAATCTCGTCCGCTAGATCCATAATCGGTGCGAGTTCCATACCACCATACAGCTTGATTAGGTCAACCTGAACGCCCTGTTCGGCGTAATAGCGTTTGGCAACGTTGATAAACTTGGTGGCAACGCGGATACGACCTTCTGGGCGCTCTTGGCCTTTCATGCCAGCAGTCATTAGGCGACAGCGAGCAATATTCAGATCAAGTGGCTCGTAGATACCTTTGGCTCCATGTTCCATGAGAACATCTTTGCCAGATACACCCATATCCGCTGCCCCTAGCTCAACGTAAGTCGGCACATCAGTGGCACGGATAATGATCAGTTTGACGTGATCTAGATTGGTATCAAAAATTAGTTTACGGCTTTTACGCACGTCTTCTAATGGATAAATACCGGCCTGCTCAAAAAGCGGCAGGGTTTCATCCAAAATGCGCCCTTTTGACAGGGCTATAATCAGCTGTTGTGGCTGCTCTTCTTGTGCCTGTTGCGGCTCTTGCGACGATTGAGACATAGTTAAAAACAAAACCTATTAGCTTGGGATTCGACGGATCTTAGCACCTAAAAGTTGCATCTTTTCTTCAATACACTCGTAGCCTCGGTCAATATGGTAAATACGGTCTACTAGGGTATCGCCATCAGCAACAATACCGGCAATAACAAGACTTGCTGAAGCACGAAGATCGGTGGCCATCACTGGGGCACCTTGCAGACGCTCAACACCGGTAATGATCGCCGTATTACCTTGAACATCAATTTTAGCGCCCATGCGCAGCATCTCTTGAACGTGCATATAACGATTTTCAAAAATCGTTTCTGTTACTTGAGAGGTGCCTTCTGCCACGGCATTCATCGCAACAAATTGCGCTTGCATATCGGTTGGGAACGCAGGATAAGGCGCAGTACGAAGATTAACCGCTTTAGGGCGATTGCCTTTCATATCCAACTCAATAAAACCTGAGCCCGTTATAATATGAGCGCCAGCTTCTTCTAGTTTGATCAAAACAGAATCTAGAATATCAGCACGGGTATCTTTAACGCGAATGCGTCCCCGCGATGCCGCTGCGGCAACTAAATAAGTGCCGGTTTCAATACGGTCAGCAACCACATTGTGTTCGCAACCGTGCAACTTCTCAACACCCTCTACGATGATAGTTTCTGTGCCATAGCCAGTAATGTTTGCACCCATCGCGATAAGGCATTCCGCCAGATCAATAACTTCAGGCTCTTGGGCTGCATTTTTAATAACCGAGCGACCATCCGCTAAACAAGCCGCCATCAGAATGTTTTCTGTGCCGGTTACCGTGACCGTATCGAACAAGATATGAGCACCTTTAAGGCGACCATTAACCTTAGCTTTAATATAACCTTCTTCGACCAGTATATCCGCTCCCATCGCTTCTAAACCACGAATATGCAGATCCACAGGACGACTGCCAATGGCGCAGCCACCGGGCAAGGAAACCTGTGCTTCACCAAAGTGAGCGAGAAGAGGGCCAAGCACCAAAATAGACGCCCGCATGGTGCGAACAAGATCATACGGCGCATGGCAGTTACGGATGGTACGCGCATCAATTTCAATACGCATTTTCTCATCAACGACAGGCTCAATTCCCATGCAGCTTAACAGCTCAATCATGGTGGTAATATCGTGCAAATGAGGCAAATTGCCGATACGAACAGGGCCTTCAGCAAGCAACGTTGCAGCCAAAATGGGTAGCGCTGAGTTTTTTGCGCCAGAAATACGGATGTCGCCATCAAGTGGGCGACTTCCGGTAATAAGTAGTTTATCCATCTGCGATCCGTAATGATTGTATGTACGATTAACCGACAAGCTATGTGATTAACCTAATAGCGGTGCGATCAACCTAATAGCAATGCGATTAACCCACACGGAGCTGTTCAGCATCTTTCCATTGTTCGGTCGTAAATGTGCGGATTTGTACCGCATGAACATCACCGGACGCAATCAATTCATTCAGGCCGGAATATACATATTGCTGCTTTTTAACGGGGTTCAAAGAGGCAAAAACCTCTCCGATAACAATAATTTCAAAATGACGACCATCATCACCTTGTACAATTACGTCGCAATCAGTCAGTTTGCTTTCTAAAATATTTTGCAATTCGCTGGCTTGCATCTTTGTCTCCGCGTTTGAGTGAAGCGCTGTTGTCTTAGTGAAACGCGCTCAATAAATCTAAGGGGGGTAATATTATTAGAAAAGACGGCAAAAGGCGATTTTTGCCCGAATCATTTAAGATATGATTTTTTTACAGTGATTTATTGGCAATGATGCGGCTGATCAAAGGCGAGATGTTCTGACAACCCTGAAACAGCAATAATCCGTTTTAACAAATCAGGAAGGCCCGTAAAACAGATCGATTTATCCGCCCGACAAGCGGCACGAAGCCAACACATAATTAAAGAAACGGCTGCACTACCGGAGTCATGTACACCGGAAAAATCGACCTCAATGCTACCGGTCGCATTGGCAATCAACTTTTCGCCTGTACGGCGAACACCAAGAACCGTCGTAAAATTAAGATCACCCTGAACCCGCAATACGCCATCACTCTGTACAATTACATCCGCTTTTGAGTTCGGGTTCATTCTGATACAACCTCGCTAACTTTGCCTTCAGAAACAACAGAAGCCGACTCACTTTTCAGCCAGTTCTCAATCACATAATCAAAGTTACGGTTATGGGCCTGCATGGCGCTATCAAACTGATTGCGAAAAGTTAACCCAAGGTTAATGCCGTTAACGGTGACATTAGTAATACGCCATTGATTGTCTTTGCCTTTACGCATGGCATAGATAATAGGATAAACCGTACCATCAACAGCAATGACTTCCATCTCAACCGTATCTCGGTCTGGGTCACGGGAAGGTGCTTTAGGGTCTAAAACCCGAATTTCTTCATTTGAAAATGCCAGCAACCCTTTAGCATAAGTACGAATCATGCTGCCTTTAAAGACTTCAAGAAAACGCTTACGCTGGTCTGCATCTGCAACACGGTAGTACTTCGCCATAACACCCGCTGCAAATCGGCGCATATCGATGGACGGCTCTAAAATCGCTTCTACCTTGTCATAAAAACGCTGAGGATCAGTGTCATAATAACCGCGAGCTTCTCCGATAATCCCTAGCAGTTCATTGGCAGTACGGGTGATTACGTCTTTAGGGACTTCAGTTTCTGCCCTAACCGGCGTAATAATCATCAACGACAGCAAAAAAAGAGTTAGAAAACGAAACGTAAAACGCTGTTTAAGCATATGACTACCCTTTGACATCCTGTTTTATCAAGCGTGTTTATCTTTATTTACAAGCTTGCGGCGAAACTTACGAGCTTACAGCGAAAAAATTACTCTTTTCCCATGCTAGACAAAAACTTACCAATCAAGTCTTCAAGCACAAGAGCCGGTTGAGTGTCACGAATTTCACCGCCATCCGCAAGCATCTCTTCTTCAGCGCCCACCACAATACCAATATAGTTTTCGCCCAGTAGGCCTGAAGTCAGAATCATTGCTGTGGTATCCGCAGAAAGTTTATTACGCATGCTGTTATCAATGCGTAGCGTCACTTTTGCATCGTACCACTGGGGATCTATCTCGATCGAAGATACGCGCCCAATATTAACACCAGCCATCGTTACTTTGGCTCTAGGCTTCAACCCACCCACATTGTTAAAGTGCGCATAAACGGTATAAGTACTGTCATCATCGGCGTTAAAGTTTAAACCGCTGACTTTAAAAGCTAACAACAGCAATGAAAATGCCGCTGCAATCACAAAGCCACCGACACTGATTTCTATCCAGCGAGTTGTCATCTTAAAAATCCCCAAACATTAAAGCCGTCAAAATAAAATCAAGCCCCAGAACCGCCAAGGAGCCGTGCACAACTGTTTTTGTAGTCGCTCGACTGATGCCCTCTGAGGTCGGCTCAAGATCGTATCCCTGAAATACCGCAATCCAAGTGATAACAAAAGCAAAAACAATACTTTTGATCACGCCGTTTAGAACATCATGAGTAAAATTAACCGATGCCTGCATATTGCCCCAATAGGAGCCGTCAAATACGCCAAGCCATTCAACCCCAACCAACATGCCGCCCCATACACCAATAATGCTGAACAGAATGCACAACAGCGGTAACGAAATAATGCCAGCATACAATCGAGGTGCAATAATCCGTTTCACAGGATCAACACCGATCATCTCCATGCTGGCGAGCTGCTCGGTCGCTTTCATTAAGCCAATTTCAGCGGTCAACGCGGAGCCGGCTCGGCCTGCAAAAAGCAATGCTGCAACAACAGGGCTTAGTTCTCGAAGTAATGTTAGAGCGACCATCTGCCCAAGGGCATCTTCCGCGCCAAAATCAACCAGAATCGAGTAGCCTTGCAACCCTAAAACCATACCGATAAACAAACCAGATACACTAATAATCGCAATCGATAGCACACCGGTGACATAAATTTGCTTAACTAAAAGGCGAAAGTTTTTTAGTACGTAACCTAACCCAAGCAAAGCCGCCAGCAACAACTGAGCCGAGCGCCCTAAGCCGCCAACAATCGAAAGAATGCGATGTCCCACTTGTTGTAATAGATCCAGCATTACGGTTTTGTCCTCAAAGGTGTTGCCGATAAGATATCCAGTGCAAAGTCCTCAGCAGGATACCGAAAAGGCACAGGGCCATCCGGCAGACCTTGAATAAATTGCTTAACCTCCGCCAGATCACTTTTCATGATCGCCTCAGGACTCCCTTGCACTAAAACTTTCCCACCGCTGAGCACACAAACATGATCGGCAATACTCAAGCACTCATCAATATCATGGGAGACCAAAACGGTCGTCATATTGAGAGCATCATTCAGTTGGCGTATCAGTTTTACAAGCACCCCAAGTGTAATCGGATCTTGGCCGACAAATGGTTCGTCGTACATCATCAATTCGGGATCAAGGGCAATGGCTCTTGCCAGTGCAACACGTCGCCCCATTCCGCCGGATAGCTCTGACGGCATCAGGTCACGGGCACCCCTAAGACCAACCGACTCTAGTTTGATAAGCACAAGATCACGGATCATGTCTTCAGGTAAATTAGTGTGTACACGTAGAGGAAAGGCTACGTTCTCATAAACACTTAATTCTGAAAATAAAGCACCACTTTGAAATAACATCCCCATACGCTGACGAAGACTAAACAGTTCTTTACGACCTAGATCAGGCACCGAGTAACCGTCCACCACCACAGAACCTTGGTCAGGCTTAAGCTGTCCACCAATTAAACGCAATAACGTGGTTTTTCCTGTTCCACTTGGCCCCATAATGGCAGTAATCTTGCCCTTGGGAATCTGGAGACTGAGATCTGAGAAAATCGCCCGTTTATCACGGCGAAATGATAGCCCATTGATCTCAACCAGCTTGTCAGTATCAGAAGACATATCAATTAAGAACCTTAAACGAGAGAAGCAAGCCAATAAAAGGCTGAACTGTACCTTACAAGGCCAGAAAATACAGCTTTCATATTAATCAGCATCTCTTAGCTGATCACTTTATGCCATCAAATGATGCGATCAAAGTGTTGTCAATTGTAGGCATTAGCGTTGTCAACTGTAGGCATTAGCCCTGATTTCTAGAAGGCTATACAGAATAGCATTCCCGCTACGACCATGAAATCTCATCGTGAATTGTTCATCCTTATATACAGCTTTCTCATTTTCAGACTTGCATTCGCAGGCAGTAACTCCTTTAATTGCCAACCAACTTTTTCAATAGATATTTCTCAACAAATATTTCTCACTAGAGAAAATAGGCCCTATGATTCCCGAAACCATCCCCTTTTCGATTGCAGCCCTCATTATTGGTTTAGCCCTTCTAGTGTGGAGTGCAGACCGTTTTATTGCCGGTGCAGCAGCAACCGCCCGTAATTTAGGCATGTCCCCCATGCTGATAGGCATGACGATTGTGTCCATTGGTACGTCCGCCCCTGAAATCTTAGTGTCTGCCATTGCGGCCATCGGCGGTAATCCAGGCTTAGCGGTTGGTAATGCGCTAGGCTCAAACATTGCCAACATTGGTTTAGTCTTAGGTATAACGGCTTTAATCGCGCCTTTGCCCATCAATATGAAGTTGATGCGAAAGGAAATCCCGCTATTACTCGGTGTCACGCTAATAGCAGGGGCGGTGATGCTTGATGGCGAGATCACCCTTGTGGATTCCTTTATTTTGGTTACCACTCTTGTTGCTAGCCTGTTATGGCTATTCAAAGGTGATGCAGAATCAATGGCCGATCAGGAGGAAGAGATTCCTGACATGACACAGGCCAAAGCCATTTTCTGGCTGCTGATCGGCCTAGCTATTTTAATTGGTAGCTCTCGAGTATTGGTCTGGGGTGCCATCAATATCGCCACCACATTCGGTGTTAGCGATGTTGTTATCGGCTTAACCATTGTCGCCATTGGTACCAGCCTGCCAGAGCTTGCTGCCAGTGTAACCAGCGCACTCAAAAATCATCATGAGATCGCTATAGGTAATGTGGTCGGCTCCAATATTTTCAACCTACTTGCGGTACTACCTGTACCCGGCTTCTTTGCCACCGTAACCATTGGCCCTGACATCATGGGTCGAGATTACGCCACAATGGCAGGCCTTACCTTTTTGATTGCGATCTTCATCGTTGCAATGCGTAAGAAAGGTAAGATTAATCGCTTAGAAGGCGGCATCTTCGCTGCTATTTATCTAGGTTATCTTTATATGATTTATCTATCAGCCACCGCTTAATGAGGGCTTAACATGCACGATTACATCTCCTCTGCACAGCGTACGTTTAAACTAGAAGCGGAAGCTGTTGCCGCTCAAGCGATCCACCTAGACGATAATTTTGTCAACGCCTGCGAACTCATGCTGAGCTGTAAAGGCCGTATCGTCGTTATTGGTATGGGCAAGTCTGGGCATATCGGTAATAAAATTGCAGCCACCCTAGCCTCAACAGGTACACCCGCATTTTTTGTCCATCCCGGTGAAGCTAGCCACGGTGATCTCGGTATGATTATCCGTGGGGATGTCGTGATTGCCCTTTCTAATTCCGGTGAAACATCGGAAGTCACTACCTTGCTTCCCCTGCTAAAACGCTTAGCAATTCCTCTTATTAGCATCACAGGATCGAAGACATCAACCTTAGCTAAGTTTTCTGATGCTCATCTGTTTATTGATATTCAACAAGAGGCTTGCCCGCTAGACCTTGCGCCAACATCCAGTACCACAGCAGCACTGGTAATGGGCGATGCGTTAGCGATAGCGTTATTAGAAACCCGTGGGTTTAGCCCAGAGGATTTTGCGTTCTCTCACCCCGGCGGCACCCTTGGCCGTAGGCTGCTGCTAAAAGTATCCGACATTATGCATTCCGGTGATCGCTTGCCTTTGGTTCAGTCGGGCACTGTGCTGAAAAAAGTACTGTTGGAAATTAGCCAAAAAGGCTTAGGTATGGCTGGTGTCATATCAGAGCACGGTGATTTATTGGGTATTTATACCGATGGAGACCTACGTCGAACCCTAGACCAAGGTTTAGATATTCATACGGTACAGGTAGATGATGTAATGACCAAGAATCCGGTAACGGTTATGGCGGAGCAACTTGCCGCTGAAGCGGTTGAGATTATGCAGCAGAAGAAAATCAATGCCTTGCTAGTTTCTGATCAAGAAGGCAAGTTAGTCGGTGCGCTAAATATGCACGACCTACTGCGTGCCGGTGTTATTTAATCATTAATATTGTTTTGTCTTATTTATTTCTTGTTTAACACCAACCATTAGGAGTTTCCCATGTCAAAGACGGTCACACCAAAAGATAAAGCTCGCGCGATTCGCCTTTTAGCGCTGGATGTTGACGGTGTGCTCACGGATGGCAGCCTTATCTTTCATGCCAATGGCAGTGAAAGCAAAGTGTTCAATAGCTTGGATGGCCACGGTATCAAAATGTTACAGGCTAGTGGCGTCGATGTCGCTATTATCACGGGCCGCAGTTCCAAAATGGTAGAACAGCGGGCCGGTGCCCTTGGTATTAAAATTTTATTCCAGGGCCACGAAGACAAACGTGTTGTTTTAAAAGAGATAAAAGAGAGTAAAAATCTGGAATGGTCTCAAATTGCCTATTGCGGCGATGATCTGCCAGATTTAGCCGCCATTCGATCTGCGGGACTTGGTATTACCGTTCCGAATGCACCGGAATACATGCTGCAATATGCCGATATGTGTACCACTCGTGATGGTGGTAAAGGCGCAGTTAGAGAGGTTTGCGACTTTATTATGCAATCCCAGGGAACACTGCAAGATGCTATTGATCATTATCTTTTAGGGCTTTAAATCAATGCTATTTGGGTCACGTCTGAAAAAACGTTTTATCAGTTTATTGGGCTTAATTATTCTAGGGCTTGCGATACATTTCTTAGATGTTCAACGCCCCCAATCTTTCGACCTTTTTTCAGACGTACCCAGCGCCCCAACCGAGCCGGATTACTACACGGTCAATAGCACCTTTAATGAATTTAACGAGCAAGGTCTTCTTGTACACTCGTTAAAAACGGAGCGCCTTCTTCACTACCCTAGCACCGAAGAAACAGCATTGGAAAAACCTGTTATCACAAGCTATAACGATGCGGGAGCACCTCTGTGGAAAGCCTCGGGTGATTCTGGATTACTCGAAGGTGACGGCAGTCATTTTCAATTAAATCAAAATGTTATAGTCTGGCAGATCGGACAGCAGGTTTCTAAACAGTCGGCGAATCCAAACCCTATTCAGATGCAATTAACAACTGAACAGTTAAATATCGATATGGATAATAACCAAGCGTCTTCAGATCAAGCGATTCGCATCGTCACACCTGAAGGCACAACAGATGCCGTAGGCCTGTTTGTTGATATGAGCTCAAATCGCATCGTATTAGAGAGTCAGGTAGAAGGGCGCTACCAAACAAAAATATCACCGATAGAAACGCTAAACTTAGACCCAGAGTAATTCGTTATCGTGTTTTTATATTCGCTTATGTATTTATATTCACTTATGTATTTGCATTCGCTGAATTGACCAGCGGTTTATCGGAGCTTATAGGATTTTGACCATGCCACACACATACAGCAGAAACAGCGAGAAAAACCGCGTAAACTCGATGCTGCTTACGCTTTTTTTTGGTGTTTTAATCGTTATTTTTGCATTAGTCACACCTCGCGCCTTTGCACTAGACACCGATGCCGACCAACCGATTAGCGTACTAGCTCAAAGTGCTGAGTTTAATCCTGATCAAGGCCTTGCGATTTACACAGGCAACGTTGAAATTGAGCAGGGCAGCTTAAAAGTTAAAGCCCATAAGGTAACGGTTTACCGCAAACCTGATGGCAGCATGGATAAAATTATCGCAGAAGGCCAGTCAGAACGCGTACACATGCAGCAAAGGCCCAATACAAATGATCCTGTTGTACATGCTTACGCCATGCGCATTGACTATTTAACTGACGCTCAACAAGTCGATCTAAACCGTCAAGCTCAACTGGAAAATGGACAAGATCGCTTTACCGGTGAACGTATTCTTTACCATCTGCAGACTAAGCGCATTCAAGCCTGGGGACAGCGTGCAGAGCAAAACGCAGACAGCGCTAAAAAAGATAAAGGGCAAGACGGTGAAGGGCGCGTCAAAATCATTCTGTTTCCGAACAGTGATGAGGCTCCATGATGAAAACCCTTAAAGCAGGACATCTAGCCAAAAGCTATAAAAAGCGACAGGTTGTTAAAGACATTAGCCTTGAAGTCAATCAAGGGCAGATTGTTGGGCTTTTAGGGCCAAACGGGGCAGGGAAAACCACCTCTTTCTATATGATTGTGGGGCTTGTGCGCTCTGATACGGGCTTTGTAACCCTAGATGGTGAAGATATCACGCCATTACCAATGCATGGCAGAGCACAAAAAGGGCTGGGGTATCTTCCCCAGGAAGCCTCTATTTTCCGCAAACTCTCTGTGGAAGATAATATTCTCGGTATTTTAGAAACCCGTAAAGGGCTCAGTAAAAAAGAGCAAAAAGTCCATCTTGAGCGCTTACTCAATGAACTTAGCATTACTCATATTCGTAAAAGCTTAGGTATGAGTTTATCCGGTGGGGAAAGGCGTCGAGTCGAGATCGCAAGAGCGTTAGCAACAGAACCGTCTTTTATCTTGCTGGATGAGCCTTTTGCTGGCGTAGACCCTATTTCTGTCAATGAAATTAAGTCGATTATTCGTCAGCTTAAAGCTCGCAACATTGGCGTACTCATTACAGACCACAATGTTCGTGAAACCTTGGATATCTGTGAAAAAGCCTATATCGTCAGTGCAGGGCAAATTATAGCCGAGGGCGATGCCGCTAATATCATGGATAACCAGCAGGTTCGAGATGTCTATCTCGGTCATGAGTTCAAGTTATAATCACTTTGGGAATAAGCCGTAACCTATGAAACCGGCCTTACAGCTTAAAATGGGTCAAAGCCTGACCATGACGCCTCAACTGCAACAAGCCATTCGCTTGCTGCAGCTGTCTACTTTAGATCTTCAGCAGGAGATTCAAGAAGCTCTTGAATCCAATCCTATGCTAGAGCTTGAGGATGAGTTTGATTCCGCCAATGAGGCCGAATCAAACGCTGACAACAGCTCTGACAATAGCGAGGATAGAAACGCTGACCATCATGAAGAGGCCTCATCGAAGTCAGAAAGCGATGACAAAACCAACGCTGAAAATCAGGATGCTGAGCTTGAAAGCTATACCGCAACGGCGGAGGATAGCTGGCAGGACTCTATCCCTGAGGACTTACCGGTTGATAGCGGCTGGGATGATGTTTATCAAGAAAGCCTTTATACCCAATCATCCGCACCAAGTGACGATGACGGCTCTTATTTGGAGCAAAGAGGCACCGTTACTGAAACCTTGCAGGATCATCTTCTCTGGCAACTAAACCTATCAGGCCTACCAGAGGGCGATCGAACCATTGCCGAAGCTATTATTGATAGCATCGACCCCGATGGTTACTTATCGTCCCCACTTGAAGAAATTTACGAAGGTCTATCCGATCGAACTGAGTTCAAAAATGCAGCCTTCGAGCTAGAAATAGAAGATATTGAAGCTGTATTAGGCTATATCCAACATCTTGATCCGATTGGCTGCGCCGCAAAAAACCTGCAGGAATGCTTGTTAATCCAGCTTAAAACCCTAGATACCTCAGATTTTTTACTGGAAAAAACACGTAAGCTCATCACCTTCCATCTTGACCTACTCGGAAGCCGAGACTTTGCTCAGCTAATGCGTAGACTTCGGGTTAAAGAGCCCGAGTTACAAGAGATTATTGAGCTTATTCGCAGCTTAAACCCTAAGCCTGGCTCCTCAATATCCACCGAACATGCGGAATATATAACGCCAGATCTGTTTGTGACTCGCGAGGAAGATCACTGGAAAGTTGATCTCAATCCTGATATTGCGCCAAAAATTCGTATTCATGGTGCTTATTCTGGCATGATCAAACGAGCGGATAGCAGCCCCGACAACACCTTTATGAAAAATCAGCTACAGGAAGCCCGCTGGTTTCTAAAAAGCCTACACAGTCGCAATGAGACACTGCTTAAAGTAGGATTAGAGATTGTTAAGCGCCAGCAAGCCTTTCTTGAGATTGGTGAAGAAGGTATGAAGCCTCTGGTGTTACATGATATTGCTGATGCTATCGGTATGCACGAATCGACTATTTCACGGGTGACCACACAGAAATATATCCATACACCCCGTGGAATTTTTGAGTTGAAGTACTTTTTCTCAAGCCACGTGGGTACAACAGCAGGCGGAGAAGCGTCATCCACCGCAATACGAGCTATGATTAAAAAGATGATCGTGGATGAGCCTCCGCGCAAACCGTACAGCGATAGCAAATTGGCTGATATGCTGGCGGAGCAGGGAATCAAGGTTGCTCGAAGAACCGTCGCCAAGTACCGTGAAGCGATGAATATTCCACCATCAAATGAACGTAAGAAATTGATTTAAAATCGATTTAGAAAAAAACGCTTTGCAAATACCTGAAAAGCGATACAATCAGATTTGCAAGACCGCGAATAATAAGGAGCTACTTATGCAATTAAATATTACCGGTCAACACCTAGAGTTAACTGAAGCGCTTCAAGAATATGTTTCTACTAAATTTGAACGCTTGGAACGCCACGTCGACAACATCACCAATGTGCAAGTTGTCCTTAAGTTAGAAAAAGAGCGCCAAATTGCTGAGGCTACTCTGCACGTTGCTGGTGCAGATCTGCATGCCACCGCAGAAGCCGAAGATATGTACGCATCAATCGATATGCTCACTGACAAAATTGACCGCCAGTTGATTAAGCATAAAGAAAAAGCCCAAGCCCGAAGTCAGGGTGCGGCAGCCCGCTAATTATTGAGCATAACTGATATCTATGTTACTCAATTCAGTTCTGACACCTCTGCGAACCCTTGACGGGGTTCCCGGAGGTAGCAAGAAGCGCCTTCTTGAGTTCTTCAGCAAGTTTATTTCCCAACAGGTTCCTACGCTGGAAAGCATTGAGGTTTTTGATAACCTGATTGCCCGCGAACGACTTGGGAGTACAGGGGTTGGGGAAGGCATTGCCATTCCTCATTGCCGAGTAAAAAACTGCTCAGAAAGCATTGGCACCTTCATCCGTCTAAAAGATAAAATCGACTTTGATGCCATTGATGGACGCCCTGTTGACCTAGTATTTATTCTACTAGTGCCAGAGGAAGCCACCGATGAGCATTTACAGCTGCTATCTAGCTTAGCTGAAAAGTTCTCAAAGCCCGATTTTAGCCGTCTTCTACGGGAGGCTCCTGACGCAGAGTCACTCTATGAACTTTGGGCGGTAGACTAACCATAGGCAAAATTTAGCTGAATCAACGTCACAGCACGATGAGCTGTCATGGATAAATCGCAGATATAAACCAATAGGGTCAGCTGTCATTCAGCTGACCCTATTGCGTGTTAAGATATGGTTTAAAGAATGCCAAAACAAAAGTAGGCTAATTGATAAAAAAGGGAAGCAGTATGAAGCTGGTTATTATTAGTGGGCGCTCTGGCTCTGGCAAAAGTATCGCCCTTCATGTCCTTGAGGATCTAGGCTACTTTGCTATTGATAACCTGCCAATCGGCCTGTTGAGCCAGCTGCCTAAGAATCTCCCTGTATCGAATAACAATGTTGCCGTGAGTATTGATGCTCGCAATATTGTCACTGACCCCCAAGGGATTCAGCCTCACTTTGAAAAGCTCAAAGCTGAGGGATACGATACACGCATTATCTACTTAGACTCAGATGATGGGACACTTATTGATCGATTTAATGCCACACGACGCAAACACCCCTTATCATCTGAAAAAGTGTCATTATCTGAAGCTCTGATTCAAGAAGGCAACTTACTTGAAGTTATTGCCGAACAAGCGGACCTGAGAGTCGATACCAGCAACCTTAGCATCTACGATCTTAGGGATATTATTCGTCAGCAGCTGGATAATAGTGACGGCCAAAAAAGTGTCGCGATCCAATTTCAGTCTTTTGGCTTTAAACGTGGCTCACCAAAAGACTGTGATTTTTTGTTCGATGTTCGCTGTCTGCCGAACCCTTATTGGGAGAGCCATTTAAGAGGTTATACCGGCCAAGACCAAGCGGTTATCGACTTCCTTGAGCAAGATTTTAGCGTTCGAGCTATGTTGTCTGATATCTCAAGTTTTTTGGATAAATGGCTACCAAGTATTATTTCAAGCAGTCGCAGCTACATTACGATTGGTATCGGCTGCACAGGAGGGCAACACCGCTCTGTTTTTGTTGCCGACCAACTTGCCCAACGCTTTCAGCGCCAGTACCCCCAAACATTAGTACGCCACAGAGACCTCAGCCTAGCCAATAAAGATTAATAGGCTAAATAGACATCAAAAGGACACGACAATGGCGCAATTTTCGGTAACCGTCACAAACAGTAAAGGCTTCCATCTTCGGCCCGCATCAAAGCTGCTACAGTTAGCCTCTCAATATGAAACAGCAGAGATCACTCTGCATCATCCTGAATCAGGGCGCAGTGCCGATTGTCGCAATATGATGGCTTTAATGATGATGAGCTCCCCTCAGGGAACGGTATTTACGATTGAAGTAAACGCCGATAATAGTGCAGAAATTGAACAGGAGATCACAGCACTATTTGCCGATGGTTTTGGTGATTAACTCCGTCGGCTAACTCAATAAAAATTCGGTAATATCAGTGTATTACAGTTAACACCTTGTATTACTTTTCAAACCTTTCTCTTTCACTAATGCGGTAATATATGGCCAGCGAAAACCAGGATATGCCACCCATTCTTGAGCGCCTGACCAATGCTATGGACTCAGGGGCTTTTGCTCAAGTTCGCCGTATGCTTAATCGCGGCTTACCCGCGCAGGATGTTGCGCACCTATTAGAATCGTCTCCGCCAAAAGAGCGTGATCTGCTTTGGAGCATGATCGAACCTGAATTCCAAGGTGATGTACTTCAACACCTTGTGGATGATATTCAGGCGATCTACCTGAAGCGTATGAACCCTGAAGAATTTCTAACGGCAACGGAAGGCCTGGAAACCGATGATATAGCTGATTTACTTCAGCAGCTACCTGACACGGTGATCCAAGAAGTCTTGGTCTCTATGGATGCCCAAGACCGCCACCGCGTTGAAGCCGTATTATCCTATCCTGAGGATACTGCCGGCGGCCTAATGAACACGGACACCATTACGGTACGTCCTGATATTAGTCTTGATGTGGTGATGCGTTATCTACGTCGCCACCAATCATTACCGGACTCAACAGACTCGGTATTGGTCGTCAGCCGAGGCGATCACTTTATTGGCCGACTGCCCATTGTGCGTCTTTTAGTCTCCGATCCTAATATCACGGTTCGGGAGGTGATGGATACTGACACCATCGTTATTCCCGCAGATATGCATGATAGTGAAGTCGCCAATCTGTTTGAAAAATTCGACTTAATTTCCGCCCCTGTCGTCGATACAGAAGGCACGCTACTGGGTCGTATCACCATTGATGATGTGGTCGATGTTATCCGAGAAGATGCCGATCACTCTTTAATGAGCATGGCCGGTTTGGATGAAGACGAAGATACCTTCTCGCCGATATTGCTCACCGCGAGACGACGTGCCGTTTGGCTCGGCATCAACTTAATGACCGCCTTTTTAGCGTCAGCCGTTATTGGGGTATTTGATGCAACTATCGAGAAAGTGGTCGCGCTAGCCGTGCTTATGCCCATTGTCGCTAGTATGGGGGGGATTGCGGGGAGTCAAACCTTAACCGTCGTCATTCGTGGTATGGCCTTAGGTCATATTTCATCAAGTAATACACCCTGGCTACTTAACCGTGAGTTTATCGTCGGCTTAATTAACGGTGTCATCTGGGCAGCGGTTGTCGCGGTTGTCGCGATACTGTGGTTTGATGATTTGGTCCTAGGCTTCATTATTGGCACGGCGATTATCATTAACTTACTGGTTGCGGTTCTTGCCGGTGCGTCTCTTCCCTTAGCACTAAAATGGATGAAAATTGACCCCGCACTGGCTGGTAGCGTTTTGCTCACCACGGTAACTGATGTGATCGGCTTTATGGCTTTTTTAGGCCTAGCCACCGCATTTTATTTATAGAAAATAAAGAACGGTAAAAGAATAAAAAAGCGCAGAATGGCATCACCATTCTGCGCTTTTTCTGGCCTAATCAAATCTAACTCAGCATAAGCCCATTAAGCCCCAGCAACTGCCATTTCTTCAATCAGAATAGAGCCGGTTTGAGTATTACCGCGAACATCCACATCACTGCCTATTGCAATAATATGGCGGAACATATCATTTAAGTTACCGGCAATAGTGATCTCATGTACAGGGTACTGAATCACACCATTTTCTACCCAAAAACCAGCTGCTCCCCGTGAATAATCACCGGTGACCATATTCACACCCTGCCCCATAAGCTCCGTGACTAATAGCCCTGTGCCCATCTTTTTCAAGACCTGCTCATAGGTCTCACCGGTTGAGGTTATTCTCAGATTACGAGCACCACCGGCATTAGCGGAAGTATCTAACCCCAGCTTACGAGCGGAGTAACTGCTCAGCATGTATTGATTCAACACACCCTGCTCAACAAAGACATTATTACGGGTTGCAACACCTTCTTGATCAAACGGCGCACTAGCAACACCAGCGATAAGATGAGGCTGCTCATAGATAGAAACAAACTCAGGAAACAGCTGCTCCCCTTGGCGGTCTTTCAAAAAGGAAGCATTGCGGTACAAACTACCACCGCTTATCGCCCCCATTAAATGACCGACTAAACCCGATGCAACTTCAGCGGCAAACATCACCGGCATTTTACCTGTGGATAATTTCTGCGGATTTAAACGGCTTAAAGTACGCTCAGCCGCTTTTTTACCGATCATCTCAGGATCACTTAATAGCGCCCACTGTCGATTACTGTCATACCAGTAATCCCGCTGCATCAGCTCACCTTGCCCAGCAATTAGCACACAACTGGCGGAATAACTTGTCCCCCAAAGCTGCCCTGTGAAGCCGTGGCTATTGGCGTAAAGCGTTGTACTTTCTCCGGCATAAAATCCTGCACCATCAGAGTTAGTAATGCGCTCATCCGTCCGACCAGCCGCTTCACAAATCAATGAAAGCTCAACCAATCGATCAACATCAAAAGGCTCTGGATAATACAGTTGAGGGTCATCCCACTGCTGAGCCATTAACGATTCATCAGCTAAGCCAGCAAAGCTATCTTCAGCGGTATGCTCGGCAAAGGCTAAGGCCATATCCACGGCTTGCTCTAGTGCTTTATCCGTTAAATCTGTTACGGAAACATGGCCTTTTCTTTGGCCTTTATAGAGCGTTAAAGAAAGGCTTTGATCTTGGTTAAACTCAACGGTTTCAACCTCGGCTAGGCGGGCATTAATGGATAACCCTCGGCTACCCGAAACAGAAAGCTCTGCACTGCTCGCACCTTTCTGAGAGGCAAGCTCCAGCACTTTATGAGCACACTCAGGAAGTTGTTGATGCCAACTTTGCATCTGCTCGCTTAAAGCCTGATCTGTTTCATGATTCTGATTTTTTATATTACGTTGGGACATTAGCGACCCCCTAATGGATTCGGTGTCATATCAAGTGACTTACTAATCAAATGCATCGTCAAATCGGTCTTCATTCGTAACTGTGTTAAACTTTGCACAAGTAATAACTGTACAAGTGGATGATATGACCGACGACATTCAAGAAGACTACGAAGAGTTTGATGAAGGCCCAAGCAAAACCCAGATAAAACGGGAGATGAAGGGGCTTCAAGAGATGGGTGCAAAACTGCTAAAGCTGAATGCAGACCAGATAAAACAGCTGCCGCTTTCTGATGAAATGCTAGCGGCGGTTGCTGAATTCCGCCGAATTCGCTCCCATGAAGCACAGCGCCGCCATCTGCAGTACGTTGGCAAGGTGATGCGCAATGAAGATATTGATGCGATTGAAAAAAAACTGGCTCTGTTTGATACCACAAGCGATGCATATAACCGTCAGTTCCATATGATAGAACACTGGCGTGATCGTTTGGTTGCTGAAGGTGATCCAGCGCTAAATGCGTTAATCGAAGAGAAGCCGAATACAGACCGTCAGATGATGCGTCAGCTAATTCGCACCGCACAGAAAGAGCTAAAGGATGGCAAACCACCTGCGGCTGCCCGAAAAATATTTCAGGGCCTCCGCGAAATTTTTGGCTTATAGGCCAATGGTTGTCCTTTAAAAGGAATGTTGGCACTAGGGTCACTCCCCTGTGCCTCCTACGGTCAACTCATCAATTTTCAATGAGGGTTGGCCAACCCCTACCGGCACGCTTTGCCCATCTTTACCGCAAACACCCACCCCATCATCAAGGCGTAAATCATTACCGACCATTGATATTTTCTGCATGGTTTCAGGGCCATTACCGATTAGTGTTGCCCCTTTAATAGGAGCTGTTACCCGTCCATTTTCAATCAGATAAGCTTCACTGGCGGAGAAAACAAACTTGCCGGAAGTAATATCCACCTGACCACCGCCAAAATTAACCGCATAGATGCCTTTCTTAACACTAGCAATCAGCTCTTCCGGCGGATGCTCCCCCGGTAACATATAGGTATTAGTCATTCGAGGCATCGGTAAGTGAGCAAAAGATTCCCGTCGTCCATTACCTGTAACCCCATGCCCCATTAAGCGAGCATTCATCTTATCCTGTATGTAACCCACAAGACGGCCATTTTCAATAAGCGTCGTATTCTGAGTAGGGGTGCCCTCATCATCCACAGACAATGAGCCACGGCGATCAGCCAAGGTGCCATCATCCACAATAGTACATAACGATGAGGCAACCTGCTCACCAATACGACCTGAGAATGCAGAGCTACCTTTACGGTTAAAATCACCCTCAAGACCATGACCAACCGCCTCATGCAGGAGTACACCCGGCCAACCTGACCCTAAGACAACAGGCATATTTCCTGCTGGAGCATCAACAGCCTCAAGGTTCACCAATGCCTGACGAACCGCCTCTTTGGCAACTGTCTCCGCTAATGATTTGTCCAACAAGGTTTTTAAGCTATAACGGCCACCGGCACCCGCTGAACCACGTTCTTTACGACCATTTTGCTCGGCAATCACGCTGACATTAATCCGCACTAACGGGCGGATATCCGCCGCCAATGTGCCATCACTCGCCACAATAAGTACTTGTTCAAAGCTAGCCGATAACGAAGCCGTAACCTCTTTGACTCGGGAGTCCACTTCGCGAGCGATAGTATCCGCCTGCTGCAAGATCGCTAATTTCTCTTCCGAGCTTAACGCTAGAATCGGGTTATCGGCCACATAAAGCGGGTTAAAATGAACACGGGCTAAAGCTTGTACTTGGCCTGACTGACCTTGGCGAACAATACTTCGCGCGGCTTGTGCAGCTTGAGAAATCGCCAAAGCAGTAATATCACCACTATAGGAGAAACCTGTTTTCTCTCCTGAAATAGAGCGCACACCCACACCACGATCAGCGCTATAACCGGCATCTTTAACCAGTCCTTCTTCCAGAACCCAGCTTTCACTCATCGACTGCTGAAAATAAAGATCCGCAAAATCAATACCTGGCCCCATTGCCTGAGTTAAAAATTGATCCAGTTGGTCAAGGCTAACATTACCGGGTAACAACAATTCCCGAGAAACCTGTTCTATCATAAACACTCTCTTAGAGCAGGCTAAAAAACCCGCTTCAACTCAATTTTTGGTTTATCCCACTCACCTTTTATCGTGTAGGTAGCGCGGGTAAATTTCTCGAACAGATTGCCAAACACTTTCTGGACAATATAAATGGTTCCACCAATCTGAGGCGCACCGGCTAACACCGCCGCAAAAGGCAGTGTTTCTCCAACCGGCAAGGTAACCACCATCTCTTGATCAAACTGTTCGCTAATGAAGTCAATCTGACCGGTCATCTCAAATTTAGTAGCCGTACCGTCTACTTTAATAGGCTCACTAATAACGCCAATCCCCTTATTAAGGATCACTTTGCCCGTCACCTTATCATAGGATAAGCCTTTGCCTGATAAGTCAGAAAAATCAAGCTGAAGCCTACGCACTAGAGAGTCAAAGTTAAAAAGGGATAAGAGCTTTAAGGCAGAAACAGATTGAACTTGCTCAAACTGTCCTTTATCAAGATCAATAGCGACTTGACCAGATAAAGTTTTAGAATCAACCTCATGAGGCAAGCCTAGCCAGTTAAGACGCAAACCCATAGCCGCTTTACTACTGGTAACAGCAACAGGGATATCAAAAGCGTTCTGTACATCACTCAAATCCTTTCCCTTAACAGAGAAGATCAACGAAGATTCTGCTCGCGTCTTTTCATCGGGAACCAGCCAATCAAGAGTACCGGCAAAGTTAATACTTTTCTGGGATAGATTATTTAATTTTATCTGCCGTGACTGGCGCTGAGTACGGTAGCTAACATCCAGTTTTTGACCGCTAACGCCAAATACAACAAAGTTATCCACTTTAATATTCGCATTAGGCCATGCAGGTAGGAATATTTGCTCAAACAACTCCCGCCGTTCTGACCGCTTTGACTCCGCTTGACTATCCGGCTTCTTGATAAAGACCCGCTGCATATCAAGCTCCACAAGTTCAGAGCCAACTTTAACAACCCCTTCGAGCTGCTGTCCGGCAAAGCGTGCTTCAACCTCCTGTCCTGAGATTTCCGCATCAACCGTTAAATCATTTATCTCTGTATGCTGATAAGCAAGGACATCTGTTTTCAAGTGAAGCCGTACACGACCGGAGTCGTCTGTGGGATTACCGATACCGCTATTACCAATATTTCCGTTATTACCAATATGCCTATTACTAACGGTATCTCTGTTATGAACAATAGCTGAACTTGAAATATTTTGTTCAAATTTAGAGACCGAATTAACAACCGACTGACGGGCAAGCTCCTGCTTTGCAAAGGCTACCCATGGCGATATCTCAATATACGATTTGCCGATATAGAGATCCGTACGATTGCTCGCCTTATCCAAAGGCTTAGCACTAGGAATAGTATTACCAAACCAAACACCAACCCCGTACTCTGCTTTTTCAGCCCCTTGCCCCCATAAACCATGACTAATCAGATGAGATTCTGTGTCTGGCTCGCCATAAGCAATATAAAATTTATTACCCTGCTCCGCAAAGCTCATATCAATGCCTAAAGGCTGGGCAACCCCTTTAGCTTTGCCTAGAGGCTTAGGCAAACCAACCATGATTTGCTCCAAGCCCGAGGTCAATTTAAGCTTACTCACACGATCCAGTTCTAAGTCGAATTGGTAATCGAACGCCCCTTTAAGCCAAGGGGAAAAAGGCATCGGCTGCCAGCGGCTCAACGCCTCAGCTTTTGCCTGTCCCTCACCAGTCACCGTAACAGATTTACGCTCCAGATCCGTTGCGATGGAGAAGCGGGCTGGCCCACCTAAAAAATTGACCGTTGCTTTATCCGCACTTAGTCCCTGATCAATATCGTAAGTAATAGTCGACTGCAGATTCTCAAAAGGTGTCGATAGCTCAGGAATTAACAAGCGGTTATCTTTGGCATCAACCGTAACAACACCCGCCCCTTGACGACCATCCACAGGAAAGTGCAAGTCCGTTAATAACTGTAAAGGGGCACCAGATAATTGCCATTGGAGTAGAGATTCCGGTACCAGAGAAGCCAAAGGCGTATCGGTAAAAACCTGCCACCCCCACTCTGGTACTAAATCTCCCATTAAACGTAAACCCACAACGCTACTAGTACCGTCATCCCTTAAATCAACCTCACCAGACAAACCACTGTTGCCCAAATAGCGGCCTGAATGTAAAAGAACATCTAACTCGGTTCCATCCAGCTGAACCCGAGCATCCAGTTGATCCGCTTTAGGCCAGTCGGGCATAAATTTCAACGCACCCTGTTCTATATCCAGCATTAAAAGCGTTGATATTTCCCGTACAGGGGATTGAGAATCTAGGTTTAGCGTGCCGTCATAGATAAAACCACCGGTTTTAACCTGAGCTTGTTCAATACTGGTATTGAGCCATTCCGTTAGATCCTTCGGTACAATTAAATCCGGTATCAAACGAAGGCCAAAACTCTGCTCTGCATCCGTAAGTCCCACATTTAAATAGAAAAGATCATCGGCATCTTTAGGTAGTGTCAGATCAAACTCACCAGCAATTTCGGCCTCTTCTCGATTTAACTGTAAGCCTAAGCCATAAACCCGCAAAGCCTCACCAATATCCCAATGAACCTCTCCCTTCGCTTTATTAAACCACCAGCCGCCGCTATATAGCATGGGGTATCCCATATAGAACGCGTCAGAGTTAAAACGGATAAAACCTGCATCAGCACTGCTTTCTACATAGCCATTAACGCCTTTTAATACGGGAGCGCCATAAAAGGCATCAACACTCACCGTATCCAACTCTGTTTTGAGTAGAAAGCCCTGACCTGCGGTTTGACTCACAGTGAGGTTGTTAAGCGTGCCTTTAGGTTGTAAGCGTTGAAGGGCATCTCGCGCAGCACCTGGCAGTTCAGTCCAATCCAATAAGGTTTCACTGACTGTTTTAAGATCTAAATCAGCAACCTGTAGGCTCCAGCTATCCGGTGTTTTATAAGCCGCTATTTGGTTAAGAACGAAAGATCGTCCCTGTAACTTAAGCGCTAAATTATCAGCAATAAGCTCCCAGCCAACTTTTTTACGCTGCCAAAATAGAGTGGTATTTAAATCAGAAAGCTCAATTTTGGGTAGATCAGGCAAGGCCAGCTTAAGGAAGCCATTTTCAAGTTCGCCTTTTAAGCTATGCAGCTGGCCATTTTGCCAATGCCCCCAAAGTTCTAACCCGCCTTCAACCTCAGGTGAACTAAAAGGCAGTAAGTGGGCCACTTTTTCTAGCCAAGAGGTCAGTGATTGAGAATCTGCTTGTAGGTAAAATTCAACCGTTAAAGAGCGCTGATCAAAGGGATCGCCTTTAACTTCCATGATAAATTCAATCTGCTGAGGGGTTTCAGGATTAAGTTGTAGTTGGCCTTGTAGGCGCTGAATGCCATCCACTTCATAAACTTCTAAACGACGACTATAAGCTCGATATTCTCGACCAAAACGGTCCGTAAGCTCCAACCAAACATGCTCCATTTTCAGGTGCTGCTGACGAAGCAAAAAGTTAAGTAGCAAGGTAATCGGCGCAACATCATCCCGTAAACGGTCACCCTCTCTAAGGGTTTTACGCTTTAATTCAGAAGAGGCATCTTTTTCTTTAATCTCAGCACTTACCCCTTGGTTTTGCCATCCGTTTAACAGCCAAGATTCGTCACCGCCTTGCTTTAAGCGCAGCGTTACCCCTTCGATAGAAGCTTGCCGAATAATAGGATATTGATAACGAAAAGAGTTTAGGCTATCCAGCTCTAGGCTAAAGCGATCAACGGTGATAGCAGGCTTAATAAGCCCTCGACTATCAACATCTGGAGCATAGATCGCAATTTTATCAAAGCTGATAAAAGGGTCGAAATCGTTCCACTGGCCGTCAAGCTGATCAATCTCAAGATTGATCGCCAAACGCTCATTGGTCCACATAACAATATCGTCTCTATAATTTTCCAGAAGAGGAAAAAAATAGCGACCCACACTAACATACAGCGCTAAAACAACCACAATAGGCAGCACGAGCCAAATAATACTGTGGTTAAAAATATGTCGAGGTACAGACATTAAAAAAACCAAAAATGGCGAGTGTTGGTCATAATAAGTGATCGTCTCTTAATCATATTTAGAAATGATCGTTTAATCATATTTAGAGTAGAACAATGTCGAACTGCTCCTGACCATAGAAGGTTTCCACCTGAAACTTAATCGTTTTCTTGATGAAAAGCTCTAAATCGGCAACACCGGCAGACTCTTCATCCAATAAGCGGTCAACAACCGGTTGAGCCGCTAAGACCAAGTAAGTATCCGAGCCATAAGCTCGCTCTTCACGCAGAATCTCACGGAAAATCTCATAACAAACCGTTTCTGGTGTTTTTAGTGTTCCCCGTGCATCACAGGTTGGACAGGGTTCGCACATTACCTGCTCAAGGCTTTCGCGGGTTCTTTTTCGCGTCATCTGAACCAATCCCAGCTCCGTAACACCAGAAAGCTTAGTCTTGGCGTGATCTCGCTCTAGATTTTTTTCTAACAAACGCAATACTTGACGTTGATGCTCTGGGTCTTCCATATCAATAAAGTCGAGAATAATAATGCCACCCAGATTTCTCAATCGCAGCTGTCGCACAATGGCGGTGGCCGCTTCAAGGTTGGTCTTAAAAATTGTCTCTTCTAAATTGCGATGCCCAACAAAAGCCCCTGTGTTGACATCAATGGTGGTCATCGCCTCCGTTTGATCAACTACTAAATAACCGCCAGACTTCAATTGCACTTTGCGGCCTAGGGCTTTTTGGATCTCATCTTCAACACCGTAAAGATCAAAAATAGGTCGTTCGCCTGGGTAGTACTCAACCTTGCTTTCAAGACTCGGCACGAACTCTTGAACAAACTCTTTCAGCTTGGTGAAATTTTCCCGGGAATCAATTCGGATTTTCTCAATTTCTGGACGAACAAAATCACGCATGGTGCGCATAAAGAGCGGTAGATCTTCATAGATAATGCTTTTGTTCTTCGCGCCCTTACAACGGCGTTCCACCGCTCGCCAGAGACGCAGTAAGAAATGCGTATCGGCTAAGATTTCATCTTCACCAAAGCCCTCAGCGGCGGTACGAATAATAAAGCCACCCTTTCGTTCACTGGCAGACTCTTCATCATCAAGCACGGTGTTTTCTACGATATTACGCAACCGCTCGCGCTCCACGTCATCTTCAATACGCTGAGAGACGCCGGTGTGAGGCGTGTGCGGCATATAAACAAGGTAACGAGAGGGGATAGAAAGATGCGTTGTTAAACGAGCACCTTTTGTACCAATCGGTTCTTTGGTGACTTGGACAATCAGAGACTGGCCTTCGTGCAACAGAGCACTAATACTTTCAACCTCTGTACCGCTTTGCCGATTAGGTGGGGCAACATCAGCGGCATGAATAAAAGCCGCACGCTCTAAACCAATATCAACAAATGCCGCCTGCATACCGGGCAGAACTCGAACCACTTTGCCTTTATAGATATTGCCAACAATACCCCTGCGGCGGGTGCGCTCGATATAAACCTCTTGCAGAACACCATTTTCAACCACAGCGACACGCGTTTCCATCGGTGTGATATTAATTAAAATCTCTTCACTCATCGCTACTCCCTCCCTGCGATAGGAATTGCTATAAATCAGCTCTTTTCACGGTTGACGCTTTTTATGAACGCTCAAGAAGCCGAATTCCAAATTGTTTTAATAGGTCTGCCGTCTCAAATAAAGGCAAACCCACAACATTGCTATAACTACCTGAAACAGAACGCACAAAAACAGCGGCTAATCCCTGAATACCGTAACCGCCAGCCTTATCAAAAGGCTCCCCAGTATCGCAGTAGGCAAAACACTCTGCTTCAGTTAATGATCGAAAAGATACATCCGTCACACTAATAATGGACTGCACACGATCATGCTGACAAACCGCAACCCCGGTCATCACTTGATGAGTCTGGCCAGATAACGCCATCAGCATATCTACAGCATGGCGGGTATTTTTCGGTTTACCTAATATTTTTCCCTTCAGCACGACAGAAGTATCAGAGCCCAGCACAGGTAAATGAGTTCCTGAGCGCTTTTGACCGGCTGCTGCTTTCTGCTCAGCTAAGCGCAACACGTAAGACGGTGCCGACTCTCCCGGCATCACGGTCTCATCCAAATCAACGGGATACAGCAAACAGCTCAAGCCTATTTGCTCCAACAGCGCCCGACGGCGAGGGGAGGCCGAAGCCAGGCATAGATCATAGGAGATATCGTTATTTTGCATCGTGTTAGACACTTTTTTGTAATAGTAATAGTCTTGTGACAGGTATCACTTAATCTGGAATCGGCGGCGTATGGTACGCATAGCAATAAAGAACCACGGCCAAAGTAACGTACTGGCCACCGCAGGCAATAAAAATGCAACGGTATCAGCGGAGACACTGGTCAAATTCTGCACCCATTGAGAAATCATCAAACTGATGCCAATTAAAATCCCCACCATCATCGCTTGCTGCCAAGCCCCATAGTTCCTCAAACGCTGAAACAGCAACAGAGACAAATAAGCCACAACCGACATAGATAAAGCATTCTGCCCTAAAAGAGAACCGTCTAACAAATCCATACACAGGCCTAAAAAAAAGCCAGCAAGTACGCCAATACGATGCGGAAGGGCGATACACCAATAGATCAGAACCATCGTCGCCCATTCTGGCTGAAACCATAAAATACTATCCGGCAGTGGCATAGCCGCTAACAATAAAGCAAAAACAAAAGTAAAAAGAATAATAGGCATGATCTACGGCTGCTCCTTCTTGCTAGGTTTCAGAGGAGTCTCAGGAGGTGCTTTAGTCGTCTTCGTTGTTTCATCAGAAGCCTCCGGCGCAAGCTCAGTATCTTTCGGATTCAACATAAGCACATAACGGCTGCGTTCAAGCTGAGCCAATGGACGTGCAGTAACTCTGGCAAAAGGCTTACCTGGTTCATGTCGTACTTCACTCACCTCAGCAACGGGGTAGCCTTTAGGAAAGCGCTCACCTAAACCCGACGTGACTAACAGATCACCCTTTCGAATATCTGAAGTATCCGGTACATGACTTAAAGTAATCTCATCAATATTACCAGAGCCAATGGCAATGCCTCTAAAACCGTTACGATTCACCAAAACCGGCACCGCATGAGCCGTATCCGCAGCCAATAGAATACGACTGGTGTACGCACTCACCGCAATCACCTGCCCCATCAAGCCCAAAGCATCAACAACAGCCTGTCCTTGATAGACACCATCTTGCCGGCCTCTGTTAACCAATACTTGGTGAGTAAAAGCATCCGCATCAAGGCCGATAACTTCTCCCAATAGGAAGTTATCTTCAAAGAGTTTCTCGGCATTCAATAGTTCTCGAAGACGAAGGTTTTCGGCAATGAGATAAGCCATGAGCTGATTTTTACTCGACAGCTGCAATGTTTGCTCTTTCAAATGTGCATTTTCTTCTAACAGCTCACTGCGATCAGAAAATGTTGCCGCGCCCCAACTCCAGAGACGGTTAGGTAGGTCAACAGCCCATTGAAGAGGAGTTACCGCGACGGTCATGATCGAGCGCACCTGATCCATATGCTGATAGCGATAATCAGAGATCATCAGCGTTAACGATAGGACAAGGCAAACCAATAATCGCAGCCCCCACGATGGGCCTTTATTAACAAACAACGGGTTAATTGCAGTCTCCTTAAGCCTGTTCTTTGCTCAATTCACTCTTTTGTTTAAGTACAAGGCCAATAAATAGAGGCCAAAAAGAGTGGTTACGATCAGGTCGTCAATAAATGGCGGGAAGAAATTTTTAGGAAGAGTAAACAAAAAAATGGCGGTATTCAAACCGCCATTTCGTTTAGCTGTGATTTAGGTCACTCGCTAACGTTTAACCTTCTGTAGAGAGTAGGTCAAACGTGTGCTGATCGATCATTTCCAGAGCACGACCACCGCCACGAGCAACACAGGTAAGAGGCTCTTCGGCGATAATAACGGGCAAGCCGGTTTCATCAGCGATCAATTTATCAATATCACGTAGCAAGGCACCACCACCAGTTAGAACCAGACCGCGCTCGGCGATATCAGAAGCTAGCTCAGGTGGCGATTGTTCCAGCGCACTTTTAACCGCTTGAACGATAGACGACAGAGGCTCTTGCAGAGCTTCTAGAATTTCATTCGAGTTCAGCGTAAAGCTACGTGGAATACCTTCAGCAAGGTTACGGCCGCGCACATCAATCTCACGTAGCTCGCTCCCTGGATAGGCACAACCAATCTCTTCTTTAATACGCTCTGCTGTAGCTTCACCAATCAAGCTACCGTAATGACGGCGCACGTAAGAGACAATAGCTTCATCAAAGCGATCCCCACCTACACGCACAGACTGTGCATATACCACCCCGTTTAGGGAGATAATCGCAATTTCAGTCGTACCACCACCGATATCAACCACCATAGAACCGTTGGCTTCATCGACGGGCAGTCCCGCACCGATTGCAGCAGCCATAGGCTCTTCAATCAAGAATACTTCACGAGCGCCTGCACCCATCGCAGATTCACGAATCGCGCGACGCTCAACCTGAGTTGACATGCAAGGTACACAAACCAAAACACGGGGACTTGGAGTTAGAAAACTGTTCTCGTGCACTTTATTAATAAAGTGCTGCAGCATTTTCTCAGTTACATGAAAATCTGCAATAACACCATCTTTCATTGGGCGGATGGCGGTGATATTGCCGGGTGTACGACCCAGCATACGTTTGGCGTCCAAGCCTACAGCTGCAACAGTGCGCTGATTTCCATGATGACGGATAGCCACAACTGAAGGCTCATCCAAAACTACGCCGCGACCGCGGACATAGATCAAAGTGTTCGCTGTACCCAAGTCGATGGACAAATCGCTTGAAAACAGTCCTCTGAGTCGTTTAAACATGTGGTTTTTTTCACCTAAATCCAATTTACCCTGTGCTGGCAGAACTCTATCAACCGCAGCCCCCCACGGCAAGATACAAATGTGCTAGCGGCGCGGAAATATGTTAAATTACGCGTCTATTTTGTTATTTAACCCGATCTTTATGATTTAATCCGATAAATGCCACGCCACCGCGCCTTCGCACCTGTCATTAACCGAATGGGCACTTCTCATTAACATGAGCACCGCTCATTAACGTTAGTGACTGCGGTAAGTAAAGGCCTTTGGCCATTAGTGGCTCAATCAGGGCAGGAAGAGACATCATGGCTCTAGAACGATCCGATGTTGAAAAAGTCGCTCACTTAGCGCGACTCAAAATCGAAGACAATGACATCCCAGAATACACCCGCAATCTATCCAGTATTTTAGAACTGGTTAATCAGATGCAATCGGTGGATATCGAAGGTACGGACCCACTGGCTCATCCTCTGGATGCAACTCAGCGCTTACGTCATGACGAAGTGACTGAGAGCAATCAGCGCGAGCATTTCCAGCAAAACGCTCCAGCCACTGAAGCTGGTTTGTTTCTGGTACCTAAGGTTATTGAGTGATCTCAGTAAGATCCCGCAATCCCTGAACAAGACTCTATCCTAACGTAGTTATTAACCGTAGTTATTAACATTAACGTAGGAACGGTATCCAAAAACCGTAGCAAAGGATTTAATCCCCCATGCACAACAAGACTATCGCTGAACTTGCCAAAGGTCTTGCCGACGGTGACTTCTCAAGCGTCGAACTGACCCGCCATTTTCTAGGGCGCATTGACGCACTAGACAGCCAGTACAACAGCTTTATCACCGTAACGCCTGAGCAAGCTTTGGCTCAAGCAAAAGCCGCTGATGAAACTCGTGCAAGCGGTCATGCTAAAGCGCTGACCGGCGTGCCAATGGCTCACAAAGACATTTTCTGCACCAATGGTGTACTGACAACATGTGCCTCTAAAATGCTAGCCAACTTTGTTGCACCTTACGATGCAACGGTTGTTAGTAATTTTAACCATGCAGGCATGGTGTCCTTGGGTAAAACCAATATGGATGAGTTCGCCATGGGCTCTTCCAACGAGAATAGCTATTTTGGCGCGGTAAAAAACCCGTGGGATCTTAAAGCCGTTCCCGGCGGTTCCTCTGGAGGCTCTGCGGCGGCTGTAGCGGCTCGTTTAGCCCCAGGCGCAACGGGTACAGACACCGGTGGCTCTATTCGCCAGCCGGCAGCATTCTGCGGTATCACCGGCCTTAAACCGACCTATGGTCGCGTTTCTCGCTGGGGTATGGTGGCCTACGCATCCAGTCTTGATCAGGGCGGCCCAATGGCACGCACCGCTGAAGACTGTGCGCTGATGCTCAATGAGATGGCGGGCTTTGATCCTAAAGACTCTACCTCACTGAAAAAATCTGTACCGGATTATACCGAAGGATTGGATCAACCTCTTAGCGGCCTACGTATCGGCTTGCCAAAAGAGTACTTTGGTAAAGAACTGTCGGCAGAGATGTCTGATGCCATCATGGCTTCGGTTAAAGAGTTTGAAAAGCTTGGCGCAACGATCCAAGAGATCAGTCTGCCGAACACCATGCTGGCTATTCCGTCTTATTACATTATTGCCCCTGCAGAAGCTTCTTCAAATCTATCCCGTTTTGACGGTGTTCGTTACGGCTACCGCTGTGAGAACCCTGAAAACTTAGAAGATCTCTACAAACGTTCTCGCGGAGAGGGTTTCGGCAAAGAAGTACAACGCCGTATTCTTGTGGGTACTTATGCGCTATCAGAAGGCTATTACGACGCTTACTACCGTAAAGCCCAACGTATCCGCCGCCTGATCCAGCAAGATTTCCTGAATGCATTTAACGAAGTCGATCTAATCATGGGGCCAACAACACCAACCCCAGCTTTTGATCTAGGTAGCAACAGCGACGACCCCGTTCAAATGTATATGGAAGATATTTACACGTTAGCCGTAAACCTAGCGGGTCTACCCGGTATTTCTGTACCGGCAGGCCAGATTAATGGCCGCCCAGTTGGCTTGCAGATTTTGGCAGGACACTTTAAAGAGTCTCAACTGCTCAATGCTGCGCACCAGTTCCAGAAGGCAACCAACTGGCACCAACTGGCCCCAAGTTCGGGTGAGTAGTTACAACGAACCCCGTTTAAGACCCGTTTAAGAGGATAGCACTATGGAATGGGAAGCAGTGATCGGGCTGGAGATTCATGTTCAGCTCGCCACCCAGTCTAAAATTTTCTCCGGCGCCAGCATTGCCTTTGGCTCGGAACCAAACACCCAAGCCTGCGCCATTGATTTAGGCCTACCGGGCATTTTACCGGTACTGAATGAAAGCGCCGTTGAAATGGCCGTTAAGTTTGGTTTAGGTGTTGAAGCCGAAATTGGCATGAAGTCTGTTTTTGAGCGTAAAAACTACTTCTACCCTGATCTACCTAAAGGCTACCAAACCACTCAAAACGATCTACCTATCGTAGGTACCGGTATTATTGAAGTGGAACCGGAAGAAGGCAAGATTCGCCAGATTCGCATTCACCACGCCCACCTAGAAGAAGATGCAGGTAAGTCTCTACATGAGACCTATACCGATGATCATGGCCGTGGCATGACCGGTATCGATCTTAACCGCGCCGGTACTCCTCTGCTAGAGATCGTATCCGAGCCGGATATTCGCTCAGCAAAAGAAGCCATTGCCTATATCAAAGCGATCCACAGCATTGTCACCTATCTGGGTATTTCAGATGGCAATATGGCTGAAGGCTCCATGCGCTGCGATGCTAACGTTTCTGTACGTCCGAAAGGGCAGGAAGAATACGGCACCCGTGCTGAAGTTAAAAACATCAACTCCTTTAAGTTCATCGAAAAAGCGATCAACCACGAAATTGAGCGCCAGATTGAACTAATTGAAGATGGTGGCCGGGTCAAACAGGAAACCCGTCTGTACGATTCTGAAAAGAACGAAACACGCCCGATGCGCAGCAAAGAAGAAGCCAACGATTACCGTTACTTCCCCTGCCCAGATCTACTGCCGGTTGAGCTGGACGAAGCTTATATCGAGCATATTCGTTCTGAAATGCCTGAGCTGCCTAAGCAGAAAAAACAGCGCTTTATTGATGAGCTAGGTCTTTCTTCCTATGACGCCGGTGTGCTATCAGCCACCCGCCCAATGGCAGAATACTTTGAGCAAGTTAAAGATCGTTGCAACGATGCAAAACTGGCTGCGAACTGGGTGATGGGTGAACTGGCTGGACAGCTGAACAAAGAGGGTCTGGATATTGAAAACAGCCCTGTTTCAGCACAACAGCTAGGCGATCTTGTTGCCCGCGTTATGGATAACACCATTAACGGTAAAGCCGCTAAACAAGTCTTTGCCGCGCTATGGGCAGGGGAAGGTGCAACCGCCGATGACATTATCGATGCAAAAGGCCTAAAACAAGTCACCGACACCGGCGCAATTGCTGCTGTCGTCGATGAAGTTTTAGCCAGCAACCCGCAACAGGTTGAGCAGTATCAAGCCGCACCGGAAGATAAACGCGGCAAAATGGTCGGCTTCTTTGTCGGTCAGGTCATGAAAGCCTCTAAAGGCACGGCTAATCCGCAAATGGTTAACCAGCTGCTAAAAGAAAAACTGGGCTAGCCCTTATCTCGCTATCCCCCAAACCGCCTCTATTGAGATCATTTATTGAAATCAATAGGCGCGGTTTTTTTTTGGCCTATCTTATGAGGCCTGCCAACCCACAAGAACCAACCCACAAAAACAATAGACCACAAACCTTTTGTAATCGTTACTTATACAACAATACTTAAGGGACCACCTCAATCATCCCTCACCATTTCCCATGCACTTATTTAGAGCATCTTACTATTTAAAGCTATTTGGAACAGATGAAGTCTATAAAGATACTTTTATTTAGGTTTTTTAACTAAATTAGATTTTAAAATCCCAATACCGTTGAACGTTTACCAATTAACATAAAACCTGTATGGTAATAATAAACATACACCTATAACTAAAAACAGGGTTATTAGCGCTATAACGGGGTTGCCACCCACTATTTTCATTAGCCCACTAATCAACCTTTCTTGTTCACGACTCAGGAATCTTACCCAGATCTATGTCGGTTAAACTCGAAATCAAAAACCTCTATAAAATCTTTGGTGAAAATCCAGCCAAAGCCCTTTCCTTGCTTGATCAAGGCATCAATAAAGACGAAATATTCTCCCAAACCGGTCAAACCGTTGGGGTTAAAGATGCCAGTCTATCCATTAATGAAGGCGAAATTTTCGTCATAATGGGTTTATCAGGCTCTGGTAAATCAACGCTAGTACGCTTGCTTAATCGCTTAATTGAGCCGACGAGAGGCCATGTACTCATTGACGGCGAAGATATTGCCGCCATGAACGATGAGCAGCTCAGACAAGTGCGCCGTAAAAAAATCAGTATGGTCTTCCAGTCCTTTGCCTTGATGCCGCACATGAGCGTACTGGATAACACAGCCTTTGGCTTAGAGCTGGCAGGCGAATCTGTAGAAGCGCGTCACGCCAAAGCTTTAGATGCCCTTGACCAAGTTGGCCTTGCGGCCCACGCGGAATCTTACCCCGATGAATTATCCGGCGGGATGCAGCAAAGGGTTGGCCTAGCCCGTGCATTAGCAAACAACCCTGACGTTATGTTGATGGATGAGGCCTTTTCTGCCCTTGATCCTTTAATCCGCACAGAGATGCAAGATGAGCTGCTGAAGTTACAGGCAGATCACCAGCGCACCATCGTCTTTATCTCCCATGACTTAGACGAAGCAATGCGTATCGGTGATCGCATCGCCATTATGCAGGGCGGAGAAGTAGTACAAACAGGCACTCCCGATGAAATCTTGCACAACCCAGCCAATGATTACGTGCGCTCATTCTTCAAAGGCGTAGACGTATCCAATGTCTTTAGCGCCAAAGATATCGCCCGTAAAACTCAAGTCACCATTGTTCGCAAAGATTCCAGCGAAGGACTTAGAGCCAGCCTTAAGCTACTGCAAGATAACGATCGAGATTATGGTTACGTCGTCGATAAACGCGGCACTTTCATCGGCGTTGTCTCTGTCGACTCACTAAAAGAAGTCATTCATACCGACCTAACTTTAGAGAAAGCACTACTGACCGAGCCAAAACCTGTGTCTGCCGAAACATCCATTGGTGATCTGATCGGGATAGTCGCCAAAACCAGTTATGCCGTACCTGTTATTGATGAACACCAGAAATACCTAGGAAACATTAGTAAAGGTCGTCTACTGGAAACCTTGGATAGGGAGATATAACCATGAGCACCGAAAACAATCCCTTTGCTGAAAATACGCAAAACACCGAAACAGATAACCCCTTCGCTACCGAGCCAGCCCACGCAGATAATCCTTGGGGTAATGCAGAGCGTTCCTCTGAAGAAGTGACCCAGAGTGAAGATTGGCTGAATGGTGATGTCGCTCCCGTTATTGAAGATGTGCGATCTTTTGCAGACCCATTCGCGGAATCATGGATTCCCTTAGAAGGCTGGGTTGAAGATGGCCTCTCTTGGGTTGTGGGTAACTTCCGTCCTTTCTTTAGCGCCATAAAAACACCTATTGATGCCACGTTAACCTCTATTGATACATTACTAAATGCAACACATCCGTTTGTAATGATCATTATTTTTGGTTTATTGGCGTGGCAACTGGCGAATAAACGCCTCGCAATTGGCACTATTATTAGCTTGTTTATTCTAGGCGGTATTGGCGCTTGGAGCGAGGCGATGACCACCCTCTCTCTGGTGCTTACCTCTGTATTCTTCTGCGCACTGATCGGTCTTCCATTTGGTATTTTGATGGCACGCAGCGACAAAATAAACCATATCCTGCGACCCACATTAGATGCGATGCAAACCACCCCTGCGTTTGTTTATCTCGTACCGATTGTGATGCTATTTGGTATCGGTAATGTACCTGGTGTGGTGGTGACCATTATCTTCGCCATGCCGCCGATTATTCGTCTGACCAACTTAGGCATTCGCCAAGTACCTTCTGACCTTATTGAAGCGGCCCACTCCTTTGGTGCAAACCCTCGCCAGATGCTCTTCAAAGTTCAGCTACCGCTTGCCATGCCAACCATTATGGCTGGCGTTAACCAAACCCTGATGCTTTGCCTGTCGATGGTTGTTATCGCTTCAATGATCTCTGTAGGCGGCTTGGGTCTTATGGTTTTACGAGGTATTGGTCGTCTTGATATCGGTCTTGCCACTGTTGGTGGTGTGGGTATCGTTATTCTAGCCATCATCCTAGATCGCATGACTCAGGCTCTTGGTCAAGATGCTCGCAGCCGAGGTGTTCGCCACTGGTACGAAGTCGGCCCTGTAGGTCTCACTCGCCGTCTAATTGGCCGCGCTTAAACCCACTTATTATTTTTTGCTTGATGGTTACCAGAAAAAAACTTTTCTATAAAAAGAGTCTACGGAGAACCGCATGAAAACACCGACCAATAAAGACAAAACAAAGATCACCGTTTCATCAATCGCAACTGCTATCGCCTTAAGCGCCAGCTTAAGCACCGCAGCTTTTGCGGCATCACTGCCTGGTGAAGGTGTCAGCGTTCAGGCTATTCAAAGCCCTATCGCTGAAGAGAAATTCCAAACGGTTATTGTTAACAAAGCACTAGAAAAGCTGGGTTACGATGTCAAACCCATCAAAGAAGTTGATTACAGTGCAGGCTATACCGCAATCGCCAGCGGTGATATCACCTATATGGCGGTTAACTGGTTCCCTCTGCATAACAACATGTATGACAATGCCGGTGGCGACAAGGTGTTCTACCGCGAAGGCACCTATGTAACAGGGGCTGCACAGGGCTACCTGATTGACAAAAAAACCGCCGATAAATACGGTATTACCAAAATCACCGATCTGAAAGACCCTAAACTGGCGAAGCTATTTGATACCAATGGCGATGGCAAAGCAGATTTAACGGGCTGCCAAGCAGGCTGGGGTTGTGAAGGCGTGATCGAACACCAACTAACTGAGTTTGGTTTGCGGGATCATATCACCCACAAACAAGGTCAATATGCTGCGATTATTTCTGACACCATCGCCCGTTACAACGATGGCGAATCGATTCTATACTACACTTGGACACCTTACTGGGTATCGGGAAAACTGGTTCCAGGAAAAGATGTCGTATGGTTAGAAGTACCTTACTCCGCCAATCCAAACGGCACCGATACCAAGCTACCTAACGGTAAAAACTACGGCTTTGATATCAACTCAGAGCGTATCGTTGCGAATAAAGCATGGGCCAAAGAAAATCCAGCAGCCGCTAAACTGTTCCAAATCATGAAACTGCCTATCAATGCGATCAGCGGTGAAAACATGATGATCAGCAACGGCCAAGATTCTGTAAAAGATATTGAGCGCCATGCTGACCTTTGGATCAAAGCAAACCAGAAAACCTTTGATCAGTGGATTGAAACCGCAATGAAAGCCGCTAAATAAGCGCTTACAGCTAATGCGTTAAATTCACAGATACAAAAAAGAACCCCCGTTAGCCTAGGCTAACGGGGGTTTCTTTTTATACAAAAAGCGCGTTATAACTTTTGTTATAACCAGTATTAGCTACAACTGTTTAGTACAGTAATAGAAATCAACACAGTCATAATCACCGGAGTTCATTCTCTCTTCAGCCGCTTCCGCTGTTGCCGCAGGCGGTACAATAACTTTGTCCCCCGGCATCCAGCCTTCAGGTGTTGCCACACCATGCTCATCACTGGTTTGCAGAGCATCTAACAGGCGCAAGAACTCTGGAATTGAACGACCATTACTCATCGGATAGTAAACCATCGCCCGAAGAATACCGTTTGGATCAATCATAAAGGTCGCTCGAACCGCAGAAGTATCAGCCGCACCAGGGTGGATCATACCGTAGGCTTGAGCCACTTCCATTTTTAGATCAGCGATAATCGGAAATGGAATTTCAACACCAAATTTTTCTTTGATATTACGCATCCAAGCAATATGTGAATGATGGCTATCAATAGATAAACCCAGCAGCTCACAATTACGCTTATTAAACTCAGGTGCCATTTTGGCAAATGCCATAAACTCAGTCGTACACACTGGAGTAAAGTCAGCGGGGTGTGAAAACAATACCAACCATTTACCTTTGTAATCTTCCAATGTTTTAACGCCATCAGTGGTTGGGGCATTAAAAGCTGGGGCTGGCTCGTTTAAGCGTGGCATACCGATCACTTGTTTTTCTGTATTTTCCATGATGTAACTCCTGCTTTTTTAGTCTAGCGGGCTTAAAAACTATACCCCTAATTTAACAGCAGCTTATTAATAATAGCTATAAGGTTATTCCAATAAGCTTTATCGGTAAAACCTATCTATCTACACATATATCTATCCACATATCTACCTGTCTAGGCGTCTCGCTATCTTAAGAAAAAGCCCTGAAGGATATTTATCTCAAGCTTTCTCAAGATCCTTCAAGGCTTAAATTGACTCTTTCAGCGTACAATCATTAATCCATTAATCGAATGGGCGTGGCTCCGGTGTCCCATCCACTGATGGCGGCAAAATCGGCATCAAAAACTGCGGTTGATCTCCAGTTAGCGTCTTCAGAAAAGCAACAATTTTAGCATTCTCGTCGGTAGAGAATTTTCGTCCTAACTGCAAGCGCCCCATAACATCAACCGATTCAGTCAAGGTTTTTGCTTCACCATCATGGAAGTAGGGATACGTTAGCTCAACATTGCGCAAGGTTGGAACCTTAAAGGTAAAACGATCAACATCTTGACCAGTAACCGCAGCACGACCCTCAACGTTGTTACTGGTTTGGTACGGCTCCACAACGCCCATTTTCTGATACGAGTTTCCGCCAACGGCTTCACCGTTATGACAAGCCACACAGCCGCTGTCTTTAAACAGCTTATAGCCTTGCTTCTCATAATCATTAATGGCCATTTCATCACCTAGAAGCCATTTATCAAAACGTGAGTTCGGTGTAACCAGTGTCTTTTCAAATTCAGCGATAGCATCAGTAATACGGTCAATATTAACCGTGCCACTATCATTAAATACCAGCTTAAACTCCTGAACATAACGAGGAATAGAAGCCACAACATCAACGGCCAAAGTATGGGTTGAAGCCATCTCACCTGGATTAGCAATAGGCCCTCCAGCTTGCTCTTTTAAGTCACCAGCGCGACCGTCCCAGAACTGAGCCAAACTCAGGCTAGAGTTAAGTACCGTTGGCGAGTTAATAGGCCCCTGCTGCCACTTGTGGCCAATCGATGTTTTCAGGTTATCAGTGCCGCCCATACTCAGGTTATGGCAGGAGTTACAGGAAATAAAACCAGATGCTGAAAGCCGTGGATCAAAGTATAATTTTTTACCCAGCTCCGAGAGCGCCAGATTAATCTCTTTAACCGGTTGTACCGGAGAGATTGGCTCATTCGAATGATCATTAGCCATTGCAGATGCCGCTAGGGCGGTTAGAACGCCACCTAAAAATACGTTTTTAATTATCATAAAGACCTCATCAAGTATCATTCCTCGCACCAAGCCTAAACGTATAACAGCTACTAACAATCAATATCGGCCGCAAGCATGACCTAAGCCAATTTAGGCGACTTTGCTTTACCTATTTACAGCATTTCTTTTACTTATTCACAGCACTCTATTTTATTTACCGGCTTACTTTAATTCGACTTAAACGCCAAGCGGTATAAAAGACGCTGATAGATAAAAATACCGACCATTAAAACCATTGCGGGCAGGCGGTCAAATACTTATGATGCCAGCCCTGATTGGTTTGGCAGGCGTGCTTTTTTGTGCGCTAAAGCCCGCCGGATCTGCCTCCTGTTTCTGAATGAGTTTGTTATCCCATGTCCTCAAAAAAGCCGTCACGATCCCCTAAGAAGCCCTCTGCAAAAAATGCGGGAAGACATTCAGCACGCTCATCGGGGCAATCTGCACGCCCAACAAGGCCACCGGGTCGCTCTTCTACCGCTGGACGAGGCTCAAAGGCCATTGCCCCATCAACCTTTAATGATGTTGTCACCGCACTACTGATTGATGTTCTGCAATATAAAAAGCCTCTGGATCGTTGCTACGCGCACCATTTCTCTCGCCATGAGATGACCGCTATTGAACAGGGCAGAATTGTTACGGCAACAGGCGACATCATGCGTCGCTTAAACTTCTATCTGTATATTGCAGAATTAGACGATGCCGCGGATATTAAAGCACCAGAACGTTTGCTTCTGGCATGGTTAACAGAGCAGGGGCGCGCACCGGCTATTAAAAAAACCAAAGGGAAAAAACCGAGCTTCAGTATTGATTTCCGTCGTATTCGTCAGGCACAGGAAGACCCTCAGTTAAATGATGGCTGCCCAGAGTGGCTGGATAATATGGGGCGGGCACAGTTAGGCCCTCGCTGGGCAACGGAACGGGCGGCACTGGCTCAGGCACCGCTGCGCTATGTACGCGTTAACCTCCTGAAAGGCTCCCGAGAACAGTTACAGCAACAGCTTAAAGCAGAGCAGATTCCCAGTGAATTAGTCCCTAATCAACCTGATGCGTTAATTATTCGTGGTGATGTACCGCTGTTTCGTAGCAAATGCTTTCAAGATGGTTGGTTTGAGCAACAGGACTTAGGCTCCCAGCATATTGCACGACTGCTAGCGCCGTTACCGGGCATGTTAACCGTTGATGCCTGCGCAGGAACCGGTGGTAAAACCTTGCATATCGCAGCTTTAATGCAAAATAAAGGTCGCATTATTGCGATGGATATTGAGCAAAGAAAACTGGATCAGCTGCGTAAACGCGCCAAACGTACCGGTATCAATAACCTAGAAACCCGCTTGATCGAATCATCGACGCAAATTAAACGCCTGCGTGCTAGTGCTGATCGTGTATTACTGGATGTTCCCTGTACAGGTCTGGGTGTTCTTCGTCGCAATCCTGAGGCGAAATGGAACCCGATGTTTACCGATCTCGACCAGCTTTGCGCCACACAGCAAGATATTCTGCAGCGCTACAGTAAGATGGCAAAAGTGGGTGGCGAAGTGGTTTATGCAACTTGCAGTATTCTTCCCCAAGAAAATGAGGAGCAAGTTGCACACTTTCTGAAAAATTGCAGCGGAGCCTTCGAGCTTGTAGAGCAAGTAACACTTTACCCCTCTATGTTTAATAGCGACGGCTTTTACATGGCTAAATTAAAACGCACCGCTTAAGCCATTTTTGACGGTAAGGAACATCATGGAACATTTTGACCAGATCTATCAGCGCGCGGCGGAACGAAAAGGGGGCGAAGCAGCCCTTGAAGCTCTACTGCCAACAACACTGACAACGGCTGAATTACTCGCAAAAGATGACAGCCGCTATCTGGCTCAATTAACCAAATCAGTGTTTCAGTCAGGGTTTGTTTGGCGAGTTGTGGAACAAAAATGGCCAGATTTTGAGGAACACTTCTTCAACTTTGAGCCAGATACGCTGTTACTGCTCAGCGACGAACAGTGGGAACAGAAGGCCAAAGACCCCAAAATCATCCGCAACCTGAGTAAGGTGATGACCATCAAGCACAACGCCCAGATGATCTACGATCTACAGTTTGAGCACAAAAGCTTTGCTAACTTTATCGCCAACTGGCCAAAAGACGATATTGTTGGCCTATGGCAACACCTGAAAAAGCACGGCAAACGCCTAGGGGGTAATACCGGCCCTTACGCCCTGCGCCAGCTGGGTGTCGATACCTTTATCTTCTCTAACGATGTATGGGCTTACCTAAAAGCTCATAACGTCGTAACAGCCACTAGCCCAACCAGTAAAAAGTCGATGCAGGAAGCTCAAGATGCCTTTAACCAATGGCGACAGGAATCTGGCCGCTCCTTTGCTGCTATCAGCCGGACAATAGCCATGGGTGTTGGTGAGAATTATTTGTAACAAAAAGGGGTACAATCAAAGATTGTATCCCTTTTTTTATAATCCTATTATCAATGCTGGTCTGTTGATTAGCTGCCAGCTTAATTATCGCAAAACAAAATAAACCGAGAGCGTCGTTAGTGTCGCCATTAACATATTGAACCGCATCCGGTTTTTGTCAGACGTTAATAAGTGACCAATCATGCTTCCGAAACCCGCCCAAGCGTTTTGAGTCATATTCATCACCACAAAAGCCACTAGAATAATCATCAATACTGACGACCAATAAGCCTCCCCAGCAATAGAAAATGCGGAGACCATCGACAGGGTCATAACCCAAGCTTTTGGATTTAAATATTGAAAAAGAGCCATTTGGATAAAACTAATGGGCTGCTCATCTTCTACGGCTGTTTGCTGATGTGCAGGGCTGCGAAGAATCTTGATCGCAAGCCAGATCAAATAAGCGCCACCGATAAATTTTAGTATCGTATGTAGCACCGGCCATTGCTGAAAGATTAACCCTAAACCTGCAGCCACCATCAACAGTTGAGACGCCATTCCCACAATAACGCCATACACCACGGGAAGCGTTTTCCAATAACCAAACTGCGCACCTGTCGCCGTTAAAATAATATTATTCGGCCCCGGTGTACCGGCGGTCGATAGCACAAACAGTGCGACAGGAAGGTAAAAACCTTCTATCGAAAAAAACATACTACCCATATCCATCTGCCCACCCCTTTATCTGTATCGTTATGCTGATTTTTAGCGTCGTGATAAAAGTGGTTATTGTCCTAATACAGATACCCGCCTAAAATGTATCAATACAAAGCTAACCACTCGCTGATTGTCACTATATTTTAATAGATACAATTTAATCAAACATTTTATTGTCACCATGACAATAATCAGGTAGATGCCTAATGTGGATTCCAAAACTTGAGCACTATTCAGGGCCGCGCTATATGGCGATTGCCGATGCCATAGCCGATGCCATTAAGCAGGGTGATTTAAACCATGGCGACCGCCTTCCCACTCATCGCGCCCTTGCCGATACGCTAAAAGTGACGGTCGGTACAATTACCCGCGCTTATGCAGAAGCAGAACGCCGTAGCTTAGTGAATGCCCGTGTTGGGCGAGGTACTTTTATCGCCACCCAACATGCCCAAGGCCACCGCTTTAAGATTACCGGTGAAAGTGAGCCAGATAGCGTTGATCTACGTCTTAATCTGCCTATAGCTAAAGATCGCGCCAAAGAGTTGAGCCAAACGATGGCTCAGCTAGCCACAGAGCCAGAACAGATGAACCGTCTGCTGGGCTATCAACCGGATGTGGGGATGCTCTCTCATCGGGAAGCTGCGGTTGAGTGGCTCAAGCTGACAGGACTTAATACCTCCGCTGACAACCTGATCATTACCGGCGGTGGGCAAAATGCGATTATGCTCAGCTTATTGGCTTTAACACGGCCTGGGGATAGCATTCTTTCGGAGGCGATCACTTACCCCGGTTTTATGGCGGTCACTCACCAACTCAATCTACGGGCGCAGCCAGTGGCGATGGATGAAGAGGGCGTTATCCCTGAGGCTTTTGAGGATGCCTGTAAGCAGTTCGCGCCTAGAGTGCTTTACTGTACGCCATCGTTACAAAATCCAACCAATGCCATTATGTCAAACAGCCGCCGAGAAGCGTTGGTAGATGTTGCCCGCCGCTACCATGTTTGGATTATTGAAGATTCGGTGAACTCTAACCTGCTAACGAACGCCCCTGCGCCATTAGCAGAAATAGCGCCGGACCAAGTGATCTATATTAATAGTGCGTCTAAAACACTTGCCGCAGGATTAAGGGTCGGCTGGATTGTCGCACCGGACGAAGTACGTACCCAGATATCTAATGCGCTGCGAGCCTCTAACTGGATGACAAGTCCACTACTGGCAGAAATTTGCAGCCGTTGGATTACCAGTGGTTTAGCGAAGCGGTTATTGGAGGAGCAGAAACAGGAGCTTAGCCATCGTAACCAGCTGATTGAACAGTATCTAGGCCATTATAAAAGCCGTATAAACCCCCATAGTTTACATGCATGGCTAGAGCTGCCCGTGCAGTGGCGCAGTTCGGAGTTTATTCAACAGGCCGATAAGCAAGGCGTCAAGGTGATTGGAGAGGATAGTTTTGTGGTCGCCCAATATAGAGCACCTCAAGCGATTCGTTTATCCTCCAGCAGTGCCTGGTCGGCCAACCATCTTGAGCGAGGTCTAAAGATTCTGGCCGAACTTTTACAGCAGGAACCAGAACCTTCATTGTCTGTATTCTAAAAGACAGTGCTCTAAAAGCCTGTGTTCTCAAAACCACACACAGGGCAGGCAGGGTCTTGGCTTAGCGTCATACTACGCCATTGGGTGTTAAGGGCATCGAACACCAATAAACGACCCACCGCCGCCTTACCAGCACCAGAAATCAGCTTGATCGCTTCTAACGCCTGCATCGTGCCGATCACGCCAACTAAAGGCGCAATCACACCGTTTTCGGCACAACGCAGGGCTTCATCATCGCTGTCATCGTACAAGCAGCGATAGCAAGGGCTGTTGGCTTCTCGGGAATCAAAAACCGAAAGCTGACCACCAAACTGAATCGCCGCACCGGAAACCAAAGGGGTTTTAGCTGTGACACAGGCTTGGTTAATCGCAAAGCGAGTGGAAAAGCGATCACTACAATCCAGTACCACATCTGCTAAACGGACTTGCTCCAATAAGGCGGCACCCGTGAGCTTTTCCGGTAAGGTAATAATTTGGCATTCAGGGTTCAGACCATTTAAAGTGACTTTGGCTGAGTCCACTTTTAACTGCCCAATACTTGCCTGACGATGCACAATCTGGCGCTGTAAGTTGGACAGATCAACCTCATCAAAATCACTAATAGCCAAAGTACCAACACCCGCCGCCGCACAATACAGTGCCGCTGGAGACCCTAAGCCTCCCATGCCGATAATAAGAACACGAGCATCCAACAACGCTTGCTGACCGGCAATGTCAACGGCGGGCAACATAATTTGACGGCTATAGCGTAACAGCTGTTGATCGTGCATAGGCTTCCTATAAAGCTAGGTGAGTTGGTGCTCATCAAATTCATTGAGTTCGGGTACATAGATAGAAGCATCTTCTTTAACTTCTTCCATAACCACGTAACTTTTTGATTCTTTTACACCCGGCAGGGTCAGCACCACATCTTCTAATAACTGACGGTAGGCGGACATTTCAGGGATACGACATTTTAGAATGTAATCAAATTGGCCGGAAACCAAATGACATTCCTGAATTTGCGGCTGCTTAGAAACAGCTCGACGAAACTCATCAAATACCGCGGATGATTGGGTTTCTAACTAATCTCAACAAAGACTAAAAGATTAGCTCGTAGGTACTTAGGGTTGAGTAAAGCCTTGTAGCCTTTAATAACGCCATTTCTCTCTAAGCGCTTAACACGTTCAAGGCAAGGGGTTGTGGAAAGGCCAACCTGATTGGCTAAGTCAACATAGGAAATTCGAGCGTTTTCTTGCAAACAGGCCAATATTTTTAGGTCGATACGGTCTAATGCGCGCGGTTTAGAAGCTTTCATAGGGGCAACTATATCTCAATAATCAGAAGGTTTTGCTAGTTATTATCGGTCTTCCAGCAATTATTGCTGATTAGAGCTTATCGCCAAGAGGCCACACAATTCAAGACCCTAGTACGACAAATGACTTAGACTTTATCCCTATAGGTATGGGGTAAGACCAGTCTTTTATACTGAATTGCCTTTATTTAACGAAAAACAACCCAGCGTTATGCGGTCAATACCGGCAAGATCAGGATAGGTTTTCACCTCAGTATAACCGGCATCACTCATCACACGCCTTACCGCATCACCTTGATTATAACCGTGCTCAAAAAGAAGCCATGCCCCTGTTTTTTTTAAGCAACGCTTGGCTTGCTCGGTAATCAAACGAATGTCATCTAAGCCGTCTTGGCCTGATGTGAGAGCGCTTAAAGGTTCAAAGCGAACGTCCCCTTGAGTTAGGTGAGGGTCATTCTCTTCAATATAAGGGGGATTGCTGACGATCAGATCATAATAATCCGCTTCAAGGGCCTGACACCAATCAGATGGTATCACCCGTACATGATCAAAGCCGAGCAACTGCCGATTTTCCTCTGCTAAGGCTACAGCGCCAGCGTTAAAGTCACAGGCGGTAACCTGCCAATTAGACCGTTCAGAGGCCAACGCCAAGGCAATAGCGCCGGTTCCTGTACCAAGATCCGCCACGGTCGCCGGTTGATCCGGTAACAGGGCTAGAGCCTTGGCGACAAGATCTTCCGTATCGGGTCGAGGAATTAACGTGTCAGGGCTAACCTTTAGGTTTAAGCCCCAAAACTCACGATACCCCAGAAGATAAGCCACAGGCTCACCTTTTCTACGCCGTGCGACCACAGTTTGAAAAGCCTGCCACTGCTCTGCTGTTAACATATGATCCGGCCAAGTAAACAGCCAGGTTCGGTTTTTATCCAGCAAATCAGCCAGCAAGCAATCCGCATCCAATCGCCCAGTGGCACTACTGTCTTTAAGCTGTTCTATTGCCCAGCCTAAAGCGGCTTGTACGCTTTGATCATTTTTTTTATCTGGAGCATCCGGCATCATTAATCTAGTCGCTCAACGCGGCCAATTGATCTGCTTGATGTTCAGAAACCAACGGAGCAATAATCTCAGCTAGAGCACCTTCCATCACTTCATCCAGCTTGTACAAGGTTAGGTTGATACGGTGGTCAGTCACACGGCCCTGCGGATAGTTATAAGTGCGGATACGCTCCGAGCGATCACCACTACCCACCAAACTACGACGGGCATCAGATTGCTCTTTGGCGGCTTTATCATCGGCGGCTTGTTGGATACGGGATACCAGCAGTGACATCGCCTTAGCTTTGTTTTTATGCTGCGAACGCTCATCCTGACACTCCACGACAGTGCCGGTTGGTAAGTGAGTAATACGGATAGCAGAGTCCGTGGTGTTAACGTGCTGACCACCGGCACCGGATGAACGGAAGGTATCAATACGTAGATCTGAAGGGTTAATATCAATATCACCCACCGCATCGGCTTCAGCCATTACCGCAACTGTACAGGCTGAAGTATGGATGCGGCCTTGGGATTCTGTGGCAGGTACCCGTTGTACACGGTGAGCACCGGATTCAAACTTCAGCTGGGAATAAACACGATCACCAGAGATACGGGTAATAATCTCTTTATAGCCGCCGTGTTCACCTTCGTTTTCGCTGATCACTTCCACTTTCCAGCGCTGCTTCTCAGCAAAGCGTGAGTACATGCGGAATAGATCACCGGCAAAAATAGCGGCTTCATCGCCGCCTGTGCCTGCGCGAACTTCTAAGAAAACGTTGCGCTCATCGTTAGGATCTTTCGGTAATAGCTGCTTTTGCAGTTCAAGCTCTAGGCGCTCTAATTCATCTTTACCGGCTTCAATCTCTTCCCGAGCCATCTCGCGCATATCAAGATCACCATCGTGTAACATGGCTTCAGCTTCTGACATATCGCTTTGCACTTGCTCATACTCACTGAACGTTTCAACAACGCCTTCAAGCTCAGAGTATTCTTGCGAGTAGCTACGGAATTTTTTCTGATCGGAGATCACTTCAGCATCACTTAATAGAGCCTGCAGCTCTTCAAAGCGATCTTTCAGCAGATCGAGTTTCGCATGGATGGATGGTTTCATTTTTCTCTTCCCAGCAGGGGGTATGATAAGCAATTCGTTTACGTTTAGGAGCGCCTAGCCTTTTTAGGGCTAACGAGAAGCGGTTGAGAGCCTAGAAGCGGATGAGCGTCGCTAATCCAAAGCAAACAGGGTTCGGGCAGAGTTGAGTAAATCATGACGGTTATCCGCAGACGCTTGGCGTAATTGAACCATGGGTTCATGCAGCACTTTATTCGTCAATGATTGCGAGAAGCGCTTAAGTACTTCTTCAGGGTTTTGGCCTTTTTGCAGCTGTTGCAGTGCTTTTTCTAGCTCGCTTGCCCGAACACATTCAACTTGTTGACGCAAATGACCAATTAACTGGCCTGCGCCCCGTTCTCGACGGGATTGCATAAAGTGGCCAACACCGGTTAGCACTATCTGTTCCGCTTGCTCTGCCGCTTCTTGGCGGCTGCGCATATTCTCTTCGATAACTTCTTTTAAGTCATCGACACTGTAAAGATACACATCATCAAGCTCACCTACTTGCGGCTCAATATCCCGGGGTACCGCAATATCGACCATAAATATCGGCTTGTGTTTGCGCACTTTTAACGCCCGCTCAACGGCACCTTTACCTAAAATAGGCAGCTGACTGGCGGTTGACGCGATAACGATATCCGATTTTTCTAACTGATGAGGTATCTCACTTAATACTACCGCTTCACCATTAAACTCTTCGGCCAGTGCCTGGGCACGGCTTAATGTCCGATTGGCAACGACCATATTCGTCACGCCCGCATTACGCAGATGGCGGGCAACCAATTCGATCGTTTCACCAGCACCAATCAAGAGAGCACGGCTTTTACTCAAATCGGTAAAAATACGCTGAGCCATACTAACGGCTGCATAAGCAACAGAGACGGGGTTTTCACCAATAGCGGTTTGAGTACGAACTTGTTTCGCCACGGCAAAGGTTTGCTGAAATAGTTGGTTTAGCTCTCGGCCCACAAGGCCTTGATCTTGAGCATTCAGGTAGGCATCTTTAATTTGGCCTAGGATCTGAGGTTCGCCCAATACCATGGAGTCTAAACCACAGGAAACACGCATTAGGTGTCGAGCGGCGTCTTCGTTGGCATATTGATAGCTGTAACGGGCTAAATCGGACAAGCTTAAGCTGTGAAACTGGCTTATCCATTCAAGAACGGGGGTTTGTTCCTGATCGTGCTCCTCACCTTCAACAACACAATACAGCTCAGTGCGGTTACAGGTTGAAACCACCGTCACTTCGCTAATCAGCGGGTGCTGCTTTAATTGCTGGAATGCTCCATCCAGTTGTTCAGGAGTAAAAGCTACCCGTTCACGGATTTCCACGGGGGCAGTTTTGTGATTGATTCCAAAGGCAAGCAGGCTCATAAGATATAATCTGTAACCATTCCAGCATTTCTGAGGCTGGGCATAATAGCACAAGAGTATTCGCGGTGGCACTCCAACCACATGGAAGGTAAGGCGTTTTTAAGCATTAAGACTATTATCTTAGATTATCGTCGTTTAAAGTTTACTTGTACTGGCCCAAAAGCCATTGCACTATGCCTGTTCAATTTCAATTCACTCCAAATCTATTTTAGCGTTTAACAACAATAGCCAACACGCTTGATGCAGGTGCTTTATGGCAAGATGCAGTTTTATTCAACAGTTTTTTTTCTGGCAACAACGTGCTAATTTTCTGCTATTTTTCTATATCACGCTCGGCATCATCCTCGGCTCTATTTTTAGCACCGCCTCTGCGGCGACGGCTTCAGCAGCATCTTTATCGACACCTTTGAGTATCACTATTGGCGTGGTTTCTGATAATGAGCCCTACTCAACGGCCAATGGCCGTATCGCTAAAGGTTTTTCGATTGATGTGCTTAACAAGCTAAGTGAAACCCTCGATATCCGTTTTGACTATCGTGTGGGTAGCTGGCCGGATATTTACTCTGCTTTTTTACGGGGTGAGCTAGACGCCATTGATGAGATCTCTTGGCGGGAAGATCGCGCGGAGAAAATCCTGTTCACCCAGCCCTACCATTTGCGCCAAACCGTTATTATGCACAACAGCAGCAATCCATTGCCCAAAATAGAACAACTTGATGAGTTAAAACCCTATCGAGTCGGTATTATGCGCGATATCTACTACCGTGATTATCTCGTTGCCCGAGGGGTTAATGTTACCGAGTACGACCTACTTCCTAATCTTGTTCAAGCGTTGGCGTTTGGCTGGGTCGATGGGATTATTGGGCCTGAGATCACCCTTAACTATATGGCGCAGCGGGATGGCTTTTTCCAGCTGGAAACGAACACAGCGGCCCCGTTAAACGGCCTAGAGATTGAAGACTTCCGCATTGGAACACTTAAAAGCCGACCAGAGTTGTTTAACCTACTCAACAACGGCCTAAAGGCATTACCTAAGCCGTGGCTTGAGCAGCTTAATGAACGCTGGATGAAACATGGCGGGCAATTCCCGATTCACGCTGAAAGCTTAAAATTGAGTCAAAAGCAGAGTACCTATCTTAAGCAACTGCCACCGCTAAGAGTCGGCTTGATGCGCGACTATGCGCCTTTTAGCTTTTCTGAAGCCGGAAAAGTGCAGGGGTTAAGCGTGGATATTCTCTATCGCTTACAGGATATAACCGATGTGGAATTTGTACCGGTTAGCGGCCAATGGACCAATCTCTTTCAGCTCTTTAAGCAGGGTGATATTGATATTATTGCCAATATCTCTGATCTTCCAGAGCGCCGAGCATTCACGTTATTTACTCAGGCTTACCATCGAATCCCCAATGTTGCGTTTACCCATGATGCCAGCTTCCGACTGAACAAGCCCTCAGACCTATCGGGCTTACGCATCGCCGTGGGTAAAGGGGTGTTTTATGAGAAAACACTTAAAAAACTCTTTGGCGATCAAATTATCAGCTTTACCGATCAGGCATCTTTATTTAAAGCGCTTGCTCACAATCAGGTCGATGTGGTTTTAGCAGCGCTGCCTAATGGTAATCATTGGGTTCGAGAGCTGGGGCTAACGGATATCTGGGTTGCCGGTGAATTAGAGTTACCGGGGTTAATTGGTGAGGATTTACGCCTTGGCTTACAACCTGAATTAGCACCTCTACGTGATATTTTGAATCAAGCCTTACAAAGCATATCCATGACCGAAAAACGCTTGATAGAAAACCGCTGGCTAGGGGCTAAAGCTAGCTCAGAAGAACAGCCTAGCCTCAACCTAAGCCCTAAAGAAAAAAGCTACCTACTGACTAAGAACAACACCCTGCGCTACTGTATTCATCCTTCGCGCTTTCCTTTAGAGCAACTTGATTGGCAAAACAATCATGAAGGCATGTCCGCAAGCTTTTTAACTCGATTGCAAAAACAGCAAGATATCCAGTTTCAGCTTTACCCTACCTCCAGCTGGGCTGAAAGTTTATCCGCCCTAAAAGAGGGTCAATGCGATCTCATTCCAATGGCGATAGAAACACACAAAAATCAAGATAAACTACAGTTCACTACCCCGTGGCATAACGCGGCCAATGTTATTATTGGAGCCATTGACGCTCCGTTTATCGACCATATTAATGAGCTTAGCCAAAGGTCGATCGGTATAAGCCAAGACAGCGCTCTGATTGAGTTACTAGAACAGCGCTACCCCGACCTCAACCTAGTACCCGTACCGGATGCATTATCAGGTATACAACAGGTACGCCAACGCAAGCTTTATGGCTTTATTGGCGGCTTGGCGACCACCAGTCACCTGCTACAAAAAGAAGGGATGGGAGATGTCCGAGTACTAGGCCGTCTGCCTATGGATAGCAACTATTCTATTGCTATTGCACCTAATGCTTCTAATACGGCGAACACATCTGATACCTCGCCTAATACCCACGACATTGCTAATACCTACGACATTGCTAATGCCTCTAACATTACCGATGCCTCCGATACACTTATATTTTTAAGCCTTATGCAGAAGCTACAGGACAATTTAAACAAAGATGATTTAAAAGCGATTGAAAATGATTGGACAGCGGTAAAATTGGAACAAAGTGTCGACTATAGTCGTCTATGGCAGTTGGCTATTGCCGCAACACTCTTGCTTGCCGCGCTGATGTATTGGAATCGAAAACTAGGTTCGTTAAATAATCAGCTAAAACAGGCAAACGAGCGCCTAGCCCATATCAGTATTACCGATGAACTAACGGGTTTGGGTAATCGTAATTACTTAAACCAAGTGTTTAGCGATTACCGCCAAGAGTGCTACCAGCAGCATCGACTCTTTGCCGTTGCCTTGGTTGATGCGGATCACTTTAAGCTGGTTAACGATCACCACGGCCATCATACGGGAGACCAGTGCTTAAAAGCTCTAGCGGATATGATGCAAAAGCAGTTTAACCACCCAGAAGACCATCTCGTTCGCTTTGGCGGTGAAGAATTTATTGTGCTGACCTCAGGTCAAGATTATCAGCAGCTTTGTCAGAGGCTTGACCTATTGCGTCAAGTCGTTTCAAAGCACCCTGTTCAAGGGGTTCATGGTACGTTGCATTTTACAATTAGTATTGGTGCACTCATTCGCCACGTAAAACCAGAGGACAGCCTTGATTTTTGGCTACATAAAGCAGATAGCGCGCTGTATCAGGCTAAAAAAAGCGGCAGAAACCGTCTAACACTGCATAGCGACAGCTGTGAATCGCAAAATGGCGCTAAACAAAATAGCCCTTAACAGCCACCGTTATTCACTTAGAAAAACCGCCTGATTAAAAAAGGCGGTTTTTTCTATCAGAGCAACGGGTTAAGCTTTCCGCTGTAGATCTAAGCTTTCCGTTATAGATCGTATAGATCAATAGTATCGACAAGACTTAAATAGTATCGACACTTAAAAGGCATTCCCTTTATGCCAACTTAATTTGTGCGTTTGCCAACTTTTCGCACCGTCTTATTATTACCCGTTTCAGGATGACTCAATGCGTGGCATGTCCGTTTTTCAACAATCAAAAAGACTATTAGGGTGCGGCCTTATTTTACCTGCGTTCTTGTTGTCAGGCTGCCAAACTGTCAGTCAATCTGATCAACAACCCTCCGTGTCACCGTCTCAAAATTTTCAACAAGGGGCAGTATCAACACACCCTCGTATTTATACGCCATTAAGCGGCCTTGATGGTGAAGCGGTTAGCGAGCTTTTAGCTGCAGAAATAGCAGGACAACGTAACCAAGTAGACCTTGCATTACAGCTGTATCTTGAACAATCTGCCCGTCTTAGCAATCCTGAGCTGGCCCGCCGCGCCACCTATATCGCACAATACGCAGGCGATAATCAAGCCACGCTAGATGCCGCCGCCATCTGGAGTGATGCGGACCCTGACAACATTGAATCCCGTCGAATCAGCAGTACGATTTTGATCCAGCAAGGTGATTTTCTAGAAGCATTTGAATACCAAAAAGAGCTGCTGGCAATGGGTGAAGAAACACACTTTAGCTACCTAGCCGCCCAGAGTATTCAAAGCGATGAGTATACCCGAGACGAACTACTCATCGCCTTGAACGAACTTCGCGCAGCACAGCCCAATAAGCCAGATTTGCTAACGGCCTCGGCTCAGCTACTTTATTTTGGCAATCAGCTAACAGACGCTCAGGAAGCCGTTGAAACCTCACTGTCTATTGCACCATTAAATGTGCGCAGTATCTTACTTAAAGCCGATCTAGCCATTAGCCAAGATGGGCCTAGCGCTGGGGTTGCCGTTTTGAAAACAGCCGTTAAACAACAACCAGACAACCTTAGACTACAACTCGCATTAGCTCGCACCTTGGTCAAAGAAGGCGATATTGATCAAGCACAAACCGTATTTGCACAAATGGCAAGTAGCCACCCAGAGAACGGCCAGCTGACGCTCTCCCTTGCGCTTATCTTGATGGAAAATGGCCTAACACAACAGGCAGAGCAAGAGTTGCAAAAGCTTATAACCCAAGGCCAAGAAAAAGATACCGCCCATTATTATCTGGGTCGCTTAGAAGAACAGGAAGGGAATATCGACCTTGCCATTGAGCATTATCAAGCGGTTAAAGGAAGCAAGGACTTCATTCAATCCCATGCTAGAGCGGCAAAACTTCTTATCGAACAAGGTGATGTTTTAGGCGCAAGAACACATCTTGCAACAATGCGCCTTACTTTACCGGAGTATCGCGTCAGGCTGTTCTTAATTGAAAGTGAGCTACTGCAGTCTTTAGGCCAAACCAATAAAGCCTATCAGGTGCTTAGCGATGCCATTCAGTCTGAAGGCAGTGATTACGAGCTACTGTACAGCCGTGCCATGCTATCCCTATTACAGGGCGATATCGCCAGCATGGAGCAAGACCTGCAAGAGATTCTCAGCCGTGAACCCAACAATGCCATGGTGTTAAACACCTTAGGCTATACCTTAACGGAATTTAGCGATCGCTATTCAGAGGCGTTATTGCTGATCCGTAAGGCCGCGGCATTAAAACCAGGTGACCCCGCCATTATCGACAGCCTAGGCTGGGTTTACTTTAAGTTAGGGCAGTATAATGAGTCTCTTCTATTTCTTCGCCAAGCCTATGAGCAACTGCAAGACCCTGAAGTAGCCGCTCACTTAGCAGAAGTATATTGGGTCTCGAATCAAAAAGAAGAAGCAAGTGCCCTGCTTCTTGAAGCACGCCAACTCTTCCCTGACCATAAACTGTTGAACCAGCTCGAACAGCGATATCCAGAACTTAAAATAAAAGCCGACAGCGATAATCGTAAAGTAGGCACGCAATGAGGTTAGCTTTGAATATTTATCATCTAAAAAAATGGGGTTTTACCGGCTTTCGCCCTCGATTACCGTTAGCTTTTTTTATTGCACTGGTATTTCTCTCAGGCTGCGCATCAGATCAACAGCTACATCAGGCTAGCGCTCCCTATATGGATAAGCACACCCGCATCCTATCCCAGATGACCCATTGGCAACTTTTCGGAAAAATTCGACTAAAAACCACTGAAAGCTCTGATAGCGCCAATATTCAATGGCAGCAAAATGGTGACAACTACACACTGACCTTAAGCGGCCCCTTTGGGCAAACCGGCGCGAGCCTTGAGGGAACCCCCTATCAGGTGGTGCTAACACTACCAGACAGAGGCAGCTTTGTGGACAGTTCCCCAGAAAGCTTACTTCATAATCACTTTGGCTGGGATCTACCCTTAAGCCGCCTGCTTTACTGGGTGCGTACACTACCGGCACCCGATAGCAGCTATACCTCGGCATTAAACCCAGAACAACAGTTGGCTCGACTGCAACAGGATGGCTGGGATATCCATTACGACCGTTACGCGCCTCAAAAAATAGCTGAGAGCCACTTAGAAGAGGATAACCAGCAAGCAATCATTAATCAGCTACCAGGGCGTATGAAGGTTAAAAAAGGCTCGTTAGAGCTCACTCTTATCATTAATCAATGGCAGCTATTAACGCCTTAACAAGCGGTTGCTCAACTAGCGCTATCAATTAAGCCCAACAATCAAGTTCATTAACGCAGTCCATCCAGATAATAAAATACGCTATGCTAAAATTACCGGCTCCCGCAAAACTTAATCTTATGCTACACATCGTTGGCCAGCGGCCAGATGGCTATCATCTGCTGCAAACTCAGTTTCAGTTTCTAGATTTTTGCGATCAATTGAGTTTTCAAATGGGCAACACAACAAGCACAACGCCACAGCTCACGTTATCGTCACAGATTGCAGGGGTTGATCAAGCGGATAACTTGATTATTAAAGCAGGGAAACAGCTGTTAGCTTACCATCTTGAAAAATTAGCCCGTGATCCTAAAAAAAATCGTGCCCCTAAAAAAAATATTGAAATCGATAAGCCTTCAAATATTCAATTGGCTGATATTGAGATTACGCTAGAAAAAAATATTCCGATGGGTGGCGGCCTAGGTGGTGGTAGCTCTGATGCCGCAACAGCACTACTCGGTCTGAATTACCTATGGCAGCTGGGCTGCACATTAGATGAGCTAGCGGATTTGGGCTTAAAACTGGGCGCTGACGTGCCTGTTTTTATCCGAGGATTTGCCGCTTGGGCGGAGGGTATTGGTGAAAAACTGACCCCTATTGAGCCAGTTGAGCACTGTTATTTGGTTATTTTTCCCGATTGTCATATCAAAACTCAAGAAATTTTTTCGCATCCTGAATTGACAAGAGATACCGAAATCATGACAATTACGCGCGCACTTGATCAGGGCGGCCATAACGACTGCGAGCCAATCGCTAAAGTAGCTTATAAAGAGGTTGCTGAGGCAATCGACTGGCTCAATCAATATGGCAAAGCGCAGATGACCGGAACCGGAGCCTGTGTTTTTACAGGTTTTAACGATGAAAAATCAGCTCGCGCTGCTTTAGAAGCGTTACCGGAAAACTGGCTTGGCTTTGTAGCTTGGGGGAAGAACATTTCTCCACTACATAAAGCATTAGCCATCTAGTCGGTATAACAGTTGGGGTATAGCCAAGCGGTAAGGCACCGGTTTTTGGTATCGGCACTCCCAGGTTCGAATCCTGGTACCCCAGCCATTTCTGTTTTCTGATTCTGTTTTCTAATTATAACAACCCATGTTGTATAATTAGGCCCGCATTTACTCCCGTCAGACTGAATCCAAAGGTAGTTACACGTGTCAAAATTAATGGTGTTCACGGGGAATGCAAACCCCCAGTTAGCCCGAAAAGTTGTTGATTGTTTAGACATTCGTCTAGGCGATGCCACGGTTGGTCAATTCAGTGACGGCGAAATGGCTGTCGAAATTAACGAAAATGTTCGTGGTAAAGACGTCTTCGTTATCCAGTCTACCTGTGTACCTACTAATGATAACCTGATGGAACTTATCCTGATGGTTGATGCACTGCGTCGTGCATCTGCTCAGCGTATCACCGCTGTTATACCTTATTATGGCTATGCTCGTCAGGATCGCCGTGTTCGCTCTTCCCGTGTTCCTATTAGTGCGAAAGTAGTGGCTGATATGATCGTTGCTGTCGGTGTTGACCGCGTGTTGACTGTCGACCTGCATGCCGACCAGATCCAAGGCTTTTTTGATGTGCCTGTGGATAACGTATACGGCTCTCCTATCCTGCTGGATGATATTGAGCGCCAAAACTACGAAGACTTGGTTGTTGTTTCCCCTGATGTTGGTGGTGTTGTACGTGCCCGTGCAATCGCTAAGCAACTGAATGATGCCGACCTTGCCATTATCGACAAGCGTCGCCCTCAAGCGAACGAAGCCCAAGTTATGCATATTATCGGTGATGTACAAGACCGTACCTGCATTCTAGTCGATGATATGGTGGATACTGCCGGCACACTATGCAAAGCCGCTGAAGCCCTTAAAGCTCACGGTGCAAAACGTGTTGTTGCCTACGCCACACATCCTGTATTGTCTGGCCCAGCCATCGATAATGTTCGTAATTCTGTTCTGGATGAACTTATCATCACAGACACTATTCCTCTGACTGAAGCAGCGATAAAGTGCGGTAAAATCCGCCAATTAACGCTTTCCGGTCTGTTAGCTGAGGCAGTACGCCGTGTTAGCAATGAGGAATCGATCAGCGCCATGTTTCGCTAATTGAAACAGGTCTGACACAAGAATTTAAGATTCGTTTTTAACTGGGTACAGGTTTCTGGTCGCGGAAGCCTGTACTATCTTTATGTAAACCTGAGGAAATAATCATGACTGATTTTACGCTTAACGCTGTAGTACGCAGCGACAAGGGGAAAGGTGCGAGCCGCCGCCTGCGTCGTCTGGAAGCTAGTACTCCAGCGATTGTTTACGGCCTAGGCAAAGAGCCTGTATCTCTAAGCCTTGAAATGCGCGAGCTATTCAAGAAGCTAGAAAACGAAGGTTTCTACACGCACATCATTGAACTAAACATTGAAGGCGCAGATAACGAGAAAGTTATCCTGAAAGATCTTCAACGTCACCCGTTCAAAGACGTTATTCTACACGCTGACTTCTTGCGCGTTGACGAGTCTTGCAAAGTGAGCATTAACATTCCTGTTCATTTCGCAAACGAAGCGGCTTGTAAGGGCGTTAAAGTAGAAGGCGGCGCATTAATGCGTCTACTAACAGAAGTTGAAATCAGTGCATTGCCTAGCCAGATGCCTGAGTCAATTAACGTTGATGTAACCGACTTAGGAAAAGGTCAAACAATTCACTTGTCTGATCTGACCCTTCCTGCGGGTGTTGAGATTGTTGCTCTGTCTAAAGGTGCTGACCACAATGATGGTGTTGTATCTGTTGTTGCGCCTAAAGGCGCAGCTGCTGAAGAAGAGGCAGGCGAGGAGTAATCCTTAAGCCCTGTTTCTAACGAGGTTCTGGTATGAGTGAAGGAATTCAGCTAATAGTCGGTCTAGGTAATCCTGGTGCCGAGTACGAGCAAACCCGCCACAATGCTGGAGCCTGGTTTGTCGAAGCGTTGGCGAAACACTGCGGTGTTTCCCTTCGCTCTGATAAGAAGTACCACGGGCTATACGCCAAGGCCCGCTTTGAAGGCCGAGACCTTCATCTTTTGATTCCTACCACTTTTATGAACCGTAGCGGACAATCAACGATTGCTGTTGCGAGCTTCTTTAAAATCCCCCCTAGTGACATTCTTGTGGCACACGACGAGCTGGATATTCCTCCGGGTACAGCACGCTTTAAACAGGGCGGAGGTCATGGCGGCCATAATGGTCTTCGGGATATCATCAGCAAACTTGGCAATGAAAAAGGTTTCAACCGTTTACGGCTTGGAATCGGCCACCCGGGCAGTAGTGATCAGGTTACCGGATACGTGCTAGGTCGGGCACCCAAGTCAGAGCAACAGGCTCTGAATGACTGTATCGATGAAGCCATAAGAGCCTTACCCGATGCAGTTGCAGGCCTATGGCCCGCTGCTATGAACCGCCTACACAGCTTTAAGTCCTCCTAATCCCTCCTTCTCTGACCTGCCGGTTCGTCCACGCATATCAGGATCATCATCATGGGTTTCAACTGCGGTATTGTCGGCCTGCCAAACGTAGGTAAATCGACGCTGTTTAATGCTTTGACCAAATCCGGCATTGATGCCGAGAACTTTCCATTCTGCACCATCGAGCCCAATACTGGCATCGTGCCTATGCCCGATCCTCGTTTGGATGCTTTGTCTGAGATTGTTAATCCAGAACGAGTGCTACCAACCACGATGGAGTTTGTTGACATCGCAGGCTTGGTTGAAGGCGCGTCAAAAGGCGAAGGTCTAGGTAACAAATTCCTAGCTAATATCCGCGAAACAGACGCTATCGCTCATGTGGTTCGCTGCTTTGATAACGACAATGTTATCCACGTTGCCAACCGTATTGATCCCGCTCAAGATATTGAAATTATCAATATGGAGCTGGCACTGGCGGATATGGATTCGGTTGATAAGGCTATTCATCGCCTGACCAAGATCGCCAAAGGCGGCGACAAAGAAGCCCAAATGCAAAAAGCGGTATTGGAGAAAATTCAACCGCACCTTGCAGAAGGTAAGCCCCTGCGTAGCTTTGGTTTGAATGATGATGAGGCAAACCTACTACGCTCATACAACTTATTAACAACCAAGCCTACCATGTACATCGCCAACGTGGATGAAGATGGCTTTGAAGACAACCCTTACCTTGATATTGTCAAAGGCATTGCAGAAGAAGAAGGCGCTATTGTTGTACCTGTTTGCAACAAGCTTGAATCTGAAATAGCCGAACTGGACGACGAAGAACGCGATATGTTCCTAGCCGATCTTGGTATGGAAGAAGCAGGCCTAGACCGTGTTATTCGTGCAGGCTACGGCTTGCTAGGCCTACAAACCTACTTTACTGCCGGTGTTAAAGAAGTTCGTGCTTGGACCGTTAAAATCGGTGCCACAGCGCCAGAAGGTGCTGGCGTTATCCATACCGACTTCCAACGGGGCTTTATTCGCGCTGAAGTGATCAGTTATGAAAACTTTATCGCATTCAAAGGCGAACAAGGTGCAAAAGAAGCCGGTAAATGGCGCTTAGAAGGCAAAGACTATATCCTGCAAGATGGCGACGTTGTTCACTTCCGCTTTAATGTTTAAATATCTTTAAGCCTTTGGTCAATAAAGGCTTGCAGCGGGAGCAGATTACAGTATAATCTGCTCCCGAAATTGGCTACGTAGCTCAGTTGGTTAGAGCACAGCATTCATAATGCTGGGGTCGCAGGTTCAAGTCCCGCCGTAGCCACCATATTTTAAAAAGCCGCTTCTTAGAAAGCGGCTTTTTATTTGCTTAACAATTGATATCTTGTTGTTTTTATTTAACTTTATAAAAAAACTGCTTGACAAAAAAGTAAGAAAAAAAGATAATTCGCCCCACTTGGAAACAAGTCTGGCTACGTAGCTCAGTTGGTTAGAGCACAGCATTCATAATGCTGGGGTCGCAGGTTCAAGTCCCGCCGTAGCCACCATATTTTAAAAAACCGCTTCTTATGAGGCGGTTTTTTTTTGCTTAATATTTTGCACCCCATCTATCCAGGCTATCTATCCAGGCTATCTACCCAAGACTATCTATCCAAGCGGCCAGCCAGCCTACCCACCCAGAGCTCTACCAATCTCTTATCAGCACCTTATTAATACATTATCAAAAGTGATATAAACGGATACCTACGTCGAAAATAGATCCAAAAATAGGACTTCTTCACACTTTATCGTAGCTTTCTATAGTATTCTTTTGAAAGAAGGCGATATGCTTTAAAAAAACAAAAATATGCCCTGAAAAGCGGCAACATGCTTTTAGGGAAAAATACTCATCTTATTAAAAATCCGGTATGCCATGGACTCGATCAAGAAATTCATCCTCCCTTTGGTGCGCCCCTTAGGCAGCCTGATTATCCTTATGATATTTTTGCTCCACTCAATTGGATACTGGAATATCAGCTTATTCGATCGTCTTGAGCAGATCGCCTATGATTTTCGAGTCAATCTTACTGTAACCAACGAAGGCGACCCGCAAATTCTCATCATTGATATTGACGAGGACAGCCTACGGGAGATTGGCCAATACCCTTGGCCAAGGGAGTACGTGGCAGATCTGCTATACCTTCTCTTTGCAGAATATGGCGTTAGCGCATTAGGCTTTGATATTGTCTTTGCAGAACCAGATCGGCGAGGCGCATCCGAGGCACTGCAAAACATAGTCGATAGAAGACCTGAGTTAGCCGAGACGATTACACCACTTATTGCCGAGGTAAACGGCGATCGTCAATTAGGTGAATTACTGGCCCAAACCCCAGCGGTACTTGGCTTTTATCTTGATAGAGAACCAGAAGAAAAAACCCCATCTGTCGGACAGCTACCCAAGCCCTTGGTTATTAACAGTCCTTTACCCCCCTCACTACTTCCTATTCCCAAGGCTGCTCGTTTCTCCGGCAATCAGCCTGTTCTACAGGACAATGCACTGTCTGCTGGTTTTTTTGATAACCCGCTTATCGACCAGGATGGTGTGTTCCGGCGCGTACCTATGATCCAAGAGTACAACGGAGAATATTATCAGTCCCTTTCTCTTGCGGTGGTAAGAAGTGTTTTGGGCATGCCCCCTGTCGACTTTATTATGAGTGGCGACGAATCCAATCCTATTCTAGAAGCCTTAAATGTTGGCGGCTTTAGAATACCGGTTGATAATCAATCCGGCGTTTTAGTGCCTTATTATGGTGGGCGCGGTACTTTTGAATATATTTCAGTCATCGATGTCTTTCGCAAAACCGTTCCAAAAGAAAAGCTAGAAGGTGCCATCGTGCTCATCGGGGCCAGCGCACCCGGCTTGCTTGATCTTCGAACAACGCCTATCCAAAGTGTTTACCCAGGGGTTGAAGTACACGCGAATCTTATCGCTGGTATTCTGCATCAATCCTTCAAAGAACAACCCACTTACACCGTTGGTGGAGAAATTATAGTCCTAATACTTTTAGGCTTACTGTTAACCCTTGCACTACCCCGAATGAATCCACTGCCTATTTTGATCGGATCATCTTTAATCTTTATTAGTATCTGGTACGGCAACCTCTTTCTCTGGGTTGAGCATAAATGGGTCTTCCCTCTAGCAACGCCAATACTTTTAAGTGCGCTGATCATTGCCTACCAGCTTGCCTATGGTTATTTGATTGAGTCTCGGGGTAAACGCCATCTGACGCGGCTATTTGGCCAATATATTCCGCCAGAACTGGTCGATGAGATGAATGAAAACCCAGGCAGTATTTCTCTAGAAGGTGAAAGCCGCGAAATGACGGTCTTATTCTCTGATGTACGAGGCTTTACCACCATACCTGAGGGCTTAAACCCAGAAGAGCTTACTCGGCTAATGAACGCCTTTCTAACACCTATGACCGGTGTGATTCATGAATATAGGGGCACCATCGATAAATACATGGGGGATGCCATCATGGCGTTCTGGGGCGCGCCCCTAAGAGACCCGCTACATGCCAAACATGGTGTGGAAGCCGGTCTTAGAATGATCGAAATTATGAAAGAGCTAGGCCCAGAATTTAAAAAACGAGGCTGGCCAGAACTCAAAGTAGGCGTAGGCTTAAACACCGGCTCAATGAACGTCGGCAACATGGGATCAGAATTCCGCATGGCTTATACCGTTCTTGGTGACGCGGTCAACTTAGGCTCTCGCTTGGAAGGTTTAACAAAGCAATATGGCGTAGATCTTATGGTTAGCGAATCAACAGCGCTTGCAGCGGATGACTACCTTTACCGAGAACTTGATCTGGTTAAAGTTAAAGGTAAGCATGAGCCTGTCGCTATTTTCGAGCCGATTGCACTTAAAGGCACTATTAGTGATGCCACGATTCACTCTTTGGATCGCTATCATTTAGCCTTAAAGCACTTCAGGAATCAGGACTGGGGGTATGCGGAAAGGCTACTCACAGAGTTACTCTCTGAGGAAAAACGCATGATCTATGATATTTATCTAGACCGGATCAACCTATACAGAGAGCACTCACCGGGTAAAGACTGGGACGGCGTTTTCACCCATACATCAAAATAGCAAAAGACTGAGTAAGGCATTTTTAATCTAACTCATTAAAAAATAGTCTTTTTTTCGTAAAAGGGGTTGACCAAAATATTTTGATCTCTATAATACGATCTCGAAAGTTGAGCACCGTTCCCTGATAGCTCAGTTGGTAGAGCAGTAGACTGTTAATCTATTGGTCGCAGGTTCGAGTCCTGCTCGGGGAGCCAACTTTCCAATCCGGCTATAAGCCGGTTTTTTTATGCCTAAAATTCCTCAAGCGCTTCTCTTCTGTCTCACATCTTTCTTACGCTGTTCTCTTATCTAGAATTATTAGCTATCTAGAATTATTAGCTATCTACCATTATCAACAACCTGCATTTAGATCTCTATTTTGTCCTACAAAAATAAAACCCGAAACAAAGTTCGGGTCGTATTTAGTCATCTTATGGTTTGCTCAACACTTCTGATCGAATATTAATCAATATCAGGTAGTGCATTAAAGCACTTAAGCACCTGATAAAGATGATGAGCGTCTCGACTGCCTGCCAGCTCTCGAACAGAGTGCATTGCAAATTGTGGCACGCCAACATCAACGGTTCTCACGCCGAGTTCTGCCGATGTGATAGGGCCAATGGTACTACCGCAGGCTAGATCGCTGCGCATGATAAAGCTTTGCACTTCAACATCCGCTTGCTGGCACGCCAGTTTAAACCAAGCCGAACTTTCGCTATTAGACGCATAACGTTGATTTGCATTTAGCTTAATCACCGGCCCAGCATTTAACAACGGTGCATGATTGTTATCATGGTAGCTGGCGTAGTTTGGATGAATACCGTGGGCGTTATCGCAGGAAATCATCATCGATGCAGCCATCATCTGTTGATAGGCTTCTTCACCGCCAGCAATGCGCTTTAAAACTGACTGCAAAAACGGCCCTTGAGCACCAGAAGCACTTAAGCTACCAACCTCTTCATGATCATTACAGACCAACAGCTTCGGTATGGTTTGCGGCGCATCAAGTAAAGCTCGCAGCCCAATAAAACAGCTCAAAAGATTATCCAAACGAGCGGAAGCAATAAAGTCTCCGTTAAATCCGATCACCGCTGCTGCCTGAGTATCATAGGCGAGGCATTCATGCTCTAAAATTTCTGCCACATCGGTAACACCTTGCTCAGACATTTGCTGAAGCAGCAGTGCATTAAAATCTTGTTTATCGTCTTCAGGTTGCTGCAATAAAATAATCGGTAGCTGGGTCTGGGCATTAATTGCCACGCCATTATTAACCTCACGATTAAGATGAATCGCAAGATTAGGCACTGTGCCGATGGCCCGTTTAAAATCAACCAGCGCGTGCTTAATACTACCCGCTACGTCCCGATAGGAAACGCGACCGGCAATAGACAGATCTCGATCAAACCATGTGCTTAGAATTGCACCACCGTAGACCTCAATACCGAGCCGCATAAAACCATTACCCTTAAGGTCGGGCTTCGCTTTTACCTTAAGGCAAGGGCTATCCGTATGAGCGCCAGCCATGCGAAAACCTGTCTCAACAGGATTAGCCTTCTCGGGCAATGTAAACACGATAATAGACGATTGATTTCGAGTCACGACATAGCGACCACCGGGCTTTAACGACCAGCTATCGCGTTCTTGCAACACCTCATATCCTTGATCAACACAAAGCTCAAGCATCGTTTTAGTGGCGTGAAAAGGTGTTGGTGAACAGTCTAAAAACGTTAGAAGCTGCTGATTAAAATCGTCTTGAATCATGGTGATACCTAAAGAGATGAACGGTCAGCCGACCTGATTTTTTACTCAAAAATGAACTAAAACCAACGACGTGGTGTATTATATTGCATGTGATGCATTGCGTGGCATAAGCGATATAGAGCACCGCTCCTGAAATTTTATTCCCTGAGCCTAAAATATCTGAAGCGGTTTATCTCAGGTATGATAGATCCCTATCTTGGATAATGTAAATATCTTGGGTAATGTAAACCTGTATCGTGGAACTGTGAATTTTTATCATAGAACTGTAAACATCATCACCTTTGCCACTCTTGCGCCTTGATTATCAGGCAACAGGAACCATATCCTTTGTAGCATCATAGAGTTAGCTCGATACACTATTCGTCAAAACCCTATAAAATAAATGCCCTATTCATAAGTTGCTGTGGTTGCTCCCTTTACGCCAAAGAGACATCCAAGCTCGGAGAGTTGAATGATTGCCACGGTTACCCGTCAAATATTGACCCGTATACTTACCGCCTGCTTGGTAAGCGGCCTTATTTTTAGCACGGCATATGCTGAGCAACTTGAGCCGACTAAAGATCAAAAGCAAGCTGCCCTAGATATCGTTGAAAGACTAAGCTTCGGGCACTATCGAAAAGTCGAATTAGATGACGCGCTGTCACAGCAAATCTACCAACACTTTCTAGATCAACTCGATAGCAATAAAGCCTACTTCACTCAGAAAGAGATTCAGTCTTTCAACCGCTATCAAACAGAGTTGGATGATTACTTAAAAGAAGGCGAATTAGCGCCAGCTTTTGAAATCTACAACCTATATCAAGAAAAAATTCAAGCCCGCTTAGAGAGTCAAATCAAGCAACTGGATGCCTTCTCTGACGATCATGCCTTTGACCGTTCCGACGCTTTAATTATCGACCGAGAAAAATTTGCTTGGTCCGAGAGTGAAGCAGATCTTGATCAGTTGTGGGCTAAGCGCTTAGAAAACAGCCTGTTGAGCCTAAAGCTTTCTGGGAAAACAATACCGGAAGCCAAAAAAACGCTGAAACGTCGTTTAGAAAACCAACTGACACGAATCGCTCAAACCCGTAGTGAAGATGTGTTTCAGATTTATATGAACGCCTATACACAGCTTTATGACCCGCACACTCAATACCAATCTCCGCGGAACTCTGAAACCTTTAACATCCGCATGAAACTATCCCTAGAAGGTATCGGCGCGCTACTGCAAACGGAAGACGAATTTACTAAGGTTGTTAGCCTTGTACCCGGCGGCCCAGCGTCTCAAGCAGGCGAGCTAAAACCGGCGGATAAAATTATCGGTGTTGGTCAAGACGAAGGCGATATTATTGATGTGGTTGGTTGGCGTTTAGATGAAGTTGTTGATCTGATTCGCGGCCCTAAAGCCAGCACGGTACGCCTACAGATCATCCCCGCTAACGCAACCGACAACAGCCAAACTAAGAGGGTATCGATTGTACGAAACACCGTAAAACTTGAAGATCAGGCGGCTCAAAAATCCATTGTCACCCTTAAAGAAAACGACACAGAACGCAAAATTGGTGTGATTGATATTCCTGCTTTTTATGTCGATTTTGATGCCTGGCGACAAGGCAAAGAAGATTATCGAAGCACCACCCGTGATGTTGCTCGCTTAATCGACGAACTAAAAACAGAAGATATTGATGGACTGGTTATCGACCTTCGCAACAATGGCGGCGGCGCATTACAAGAAGCTAACTCGCTTGTTGGTTTATTTATTGAGCGCGGCGCAACGGTTCAAGTTCGTAATGCAGAAGGCCGTATTGATATTTTAGGCGACCCTGATCAGAACGTAACCTACGCAGGCCCCATTGCTGTCTTGGTTAACCGCTTAAGTGCATCGGCTTCTGAGATTTTTGCCGGCGCTATTCAAGATTATCAGCGTGGAATCGTGATTGGCAGCCAAACCTTTGGTAAAGGTACGGTTCAATCAGTTGCCCCCCTTGATCATGGTCAGCTAAAACTAACCCGTGCTAAATTCTATCGTATATCCGGTGAAAGCACTCAGCACACAGGCGTACATCCTGATATTGAATACCCAAGCCTTGTGGATACCGATCAAATTGGTGAAAGCGCCCTTGAATTTGCTCTACCGTGGGATAAAGTGCAATCCGTACAACACAAAAAATACAGCCCTATGTCTCTATGGCTACCAGAGCTACAAGCACGCCATCAGACTCGAGCAAAAGAAGATCCAGATCTTATGTTCTTAGCCTCTCAGCAAAGCCTTCTAGAAGAGATGCGCGCGGTTAAGCAGGTCAGCCTGAACGAGAAAGCCCGTCAAGAAGAGACCGATCGTATTGAAGCTAAACAGCTAGCCTTAGAAAACCAACGCCGTAAAGCAAAAGGCTTAGAAGCGTTAGAATCCCTAAGTGATGCGGAACAAGGCGAAAAAGATCCGAACAAAGATATTGAACTGGTTGAAAGTGGCCGTATCTTGCTGGATATGATTCAACTTGCGAATACCTCCATGGCGGAAGTTAATTAACGGATAAGTCTTAATAAACCAATTCTAACTCTAACAAAAAAGCCGTTGCACAACTGTTATCACTAACGGTTATGCAACGGCTTTTTTGCGATTTACAAGCCAGTCCACGAGCGATTACAAGCCAGCGCTTTTTCTCTGCCGCCCCGATATCGCTTTTAATCCTTTACGCAGCATCCTATAGACCACATCAGTCACCTGTCGATCATCTTCTTTCAATCGCGTCACCGTTTCTATCTCAAAGTTAGCACCGAACAACCATTGAACCTCATCACTGTTGACAGAAAAAGGTGGGCCAGTGGGTTTTCCGTGCTCAAGACTTACCAGCAACATTTCTACCGCCGGAGATAACATCTGCGCAAGGTGGAAAGCATAGCGATGGCGCTTTGCATCGGGCAAGGCCACTAAAGAGGCTCGATCATAAACCGCCGTCACATCAACCATATGCTGACGGTGCAGGTGAAAGATATCACCACAATACAGCTGGTAAGGCCCAGCCTGATAGCAGCTCAATTGATCCGCTATTTCAGCACGCGAAGGCACTAAACCCTGTCCTGAGAAAAACTCCAAAACAGCGGTTTCACTCAGCTCTACACCAATAACCTGCCACCCCTGCTCTGCCAGCCAAACCATATCATTTGATTTGCCGCATAAAGGAACGAAAACAACACGAGCCTGACGCTCTGGCGTATTGTTCCAGTACGCCGGTAGCGAAGGGTGTACGTCATCCTGATGAAAGCCAATTCGACCTTCTTCCCAACGTTGATGCCAGAATGCTTTATCCATGACAGAGATCCATTGTTTAGATAAGTGACGGTTATGGTGAACCAAGCCTGCTAAAAAATCATTGCGGCTTTAGGCCTGTTTTTCAACAGGCTTACTCAATTATGTATTCGGAGAACTAGGTATTCGGAGCACTAGGAATCGGTCGGCCAGGAAAGTGCGCCACGTTACTATCAGAAACCCACTCACTGACCTTAGGCACGCCTTCACGCTCAACTTCATCAATACGCACAATCGAGTTGTAAGGCACATAGCTTCGCTTCACATCAGCAAACTCTTGCTTCAGTTTATCCTCACTAGGGTCGATCAACACTTGGCTCCGCTCGCCAAAAACAAACTCTTCGATCTCAATAAAACCAAAAAGATCACTTTGGAAAATCTGACGGGCATAAACTTCATACACTTCATTTTTATTTAGAAAAATAACCCGATAGATACTACCGATATCAGCCATAAAACACCCTAATCAAACAATAACAATAAACCGCAGAGCATAGCACAGAAGCCCACTGAGCTACGGCTAAAACTCTCTACTAAAACACTCTTACAGAGATTTTCTTTACAAAGCCTATGCGCTGAACTTATCGGCTCGTATAATGGTGCGTTTTTCATCAGCATCAATTTGATCGATGCGCCCTCTTTTCTCTTTTAGAATTCAGAACAGGTGTTTTTCATGGCTAAAAAATTATTCATCAAAACCCATGGGTGTCAGATGAATGAGTATGACTCCTCGCGTATGGCTGATCTTCTAGGTGAGAGTCACGACCTAGAATTAACCGACAATGAGCAGGAAGCCGATGTTGTCCTACTAAACACCTGTTCTATCCGAGAAAAAGCTCAAGATAAAGTGTTTCACCAACTGGGCCGTTGGAAAAAATTAAAGGATAAAAATCCCAAGCTTGTGATTGGTGTAGGTGGCTGTGTTGCCAGTCAAGAAGGGGATAACATTCGTAAGCGTGCCAAGCATGTTGATATTATATTTGGCCCACAAACCCTGCACCGTGTGCCGGAAATGATCGATGCTTCACAGAAAAACAAAATAGCCGTGGTTGATGTCACCTTCCCTGAGATTGAGAAGTTTGACCGTTTACCTGCGCCCAAAGTTGAAGGTGCCTCTGCCTTTGTCTCTATTATGGAAGGCTGCAGCAAATACTGCACATTCTGCGTGGTGCCTTACACCCGTGGTGAAGAAGTCTCTCGTCCGTTTGAAGATGTTATCGCAGAGGTTGTCCATCTAGCGGAACAGGGCGTGCGTGAGGTTAATCTACTGGGCCAAAACGTGAATGCCTATCGCGGCACCAATGAAGAAGGCGATGAAATTGATCTAGCGGAACTGATTAGCTTTGTCGCAGCCATTGACGGTATTGAGCGCATCCGCTTTACAACGTCTCATCCCGTTGAGTTTAGCGATAGCCTGATTCAAGCTTACAAAGATATTCCTGAGCTGGTTAGTCATCTGCACTTACCGGTACAAAGTGGCTCAGACAATATTCTGGCAGCCATGAAACGAGGCCATACTCGGGCAGAATATATCAACAAGATGAACCGTATCCGTGCCAATCGCCCAGATATTAGTTTCTCTTCTGATTTTATTATCGGCTTCCCAAATGAAACCGATCAAGATTTTGAAGACACCATGAACCTGATTGCAGAGATCGGATTTGATCACTCCTTCAGCTTTATTTACAGCCCTCGCCCAGGAACACCAGCATCGGATATGCCTGATAGCATACCTGACGATGTAAAAAGTCAGCGTCTCAATATTTTACAAGAGCGTATTAATCAGCACTCAATGCAAATTTCTCGGCGCATGGTGGGTAAAACCGAACGTATTCTGGTCACGGGCTTTTCATTAAGAGATCCCGGAGAATTGCAGGGTCGTACCGAGAATAACCGCGTCGTTAACTTTCCTGCGGAAAACCCTATGGATCTGATTGGACGCTTTATTGATGTCACCATCACAAAAGCTTATCCCAATTCATTACGCGCGGAACGCATTGATGAACTCAGTTACTAACATATCGCTCAGTTAACGGCCGACCCGTTAATATGTCGCTGAGTTAATAAGATTTAAGCTTTTTGTCACACCCCTGTACGACACTGCCTCAGAACAATCCGAGGCAGAGATGCTCAAGGGTGAAATAAGATGTCAGCTAAAGCAGGCCATACTTTGAACAGTCAAACTCATATTTTAAAGCTCAACTTAGAACCTAATGACGCACAACGTCTGGCGAATCTATCGGGCTTGCATGATGAACATCTACGCTTAATCGAAAACCGGATGAGCATTATCATCCGCAATCGTAGCAACCAATTTCAACTGGCCGGTGAACTCAATCATGTCAAAGCGGCAGCTGCATTAATAGAGACCCTTTACCAAGATACGGCTAAAAACCAGCTCACCCCTGAAGCGATTCATCTGCACCTGCAAAGTTCGGGGATTACTGAACTGCTTAGCACAAGCAAACAAGACACTGTAGGCGCTGCAGACGAATATATTACCTTGCGCACCCCTAAAGGTACGATTAAGCCACGGGGCCCTAACCAGCAGAAATATGTTCGCACCGTACTCACCAATGATATTAATTTTGGTGTTGGCCCTGCTGGTACAGGTAAAACGTATCTGGCGGTTGCCTGTGCAGTGGAAGCGTTAACCAATGATGAAGTGCGCCGTATTCTTTTGGTTCGCCCAGCAGTAGAAGCCGGTGAGAAGCTAGGCTTTCTACCAGGTGATTTATCACAGAAGGTCGACCCTTATCTGCGCCCGCTATACGATGCGCTCTATGAAATGCTGGGCTTTGAGCAGGTCGCCAAGTTGATCGAGCGTAATATTATTGAAGTAGCGCCGCTTGCTTATATGAGGGGGCGAACCCTCAATAACGCGTTTATCATTCTGGATGAAAGCCAGAATACAACGCGGGAACAGATGAAAATGTTCCTAACCCGTATTGGTTTTGGCTCCACAGCCGTTATTACCGGCGATGTCACCCAGATTGATCTACCCAAAGGACAAAAGTCTGGCCTTGTCCATGTACTCGACGTACTAGATGGCGTAGAAGGCGTTGGCGTAACGCGCTTTGACTCAAAAGATGTGGTGCGTCACCCCATGGTGCAGCTTATTGTTGAAGCCTACGATAAGCACGAGGCAGAAGCAGAGCTTAAAGAGCAAGAGGATCGCAAAGCCCGCGAACTTGCTCGTGAAGCTGCTCTTGCGGCAAGACAATTATCGAATAAGCCGGATTAAGTGATGACCGAAGCCATTATCGATCTGCAACTTGCTTGCGATACCGTCAATACTTGCGATGGCAGCTCTCTATCGACCAGCCCGGCAACCCGTGATCTACCCACCGAGGCAGATCTGGCGCTATGGGTACAAACGGTGCTTGATGCCCATGAAGATACGGGGCACGAGCTAACCGTGCGCATTGTCACTCAAGAAGAAAGCCAACAGCTGAACCACCAATACCGTGGAAAAGATAAGCCGACGAATGTCTTATCTTTTCCTTTTGAGTCACCACCGGAGGTTGTATTACCTTTGCTGGGTGATCTTATTGTTTGTGCGGATGTCGTAGAACGGGAAGCACTAGAACAACATAAGACATTGAAAGATCATTGGACGCACATGATTATCCATGGATGCTTGCATTTATTGGGTTATGATCATATAGAGGAAGAGGAAGCCGAAGAGATGGAATCTCTAGAGATTGAACTTCTGGCTAGCCTCAACATAAAAGACCCCTACTATCTGGATTAAGGCCATCCACTCATATCCAGAATCAGGGACATAAAGGAACCGCATTAAAATGAGCGAAGACCGATCGAGCAACAGCCAAGGTCAACGATCCTGGCTAAGAAACATCATGACAACCCTAACCGGCGAGCCTAAAACTCGCCGTGAGCTTCTTGAGTTTATTCGCGATGCAGAACAGCGCCTTCAGCTGGACGCAGAGGCGATGAATATTATTGAAGGTGCTTTGCAGATCAATGAGATGCAAGTTAGAGACATCATGATTCCTCGTTCGCAGATGGTTGCTGTTAAGGATGACTGGCAGCCAGCAGATTTTTTACCATTAATTATCGAGTCAGCCCACTCCCGTTTTCCCGTCATTGGAGAAAACTCGGATGAGGTTATTGGTATTTTATTGGCTAAAGATCTGCTTCCTCTGATACTAAAAGGGCAGCCGGAGGCATTTAATCTTCGGGATATTCTACGCCCAGCAACCTTTATCCCTGAATCCAAACGCCTTAACAGCCTTCTCAGTGAATTTAGAGTTAAGCGTAACCACATGGCTATCGTGGTGGATGAATACGGCGGTGTTGCAGGTCTTGTCACCATTGAGGATGTTTTAGAGCAGATCGTTGGTGATATTGAAGACGAGCATGATACCGATGAAGATGATATGGATATCCGTGTTATCGATGACCATCAGTTTATTGTTAAAGCACTGACCCCTATCGAAGACTTTAACGAAAACTTCCGAACACATTTTAGCGATGAAGAATTCGATACCATTGGTGGTATTGTTATGCAGCGCTTTGGCCACTTACCAGACCGAAATGAAACCACCATGCTTGAAGGTTTAGAGTTTAAAGTACTAACCGCAGACAATCGCCGCATCAGGTTGCTGCAAGTGAATAAACCTTCTGCGTAAATTCAACTAAATCTCTTCTTTGAATCGACCCTAATGGACAGATCCCGCAGGTCGATTCAAAACCTTTCTTTTCCCAAGATCCCCGCCGATATTTTCAAGCTATCCTTGTGGAATAATACGAAATCATAGACCTCGCTCACAATATAAGGGTTTCCAAAATCTACATGTTTTAAGTCGTATAGGCTTTTGATAGGCTGCTAGCACGAAAAATTCATAGGCTTTATTAAGCATGGCATTAAATAATAAGTTTCGATCATCCGCTATCCAAAAACTTTCCACACAACACGGGCTGCACCGTTACTTACTAGCAACACTTGCTGGCTGGTTGCTCCCTCTCTCTTTCGCCCCCTATAACTATTGGCTTATTACTCCTGTTGCAATCACCCTGTTACTACTGGCGATACGTGGGGGCCATCAGAAAAGAACCCTTAACGGAAAAGCATCAGATGACGCACATTCATTTAAATCCAACGCCTATGTCGGCTGGTTCTTTGGCTTGGGTTTTTTTGGCAATGGGGCATCTTGGGTCTATATCAGTATTCATGACTTCGGCTATACCGGCATACCTCTTGCGTTAATACTCACAACCTTGTTTGTCATGGGACTCGCGCTTTTACCTGCCTTGCAGATTGGCCTGTTTCAACGGATGTTTTACCCTGTTTCGCCGGTATGGAGCTTTCCAGCCCTATGGGTCTTATTCGAGTGGTTACGTAGCTGGTTGCTTACAGGGTTCCCTTGGCTCTATGTCGGTAATAGTCTTGTCGACTCCCCAATCTCTGCTTGGCTACCTGTTGGCGGTGTCTATCTAGGCAGTTTCTTACTGGTTATGACTGGCAGCTTGCTCTTCCAGCTTATTCAAAAAAAGTTAAAACTACGCACCTTTATCGCTTGGTTTGTTTTTATCTTTGCCGGTGGTCATTTACTCAATAGTATTCAATGGACACTACCTTCAACCCATGGCCCTATCGATGTTGCCTTGGTTCAGGGTAATGTTGATCAGAATGAAAAATGGCAATCAAAACACCGTCAACGCTTTTTGCAGCTCTATCATAATCTGTCTTTAGATATTCAAAGCAGCGGGCTTGTGATCTGGCCTGAAACCGCAGTACCTTTACTCTATCGCTACTCAGACAGCTACTTTGATAGCGTTATGGCTGACCTACCAAAGGGTACGGCGCTAATAACGGGGATACCGCAACAGGCTAATCCTGATAGTGACCAGCAACCTCAATTTTATAACAGCATCATGGTAAAAGGTGCAGGGGAAGGCTTATACCAAAAGCAAAAATTAGTACCCTTTGGCGAATACGTTCCGCTAGAGTCGTTTTTACGGGGCGCAATCAGTTTCTTTAACTTACCGATGTCTAACTTTATTGCCGGTAGTGAAGACCAACCGCTTCTCATTGCCAAAGGTTTAAAGATAGCTCCCTTTATCTGCTATGAAGTGGTCTACCCTGAATTTGTTCGCCAACAAGCTAAAGAGAGTGACCTTATGGTGACGATCTCTAATGACAGCTGGTTTGGGCACTCAGTAGGGCCATTACAGCACCTACAAATGGCTCAGGTTCGAGCGGCAGAAAATGGGCGTTATATGCTTCGTGGCACAAATAACGGCGTGACCGCTATTATTGACCCTAAAGGTCGTATCCAAGTCAGCGCACCTCAATTTGAAGAAGCCATCGTCCGTGGTGAAGTACACGCCATGTTAGGGCATACACTCTTCACCAAACTTGGTAGTACTCCCATATTAATGTTATGTGCTTTAGTCCTTGGTATTCAGTTAATACAACGCCGCCGACAGCCTAAATTACAGCTGTTTTGAAAGGGGTTTTAAAAAGTATCCTAAAACATTCGAGCCATTAGTGCACATGCAGCATTCCACGCGCACCAAGAGAGGGCAGCTTTAAAGCATCAGAAAGAACCTAAAGAATCGTTTTATATTTGATATAACAATATAAAAACATAACCTATTGATTTATAAAGAAATAAAATTTATTGGCACAAGCAATGCAATAACTAAAGTGTCCAACGCAGGACTTGGTTGTTAGTACTTAGCTTATTATTCGAGGCTTTTTTAGCCTTTTGAATGGCGTTTATCTTGAGCTGCCCCCAGCTCGGATAAACGCTTTTTTTTGCCCAAAAAAGCCCAGTCTATGCTGGGCTAATAACGGAGCAATCATTAAGGTCTATTTCTGAACAGCTTATTTCTGAACAGCCCATTCCTGAACCACTGGATCTGATGCTATCGGATAGAAACACTCCGTATCCCCACCCTCTGTGAGCCAAACCGACTCCCAGTCAACAACATTTTCCATCGATGAAATCCAAAGATCTAGAACCTCTAACTCTTTCGAATGAAACATGGCAAACCCTCCCTCTGCTCATGATCAAATGTCTTCGCTATGTAACGAAGTCCTATTGAGTATAGGCTCTTTTAGCAGGAGGTATAGCCTTTCAGTCTTTCTGAAGCCCTTATAAATAAAGGGATTCTAGCACTATCGACAAAAACTACTGATATACCAGTTGGTTAGGATTTTCTTTAGGTCATAACTTTTTTGTGACAATCTGTGAAGCGGCAGTGCAGCAAAATAGAACCCTCATTGCCAACGTTTACTCCATGCTCATCTAGAACCTAGTTTGCAGGCTCATCCAGTGCAAACCTGTGTCTTGGTCAATAACGGGAACCTCATCGGCACAACAACCCAGCGCTTCAGCCAAGCTTTGTTGAGCCAACAGATCCGTGTTGTTCTTATCACTAATATGGGCCGCAACCACATGCTGCAGTTTATCGTGGACGAGCTCCCTTAGCAGCGATTGCGCTTGCCCATTGCTTAAGTGGCCATAGGCACCGCCGACCCGGCGTTTCAGTTTCAGAGGATACGAACCCTGTTGCAGCATAACCGGATCATGGTTCGCCTCTAATATCAGGCCGTCACAGCGAGCATAGCATTGGCGAATATGGGATGTAATACTGCCAAGATCCGTCAGTACGCCAAGACGCATAGCGCCGTCACCTACCACATATTGAATTGGCTCTTTGGCGTCATGGGGAACAGGTACCGGCTCAATTTCAAGATCACCAATGGCAAAGCGTTTATGGCTACTGATTAAGCGTAGATCAGGAACCTTACCCAAGCGCCCAGTCAGATGAGTACCATGACTGCAATAAACCGCCACACCACAGGCCCGCGCCACACGTCCAACACCACCAATATGATCACCATGCTCATGGGTTACAAGAATACCATCAAGGTCTTCCAGGGCTAGGCCCAAGCGCTCTAAACGAGCCTTGGTATCTTTCACGCCAAAGCCGCAATCAATAAGAATACGAGTGTTGCTTTTTTCAATCAGGGTGGCATTACCCCGGCTTCCACTACCAAGAGAGGCAAAGCGTATTGCAGTCACGAATGATTATTCCGAAGGGGGTGCCCCAAAAGCATCCATACTTCTGGGGGCACATATTTAACGCACGAACAGATCGCAAGAGGCGGGATCTAGTTCAACAGTTTACGAATACTGCCCAGCACTTGGCGAGCACTCTTAGGATTAACCGCCTGCCCATTCTGCTGAACCCGAATATCGACAGGACTAGAGCCTGTCAGCACCAATTGATAAGAGTGCTCAGGGCCGGGGCTTGTAGCCCAGCGAGTAAAAAAGTTGCTGCGATCAGCTTCCGGCACCCAGATAATCGTAAACTCTCGCTTAACAACATCCGCACTTACCAACTTCTGTTCGCTCTCTTGAAACTGCTCGGTCAATAGCAACTCTAAACCAATCCAAGTACGGGCAATATCAGCACCAACCTTCAAAACAGGGTCCTGACCACCAGAAGATTGAAGCACAATAGTCTTCTCTCGGCTGATATTTTGAGCCAATAAAGACACACTCTGAGAGCCTGAATCAAGATCACCTAGACCGGTATTAATCTGACTTAATAATGCTTTAGCCGTGCTATCGGTACGCACCGTTTTATCTTGATTTAAGAGTTCAAAGTCACTAGAACCGCCGCGTAAACCTTGGCGTAATTTGGCGTAAACCGGCTGGGCACTAAGCTGTGTATCCGGTACAAAGGACAAACGACCTGTTGCAGGATCTGCTGTTTTTACAATCCAATTGAGCCGTTCAAACTGCTGCTGAAGTAAAGGCCAAGCAACTGCTGGCGCATTAGAGATTGCAAGCCAAAGTCTAGGCTCAATATTACCGGCACCGGCGTATTCTTTTAATGCTGAAGGCGGTAAATCTTCATTAACCACCGGTAAAGCATCTGGGCGTGGCACAACAAAATCATCATCCAGCTTTTCTTGTCCGCCAATATCTGGCAACGGCATCGCCTGCCTAAACTGAGAGGCATTAGCTGTCGCAGGTAACGTTATCGCAGGATACTCTTTTGCATCGACATAATCGGTTTTACGATCATAGTAATAACCGGAAGAACTGCAGCCGGTGAGCAGAAAGCCGGTCAGCATAACGCTGCCGGCTGTTAGTCTTATCAAGTCCTTTTTGGACATTGGTGTTTTTTCCTGAAGGGTTATCCGATGATACCGGCGTGTTGCAGTGCTTCACGAACCGTTGCATGGTACTGGTCAGATAGAATCGTTAATGGCAAACGAATACCCGTTTCCATCATTCCCATCTCATGAACAGCCCATTTCACTGGAATAGGATTTGACTCAACAAACAAAGCACGGTGCAAAGGCATCAGTCGGGTGTTGATCTGATGTGCCGTAGACGCATCACCACTTAGTGCTGCCGCACAAAGCTCAGACATCTGGCGCGGAGCAACGTTCGCCGTTACCGAAATATTACCGTGACCGCCTTGCAGGATAAAATCAGCTGCGGTTAAATCATCGCCAGAGAACAGCAAGAAGCCAGAACCTTCTAAACGACCCATCAACTCTTTACCACGCTCAACATCACCGGTGGCATCTTTAAGAGCAACAATGTTATCCAGCTTGCTTAAGCGCACCACGGTTTCATTGTGTAGATCAACAGCGGTTCGTCCCGGCACGTTATACAGAATAACCGGCAGATCACTGGCTTCAGCAACCGCTTTAAAGTGTTGGAACAAACCTTCTTGAGTCGGCTTATTGTAGTAAGGCGTGACCGACAAGCAGTAATCTGCCCCTACTTTCTTAGCAAATTTGCTCAGCTCTACCGCTTCAGCGGTATTGTTAGCGCCTGTACCTGCAATAACCGGAATACGTCCATCAACCTGCTCAACAACCTTTCGGATAACATCAAAATGCTCGTCAAATGACATCGTGGTCGGCTCACCGGTGGTTCCCGCCGCAACAATAGCGTCGGTACCGTTTTCCAGATGGAACTCAACCAGACGATGCAGTGCTTCCCAATCGATATCGCCCGAGGTAGTCATTGGGGTTACCAATGCAACAATACTGCCCTTGATCATCTGTTGTCTCCGAAAAAAACGCGCAAAAAGCGAAAGCCCAATGGTACTTTTGCCCTTGCCTGAACACAAGCGTCTGACGAATACAAACCCGTAATTCTGTTGGTTGGTTTCAACATAAAATAAAAATACTAACTATATTGTGAAAAATCGTTTTCCCGAATCGAGATAAGAAAGACAAACCAAACGGTTAGAAAAACGGAACAAAGCTCTGTCGTTACTGCCCAAACGACTTCTGATAACCTTCTTGCAGATACCTCCCCGCCATCCCATCCAGCCGTTCTTTCGTCTTTTCCCACTGCGGCATCACCTGTTTCATCAACCGATAAAAACGCTCACTGTGGTTATGTTCCGCAATATGACAGAGCTCATGCAGGATCACGTAATCGATGCCTTCACGGGGGGCTTTAATCAAATGCAGATTCAGGGTGATACGGCCATTGGGTGAACAACTGCCCCACTGGGTTTTCATTGTCAGGATACGAAGCGGCGGTTTACCGCTAACCCACAAGGTCTGTTCCAGAAGATCATTCAGGCGCTTAGCAAAGAGCTCTTTTGCTCGGGCCTTGTACCAATCATTCAGCAATTGCTGAACCTTCTGTGGGCTTTTCTGGCGAACGGTTACTTCCAGTTTGCCGCGCAGCAGTTTTACGCCCTGGGGCTGTTCTGATGTCTCTATGACCTTGAGTAGATACTGCTTCCCCAGGTAATAATGGCTCTCTCCGCTGATATAGCGACGGGGGGTGATATGTTCCAACTGCCGGCGAAAATCACGCAGCTGCTCATAAATCCAGCGGGCACGCTTTTTCACGGCCTGTAGCACGGAAGCATCTTCTGCCGCCGCCGGTGCCGCCACAACTACCCGGCAATCTGGATGGACTTTAATCTGAACCTTACCGGTGGCTTTCGGGCGTTTCTCTCGCAAAAACGAGATACATTCGTCGCCATAGTAAAAACTCAGCCACCGGCCTTCCGGGTAGATAGGAACACTCATTCTATTTCTGATTGCCGCAACAAATGAGATCAGCGAGCATGATTAAGTCCAACACGGGTGATCTGTACTACCATTTCGACCAGTTTCTTTGCCTGATCCATTCCGGCACCTATAGCTTTGGCTTCTTTAAACATCAATGGCAGCAGCTTTTTACGGATATCCGCCTCAATGTTATCCGGATTAATGGAGTTTTCTGCAACGGCTTGCGACACATAACCATCAATATCAAACGCCAGAGCCACCCACTTGTCCTGCACCTGCTGATCGGTAATAGCAAAAACTTCCGGCAGTACCTTTTTAAAGACGCCAAAATAAGCCTGAGCATGACGATTATCCTGGAATACATCCGGGATATCCGGCAGCTTCCGCTGCTCTGCCTGTTCCGCAAACTCCTGAAATAACATGTACTGCTTTAACGGATGGTCAAACAGCTTCTCTGCCTCTTCAATCGCCTGACGCAGCAGTTTTGAGAAAGCCTCCTGAGCATAAGGGTCATCCTGCATCTCCTGCTCAATCATGCGGGTGACACGGGTTTTGATAATGTCCGTCTCGTTGCGGGTCTTTTCCTCAGTCCATTTCTCCGGCTCCTGAGACTGGCCCATTTTGCCAACTTCGTAAGCGCCTTCAGACTCCCGGATATCAACACCAACCACATGCTTATCCAGCAGCTTTTTCACCTGAGCTGCATAAGCGTCGTAATCCACCTGTTCGCCGGTATCCTGTTTCACCAACTGACGCAGGCTAGACATCTGTTTGACGGTTTCTTTGTAGTGCCGACGATCCTCATCGCTGAAGCTCTTATCTTCAAAAAAGGTGGTCGATTGCAAGGCGACCTTCAGGCAGCTGGCAAAGTTAGTCAGCGCCTCGTAGAAGTCTTCCCGTTTTTTCAGATGGGTGTCCACCAGTTCTCCGGGAATACCCGCAGCGGCATCACCGCCACGCTCTTCTATTTTCGGCACCAATACCTGACGTAACGGCTCGATATCCTGCTTGTTTTTGACGCCATCAAAAATGGCCCACAGGGTTTTGTACAGCTGAGGCAGGCGTTTATATTCTGTACTCATCGGGTCGTACAGACCTTTAATATCATCGATGTCATAGCCGCCCTGAGTGCGAGAGGCCAGGTCCTGATACTTGCCGATGGTGGTATCCAGTTCTGCCAGAATGCCCCGATAGTCGATTAAATAGCCAAACTCCTTTTTCGGGTGCAGCCGGTTCACACGGGCAATCGCCTGAATCAGGTTGTGGCTTTTTAATGGTTTGTCGATATAGAGCACCGCATTTTTGGGTTCATCGAACCCAGTGAGCAGCTTATCCACCACAATCAGTATGCGCAGCGGATCTTTGTCATCAGCGAAACGCTGCACCATACGGCGGGTATAAACCTTTTCATCTTCCGAGCCGACATTTTCTTTCCACCAACGGGTGACTTCCGGAAGCGCTGATTCATCAATGGAACTATTACCCTCCCGCGTATCCGGCGGACTCATAATAATGGTGGATTCAAAACGGCTGCTTGCTGGCAGCAGGACCAAGGCCTCATCCAGATATTTTTTGTACTTAACCGCAGAGGCTTTACTACCACAGGCCAGTTGGCCGTTAAGGTCATCATCCAGGTTATCGGCAAAGTGGCTTGCAATATCACCGGCGATCAGCTGGATGCGGTCATTAGCCTGATAAAGCTCGCCTTTTTTGGCGTATTTTCGTTTCAGATCCGCCTTCTGCTCTTCGCTCAGGTCGGTGGTGATGCGATTAAAGCCTGCATCAATCGCCCGCTCGTTAACATCCAGATCAGGGATACGCTCCTCATACAGCAGAGGAGTAACGGTTTTATCCTCAACCGCCCGCTGCATAGTGTAGGCATGAATGATTTTGCCAAACTTGTTTTCGGTTTTATCATCTTTCAGCAGTGGTGTACCGGTGAAAGCGACGAAGGCCGCATTGGGCAGCGCCTGACGCATCTGGATATTGTTTTCACCGTCTTGACTGCGGTGACCTTCATCCACCAGCACGATAATATCTGAGCTGTCATTTTTACATTCCGGCAGCTTGGTTGCGGTATTAAACTTCTGAATCAGAGAGAAGATAATACGCTCATTGCCTTTGCCGATCTGCGCAGCCAGACGACGACCGGAAGTAGCCATGGCAGCGCTTTTATCTTTCTTACTGGCCAGTTCACCGCCCGAGGCAAAAGTAGCGCTTAGCTGCGTTTCCAGATCCACTCGGTCGGTAATCACCACTATTCGGCACTGTTTAAGATCATCATGCAGGATCAGGGTTTTGCTTAAAAGCACCATGGTCAGCGACTTACCGGAGCCTGTGGTATGCCAGATCACACCACCTTCGCGGCCACCGGTCGTTTTGCGCATTTTGATACGCTCGATCAGTGCCTTAATGCCAAATACCTGCTGATAGCGGGCAACAATTTTGCCGTTTTTCTTATCAAAAAGAGTGAAGTAGCGCACCATCTCGAACAAGCGTTCAGGACTTAACAGACTAATCAGCAGCTCATCCTGCCCGGAAACTGAGAGCTCTCCGGCAGCGATCAGGCTTTCATACCAATCACGGTCTGCCGGTTTGCGGTGGCTGAACAGATTATCCAGCTGAGCGGAGGTGAGCTTGGTGTTTTTAATCACCAACTTATCCGTATCGGTCAGCTCCTCTTCACGCCAGGCCGCCCAGAACTTATCCGGGGTTGCACAAGTGCCATAACGACCGTCATAACCGTTAATGGACAGCAGCAGCTGACTGTAGGCAAACAGATGGGGGATCTCATCCGGGCGCTGGTTACGCAGACACTGGGAGATGCCCTCAACAACCGTTGGCCCGCCACCATGATGAGAGCTGCCATCTGGGCGCTTGGCTTCAATCACCACCAGCGGAATACCGTTTACAAAACAAACGATATCCGGGCGTCTTTTATCCTGATGAGAAGAACCCACACCACCAGAGCGGCTGACCGTAAACTCTTCGGTAAAGGTGAAGCTGTTATTCGTGATGTTTTGCCAGTCAATCAGAGCGATGGTCGGACTGACCTTTTTGCCATCGACAAATTCCGTAACCGAGATACCGTACAGCAGGTGGTTGTAGATCTTCTCGTTAGCATTGAGTAAGCCTTCATTCAGCGCCGGACTGCAGATCTCAGCAATCAGGTTATCGATGGATTTCTGCGACAGAGGATACTGCTGACCGGCATAGGTAAAACGGCGCTTTTGCAGCTCTGCCTGAAGGATCTCCCGCAGAACTACCTGATCGAATTTACCGCCACGGGCCGCCAACGCCTGATCCGGTGGCAAAAAAGACCAACCAAGGTTGGTTAGTAAAGCTAAAGCAGGCAGTTTAGCGCTGTATTCTTCCTGGAATTTGGGGGCCGTTAGGGTGGTCATTCCTTATCCTTGCGTTGCCTCTGTAGCTGCAAAGCTACTTAAATTCAATGTAAATTCGAAGAGTTGTTGCCGGCGGCAGTTGTAAACTTTTAGTTTACAACTGCCTGTTCGGCCCTTTCACTGACAGTCTCAAGCGTACGGCCTTGGTAATCATTCAGGGTCACCCCCTGCTCTGTTTTCCAATCAACCCAACCATTGGATGTAGCCAAAAGCAACAACATCGTAGCAGCACTAGGGGTTTGAAACAGATAATCACGTTGAAACACGAAGCGGCCACCTTCTACAGCAATCACACCTTTAGCCAGAAGACTATCCCGTTTATCGTAAAAACGCTGTTCCGTCTTGCGCTTTGTCGTCATGGGAGCTGAAGAGCCTTTCAAGACAACCATGCCTTCATTGGTATAAATACCATGCGCATCAACGCCAGTACGGCGACACTTAAAAACCCGAGTGGCAGTGTCAGAGGCTGACTCTGTTAGCGGTTCAAAAATGGGATACCCCAGAGTAGCCAATAAAAGCCTGGCGATATCATGGATTTGATCGCAGTCAGCTTTCAGTGGAATCGGTGTATGGGGCTTTTGGCCACCATTGCCATTCTGAAGGCTATAGCGCTGGCAATTTTTTGCTGTTTCAATGGACAACGATTCTAAATAGAGTACATGGGTTTGTGTCAGGTTATTGGTAAGCGAGACCAATACAAGCGCTCGCTCCCAATCTTTTTTCTCATCTCTATGATGCTGTATTAGGCGAGCGCCTACTTCACCCGACTGACCAATATACAACTCATCTTTGTTTTCCCCAGAGACTAAAAAATACAATCCGACCTGTTTAGCCTCAGGCAGTGCTACAAACTCAGCAATATCGCTTCGGGGTACTTCAATCAACCTGAGTATCGAAGTTGTTTGTTCTGCAATACGAATACCGGCTGGATCACCGCTAGGTAGAAATATCTGAATAGTACGAGGCTGTTTATTTGATGTCATGCGGCCTCCATGTCGTCAGTTTTCACCCGGCGTTTACCCGTGAGTAGCTGCTGCATCAGAGCTTTTTTCTCTTGTTTCAGGTGATCCAGCTTCTGCTGCAGGATGGTGATTTCCTGATCGGCGGTGGAGAGAACAGCAGCGATTTTTTGTTGCTCCTCTTGTGAAATAGGATAATCAACCGATAGTGCCTCCAAATCTTTCTTTTGGATATTAGGAAGACCAGATCCAACTCGAAGTCTCATGATTTTGGATTGATTGAATTTCAAAAGTTGGTATGTGAAGTTCAAGTCAATTTTAAGGTTCTTAATGGCGTAGCAATGACCGCCACACCAAAATCTGGTCGATTGGAATCCTACAAAACCACAAGAATTTCCACCTTCGCTGACTGTGGTGGTGTTGGCTTCCGTATTATATTTACTCGTATATCCAGAAGGCTCAATGCCGCCATTTATCACCGCATATTCGCCAGATTTTGAAAGAGTGTCTTTATTAAGTTGATTCCCTTTTGATATTTGGAGGAGCTTTTTGAGATGATGGCTTTCCCACTCCCCGCTAAACCTCTCTCCATTCTTATCCAGCAGGCGTTTTTTCCCTGTCAGTAATTGCTGCATCAGCGCTTTTTTCTGCTGCTGACTGTTGGCAAACAGTTGTTCGGTAGTGGTAATGGCCTTATCCCAAGTAAACAGGATTTGGGCGATTTTCTTTTGCTCAGAGAGAGGGGGGAGGTTAACCGGATACTCTTGAATTAGAGTTGTATCCAGCCGTCCCGTACCATGACCAGCTGTACTCACGAGCTGGCGGATTTTGTGCTTTTCCGCAACTAGCAGGAAAGATAGAAATAATCCATCCACGGATGAAACAGGTATAAGTGCCTTCACATCCTGATTAAACGCCACCTCTCTGGTTGCATAGCCAACAGGAAAGTTTTTCAACAAAGTCATCCCTCTAACAAGAATCAGAGACGAACCTTGTGGAGCTTTCTTCGCAACGTTAAACCCCTCACGACTCAAGGTATCAATACTATCTACCAAGTAGTGTGTTTTCAGATCCTTGCCTGAGACCCAAGGCTCTGATCCGCCCCAATATTCAGCTTTTTGTTTGCTAGGAGTTCCGCCAGACATAAATTTGGCCAGATCTCCTATTTGGGCTGGCTTCCACCCCTCAGGCACCATAACCCAGCTCCTTTAGGTACTCAGACCATTCCGCTTTAAACCATTCCATCAACATACAATCACTCATGGGCATCATCTCCCAAACCCAGTGCATCAGGATTTTTAATGGACTTTTTCTCTGAAGAAGCCAAACGACGTTCCACTTTTTTAACATCTTCCGCTGGTGGCAGGTGTTCAGGTCGAATGCCGCGATTTAGTAAGGTATCGCGTACAGCCTGATTATTGGTAACGTGCTCATGGGAGATTTGTTGTTCCCGTGTCATCTGTTGCCCTCGGGCATTGTGAATAGTGATCTCGGTAGCAAAGTCTTTTGCTTTAAGAATAATGGTCGGTGCAAAATCAGCTAAGGGACGATTATCCGGCACCTGCCACTGGGCTTTCATCGCTTTGGTATTTCGTCCAAACAGGGCAGTATCACCTTTGCTGCGGATCAAAGCGAAGTTGTTATTGCCTCCAGTTTGTTCATAGATCACATCGGAAAGCTCTTTTTCAGTGGCTGACAATTTCTGTCTGGCCTGAACCCGCTCTGCTTCTAACAGACGCTGTTCGATTAACTCGGCTTTGCGGGTTTGCATGGCGAAATAGGTTTGGGCGAAAGCAATCTGCTGCTTACGGGAATCACCATTCTGAGCAATCAGGTAGCAGGCGTAGCGGGTGAGCATCACATCGTCGATTTCACGCTGGCTGCCGGAGCCAAGCTCGACCATTTTCCCGACGTCAGCAAAATGGTCGGGCACCTCATGGCCGCTGACTTCACAGGCGGTTTTGGCTTTGGATATCACGCTGACAAAGTTGTCCCACTTGCCATAGCCCAGCAGGTGCTGAAGGTCTCGCGCTAGCCAGTACTCCACACCGCCTTCTGTTTGCTGGGCATGGCCCTCAAAGGTTGCTGTAAGGGACTGAATTTGTTGCTGTTCCATAGCCTATGCTCCTTGTTTTTCAGCTGCCGAATAGCCTAGTTCGGCTAGGTACTTATCCATCTCACCTTCCAGTTCATTCAGCTGTGCTTTCAGCTTCTCACGCTCGGCGCGCACGGCCATCAGGTCGATCTCTTCCTCTTCCTCGAAGGTATCCACGTAACGGGGGATATTCAGGTTGTAGTCGTTCTCTTTGATCTCATCAAGAGTGGCTACATAAGCGTACTTACCGACGTTTTCACAGTTGCGGAAGGTGTCCACAATTTTGCTGATATTGGCTTCGGTCAGTAGGTTCTGGTTTTTGCTGGCTTTAAACTCGCGGGAGGCATCAATAAACAAGACATTCTGTGTGGCTCTTTCCTTTTTAAAAATCAGAATCGCGGCGGGAATACCGGTGCCGTAGAAGAGTTTTTCCGGTAAGCCGATCACGGCATCCAGCAGGTTTTCTTCAATCAGTTGTTTGCGGATTTTACCTTCGCTGGAACCACGGAACAAAACGCCGTGTGGCACGACGACCCCCATACGGCCCCCGGGTTTACCTTGAGAAGCAGGTTTGAGCGTTTCGATCATATGCAGGATAAAGGCGTAGTCGCCCTTGGTTTTAGGCGGCACGCCACGGCGGAAGCGGCTGAACTTGTCGTTGGCAGCTTCATCATGGCCCCATTTATCCAGCGAAAATGGCGGGTTGGCGGTGACAAGATCAAACAGCTTGAGGTTACCGTTCTGATCCAGCAGCTTAGGGTTGCGGATGGTATCGCCCCATTCGATTTTATGATTGTCCTCGCCGTGCAGGAACATATTCATTTTTGCCAGCGACCAAGTGGAGCCAATCGCTTCCTGGCCGTACAGGGCGTAGTTTTTACTGTCGTGATTTTTGCGGATTTTGCTGGCGCACTTCATTAACAACGAGGCCGACCCACAGGCTGGGTCGCAAATGCTGTCGCCCGGTTGTGGGTCTAACAGCTCGGCAATCAGGTCAGACACTTCCGGCGGGGTATAGAACTCACCGGCTTTCTGACCGCCGCTAGCGGCAAAGTTTTTAATCAGGTATTCGTAGGCGCTGCCGATCACGTCCAGCGTGCCAACGCGGCTGGGTTTCAGATTCAGGTCATCTTTGGCAAAGTCTTCCAGCAAGTGACGCAGAATGGTGTTTTTCTGCTTCTCTTCGCCCAGCCGATCGGTATTGAAGGAGATATCCTGAAACACGCTTTTACCAGCATCCTTTAGCTTGGTGCCGTTGGCTTCTTCAATGGCATGCAGCGCCTGATCGATGCGCTCACCGTTACCCGGCTCGTGACGCTTTTCGTAAAGGCTGTAAAAGCTGGCAGAAGATGGCAGAACAAAGCGCTCGTTCTTCATCATCTCTTCGATCAGCTCCGGCTCGTCACCGTATTCCGCTTTGTAACCATCGTAGTGATCCTGCCAAACGTCTGAAATGTACTTCAGAAACAGCATGGTCAGGATAAAGTCTTTGTAGGTATCGGCGCTGATAGTACCTCGGAAGGTGTCGCAGGCGTTCCAGAGGGCTTTGTTCACTTGCTCTTGGCTGATGGCTCGGTCTTGATTGATCTTATCGGTACTCATTTATTTTGATTCCTTAAGCAATTGCTGAAACATGCCTTGCATTTGGGTTTCACGATTTTTTAGCAGGGCCTGTGTCAGCGCCTGTTCCTGCTCCCACAGTTGATTGATATGCAGGATTTTCTGTTGCGTTTCCAGACTGGGAATATCCAGTGTTAACTCTTTTGCCATTTTAGCGGTCAGCATCACAATACTGCTGCCTTGGCTACCGGCACCTTCTGCCAGCCAGTATTGCATGGCGGGTTGATTCAGAGACCAGCAGAGAAATTCAGGCAATACAGCGTTATTGGGTGTAATAACTAGAAACTGGCCGCTGACGGCAATGGGTAACGCATCATCATGCTTTCTGGCGATACATGATGCCCGAAAATACCCACCTTTAGACCCTCTGGCTGGTAAAATAACGGAACCCGCGCCGACAAAGACTTTATCTTTCCCTTCCCACTGAATTCTGGGCAACTGCTCGGCACACAAAACAGCGGTATTTGTCGCCTCCCACGCACGGCGGGCATCTTTAATTTGAGCGATATGTGCATTACCGCCGTCTGTCAGCTCCGTCACCTTGCCACGAAAGGTGTAGCCGGTACGGATCGTTGCGATCTCAGCTAATGTTCTTTGATTAGTGATAGGCACCACTACTTTCTCCTGTATCAATCAGGTGCAGCATAGAAAAATATTGCAGTAGAGAGCTAATAGCTTTTAGATAATAGCCGAGAAACCTTTTCTTCTTCAATTCTTTTTTTACAGTACAGTTTCTATGAAATTTTTATATTGTTGACTAAAAATATGGTAAGGCAGGGCTATCTAGAGAATGAATCTAGCGGGTAAGGTACTGCTATCACCTAACCTCCGCTAAAGAAGAAAGGTGTTAATCGCAAGTAGATGGCGTTAATCACAAGTAGACGGTATTAACTGCCGGTATAAAAGCGACATTCTATGCCGCGCAGGCAGCAGCGGATGCTTTTGGCTGAAACGGCATAAAACGTACTTGTGCAGAGCTGAAGTCATGATCCGTATCCAGTAACAGGGCATCTGCGGCTTGCTGTTGGATTAGCAGAACACCCTCGGCAGAAAGTCGGGCTGGGGCTAAAACCACGCGATAGTGTTCCGCTTCACCGTTGCTGAGCATAAAGAGTGCATCACCATCTTTAACATGGGCGCTGATACGCACATTGCCGGTGACGCTTTCCCGTACGGTGTGAATCTCATCCCGAGCACACTGCACCGATGGCCCGCCATCAAATAGATCCACGTAGCCGGTAAACTGGAAACCCTCTTTTTTCAGCATATGTAACGCTGGCGCTGAGGAGTCGTTTGGCTTGCCGATTACGTCCCGAGCTTCTTGCGGTAGCAAGTTGATATAGATCGGATATTTGGGCATCAGATCAGAGATAAACTGGGTGCCTTTAAGAGCCACGGTGTGAACCGCTTCTTGAAAATCAATACCGAAAAACTGCCGCCCAAGATTTTCCCATAGGGGCGAATCACCGGCCTCATCTTGCCAGCCACGCAGTTCAGCCATAACGGTATCGCTAAAGCGTTCAGGGAAATCAGCCATCGCCAGAAAGCGAGCACGGGATAAAAACTGCCCCATACCCGGCTTACGATATTCTGGGGAAACAAACAGAGAACCCACTTCGGTTGCGCCGGTGTAATCATTCACCATGCTGAGCACACGGGACTGACGGGTCACAGAGAGGTCACTGCAACTGCTGACCAATGTCGATATTTTATAAGAGTAGAAAGGGCGATCTAAACCAATGCCGGTGTACACAGCCGTTGAGCCGATGACACGACCTGAAGCAGGATCTTCCAGCACCATAAAGTAAGTGCTCATCGGATCGTTTTTACCTTGCGCTGAAAACGCACGCTCGGTGGCTGTAATCTTGTTCAACCAAGCTTCACGGTCTGCTGGCATAGAGGTCATTCCCCGTCCCACGGCTTGAGACAGTGCCATTAGATCATCAAGATCTGCCAATTGGCATGGACGAATAATCAACATAAGCCTTCCTACCCTAAATAATGGATTAAGCCAGTCATCAATTTTGCTAAAAAAAGCAGCTGTTTAGCACTTTAAAAGTGGCTATTTAATGGCTTAAGTTTAGTGTCGAAATTGCAAAATAGGCTGTTTGATTTCAGTCAAAAAATGCAGATATTGCAGAAAAACATCCAACCTACCAAATAAAATTCGGTGACAACAAAAAAACTTGCACCGACCCCATCACAGCCGCAAACTAGCGTCTAAGCTGCAAAAACTGCGACAAAGCTGACTCTATTAAGGAAGTTCAAATCTGATTAGAGTTAAAAAGAGGGTCGCCCATCATAAAAACAAGCCTAAAAGAACCGATAACATGCAACTGGACAATATTAGCCAAAAGATTCTTTCGACTCTGCAAAGCGAAGCCCGTATCACCAATCAAGATCTTGCTGACCGCGTGGGTTTGTCTCCTAGCTCTTGTCTTAATCGGGTACGAAAACTGGAAAGTGCTCAGCTGATTGGGCCTTATTTAGGCACGCTGAATTTGCCGAAGATCTGCCGTAGTGTAGAGGTTATTGTCACGGTAAGTTTAAAAGACCAAAGCACTGAGGCTTTTCGTACCTTTCAAACCGCAGCCCAAGGCCATCCAGAAGTGGTCGAATGCTATACCGTTAGTGGTAGTTTTGACTTTTTTCTACGTATTGTCGCACCAGATATGGCCCGCTATAACGCGATAAATGATCAACTTTTAGATATACTACCCGGCATGGTGAATATCAGTAGCCATGTGGTGCTCACCACCGTAAAGCCGTTTCGCGGCTATCCTCTTGATACCTTAATTGAGGAATAGAGTACCTATAAAAACAACCAAGAAAGAATCCGAAAAATAGCCAAAAAAATAGACACGGAGGTTCTATTGCGATGTCCCATCAAGCAATAATCTATTCAAGTCAAGCTGTAACCCATTCAACTCAAACGATAAATTTGGCCATTCAAAATATGACGACTTATACCGTCGTATAAATTGATTTACATCAAAAGAATGCTAAGTGCGCCAGATCGACAATTGTTGCAAACCCCGTAAACTTAGCCGGATTCACCCGTCTGTTACAGGTAACATCCTTGAAGATTCATTCGTTTGACATTTCTAAGCAATATCAAAACACTCTTATTTGGATTACATCCTTATTTGCGATCTCATTTTTGCTGATTATTACTCTTGTCTGGGCCGCTGCAAAAACGATTGACGCTGAAGATATAAAGTACACCCAAGAATCGATTCAAAACACCGTTGAACGTGCTCAAATCCAGCTACTGAGTCAAGTCAAAAAATATGCGATTCAAAATGAGGCCTATACCCAATGGGTATCTCTTCCACAACCTAACCCGGGATGGATTGCCAGCAATTTTAGCAACCACCTGTACAGCGGGCTATCGGTCGGATGGGTTATTGTCAGAGATGATCAACAGCATCTGATTTTTAGCAGCTACGAAGGAAAAGCCAATAGTCTGCCACCTAATTTCTCAGATATAGAAAAAGCCGTATTATCCATTCCAGCGTTATCTACTCGATTACGGGTTATCAATGATGAACTTTGGGCCTTCGCATCTCACCCTATTATGCGGGAAAATTCATCAAGCTTAGTGCAAGATCAACGCCATTCTTTTATCTTTGCCCAGCGGTTGGCTCCTTTGCTGTCAGAGCGTATTAGAGCGCACACTAAAATCGAGGATTTTTATCTATGGCAAGAACCCATTGCCGTGCTGCACTCCTATCCCATTCTTGATCATAGAGGCATAACCCAAGCTCATCTATCATGGGAGCCAGCAAATCCTGGCACCAAACTGTTACTGCAGCTATTACCCTGGGTATTTCTTATGCTGCTGTTCTTGGGCGGTGCAACTATATGGCTAATCAGGCGCATATCCTCCCAAGGCAAGCAAAGCCTTCAAGAGATGGAGGAGTTTGCAGAGACCCGTAAAGCGTTATCGGATCAGCAAAATAGCATTCAGAAATTGCGCCAACGCTTTCAAGAACAGCCAGACCAACACGCATTTTTAGAGGAACTTATTGTTGAGGGCCAGCAGCTAATTCACTCGGAAATAACCTCTATTTGGCTGATCGATGAAGATGAAAAGTACGCTATCTGTGAAGCCAGTAACTCATCCATGAACGGTGAACAACTGCCGGTAAGCGTGATCGAATACTGCCTTTCCCAATTACAAGAAAAACCCGTTATCACCTTCAATTTAACATTAGAGCTTACCCAGCAATCGCCTAATAATGCTAAAGCTATTCTCGATTTTTTTGCCGACTACCATGTGCAATCGGTTGCCATGGCCGCTATTTATCTGGGTGGAACCCTTAGGGGTGTTTTAACCTTTGGCAGCCTGCATTATAAAAGCTGGAGCGATGCTGAAAAAAGCGCCTGTTCGGCACTTGCCGGTGTTATTGCCCAATATGCCGAGGCTTTTCAGCGGCGTACAGTTGAGGAAGATTTTTATCAAAAAACCTGCTTTGATGATGTCACCGGTCTTCCCAGAATTGCGTATATCCACAAGCACTTTTCTTCACAGTTAAAAAGCAGTTATGGCTATATGGCTATTTTTCGCGTTCAAGGGCTGCACATTATTAATGAACTACATGGCCTTAAAGCGGGAAATGAAGCTTTCCAACAGCTCGCTGAATTTATGCTTAAATTAGTGTCCAGCCAAAATAAAGGCGCAATCCTAGTGCGCTTACCAGCCAATAGATTAGCGTTATTTTCGGAAGATAGTCGAGAAAACACCCTGCAGTTTATTAGCCACCTGATTTATACCGTCAATGATAAATCATGGCTGGTTAACCGTAAAAACTACAGCTTGCAGCTACAGGTTGGCTTGGCTTGCTACCCAGAAGACGGCTCCGATATTGAAACCCTACAGCACAGAGCCAGACTGGCACTACAGCATGTGCGCCGTTCAACGTCAGGCATCAACTTTGCCCTTTACTCCTCTGATGTTCACCTTGGCTTAAAAGAGCGCACCAGTGCCATACGGGAACTGAAAACGGCGATTGACAAAAAACAGTTTGAATTATTCTTACAGCCCCAGTTTGACCTGCAAGGTCAGGTCGCTGGAGCAGAAGCACTGATTCGCTGGAACCACCCCGCGAAAGGTTTGCTAACACCGTATCACTTTATTGATCTAGCAGAAGAAACGGAACTTATCTTACCCATTGGCGACTGGGTTCTGCATAAAGCCTGCTCTTTGCTAGAAACCCTGCCTATTTCTCTATCGGTTAATATATCCGTATTACAGCTAAAACAAGATAACTTTGTTGATCAACTTGAAGCCCTGATGAAGCGCTATCATGTTCCACCCCAGAAGTTAATTTTAGAAGTTGTTGAGTCTCTATTAATCGAGCAAGAGATCAAAAACAAGCTAGTTAAGATTCGTGCTTTAGGTGTACAGCTTTCATTGGATGATTTTGGTACCGGCTACTCATCCTTAAGCTACCTCCACGATCTCAAATTTGATGAACTTAAAGTGGATCGTAGCTTTATTCAAACATTGGATACTCAAGACGATGCCCCGCTAGTGCGTACCATTATTGCAATGGCCCATACACTTAATATGCGCGTGGTGGTTGAAGGGGTTGAAACAGAAAAGCAGCTTGAATTTGTGCGCCAGCAAGAAGCCGAATTGACTCAAGGTTTCCTCCTTGCAAGACCAGAACCGTGGGATCATTTTATCGCCCGTATGAGTATTCCCATACTGTCGTTAAGCTCTAAAAAAACCTAAACCCCAAAAAGGCTCTAATCCTTGTAGGCCATTACACAACTAGCCCTTAATAAGAACAAGATGAGAACAAAATGTCCCAAGATAAACAGCTAATTATTGAAGACCTTACCGAAGGCACCGGTACCGAAGTGAAAAAAGGCGGAGCCTTGGTGACGACTCACTATCGCGGCTGGCTGGAAGACGGCACCGAGTTTGATAACTCCTACGACAAAGGCCAACCATTTCAGGTAGTGCTGAGCCGTAAGAAAGTAATCGCCGCTTGGGTAGAAGGCTTAAAAGGTATGAAAGTCGGCGGAAAACGCAAACTACAGGTACCTGCCGAGATGGGTTATGGCGAACGGGGCTTTGGTGATAAGATTCCACCTAACAGCCATCTGATTTTTGAGATTGAACTGCTGGAAGCGCTGAATCGGGAGTAAGTCCCTCTGCACAAAAAGCCCCGACCTTTTCAGGTCGGGGCAAGAAAGCTCGCAAAAAAGCTGCGCACAAGAGGCTTAAAATGAATCTTCGCAGGGAAGATCAGGGGTCGATCAAGCCCGCTGGAACGGGTACACAGATCCCAGCTTCAGGATCTGAGTCAGCTCATCCAGTGCGGTACGGGATTCGATCAGCAGCTGAGGATCAGCCAGATCGGCGTCCACAATGCGATCACGATAATGACGCTCTACCCAGTTGTTCAGCGTATCAAACAACTCATCACTCATACGGGTGGCCGGGTTGAATGCCGCCAGTTCCGCTTCGTTCATTGCCACACGCAGACGTAAGCAAGCGGGGCCACCGCCGTTGCTCATGCTCTGTTTTAGATCGAATACTTTGAGTTCATCGATCGGGCTACTGCCATTGAGCAGCTCAGACAGATAACTCCAAACCCGTTCGTTGTTCTTACACTCCTCCGGTATCACCAGCAGGGTGCGGCCATCCGGTAGGCTCAAGAGTTGGCTGTTAAACAGATAGCTCTGAACCGCATCTTCTACGGATACACGGTTAGCGGGAACTTCAATAATATTAAAGCGTCCACCCATCGTATCGGTTAGTTGTTGCTTAACCGCCGCCTGATCCAGAAACGCCTGTTCATGGCAAAACAAGGTGTCACGATTACCCACAGCGATCACATCGTTGTGGAAAACCCCCGCATCGATCACATCCGGATGTTGCTGTGCATAAACCACATGACTATCACTCAGACCGTGCAGGCGGACGACGGCCTGAGAGGCTTCCAGCGTATGACGCGCCGGGTATTTTCTGGGTTCTGGACAGTTCTTGGCTTCTGGATAACGACTGTCGAAAGCACTACGACCGAAAACAAAAAACTCAACCCCCTGCTCGCCGTACGCGTGGCAGAAACGGGTATGGTTCGCTGCACCTTCATCACCAAAGTGCTCCACACCCGGCAGCGCCGGATGGTGGGCAAAGTGATTCTGGTCTGCAAAGGTCGCCTGCAAAATACGGCCTGTGGTTTCATGCTCAATCGAGCGATGAAACTTATTGGTCAGGTTAGCCGGTGTAAAGTGCACCTTGCCATCTGCAGTATCAGCACTTGGAGATACCGTAGCGGCGTTGGCCGTCCACATGCTGGATGCGGAACAACAGGCGGCCAGAATACGTGGCGCTTCTTTTGCTGCCTGCGCCAGCACATCGGCATCGGAACCGGTAAAACCCAAACGGCGCAGGGTAAACAAATCAGGACGCTCCTGAGGTGCTAGCACCCCCTGAACCATGCCCATATCGTGCAGGGCTTTCATTTTTTGCAAGCCCTGCAACGCCGCCAGTTTTGGGTTAGATGCATGGGTTCCGTTGCTCTGGGAAGCAACGTTACCGAAAGACAAACCACTGTAGTTATGAGTTGGCCCGACCAGACCATCAAAGTTTGCTTCAAATGCTTTCATCATCCACCTGCTATTGAATACGTTTTATTTGAGGGTCAGGCCTGGAGATAGGTTCTCCGGCAATACCAGATGATCCGCTTCCATCCCCGCTACAGGGTAAGAGCAGTAATCCGCTGCGTAGTATGCACTTGCGCGGTGGTTACCGCTGGCACCGACACCACCAAACGGAGCACTGCTTGCTGCGCCGGTCAGCTGTTTGTTCCAGTTGACGATGCCGGCACGGATACGGTCGTAGAAGTAATTAAAGCGCGCTTCACTATCACTGAATAACCCAGCAGACAGGCCGTATTGGGTGTTGTTGGCCTGACGGATCGCCTCATCAAAATCGCTGAAACGGATCACCTGTAGCAGCGGGCCAAAGTACTCCTCATCAGGTAACGTATCGGCCTCAACCAAGGCAGTCACATCGATCAGACCCGGTGAAAGAAAACCAGTACCCGGCTTCAGCTTTTCAAGCTTAACCAGAGGGCTGGCCCCTAGAGACAACAGATTCTGTTGTGCGGCGACCATACCATCAGCGGCAGTTTCGGAGATCAGGCTGCCCATAAAAGGTGCGTCTTCATCAAACTGACCGCCCACTTTGATCAGGCTAACCGTTTCCTGCAGCTGAGCAATAAACTGATCGCCCCACTCACCAACAGGTACAAACAGGCGACGGGCACAAGTGCAGCGCTGACCACTGGTGATGTACGCAGACTGAATCGTCTCGTGTACCGCAGCTTTCATATCAGCCACTTCGTCGATGATCAGCGGGTTGTTGCCGCCCATCTCCAGTGCCAGAATCTTGCCCGGATGTCCGGCAAACTGCTCATGCAGAATATGACCCGTGCGGGAGCTACCGGTGAAAAACAAACCATCAATACGGTCGTGGCCGGCCAAGGCGATACCGGTATCTTTCTGCCCTTGCAACAGGTTAAGAACCCCCGCTGGCAGACCGGCTTTCTCCCACAGCTGCACCATAAATTCTGCAACATGAGGGGTCAGTTCACTGGGCTTCAGCAGCACGGTATTACCCGCCAACAGTGATGGTACGATATGACCATTCGGCAGATGACCGGGGAAGTTATAAGGGCCAAACACCGCAACCACACCATGAGGCTTATGACGCAGAACCGCACGAGCACCGGCAACGTCACTCACACGGCTGCCGGTACGTTCGTTATAAGCGTTTACCGAGATCGCGATTTTGCCGATCATGGCGCCTACTTCGGTACGGGTTTCCCAGATCGGTTTACCGGTTTCCGTGGCGATAATCGTCGCCATCTCTTCTTTGTTATCACCCAGCAGCTCAGCAAAGCGACGCGCAATCGCTTCACGGTCAGCAAAAGGCGTCATCGCCCACTCGACAGAAGCGTCACGGGCTGCGTTGACCGCCAGCTCAACCTGTGCCGCAGAGGCCTCTTTACCCTGCCAAATCACCTCGCCGGTTGCCGGGTTCAGGGAGGTAAATTCTAAACCTTCACCGACAAGCCATTGGCCATTAATCAGATGTGATGCAGTCATTTCAAAATCTCCTTCCAGAGGCCATAGGTACAATACGTACGGTGGTGCCTTCTGTAATCTGAAGTGCGTCGGCAACCGCTTGTGGCAGGCCGACAATATGGTTTCCAAAACTGTGCGAGCCAAAACTCTGGCTACCTGCTGCATCCACAGCGGTCATGCAGCAGCGAAAATTCGTAAAATCAGTGGTACTAACTAAATAGAGCTCACCCTGCGGCTGGTGTTCGGCTTTCGCATCCAGAATATGGGCTTTTACATAACGGCTCTCCTGCACCGCCCGCACATCATTGGTGCGGGAAACGAGGGTAGGGCCGCCGTCAAAAATATCGATATAGCCGGTATAACGCAGGCCTTCTGCCTCCAACAGCTTACGGGCTGGGGTGGTTGCGTCGTGGGTTTTACCGATCGCTTCCTGAGCATCCTTTGGCAGCAGATTGGTGTAGATGGTGTTCTTCGGCATCAGCTCAGCAATAAACACCTTATCCATAGAAGACAGTGTGTCCGCTTCGGCAAAATCTAGAGAGAAGAAGTGACGACCCAAACCCTCCCAAAATGGAGACACACCCTTGTCGTCGGAATAACCGCGCATCTCAGCAATAAGGTACTCGTTAAAGCGCTGAGGAAATTCAGCCAAAAACATAAAGCGAGACTTAGACAGCAAAGCACCATTTTTACTATGGCGGGCTTCAGGGCTTAAAAATAATGTACACAACTCAGAGTAGCCGGTGTGATCGTTGGAGATGGTCAGGGTATGAATCTGGTTATAGACATTCAGTTCACGGGACGCGTGTACCAGTGTACCAACTCGATAGTTATACCAAGGATCGCTTAAACCAACGGCAGCATCAATGCCGCAAATCCCAACCACTTCACCGGTATCGGTATCTTCCATGACAAACAGGTACAGGGCTTCATCGGGAATAGCACTGGGCTTAAATGCTTCCAGAGCACTTTCAATTTTACCCGTGACCTGCTCATCGTTATCCTGCAAGGAGGTAAAGCCTGCACCAGTTTTGCGAGCAAGTTCTCGCAAGGCATTATGATCATTAGCCTGAATGGGACGAACCACCATCATGGCGGGGTACTCCTCAAAATCTTAGAAAGAAGCTCGATAGAAAGTTCGAGCAAGTTATTATTATTGACCTGACTTTAAAGCCATAACACGCTTGCGTTATCGCCGGATTTTAGCTCTAGCGCTGCAGCTTGATCCGCTGAAATAGTCGGTTTATCCGAGTTCAGCGAGCCTAAAATACAGCGGTAGTTTTGTAGCTGATTGTTGCTAATTAAGGCGAGGGGCTGGTCGTTATTAGCGACAGCAAGATCATTCTTTATATCACCATCCTCTATACCATTACCCTCGATAGAAACAGCAAGAGTATGGCTTTGATTGACGCTGCGTACAGATTCCGTTCGAGCTTCTAATGTGGGGCCTGCATCAAAGATATCCACATAGCGGCGGTACTCAAAGCCCTCATCTTCTAGCAAGCGTTGCACATCGCGCATATCATTACGCGCTTGCCCTAATGCGGCTTGAGCATCAGGGTGCAGCATAGGTACATACACCGGATAGTGGGGCATCAGATCGGCAATAAAGCCTTTGGAATTAATACCGGTGAGATAATTGGCCTTGTTGAAATCCATATTGAAGAAATGACGACCGAGGCACTCCCAGAACGGTGACTGATTTTTCTCATCCGCCACCCCCTGCAGTTCCACAATCAGGCGAGGAGAGAAACGCTCAGGGTGTGCTGCGATAAACAGCATACGGGCACGGGAAAGCAGATGAATCGTCTCTGATTGTCGATGTTCTTTGCCTAAAAGCCGGTCATCCATAAACAAGGTATAAAGGCGAGAAGCTCCCGTGTAATCCTGACAAAGATGCAGCGCCGGTACTCGGTTATGGATCTGTAGCTCACTGGAAGCATGGACCACATCATCAATACGGTAGCTGTAAAACGGCGACGTAATCCCAACCGCCGCCTCAATACCAGAAACCCCCACCACTTCACCGGTTTCCGTATCTTCCAGCGCAAAGTGATAGCTCTCACCCGCCGGACGCTCAACCTCTTTACGCAACGATTGCTGGGTATTGCTGATCAGCTGACTCAGATGATCACGGTTATCCGGCAGCGTGGTCATGCGGCCGCCGGAGATCACTGCAAGGCGTTCAAGCCCTGCCAGATCGTGAAACGCTAAAGGACGCAGTACCAGCATCAACCTTTCTCCTTCTGAACACCCAGCCAGCTCAGATCATCTGAGGTGGCCAGTTTCATTAGCATCAGAGCGCTCAGCTTGGCCCGCTTGGTAAAGCTGGCGACTTTGACATACTCATCAGCGGAGTGAATTTTTCCACCCTGTACCCCCAAAGTGTCGATATTGGGAATACCTGCCGCCGCCAAATTATTTCCATCGCAACAGCCACCCGTTGGCAGCCACTGAATTTGCATACCTAAATCTGCACCACACTCTTTAGCCAGTTGAAACAGCTTTTTATTAGCAGGGGTCAACACCTTAGGCTTACGGGTAAAGCCACCGTGCAGCTCAATAGTGATACCGTCTCGATGGTTGATCTGCTCAAGAATATCCGCTAACTGTTGCTCACACCAAGCCTCATCCTCTGGCTGCTCTAGGCGGATATTAAATTTAGAAACGCACAGATCCGGCACAATATTGACTGCCCCGCCGCCTTCGATAAAACCAGGGTTGATCGTCACGCCATCACGCTGACCGTTCAGGTCATCCAGCATGACGATAAAGTCCGACATAGCACGAATCGCATTACGCCCCAAATGATGTTCACGCCCCGCATGTGCCGCACGGCCACGAATCACAACACTGAAGTTACCGCTGCCTTTACGCTCACCAGCCAAATTGCCATCGGGGAAACTTGGCTCGTAGATCAAACCTAAATTAACGCGCTGTGCCGCTTCGGCAATCAAAGGGGCAGACGCGGCAGAGCCGATCTCTTCATCGGAGTTAAACAGAATCTCCCAACCGATAGACTCAGCAAACGGACTGCGCTCCAAGGCCTGAATTGCCGTCAACATCACCATCAGGCCGCCTTTAAGATCAGCAACACCGGGGCCATTCAGCGTATCGTCATCCAGCCAGGTGATGGTCTGGAAGTGGTGATCAATGGCAAATACGGTATCCATATGGCCGCAGAAAAAAATCTGCAACGGCGCTTCCGGACGCTTACGAATACGGATCGCATCCCCTAGGGGAAACTCTTCAGCAACACCTTGATTGTTTACACTCTGATAAGGCGCAACCTTAATACGCTCAACCTCGCCACCTAAAGGCTCGCAAATACGGATCAGCTCATCGCCCACACGGTTTACACCGGCGGCATTCAGACTGCCTGAGTTGATTTCAGAAAGGGCAATGGTATTGGCCAGCATGGTGTCGTGCTGTGAATCGATCCACTCAAGCCATTGGGTAAAGTCGTTACTCATCTCAAGACATCCTATTTTGCGTTGTCTCCATTATTGTTGAAGCAGGCAAGAGTTTCTGTCCGGGATGCGACCTTTTTTTTAGATTGGGGGCCTAAATCACTCTAGATTTTGCCGAGCTTATGGGTAAAGATATCCTCAGTAATCCATTGAAAATACAGGACGTAATATGTCACTAAAAAGTCACGAATTAGCCTTACACAAACTCTTCAGTAGTGATTACTCTTTTGAAATCCCAGACTATCAACGTCCGTACTCATGGGAAGAAGATCAAGCAAATCAGCTTTTTGACGATCTTTTCGATGCATACAACAGCAAAGAAGATGAGTATTTCTTAGGTAGCATTGTAGTAATTAAGAAAGAAAACATTGCAAAATCAGAAGTTATTGACGGTCAACAACGCCTGACCACATTGACTATTTTACTAGCTGAATTGAGAAACTCTCTATCAGCAGACAGCGAGTTTCAAAGAGGAATTCAGTCATTCATTATGCAGCCTGGCGATCTATTAAGAGACATTCAAGCACAACCCAGGCTTAAAATAAGACAAAGGGACAGCTCGTTTTTTTCTACAGAAGTACAAAACCCATTAGACCTAGATAGGCCTTACAGCCCTCCTGTGAACGATGCTCAAAAACGAATAGATGCAAACAAAAAATTATTCATAAAGCTATTAGATAGCAAGCCTATTGAAGAAAAAAAATATTTCACACAGTTTATAATCAACAAGTGCCATATTGTATTAATATCAAGCGACAACTATGAATCCGCTTATAGAATATTCTCCATCATGAATAGCAGAGGGCTAGATTTAACTCTTGCAGATATCCTTAAATCAGAGCTCATAGGCAATATTGAAAGCCATTATCGTGATGAGTACACTAACCGATGGGAAGAAACTGAAGAGCGTCTAGGAAGGGAAGTATTTAATGATCTTTTCTCTCACTACAGAATGATTGTGAAAAAACAAAAATACGAATCATCAATCATTAAAGAGATCAGAGAGCATATAAGCAGCAAAAAAATAAATCCCATCGAGCTTCTCAGAGATCAAATATTTCCTTATGCAGATATTCTTGACGACATAATAAAAGAAAGATTCGATAACAAAAAAATAAACAACCATATAAAATGGCTAAAAAAATGCAACAACAAAGACTGGATACCGGCTGCCATATTAATAATAAAGAGAATGAATGAAAAAACCGATTCCGAAGAAATAGCAACAAAAAACATGGCAGAACTAGAAAAAATAATGTTCAGTATGTTCTTGACCTCAACCTATGCATCAAAACGAATAAGAGCAATAGGAAAAATAATATATAAAATCGAGTCTGGAGAAGCTATTAATTTTGACCCCACAGAAAAGGAAAGCACATTAAAAGCACTTAAAGAAGATGTCTATAAGTTGCAGCCACGGCTACGAAGACTAGTTATGACAAAAGCTGACTCTCTTCATGGAGATCAAGATAGGAGCTATGACAATATTACAGTCACTATCGAACACATCCTTCCTCAGTCACCAAAACAGAATTCACAGTGGGTTAATGAATTCGATTGGAGTGATGATGAAAGAAACGAATGGGCACATAAAATAGGCAATCTAGCTCTTCTTAGTAGAAAGAAAAACTCCTCAGCAGGAAATAAGGAATTCCGAGATAAACTTGACACATATTTCCGTTCAAACAACCAGGCAACTACATTTCCTATAACACTAGGCCTTTTTGATAAACAAATGTGGACTCCAAACGATGTTAAGGAACGACAAGATCAAATAATCCTTAAATTTGATGAATGGTTGAGTTAACGCTTTGCAATTTTCTTAAGGAGAAGCTTATCTCCTTCAGAGGACTCAATATCGCTCTCTATGCGACCTTCTCGATCTTCATTAATATGCACGACCATATCTTTAAGCATATCCCGTACATGATCATCCGCCAGTGCGTAGAACACATGACGGGAGCAGCGCTCACCGACAACCAGTCTTTCCCCGCGCAGCAAACGTAGGTGGTGGCTGACCAGGGTCTGGGACAGCTTCGATATCCCCCACGGATTTCGGCTCGTTCAGGCAGTAGAACAGAATTCGTAACCGACTGGGGTCGCCCAGCAGGCGGAAGGTTTCTGCCAGAATGGTGCTGTCCTGCAGGGACAGGGTGTCATGATGATGTGGTGTCGACATAGTCTCTAACTCCTCACTTAATGTTGATGCTGAAGTGAATGATCATGGTCGTGCTCATAGTTGTCGCCAGAAGGCTCCGATAAACTGCAAACACTGGAACTGCCTTCATTCCAGTCTACGGCGACGGTCACGTGTTCAATCCGGAACTTGTTTTTTAGCTCCTGCTCCACCGCCTGAGTGACCTCACGTGCCATGGCATCGCTCTCAGGACGCAAGCGCACGTCCCGGAGTCGCGTTGTCCGGTGCGCCTTCCAGCAGGATATACAGGGATTTCGCCAGCAACGCCCAGGCACTGCGCAGAATCAGCAGGGAGACCACCACCGACAGAATCGGGTCGATAGGTGTCCAGCCGGTAAAGTGAATAATCACCGCAGCGGCTACTGCGCCGATGGAACCTAACAGATCGCCCAGCACATGCAGCGCAGCACCCTTGATATTGACGTGTTCGCTGTCATCCCGGGGCAGAATCCAGAACACCAGAATATTGACCACAAGACCTGCAATCGCCACCGCCATCATAGGCCCAGCCAGTACTGGCTGAGGCTCGCTGAAGCGCTCCCAGGCTTCAAATAGAATCCAGCCGACAATCAAAAACAGAGTAATAGCATTGATAAAACCGGCAATCACTTCAAAATGCAGATAGCCAAAGGTGCGCTTGGTGTCGGCTGCTTTGCGGCCAAAGAGCCTGAGACCAGGCCACCGATCACCTCGACGATCATAAAGCTGAAAAATTAGAAAGAAAAAGAGCAGTATCTTGCACTCGTTAGCCCCGGAAACTTCCGGTGCATGGGAATGATGATAGTGCGAGTGATTATGAAAGCGGGGCATAAGTGACCCTTAACGCAAGGGGCGCTAAAACCCGATTAAGGCCATCAAAACAAACACAAAAAAACGGCCATGGGTTTTCACCCATGACCGTTTTAGCATTTTTAGCATTACCGCTTTATTCGGGCTAGATTCTTACGCCTCAGCAGCTTCCACTACCTTAGCAATGGCATCACCCAGCTTCGCCATACCTTCGCGGATATCCACTTCTGGGATAATCAGTGATGGGGCAAAACGAATCACGTTAGGGCCGGCGACCAGCATCATAAGGCCTTGCTCACGGGCTGCGGCTAAGAATTCACCCGCCTTGCCGTGCCATGCTTCGATCAGTTCTGCACCGATCAGCAGGCCGCTGCCACGGACTTCTTTGAAGATACCAAAGCGCTCATTCAATTTGTTCAGTTCTTCATTGAAAAGCGTATTACGGGTCGCAACGCCTGCCAGCACTTCCGGCGTGTTGATGATATCCAACACTTTCTCAGCGACCGCGCAAGCCAATGGATTACCACCGTAGGTGCTGCCGTGAGTACCAAAGCCCAGACTTGGAGCCACTTTATCGCTGCACAGCATCGCGCCGATTGGGAAGCCACCACCCAGAGATTTAGCCGTTGTCAGTACATCCGGCACAACGCCACTTTCCATATAGGCATACAGATGACCTGTACGGCCTACGCCGGTTTGCACTTCATCAAATACCAAGAGGGCATTGTGCTGGTCACATAACTCACGCACCCCTTTCAGGAATTCAGCATCACCTGGAATCACACCGCCTTCACCTTGGGTTGGCTCAAGCACGACTCCACAGGTTTTATCGGAGATTAGCGCTTTAAGTGAGTCCAGATTATTAAACTCAGCATGCTCAATAGCACCCGGAGCCGGTTCAAAACCTTCACGGTATTTTGGCTGACCGCCCACAGAAACGGTAAACAGCGTACGACCATGAAAACCCTGTTTGAAAGAGATAATCTCGTTCTTCTCGGCACCAAAGTTATCGTAAGAATACTTACGTACCAGTTTGAAAGCGGCTTCGTTAGCTTCCGCACCGGAGTTACAGAAGAAAACCTTGTCCGCAAAGGTCGCATCGGTCAGTTTTTTCGCTAAGCGCAGTGCTGGCTCGTTAGTGAATACGTTGCTCAAATGCCAAAGTTTATCCGCCTGTGCCTTTAGAACCGACACCAGTTCAGGATGACAATGCCCCAAGGCATTTACCGCAATGCCACCGGCAAAATCGATATATTCGTTGTTATCCTGATCCCATACGCGAGAACCTTCGCCGCGCACCGGCACCATCTGCTGCGGGTTGTAGTTCGGTACCATAACGTCATCAAACAGTGCGCGTGTAACCTGCTGTGTAGTCATATCAATCTTTACCTTGTTAACTCGAATGCCATAATCGAACGAGCTGTTTTATCATTTACGGCGCAGTCACTTTGAGGTTAATCCATGGCAACCAAGCACTGCGCTAAGTTATTTTAAAGCACGCTTTTAATATCCCGTGCCCTTTGGCTTAGTCTAAATAGGCTTAATCTAAACCGGCTATGCTCTTTCCAGATAAAACCAAAGAATCTGTTATTTACAGTATCGGCAAAAGCGCTTTGGGATAACATAGCCAGATTTGTTATAGAGCGACACAAACTTGCTCTAAGCTGACATTTCGTATTTTTCAGGCGGTCATCAATCGCGGAAACCGCTATTCTTAACCGATTCAAGCTCCCCAGAATTATTCTGTCTGAGACGAACATTCAGGAGACAAGCCCTTTGCAATCTAGCCAGTCAGGATCCACCGCTGGAGAATCAAGCAAACCAATAGGACAAACCGCCAAGGCAAAGCCAAAACGCTATGGTTTTTTATTGGTGCCAAACTACTCCTTAATCGCCTTTGCATCAGCGATTGAGCCGCTACGTATGGCAAACTGGATCACAGGTGACGAGCTCTATGAAACCACGCTAATCAGCCATGATGGCGAAGCGGTCGCCAGTAGCTTTGGTGTGCAAACCTTGGTCAATTACGGTCTGGATGATTTACCTGAACTGGATGCCATTTTTGTCTGTGGCGCAAGCCCTATTGCCAGAACCGGTAATGATGCCATTATCGCGTGGTTGCGTCAGCAGCGTAGTAATAAAATTGCTATCGGGGGAATCGGGACAGGTTCTTATATTCTGGCCTGTGCTGGGCTTTTAAACAACCATAAAGCGACGATTCACTGGTGGGATATCGACAGCCTGCGAGAAGATTTCCCCCATACCCAAGTTACGAATAATCTATTTGAAATCGACGACAAACGCTATACCTGTAGCGGTGGCACGGCGGCAATGGATATGATGTTATTTCTGATCCGCCAACAGCATGGTATGGAGTTAGCCGCGTCAATCTCGGAGCAGTTTGTTTGTGAGCGTATACGTACCGGCGATGACCCTCAACGTATCCCGCTGAAAACCCGAATTGGTGCCAGCCAACCTAAGCTAATCGAAGCGGTTCAGCTGATCGAAGCGAATATTGAAGAACCGTTAAGTGCGGATGACCTCGCTCGTCATGTGGGTGTTTCCCGTCGACATCTAGAACGACTATTTAAAAAACATCTGCAAACCGTACCCTCTAAATACTATCTGGAGCTGCGTTTAGAGCAGGCTCGAAAACTATTACGGCAAAGCGATAAACCGATTCTACAGGTAGGCTTAGCCTGTGGTTTTGCCAGTGCCTCTTATTTTAGCACCGCGTACCGCAATCATTACGGACTTACCCCGCGGGAAGAGCGTAAGCGATTGCAGGAGCAAGAAAGCTCTAGCCCATCCTACCCTGTTGTAACGCAGCGCTCCCAGCTAATCTAGAGATCGCGACTTAAGCGATGCCCTAGTGAAATGGTGCCTGAGCTAAATAAAACATCAGAATAAATCGCTTTACACTCGAAACTGTTGCGTCAGTTTTTTTAGTAGTTCGGCACTACGCGCCAAGGCGTCGCTCGCGGAAGAGATCTCTTTAATCGAAGTGCCCGTTTGGTTAGACAAAGTATGAATCTTAGCCACGTTCTGATTAATATCATCGGCTACTGCGTTTTGCTCTTCAGAGGCACTAGCCACCTGAAGCATCATACCGTTAACATCAGTAACCGTCTGGGCTACTTTTTCTAAACGAGATACCGTAAGCGTTGCCCGATTCGACACCTGTTCTGCCTGTGTCACACTGTCACCCATCACATGAAGGGCTTCATCGGACATTATTTGTAAGGTTTCAACAATAGCGGAAATCTGTGCGGTTTCTCTGCTGGTACTCTGGGCCAGCACCCTCACCTCATCCGCCACGACCGCAAAGCCACGGCCTTGCTCTCCTGCTCTGGCAGCTTCAATGGCTGCATTTAGCGCCAGCAAATTGGTTTGGTCAGCAATCTCTCGAATGGTGCTGACGACTTGAGAAATATCATGGGCATGCTGATCCAACTGCTCAATTTTTTCACGGGTTGAGTTAAGGCTAACCACAACATTTTGCATCTCTTGAACCGCCGAGCCGACATCGTTTACACAATGACTCAACTCATCTTTAGCATGTTGAGAGCTATTGGCTGCACTAACAGTATTACCTGTTACCTCACCCACCGATGCTGTCATTTCTTGCACCGCTGTGGCTACCTGAGAGGTGCTGTCATGCTGATGATGGATTAACTGGGACGTTGCTGCGGCAACCTGTGACAACTGTCCTGAGGCCGCTGCCTGTTCATGGGCTGCTGTTGCTATCTCGCCCACCACACCGTGCAGTTGACGACTCATCTCACGCATGGAGGCATAAACACTGTCCTCATGTCCTTGCTCAGTAAATGAATAAGTAAGATCGCCATGGGCAACACGATGGGCAATAGCAGCCATCTCCTGCGGCTCACCACCTAAAGGCCGAGTAATGCTGCGGGTGATAAAAAGGGCAACGGCCACAATAATTAACAGGGAAACCGCTAGAATACTGCCGATAAAAGCCACTTGTTTATCAACGGATGAAAACGCTTCACTTTGTTTAATCTCAGCCAAAATAAGCCAATCTAAGCCTTTAAAACCCAAGGGCGAAAAGGCGGACAAGACCATGTCACCGTTAAAATTTTCAACCAAATCAACACCTGACGCGCCCTGCTTTGCTCGTTCAACCGCTACGGTTTTTACCTGCCCCATTCCTGGCTTAGTAAAGGATGTCGCTACGCTATAGGCCTCAGGGTAAAGCGCAGAATCTGAGCGCATCAGTCCGTCGCTACCCACTAAAAAGGTTTCTCCTGATTCACCCATTCCGGTGCGCTCATTCATAATGCTATTTAGGCGAGCCAGTGGAAACTGAATAGCCAAAACGCTCACGATACGTCCGTTAGTATCAAATACTGGCTGAGCAACAAAAGCGGCTGGAGCCATATAGGAGGGTAAATACTGCGAGAAATCGATAAAGACAGGGGTATCACCAGCCTTATTTTTCAGTGCCGCACGATATGCTCTAGCCAAACCACTATGGGAGTAAGGCCCTGTATTTAGGGACGTGGCAAAGTCGATCTCTTTATAAACGCTATAAACGATATTGCCACTATCGGGGTCAATCAGAAAGATATCGTAAAACTCAAATTGCTGGCGCACTTTGCTTAAATAGGGATGAACCGTCCCATGGATTTGATCGTAACGGCTGCCAGTATCAGCACGAATCAATTTATCTTTCTGGCCTAATGGATTTGGGTTGTTACGAATATAAGTGTTTTGTAGCACCAGCTCTTCATTTGACAGGGGTTGTACTAGGGATTCTACTAAGGGAGGCTGTTCTCCACTAACCTGACGTTCTAGCTCAACCATAAAACCGGTTTGATATGATTGCTTAAGTTGCTGACGAATCCTAGACAGTTCATTATCGTCAAGATTACCAGCCACAAATGTAAAAGCGATACTCAGCTGGGCAGCATTAACGGCCACAAAGGGGTTCTCCGCAATCGCCATCACTTGATTTTCTATGGAGTGAAGGTAGCGTTGGACTGCTGACTTTTTAATCTCACGAATCGATTCTAACTGGCTTGCATTCGATACTTTAAGGGCTTCAGAGCTGGTATTAAGGCTTAGTCCACCGATAAGTAAAGCTGGAATAATTCCAGTCAAACACGTTAAGGCAAGCAGCCTCGTTTTAAGAGACATTTTGGTGATTCTCCCTGAATATAATCGATATTCCATTGTTGGATTCGCACAACTAAAGCGCACTCAAAAAAAACAATGCACCACTGTTGCGCCTTAGCTAACAGCAAAGCACTGTAAATGAGTCATTAAGTCGTGACTAAAGGGCTACAGGGGGGCAAGACAAACAAATGCAGCAAGCATCCTGCCAACTGGCTTTATTCTGAGAATAAAGCCAATCAGATAATGACAGTTTGATGGCTATTCAGTGATAGTTTAATGATGATTTGATGAGGATTTTTGATCCATAGGCAGATTAATGGACACTCTACGGATGATCCATAAAGCCGACGATATCCTGCACCATCTCATGGTAGTAAGGGTTCCATGTTAGTCGAGCATGTACTTTGTCTTTTTCCTGATAACCCCAAGCGGAATACCAAACGTCAGCACCCTGACGACAATTTAACTCCGCCTCATCTTCTTGGCCGTTATTACACTGCCGCTGAAGCCCGCTAACCCCGTAGAGTGGGTTTTCAGGGCTGAACAACAGACTCATATGAGAGCCATTGCTGATACGGTATTCAGGTAGCCTCATGGACCTTAGGGTCGATTTTAAGGTGGCATCGGGTGAAGCCTCACCAAACCATGTCAGCATTTTTGGCCCATTAAAGCGGGTTTTATAACGCTCAACCGCCAGCGGAGTATCCACCACGCTATCCGCTTCACTCAAGGCCATAAAAACGGGTATCGTCAAGGTATGCTCGTCTAGAAGAGCGATAACCCGCTCCGATGTTTGATAAAAAACACCCGCACCATTCATCGCTAAAGAATCATACTTCACCAGATTTTCTTCTAGGTCTTGATCTGCCCAATCGACAAAATATTTCACCCACGGGGCCAAGGCGACCATCTTACTTTTAGCCTTAAATGCAGGTGCAAACAGTAATAAGCCATCAACTTCTGGGTTCTCAATCGCCTCACTGGTGACTAGGTTTGCACCAGTGGAATAACCACCTAACCAAACGTCGTCATACTCAGCGGCCAATAACTGAGTGTGATGGTGAACCGCAGAAACCCAATCCTCAAGCTTAGGGATCATAAGATCCTCAGGCTTAGTGCCATGCCCTGCCAGCAAAATAGTGCGCACAACATAGCCTTTTTCAACCAAACTATCCGCAAGATCGTTAAAGGAATACGGCGAATCACTAAGCCCATGCACCAAAAGTACCGCTTTATTCGATGGCTGGTCAGGCTTGCGTTCAAAGGGGCTGTTTAATAACACCTCTTGTTCGGATTGGTCTGATATAAAGTGACGGTTAGCGCGAATCCATGCTTGAGTTTGTTCAACATACTCTGCAAACGTGCTCTGTTGGAATTCAGCTTGCGGTACGGGATCTTTGGCACAGGCGGTTAAAATAGGCAGTATAAAAAGCGCTAAAAGATAGGGTCTAAACATCATCGCGGTAGTGTTCCTTGGTCGACGTGTTGAAGGAATTCAAATAAAGACTAGAAGACAGCCACACCAAAAAAGCCGCCAGATACGACTTTACTCTTTCTCTAGGTCTCGGTGCGATTGATTAGCCTCTTGTCGAATCTGCTCTAATCGCTGTTTAGACTGCTGATCACGGGCAGCTTCAGCCCTAGCCTCTGCAGCAAAATTATTATTAGAATCAGATACACAGCCGGTAAGCGCTATAAAGAAAAAAATGGTTAAAAATCGAATCATGATAACTTCCTATCAATACGTTAAAGTCATATCTAACACGTTAAGGTCACATCTATTATTAATTTGGCAATACGTTCACTTCACCTATCATCCAAGTAGACCCGCCCTGAAAATCATCGATCGAGTGCCGATTAATGATTTAAGTTCCCACAATGATTTCCGCCGCTTTACTGGCAATCGCTAGCGTTGCAGCAGTCGTGTTACCACTAACCAGTGTTGGCATCACAGAGGCATCGACTACCCTTAAATTATCAATACCATGGACTTGAAGCGCTAAGTTAACGACGGCCTTATCATCTTGCCCCATTTTACAGGTACCTACGGGATGATAAATACTCTCTGCGTATTGGCGGATATAGGCTTCTTTATCCGCACGAGTTTGGCATATCTTACCCGGTAACCACTCTTTTCGGCCAAATCGAGCCATTTCAGGCTGATTAAGTAATTCTCTAGCGCTATCTAGTGCTCGAATCATACCCGCCATATCTTCAGGTTCGGCCAGATAACAGGGCTGTAACCGTGGGGCGTCTGCTGCGTTGCTGGATCTTAATCCAATATAGCCTCGGCTTTTGGGCCGTAATAAGCAAGCACGAAGTGTATAACCAAAATGGCGAAAAGTGGGTGTCAAATTGAGACCATGATTGACCTCAAGGGCTGGAATAAAATGGTGCTGTATATCTGGACGGGAATGATCAGTATCTGTGGCTAAAAAAGCACCGGCTTCAGCAAAGTTGGAGGTCAGCACACCGGTTCGATTTTGATAATCCAATACCCCCTTTAAACCCCTAGGCCAGAATAGAGGGTTAAGTGAAATACCTCTGCGCCCTTTTTCTAGCCAACTAACACTGATATCTAAGTGATCCTGTAGGTTTTGCCCTACGCCTTCAAGTTTATGGTGTACGTTAATACCTTGCTCGGCTAAAGCCTTTTCCGGCCCAATACCAGACAACATCAATATCTGAGGACTATGTAAAGCACCCGCAGCAAGGATTACTTCACCAGCGACAGGTAGATAAAGATCCAGTCCCGCTACTTGGTAATAAACACCACAAACTTGCTGCTTTCTGAGCTTAAGCCGTTGAACCTGCGCCTTGGTAATAACCGTTAAATTATCACGATGATAGGCCGGATCTAGAAAAGCTTTGGCACTACTGCAGCGGGAACCATTACGCTGCATAACATGATAAGCGCCAACACCGGCTTGTACTGCTCCATTAAAATCACCGTTAAGAGGCAAGCCAAACTGCTGACCGGCTATTAAATAAGCGGCAGAAAGAGGATTAAAGCAACGCAAGGCCTGCACATTTAGGGGGCCATTATCTCCATGCCAGAAATTAGCACCGGCTTCAAAGCTTTCCATACCTTTGAAATGCGGCAAAAGATCCTGATACCCCCAACGGATATTCCCATCATCACAGCCTAAAACATCAGCCCAATGATCAAAATCGGCTTGTTGGCCCCGGGTATAACACATTGCGTTAATTGAACTAGAGCCCCCTAGCGTTTTACCTCTAGGCCAAAACAACTGGCGCTGATTGAGTTCAGACTGAGGTTCTGTATACAGCGACCAGTTAAACCTTTTGCTGCGCATTAGCGCCAAAATACCCGCAGGGATATGTATCAAGGGATTACGATCAGAAGTACCTGCCTCAATAAGCGTTACTTGACAGCTTTTATCTCGACTCAACCGCTCAGCAAGTAGGCAACCAGCAGCACCACCTCCAACAATGACATAATCCATAATGGCTTCACCCAACTTATTTTTATTGTTAAACAAGCAGATTAGTCAAAGCCTATAGAAACATCAAACAGTTGTTTGAAAATGCAAACCTAAGTTAATAAACCACTGGCTCGATTGATACTCTGTTTTAACGCCATCTCTAATACGCCACGCTCAGGGGTAATCAAGGTGAAACGTTTTTTTGATCGGGTGATGCCGGTATAAAGCAGCTCTTTAGTGAGCACCGCATTAATTTTGTCCGGCAAAATAAGGGCGGTGTGCTCAAATTCTGAACCTTGGGATTTATGCACGGTCATCGCAAAAACCGTTTCTACACTTTGTAGACGGCTAGGCAATATCCAGCGAACCCCGCCTTTACTATCAGGAAAAGCAACGCGAAATCGACGAATACCTTGATTGTCAAAGGGCAGCTCCAAGCAAAGGCCGATATCACCATTCATCAATTTTAAGCTGTAGTCATTTTGCGTGACCAATACGGGGCGGCCCGAATACCACTGCTGCTCTGTAGAAGCGATTAACTGGCGATGTGCGAGTAGCTGTCGAATCTTAAGATTAAGTCCTTCAACACCAAAATCGCCTTGGCGAACGGCTGATAATAATTGGAATTTTTTATGCTGTTCAAACAACGTTAAGACCCAATCATCAAGCGTTTCTGGCGAGAGCTGAGGCAGCTCTTTTAACATCTGCAAATAAGGTTTGTAGCCGGTAATAATTTGCTGCTCGAAGGGTTTCCAGTCTCGCTCATCCTGATTCGATTGCAGCTCAATATGCTGTAGTTCCTCAGGGTATTGCTCAAAGTAATACGTTAAGCCCGATAGGCCTGATGCAAAAATCTCCTGCAGATTAACCCATTTGGCAAAATCCAGCAGCCCCTTCCCTTCAGAACGGTAGCAGTAGCGCAGCATCGTGGTCGCCTGACTAATGCGCTGAGCCAATGGCGAAAGCCATGCACTGTTGTTTGCCTGATTGCTGTTAGGATGATTGCTGTTTGACTGACAGCTGTCTGTAGCCTCATTCTTTTTAAACTGATAGCCATCATCTTTAAACCGATAGCGATCCTCAACCTGCTGCCCTGTAGCCTCCGTAATAAAAGCACAGGTTTCAGCGCTGTAATGCCCGTCTTCTGCCTGTTGGCAAAGGTCTCCCAGTACCGACCCAGCTTCTACCGAGGCGAGCTGATCTTTATCCCCTAGCAGAATAAGACGAGCATCAGGGCGCAAGGCCTCCATCAGCTTAGCCATCATCTCCACATCAACCATCGACGCTTCATCCACAACAACGATATCAGCCGGTAGTGGATTCGCTTTATTGTGCCGAAAATGCCGAGTATTGGGCAGGCTACCTAAAAGCCGGTGTAAGGTGCTCACCTCCGTTGGAATCGAAGGCTGCCATTGGGCCATTTGTTCTGGCGTTAAGCTATCGCTATGCAGGTTTAATTGCTGAACACTCCCTGCAATGGACTCATTTAATCGTGCAGCGGCTTTCCCTGTCGGTGCCGCTAAACGAATGATCAAAGGCGATAACCCCTCTGATAACTGCAATCCCTGCAATAGTGCCAGTAAACGTACCACCGTGGTGGTTTTCCCTGTGCCAGGGCCGCCGGTAATAATACTAAACCCGCTGCGAGCAGAAAGGCCACAGGCGATTTTCTGCCAATTGGGTGCCAGCAGATCGCTGCCGTCGCCAAAGATCGTATCCAGTAGCGCTAATGTCTGCGGTGGTAACGGAATAGTCTGTAATCTCTGCCCAATCCCTAAACGTACAACCTGTTCGTACTGCCAATAGCGATGAAGATAAAGCAACGGCTTATCCTTGCTTCCCGTAAGCACCATAGGCCTTGCGTTCGAGATATTTGGTACTCCGTTACCGTCGTTAAAATCTAGCGTGGTTATTGCCGGACACTGGCGCAGCCATTCAGCCCACAATGCAGGTGAAGGTATTTGAGCTTGTATCTCTGCTAACTCCCGCTTAATACGACTTGCCGCATCAAGATCACGGATATTTGATAACAATACTTGATCACCTGCGAGTACCTCCGCAAGATCCAAGCAAACATGACCGTGGGCGGTGCGTTCACTCACCAAAAGACAGGCTAGCCATTGGGCAGAGGATGTAAAACCGCCCACCTGTTGATCAATAAAACGAGCAAAGGCCAAATCCAAAGCTCTGATAGCCCCTTTATCAACCCAAAACTGCAGCCGCTCCTGTAGCTCTGCGAATATCTTTTGATGGCGCGAGGTTGTCATAGAGACGCTCCTTTCGAATCTTTACCCTGATCACTCCCCTTATGGACATCGGTAGAACCGGCAAAGAGCCTATCAAGCTGCTCAATTAAGGCCTTGGAAGGACGATCATAAAATAAACCCTGCCCTTGAGATTTCCATCCCCTAAGAAAGACATAAACCGCCCCACCGATATGGGTCTCATAATCGTAATCTGGCAGGCGAGCTTTTAACTGGCGATGCAAGGCTAAGGTGTAGAGTACGTATTGCAGGTCGTAGCGTTTTTTAAGAATCGCCTCCTGCATTTTTTCTACAGTGTAATCACTATCATCCTTGCCCAACTTGTTCGATTTCCAATCCACGACATAATAGCGGCCTTGATACTCCACCACTAAATCTATAAAGCCCTTCAGCATACCGTTGAGCCTATTCGGCTGAGCCATAGGCCGAGGTGCTTGATCCAAGGTCATCTCCCGCACCAAACGGTCTAAATGATGGCTAGACACATTTTGGCTGCTAAAAAGAAACTCCATTTCCACCATCATCTGCTTGGTTGATAAATCCGCCAAGCTGAGTGATTTTGGTACGGCTTGATCACCATCAGAATGATCCATATAGTGAGAAAACTGCCAAGTCATCGACATAAAGTCTTTTAACCACTGGCTTAATCCCTTAGCGTGATGGCCAATATTACGCAGCTGACATAAACGGTAAATATGATCATCACGAAGATCATCATCTTGGTAAACCGCATTAAAGCCTTTCAAAGGTTGTTTGCTGCCAACATTCAAAATACTACGCTGTTCAGCAGACCACTCAATCACATGGTGTAAAAAAGTCCCCCACTCTGCACCGCCCGGGAACTGATGCATAAACCGCTCTTCATCAACGGGCAGTATCGGTGTTTCCTTAGGCTCATCGGTCATCTCGCTGGCGGTCACCTCAAAAGCGGTTTCTACCTCATCTTGATCAAGCCCTTCGTTTCTTTGCTCAAGCCTTCCACTTTGTTGATCAAGTGCTACGGCATAGTCCGCAGGCTCGCTTAGTTTGCCAAATTTAATACTGGAATAGCTGGCGATCCACCAATCATTAAGACGGCCTAAACCCTCTGTTTTACGGGCATCTGTCAACGTGCTTAATTGAGCCGGTTGATAACAATCATCCGTAATAGCAGGGGGTTGCTCTAACCATGTGATCTGGTCGCAACCCTCCGCCAATGTTTGATAAGCTTCTAGCACTTGATCCGCTTCTTTAATTTTCTCACCACCATTTAACAGATACCCCATGGCGGAGCGTTCAACGTTGGGTGTTTTGCTATTGCCCTCTTTAAGCGCGCCAACACCAAGCCACAACAGATGACTGGCACGAGTCAGAGCCACATATAACAAGCGCATATCTTCGCTAAGCCGCTCTTGGTCGGCCAAATCCCAAGCCTCACCAAATACCTTATTATCTGAGATCTCTTTAAAATGATGGTGACCTGAGAGCCAATTAACAATGGATGTTTTACCATCAACAACCTTCCAGCTTCCCATAAAAGGCAACATAACCAAGGGGTACTCTAAACCTTTCGATTTATGGATGGTGATGACTTGAACCAAATCCGCATCGCTTTCTAGGCGCAAAATCTGTTGCTCATCTTGGGCAGCAATTTGTTCAGAAAAATGACGTATAAGCGCCTGATCACCCCGAAGCTCCACCGCTGCATGTTCCAGCCACTCAGCCAAGTGCAGCAAGTTCGTTAAGGCGCGTTCTCCATCGGGATTCGCTAATAGTCGCGCCGGTAGCTGGTAACGTTCCAGCAATTCACGCACAAGGGCGAGTATTCCTTGCTGATACCACACTTGACGCAAAGAGATAAAGGTGAGCATCTGCGCTTCCCAGCCCAGTTCATCCTCCCGCCAATGGGCTAGCTGCTCTAGGGGTAAATCTAACGTATTCGTACCCAGTGCCCCGCGGACTTTTTGCTCATTGGATGGCTCCGCACAGGCCTTTAACCAGATCAGCAAATCTTCGGCTTCTTGGCTGGCAAAAACCGATTCTCGATCAGACAAGTAAACACTGGCCACTTGGCGGCGGTGGAGCGCATCCCGTACCAATTTGGCTTCTTTTCCGGTACGTACCAAGACCGCAATATCTTTAGGCTGTAGCGCCGTTTCAAGCTGGCCATTCTCACCATCAACCGAAAACCCCGCTTGCTGATGCTGCCCATCATTAAGCCATGTAACGATCTGTGTGGCGGCAATCTCTGCAACTTGCTCTCGATAAGCGGTTTGAGCGATCAGGTTGCTACCGCTATCGTCACCTTCCGGTGAAGACGCGAGAGAATACACCGGAAATAGCGTTAGCGGTGCTACCGGCTGGCCTTGAACAATAAACTGATCCTGACGACCGGCCGCTTCCACTTCCACGTAGGGAATGGGGTTCTCCCCTGTTTCTGGCTTAAACCGAAAAGCGCCACGGGGGTGCTGTTCTGCATGCTGAAACAGATGATTGCAGGCCTTAACAATCCCCTCTGTCGATCGGAAGTTTTTTGCCAAGGTGTACTGTCGATGACCCGTGGCGCTACGGGCGGCTAGATAGGTATGAATATCCGCGCCACGAAAACTATAGATAGCCTGTTTAGGATCTCCGATCATAATTAGGGCAGAGGCAGGATTATTCTGTTCAACCTGATAGATGGCATCAAAAATTCCATATTGAATCGGGTCGGTATCCTGAAACTCATCAATTAAAGCCACAGGAAAGCTATTCACCAAGGCCTTAGCAAGATGCCGCCCTTGATCACCATCATTAAGAGCGCGCCAAAGCTGAGTTAGCAGATCATCAAAACTCATTTCCGCGCGCTGCTGCATACGTGCCGCAAACTCTGTTTTAACCCATTGATAGGCATGGGCTTGTAGAACCGCCTTTAACGGAAGATCAAGGTTGCCCTTAGCCTCTCCATAAAGGTCATCATCTGTACCGTAAAACAGTTCATTGGTGGCGTCGAAGGCGCGAAAGGCTTCAATCTCAACCTCTTTATTTTTCTTAAACGTGAAAGCCCCTGTAGCAAAGTTTTTCAGTTTGCTTGGGGCCTTATTTTCACCGCTGCCATCACTGCTGCCATTATCACTAGGACTGCCCTTGGCCCAGATATAGATTTCATCCAAAAGCGCTTTAAATGTCTCAGGTCGTGTGCTGCCATGGCGCGTTCCATTTAAGCGCTCTCGGATACTATTGAGGTAATCACAAATAGCATCCCAATCCTCTAACCATGCTTGTTTGGCAGCATTCTCTCGTTTGGCCTGTTGCTCTTTTTTCTCTTGCTCAGCGTGAAGTAACGCGACAACCTCATCAAACGACCTTATTTTCAGTGGTTGGCCGCCATAGCTGATGCCATCGTGCTGACTCTGTATTAGGTTATTTAAAGATGCCTGAAGATTTGCCGGAGCGTTAAAATGTGCCTGAACCAGCGCAACAGCACTCTCTTCAAGCCGGTAGAAGTGTTTACGCCAATAATCTTTTACGACTTCAGCGAGCAGCTCGCTTTGATCCGTGACCAACTCTCGATTAAACAGACCTCGGGTATCAAAGGCGTGTTCCACGAGCATACGATTACACCAACTGTGGATCGTCGAGATGCTGGCTTCATCCATCGATTCCGCTGCGATTTTTAATCGCCAAGCACAGCCAGGCCATTGCTCTGGGGGAAAGTCTGCTTTAAGTCGCTGCAATGGTTCATTATCACAATCCCCAAGAGTGGCCTGCTGAAAAACATCTACCGCTTCAACAAGGCGCGCTCGAATTCGGTCTCGTAACTCTTCGGCAGCGGCTTCTGTGAAGGTCACCACAAGAATCTCTTTCGGGGTTAATGCCCGTGTAAAGCCTGAGTGCTGATCCTTGAGTTCAGGCTCTAAAGTTGATTTTAAAGCCGGTTCTAACGCTTTGCCATGTCCCAGTATCAAGCGGGTATAAAGCAGAGCCAAGCTAAAGGTTTTCCCTGTACCGGCACTGGCCTCTATCAGTCGGCTACCTTTAAGCGGAAAGGTTAGAAAATCAAATACCTCACTCATTTCTCAACCTCCTCTTTATGGCAACTGGCTTTATGGCGACCGGCTTTACTGTCAGTCATATCTTGATCGCTGTTCGTCAGCTTCAGATTATCTAATATCGGTTGGTAAAGCGTTTGGCTGAGTTCGGCAAAACGACCGTCTGCAACAAGGGATTCAAAGTCCGGCCAAAGGCGGGCATAGCCTGGATGATCGGATATTTCACCGCCAACCTTATAAGCACCTTCATAGGTTGATGCCACATTCTTTGCCTCAAATAACGCTTTAAATGCGGTCTTACACGCTAATGGAATGGGCGCTTGCATCCCCGTCACCCAGCCTCGGGCCAGATCCAGTAACAGGTCTTTTGCCTGCCCAGATTCCATAGGGCTGAAACAAACCGGGGATTCACTTTTAGCCCCAAATAGATAGGTACGTGTGGGCTGACTCAACTGAGCGAGCAGATGCTCAGGCCAGAATTTGACCAGGTGATAGTACTTTTTCTCACCGGCTTTAAAGAGATTGCTCGGCTGAAGAATAATACGCACAGCCTCTTCGCTATCAGGGGCATCAGAAACGCTATGCTGAGATAAATCATTTTGATGTGCCTGATAGCAATCCAATACCTGTCCTTCCAAAGTAATATTAGGGGCCACTTCAAGCTGATACACAGGACTACTGATCGCAACGGGGAAAGCCTCTCGCAAGCTGGCATAGTACTGACACGGGGCGAGTAGATCGTCACGCAACCCTTCTTCTATCAGTGCCGCAAAGCTCCCTATGGGCAAGCTACCCGAACCGCGCAACCGATCAAACGCCTGCTGCAAATGTTGCTCTGCCGGTACGTTCGGTTCATTCACTTGCTGCTGCTTAAACTGCTCGACAATTTGGCTATGCAAATGCCATTGCCCTAAACCATCTAGGTTAAAGGTTTCATCATCTTCTGCGGTTTCCCCATCATCAAACCAGCTCACGCCAAGGCGCTGCTTATAAAAGCTTTTCAGAGGATGGCGCAAGAAATCTGCCAAATCTTTTAACGTAAGATTCGCCTCCATCGTTAGAGAGGGCATCGCCAGTACACCGGTGGAGTTAGGCTCTAGCGCATTATGAATCTGCCGCCATTCATTGGCGTAGGTAAAGAGCCTTTTGCTCTTCGCATCTGGCTTAAAATATTCACGACTAAAAGGTTGCAGTGGATGCTCTGTGGTAAGCGCCTGTATCAATGGCTGGCCATTGGATAAGCGCCAGCCCGCCTGCAGATAATCCCGTAACTGACCCACTAAAACAGAAGGTGGTTTAAAGGAGTTATCACGAATATTACGGCCAACCCAAGAGATCACCAATTTTTGCCGCACAGAGAGCAGGGCTTCCAAAAAGAGGTAACGGTCATCTTCACGGCGGGAGCGATCTCCGGGGCGATAATCATCGCCCATTAAATCGAAATCAGGTGTTTTCTGGCTACGAGGATAATCACTATCGTTCATACCCAGCATCCAGATCTGCTCAAAGGGTATCGCCCGCATCGGCATTAACGTGGCAAAGTTAACAGCACCCCCTAAGAATTTTTGGGTAAGCGTCGGCTGATCAATATTAGCCATTAACTCATCTCTGGCGACTTCAAGCGGTATAGATAAATCCTCGGCTTGCGCTAATTCACAGGCTTCCCGCCATGACTCTAAAGCTTTACGGATACTTTCAATCGCCCATAAATCACCTTTATCTTGGGCGGTAAAAAAAGCCTCGCACAACTGCGTTAATTCAACCTCCCAGTCTTTTGGGCTTTTCGGCTGCTGTAGGTTTATTCGCAGGGCCATAATGCGCTCAACCAGCAAAACCAAAGGCCCTAACAAGCCTGCCTCAAGGCCTGCAACTTCATCGTAGGGTTCAATATTCTGCCAAGGCGCCGTCTGCCCTGTGGCATAACCCAGTAACATTCTCTGTAAGCCAAATAGCCAAGTATTCTGCGCTTTAGCTTCGCCTAGACCAATCTCTTGTCGGTGCTCGCTATCCAGCCCCCAGCGAATGTTCGCTCCCTTAATCCATTGATGCAGGCGTACTAGGTTATCCGGCTCTAAACCAAAACGTGCCAACAGTGCTGGGGTATCTAATAGATCAAGTAATTCACTCACGCTAAAACGCGCATCCTTACTACCCAACAGGGTTTCAAAGGCGATCAAAAGGCTATTTCGGCCTCGCTGACTTTGATCTGACACATGAAACGGAATCTTGCGTTTGTCATACTTGCCATTAGCATCGGGGTGTTGATAACGACCAAACACCGCCTGAATATGAGGGGCGTAAACGTTGATATCCGGTACCATTACCAAAATATCCCGTGGATTTAGATGACCGTTTTTTTCAAATTCGTTGAGCAGTTGATCATGCAGAATCTCCATTTCCCGCTGGGGGCTATGGGCCACAATAAACTGTAAACTTTGATCCTCTTCAGGGTTAATCTGGTAATAAGCCTGCTCGCTCAACTGCTTACGTTCATCAAGGCTGCGCAGTTGGTAAATATCATCTTGTAGCTGCTTTAATAGCGGTAAAGTATGGGAACGGAGCAGAGATGAAGGATCATCGGATGATTCAAATAAGGGCGGCTCAAACAGATCAATGCTATTGAAGTAAGCCTTATACTGTTCTGGCTGATCGTTTTCATCCAGTAGATGCAGATAATCACGCCCCTGCTTACCCCAAGAGGCTAATAATGGATTCCCCTGTAGGTGTAGCTGATCAAGCGGCAACCCTTCCGGTAACTTACGTTCGCGGATGCGTGAGTACTGCTTTAACAGTGCCTTACCTTCTATAAGGTCCCCCCAGTAATGGGGGCTTGGGTTGTGGACAAAAAGTAAGACTTGAGAGAATTTAGCGATGCTTTGTAAAAACTCCAGCACGGTATAAGGCAGCGCAGAAATACCAAAGACAATCACCCGTTTAGGTAACTCTTCTGGCGCTTCCGTTAGCGCCTGGCAACGCTCAACAATTGCCCGGTGAACCGCCGCTCGACTTTTTAAGGCCCAGGTATCATTTTCTAGGCCAGCGCCATTAATTCCAGCACCGCTAGCGCCAGTATCAAGATCAACATCAGATACCTTAACCGAGGCTTGAATGGTTCGGGTTACTAGACGCCAAAGCTCTGGTTGCCAGCGTTGTTCCTCATCAATAGGCTGCTCAGGTGGCTCCTTGCCCAGTTTAATCAACACATCTTTGCCCTGATCCCATGCCGCTAGCCAGTCGGAACGGTATACCTGATATTGATCATATAAATCGGCGAGTTTTCCAGCGAGCTGATGGGTACGGCGCGGGTCCGCATCTTGCTGTAAAAAGCCTAGTAAAGGTGTCAGTATTTCAGGGTTTTCTACCGACTGCTTTAGCTGCTCAATATCAGAGAGCAGCTGATACAGCGTCCACGTTAAAGGGGCTTTATCAAAGGGTGATGCGGCGGGAATATCCGGTTGAAAATGACGGTAACCTTGCCATAGAAATCGCCCAGGCAACTGAACGTTCATCGCAGCAGCAATACCACAGCCACCGTTAACGTCATCCTGTGCCAGAGCCATCTTGAGCCACTGAGCAATGCCGTTACTTTGCACTAGAATTTGCTCATCTTCTAAGGGAGGTAGCGGATATCTTTTTATCCATCCGGTCATCACATCCCGTAATGCTTCAAGGTGATTCCCTTGAATCACCATCATGCCGGTAGGCCCATTCATCCCCGTCATATCGATCCCTTTTAATACTGATATGTTTATGCTACTAAAAAACGTGGCATAGGATGTCGCCCGAATAAAAATAAATTAAAGACGGCATCCTTAGCCGATATTTTATTCCGCGCGTTTAAGTCTTAGTTTGATCATGGTTTGTACGGTCAAACCTAGAACCAGTAGCATGGTATAAAGGAATAAACCATTGGAACTCAACTGCATATCATCTTGGTAGAAATGTCCGGCCAACATCACCACGGCCACAATAGTTATCACAATAAAACCATTGTTGAGGGTCAGGGCCGCAAGGGTTGTTTTATGGGCGGGTAAGCCCACTTTACGAGACTCAATGAATAAAGACGCAAACACAATAGCACCCAGCACAGAAGCCAGACCCACACATGCCATCGCTGATAAATTAAATAAACCACTAAGGCCTAAGCCTAAGAAAATGGCGAGGACTCTTTCTAAAGAAAACAGAAAAGTAGTAGAGAGTTGAGTTTCTTGTTTTTGCTGCACCATTGTTCATCTCCTAAGGTTAGATCATCAAAATAAAAATCAAACCATAGAGTTACACAGGTTGGTGTTTCGTCAAAATATGATTCGCAAAAAAGGCTTAATTTAGAACTGAAATAAGCAGCCTCAAATGAGAGCCTTCACAAAACGTCTCCACTACTACATCAGCAATTAACCGTTAAGCTCCATTAGTCGACTCAAAAATCTTATCCGCATTTGCTTCAACAAAGCCTTGATAGACAACGCCTTCGGCATTCGGGTAACGCAGAGCAAACTCGTAGAAACAAGTAGGTATCTCATGCTTCTCTCCATTGGCAAATTCGACCTGCTGACGATCAGCCATGGTTGAGCCTTGTTCTAACAGTGTCGTAGGTGTGCCTTTCACTTCACCACCAACGGTATTAACACCATAGCCTGCCTCTTTAACACGCTCCAACACTCGCTGAATCTGGGCTGTATCCTTCAGCTCCGCCACACTGGTTAGGTGGTTGATACTCACGGTGAAATGATTCACACGAATACCAATGGCAAGTAACCAAGCACCGTACTCTGTTTCCTGCATGAGTGTTTTATAATCCTCAAAAGTGGGGGCGCTCCAGTGACGGCCCGACCAGAAAACACTTTGATCGCTTGGTATTTCGGTAATGTCTGCACTGTATTTAGCCAAAATATCTTGAGACTTTTCACTCAACTGCTCGGTTAATAGCTCTGAAATAAAGATTTTTGGCACTGAGGCATCAGGGTGAATATAGCTGCGCGCCCGTAGTTTTTTCGCTTTAAATTGATACTCATCTTGTAAACTGTAACCCATTTGCAGCACTAAGGTTTCCAGATTATCCAGCTGCAACGGCGTATGGGCAAACGTTCGAAAAGCGACATGATCATTAATCACTTCGCCATCGGTATCCGCAAAGGTTTTCCGAATCACCTCTGCTTGAGGTGTCATTGAAATATAGTCTTGCCAAAGATTTTCAAAAAACTGAACCGGAGTCATAAATCACCTAATTTGCTTAATCTGCTAAGAGTGCGATTATCATTATTTTTCCACCGGAAAATTTATTTTCCCGTGGTATTAGCGTTCTTCATTTTGAGTGCTAATATCCGGCCAGACAAACAAAAAAACTTACCCCCCAGGTCAAGCTAAGCTTAACTCAACCGCCCTAGGGTGCTGCTGTAACCACCCCTGCATCCAGCAAAGAAAAGCATGAACACGGGGGTTTTCCCTAGAAGCCTCAGTTTGAACCAACCAATAACCCGGCAGAAGTGCAGGGTTTAAACGGCTAATAGGCTGAATACCTAACGGTGCGACCAATCGACCCGCATCAATACCTGCCTGAGCATCACCGACGGAGATCATCGCCACGCCCAACCCTAGGTTAGCCGCCTCCAGCAACCCCGCATGGCTATCAAGGGTAAACACCTGCTGATCCACCACCGCATCAACCTTAAGCGTTGCAAGCACCCGCTCCCATAGGGAAACCGATAGAGAAGTACATAACAGTCGATGATGGATCAATTCACTGGCTTCATTAAGAGGTGTTCGCTCTAACAGCTCTGGGGCGCAAACCAGTAATTTATCATCGGTAATCAGCAGTTCTTGGCTTGGAAAGCCCCAGTCACCAAAACCCCATTGAATCGCAAGATCTAGATTTTGCTGCTGGAAATCAGGAAAAGGAACCGTCGTTGTCACCCGTATCAACCAGTCTGGATGATCCGCTTCAAATTCAGGCAGTTTAGGCAACAGGCAGTTTACGGCAAACCATGATGATGCGCTGATTCTTAGGGTTTGTTTCTGCTGCTGATCCCGAACCTCTGTTACACCCCTTTGAATAAGTGCTAAACCGCGCTCGGTATAATCTAATAACTGACGGCCTGATGACGTGACTTTGATGCCTGAAGCTTGGCGCTCAAAAAGCGTTAAACCCAAACCTATTTCAAGGGATTTTATCTGTAGGCTGACCGCTTGCGGAGTAATAAATAACCGCTCTGCTGCCTGCTTAAAGCTACCTAAACGGGCCGCAACGGCAAAAATCTGAATGGCACGAAGAGAGGGTATATCTTGCGACATGCTAGTTATTCGTCCTGATCATAAGCTTAATTAAGTCATGCGCACAAAAAACCCCAATGCTTTCACATCGGGGTTTTAGTCATACGACCATCATATTATAACCGTCGTACGAACCGACTCACGGACTAAGCGTCGTAAGGATCACGTAGTACAATAGTCTCTTCGCGGTCAGGGCCCGTTGAGATAATATCAACAGGAGCGCCTACTTGCTCTTCTAAGAAAGCAACATAATCACGGGCAGCCTGAGGTAGCTCTTCCAATGTTTTTGCACCAACCGTGGACTGTGTCCAACCAGGCATTTCAACATAAACAGGTTCTACATCACCGAATGCCGAAGCATCAACAGGTAGCTCAACTAAAGAGCCATCTTTTAGTTTGTAGTGAGTACAGATTTTGATGGTTTCTAGGCCATCCAGTACGTCTAGTTTAGTCAGGCAGATACCAGAAATAGAGTTCACCTGAACCGAATAGCGCAAAGCTACGGCATCAAACCAACCACAACGACGGGCACGGCCTGTTGTTGTACCAAACTCATGACCTTTTTGTGCTAGGTGCTCACCGCAAGGATCAAACAGCTCCGTAGGGAAAGGGCCTGAGCCTACGCGAGTGGTATAAGCCTTGGTGATACCCAAAATGTAATCAAGGTAAAGAGGACCAAAACCAGAACCTGTTGCTGCTCCGCCTGCCGTTGTATTAGAGCTGGTCACAAACGGATAGGTACCATGATCGATATCTAACAAAGAACCTTGAGCACCTTCGAACATGATGTTGTCACCGTTTTTACGGTAAGCATGTAGTTCACTGGTTGCATCACAGACCATTGGACGCAGCTCTTCAGCCATCGCTTTACAGTCAGCAATCACTTTATCAGCATCAACAGGCTCTTCTTTGTAATACGCTTCGATCATAAAGTTGTGATAAGCCACAATTTCACGAACTTTAGTTTCGAATACTTCTTGGTTCATCATATCGCCAAGACGCAGGCCACGACGGGCAACCTTGTCTTCATAGGCGGGACCAATACCACGGCCTGTTGTACCAATTTTATTAGCACCACGGGCAACTTCACGGGCTTGATCCAAGCGTACATGATATTCCAAAATCAGCGGACACGCGGCACTCAAACGCAAACGATCACGTACGGGTACACCGCGTTTTTCCAACATGCCGATCTCTTCTAAAAGCGCATCAGGAGCCAGAACCACACCGTTACCGATAATGCAGGTGACGTTGTCACGCAAGATACCTGAAGGAATCAGGTGTAGCGCGGTTTTTTCGCCATTGACCACTAATGTGTGGCCTGCGTTGTGGCCGCCCTGAAAACGGACAACAGCAGCTGCTGATTCTGTTAGCAAATCAACAACTTTACCCTTACCTTCGTCACCCCATTGGGTGCCCAGTACTACGACGTTTTTACCCATTACTGCCTTCTCATTCACTCGAACTCAGACTGTAAACAGTCTCGCCCATACAGGCTGATTAAAAAATTCGGTTAATTGGTTCTACAACCCACTGGCCATTCTTAAGCACCAGTTTGCTGTCACAACCCATCTCAAGTGCACTGATATTCTGATCAGAAAGGCCGTTTACCACACGCACGCCGTCATTACGTAAAGCGCAGATGGTAGACAATAAATCCTGATCATCGCTGTAACCTGCCGGTGCGTAAACACCGAATACGGGATCATTTTTTTGTAAGAGTTTTGCCAGAATTTTCAGGTCAGCACTAAAGCCTGTTGCAGGCCGTGCGCGTCCAAATACTTTTCCAGTTTCATCGTAACGGCCACCTTGTGCAACCGCATGGGAGTATCCCGGAATATACGCAGCAAACACCATACCCGTGTGGTAGTTATACCCACGCAGCTCCGCAAGATCAAAGTTGATCTCAACATTTGGGCATTGTTTTGTGATTACATTTGCAATCTGTTCCAAGCTGGCTAGAGCCTCTTTAACCGATGCAGGAGCATCGGCTAATTCAACTTGTGCCTGGGCGAGAACATCTGCGCTTCCATTCAAACGTGCAAGACGTGAAATCATACATCTCACAGACTCATTAGCAATATCTCTTGCCACTATTTGATCAATTTCGCCATAAGCTTTATGAAGAATAGCATCAAACAGTGTTTTTTCCTGGTCGGCAGAGAGGCCGGCCTCACGAATCAATTCTCGATAGATGCCAACGTGTCCCATATCGAGATAGATCTTGCTTGCTCCAGCCGCAACTAAAGCAGAAATCATCAGGACTAGAATTTCACTGTCACTTTCCTGCCCATCATCGCCAAATAGCTCAGCACCGATCTGAATCGGACTACGAGAACCCAGCATATTACCAGACTTAGTGCGTAATACGTTGGCGCAGTAGCAGAAACGAGCAGGGCCCTGACGTTTCATTGAGTGGGCATCCATACGTGCAACCTGCGGTGTAATATCCGCAGCAACACCCATCATGCGACCCGTCAATTGATCCGTCACCTTGAACGTTTGCAGATCAAGATCATTACCGCTGCCGGTCAGTAAGGACTCTAAATATTCAGCTGGTGGTGGAAATACTAAGTCATAGCCCCAGGTATGGAAAAGATCCAGTAACTCGCGACGAAGCTCTTCTATCTGCCGTGCTTGGGGTGGCAGTACCTCTTCCATTCCATCAGGAAGCAACCAACGATCTGCAATGGTCATAATTCAGCCTGTTCTTTATCTGTCTCTGTCTAAATCCAGCATTGATAGGCTTTATGGCTCAGCTTACCAACCCTAGTCAAACCTGCGCACACAAAAAAACCGGGATGAACCCGGTTCGCCACATTCTAACACGATTAAGATTTACGACCATGTTTTGAGGCCGGTTTTATAAAAAAATACCCTACCGTTATAAAACGGTAGGGTATTGAAAGAACCTTCAAGCGTCTTAAGATGAGACTATTGAGATTTCTTCATATAATTGAAGAACTCACTATCAGGCTTAAGAATCATGATATCACTCTTGCTTGAGAAGCTATTACGGTAGGCTTCCAAGCTACGAATGAAAGAGTAAAACTCTGGGTTTTTAGTGTAAGCACTCGCATAAGTTGCCGCTGCGGTGGCATCACCTTCACCACGAATACGCTCTGATTCACGGAAAGCCTCAGCCAAAATAACCTGACGTTGACGATCTGCATCAGCACGAATACCCTCAGCCAACTCTTTACCCTGTGAACGGTGTTCACGGGCTTCACGTTGACGCTCTGTATTCATACGCTCAAATACCGCGTGACTAACCTCTTGCGGTAGATCGATGCGCTTAACACGGATATCGCGAATCTCAATACCTAACTCTTCTTTCGTAACGGCGTTAAGCTTTTCAGTTAATTCATCCATTAACTCATCGCGTTCACCGGAAACGACTTCGTACATGGTGCGCTCACCAAACTGGTTACGCAGGCCTTCATCCACACGAGGTGCTAGAAGTCGCGCTGCAACCAATTCATCACCTGACGTTGCTTGGTAGTATTCCTGTACATTGGCGATACGCCATTTAATAAAGGAGTCTACAATAACCGCTTTTTTCTCCAACGTTAGGTAACGCTGAGGGCGGGAATCCATCGTCAAAATACGCGCTTCAAATTTACGAATGGTGTTCAGAACAGGGATTTTAAAATGCAAACCTGGCTTGATATCGGCTTCGATAATCTCACCAAACTTCAGTTTAATCGCACGCTCAGTCTCATCCACAATATATAAGCTGTTAGCACCAACCAACGCTAGAACCGCGATCAGAATGAGTGCTGAAATAGACTTAGACTGCATTATCGACCCTCCCTACGTGGCGCCGTGGTGTTAGCGCTTTTCTCGCGTAAACGCTGTAAAACGCGATCAGCCAACTCATCAACCTCAGTATCTGAGCTTAAACCAGCGCTACTGCTGAAACGACTTTGATCCGTTGAACTCATACCCACTGAAGAGTTTACATTTGAGCCACCGCCAACCATTTTGTCTAGAGGGATGTACATCATGTTATTTCCACCCTCAACATCAACCAGAACCTTGCTGGAGTTGGCCATAACCTGCTCCATTGTTTGCAGGTAGAGACGATCACGGGTTACTTCAGGAGCTTTATTGTATTCAGTTAACAGTTTAGTGAAACGATCCGCCTCACCTTCTGCACGAGCAATAATTTCTTGCTTGTAACCGTTAGCTTCTTCAATGATACGCTGAGCTTTACCACGAGCTTCTGGAATTACACCATTAGAATAAGACTCAGCCTGGTTCTTAACACGCTGTTCATCTTCTCGGGCTTTAATAACATCATCAAATGCCGCTTGTACCTCATCAGGAGCAGAGGTACTTTCTACGTTCACCGAACGTATTTCTAAGCCAACACCGTAGTTATCAAGATATTGCTGCAAACGAGCACGTACGCGTTGACCTAATGCCTCACGACCTTCCGTAAGAATATCGGTCATTTCAGACGAGCCGACTTCATGGCGAAGGGCTGAATCGGTAGCGTTCTCAAGGCTTTGCTCAGGATTACGCACATTCAGCAAAAAGTCTTTAGGGCTACCCACACGATACTGAACCGACAGGTTTACCTGTACGATATTCTCATCTTCGGTCAGCATTAAAGCACGACGGCTTAGGGAGCGAACCTTAGTGACATTAACGGTTTGAACAGCATCAATCAGCGTTGGGTTCCAGTTAAGACCAGCACCAACAGTGTTGTAGTATTCACCAAAACGCAGAACAACCGCTCGTTCAGATTGATCGACACGGTAGAAACCAGAAACAGCCCATACGGAGGCTGCAACCACTAGAATAATCCCAAGTAGACCAAAGCTTGCGGCTGATGATGGACTGTTACCACCGTCATTACCTGAGCCTGAACCACCAGAACCACCTTTTTTACCGCCTAAAATACTGCCTAAGCGGTCATTAAATTTTTTCAGGGCTTCATCAAGATCTGGCGGTCCTTGTTCTTTACGGCCACCATTTTTATTATCGCCACCCCAAGGGTCACGATTATCATCTTTATTGCCACCCGGCTCATTCCAAGCCATATCTATCTCCACTCTCCGAGAAAACTGAATTCAGCTTCCGTTAAAGTTATGAATTCTTTATGGCATCTTAGGCGCTTTAGATCAACGTCAAATGATTTAGATCGCTCTTAAGCACCTAACCTTCACCTGTACACCTAAGATACAAAAAATGGCTTACTGAAAACTTAGAGTTCTATATCACCTCTTAATCTGAAGAGGTCTCTAAGTTTGAATCTAACATGAAGTCTTCCACGCCATAATTTGGGAAATAACGTTTCGGATCAACACCTACACGAGACAATATCTGAATAAAGTCAGATTCTGGCAAACGAACTTGCACAACAAACTGGCCTTGCTCATCAATCGTTTCGTCAACAATGGCCCCTTGCTGATACAGCATCGCCCTTAGGCGACCTTCTGCAGGGGTTAAGATAAGCTCACCCTTGTAGATATCATCACAAAGACGCTCACCGATCGCTTGTAAAACAAGATCCAATCCCTGCCCATTGACCGCAGAAATCCAAACACGTTCCGGCTCACCTTGATCATTTCGTTCAATACGAGGTTCATAACCCGGCATACGATCAATTTTATTGTAAACAAGCAATCGTGGAATATCGTCTGCTTTGATCTCTTCCAGAACCTTGTTCACTTCGCGAATATTGCCATCCCGCTCATCATCAGCCGCATCAATAACATGCACTAATAGCGTTGCTTCCTGAGCTTCCTGCAAGGTTGCACGGAAAGCTTCCACAAGCTTATGCGGTAAGTGACGAATAAAGCCTACCGTATCCGCTAAGACAACAGGACCTGCATCAGGCATCACAATACGACGTAGCGTAGGATCTAGCGTTGCAAACAATTGGTCAGCGGCGTACACCTCGGCATCGGTCAACGAGTTAAATAGCGTTGATTTACCGGCATTGGTATAACCGACCAGAGAAATAGAAGGAATCTCTGCCCGACGGCGAGAGCGGCGGTTTTGATCCCGCTGCCGACGTACCTTACCTAGGCGCTTATTGATATTACGGATACGTTCTCGTAATAAACGGCGATCCGTTTCAAGCTGAGTTTCACCCGGCCCTCGCAGACCAATACCACCTTTTTGACGCTCAAGGTGAGTCCAGCCACGAACGAGGCGCGTTGACATATACTCAAGCTGAGCGAGCTCAACCTGCAATTTGCCTTCATGGGTTCGGGCACGCTGGGCAAAAATATCCAGAATCAACCCCGTACGATCCAACACACGGCACTCAAGTGCCTGTTCGACGTTACGTTGCTGAGAAGGGGATAAGGCGTGATTGAAGAGAACAACTTCAGCTTCATGTTCTTCGACAGCATGACGGATCTCTTCGAGCTTTCCGTCGCCGACAAAGTATCTGGGGCTGGGTTGGGTCCGGCTGCCTTCGATCAAGGCAACCGGGTCAGCACCTGCTGAACGCACCAGCTCCAGAAACTCACCCGGGTCTTCCCGGTCTTTCTCATCCGGCAAATGAATATGGACAAGAACAGCTACTTCACCAGAATCAGGACGTTCAAAAAACAAGCATTACTCCGAAGATTATTCAGTTCCCGCTTCGCCTGGCACTTTTTCTTGAGCCGGTAGACGAACATTGCGAGAAGGTACAACTGTTGAAATGGCGTGTTTATAAACCATTTGGCTGACGGTGTTGCGAAGCAAAATAACAAACTGATCAAAAGACTCAATCTGACCTTGCAGCTTAATACCATTGACCAAAAAGATAGATACCGGCACACGTTCTTTACGAAGGATGTTCAGGTAAGGGTCTTGTAGAGACTGCCCCTTTGACATACCGCTCTCCCTAATTTTTCATTATTGATTATTAGATTTAATTTTATTTATATTGTGCTTAATGCAGTAGGTTAAAAACAACCTCTAGCCACCGCCAATTGTTTCTGCGGTAATTTTTATCATACCAGTTTAAATAAGGCTTGACTCTAATTTTTTCAAGGCCAGATCCCGCAAATTCGGGGCTTCCGTTGGCAACCAATGCAGCTCGGGCCAGCTGCGTAACCACGTCACTTGACGCTTAGCCAGTTGGCGCGTTGCTACAACCCCTTTATGCACCATTGTTTTGTAGTCATACAAGCCATCAAGATGCTCCCAAACTTGTCGATAGCCGACTGAGCGTATTGAGGGCAAATTCAAATTAAGGTCTCCCCGCGCTCTTAGCGCTTCAACCTCTGCAATGAAATTCTGCTCTAGCATTAAATGAAAACGCTGTTCGATACGTTGATGCAGTAATCTGCGATCCGTTGGGTTCACCGCCAACGACAGCACTCGAAAAGGAAAACTATCGCGGTTTTGTTTTTGCGCCTGCCAGTGTTCCGTTAAACTTTTCCCTGTCAGTTCATAGACCTCTAATGCCCGCTGCAATCGCTGGGGGTCATTAGGGTGAATACGCTGGGCTGAGATAGGGTCAACCTCAGTAAGTCGATCATGTAGCGCCTGCAAGCCATCTTTTTCCGCCCAAGCATCCAGCGCTGCTCTAACGGAGGCATCAGCAGAAGGCAGATCCGCCACACCGTCGTATAGACGCTTGTAATACATCATAGTTCCACCGGTAAGCAGAGGAATCTTTCCCTGTTGATGTATCGCTGTCATTTCACGTAGAGCATCGACACGGAACTCTGCCGCGGAGTAGGTTTCACTAGGATCACGAATATCCATTAACCGATGAGGGGCTCGGGCTAAGGTTTCAGCATCAGGTTTAGCCGTTCCAATATTCATCCCCCGATAGATCAGCGCAGAATCAACACTGATGATATCGCAGTGATGCTCTTGGCTAAGATGTACCGCAAGATCGGTTTTACCCGCAGCAGTCGGCCCCATTAAAAAAATAGCTAAAGGTTTATCGGCCTCATTAGCCGCCGGTATCGACAAGTCAGTTACGTGAGTCATAAAATAAATTTATCTCTTAAAAACGCTATCGCTTAAGCTTACAAAGCAAAAGCGCCGCAGGGTTGTCTCTCTATTGGCCACGAAGAAAAAGTTTATCGAGCTCATTCATGCTAAGTTTTGTCCACGTTGGGCGACCATGATTACATTGACCGCTGCGCTCAGTGCGCTCCATATCCCGTAATAATGCATTCATCTCAGGTAGCGTGAGTCTACGGTTCGCTCGTACTGAGCCATGACAGGCCATCGTGGCAAAAATCTCATTAATGTGCGCTTGAATACGATCACTGGAGCCGTACTCCAGCAAGTCCGACAGCATATCGCGAATCAGTGGTTCAACATCAGATTCCATTAACATAACCGGCAACTGGCGTACCACTAACGACTCCGGCCCCATCACTTGCAGCTCAACGCCTAACTGCTGAAACAGCGCTTGATGTTGTTCTGCGCAATCCGTTTCTTTCTCGCTCACCGCCATAGACAGCGGCACCAACATCGGCTGAGATTTCAGGGCATTTTCTTGATAGGAGACTTTTAAGCGTTCATAGGTGATCCGCTCATGGGCGGCATGCATATCAACGACGATTAAACCATCCTGCGCTTCCGATAGGATATAAACCCCATGCAACTGGGCAACCGCAAAGCCTAAGGGCGGTGCCGCAGAAGGATCAGACATTGGCATTGCCCGCGCTTGATCCGAAAGCTGTTGATAGCTGCTCATATAATCAGAAACACCTTGATTCTTAGAGCTACGATCATCCTTAGAACTATAGTCATTAAAAGCGATAGCAGTTTGGTCTCGCATCGGCTGCTCTATTGCCTGAGTTGCGCCAATATCTCCGTCACCAACATCGCCAACATTACCGCCGCCGACACCAGAATCAGCCGTACCGCTGCCCATTCCGGCATAAGCCATATTCGTCGGGGCGGTAGCGCCTTCGGCATCAGGTCGAACCTCAGCCAATGCACGATGCAAAGTACTAAATAGAAAATCATGTACGAGGCGACCATCACGGAAACGAACCTCATGCTTCGTTGGGTGGACATTGACATCAACAACCGCAGGATCAAGCTCTAAATATAAGACAAAGACCGGATGTCGTCCGTGAAATAACACATCCCGATAGGCTTGACGGATGGCGTGAACCACTAATCGATCTTTGACCACTCGTCGATTCACAAAGAAGTACTGCTGGTCGGCTTGGCTTCTTGAATGCGTTGGCAGGCCGACCCATCCCCAAAGCCTTAAACCTGTGACCTCAACATCAATATACAGAGACTGATCCATCAGATTTTTACCCAGCAATGAGGCCAAACGTTTTTCCTGCTCGGCCTGACGCGTGCCTGCCGATAAACTATGCACCGGTTTTTGATTATGACGCAGACTTAAGGCGATATCAGGGCGACTTAACGCCAAGCGGCGAAACGTTTCCTCGATATGGCTAAATTCTGTTTTTTCCGTGCGCATAAACTTACGGCGGGCAGGTGTATTAAAAAACAGATCTTTAACCTGTACGCTAGTACCACGGAGGTGAGGAGCAGGCGTTACTTGCGTCGCCATATCACGCCCTTCAGCAATCACCCGCCAGCCTTCACCGGTTTCCAACGTGCTTGAGACTAAATCAAGCCGAGACACCGAGCTGATTGAAGCCAAAGCCTCTCCACGGAACCCTAAACTATGTACGCCTTCCAGATCATCCAGCGTCAGAATCTTGCTGGTCGCATGACGACTTAATGCTAGCGGTAAATCATCAGGTTCAATACCGGAGCCATTATCACGGATTCGAATCAGTTTGGTGCCACCCTTTTCAACCTCAACGTCAATTCGAGTTGCGCCAGCATCAATCGCATTTTCCACAAGCTCTTTAATCACCGACGAGGGGCGTTCGACAACTTCACCGGCGGCAATCTGGTTAGCAAGACGAGGGCTTAAAACTTGAATTCTGCTCATAGGGACTCAGTTATGGTTTCACTTGGCATCATTAGAAAAGACGACGACGTTGTACTAAAAAAGTTGTACTAAAAAAATAGCCCAAGCGATTGTTTAAGTCGCTTAGGCTTGATGATGTAGTCAATATTGAATGGCAAATCATGGGCTTTAAAGCTTAATCATAATAAAGCTAGAGTCACAATTCTAAGAGCGCGGAATCTGCAACCGTTGGCCGACATATAAAGTATCCGAACGTAACTTATTGGCCTTACGCAATTGGCCAACAGAAATACGATTTCTTTCAGCGATAGCGGAAAGCGTATCACCTCTAGCCACAACATGCTGATTGGCCGTACGGCGCTGTTTTTCAGCCGCGAGCAACGTACCGGGCAGCGGATTAACGTTAAAATGATCTTTAATACCTTTAACGATCGAACGTGCCATTTTCCATTGATAGCTAGAACTCTGTAAGTTTTTAGCTTCGCTTGGATTTGAGATAAATCCTGTTTCAATCAAAATGGAGGGTATATCAGGTGACTTCAAGACCATAAAAGCGGCCTGCTCAACGTCTCGTTTATGGAGCCGGTTCACACCACCTATCGACTTCAGTACGGTTTGACCTACTTTCAAACTGTCTGACAGGGTGGCGGTCATGGTTAAATCCAGCAGCACCTCAGCCAAAACACGGTCTTTATCATCTAAGGTTAATGCCCCATCAACACCACCGATTAAATCAGCGCTATTTTCAGAGTTCGCAAGCCAACGAGCGGTTTCACTGGTCGCCCCTCGCTGAGATAACGCAAAAACCGAAGAGCCACGGGGACGGTGATCTTTAAAAGCATCTGCATGAATCGAGATCAAAAGATCTGAACGGTATTTACGGGCGCGCTCGGTTCGAGCCCGAAGCCCGACATAATAATCGCCTGTCCGTATCATCGCAGGGGTAAAGCCGCGCTCTTTTTTCAGTAGAGACTCCACTTTTTTAGCGATGGCGAGCACAACGGTTTTCTCTCGCACACGCCCAGGGCCTATGGCGCCAGGATCTTCACCACCATGCCCTGCGTCAATAGCAATCACAATATCTCGCACACCAGCAGGGTTCACTTTAGGTTGGCTTGGAACCTTAGGCTTGGCTATTTTTTCTTTATAAACCAAATCAACCACTAAGCGGTCGCCGTATTGTTTGTTAGGTTTTAATAAAAAGCTGCGCGGCTGCACTTTATTGGTCAAGTCTAAAACAACACGAATATCTGACCCTTTTTTAACCGCCGTACGTATTTTCCCAATAGGTGTGCCTTTTAACGACAGCGATTCAACCTCTGTTTTTATGGCGGCATTGTCGAGATCAATCACCAGCCGATCAGGGCCGCTTAAGCTGAACACCTTATGGGCCACAGGCTTATCAAGATCAAACACAATACGGGTATGATCTGGGGCAGGCCAAATACGCACATTTTTCACCGTTGCAGCCGCTGCCGATTGCCCTATCAACAGCAATCCCAACAAAAGCGCTATGGCACCGTAACTTCGGGAGAAAGTGATCCCGTGCAGATGTGACCAGCGGTATAAGCTGACGAAGCCTAGCAGACGTTTATTCAAAGCAGTCATAGTCATCAATTACGTGATTAAAGGTCATCAAACGGTTCTTCATAAGGAGGTTACTGATGAATGTATTGTACGGAGCTTCGCTAAAATTGCAGCCCCTTTTACGGTAAAGGCCTCAACACATGCGGCTCTGCCATAACCATCCTTGGTTAATGTTAGCTCAATATCTGGCGTAGGTAGCACCCCCATGCCCTTATCCGGCCACTCGATCACGCATAGCGCCGTCTCATCAAAGTAATCCCGTATTCCCATATATTCGAGCTCTTCAGGGTCAGCCAATCGGTAAAGATCAAAGTGATAGACTTGGCCGCAATCTAGGGTATAAGGCTCCACAAGGGTATAGGTTGGGCTTTTTACCGCTCCTTGGTGGCCATAAGCCGCTAAAATACCACGGGTTAACGTGGTTTTCCCCATTCCCAAAGTGCCTTGCAAAAAGATCACCCCCGTAGCATCACAGGCTTTTCCAAGCTGTTCACCAAAAGCGACCTGAGCCGCCTCATCCGCTAGACGCACTTGAAAAAAATCAGATGTCATTTTTTGCACACTCCGGATTAAGTAATACTCGAATAGGCCGAATAAGATCAGCGGCTAACAAACCTCGTTCACCAAACTTCTTCGCCAGTTGGTCTGCAGCCAAGCCATGAACCTGAGTACCAAGGCAAGCAGCATCGTAGCCGGAAAGCCCTTGGGCTCTCAGCGCGCCCACAAGACCAGCCAGAACATCCCCCATACCACCGCTTGCCATACCGGGATTACCACTGCTATTCACTGAAAGTAATTGACCATCATAGATCAAGGTGCCTGCGCCTTTTAATAGCACAGTACCCCCAAATTTCTGCTGGATAAGCCTTACGGCATTGGGCCGGTCTTGCTCAACATCCTCGATACTCGTACCCAGTAAGCGAGCCGCTTCACCGGGATGGGGTGTTAGCACCCAGTTTTTAGCCGACGTCGGTAAACGCTCCATAAATGAGGGCTTAGATGCCATTAAGTTCAATGCGTCCGCATCAATAACTTTAGCGCAACCCGCAAGCATCACCTTCTGCCATAGTTGCTGTCCCCAACCCTCTTGCCCTAACCCTGGGCCCACAACGACGACATCACACCAAGCCAACCATTGATCAATTTGATGTACCGATGTTAATCCTGTCACCATCATTTCAGGCTGACGAGCGATCAAGGCTGAAACATGCTCAGGGCGTGTCATCACCTTGACTAAACCCGCCCCAGATCGAGCGGCTGTTTGAGATGACAGCATCATCGCACCAGCTAAACCGATATCACCACCCACTAAGAGGATACGCCCACAGTCGCCTTTATGGGCTGTACGACGACGGGGCTTAATTAAACGGGCAATATCTTCCGGCGAGATCATCTCTGCCGTTTCACTAACCTGAGAGCGTACAGATTCCGGCACAAGAAGCGGTTCAAAACGACGGATACCCGCTAATGCAGGCCCTTGCCCTGTCCATAGGCCAATTTTTTTTCCAATAAAGGTAACCGTAAGATCCGCTTGAACAGCACAGCCCAAAGCTACGCCACGGTCTGCACATAAACCCGAGGGGATATCAATGGAGAACACCGGCTTTGAGCAGCTGTTAATCTGAGCAATAGCACGATCAAAAGGAGCTTTAACCCTTCCCGTCAGGCCGATACCTAATAACGCATCAACCACGACCTGCCCTGTGATCACCGCATCCGGCTGCCACAGTTCCACGTTAACGCTGTGCTGAATGGCCCATTGATACGCTTCTGCTGCCTCCTCTTTCAGTGTTAGAGGATCGGTTAGCGCCAATAGTTGCACGCGTAAACCGTGGCGCCGGGCTAATGCGGCAATCACATAGCCATCACCACCATTATTACCGCCACCACATAACACCGTCACCGAACGGCATTCCGGCCATTGACGTGTTAAATGTCGAAAAGCGGTTCGACCCGCTTGCTGCATCAAGTCAAACCCCGTTGTTCCTGCAGCGATGGTTAAGCGGTCCAATTCTCGAACTTGCTCAGCACGATACAGGCGTTCATGGGATGGCCAAACTATCATCGGTATATTTCCTGTAGTGTCGGGTGATTGGCTTGTTTTGCCGTAGAGATACGTTAAGCTTGTGCGCCTTAAAATTATAGCCTGACAGAGGTAAGCACCAAAGATGTTTACCTCACCGAAAGTAGGATATTTTACCAGTATCCTCTTCTGTCTTGCCGCGCACTCCTGCCAATAATGACTAACTGGCCTATAACCATGCCTGACGATGCCCAAAAAATCGATACCGTACACACGCTATCTCAAAGTGATAAAACCGCTTTAGCAGAGAAGATTCGTCACTGGGGTCGTGAGCTAGGTTTTCAAAAAATAGGCTTTGCCGCACCGGATTTAGGCGAGCATGAAGCTCATCTTCAAAAATGGCTTAAAGCAGGTTATCACGGTGAGATGGACTATATGGCAAGCCACGGCAATATGCGAAGCCGTCCCGAAGAGTTAGTTGAAGGTACCCGCACCGTCATTACCGCAAGAATGGATTATCTGCCCGCCGATGTGGAAACGACTCGCCTTTTAAGCCAAGGTAAAAAAGCGTATATATCCCGCTATGCTCTGGGGCGGGACTACCACAAGCTGATCCGTAAACGTCTAACCCAATTGGCTAAAAAAATTGAAACCGAGATCGGGCACTATGGCTATCGGGCCTTTGTTGATAGCGCTCCCGTTTTAGAGCGCGCCTTAGCCATGCGCTCAGGCTTGGGCTGGATCGGCAAAAATGCGATGGCGATTCATCCCAAAGCAGGCTCTTTCTTTTTTTTAGGTGAGGTGCTGGTCGATTTAGCACTACCGATCGATCCATCTTATCCAAAGGATCACTGCGGCTCCTGTAATGCCTGCCAAGTGGCGTGCCCAACCGGTGCCATTGTGGATAACAAAGTTGTCGATGGCCGCCGCTGCATCTCCTACCTGACCATTGAGCTAAAAGGCTCTATTCCGACAGAGCTACGCTCAGATATCGGCAATCGTATCTTCGGCTGCGACGACTGCCAACTCGTATGCCCTTGGAATCGATTTACGAAACCGACCCAAGAAAGCGACTTCACCCCAAGGCACAGCTTAGATAACGTCGATTTGATCGACCTGTTCATGTGGGATGAAGCCACCTTTTTAAGTAAAACCGAAGGCACCCCAATACGCCGCGCCGGTTACGAACGTTGGCTACGCAATATCGCCGTAGCGCTTGGCAACGCGCCGTCAACATCTGACGTTCTTACCGCCCTGAAAAGCCGTCAACAGGATGACTCCGAAATGGTCAAAGAGCATGTTGAGTGGGCACTGCAGCAGCATTGTCACTTATAAAAAAACAATCATCATAAAAACAACCTCGCATCAATATAAATAGCAATAAAAGGAATACTCAATGGCCGAGCAAGGATTACTTAAAAGCAAAGATAACCTCCATCGCTGTTGGTGGTGCGGTGAAACCGATGAGCTGTACCGCAACTACCACGATACCGAATGGGGTTTTCCGGTTACAGATGATATTCGCTTGTTTGAAAAGATCTGCCTGGAAGGGTTTCAGGCGGGGCTAAGCTGGATCACTATTCTGCGTAAGCGGGAGAATTTCCGAGCCGCGTTTGCAGGCTTTGATTTTCATTTGATTGCCCAGTTTAATGAGCAAGATGTAGACCGACTGGTGCAGGATGCGGGGATTATTCGCCATCGCGGTAAAATTGAGGCGACAATTAATAATGCCAAGCGAGCGATAGATCTAAAAAAAGAGTTTGGATCATTAGCTGCTTATTTTTGGCATTACGAGCCTAGCCCTGAACAGCGTCCTACCCAGGCGGATTACGCAAGCATCAGTCCCATCGCTCAAACAGAGCTTTCACAACAGTTAAGCAAAGATCTAAAAAAACGAGGCTGGAAATTTGTCGGGCCAACGACCTGCTATGCTTTTATGCAGGCGATGGGCTTAGTGAACGATCACTTAGAGGGTTGTTTCAATCGCGATGCGGTTCTTGAGGCACGCGCCAATCTGAAAAAGCCATCATAAGATGTGAGTCAGAATGATCTATATCGATTCAAACTGCTACGACCCACACTGAAACCTAATTATAGCACTCTTAACAGGTCATCTTGCTAGCTAAATTAAAGCGAATGACCTAAGATAAAAATTAGTTTTAAGACATCTAAGAGGCTCAATCCATGAACACCATTCGCCCAATACTGGCAGACAACACGACCAGTATTTCTGAATTAAAAAAGAACCCTATGGCTGTAGTTGACGAAGCCGACGGCTTTCCGGTTGCGGTGCTAAATCGTAACCAACCAGTATTCTACTGTATTCCAGCAGAAGCATACGAAGCTCTGATGGATAAATTAGAAGATATGGAACTTGCTCAAATCGTACAAGATCGTGAGTGTCAGGAAGAAATAGAGGTCAGCATTGATGACCTATAAACTTGTCTTTAAACGTGACGCAGAGAAAGAGTGGAGAAAATTAGACGCAACAATACGCCTGCAGTTTAAGAAAAAACTTATTGATAGATTGAAAGAACCCAGAGTTGAGTCTGCTCGTCTGAATGGCATGAAAGACTGCTACAAGATCAAACTCCGAAGTGCAGGATATCGACTGGTGTACCAAGTGCGCGATAAGGAAATAGTTGTGTCAGTTGTAGCGGTAGGAAAGCGTGAACGAAATCAAGTGTACAACATCGCATTGAAGCGTGTTTGAGAAAGCAAGCAGATACAGTCCACTAGCACCTCTATCATGGAGAACCACCATTCGCCTTTTGACATCCTCCCTCCACTAAATCAGACAAGCTGACTCTAGTGGGGGATTCCTACTGCTAGACGGCCATGTCCGGCCGCGAGAATATTCTTGGCTGCGTTAACATCGCGGTCGTGCGTGACACCACACGCACTGCACGTCCATTCTCTTATTCCAAGCCCAGCGATACCCTTCGGCCTCGAATCTGGGCGTGAACCACAGCTCGAACAGGTTTGGGTGGTGTACGACTCGTTAACCTCTTTAAAAACAATGCCTGCGTGAGCGCATTTATAGTCCAGCATCGTTTTTAGCATGTGCCAGCCAGCATCTAATACTGACTTGGCCATCTTGGTTTTGGTTAATGAGGAAGATTTTACATTGCCCACGTAGATTTCACCGCAGCGATTCACCAGCTCGTGGCTAAACTTGTGCAGGGCATCTTTGCGCCGGTTGGCAATTTTGGCGTGAATTGCCTTCACACGTTTTTTCTTTCTAGCTCGCTGGGCAACGGCCAGCTTAGGTTCCAGATTTCGATAGAACCGGCCAGCTTCAAGCTTTGAACCATCCGAACAGGTGGCGGTATCTTTAAGTCCCAGATCAATGCCGATACTTTCTTGACCGCTTGGGCGCTCCAACTCGGCATCCACCACGACGTTGAAATACCAGCGCCCTCGGGCATCCTCGTTGAACGAGCCTGCCCTGAACTTATACTGGCTTAATCCGTA
>NZ_AUGW01000007.1 GCF_000422865.1 Oceanospirillum maris DSM 6286 | reverse complement strand
GATCAAAGCCTATAACCTCCGGCTGCCACCGAAAGGTCTAGTGTTCCATAGCGATAGAGGGTCACAGTACACCAGTAAAGCCTTCGCAAAATTGCTGAAGGGCTACGGCATACGAGCATCAATGGGAGATGTAGGCGCGTGCTGGGATAATGCAGTAGTTGAACGCTTCTTTGGCAGCTTGAAACATGACTGGCTGTTCAAGGTACATCAACCGACAAGGGCTCATATGAAGGAGGATGTCACGGCCTATATGAAGTATTACAACCTGGATCGGCTGCACTCCTCGAACGGTGACTTGTCGCCGATGGAGTACGAGAAATTAGCAAATTAATGTGTCCGGTTTTGTTGACCAGAACACCCTTTCAAATTTTCGTAATAAAAAATTCGCTTTTTTTCTCGTGAAACGAAGGCAAAACCTACAATAATGCAATGAACGGCAGCTTTCCCTTTAGCATCGTTTTCCCAGACAAAAGTTCGGTGAGCAAAATTGATATGTACTTTCAGATTCAGTAGCAGTGGCCATAGGGTACCCACTTGTTCACCGATACAGATTGAGTTGGTCGAGACAAAAGCCGTTTCAATTGCTGTTTCTTTGGAAAAAAGTGCAGCTTGGTAAAACCAGCAACTGACAAAATCCAGCTGTTTAGCATTTTTTGTTTTGCCAAAAACATCAAGCAGTAATTTCTTTTGCTCTTTATTTTGATATTTCGAGCCAATAAACGGCGGGTTGCCGATGATATAGCTGAGTTCCTTTGGCGAAACAACCTCGCTCCAATCCAGCGTGAGTGCATTGGCGTTGTGAATGTGTGCGTGCTCTTTCAGTGGCAGCAGATCCGGTTCTTCACCAAAGCTTTTGGCAAATTCCACATTCATCTGGTGCTGGGTCAGCCACATGGCGACCTGTGCTATCTGTGCAGGCCATTCGTCCAGCTCAATGCCATAAAAATTATCCAGCGGGATCTGTGGCTGAATTTCAAAACCCAATGCTTTGGAGCCTTTCGCCTGAGCTTCCATCAGTTTCAGTTCAAGACGGCGCAGCTCGCGGTAGGTGACAATCAGAAAGTTGCCACAACCGCAGGCGGGATCAAGCACCTTTAGGTGCCGCAGTTTTTTGGCAAAGTCCATCAGCCGCTTATCGCGGGTGTTTTTTACTTTGTGTTGCAGGATTTTTTCCAGCTCTTCTTGCAGGTCATCCAGAAACAGCGGGCCAATCACTTTCAGGATGTTTTTTTCGCTGGTGTAATGTGCCCCTAGGTTACGTCGCGCCTGCTTATCCATAATGCTTTGAAATAAACTACCGAATATTGCGGGGCTAATCTCTTTCCAATTGAATAGGCAACAATTAATCAGCATTTCCCGCATTTCTGCGGTAAAGCTTGGCATATCAATGCGCTCTTTAAACAACCGTCCATTAACGTAAGGAAAGGTAGCTAGTTCTTCAGAAAGTGCTTTGCTACGCTTATTTTCCAGCGTATCTAAAATCTGAAATACTTTTTGCAGGTGCATTTCAGTATCGCTACCGTCTTCACGAGTAAAATTAAGCAAATACTGCACAAGCTGACGGGGGTTAAATACGCCCGTGTCCTCTGCAAATAGACAAAATAAAATACGTACCATAAACACTTGCAGAGGATGGCCTTCAAAACCACTATCCTGCAAGCTGTCGTGTAATCCACCTAGTAATAAAGCAGCCTTCTCGTTCAGCTCATACTCGGTAATATCTTGCATGTCTTTACCATGCATAAACCCGAAAAGGTCAAGATTATCGGGTAAATCTGCTAAGGTAAAAGTATGGTCTGCCTCTGTCTCTATGTTGTGTAGGCGGAAGTTTTGTAGGTCACATACAAGGATATAAACAGGTTTGTCTTTATCATCAAGGCGCTTAAGATAGCCAGCAGCCTGCTTAAAAGCGTCTTCTAAATTTTGGCCTGCTGACTTCATTTCAACAAGCAGCGTTCCCGCCCATAGCAGATCAATGCGCTTACTGGATTTATCGCCCTCCATTTTCACCGCTAGTTCAAAAGAGCCAACAGCTTTACGCTTAATGTCAAATATGGCAAAAAAATCATTCAGAAAACTCTGGGATTCTGCGTTTTCTTTGACGTCCTCAGCGTGGTCTAAAACAAACTGATGGGCACGACTACGTAAGGTATTGATAGGCAAGGCCATTAGGTCATCCTTGTTTGCTGTAAAATAATTCCGCCTGAATATACCATGATCCGCTTTTTTAGCGGTTAATCCATTGGCCTATGGAGTGAAGCAATGAACCATATTAAGTAGCTCTCGCCTGGCTTTTGTACGTAAGCGCTCTGCGTGATGAAGCCTATTTAATTTACGATGCCAAGGAAGAAGGCCAAGAAGAATACGAACTAAAGACCAAAGAAGAAGTTACGCTAAGCCTGATTGCTTTAGCGATGCGAACTGATGAGCAAATTATGGCGGACAGATTTATCACCTGCGGATGTTCAAGCTTTACGCAGTGATTCGAGTAGGTATTAGAAAAAAAGAGTTTATGGAGAAAGGTTTCGAGCTGTATCAGGAGGTTTAAATTTTATTGGTATCGTCAAGACTGCGGTTGCCTAACGACACATTAGAGCCGTTATTCCCACACCAAAAGTTACTCTATAAAGCTAAGACACAGGGACGAAATAGCACGGAAGCCAGTTGAGCAATGACGAACGTGCTATCTGGAAGCTAGCGCCCCTGTTGGCTACTCTTTTACGCCGCTTCTGTGCGCTTTTTATGGCCTTCACGTAGCTGATTGACCGCTTCACCGGCTAGCGTATTGCCCGCTAAATCGAAGGCGGCACCAAAGCCTTTAACAAAACGGCCACCCTGTGGTTTCAGGCGGAATAAGCGAAAATCTGATAGCTGGCTCAAGTTACGAATACGATCCCCTAAGCGCGCCTCCATAATATCAACACCTTGGAACCACTGTTCTGAGTCAACTTCTAGTAGTTCTGCTTCTACCGAATAGTTAACCCTTACCCGAGCAAACAGTTCTTTTGAGCTGTCTTCATCCTGCACAATTAACACTGAAGCCGCAGGGTTATGCTGCAAGTTAACGGCGTGTAGGGCTATCTCGCTCAGCAAAACATAAAGGCAATCATCACCGATGGCGAAGGGCGCGTAGGAGGCGTAAGGCTTACCGTCTGGCTGGATACTGGAGATCAACAAGCTTTTGCGGCTGTTGATAAAATCAATGACATCGCGGTTAATTTTTAGGGCAAGCTTCTCTTTTTTCTCTTCTGGACTCATCACGTTCTCCATAGCGCTAGGCACTTATCAGGCAAGTTCAAGTTGTTGACTAAACCAGCGTACATTAATAGCAAAAGCTTGATCTTGCAAATGCTAATTATTATCATTAATCTTTAATACTGGTAGTATAAGCTCAATCATGATGATGCGCACAGCATTATATGTAATCTGGTTTAAGGGAACAGAAGATGAAAAAAAAGCTGATTGATAGGCTGTCAACAACGCTACTGTTATACGTTTTTTTATTAAGCCCCACCGTACAATCGGCAGAGCTGGCACGCATTATTAGCACCGATGCGGGCAGTACAGAGCTTATTATCTCTCTGGGCCTGCAGGATAAGTTAATCGCGATTGATGTCACCAGCACTCAACCCGATACTGAAAAGCCTTTGCCATCCATCGGCTACCACAGAAACCTCTCGGCAGAGGGCCTAATGAGCCTGAATCCTGACGCAATTATTGGTAGCAACCATATGGGCCCGGATCATGTTGTTGAGCAGATAAAACGCAGCCAAATTAACCTTATTCAGCTTCCCGTTGCCCATACGGTCGATCAGCTTAGTCGCAATATTCGGTCACTAGCCCAGCAGCTTAATATTACCCAGCTTGGTGATACGCTGGCGGCTCAATCAAACAAGGTTTTCCAAACACTTCAAGAGCAAGCCCTTAGTCATGAACGGACGGTATTCCTGCTGTCCATGGATGGTAAGCTTCGAATGGCTGGCGAAAAAACCGGCGGCGGTGCCTTGGTATCGCTTTTAGGAGCGAAGAACCTAGCGGATTACGATAATTACAGAAGTATTTCCGCCGAGGCACTGGTGGCGTTGCAGCCCTCGATTATTCTTGTGTCGAACCGAGACCCTGAATCTGGCGTGCAAACATTACTGGATAGCCACCCTCTGCTTAAACACACGCCAGCGGGTAAATCTGGGAAAATATTAACGGTTGATGGACGTACCATTGTCTCTGGAGGCTTAAGTATTTCTGCCCTAGCAGAAGCCCACCGCCTATCGGATCTGCTCCACAAAGATTCGACCCTTGCCCAAGGCTCCGATCTAAAAACCGCCCAACGGCTTCAGGAATAATCATGCTGCGCTTGTCACCGTTATTAACTGCATCAGCACTTTTGGTGCTGCTTCTGCTCTCGGCTTTGCTCTCTATTATGATGGGTGCGATGCCGCTGCCCGCATTGGATAGCCTGCTATCGGTTATTGATGCGATGGCAGGGTCAACCTTCAGCCGTCTGTTAGATTATCAGCAAGCGGTTGTTATGGAGCTTCGTGTGCCGCGCATTCTATTGGCACTGGCTATCGGTGCTATTTTGGCTCAGTGCGGTACAGTTATGCAGGGTTTATTCCGAAACCCCTTGGCAGATCCCGGTATTATTGGCGTTTCCTCTGGGGCGGCGGTTGGCGCCGTGATTGCCATTGTTTGGTTACCTGCCAGTATCGCCAGTTGGTCGGTTCCGGTTGCGGCATTTGTTGCGGGGCTAGGGGCCACACTATTGGTATACGGCTTATCCCAAACACGCTCTGGCACCTCTGTTTTGGTACTGCTATTAGCGGGCGTGGCATTGTCAGCGTTTGCGGGGGCGGCCATCGGTTTTGTCAGTTATTTTGCCAGCGATGAGAACCTAAGAGCATTAAGCCTTTGGCAGATGGGTTCTTTGGCGGGCAGCAATACCCATCGTATTTTACTTGCGGTTTGTACGTTAATACTACTGTCTATCGCCTTCCAGCGACGGGCAAATGCCCTCAATGCATTACTGCTGGGTGAGTCAGATGCGCGGCATCTTGGCATCAATGTAGAACGCCTTAAACTGGAGCTGATTGTGCTCACGGCGATAGGTGTCGGAGTTGCTGTGGCCTGTTCCGGTATTATTGGATTTATCGGCTTGGTGGTTCCTCATATCGTGCGAATGGCTACGGGGCCAAATCACAAAACACTCTTACCATTAGCCGCTTTATGTGGCGCGTTACTGCTGCTGATAGCCGATCTTTTTTCCCGTTTATCCGTTCAACCGGCAGAGCTACCCGTGGGCTTGGTAACAGCACTGATGGGGGCACCTTTCTTCCTTATTATGCTGATTCAACAGCGTCGTCGCTGGGATAGCTGATGGCCATTAATGGCTATTAATTACGTTTTATTGCCGCTAATAAATAACCCTTAATTGCTACGAAGATACCTAATATCATGTTGTTTATTCAGAACTTGCACGTATATTCCGATAAAAAAGTGCTGCTCAATGTCGATCAGATACAGCTCCAGTCCGGTGACGTTATGGGCGTTCTGGGGCCAAATGGCGCAGGTAAATCAACGCTATTTAAGGCTATTACCGGAGATATTCAAAGCCAAGGCGATGTCACGCTGCACAACCGCAGCCGCAAAGCATGGGCGCATCAAGCCTTGGCACGCCATTTAGGAGTGCTTGCTCAGGCCAGTCAGCTAAGCTTTCCCTTTCATGCTCAAGAGGTAGTTGCCTTGGGGTTAACGCCACTATCGTTAAGCCATAAAGAGGGCTGGAAACAGATTAAGCGCCTAATGGCTCGAACTGATTGCCTTCATTTGGCCGAGCGCAGCTATACCTCCTTATCCGGTGGCGAGCGCCAGCGGGTGCAATTGGCTCGGGTTCTGTTGCAGCTTAGCCAAGCAGAACACGCACCGTTACTGCTCTTAGACGAGCCAACATCTGCTCAAGATTTGGGGCAGCAACACAGTATTCTTGACCTTGCCCGTCAACTGGCTAAGGAAGAAGGATACGGTGTTCTAGTCATTCTCCACGATCTAAATCAAGCTCTGCAGTATTGCGACTTATGCATACTGTTAGATCGCGGTGAAGTGGCTCTTCAGGGCAAACCTGCCGAAATACTCACTCCTGATACCATTGAGCATCACTGGCAGTATCGCCCTGAGCAGGTGAGCTTGAATAACGGCCAGCCGATTTTAATCTAGCCGACTAATTCGCTCAGCAAATCCTGCCACTCGGTCAGCTCTTTTTGTCCTGGTTTTCGGGCGCCAAAGAGCTGCAAAGCCAAACCGCCCTGTTGATCAAAAGCCTCTAAAGAAGATACCACCCCATCTTCTGTCGGGCGCTTGACCAACCATACGTGGCGAAAAGCATCGGTATCAGCATGAAGGTTAAAGGTAGGGTCAAGCACATTAAACCAAGGCCCACGGCGCATCAGCTTTTTCACCGGCCCAGTATGGATTTGCACAGCACCAGTGTTACCGGCAAAAACCATAATCGGCAGTTCACATTCCGCAGCCTTAACCAAAGCCTGCTCAATAGCGGTAACCGGTAACGGTTGCGCACGCTCAGTACCCGCTAAACGAAATGCTTGCTGGCGCTCTAACTGATGCTTCTTTAGTAACCCGAAGAAATCATGCACATCTTTTAGCTGATCCCAATCCTGATGAAAGGCCTTCAGATCCACTTGATCATCACTTAGAGTAAGCGGCACGGCACGATGATCAATCTCATCCGCCGCCGAATCCACAGCCTGTCCAGCGGTTTGATCTTCAGCCTGATAGCGCTGCACTAAGTTTTCTAGCGCAGGAATATCGGTATCCCCATTGGCATAAATCTTATGTATCGCCACACCCGCTTTATCAAAGAACTGTAAGCTGCGACGCTCGCCTTCCTGGACATAATAGGCAAAACTCCAACGCTCAAAAAATAGCCGTAGGTCGATATCCCCTAAAAATAAGCCCACTTTCTCACCGCCTCCCAACTTGCCGTAGATGCCTGTTTTTTCATGAACAACGCTGTCATTGCGTGATAACGCCATAACAGAGCCAAGCTGAGATATTTCAGCCATTAATGCTCGAAAAACACCTTGATCATTTTTTAACCGCACAACATCCGCTTGACCACAGTTAAGCGCCAGCAGCTCAACTTCACTGACTCCCAGAGCATCCGCCACATTGCGGATTCTTAGTTTAGGATTATCTGCTTTAAAGCGTGCAACGCGCTCGCGCAAACTGTTCAAGCTATCGCAACTCAGAGGCTGAATCATGCCGTCTCCCTTATCTTTTTGATGGTTCACTTATTGCCCTAGTTAATGATAGTGATTATCATAATCAAAGTCACTTGAAATTGAATTCACTATGATCCCTCTATCTCAGCACCTCTTAAAACTTGTCCAAAACCCTTTAAAACTGTCCCGCCTTACGCTAGTACTGACTTGCTCAGCTCTTTGCGCCTGTGGTCAGGACTCATCAACCCAAACATCAACCGATACGGAGCAGACGTCTGGTATAAGCGCTAAAGCAACTCTTGGGCAGATACTGTTCTTTGACCCCAACCTATCCCTGACCCGCAATCAATCCTGCAGCAGCTGTCATGATCCCGGCAGAGCCTTTACCGACAGTCGAATAGCGGCTATTGAGAAGGGTGTATCCATTGGTGATGACGGTATCAGTCTGGGAAACCGCAACGCCCCAACCCTAAGCTATATTGGGCTAACACCTGAATTCGGAGTCGATGCCGATGGAGAATACCTAGGTGGCTTTTTCCATGACGGGCGTGCCAAAACGCTGCAACAGCAGGCAGGCCAGCCATTTCTGAATCCGGTGGAGATGGCGATCCCTGACAAAGCAACGTTGATAGCTCGGATCATAGAGCAACCCCGATATGCGAAGGCCTTCCAACAGGCTTTTCAGCGCTACGATTTCAGTGATACGGAAGCGGTTTTTTCTGAAGTCACCGAGAGTCTGGCGGCGTTTCAGCAAACCGAGCCGTTCCAACCTTTTGATGCCAAATATGATCGGTGGCTGGCGGGAGAAGCGGAGCTGACAGCGGCAGAGGAGCGAGGCAGAGTGCTTTTTTTCACATCCAGACAAAGTAGTTGCATTAACTGTCACCGTATGGGAAAGGCAAACAATGCCCAATATGAAACCTTTACCCACTACCGCTATCGCAATATCGGCGCTCCGATTAACCTGGAGCTGGAGCAAAGCACCTCCGAGGCTGATCTCGGTATTGCGGCGCTACCGGATCTGGAATATGCCACGGCAGGCGCGTTTAAAACCTCCACTCTGCGCAATATCGCGGTTACAGGGCCCTATCTGCACAATGGGGCGTTAAAAACACTGGAAGCGGTACTGGAACTCTATAACTTCCGTAGCTGGGGCAATACCAGCAACCTGAATCATGGGATAAACCCTGAAACCGGCCTCGTCTGGCAGACAGACATCTATGCCAATCAGCTACACGGGGCAGAACTGGCGATGCCGGAGCTGTCATCCCAGGACAAGCAGGATCTGATCGCCTTTTTGAAAACGCTGACCGACCGTCGCTATGAACACCTGCTAAACAGATAACCCATTTCTGCCCAAGAGCTACCGGCAGAGAAAAACAAACGCAACAAAAAAACCCCGCTTATCAGGCGGGGTTTTATCACTCATGGTTTGGCGCTGAGATTTACTCCACCGCCTTCCACTGCTCCACCTGGAGAGTCAGCGGGCTGTAGCTGCTGAAGTGAATTCGGGCGTAAGCATTGCCGTCTGCTGATTTTACAATCCAGCCATTGCTGTCGCCTTTATCATGTACGGTGACGATATGCGTTGTGCTGTCGTAGTCATACCAGCCGCTTGATGGCATCAGTGTTTTTACTGCATCTGCAGCGGTAGCACAGTCATCCGCCTTAACCGCATTAAATTCAGTCAGAGTATTTGCTGCGGTTAGTTTCTCGAACTCCGCTGCAACTGGGTTACCATCAGCGTCATAAAGCGCATCATACTGATAGGCGACACAAGCTTTAGCAGAAGCGTTGAGACTGAAGCCTACATATTTCTGATAGGCCATATCCCATGCGGTGTTCGTTGCGGTATCAGCGACTGTGATATCTCCTGACAGATCAAGGCCTACCGCCGTTCCACCGGTGGCGTCCAGACTGATCGTTTTCTCCACCGCACCTGTGGCAGCATCAGCATAGCGGATAAAGAGACTGGCGGAGGAAAGATCGCCGTTCTCACCGGTATTACTCAGAACCTGAACTTTATGATGATTACCTTCATCATCGTCAATCAGATAGACCGCAAAGGTTGGCCACATGGCATGTCCACCTGCAGCGCCATATTCCAACGCACCAAAATCACCGGGTGCATTAAAGGCTCCCTCGGTGGAATCGGTAAAATACTTATAAACCTGACTGGTATCAGCAGGATCTGTGACATCCCATACAGAGTCCGCTAAAAGCGCACCAACGCCCTGAGCATCACCTGCTTTATCACTACCGACAATCGCCGCCTGACCGGAACCTGATGCACCGCCGTTCAGCGAGTAAACCGTGCTATAGCCGGACTTCTCCACCTTAAGCTCCCAGTCATCATTTTCGGTAACAATACTGTTAGTCTCAAGATCCCAATAAACAGCCCCTGAATCCGGTGTCAAACTAGGAGAGGCCGTTGCAACCTGCCAAGAACCCGCACCCGTCTCCCCTACTGCGGTATCACCATCGGAATCATCATCACTATCCGACCCTAAGCAGCCGGTTAGGGTCAGTGTCGCCGCCAGAACAGCAGTGCTCAGTAAAGAACGGGTAAAGGGTAACTCTAAATTCATGATGTTCTCCGTAACGGTTAGCAGAAAAAATATTAAAGATCGACTCTTAAGCCGGAATAGACGAAGCGCCCGGGATGCGGGCCCTGGTCATGGGGATCTGAAGGATCTTTAGTGACGTCAGCGAGGTTGTCGACGCCCAGATAAACCTTCAGATGCGGATTGATTTGCTGATTCAGTTTCAGATCCCAGGTGCTCCAGGCTGGGGTGTAATGCTCATTGTCGACATCGCTAAAGCTCTTACTCTGATAACTGCCCAGCAGCGAAGCACTAAAACCTGATCCCGGCTTGAGTGTCAGGCCGGTTTTAAACTGCTGCTGTGGACGACCGGTAAGCTGCTTTCCTGTCGATGCATTTTCGGTATCCATCAAGGTCAGTGCCGCATCCCAGTACAGCAGATGACGCCACTGACCTTTTAGTGCCAGCTCGGCACCGGTAATTGTGGCTCGGTCAATATTCAGATATTCGTAAATGACGACGGATGGCGTACTTCTGGGATGGTCAGCATTCGAGGCAGACGTGATAAGGTCGGTCAGATTATTGCGATACAGGCTCAGATCCATACTCAGTCCGGAGGGGAAGCTCAGCTCAGCACCAATCTGATAACTATCCGAGCGCTCCGGCTGAAGGTCTGGGTTTCCCATGACCATATAGCCCAAATTACTGTGATCAAAAACGTAGTAGCGTTCCTTAAGGTTAGGAACACGGTAACCCATACCCACACCCGCCCGAATACGCATCTCAGCAGCGTCAAACCAGTCTGGCGTATAAGATAGATTGACCTTGGGCGTGTAGTGACTGCCAAAATCGGAATCATACTGATAGCGCACACCAGGTAATAACTCCCAGTGACTTCCCAGAAAAATATCGTTCTGAACAAATAGTTCCGCACTCTTGTTATCCGTTCCGTTACCGATCTCTTCTGTTCTCTGATAACCGGTCAGGGTGGGCTTATCCAAATATTGTTCCAACTCTGCCTGGGACAGATCGGCTCCCAGAGTCAGTAGCTGGTTATCGCTCAGGGGCGTGTCCCATTGGACACTACCCCGAAGAATCTTTTGTTCTGCGGTACGGATATCACCTTTTTCGGTGGTATCACTAAACGTTTCCTGGGTCAGATATAAAGCCAGCTTATCCTCGCCAAACTGAAAACGTGCCCCCGTATCCAGATGCTTACGTTCCGCAACTTCAGTTTTATCTCGATAACCCACCCCAGGTGTAAACAGCAGGTTCTCCGCAACCAGATCTTCTTTGTAGTAACTGGGCTCAACAAAGTATTCATTACCGGACGATGTTTCATAGGCCAGGCGCGCAGAAACATTGGTTTTTGTGCCAGATGAACCATCTCTGCTGGGTGTATCCAAGTCGAGATCATAGCCATCGGTATCCCTGATGCTGCCATTCAGCACCGCACTCCAGCTGCCTTTATTCACCCCAAGATTTAACTGACCATAACGGGAACTGATATCCTGCGCTCTCCCCCCTAGGCTCAAATCAGAGTTACCGATATTACCCTGACCATAACTGCCGGCATCGGCGGTTACCGAAAGACTGAACTCTTTATCCGGGCGACGGGTAATAATATTCACCACACCACCCATCGCTGAACTACCATACAGCGCTGAAGTAGCACCCTTTACGATCTCTATACGCTCAATATCCGCAGTGGCCAGTTGGCTGACATCCACCGATGAGCCGGTGCTGGCCGTGACAGGTCGGCCATTAACCAGAATCAGAACCCGGTCAGCATCCAGACCCTGCAACCAGACTTCCTGACCGCCTTTACCGTGAATATCTTTCAGCATAAGCCCCGGCACTGTTTTCAGCGCTTCACTGACATTGCGGGCATGTTGATTATCAATCTGCTCCCGAGAGATAACCTCTGTGCGCACCGGAGTATCCTCTAGCAATCGCTCTGTTCTTGTTCCCGTCACGACCCAAGTTTCATTTGAACGAACAGTATCTTCTGTGGCGTCAGTGATGCTTTCAGCGGCAAAAGCATTGCTTAATGACAGCGATGCCACCGCCAGATATATCAGAGAAAATCGATGATTCACGGCATTAGCTCTTAAGTTTAAGATCATTTATGCAAATGATAATAATTATCACAAACATTTAATGCAAATATAAATAAGAACTATTTTTATTTGAGAGCTAAAACAAACGAGGGAAATAGCGGAGGGAAGAGCTGTTCGTTAACGGCATCATGGTGATATATCAGCCATGTAGTCTTCTGACTACTACGAACTGTCCACCGACGCTCTGAACCTGTAAAAATCGACCCAGAGCGTCAACATTTTAAAAACCTTTCAGACAGATCATTAAACCACTAAGGGTTCAGCTTGCTTGCTTCCTTGCCTCTCGATCAGACGTGAAACAAGCCTCCAACGGGTAACGAATGACACTATCAGGCGATGTGGCAACCGGATCGTGTTGCCCAATCCAGATCCGCAGCAAGTGCCGTCGAGCATCACTGAATGCGTTACGATAGTGGATCACATCATGGTTATTCACCAATAAAATATCCCCTTCATCCATCATCAGATCCAAACGAACATCATCCCGATCTGCCAGTGTCATCAGATGCGAAACAGACTTCATTGTTTCCCTGTAATATTCGTGTCGATAAAAGTCAGCACCTTTTCTGATGGAGTCAATACGCAGGCGTATACTCGGTTTATCTGACAACACTGTGCTTTGAATCACCTCGGCTATATCTGGAGACTGGTCAAACGTAAATGCACCAGGAATTCTGAACGCTAAAGGTACCTTGCTCAAATATTCATATGCCCAGCGATGCTTAGTATCTTGCAACTTCTCTTTGAGATCACCCAGGTGCGCCAACCGATTGATACCACCACCACAGGCCGCTTGTTTAATACACATCAAACCAATAATCTTTACCGGATCAGGGTAAAAAGACGTGTCGGTATGAAAAGGTGCTTCACCGCGACCTTCAGAGAAAGTGGCATAATACGCTTGGCTTCCCACCGGTAAAATGCGTTGACGAATATCCCAAATCACCTGTCCCGAAACCTTATCCGCTGCAGCAGGCTGCCCCATCATTACGGACAGAAGATAAAGAATCCGAGCTTGCTGCTCTGAATTGTACGATTGACCAATTCCCTTTAACAACACGGCACCTTTTGTGTGAACCCCATGCACAATTTCCGCAGTAATTTCGTCAAGAATGGAAAAAACCTGACTCAGTTCACCGCGTATATGTTTACTGTCCTGCCTCTCCGTTATTTCTGTATAAGAGCTCCCAGAGAAAGTACCCGACACTGATAATAGTGAGTCCAGTGACTTCAGAATAACGTCCCAGTTAACTTTTCCTAAATGATGTATCGGCTTCAGATTCACGGCACTCTCCTTTTGTTATCCGTTCTTTTTTCTGTTCAGACACGCCACGCCCGATCCCGTATAAAACTGCCAGAAACTGTATTGAAATGATGCTCAGCACCACATAGGACCAACCGTAATGGCTGTAGATAAACGCGGAACTCAACGCACCACAGCAGCCGCCTATGTAATAGAAAAAAAGGTATATGCCATTGGCATAGCGGATTGATCCGGCGGGTAAATCAGCGATCCCATAATTTGCCAGCGACTGCGCCATATAGGCGGCCACTGAGAAAACCGCTACCGACAGCGCAATCAGCCACAGGTCCGATAACAAAGAAGCCAATACCGACAGTGCACTCAGAGAGCACACCAGCAGCAAAGAAGTGCCCCGACCAAAACGATAGGCCAGTGACAACGCCAGAGGAGGAAAGAAGATAGCCAATACCGCAGTCAGATAGATCAGCCCTGAATCACTGGCACTTAAGCCAAACTCACCCGCCAGGCGCAGACCGATAGCCGTATAGAGACTACTTTGCGAAAACAGAATACAGAAACCAATCCCCAGCAGAGTCTTCAGGCGAAAGCGAGTCGATTCACTGAGCTGATGCCAACCACTGACCCGTGTTGTAGTGTTCGATGGTAAAGCCGCTGTAGTATCAGACTCATCACGAAACAACCCCTCATGCTGACGGATAATTATTAATACGATCATCATCGCAGCCGCTGAACAGATAAAACCATTTTGCCAGCCCAGATGATCTACCAGCCAGGCTGTACCAAAGCGACTGGCTACACTACCCAGAATCGTACCCGTAACATAGGCGGAGATCACAGCTGGACGCTTACCCGAAGCCCTCAACAAGGTCGACAGAATCAAAGGGATTAAGATGCCCTGAAACATACGCACGGCTAATAGCGGCCACTGTTCACTGACCAGCGCCAGAGCCAGATTAGCCAGCGCCATCAACAGAAAAGCCGCGCAAATTAAGGTATAGCCACGGATACGGCCCATCAGAGCACCGCTGAATAAAGCCATAAGCGCCAGGCTTAGCAAGGTCGCCATATTCAATGGCCCGGCCTGGGCCTCGGACACGGCAAAAAGCAGATGCAGCTGGGGATAAAGGGACTGTAGCTGATATAGATTGAAGAACGCCCCAGCCGAGGCGATAAGAATGATTAAGGCTTGCATAGGATCCTCCGTTCTTTGAGAATCCCACAGATGTTTCACTCAGAGAATGTCCGTTTTCAGATCAGGCGATACGACAAAGGAATCAATTAATGGACATGAAGCAGTTGAAATACTTTATTGCCGTAGCAGAGGCGCTGAATTTTCGCCGAGCTGCAGAGCACTTATGCATGACTCAACCGCCTTTGAGCCAGAAGATTCGTCAATTAGAAGATGAACTGGGCACACCTTTGCTGCTTCGTAATACGCGTCAGGTCAGCCTGACGCCCGCCGGAGAATATTTCCTGCATAAGGCCCAGCATATTATTCAGCAAATGCATCAGGTCAGCCAAGAAGTGCGTGATATCGGCCTGCAAACGGTGCACCCCATACGTATCGGTTATTCAGGCACCAGCACTTTTGTCGCGCCTGTGATGCAGTCTTTGAAGGACTATGCCAGCCTGAATTCTAATATCCGGCTGAATATGACCTGCACAAATGCCAAAGACCTACAAAAACAGCTATTAGCCGGTCAGCTGGATCTCGCGCTGATACGCAGCAGCCAACCACCGGTTAGCCCGAAGATCGATTATCGTCACCTGTCAGAAGAACCGTTTTTTTTATTAATACCACCGGAAAACAGCCTGGCACAGGCAAGCCAGATTCGACCTGAACAACTGAGTACGCAAACGCTGATTACCTACCGTCGTAGTGACAATACCGCTTTGCGTCAGCAGATCGACCGCTACCTGATAGAAAATGCCTGCCAACCTGCCGATATTCTGGAGGTTTCAGATATCGCGGCCATGGTGAACATGATGCAGTTTGGTATGGGGGTCACAATGCTACCTGAAAGTGTCGCACGGGCTTTTTCTGAACAGTACATCGCTCGCCCGGTATTAGGGCTTGAGAACACCATTGGGCTTTATCTCTGCGTCACCGAGCAAGGCACTATCGCCCGACACCTGTTTGATACACTGTTGCGATTGGATCTTTATCCGCTTAACAGCAACGATCACAACTAAAAAGACTGCCAGGATATGGCAGTCTTTTAAGATCCGTCCGCGACCCGTTTAGCCGGTGCGGCGGTAGATAATATCCCACACGCCATGACCCAAGCGTTCACCGCGTTTTTCAAACTTAGTGACAGGCCGGGAGTCTGGGCGCGGTACATAATCACCATCGCTGGCGGTATTTTCGTAGCCTTCTGCCACCTGCATCACTTCAACCATATGTTCGGCGTAGTTTTCCCAGTCGGTAGCCATGTGGAAGCGACCACCCACCTTCAGCTTTTGGCGTACCCGCTGGACGAACTCAGCCTGTACGATACGGCGCTTATTATGACGCTTTTTATGCCAAGGATCAGGGAAGAACAGCTGCAGCAGATCCACGGAGTTATCGGGAATACACTGATCTAGAATTTCGATCGCATCATCTTCATAGGCGCGCAGATTGGTTAAGCCTGCATCGCCAGCTTCGGCCAGCAACTTACCAACACCCGGCGTGTGTACTTCAATGCCAATAAAATCATGATCGCGCATGGTGTTGGCCTGCTCAAAAAGAGAGTGGCCCATACCAAAACCGATCTCGATAACCAACGGTGCTTCACGCTCAAAAACCGTCTTTGGATCGATCATGCCCTGCTCTAGGGTCAAACCCCATTTAGGCCAAAATTCATCCATACCACGCTGTTGCCCTGCGGTCATACGACCCGTACGCAGTACAAAGCTACGAATGCGGCGTTTATGCTCCTCCGGCGTTTCGTTTGTTTTCTTGGCTGGATCATCCGTTGTTGCTTGATTTTTTGCTGATTCCTGGCTTTCTACCGGCTGCTCAGAAACCTCAGCTTCGGTTACAGCTTGATTCGGATTTTGAGCGTCAGTTGCGTCAGACATTGTTGTTTTTTAAACCTGTATCGTGTGTTGGTCTAGCCTGAAAACGCTGTGTTTTCAGGCGGGAGGGTGATTAATCGATCAAGCCGTTCATTGGAGAAGAGGCGCTGGCGTATTTCTTACGAGGCATTCGACCGGCCAAGTAAGCTTCTCGGCCTGCTTCAATCGCTTTCCGCATGGCGGAGGCCATTAGCACAGGATCTTTAGCCGCCGCGATAGCCGTGTTCATCAATACCGCTTCACAACCCATTTCCATCGCAATGGCCGCATCAGAGGCCGTGCCCACGCCAGCATCAACCAATACCGGAATATTGGCGCTTTCCATAATGATACGGATATTGTGCGGATTCAAAATACCCAAACCGGAACCAATCAGAGAGCCAAGCGGCATAATCGCGCAAGCACCCATATCTTCCAGTTTTTTCGCAGCAATAGGGTCATCATTGCAATACACCATGACATCAAAACCATCGCTGATCAGCGTTTTCATCGCTTTCAGGGTTTCTTCCATATCGGGATACAGTGTTTTCTGATCCCCTAAAACTTCCAACTTCACCAGATTATGGCCACCCAATAGCTCACGAGCTAGACGGCAGGTGCGCACGGCATCTTCTGCGGTATAACAGCCCGCCGTATTGGGCAGAATGGTGTATTTATCAGGGGTAATCACATCAAGCAGATTCGGCTCATCAGGGTTCTGACCGATATTGGTCCGACGCACCGCAACGGTAACAATCTCTGCGCCGCTGGCCTCAATCGCCAAGCGCGTTTCTGCAAGGTCTTTGTACTTACCGGTGCCGACAAGAAGACGGGATCGGTAGCTTTTTCCTGCAATTGTCAGAAGATCATTATTGTTCATCGAATGTGTCATCAAATGCCTACCCTTATCTGATTTATTTGCGATATTTGAGTTATTTACGTGATCATTCAAGATCATTAACATTACCCTGCCAAGATGCTAATCACCCACCGCCAATAGCGTGCACAATTTCAACTTGGTCATCGGCCTGCAAAAGAGTACTGCTGTGCTGGCTGCGAGGTACAATTTCTGCGTTTACTTCAATCGCAATACGCTTGCCCGTTAGTTCCAACAGTGCAACCAGATCCGCTAAGGAGGCATTTTCCGGCAAGGTCTGGCTTGCACCATTAACCTGTATCTGCATGTTTTTTTGCATGAAAGTTCACTCTTTCAGCTGTATTCTTTAACGTTTTAATACGCTCGCTTTAGTGATCATTCCCACCGGAGCGCCATGAGAGAAAAATGGCGTTATTGTACCCTAATCCACGGGGTTTGCGGCCTCTATTTACTTACGGAGTATACAGAATGCAGGATCAAACAGATTCACCAACTAAAGCTCTTTTTTATCTTTATGGCCTGTTCTGGCTTTTTGCTGGGTTAGCCGGTGCGAGTAGTGTTTTCCTAGATGCTTGGCTTAGCCACGGCTTTACCAGCAATCAGGCGGGGGTACTTGAGAGTTTGCAAACCGCCGTAGGCTATCAACAGTTTAATAGCCTGACATTAGCATTTAGCCTATGGATTGCCGGTGCAGGCTTGCGCCAAAAAAACAAAACCATGGGCTGGCTCAGCCTACTACCCAGTTTATTTTTTCTACTCGCCATTTTCGCCTTTAGCGGCGGTATCTATGGTAAACATCTTTTAGATTTATCAACAGGAGCCATAACCCCAACCGGCGGCTTTATGATGGCGTTAGGTTGGTTGAGTCTCGCCCATGTGGGCTGGCGCTACCAGAGAGAAGAAGGGCAGAGAAAAGAAAGATAGAGAAAGTAAAACCTCTCTATCTTAAAAAAGAGAAGAAGTGATAACAAAAACGATCACAGAAACCTCTTAACGAGGCGGGATTGAGTAAGTCGCTGTCACATGAGCCACAGGTTCATCATCCCCTTCAGAGTAGAGACTGATTTCGCCCACGGCCAAGCGTTTGCCTAACTTTAACAGGTGACCCTCAGCAATCAGCGCCTTGGCAGGCTGCGGCTTCCGCAAGAAATTAATATTAAGGTTCGTGGTTACCGCCAAAGCAACAGGGCCAATCTGACCCAAAATAGCCACATATAAACAGATATCAGCCAAGGCCATCATGGTAGGGCCTGATACCGTTCCACCAGGGCGAAGATGGCTATCATCCACCTCAAGGCGCATAACCGCACCCTTTTCATCCACCGCTGTTACCACCCCAATATGTTGAGGAAACTCTCGATGTAAAAGTGCCATAACATCATCAGCTGACATTACATTAGAGGGTACAGCACGCGCAGCGTTTATTTTTGTTGTTGTCATAGGTGCTCCAATACAGGATTAAATAGCCTTATTTAGGCTTAATATAACGCTGTCCAGTATGCCTGTGACGTTTATCCGATGAATAGCCTTCGCTGTGACCGAGCATTCACATAAGCTTTCGTGATCTTTATAAAACTTTCGTGACCCTTATAAAAAAGGGAGCGCCCGACATCATCAACAGCATGACGGGAAGCTCCCTTCAGGCGACAGCTTGAGAGTAGCTGAGGCCAAGACATTCTCTGTTAACTCATCATTAGAACTTCATGATAAAACCAACATTTAAGCCGCTTTCCAGATCATCGGAATGGGGGCCTACATCAACTTCAAGCTTACGCCAGCCCAAATAAATATCGACATCTTTTAACGCCGCATAATAAGCCCGCAGAGAAAGATCCATCATGCCATCAAGGTCGCCAAAGGAAACAACCTTAGGTGCAAAATAGACATGGCCGCCAAAACGAACATCCCTAAGCTGGCGAAAAGAAACGCTACCTTGGCCGCCTAAACCAATGGACACACCATCAATATCGTTACTGCTGGTCACGCCATAAAGCCGCCCACCAACACCGGCACTGTAGGTCGCTGTGTTTTCCTGAGTGTGTAAACCAAGGTGGCCAACGACTGCATCAAAGTGGTTTTCTTCATGATACAAAGCCCCAACAGCCATGTTAAGACGGTTCTGCGGCAGCGGTGCGTCATATTCGGCACGAATGGTTTCATCATTAATATTCAGGTCAATAGTAGCGGCCTGAGCTGTTACCGCCATTCCTGCCGTTAATACAGCCAAAGCTAATCGTTTCATTACAAACCTCTGATAAGTGTCCAGTCCATTCAAATACACGTTCAATTCTTTTCGACCGTATTAGATGCCATACTGCTCACGGTAATCACGAATCGCACCGGCATATTGTGTCAAAGTGCTATCATTATCCTTTTGAGCGCATTCATCTAAATACTGTAATACTTGCTCTAACGTGATAATACTGACAACCGGCATCTTAAAATCGCGCTCAACTTCTTGAATAGCCGATAATTCGCCTTTACCGCGCTCTTGACGATCTAAGGCGATAACAACGCCGCCAGGTTGCGCACCATTGGCTTCAATAATTTGCATCACTTCACGAATAGCGGTACCGGCGGTGATCACATCATCAATAATAAGTACTTTGCCTTCTAGGTCAGCACCGACTAAAAGGCCACCTTCACCGTGATCTTTGGCTTCTTTACGGTTAAAGACATAAGGTACATCGCGATCATGATGATCGGCCAACGCAACAGCGGTAACAGCCGCTAAAGGAATCCCTTTATAGGCGGGGCCAAAAACAACATCATATTCTACTTTTGCGGCGGAGATCGCCTGCGCGTAAAATCGACCAAGTCGGGCTAAAGCTTGGCCTGACTTGAATAAGCCTGCATTAAAGAAATATGGGCTAATACGGCCTGATTTGAGGGTAAATTCGCCGAAACGTAGTACATTTTGCTCGATCGCAAACTCAATAAACTCGCGCTGGTAGTCTTGCATTCACTGAACTCCGGTAGATTTGGCTGATGAGTATTTACCAAAACGTCTAAAGCTCGGGTATCATACACGCTCGTCGTAGCAGGAACCATGTATGAAGATCATCAACATTAACTTAAACGGCATTCGCCGTGCCGTAGATAGAGGCTTTTTAGACTGGCTACAGCAGCAGGACGCAGATGTTATCTGTGTACAAAACCTGCAAGCCAAGTCTTACGAATTGGACGATTCTATTCTGTATCCGCAAGGTTATGAAGGTTATTTCTTCGATGCGGATCAGGAAAATTTTGGTGGCGTTGGCGTCTATTGCCGCAAACTGCCAAAAGCAATTATGACCGGTCTTGGTTTTGAACAAGCGGATTTTGAAGGCCGCTTTATTCAAGCCGATTTTGACAAGGTCAGTATTGCATCGTTTTTGATGCCCGATAACAGCGACCCACAGGCAAAATATGCCTTTATGGAGCAGTTTAACGAGTATCTGAAAAAACTTCGCCGAAAACGGCGTGAACATATCATTTGTGGTAGCTGGTATATTGCCCACAAAACGATTGATCTCGCTGACTGGGCTAACAACCAAGAAACACCGGGCTTTCGCCCCGTAGAACGCGCATGGCTGGACCAAGTCTTTGGCCCAATCGGCTTTTTAGATGCGTTCCGTGAAGTGAATCGCGAGGAAGGCCAGTACTCTTGGTATCCCGACGTTGATAAACCTCGCAACCGTCAAGATGGCTGGCGTATAGACTACCAAGTAACAGGCCCGAACATGCGTCGCAATATTGTGAATGCTTGGTTTGATATTCAAGCCAACTTTTCAGAATATGCACCATTAGTTGTTGAATACGATATCGACCTCTAATCCAGCTTACCCTGAGAAACACAGGGTTCTGGCTTACGATGATACGTCTAACAACTCTAGCATCCGTTGTCTTGTTAGCGCCAAAAGGCCCGTAGGTTTCTAACCTTTGGGCCTTTTGTTTTTACATCGTTCTTTATGCCGCTTACTCAGCCAATGCTTTTAACTGCATTTCAAAAAGCTCATTACAGCCTTTTTTCGCCAGTTCTAGCATCGCAAATAGCTCTTCTTGGGAATAAGGCGCGCCTTCCGCTGTACCTTGAACCTCAATAAAGCCACCTTGATCGGTCATTACCACATTCATATCGGTTTCAGCGGTAGAATCTTCAGGATAATCAAGATCCAGTACCGGCTGACCTTTATAAACACCCACAGAGATCGACGAGATCATCTGCTTCAGCGGATCGCCTTTAATCATCTTCTCGCGCTGCATCCAGCGGATCGCATCCACCATCGCCACACAAGCACCTGTGATCGACGCCGTACGAGTACCGCCATCCGCCTGAATCACATCACAATCAACCTGAATCGTATGTTCACCCAACTTACCCATATCAACCGCTGCCCGTAACGAACGACCAATCAAGCGCTGAATCTCTTGAGTGCGACCCGATTGCTTACCCCGAGCCGCTTCACGCCCCATACGACTACCGGTAGAGCGAGGTAACATACCGTATTCTGCCGTTACCCAACCTTGATTTTTACCCCGTAGGAAACGCGGCACAGACGCATCTACAGAAGCCGTACAGATTACTTTAGTATTGCCAAATTCCACCAACACAGAACCTTCCGCATGACAGGTATAGTGACGTGTGATTTTTACTGCGCGCATCTCATCAGATGCACGTCCACTTGGACGAGAAACCATAGAACACCTTTAAATAATGGATTAATAAGACTGAATTCATGATCGCTTTCAAAGGAAAGCCAAAAGAAACAAACTCGAAGATGCCGAACAAAATCGACTCAAAGATCAGATGTGGCAATTATACACGTTACACCAGCATAAGCAGGACTTTGCCCACCGCATTCGCTAAACTAACGCCCACTAACCACCAAGATAAAAAAACATAAAACAACCCAGCAGGCAGACTATTACCGCCTACCCGCACTGGAAATCGGAGCAGAAAATGACTCACAGCATGACCGCCTTCACCCGACAGGAAGAACAGTATTCATGGGGCACCCTAAGCTGGGAGATTCGCTCGGTAAACCAACGCTTTTTAGAACCCCATTTTCGCCTGCCCGAAACCCTGCGAGAGCTAGAGCCAGCCATTCGTGACCTACAACGCAAAAGCCTAAACCGAGGCAAAGTAGAATCCGTACTGCGTTTTCATCCTGCACAGGTCAGCGACAGCCTCAATATCGACGAGCAATTAGTCAAACAGCTGATCGGAGCTGCCGAAACCATCAACGGCCACCTAAGTAAACCGGGCTCCATCAACCCGTTACAGATCATGCAGTGGCCCGGTGTACTGCAAAATGAAGAAATGGATGCCGATGCGGTAAAAAAATCCGCCCTAGAACTGTACAAAAAAGGCCTGCAAGACCTGATCGCCATGCGCGCCCGAGAAGGTGAAGAGCTGGCCAATCTTATCAGCCAACGTCTTGATGGCATCGACGCCATTGTTGTACAAGTACGCGCCGCACTACCGAGTATTCTAGAGCGCCAACGCCAGCTCATTCTAGATAAACTGGACAGCATCAAAGACGACCTAGACCCCAGCCGCATTGAACAAGAGATGGTACTCGTCGCCAACAAAACCGACGTCGCCGAAGAACTCGACCGCCTCGACACCCACGTCAACGAAGTGCGCCGCACCCTGAAAAAGAAAGAACCCGTAGGCCGCCGCCTAGACTTCTTAATGCAAGAACTTAACCGCGAAGCCAACACACTAGCCTCCAAATCCATCGTCACCGAAACAACCCAATGCGCGGTTGAATTAAAAGTGTTGATTGAGCAGATGCGGGAGCAGATTCAGAATATTGAGTAGGTTCTTAGGTAGAAAATTACCCGTTGCTTTTTAAGTAGTAGGCAAACTTGAACACTTTAGCGTAGCGGTATATTTCGTAAGTGCATATCAATGGCTTCAATCATTGACTTGGTAAGCGGTAAATGCGCTTTTTCTTTCGCCCAGATTTCATGAAAGCCTTCCACGGTTTGCTTGGCAGTATCTAACACCAATTTTTCTGGCAGCATGGCTTTAGCGGCTAGATGTGATAATTCATCTAAGGTGAAGTCACGGAATTTCTTGCTACGGCTCACCTTCAGCGACGCACTATCATCGGGGATATAAGGAATGGTCGAGACAAAGTCATAGGCAGGCGCAATCGATGCTGTGCGCTTGTCTTTGTAAATCACAGACCAATTCTTCAGATGCATATCCGCATTGCCAATTAGGGTATTGAACACCAATCGACGCGTAAATTCTGCAATGTCTTCGTCTTGACCTTCGATGCCGATAACCTGAGCAATATTGCGCATACTGGCTTTTTTGTATTTATCTTGAGGGTATACACCAAACACTTGCGCAAAATCTTCAATATGTACAGCTTGATCACCTGCACGATCAAAGCGCTTGATCACAAACGCACTGTCACCAAATTTACCAATACCATCTGGGATATTAGCAATCTGGTTAATCGGGAGTAGCTGCGTCTCTGGTACATCCATTCCCAACATTCGAGCCAACTCCATCATCGAATATTCATTTTCTGGCACAGCGTCAAATCGAGACGATGGCAATTTCACTATCCAAGAGCCACCTTTACCAGTTGCTGGAACGGTCAAACCACCGTTTGCCTGTTGTACGGCTGAAAACTTCAACTGCACACCTGCTAATGAAAAGCGCATGGGTGCTTCAACTTTCGTCTCATCGTCAATGTCTTGATGCGCATTAGGCGGCAGCGCTTCGCCATCAGCAGGTTCAACCGTGATCGCGCCTGCTAAATCCTGGCCTAATACCCACAATAGAAAAAACTCACGCGCTGGGTTCACACCAGCACGCTCCGCTAGGTAATTTCGCATGGTTTCTTCTGGCAAAAGGTTAGAGAAAAACGGAGTTAACTTGGTTTGGGTCGGTTTGAAGTTAGTCAGCAAGCCACCTAGCGAATCTTTAAAACCCAGCCCTAATACGGGCCGTGATTCATGATTAATGTACGAATCCATAAAGGCAAAAAGCGCTCTGTCATTGCCCACATTGGTGATCGTTGCTATAGGTTCCCCGTAGAGCAACACGTTAAGCGTAGAGACATGGTTAGTCATTGTCGTCTTCCTCTAACTGATATGCAGGCGACATTGCCTCACCTTCATCGCTGATCCCTTGGCTGCTTCGAATGATCGACTTAATGGCAGGTACAGATTTTTTTGGCGCAACCAATAGCTCTAGGTCGAGCACACGGGCAAGTGCTATCAAACTGGACATTCTTAAATCAACACCACCAGACTCGATTTTCGATATGTGGCTTTGAGGCACACCCGAACGCGCGCTCAGTTCTCTTTGGCTAAAACCTCTACCTACCCGAGCTTCTCGAAGGCTTTCTAGTATCTGCTCTGTTACATAGCTCATTTTGATATACTTTAATGTATCAATTAGGAATAATTATATACAAAAACATATCAATCAAATCCAAAAAACACAAGGATGATTAGCTATTATGTATCATAAAGTACTTTTTGATATGCAATTATAGATAAATCATTAAATGTACGCTTAATTACTGTGAGCAGATGGGACAATGGGGCAACACCTGATATACCAAGTTTTAGAGGGTGAATAAGAGGAAACTAAACTACCCCAAGAAATGAGGCAATAGGGGATGCGGTAACAACTCCTAACCGCATCAAAATGCTAAACCTGCAAAAGTCTCAAATTGGGACTACCATCTGTTTCTGAGAAACATCGCACTATCAACCTTAAAAACATTTTGGGAAGACAGCCCAGAATACATTGATGCGAAATGTAATCCTCCCATTTTTAGCAGGTGCCAAAAGTAGAGGTTAAGCCGCCTTCATGGGTGGCCTGCCACCATTGGCTTTGTGGGAACCCTCATGATTGTAAAACCAAAGCCAGCGTGTTGCATAATCCTGAACTTCTTCCAGAGTCTCGAACAGGTGTTTACTGACCCAGCTGTATCGCGCTGTCCTGTTAAAACGCTCGATATAAGCATTCTGCTGAGGCTTTCCTGGCTGAATATACTCAATACGGATTGAGTGCTTACGTGCCAACTCCGTAAACTCACCGCTGATGAACTCAGGGCCATTATCGCAGCGGATAACACTTGGCTTACCTCGCCACTCGATGAGCTGGCTCAGAGTCCTGATCACTCTTATCGTGGGTAACGAAAAGCCCGCCTCAATCGTTAAGCCTTCACGCCGAAAGTCATCCAGTACGTTGAAGAGGCGGTATGTGCGCCCGTCTGATAGTTGATCACGCATAAAGTCCATCGACCATACTTGGTTCTGTCGCAAAGGTTGTTTCAGCGGTTCTGGCTTATGTCGGTTTAATCGCTTGCGTGGCCGTATCCTGAGGTTTAACGCGAGTTCGCAATAAATCCGATAACACGTTTGTGATTCCAGGAAAACCCCTTCTCATTGCGGAGATAGTCAAAACAGAGGCCAAAGCCCCAGTCCGATTCATCTTTTGTCAGCTGGATCAGCCAGCTGGCGATCTCCTCATTCTCAGAATGAAGTCTCGGCTGATAACGATAACAGGTTTCGCTGATACCAAAGGCATGGCAGGCCAGCCTGATGCTGACACCTTATGTTGCGACGACTTGCTGCGCCATCTCCTTACGACGAGACGGCTTTACCACTTTTTTTGCAAAGCTTCTTGGACGATCTCAGCCTTGAGTCGTTCCTCAGCGTACATTTTCTTTAAGCGGCGATTTTCCTCTTCCAGCTCCTTCATGCGAGCCATCAAAGAAGCATCCATCCCGCCATATTTTGCCCGTCATTTATAAAAGGAGGCGGAACTCATGCCGTGCTCACGACAAAGCTCAGGAATAGGTGTTCCAGCTTCGGCTTGTTTCAAAATCGCCATAATCTGGCTATCGGTATAACGTGACTTTTTCATGCAGAATCTCCTGCGTATAGGTTACGAGAAAATTCTACTTTTGGGCACTGCTACTTTTGGGGGGGGATTACAACTCCACCTAATGCCAGTAGTAAGTGTAACAGCTTTATTTTCATCAATTTTCCCTAAGCTAGAAACCAAAAAATACTGTTGATACAAGATATTATGCGTCTTAAATCGAAAATACTTATATTATATAACCTATTCTTACACTGAACGTCTAAACTGGAAACTGAAGGATAATGCAGAATCATCAGCATACCCAGCTATATCGCTATTTTCTTATACGGCTAAGAAAGCAGACATTTTTGAACGCTTTCGTCTCGATAAGCGATTGAGTAATCTGAAAACCGAATTAAAAAAGGAGCCAAATGGCTCCTTTAACCCACCGCTAATTTCGCTGCCTGCTTCCACATAAAGCTTGGCATCGGCTCTCGTAGTCGCCACGTGATATTCATGGGCTGACTGCCGGTATAGCTGACGTAATCAATTTCACCGTAGTTCACAAAACCCATTGTGCGTCCATACTCATCCCTTGGCTGCTCTCGGACAAACAGAAACAAGCGCTTTCCGGTTTCACGATGTTCAATATAACTCAGGCCAACACCAAGATCTGTCCTTGCAGCATTTTGCGATTGCCAATGGAAAAGATCTTCGCTGATCGCATAATCGTGATACATGGTTGTAGGCGAAAACTGCTTTTCATTTTTATTGAGTGTGACAAACATCAGTTCAATATTCTGCTCTTCTATAAAATATAGAGCTCTTCCAGTTCAATATGCGGATTCATCTTCAGAAAATTGGCTAAGGTCAGCGGTAGGTCTGCATCATGCTGGAACTGGCGAATCATGCTGATAAGTCGCTTTAGCGTCAGGCTGGCTTGGCGGATATTGCGCAACACCATTTCTTGCGTGCGCTTAGACAGCTCGACTCGACAGCCCGGAGGGGTGTGCGGGAAACCCTCTTCAATTTCTTTGCTGATCGCTTTATTAGTTTTACCCACAAGGGCTCTAAATTTATGGGAAAAATCATATTCAGGGCGCGAATTACCAACAAAGTCCAGAATGGTGCAGCACTCTTTGTCATCGGCAAGACGTAATCCACGACCCAGCTGCTGCAAAAATATAGTCAAACTTTCCGTCGGTCTCAGGAACAGCAGAGTATCCACTTCTGGGATATCCACCCCCTCCATTGAAGATATCAACCACAAACAACACCTTGATCTCACCGGAACGAATCGCTTGTTGCTTTTGCTGCCGTTCAGCGCTGTTATCGCTGGTTAATAGGTCACTAGGAATGCCTTTCAGCAAAACTGCTTACACATAAAGTCAGCGTGCTCACGGCTGACACAAAATGCCAACGCTTTCATATCCAAAATATCGGTCACAATCTCCCGTAAGCTTTGCACGATTTTATTTACCCGCGCCTGATTGTGGATATAAAGATTCGTCAGCTGTGAAATGTCATAGCGTCCACGACTCCAACTGATGTTTCTTAGATCGGTTTCATCATCAATACCAAAATACTGAAACGGACAAAGATGACGACGGCTAATCGCCTCGGGCAAATGAATCTCGGCAGCAATCACATCACAAAAGTCTACCAAAATGTCTGAACCATCATACCGCTCTGGAGTGGCAGTTAAGCCAAGCAGACTCATACAAGGCCGTTAGGATTTTGCCCTGTGTATCCAGCAGGTTGTCTTCAAAGAAGGTGTCGTCTTTCAGCTTATCCTTTAGCCAGTAAAGCAACTGGTTAGAAAGCTCAATCTGTTTCTGCAATCGGTCATCTTTATCCGGAACAGCATTAACCACATATTCCAGTACGCGGCTTAAAAACCGAGAAAGCCAAACCGCCGCATCCGCCTGTTCAAGTTCGCGCTCCCCCACATAAAAAGAGTCACGATCAATTTAAGAGGCTATCAGTTGAGTAATAAGTTGTTCATAAAGGCCTGATTGCTGCATAACCGATTCATCTCCCTTGAAAAGTATTATTCAGCATCTTACTCGCCCAAGGCTTCAAAGTCTTTTACCGACCCTGTACCTAAATGCGCAGAATAAAAACAAAGGCTGAAATCTTTCAGCCCTGATCCTGTTTCAAACCCATCACACAATCGGTAGATAAATATCATCTACTCTGGCACATCAGGTAAAAATTTCTTAAATGGGAAACTATAGAAGCCTGTTTTTAAAATAGCTAGAGGCGAGTTCGGGTTTGTATATTCTCGATTACCATGCCTCGCATCCGCTGTTGCCTTAGCCCTTTATGCTGCAATAAAATCTTTAAATAAGCGCCTAGCTCTGGCGTTAAAGTGTTATTTTTTGATGCTGCAAGCGCCTCTATTCTTGGTAAAAAATCTTGTTGTTTCTCAGGGCTCATCCCAGGGGATGCGTGGATGGAAAGGGTAGATAATGAAGGTAATGCAATTCCCTGATACCCCTCAAATAGAGCAATACTGACTCCTTTAGGGTCAAAGTCGCCAAAGTAAATAATCGGTTTAATACTGTAATCATCGATGTCGTCGTAATGACTTGAGCTCAACCAGGCTTTTTTTAAGGCTGTAGAGCCTTGCGTATAGAGGCTATCACCACGATAAATAACTAGATCTGTCGAGGAAAGACCAGCAAGAAGCCCCTCCTTCTGAAAGCTCTCTAGCTCATAAAAACAGTCAAGGTTTTCTACTACAATTAAACGACTAAAACGGCTAAAGTCTAGCTGTTGCCACTCAATATCAACTACTTCAACTGAAGTACCGAGTGCAATTTCTTGCTGCTGATGTAATCGTACAAGTATACGATTTTCCCTAGGTTTAATACCTTGCTGCTTATCTTCTTGGTCGCTGAACTGAGCCTGCTCAGTACGGGAACTGGTTTTTAACGTTTGTCGGAAACAGAGTTGCTTTAGCTCGATCTGTTTTTGAGCAATGGTATCTAGCAAATCTTTGGTTAGTAAAAATTCAGGTAGGTTCAAGCTATTACTCGCAATAAGATCTAGAGCGATACACCACCGCAGAACTTCTTGGGCGCTTTTAACTTTTGTTTTAACCCATACTCCCTCGGGTTGCTGCTTTGCATCTTTGGTTCTTAGCCAATGTCGAGCTTGGCCGCTAAGTGGATCAAAGCCAATCATTATTCGCTCCAAATCAAGCCCGTAGCTGTATATAAATATCGTGAATCAGCATCAGTTGGTTAGCCGCTGATACGGGTTTCTCTTCATTACGCAGGCGGAACATGTTTTGTTCATGTCGGGGTAGTGCTTGGTAGTCTGCCATAATTTGATACAGCCAGATTTCTCCATCCCACGTTAGGGCTTGTTGTTCTAGATAACCTAGGGCGCTAACGGGGGCGCTGTTATCCACAACATGCAAATAAAAGTTTTCCACATCCTGTTTTAAGGCTTGCTGACGAGCGGCAATCTCTTCATTAACAAATAGCTCGGCAAAGTTGGCGCTGTGCTGTTCCGGCAGGTTGAGTGAAGCGGACTTTGGTAAATGGTGTACCAGCTCCGCTAGGGTTTGCCGTTCATGGGTGCGGTCTAGGGCAATACTGCCTTTAGGCTGTAAATGAGCCGCTTGATTAAACAGTACCGGAACCTGCACACGATTGGGATAGTCTGCAGGGTGGTAAGCGGGATGCTGACGAAGATAGGCCACCATGTTATTAATTAATAATGATCGTGATTGCTGCTGGCGAAATTTGGCCAAAAGCCCAATCAGGCGCTTCTGTACTTCTAACAAACTACTGTGATGGGAGCTAAGCTGGCTTTGCAGTTGGCTAACGAGCAGTTTGCGTAGATGACTGTTGCCTTCAGACAGCTCTATCAGGGTGTTAAAGTCGATAAGCTCTAGGCCATCTAGAAGGCGACGCAGCTGTTGCTGGGCGCGCTCATTCTCTCGGATTTTATCGTTTAGGCTGCGGACAAAACCAAAATCACTATTTAGGCGATTCCAAAGACTGTCGATTGCTTCTTCAAACTGACCGCTCATATCGTGAACTTGTTCGGTCAGGCGCTGTAGCTGGGTCTCGGCAATGCTGTAATCGCCCTTGTGCTGCGCTTCTTTATAGGCTTGTACGCGGTTATGGATCTGTTCCAGCTTTTCTGCCACATCGGCGTTAACCTGTCGGCGGTTTTCATCCGCCACCATACTGGCGATTAGCTCACTCACTAAGGGGCGCAGCATCAGCGGTTGCTGTTCATCCGGTCGCCAAAGAATACGGGCGGCCATCAGTTTTTTTAAGACGCTATCGCCAAGGGCGCTTTCATCAATATATCCATCAAGATAACCCTGCATCAGAGCCTTATGATGCTTGCCCAGTAGGGCGAGTCGATCAGCGCCAATGGCAAAGAGATTAGAGGTTAGTGCTGTCTTTGATGCCGCCATTAGATCAGGCTCTCTTGGGCCGGTGCATCATCCACGGGAAGGTGTTCTTCATCTCGAATAAAGCGAATAATATCCAATAGATAATCGATTTTTCCGGTAACAATATAATATTGACGATCACCGTGGGGTTGTCGCAAGTAGCCATGCTCTTTAAGACGACGGAAAATCAGTTTTACCTGTTGATCCAGCGCTTCACTTTGGCTGTTAAAAAAACGATCGGTTGCCAGTGTATTAAGGCGTTGGCGTAAGCTTTGGTTATCTTCTGTACGCAGTACAAATTCTTGCAGCTTGATGGTATCCCCTGCGGTCAAAGCGCTATCACGGCCTAGGGTTTCCTGTATTAGCTGCAACCATTCTAGTACGGGTAGTAGTGACTGTACCGTTAAAGCAAACTGGCTACTAAGGTGCTCCCGCGCGTCTGGGGTTAGCTCGTGGTAGGCCAGAAAATACACACTACGCTCATCATTGCTAACGATCCGGCGATTAAGCGGGCGTAAATAATGGTTAATTGCCAACTGTGTTTGTTCATTATTTAGGTGACGAAACCCATCGCTATCACTGATCTCACAGATAAAGTCACCGGCTAATAGACGTTCGAGTAAAGGGCCGTGTTCAATCATCTGCGTGGCTCCTGCGGCAAGGTCGTTGATGATGGGTCAGCTGTTGATGATGGGCTAGCGGATAAGCTGGCTTCAGCATCGGAATGCTTGGCAGCCAACCGTTCGGCTAGGCGACTAATTTTTGGCTGAATACGTTTAAGTTGTCGTTTGCTGGGATCTTGTTGGTTTGGCTCAATCAGATAGCGATGCTGGAATAGCATTAACACGTCGGATTCTGGGTTTGGAAACGCACCAACAATCACAATACGATTGCTGCTACAGGCTTGGAACAGCTTTTCGACATTGTGGTAGGCCAAGGTGCCAATTTCATCAATCGGCCAGTGCAGCGTTACATCGCTTTCGCCTCTAAGCAAACGGGTAAAGGCCAGCAGATACTTGCACAAAATAAGATAGGCCATGCCGTGGCTGGAGGATTCGAGTAACTGGCGGTCGTTTTTAATCACCAGATCAGAACCACCTTCACTCAGGTGCAACTCCAGACGCAGCAGCGACTCCATAGTGTATTGCTCATCGGAGCGTAACAACTCAACCACATCCGCTAGAGCATTAAGATACCCGTCTGTCGGTAGTGATTTTCCAGAGCGCTGCCATTCATCAAACCGCTTGGCAAAGCGCTTAAGTGGTCGCCAAAAACCAAGCTCGTCAATGGTCGATAATATGCGAACTTCTGACCGGCTGATGCCTTCCAGTATAAGATCATCGGCGACGGCCTCACTTAAACGCCGACTTTGTAGGGCAATACGGCGATTAATATCGCTAAACACGGCGAAGAACTTTTTCAGGTCACCGCCAATGTTTTCACCCATTTCTAATAGCTGTTGCTGCTGATCTTTTAGGATATGCAGTAGGTCAGCCAAAATAGGCAGTTGCTCGCGCTTACTGGCAAAGTCTGGCAACTTACTTTTTTCATGTTCCAGCCGATCCAGAAACTCTTTACCGGCATCTTTGCTCAATAACGCCTCAAAAAGATCAAGACGGCGGCTTAATTCGCTATCCAGTTTACTGCGCTGATCAAGAGCTTCATTCGCCCGAGACAAGCGCTCCGCAAGATCTGCTGATTCAAGTGGCTGGGTGAAGGGCTCTGCAAAAGGTTCAACAAAAGGCTCTCCGATAAGGCTTAGCTCATTCAGTTTGGCAATAATAGGTCGCAATTGGCTGAGCAATCCATCCGCTTTTTGGATCTGTTCTTGCTGCTGGCCCTTGCGCTCATCCAGGGCTTTGCGGTTTCGGGTAAAGTCATCTTTAAGCTGCGCCAGCTTTTGTGTCAGTTCCCGCTGCCGCTGTTTTAACCGCGTTTCCTGTGCCAATAGCTCTGGGCGGCGCTGCTGCCAGTCCAGTTGCATAAAGTTTTGCCAACCTGTTAGCTCATCTTGGCGATCTTCAACGGCTTTAATCTCATTTCTAAGCTGCTGCTGGCGTTGTTTCAGGCCACTCAGGCGTTTAGGGTCGATCCCCTTTGCGGTTAATTCTTCATCAAAAGCCTGTTGTAATTCTTTTAGCTGGGCTTTGCTTTCATCCCGCTTACGGGCAAGCTGATGTTCCAGTTCGCTAATTTGATCATCGATGGCTTGTAGCTCCGATTGCCACCCTGACTTTAGCTCTATGCGCTGGGCTTGATGATCATCGTTCATGCCTTGAAGGTCACGCTGCTGCTGGCTTTTTAAGGCTTCAAGCTGCTGTTTTCGCTCTGCTAGCTCGCTACGGGTTTTAGCCTGACGCTGTAGCGTTAGCTCCTGCTGTTGCGCTTTTAGTCGATCACGGGCATCCCGAGCATATTCGATATTGCTCTCATGTTCGGTGCTCTGCCATTGCACTTGTTCAAGCTGTGCGCGAATCAGTTCGGTCTGTTCGTGCTGCTCTTTTAGTACTTTTTCCCCATGAGCACGCTGGCGATTGGCCTCTTCAAACTGCTGTTCTGCCTGTTGAATACGGTGCTGAATCGCCTCTTCATCTTGAGCGTAATCTGGCACGTCAACATTATGCAACTCTAGTTTTAAGCCATAAAGAGTATCGGTTAACACGCTAAAATGGGGCTGTAGGTCTTGGCGCTCTAGCAGGGCTTCATCCAAAACTTTACCAAGGCTTTGTTCCCAGCCTTGATAGTTTTGACGTAAAAAGTGGCGCAGACTGCCGTGCTCTGGGGTTAATTGACGCTGAAGTTGCAGCCGTGCTTGTTCCGCTTGATTTGCTTGTTTTCGCTGCTGTTCAAGGTTTTTATTCGCTTGATCCCGCCGTTCTCTCGCCTGTTGCAGCTCTTGTTGCACCCGCGGTAACTGGCGGCTATGTTGCTGGGCTTGGGCTTGAGCCTGCTCTAATCGAGCTTCGGCAGTACGCAACTCATGATGTTCGGCATCAGTTAATGGTGAATGAGTGAGTTCACTTTCCAGCACCGCAATTGCGCTGCGGTATTCGGCGTCCTGCTCAGAGAAACCCTGCTGCTGCGCTTGAAACTGCCCTTGGAAACGCTGATCCAGTGCCGATAAGGTGTTGTCCTGCGCTTCTCGAATTTGGTCTTTTTGTAACTGAAGCTGTTTTACTTTGGCGCTATGCTGCTGGCTTAGGCGCTCAAGGCTCTCTGAGAGCTTAATTTTACGTAGATCTAACTGACGCTCCAGATCACCATGCTGTTCAGCCATTAGTTGATACTGCTCTTGCAGCTCTTGCAGATTCTCCCGTGATAACGGCAAAGCATCGCTATCCCGCTGTAACTTAGCCATATCTCGCGCTTCGTAACTATCGTAGCGGTTCTGCATCTGATCAAGGCGATCTGTAGCTTCTTTTAGGTCGTACTCTGTTTTGCTCAGGCTGCTATTCAGGTCTGATTGCTGATCATCAAAATGATCTTTCAGTTTTTGTAGCTCACCACGCAGGGCATGTAGAGTCTCTTCACTTTCTGCCCGAGACTGTTTCTGAGCCTGTTCATCGTTTTGTAATAATGGCTGCAGAGCCACAAGTTGTGATTCCGCGCCTTCCAACTGCTGGGCGGTCTGTTTCAGGTGGTCAAAATCCTGCTGTAATTGACCCAGCTTCATCGACTGGCGCATTTGCAGAATCCAGTCCCGGGCCTTGGTATTTTTAACTTTTGTGGTAGGCAGGGTAACGCCGTCTTCCTCGAAAATAGCCGCTAACATCGCCTTTAACGTGTCCATTTTGCCTTCTTTGGCATGAACCGCGCTAACCAGCTTCTCAATATGACGTAACTTATGATGGCCGCTAACCAGACTAAAAGTGGCGGCTAAGCGGCGTAGCTTAATGCTCTCAGCGTTGTTGCCCCGCAGGGCTGCAGCATCATTTTGAATAATACTGCGGTATTCACTGGTAGCACCAATTTTAGCGGAGAACTGCCCCGCCGCCTGATGCCGCATAATACTGGACCAGTCACCATAGCTGTAAGCTTTAACGCCACCGTTGTCATCCTCTTGAAGGTAATGCGCACTATCGTAGGGAATACCAACAAAACGGTACTCAAGGCCGCCATCACTTTTTTTTGTTAAAACGGCTTGGCAGATATCGCCTTTGTCTCGACAGTATTCGTAAACGATATAGCTGTTGCTGTAGGGTAGGTAAAACTCATCAAATTTCTTGCGGGTTTTCGGCACAACACGGTTAGGCAGCTCGCCATAAAAGACAGGCACAAGACGTTGTAAGGTTGTTTTCCCGGATGCATTGGTACCGCAAATATTGGTGTGTTCATCCATCTGTATTTCCACAACGCCGGGCAAATGGGTGTGGATAAGAATGATACGGAGGAGTTGTGACATGTCGCATCCTTTTGGTGATCGTTCTGTCGCGCCGGCTTAAATGATATTTTCGGACACAATAAGGCTGGGCTAACGGTTTTAAGCTAACGGCTCTTCTTTTTGAAAATCCAGTCGCGCCGGAGCCATACGGACACGATTACGGCCACTATTTTTTGCCTCATACAGGGCAATATCCGCTAGGTTAAGCGCGGTTTCCATCGTTTCAGAGCCGGTATTGATCTCGGTAACGCCTACGCTTACGGTGAAATATAAGTCGGGTTTATCTGAATCTAAAAGTACGACTTTATGCTTTTCAGCGGTTTGCCTGATCTGCTCCGCAATATCCATAGCTTGCAGCAATGCAGTCTTAGGTAGCAGGATTACAAATTCTTCACCCCCAAAGCGCGCAATCAAATGACCCTCTTGGCTATGGGTTCTTAGAATATTTGCTAGGGCGATAATCACCTGATCACCGGTTTGATGGCCGTGGGTATCATTCACTAATTTGAATCGATCAATATCCAAAATCATTAGGGATAAAGGCGTTGCTTCTTTTTGCGCCTGTTTAAGCTGGTAATTCGCTTCAGTATAAAAATAACGCCGATTATATAGTTGAGTCATAGAGTCCGTCACGGCCAGTAACTTTAATTCATCCTGTGACGACTTAATCTCCTCAAGCATTCTGATCCGATAAGAAATAATAAACGCCAGCATTAGGGCTTCTAACATAATGCCGATACCAACGCCGTGGCTGGTTATATAATTAAACTCGATTAAGCCTTTATAGAAGAGTACGGCAATGGTGCTGAATCCTACGAATAAGCTATGACCAAATAAGAAGTACTTTGCAAAGGGATGACCTTTTCGTACTAAAGAGATGCTGACAGAGATAGTCACCAGCATCATTAATGCCGCCAATGAACTGGCAGGTTTTAGAGCATTAACAATATCAAATAGGCCATAACAAAAATCGAGCCCCAAAAACAGCAAGGTGCCTTGTAAAAAACGATGCTCTATTGGGTAGTGTTCGGCTGTTTCAAAAATATCCATCATAAAAAGGATGAGAAACATCGGCATAGCGATCAAGGACAGGTGTAAGGGCAAAATGCCAGCCCCATAAATATTAAAAAAGTTGGCTAATAACCCGTAGGAAAGCGCAATCCAAATACCACCAGAAATCAGGTAAAGGGAATAGAAGACATTTTCATTTTTGCTGGAGGAGAAATAGATCAAGAAATTATAAATAATTAACGCCAGTAGGATACCAATCATCAGCGCAATATCGTTATGGGTGCCGATCAACTCCCGTCGAGAACTATTCTCATCAAGCAGTAAGAGAGTAAACCACTGGTGCGAGAAAGAAATCCCTTTTACATATAAGGTTTTGCTCTGGCCAATATCTAATTCAAACTCAAAAATAGCACTCCCGCGATACATCAAAGGGCTATCTTCGGCTAAATCTAGGTCAAGTACCTGCTCTCGAATCAAAGAGCCTTGCTCAACTTCATATAGGGTAATCAAACGGTTGTGATAGGCATAAGGATGATGCAAGAACAGTCTTTTTTTCTGCGCGCTGGTGTTTTTTAGCAGAATTTTTGACCAAGTGGTTTTTGCCCCCGTCCCTAAAGAAAGTTTATTGCTGGACGGTATAAATTTCTGCTGCTGTACCCGCTGAAAGGATAAAGACTCATTGGTATCAACAAAATAACCCATAGAAAAATTGAGAGAACTCTTCCAATCTTCGCCAATTTCTATTGGTTGAATAGCCTGATTAACACTCGGTTTTATATCTGAGTTTTTTGTCGAAGCTAAAGCCGTTACCATAAATGCTGAATTGAATAGTAATACCGCCCAAACAATCGCTGCCACATATCCCGTGGTTGCTCGCACGAATGACTTTAATAATCCTTGCATAGCGATGATTCCGTTGTATAGACATGCCCTCATGAGAACCTTCTTCATAAAAACCTTAACTTATGGAGCTCATGTTGAATTAAGGCGGCATTAAATAATGCTTGAGTCTAGAGAGTGGTAGCCAAATTCGCTTTAAATTTATCTGAAAATACAGTTAAGCCACTGAGTATACCAGCACCAGATGAGCAATATATGACCTTGTCTTTCAACCGAAGTCTGAAGGCTTGGGCTGCAAGTCGTAAAATGATGGTCTAACGATCCCTAGAGACAGTCGCATCTATCCTTCAATACCGATAAAATCCTTATTCAGATACAGGTTTTAGGAATCAGCAATGTCTCAAGCAGTCCAGCCAAACAGCACGCAAGGTACGCTTTATATTGTTTCTGCGCCTTCTGGGGCAGGTAAGTCCAGCTTAGTCACAGCACTACTGGAACAGACTCAGCATATTAAAGTGTCGGTTTCCCATACGACCCGCGCACCACGACCCGGTGAAGAAAATGGTGTGAACTATAATTTTGTCTCCGTCGAGCAGTTTAAAGCCTTGATGGAAGAAGAAGCATTTTTAGAACACGCCGAAGTCTTCGGTAATTTTTATGGTACATCTCGCCCTTGGCTAGCGGAGCAATTGGCCGCAGGCACCGATATTATTTTAGAGATTGATTGGCAAGGTGCGCAGCAAGTTCGCCTTTTAATGCCAGAGGCCATTGGCATCTTTATTTTACCGCCATCAAAAGAAGCGCTACAGCAACGGCTGGATAACCGTGGACAAGATTCCGATGAGATTATCGCCGGTCGAATGGTTCAAGCGGTCAGTGAAATGTCACATTATGACGAATATGAATATGTCATCATTAATGACCGCTTCGAAGTCGCCTTAAATGAACTGCGATCTGTTATCATTGCTCAACGCCAGCTACTGAAGAATCAACAACTGCGACAGAGTGCTCTGATCAAAGATCTCTTGTCTTAATCAGACCTAAGCATTGCTCTGTTCTTGTCAAAGGTTGCTATTGTTCTCTTGTCATAGAAAGCAGTAATTCAGTAAACTGGGCGATTCTCTGCTGGTTGTAAATTTTATTTGGGGATACCAAATGGCTCGCGTCACTGTTGAAGATTGTTTAGAAAACGTAGAAAACCGCTTTGAACTGGTTATGGTTGCCAGTAAGCGTGCTCACCAACTGAGCACTGGCGGTAAAGATCCTATGCTGCCATGGGAAAACGACAAGCCTACCGTTATGGCCCTGCGTGAAATCGCAGAAGGTCATGTTACTGGTAAGCTGCTGCGTGATGCCAACGCAATCGGTCGTGAATTCCAAGGTGACGACGAGGAGTAAGTCGCTTATGTTGGCACAGATGAAGACACCCTTTACGGCGGCCCTAATGGCTAAAAAAGCTGAGGAGCTGAACTGTGTCAACTATTGAAGACTTAGTGGATCGTATGCGGGGCTACCTGAAACCTGAAGAGATTCAGCAGGTGCGCCGCGCGTATTTTTTTGCCGAGCAGGCCCACGATGGTCAACGCCGCCGCAGTGGTGAGCATTATGTAACTCATCCTCTGGCGGTAGCGACTATTCTTGCTAATATGCACATAGACCATCAAAGCTTGATGGCGGCCATGCTGCATGACGTGATCGAAGATACCCCCGTCACAAAAGATGCCCTAGCCAAACAGTTCGGTGATACCGTGGCTGACTTGGTTGATGGTGTCTCTAAGTTGACCCAGATTCATTTTGAAGACAAAGCCCTTGCCCAAGCGGAAAACTTTCAGAAAATGGCGTTAGCCATGGCGAAAGATATTCGCGTAATTTTGGTTAAGCTGGCAGACCGTCTACATAATATGCGCACCTTGGGCGCGCTTCGCCCAGACAAGAAGCGCCGCATTGCCCGCGAAACCCTCGATATTTATTCTCCGATTGCGGCTCGCTTAGGGATTAATACCATACGGACAGAGCTTGAAGAACTCGGCTTTGAAGGTATGTACCCTATGCGCTACGAACGCCTAAAACGGGCGGTTCAAAAGGTACGTGGTAATCGTAAGCTTGTTATTCGTGAAATTAAAACAGCATTACAAGACTGTATTGATATCGAAGAATTAGACGGCAAAGTGTTCGGGCGTGAGAAACATTTATTAAGCCTGTATCGAAAAATGCGCGCCCGCCGTAAATCTTTCTCTGAAGTGATGGATGTTTACGGTTTTCGTATCGTTACCGACAAAGTTGATACCTGTTACCGGATTTTAGGCGCAATTCATAATCTTTATAAACCTGTTCCCGGTCGTTTTAAAGATTATATCGCCATTCCAAAAGCTAACGGCTATCAATCGCTACACACCTCTCTGATCGGCATGAACGGTATTCCTATCGAAGTTCAGATCCGTACTCGGGAGATGGAGTCGATGGCCAACAACGGCATCGCTGCCCATTGGCTGTATAAGTCAGGCCAGAAAGACCAATCAGAACAGAAAAACAGCACCCAAGGCATGACCGGTGCCAGCCATGCCCGTGCTCGCCAGTGGGTGAAAGGCCTGCTGGAAATGCAGCAACGGGCCGGTAACTCGTTAGAGTTTATTGAGCATGTGAAAATGGATCTCTTCCCTGATGAGGTTTATGTTTTCACTCCCAAGGGTGACATTATGGAGCTACCTTCTGGTGCAACGGCGGTCGATTTTGCTTATGCGGTACACACCGATGTAGGGAATTCCTGTGTTGCTGCCCGTATTAACCGACGTTTATCACCATTAAGTGCTCATATTGAGAGCGGGCAATCCATCGAAATTATTACCGCCCCAAGCGCTCGTCCTAATTTAGCGTGGCTAAGCTTTGTGGCAACAGCTAAAGCCCGTAGTGCGATCCGGCACTATCTGAAAAATCAGCAACGGGCAGAATCCATTTCTCTGGGTAAGCGCCTGTTAAATAAAGCGCTCGATGCCTTTGATAAACAATATGACGATATACCTAAAGCTCAGACTGAAGCCCTGCTGAAAGAGTTTCAGTATGACACCGAACAAGATCTGCTGGATGCTATTGGCTTAGGTAATCGCATGGCCTTTAGTGTCGCCCGTGCATTAATCGGCCAAGAAGGTAACTCTGCCGATCAAGAATCAAGCCCAGCTAAAAGCAACAACAAGCTGGCTATTAGCGGCACCGAAGGTATGGTGACCTCTTATGCTCGGTGCTGTCACCCGATCCCTGGTGATCCTGTTGTAGGCCATATTAGTAGCGGTCGCGGTATTGTGATCCACATGGATACTTGCCGTAATATCACTGATATTCGTGATGACAGCAATCGCTGCATTCCGATGGCCTGGTCCGATACAGTATCCGGTGATTTCACTGTTGTGATTCGTGTTGAAGCTGAGCACCAGAAGGGCTTTATCGCATCTTTAGCATCTTTAATTACAGAAGCGGATGCCGGAATCGAGAAAATAACAACAGAAGAACGGGATGCTCGCCTAACCATGGTTAATATTGAAATAAGCATCACAAACCGTATTCACCTTGCCCGCGTTATGCGTCGTATTCGTTCACTATCTAATGTTAATCGCATTATGCGCGCCCGCCGCTAGCCTTTGTCACTGTTTAAGTAAAAAATGGAGCATTAATAATGAGCAACAAAAGTGTTATCCACACCGATAAAGCCCCTGCAGCCATCGGGACTTATTCACAGGCTGTAAAAGCCGGTGATACCGTTTATATGTCTGGTCAAATTCCACTGGTTCCTGAAACGATGGAAATTATCTCCGATGACTTCGCCGAGCAGACCGAGCAGGTGTTCAAAAACATCTCTGCGGTGGTTGAAGCCGCCGGTGGTCAGCTGTCTGATGTGGTTAAACTGAATATCTACCTGACCGATCTATCTAACTTTGCCACCGTTAACGAAGTAATGGGGCGTTTCTTTAAGCAGCCTTACCCAGCCCGCGCTGCGGTTGGTATTTCAGAGCTGCCTAAAGGTTCTTTGGTTGAGATTGAAGGTGTCGTAGTACTGTCTTAGGCATACTGCCTTAGGCGTACGGCCTTAGGTTACCTACTCCTTAGCAAACTCCACGTACCCTCGCCCAATCGGGCGGGGAGCCGTTACACGCTATCTGCTTCAGCTGTCATTTGAGCTTTAACCTCAAGCAAGGCCTCTCGATAACCTTCGCGATAGGTTGGGTAGATAAATTCATAGCCGGTGCTTAACAACAGACGGTTATCACAGATTTTACTGGTACGGCGGCGCGTAGGGGATTCCACCACTTCAGTGGGTGTGACCTCCAATAATTCCGCCATCCAGCTCATCACTTCAAACAAGGGTACAGAGCCCTTGTCCGTCGCCAGATAAACCGAATCCGCTTGCTCAGCCATACCGATTAGGTGCGCTAAAATACCCGCACAATCATCACTATGAATCCGATTGGTATATTTCACCGGCACTTCCGGTGCAATACGACCTTGGCGCACCTGCCGAATAAGCATATCTCGACCGGGGCCATAGATACCTGAAAAGCGCACACAGCTATGACTTAAACCACTTCGCCTTAGAGTTTCTTCAGCCTGAAGCATAACGCTACCGGCAAATCCTGACGGCTGAGGTAAAGACGTTTCATCAACGGTTTCCCCCTCCGTTTGACCATAAACACTGGTGCTTGAGACAAAGAGAATATGCTTGGGCGTGTGCTTTAGCTTTTTAAGCCACTGCAACATCTGCTTCATCCCTTCAGCATAAGCCTTTTGATAGTGCTCTTCTGAAAAACCTCCAGCGGCGACTGAATAAACAATATAATCCGGCTTGAGTTGCAGAGGCTTCCAAGATTCTGGGTCAGCAACATCAAGCACAACTGGCTTGATCCCTTCCGGTAGATTTTGAGGGTTACGACGTGCACCGTAAACCTGATAGCCTTGCTGTATTAAATTCAGAGCCGTACGACTACCGATATCACCGCATCCTACGATTAAAATCTCCTGAGCACTCATCTTTCTTCTCTCCTCGGGAATCTCTATTATCAGACAGGGTCAGTGCCAAACCTACGGCACACCACGCATCCTTGTTGTAACATCGTTACCCATCATACAAGTAAAGTGCGCCGATAAACTACCGATCTGATATTGATACCCCCCATAGCCCGATAGATGGATAGGATATGCCAACAACTAGCCAACACACTGATTCTAAAAGCGCAGGTTCTCTTGGTTCTGAGCAACTATCACAATCGGTTACAGCCTTAAAAGGGGTTGGTGCCGCACTGGCTGAGAAGCTAACGAAGCTACATATCAGCACGGTTGAAGATCTATTATTTCATCTGCCGTCACGTTATCAAGATCGCACTCGGGTAACACCTATCGGAGCCGTTCGCCGGGGGGATGAAGCGGTAGTGGTCGGGCAAGTATCGCTTTCAGAAGTGATAAAAGGCCGCAGACAGACGCTTATCGTACGCCTACAGGATGGAACGGGCAGTATCACACTGCGCTTTTTTCATTTTAATACGACGCAAAAAAAACAATTCCAAAAAGGCGCACTGGTACGCTGCTATGGCGAAGCAAGGCCGGGGGCTAGCGGTTTAGAACTCTATCACCCTGAATACAGTTTAGTGGCTCAGGATCAACCTGTGGCGGTAGAGGATCACCTCACCCCTATCTATCCACTGACTGAAGGCTTAACCCAAAATCGACTACGGCAACTGATCCATTTAGCCTTAGCTGAGTTGAAAAAAGCCCAGGTAGCCGATTGGCTGCCCAAGTCTCTATTTCCTAATTTACCCTCACTCAAAGAGTCCCTGTTCTTACTGCACGAGCCGCCACCGGATGCTCCCGTTTTTGAACTACAAGAATACAAGCACCCAAGCCAGCATCGGTTGATTATAGAAGAACTGATCGCCCAGCAGCTCAGCCTATTAAAACTGCGCCAGCAGCATAAGCACCATCGAGCGCCTGTATTTAACGGCACAGGCAATCTAAGCAAGCGGATGCTCGATCAGCTACCTTTCTCCCTCACTGGGGCACAAAACCGTGTGATCGGAGAGATTCAGCAAGATATTCAACAGGCAAGCCCAATGCTGCGATTGGTACAGGGTGACGTTGGTGCGGGAAAAACATTAGTGGCGGCGATGGCAGCTCTCAACGCCATTGAAGCGGGCTATCAGGTTGCGGTAATGGCTCCTACGGAGATTCTTGCGGAGCAACATTTTAATAATTTCACCCAATGGTTTACTCCTTTAGGCCTTGATGTGGCATGGATGGCTGGCAAACTAAAAGGCAAAGCCCGTCAAGCTCAGCTTGATCAAATCGCCGCCGGTGCGCCGATGGTCGTGGGTACTCACGCTTTATTCCAGGAAACCGTCATCTTTAAGAATCTAGGGCTTATTGTGGTTGATGAGCAACACCGCTTTGGTGTCCATCAACGTTTAAGCTTGAGGGAAAAAGGACAGCAGGGGGATCTTTACCCTCATCAATTAATTATGACGGCGACACCTATTCCACGAACATTGGCGATGAGTGCCTATGCGGATCTGGATACTTCTGTTATTGATGAGTTGCCTCCAGGACGAACGCCCATTGAAACTGTCGCCCTAGCAGATACCCGTCGGGATGAGATTATTCAACGGGTATCTGCTGCCTGCCATCAAGGTAAACAGGCCTATTGGGTTTGTACGCTTATTGACGATTCCGAAGCCCTGCAATGCCAAGCCGCCGAGACGACTTTTGCCGATCTAAAAACTCGCTTACAGGGTTTAAATATTGGCTTAATTCATGGGCGCATGAAAGCTCAAGAAAAAGCTGACATTATGGCGCAATTTAAAGCGAATAAGCTTCAACTCTTGGTGGCAACAACGGTAATTGAAGTGGGTGTAGATGTACCTAATGCGACGCTGATGGTGATCGAAAACCCTGAGCGCCTTGGCCTATCACAGCTACATCAACTACGAGGACGTGTTGGCCGGGGCGATCAAAAAAGCTACTGCGTACTGCTTTATCACGCCCCTTTATCTCGCAATGGCAAAGCCCGTATCGCCGTTATGCGTGATACGCAGGATGGCTTCCAAATAGCAGAGAAAGACTTGGAGCTGCGTGGCCCCGGTGAGGTGCTTGGTACGCGGCAAACTGGCTTGGCCCAGATGAAAATTGCAGACTTGGTACGTGATCAATACCTGTTAGAAGAGGTTAATGTCGCAGCCAATAAGCTGATCCAACACCACCCTGAGCACCTAACACCCTTGGTGGAACGCTGGTTAGAAGGGGCGGAACAATATGCTCAAGTTTAAGAATAAGCCTTGCTTTAGCCCCCTTGAAATACATTTTTTAAATCATGTTCTTATATCCTCTGCTAAGGCATAGTAGGTATAATTACTAGACTTTCTAGTCGGAGAACATCATGTCCTTTCAAGGATTTGTACAGATTTTAAGGGAAAATATTACACAAGGTGTCTCACCGAATAGCTTCCCTCAGCTACTTAAAGATCGTTTGGTTCCCCGCAACCAGGCGACGGCCAAGCAGCTCGTTCGCTCATCAATACTTGAAGATGCAAATGGTGTGCGTCATATTTTTGCATTTCCGGCGCACTGTTTACTGGATGTGAAACTTTACCCAGACTATAAAACGATTACGCCTGATGCCAAATTAGCACTCTTAAAGCGTAAGAAGCTACAATCTGTTCCCGCCATTCCTGATGTTCTAGATTATGATCTGATTGTTGATAGTCGCTGCCTTGATAACGATACTGTGTTCACCGAATCTGGTGATCCTCGCTGGTTATTTGAGTTTACCGCTGACGAGTTTAAAGAGCTGATCAATACTTTTGATCAGGCAAAATTTGATCAGTTTAGTATCCCTCTTGTCTCGATTCGCCCCAATATGACTGCGGTTGATCAGGATGAGATGGAGATCAAAGCAGCCATTGAGACCATCACTTCTCGCCGGATTCGTACTCGTCTGGCTGAAAGTCTTGAAATTCCACCGCTGCCTCTTAGTGCCCATAAAATTATGCTACTGCGGGCGGATGAAAATGCTGACGGGGATGATTTAGCATCCATTGTAGAATCAGACCCTAGCTTAGCCTCCCAAGTTATTAGTTGGGCAAACTCGCCTTATTATGGCCTGCCAGGGCAAATCCGCTCGATTCAAGATGCGGTTATTCGTGTGTTAGGTTTTGACCTTACCATGAACCTATCTCTTGGCTTATCCCTTGGGAAAAATATCAAAATGCCAAGCGATGGCGTTTTTGGTTACCGTAACTATTGGCGGGAAGCGGTTGTTAAAGCAATGCTGATGGAGCGATTGGTTAAACAAATCCCGTCAGCTCATCGTCCTTTTTCAGGCTTAAGCTACTTATCTGGCTTGGTGCATAACTTTGGCTACTTGGTTATTGCCGAGGTTTTTCCGCCGTATTTTTCACTGTACTGTCGCTATCAAGAGGCCAACCCTCACGTACCGGCCATGTACATTGAGCGCTTTTTATTCGGTATTACCCGCGAGCAGATCGCCAGCTTCCTATTTCAAGCGTGGGGGCTTCCCGATGAAGTATGTAGTGCGGTTCGCCATCTGCACAATGCCTCCTATGAAGGCGCTCACCATGAATACACCAACCTCTTGTACATCGTCAACCAATTGGTACAGAGCGACGGCAGCGTACACTTAGGCAGATTACCAGAAACACTACTTAGCCGATTACATCTATCACTCGAAGCGATTGAAGGTACGATTGAGGGTATTAACAAGTTTAATGATGAATTAAACCAACTGGCAGAAATGCTAGAAAAAGCCAGCAAGTAAACCAAAACCAAAAAACCCATAGCGCCAATTTTAGTGCTATGGGTTTTTGAGTTTTACTTTTACGATCTAAAAGCGATTAACCTCTAAAAAACTTAATTATCAACCGCATCTTTTAGTTTTTTGCCCACCTTAAAGCCAACGGTTTTACTCGCTGGAATATCCATCGGCTCACCCGTTTGAGGGTTTTTACCTTTACGAGCGCTGCGCTCGCGTACTGAAAAAGTACCAAAGCCGATCAAAGAAACAGAGTCACCTTTAGATACGGCACCAGTAATCTCGTCTAACATGGCATTCAAAACTTCATTCGCTTTATCTTTCGACAGCTCCGCTTTTTCTGCGATCGCTGCTGCCAGTTCAGGCTTACGCATGCGTTATCCTCTTTTGTTATTTCTATTAATCCGTGTGTGACCGCAGATATTTAAGCAGCCCACTATGCCCGATGCAAAGGTTTTTTCCCCACTATGGTAGAATCTCCGCCCATCAAGAAGATGGATCAAAGAGGCATGTGTTGGATCTGCATCAACGGAAGTCCCCTCAAGCGATAACCCGCTTAGACTGGGATGTATTAAACTGGGTTCGCCCCTACGCTCCGGGGTATATTCAACCCGATAGCACTTGGCTGGACTGGCTAACCGATAGCACGTCATTAACCCGCCGATTAAAGCAGGTTAGCGGCCAGCGTTTTCACGTCCAACTGTTGCAGCAATGCTTAATGCGCCCTGCATTAAACGAATGTCGCCTACTTGCAATGGATAGCCAGCAATACGCTTTGATTCGCCAAGTGATTTTACACGGAGAAAACCAGCCGTGGGTCTTTGCCCGTACCGTTATTCCCTTGCCAACGCTACATCAAGGCAATCGCCACTTAATGATGCTGGGCAACCGTTCCTTAGGTAGCGTGCTGTTCAAGAATGCCCAAACCAAACGAACCCCTATGGAAATAACCCCCTATACGCCTGATTTTTCTACGCCTTTTATTTGGGGTCGGCGCTCCACCTTTGAGATTCGCCAAGCACCTTTGCTGGTAACAGAGCTGTTTCTGGAACCCTTTCGTCAACATCAGCAACTGTTCCCCTTAAGCTCTAATACCGAAACCGTCCCTAGTGCCTCACCTGCCCTTAACACTATGCTAACGCCCCCCAAAGGATAAGCCCTATGTCATCTCTTGCCTTTGCACAGCACCTTCGTCAGCAGTTTCCACACTATATTAAACTGATGCGCATTGACCGCCCTATTGGCACCTACTTGCTGCTGTGGCCAACCCTATGGGCGCTCTGGATTGCAGCGGAAGGTGCACCAGATTGGGATGTGTTAACTATCTTTATTCTTGGGGTTTACAGTATGCGGGCTGCGGGCTGCGTAATTAATGATTTTGCAGACCGAAAAATAGACGGCCATGTTGAGCGCACCAAAGAGCGCCCCCTTGCCACAGGAGAGGTAACGGCAAAAGAAGCTATTGGGCTTTTTATCACCCTAGGGCTTATCTCCTTTGGTTTGGTATTAATGACCAACCCTCTGACAATTATTCTCTCCCTAGGCGGAATACTACTGGCCTTTATGTACCCTTTTATGAAGCGCTATACCCATCTACCCCAAGTCATTTTAGGGGCGGCTTTTTCGTGGGCGATTCCGATGGCTTACGCGGCACAAACCAATTCCGTACCGGTTGAAGCTTGGCTACTTTTTACCGCTAAGTTGCTCTGGACTGTGGCTTACGATACGCAATATGCCATGGTCGATCGTAATGATGATGTAAAAATCGGGGTAAAATCCACAGCCATTTTATTCGGTGATCTGGATCGCCATATTATCGCGCTATTGCAGCTATTGGCGGTTATCGCCCTGTTGATTGTGGCGAACGATAAAGGCTTGGGAAGCTTCTTTTATCTCGGCCTTGCTGGGGCAATAGGGTTGTTTATTTATCAAGGAAAACTGACCCTTAACCGCCAGCGCGAAGGCTGTTTTAAAGCATTTTTAAACAACCACTGGGTAGGCTTATTGATCCTAATAGGTATTATTGCAGACTATGCCGTACGCTAGCGAATTAACATAAACGTCATCATGTCATCTTATTGTCATATTTAATCGCTGTAATAAAGGCATTATTGATGACATAACCGACTTAGACGGGAACACGGAAATGACAGGAAAAACCGTCCTGATTGTGGATGACGAAGCTCCGATCAGGGAGATGATCGCTGTTGCGCTTGAGATGGCAGACTACACCTGCCTAGAGGCTGAAAATGCCCAGCAAGCCCATGCCTTGGTAATCGACAAACGCCCCGACCTTATCCTGCTTGACTGGATGATGCCAGGAACCAGTGGAGTCGAGCTTGCTCGCCGCCTAAAGCGTGATCCAGTCACCGCGGAAACCCCTGTGATTATGCTCACCGCAAAGGGTGAAGAAGACAACAAGGTACAGGGCTTAGAAGCCGGTGCGGATGACTATATCACCAAACCTTTCTCGCCCCGTGAACTGGTAGCACGACTCAAAGCCGTGCTACGCCGGACAACACCTAAGGGGATTGAAGATCCTGTCGATGTAGGCGGCCTTATGCTTGATCCTGCAAGCCATAGAGTAACCTCTAACGGTGATCCCTTGGAGATCGGCCCTACGGAGTTTCGCTTGCTGCAGTTCTTTATGACGCATCAAGAGCGGGCTTACACTCGCAATCAGCTATTGGATCAAGTCTGGGGTGGTAACGTTTATGTTGAAGAGCGTACCGTAGACGTTCATATTCGCCGCTTGCGTAAAGCCTTAGGTGAGAAGCATGAGCAACTGATTCAAACGGTCCGAGGAACAGGCTACCGTTTCTCGATTAAGGTTTAAAATTAAGGCTCGGCCTTAACGCTCACCTAATCCCTAGACTCAAACGGCCTGATTCGCTTGCTCGGATCGGGCCGTTTAACCACTTATCACTTGATCATTTTAAGTAAGGTAATCGCTTGTGACTCCTATCTGGCAAGCAGAACTCACCCGGATGCTTTACATCGCCCTTTTTGCTGCCGTTATTGGTTGGATCTCCGGCTCAATGGCTTGGGCGCTTGTGACCGTAATGGGAGTGTATATTTTATTCGCGTTACTCTTTTTACAGCGACTGGATAACTGGCTCGAAAAAAATGCCAATGCCGCACCACCTGAGAGCTGGGGTATCTGGGGCTATCTTTTTGATAAAATGTACCGCCACCAAAAACGTTACCAAAGCCAGCAACAGCATCTCACCGAGATTATCCATAAGGTGCAACGCTCCAGCGGTGCCCTAAAAGATGCGGTAGTGATGATCGATCAACACGGCTGCCTTGAGTGGTGGAACCGTGCGGCTGAAGGCCTATTAGGATTCCGCTCACCATCAGATAAAGGTCAGGCGCTAACCAACCTACTGCGTGATCCGCGCTTTATTACTTACTATGATCGTCAGGACTATCAAGACCCTCTCGTACTGCATTCACCCGTGGACGACAATGTAGTTTTGGAGTACCAAGTCACTATTTTTGGCCGCAATGAACGCCTGATGCTGGTGCGAAATGTTACCCGCCTGTACCGCCTTGAGCAGATGCGAAAAGACTTTGTTGCGAACGTATCCCATGAGTTGCGCACACCGCTAACCGTCATCAATGGCTATTTAGAAACCTTCGGCGACTATAGCGACCAACTACCGCCACGCTGGGGCCGCGCCACCCAACAGATGCAGCAGCAATCACGCAGAATGCAAAATATTATTAATGATCTTTTGCTCTTATCCCGGCTTGAAACCACCGATATAGAAGGCCAACAGCAGCATATTGATATTCAATTGATGCTAGAAAGTATCCGACAAGATGCCTTGCTGCTTAGTGGAGAAAAAGATCACCAGATTCATATTGATCAACAAACACCCGCTCAAATTATCGGCTCTGAAAACGAGCTGCGCAGCGCCATCTCAAATCTCGTTTTTAATGCTGTGAAATACACGCCGCCTCGTTCTCACATTAATATGCGCTGGCTAGAGCAGCCTCAGGGGGCAACCCTAATCGTAGAAGACAATGGGGAAGGGATTAGTGCTCGCCACTTGCCACGCCTGACAGAGCGCTTCTACCGGGTTGATAAAGGGCGTTCCGCAGAAACCGGTGGCACCGGCCTTGGCCTAGCGATTGTGAAGCACGTATTACTGCGTCACGATGCTAAACTAGAGATCAAAAGTGACGTAGGAAAAGGCACCTGCTTTACCTGTATTTTTCCCGATGCACGTCTTATCTGGCCAGGAGATAAAAGCCGGCACAATGAGCATCTTTTTGCTCAGAGTCCCGAACTATCAGATTTAACTACTCAGCCGCGCGATGATTTTTGATAGTAACTGGCTGGACTTCTCGTCCATATCAACAAAGCGTATCCCCACATAAACGTTTTCTGCGGTGACGCGCTTTTCCTGGGCCTGTAGCAGAGTGACACAACCTCTAGTGGTTAAGCGCATCTGCTTCTCGACCTGACCAGCGATAAACCCAACCGATAGCTCTTCAAACATCTCAGGCAATGCTTGATCACGGGGTATCACCGCAATCACTTCTTGAGTATTTAGCTCACGGATCGTCACGGGCAGCTTATGCTCACCAAATAGCAGCATGGCTTTACCGCGTACACGACGAGGGGCTTGACTTGAGGGCGCTGAACCACTCATTCCCTGCTTACTGGTCAAAACATTAGCGGTTGTTCCGCCACCCATAACATGGGTTCGGCGACTAACAATGCTAGCCAGCTCGCCTCGGCTAATAATGCCTTGTTTAACCATTTGCTTCGTTACTTTGCTGACTAACTGATCATTATTGAAGGGCTTCGTGATGTAGTCCGTTACGCCATGCTGAGCCGCTTCAACCACGTACTCCTTATCTCCAAGGCTGGTCACCATAATAAAGGAAACATCTTTATTGCGGCTTTCGCTTTGCTCCCGCAGCCAAGTGAGTAGTTCAATACCCGACATTTCAGGCATTTCCCAATCACAAAGCACCAGATCAAAGCGGGAAATCTCTAACAGTTTTTGCGCCTTACGGCCATCTTGAGCCGTTTCAACCTCAAACTGAGGGAACTCAATTTTAACCGCTTTTACCATTAGATCACGGGTAAACTTAGCATCATCTACAACAAGTATTCGGGCTGGTTTCATAATACTTCTCTGTTACCCTTCACGCCTGATGGGCACTCAAGTGTCATCGGCAGATGTTGACACTTGATCGACCCAAAGCCAGGTCGCACCAGCAACGGCCACAGGCATCAAGATAAGGTTAATGAAGGGGACAAACATTAATAAATAATGGGTTAACCCAAAACTTACCGTGTGCCACCAGTTGCTTTTAAGTCGTTTCTGCATGTCATGGAAACCTATTTGATGGTTGTCCATGGGGTAATCCAGATACTGCAAAGAGAGCATCCAAATTGAAAATAAAAACCATAAAAATGGACTGATCAAGTTAACTACTGGAATAAAGCTAATCAGCAATAATAGCAAAACACGCTTCAGGAAAAACCACTGCTTTTGTAGCTCTCGCTGCAACGAACGTAGCGCCATTTCACTGATGGTTTCATCGGGAAAACTTACTTGACCACCACGAAGATGTGATTCAACTTTTTCAGCTAACAGGCCGTTAAACGGAGCTGCAATTAGCGAAGCCGTTGCATTAAAACCGTATAGAACAAAACCCAGCATGCTGATTAACGCTAACGGCCATATTAGCCAACTTAGGAAACTAAGCCAGTCTGGTAGGCTGCCAATAAATCCATCAAGCCAGCCGCTAATCAGGTTGATGGTCAACCAGATAAACCCAGTCAAAATAACAACGTTGCTAACCAGAGGTACGAAGACAAAGCGTTTCATACCCGGCAAGATGATCAAACGAAAACCAGCGGCAAATGCCGCAGGCCCTGAAAAAATCTGTGTCATGCCACTCTCAATTTATGCGTTTATTTATGCGTTTATTTATGCGTCTATTTAGGGCGTTAAGGAGATTAAAACAATTAAGAAAAAACCCTTTAACGACGGCATATTACTGCGCTTTTCTACCTACTGGAATATTAAACACTTTTCACTGAACGCTTAAAAACTTGCTGCAATATTGCTAGCCGTTGCTCACTTTACCCAACTTTAACGATAAAGTTCCTGCAATAGCACAATAAATGATGATAAAAACGGCTAATAGCGATGAAAACACCATAAAAAAAGGGAGCCGAGGCTCCCTATTTCAAGTAATCGAATAGCCACAGACTATGGATTATCATTTAATCGTTTTTCAATGGTCTCAGGGGAGGAGTGACGAACATCCATGCCTTTAACAAGATAGATCACATATTCTGCGATATTGTCGGCATGGTCGCCAATACGCTCCAAAGAGCGCAAAACCCAGATCACATTAAGCACACGGCTGATAGAGCGTGGATCTTCCATCATAAAGGTTACTAATGCCCGCATGGCAGAACGGTATTCCAAATCCACGGCTTTATCTTCTTGGGCGACTTTTAGCGCCAAATCCGTATCAAAACGTGCGAAGGACGTTAGGGCATCTTTCACCATATTACGAACATGATTACCGATATGCCGGGTTTCAATATAACCCCTCGGTGACTCACCCTCTTCTGCCAGCTGAATAGCATGACGGGCAATCTTAGACGCCTCATCACCAATACGCTCAAGGTCAGAGGTGGTGCGTGTCACCGCCATGACCAAACGAAGATCACTTGCCGCAGGCTGGCGGCGCGCCAGAATGCGGGTACATTCTTCATCAATATTAATCTGCATATCATTGATATTACGATCATTGGCCCGCACTTCTTCCGCAACGGCGCTGTCGCCTTCGGTTAAGGCATAGATCGCATCCTGAACCTGCTTCTCAACCAAGCCACCCATGGCAAGCAGGTGGGTTTTCAAGTCTTCCAGCTCGTTATTAAACTGCTGAGAAATATGATGACTATGGGTTTCTGTTGTGATTTCCATGGTACTACCTTAAATATGCGTTAAAACCTTAAGATCCAAAATATTGGTACCGTCATTAGCCATAACAGCCGACTTAGCCATAACGGCCAGTGATATAGTCTTCGGTTTTCTTTTCCTTAGGATTGGTAAACAGCATATCGGTGTTACCAAACTCAATCAGATTCCCCATATACATAAAGGCAGTGTAATCAGAAACACGGGCGGCCTGTTGCATATTGTGGGTTACGATGGCGATGGTGAACTTATCTTTTAGCTCGTAGATCAGCTCTTCGATCTTAAGGGTTGAGATAGGGTCTAGCGCTGACGCAGGCTCATCCAATAACAGAACTTCAGGTTTTACCGCAATCGTACGGGCGATAACCAGACGCTGTTGCTGACCACCGGACATACCCAGTGCACTTTCATGCAGACGATCTTTCACTTCGTCCCATAAAGCCGCTGAGCGCAAGGCCCACTCTACCGCTTCATCAAGAACACGCTTCTTGTTGATCCCTTGAATACGCAGGCCGTAAGCCACATTCTCATAGATTGATTTAGGGAAAGGATTCGGCTTCTGAAACACCATACCAACACGACGACGCAACTCAGCCACATCAACATTTTTATCGTAAATATTCTGGCCTTCCATATTGATTTCACCGGTAATACGGCAACCATCAACCAGATCATTCATACGGTTCAAACTGCGTAAAAGCGTTGATTTACCACAACCCGACGGGCCAATAAAAGCGGTAACACGTTGCTTAGGAATGATCATATTCACATCAAACAAAGCCTGTTTGGTGCCATAGAATAGATCCATATTACGCACGTCTAGACAGGTGGTTTCCTGCTCTATCGTTAGGGTGTTGCCTTCACCGCGATTCATGGCACTAATATCAATACCGTGGCTTTTTGAATCACTAGAATGTTTAGCATCCGTTGCACTATTTTTATCTGTCATAGAAGAACTTGTGTCTGTCATAGAAGAACCTGTCGCGTTATTCGCTGGTGTCTGTTCATCGGCTACAGCCAATGCTTCTGTCGCTTTTTTTTCAGCTTGAGCTTCCATGGGAATACTCTCTTAAATTCGTTATCTCAATAACAAGAGCACGACTGCGGCGACCATAGAAGACAACCGCAGCCGTTAAGGCCTACATCTCAAGTGATTTGTATTTCTCACGTAGATGGTTACGGATCGAAATAGCACTTAAGTTAAGCAGTGCGATCACAATCACTAGCAGCAGGGCCGTGGCGTAAACCAGAGGACGCGCCGCTTCAACATTCGGACTTTGGAAGCCCACATCATAGATATGGAAACCAAGGTGCATAAACTTCTGATCTAGATGGATAAACGGATAGTTACCATCTAATGGCAAGCTTGGGGCTAATTTCACCACACCCACCAGCATCAGAGGGGCTACCTCACCCGCTGCACGGGCTACCGCTAGAATCACACCGGTCATCATGGCAGGGCTGGCCATCGGCAGAACCACACGCCATAGGGTTTCTGCTTTAGTGGCACCTAGTGCCAAAGAGCCTTCACGTACCGTACGCGGAATTCGAGCTAAGCCTTCCTCTGTCGCCACAATCACCACAGGTACGGTCAAAAGCGCCAGAGTTAGCGAGGCCCACATTAAGCCTGGCGTACCAAAGGTTGGCGCTGGCAATGCTTCTGGGAAGAAGAGTTCATCAACATGCCCCCCTAAGAAGTAAACGAAGAAACCCAAGCCAAATACACCGTAAACAATGGACGGTACACCAGCCAAATTGTTCACCGCGATACGGATCATCCGAGTAATAAAGCCCTGTTTGGCATATTCACGCAGGTAAACCGCTGCGACAACACCAAAAGGTGTGACCAAAATCGACATCAGGATAACCATCATCACCGTGCCGAAAATCGCAGGGAAAATACCACCTTCAGTATTGGCCTCCCGGGGCTCATCCGTTAGAAATTCCCAGAGCTTTGAACCATAAAAGCCCATTTTTGCCATCACGCCCATTTGGTTGGGCTGATAAGCACGAACGACTTTACTTAGTGAAACTTCGACCGTTTGCCCATTCATTGCTTGAGTAACAAAGCTATCCCGGTTCGCAGCGATATAAAGTTCTGCTAACTGTCTTTGCAATACTTCATATTCGGCGTTAAGTACAGCGCGCTCAGCATCAAGTTCAGCAATATTCTGCGGGCTATCTTCACCTTTTAGCTCAAAACCACGCTGCTTAAGACGCAGGCGTTCAATAGCATAGTTGATACGTCCAATATCATGCTTTTCGATCTGATAGATCTCTTCATGAATGGCTAGGGCGCGTTCAATACGCTTCTCAAACTCTGGCCAGATGCTATTTTCCCCAGCCGCTTGAACGGCAACCGTTTCACCTTTTTCTTTCAGCGCCAGCAAGTAACCGTATAAGTTACCCCACTCACGACGCTCTACAGCGATCAAGTTTTCTGGGTAGGTCACGTCTTGAACAAACTCTTCCAGAACCCAACGGAAGTCGGAACCGTAAACATCACGGTTGCCGGTCTTGATCAAAAAACGCTCAACAGTTTCTTTTTCGCTTTGGATCTGAATACCGGCAGAGCGTATTTGCTCTGTCGGTACAGAAACGGTTTCCACCTTCTCACCCACAAGATGGTAAACCTGATCAGGGGTACGAACTTCCGTCTCTAGAACAGCCGCTGGCCAAAAGTGGCCTAAGCCACGGGAGGCGATCAACGCTAACAGGCCAATCACCATAACCACGCTGATGGCTACCGCACCGGCATTCAACCAAACCCAGGGAGATCCACTACGGGTCCAGCTACCAAAAGATTCACGCATAACTTTTTCCTTTCTCTCTTGGGTTGCTTACAGAGCGCCGTATTTCTTACGCAGACGCTGACGAACCACCTCTGCTATCGTGTTCACCACAAAGGTAAACATAAAGAGTACGAAGGCTGCGAGGAACAAGATTCGATAGTGAGAACTGCCGACTTCTGATTCAGGTACTTCCACGGCAATATTGGCCGCCAATGTCCGCATACCTTCAAAAATATTGGCATCCATAATTGGGGTGTTGCCGGTGGCCATCAATACAATCATGGTTTCACCTACCGCTCGACCCATACCGATCATAACCGCAGAGAAGATCCCCGGACTGGCCGTTGGTAGAACCACTCGCGTTAAGGTCTGCCACGGGGTCGCACCCAGCGCCAGCGAGCCATAACTCAAGTGCTTAGGTACCGCGAAGATCGCATCTTCCGTAATAGAGAAGATGGTCGGAATCACGGCAAAGCCCATCGCTAAACCCACAACCAAAGCGTTACGCTGATCGAATGGAATACCCAGATCATTGCTCAACCAAGTACGCATATCACCATCAAAGAAGGCGATTTCAAAGGTCGCACTCATACCAAATGAGAACCAGCTTACCAGCAGTACCACAGGGATAAGCAGTGCTGCCTGCCATCCATCCGGTATCGCATGGCGTACTTTGTCTGGCATCTGTGCCCAAGCAAAACCAAAACCAACCATGCCCAATGGCAGCAATATCAACAGAGCAAAAATACCCGGCAAATTAACTTCGATAAAAGGCGCAAGGAACAAGCCCGCTAAGAAGCCCAGAATCACCGTTGGCAGTGCTTCCATCAACTCGATAATCGGCTTCACTTTGCGGCGCATCGCTGGAGCCATAAAGTAGGCGGTAAAAACCGCGCCACAAATCGCTAAAGGCGTCGCCACGATCATGGCGTAAAAAGCGGCTTTAAGTGTACCGAAGGCCAGAGGCATCAAGCTAAATTTTGGCTCAAAGTCATTACTCGACGCCGAAGACTGCCAAGTGTATTCAGGCTCTTCATAGCTTTCGTACCAAACTTTGTCCCACAGAACATTCCAAGACACTTCAGGGTGCTCGTTATGTACGCTAAACGTTTGGATTACGCCGTCTTGCCGTTGCAAAATCAACAGATCGGCACGGGGGCTAATCGCACCAATTTCAGGCTGATGATCGAGAACTTTCTCTCTTAACATGGTGCGGTGTGCGGTGGTACTGTAAATGCTCAGCTCGCCTTTATCATCCAGCATCAAAAAGCCTTTACGGCGATGCTCAGGCAAGATCAGAGCAACGGGTGTTACATCATGCTCAAAACTGCGGATTTTTTTCAGCGCCCACTCATTTTGCTCATCACGCACCAAGAACCACTGGGATAGAGCGCCTTGTTCGTCGCCGACAAGAACCGAGATTCCCCCTAACTGGAAGCTAACATCACCAATAGGGCTATTTTTCTCTGTTACTTTTAGACGGGCATTTAACTTAAGGTTATCAAGGTCACGCAGATCCAAAACATCAATCGTGCCTTTCTCACTAACGAGATAAGCCCAATTCTGATCCGGTGAAATTAAGATCGTGTGCAGGTTGCTCTCTACAACTGGCAGTACGATATCATGACGCTCGAGATTAACCTCATCACCAAACAGAGATTCTTCTTTAACGTAATGCACCAAATGCGCTTTTTTATCCGCCGTTACCGCAGAGATCAACATGTTTTCTTCAGTATCACTGATCGCGGCTTTAATCACCGGCTGACCTGTTTCACTGATAACAATAGGTTCCTGACCATAAGGGTATTCGATACGCGGAGTAATCAGGCGTTCATCGTTAGGGTAAGTGATACGGTAGCGATCTCGGATAATCATCACGCTGCCATCCGTCAACCCCAGAACCATCAAAGTAGATGCGGGGCCTTCCGGTTGCACTGACGTCACGTCAACGCCCGCAGGCAGATCAAGTTGCACGCGGTCAATAACCTGTCCATCTAGAGTGCGGAAGAAAACTACTTCGCCGACGTTCGTCAAACGAATAGCAACTTCTCCCTGCTCTTCTGTGGCTAGGTAGAGGGTTTTAGCATCATCAGGGCGCACAGACGTCGCGGGTACCTGATACTCTGCTACGGGTTCAATGCTTGCCGATTTGAATAGAGGCACAACCTCATACATCAGATATAGGAAGATCAGTAAGATTGCGATAATCACACTGACTCCACCAATACCGACACCAACCTCGGCAGCTTTGTCTTTATACGATCTGATTTTCCGGTGCATACGTAATGCCGGAGTATCAAAATCGATTACAGGGGCGTTTTGGCTATTTTCTTTCATAGCGGGAAAATACTGCACTTATATGACATTTGTATGACACCAGACAGACGATCAGAGGTATAGAAAAAAAAGGGCAAGCTTAGCGCCCACCCTTTTTTCAACATGTTCTTATTGAACATCCCTGTTCACGCCCGTCCAACCCGGATTACTTAATGTCCAGAGCTTTCAGAGTTTTCTCTACGACAGCAGCAGGTAACGGAATATAACCGTCTTTCACAACAACTTCCTGTCCTTGCTGAGACATCACCATCTTGATGAATTCACGCTCTAGCGGCTGTAGCGGCTGGTTTGGCTTCTTGTTGATGTAAACGTACAGGAAGCGAGACAGAGGATACTTACCTGCTACAGCATTCTCAGGCGAGGCCTCAACGAACGGCTGACCGGCTTTCTTAGCCAAAGGAATAGCCCGTACGCTGGATGTTTTATAGCCGATACCAGAGTAACCAATCGCATTAATAGAGGTACTTACCGACTGTACAACAGAGGCAGAACCTGGTTGCTCGTTCACGCTGTTCTTAAAGTCACCTTTACACAGGGCTTTACCCTTAAAGTAACCGTAAGTACCGGATACAGAGTTACGACCGAATAGCTGAACGCTACGGTTGTCCCAGTTACCCGTCAGACCCAGATCACCCCAAGTAGAAGCGTCATTAGCCGCACCACACTTACGGGTAGAAGAGAACACAGCATCCACTTGATCAATGCTCATGCCTTTAATTGGGTTATCTTTATGTACAAAAACGGCCAAGGCATCAATCGCTACAGGAACAGGAACGGGCTTGTAGCCATGTTTGTTTTCAAAGGCTTCCAGCTCTTTATCTTTCATCTTACGGCTCATAGGGCCTAGGTTTGCAGTACCTTCGGTCAGAGCTGGTGGCGCAGTAGAAGAACCTGCCGCTTGAATCTGGATATTTACGTTAGGGTAAGCGCGCTTGTACTCTTCAGCCCATAGCGTCATCAGGTTTGCCAGGGTATCAGAACCTACGGAAGACAGGTTACCAGATACACCACTTGCCTTTTGATACACTGGCAAGTTTGAATCCAGTTCCGCTGCAGCGTTAGCTACGGTTGCTGTAACAGCACTTGCAGCCACGAAGGATATCGCTGCAATCATCTTCTTCATTTTCATGTTATCTCCTGAACATTACGTCCGTTTTCTATTTGCTAAAGAGGTTTAGTCGGCTATTTTTACCATGGGGCTTTACCATGGGCTGCCTTCTGTTCTTACTATGAAATGTACTATAGGGCGGGTTTATGACAGTTATATGAACGCCCTATTTAAGCCGGTACACTTTTTTAACGTTAAAAACGATTTAACGTTAATAACGACCTATTTCTGGCTCACCAGTCATGGGGATTAGTGATAGTTCTGACTTTTAGTGATAGTCTGCGCCTAACCGTGAATGACTTAATAACGAGAACGTCGCCCGCAACTGGCGTACCTAAAAAACACTCAAACAAATAAGAAAAGCTAATGAGCAACGTGGATAATATTGAGGATATTCCTTCACCTATGGGTGAGCTGACACTAAAGATCGTTGCAACGCCGCAAGATACCAATATCTATGGCGATATTGCCGGTGGCTGGCTGGTTTCCCAAATGGATCTGGCCGCAGAGATCAGTGCCGGTAAACTGGCTAAAGGCCGCACCGCTACTGTTGCTATTAGTGAGATGGATTTTCTTTGCCCGGTTCGCATCGGTTCAACGGTAGAAATTTATACCCGTGTCAAAGAGGTTGGCCACAGTTCGATCAGTGTCCGTGCTGAAGCTTGGATTCAGCCGCCTTTTGAGAGTGACGAGCTGGAAATGTTTAAAGTATCTTATGCGAAATTTGTCATGGTAGCCATTGATGCCAACGGACGAATTCGGGCTGTGCCGGAGTCTTAGTCAAAGTAAAATATATATATAAAAAGATAAAGGAAATAAAGAAGATAAAAAGAGACCGGAAAAAAATCCGGCCTCTTACTTTTCTTTTTCCGACGGTCAAGCCGCCGAAAAGAATAAACGTATTATTTGCTGGTCATCATACGGCCATGCAGATAAGCGTATTCAGAAATTTTCTGATACTCTTCTGACAAGTCGCGGAATTTGATGAACGATTCATAGATGCGCTTACTTAAATCATCCTTCTGCGCTTCTTCATAAACAACTTCTTCTGAAATAGTACGCAGTGTCTGATACACATCAGCCGGCAGTTCACGCAGCTCTGTACCATGCTCTTCAACCAGCTCTTTTAGTGCGATCGCGTTGCGGTACGTGACTTCATCCATCATATCTTGGTTAGCGGCACGGGTTGCCACCATCACGATATCTTGCAGATCCTGAGGCAATGCTTCAAAAGCTTGCTTATTCAGCATGCCTTCAAGCACAGTGCCCGGCTCATGCCAGCCTGGGTAGTAGTAATATTTGGCCGCTTTATAAAGTCCAAACGCTTTATCGTTATACGGGCCAACCCACTCTGTCGCATCAATCGCACCAGTTTGTAGTGAGGTAAACAGTTCAGAACCTGGCAGACTTACTGCCGTACCGCCGGCGCGGTTGATAACTTCACCGCCTAGACCCGGAATACGCATTTTCAGACCTTTCAGGTCTTCCACCGAGTTAATCTCTTTATTGAACCAACCCGCCATCTGTACACCGGTGTTACCCACCGCCGTTGGTATCAGGTTGAAAGGTTCATAAACTTCTTTCCATAACTCAAGACCGCCGCCGTAATAGATCCAGCTGGCGATCTCCTGAGCATTCAAACCAAAAGGAACCGCGGCAAAGAACTGAGCCGCAGGCGCTTTACCTTTCCAGTAATAAGAAGCTCCATGCCCCATTTGAGCAGTACCTTCAGATACCGCATCAAATACGCCAAAGGCAGGTACTAATTCACCGGCACCATAGACTTTAATTTCTAGGCGGCCACCGCTCATTTTAGTGATTTTTTCTGCAAGGCTGTTAGCAGCCGTACCCAAGCCTGGGAAGTTTTTTGGCCAAGTTGTAACCATCTTCCACTTAATTGTTTCTTGCTTTATGCTAGCTTTTTTCTCTTCACTGCCCGATTCAGTACCGGAACAACCTGCCAGTACAGCACCTGCTGCGCCCACACCTAGTGCGGTAACAAACTCACGACGCTTCATGTTTATTAGCTCCTGTTTTTATATTCTTATTTTCATTTTCTCGTGTATCCCGACTAAAATTATCAGATTTCTCGTTGGGATACACTATTAAAGAAAATGGCGAAGAGATTAAAGCAAGCCATCAAAATTAAAGCGCCTCTAATTTAGCAAAACCAGCCATAAGCCATTTTTCGCCTTCGCTGTCGAAGCTAACTTGAATACGGGCTTTTGGCCCTTGGCCCTCGTAATTCAGTACAATGCCTTCACCAAAGACCCCATGCTTTACCCGCTGTCCAACCATCAGTGTTGGACCGTCATCACCGCTATCTAGCGCTTCTGTTGGCTTCCACTGAGAACCTGAACGGGAGCTGGTAACAGGTTTGGAAATTTGGCCTCGCAAACGCACCTCTTCGAGAAGTTTATCCGGTATCTCCCGTACAAAACGAGATGCCGTATTATAGGTTTCTCGGCCATGTAGGCGGCGCATCTCTGCATAGGTGATATAGAGCTTTTTCATGGCACGGGTAACACCCACGTAACACAGCCGGCGTTCTTCCTGTAATCGCGCGGGATCATCCATCGACATCTTATGAGGGAATAATCCTTCTTCGACACCAGCCATAAAGACCAGCGGAAACTCTAACCCTTTCGCGGAATGTAGCGTCATCAGCTGTACCGCATCCTCATATTCATCCGCTTGCTGTTCGCCAGAGTCCAGTGCTGCTTCAGAGAGAAAACTTTGTAGCATGGTGAGGGTATCAACACCCTCGTCGTCATCTTCTGCCACAGGATCGTTTTCAGGGCTGAAACCTCGGGCAGCGGTCACTAATTCTTCAAGGTTTTCGACGCGGGCTTGGCCTTTTTCACCCTTTTCCTGGCGATGAAACGCCACCAAACCGGTGCTTTCATTCACATGGTCAACCAGTTCATGCAGGCTGATTTCATGGGCGGAGTCTTCCAGCTGATCCACCATCGCCATAAAGCCACCCAACGATGACAGCGCGCGGGCAGGAAGAACCTTGTTCGCAATACAGTGCACCGCAGCGTCCCAAAGCGAGCAGCCTTCGTTACGCGCCAGTTCACGCAGGGTATCAATCGTTTTTGCGCCGATACCTCGGGTTGGCGTGTTAATCACTCGCTCTAGGGCGGCATCATCATTACGGCTTTGAATCAATCGCAAATAGGCTAAGGCGTTTTTAATCTCCAGCCGTTCATAGAAACGCTGGCCGCCATAGATGCGGTAAGGTGTGCCCGCTCGAATAAGGGCTTCTTCCAGGGCACGAGACTGGGCGTTAGAGCGATATAAAATAGCGCTTTCAGAACGTGAGCCACCCTCTTGAACCCATTTTTCAAGGGTATTCACAATAAAGCGTGCTTCATCCTGCTCGTTAAATCCCGCATAAAGCGAAATAGGTTCGCCTTCGTTGCCTTCCGTCCAAAGCTCTTTGCCCATACGATCAAAGTTATTGGCGATCAAGCTATTCGCGGCATCCAAGATGGTGCTCGTCGAACGATAGTTTTGCTCAAGGCGTACGGTTTTACTGCCGGAAAAATCATTAGCAAATTGATGAATATTTTCCACCTTAGCGCCACGCCAGCCGTAAATAGACTGATCATCATCCCCCACAACCGTCAGTAAGTTATTGCTACCTGCTGTTAACAGGCGCAGCCATGCATACTGAATAGTATTGGTATCTTGGAACTCATCCACCAGAATATGACGAAAACGATCCTGATAGTGTTTCAGAAGCAGAGGGTTATCCCGTAGTAATTCATGGGCGCGGAGTAATAGTTCGCCAAAGTCGACCAATCCGGTACGCTGGCAATGCTCTTCGTATAGGGTATAGAGGTGATTCATCGTCGCGGTGAATCGGTCACCGTTATCAATAAAGTAGCTCGCGCGGCGACCTTCATCCTTTTGACCGTTGATATAACCTTGCACCTGACGGGCAGGCCAACGTTCGGTATCAATATTTTGTTCTTTCATCAGGCGCTTAACCAAACGCAGCTGATCATCTGAATCAAGAATCTGGAAGTTTTCAGGTAATTTAGCATCACGCCAATGGGTGCGGATCAGCCGGTGAGCAATACCGTGGAAGGTGCCCACCCAGAAATTACGCATCGGTAAGCCCAGCAGTGCCTCAAGTCGAGTACGCATTTCTGCTGCGGCTTTATTGGTAAATGTTACCGACATAATACTATGAGGGGATAAACCTTCAGCTTGAACCAGCCAACCAATTCGATGCACCAAGACTCGGGTTTTACCACTGCCCGCCCCCGCCAATACCAACATATGTTGGGCTGGAGCAGTAACCGCTTCACGCTGCGCGTCATTTAAAGCATCAATAAGGTGTGTAACTTCCATAGTATTCCTGTCATTCAGAGCCCACGTATACTTATTCATGCAGGCTCATCGTATACTTATTCGTTCAGGCCTATCCCATGCCAGTCATTTAGGTAGTGTCAGGCCGACTTTTGACGCTAAACTCTATCACAATATGTTACGGAAAACTCTTGGCGGCCTATTCTGCCACTGTCATCCATCTGTTATCTTAATCCATAAAGGCCGAAGGGAATTGGGCCGCTAAAACAACAATAATACTTTGAGTGCTAACACATCATGAACCAATCTAAACAAGCCGCTTCTTTGAAGGATGACAATACGGCTGTCCCCTTCAACAAAGTGCTTTTGAGCGAGCAGCTATCTCTGCTGTATAGAGACTCAACAGCCTATTACCGCTTAGGGATGGGCTGTGCGCTGGTCTCTTGCTCACTGTTATGGAACAACACCAATAACCTATTACTGGGCTTCTGGCTGCTGATTTATGCCGCCCTAACATGGGGAGGCATCCAGCTTAATTGCCGCTACCAGAAACATCTTTTGTTAAGGTCTTATCCAACCCTTGATACAGAATCAAAGTCAGAATCAAGGGTTGAACCAGGGCCAAAACCCGCACTTAAACCTCATTTACAAAGCCAAGAAAAATGGCGCAATCTGTTTACTCTTGGCGGCATTCTTGTGGGTTGTTGCTGGGGATTACTGCTGATTTTCTTAACGCCTCAAGACAATGCGACACTGCAATCGGTTGTTATTATTTCCATGACAGGGCTTGCTCTGTACGCCAGTGCTATTTTTTCAGCGGTATTGGTCAGTTATTTAGGCTTTATTCTACCGGCATTTATTCCGCTTATTATTCTGGAGTACAACCGTTCTGAGCCTTTAGTGTCACCCTATATTGTCGCCATTTTTTTGGCATTTTTGATCTACAGCGCATGGCGCAATCATGTGTTATTAAAAAGCTCGCTAAGCCGTAATGTTGAAAACCGGCTCTTGCTCAAAAGAGTAACCGCCGAGCAAGCCATTACCGAAACGCTTAATAAACAGCTTGAAACCGAGGCAGAAACACGGGCGAAGGCCGAAAACCAATTAAAAGAAGCCCACGCCAATCTGGAAAAGCAAATTCAGGAACGTACTCAAGCCTTATCTGAAACCAATCAGCGTTTAAAAGCAGCCGTTTCTGAGCAGCGCCAATCGAGCCTCGCCTTAGAAAAAAACCGCCAACGTTATAGCAAAGCTATTGAAGCCAGCGACCTAGGCCTTTGGGAGTGGGATCTTGTCACGGATGAAATTTATCATTCAAATTTTGATCAGATTTTTGGCTATTCTGAACAGGAAATCCCCCACTTTATGGGGCATCTAAAACCCCTTGTTCACGAAGATGATTACCCCTCTTTACGCACCGCACTTATCGATACGCTTAAGGGCTATATCGACCAATTTAAGATTCAATTTCGGATTCGCCACAAGAATGGCCAATGGCGCTGGTTGGAAGATACAGGGAGAGTAATTGATCGTAACCCCTTATCTGGTAAGGCTTTAAAAATGATCGGCACCCGCCGAGATATCACCGAGCAGATTAACCGTGATGAACGGTTGCGCTTAGCGTGGCAAGCGTTTGAAAGCTCCAGCGAAGCGATCTTTATTCTGGATGAAGACTTCACCATTACCACCGTCAATGAAGCCTTCTATCAAATTACCGGCTATACCAGCAAAGAATTACAAGGCCAATACTTTAATCAAGGGCCGTTATGGCAGCTGGACAGCGGGCTTAATCAGCGTATCCGGGATCAATTACGAGAATTAGGCGCTTGGGAAGGCGAGCTAGTTGAACAGCGCAAAGATGGTGATAAATTCCCAGAGTGGCTAAAAATCTATCGCGTGCCTTCCAAGCAAAGCGAAAGAGTCCATTTTGTTGGTATTTTCTCAGATTTAACCCAGCGTAAAAAAGCAGAGGAGAAGCTCAGTTATCTGGCAAACCATGATGATTTAACCGGTCTTGCTAACCGAAACCTATTCAAAGATCGCCTGCATATGGCGATTAATCAAGCCCGACTCAATCACAGTAAAATGGGCTTGATCCTGCTCGACATTGATCGCTTTAAGATCATCAATAACACCCTAGGCCACGATATTGGTGATCAATTACTAAGAGAGCTGGCAGAGCGCCTAACAAGTCAGATCAGTGAGATTGATACCATCGCACGCTTAGGGGCCGATGAATTCGCCTTAATATTGGATCACTACGAACAAAAATCAGATATTAGTGATCTGGCCGATCAAATTTATAATCTTGTTCATACGCCGTTTATGATTGAAGGCCACGAGCTTATTATTTCCTGCAGTATGGGCATCAGTTTATTTCCAAAACACACTCGCGGTCTGAATATTCTGGTCAATCAAGCTGACTTAGCCAGAAACAAAGTGAAGCAGCTTGGCGGGTCTGGCTTTGAGTTTTATTCTGAGGAGCTACAAACAGGCTCACTTGAACGCCTTAAAATGGAAAGCGATCTACGTAAAGCCCTTCAGCGGGATGAACTTTGCGTTTATTACCAGCCAAAAGTCTGCTTAAAAGAGAACAAAATTTATGAAGCCGAGGCACTGGTGCGCTGGAATCACCCAGAGTCAGGTCTAATCTGCCCAGGCTCCTTTATATCGATCGCAGAAGAAACAGGGCTGATTTCAGTCTTGGGCGAGCAGGTTTTTGTCAAATCTTGCCATCAAGTCCGAGAATGGTTGGATAAAGGCTTAGAGATTAAACTGTCGGTTAATCTCTCTGCCCAACAGTTGCATCATCATGATCTGGTAGGCTTTATTGATGAGACTATTCGCCAAGCCAATATTCCCCATCACCTTATAGAGCTTGAATTAACAGAGAGCTCGCTGATAGATGATCCTAATCGCACAGTAAGTCTGCTAGATGGTATCCGTGCTCTTGGTGTCACCTTAGCCATTGACGACTTTGGCACAGGTTATTCATCCCTAAGCTACTTACAGCGCTTTCCTTTAGATATTTTGAAAATCGACCGAAGTTTCTTAAAGCAAATCCATAGCGCAGACCCTCAACAAGCAACGCTAACTAAAGCGATTATTGCTCTTGGGCATAACTTAGACATGAAAATTGTTGCAGAAGGAGTGGAAACCAGAGCGCAGCTAGAGTTTTTACAGCGTCATGCCTGTGACTTTGCCCAAGGTTTTTATATTAGCCCGCCAGTGCCGCCTCAAACCTTCTTTGAGCTAGTGGAAAACTACAACCAAAGCAACATCAGAACTGACGAATCGATCTGACACAAAAGCGGAGCGTATGCTCCGCTGCTGCTTATAGCCTATTAACGGCTTAGTTATCTGTTAATCGCAAAGAATGGAGACTTCGCTTTACCGCCTTAAGATGCTCCGCCAATTTTGGCCCGCGCATCTTGGCAACGCCAACCGCAAGCACATCAATCATCACTAAATGAGCAATGCGGGAGGTCATCGGCGTATAAATTTCTGTATCTTCAGGCACATCAATATACAAAGGTATAGTAGCCAAATCCGCCAACGGTGAACCATTTGGGCATAAAGCGATCACATTGGCGCCTGCTTCTCGCACTAGCTGAATACTTTGTAATAAAGCCTTAGTACGCCCTGTTTGAGAGATCGCCACCACCACATCAGTACTAGAAAGCGTAACCGCTGACATATTCTGCATATGAGGGTCAGAATACGCCGCAGTCGACATCTGCAGTCGGAAAAACTTATGTTGGGCATCGGTGGCTACAGCACCAGAAGCCCCAAAACCGAAAAACTCAACTCGATCAGAACTGCTCAAGGCGGTAATTGCTTCTTGAACTTTTTCTGTATCAATTCGGTTTTTTACTCCTAACAGAGCACTGGCCGTCGTATCAAAAATACTGTTAGTAAAGTCGCTAACAGAGTCATCTTCATTCATAGAAAATTGGGCAAAGCGTGTTTCTTTTGCCAAAACCTGAGCTAGGCGTAGCTTAAAGTCCTGGAAGCCATCACAGCCCAGTGCACGACAAAAGCGAACAACCGTAGGCTCACTGACATTAGCTTCTGTAGCAAGATCAACAATGCGCATATGAATCACATCCGTCGCATGGCTTAGCACATAATCTGCAACCTTTTGCTCCGAGCGACGAAATTGAGTTTTCGAATGATGAATCTTTTCTAGGATGTTTTCTTTCACCGGTTTACCACTGGTTAATTAAGCTCTTAGTCATTTCGCCATTTTACCTATAAGTACCACAAAACGTCATTTTTTATTCAGCCAACATAATCTCAAACTTGTCACAGGAATTTCATACGCGCTATATTAGGATAGTAATCCGAACACGATGTAGGTTGTCACTTGATTCTCAACCAAGCCTCAAGGTAAGCCTGAGGGAGGATGCTGATATGAGACACAACCCTCACATTGATCATGTAAAAGTTGATCAGGTGAAAGACGAAATCTTCGATATTTTTATGTCCATCGAAGTAGAAGAACACGAACAGCGCAAAAAAAGTGAAGCGCTAAAACAACTTGAAGCTCGCCGAGGCATCGAAAAACATTTCGAGAAAAAACGCCTTGTAGAAGAGCTTGATGATTATTGCGGTGACGACGATGTAAATCACTAGCTGCTTTAATTTTCTACTACAAATAACCAAAAACCGGCACGATTACACGCGCCGGTCATGGTTTTTTTACACAAATACCCCAAGGGCTATTCCACAGTAACGCTTTTGGCTAGGTTTCTTGGCTGGTCCACGTCGGTGCCTTTTAGTACGGCGACATGGTAGCTCAGTAGCTGCAAGGGAATGGTGTAAACAATGGGTTCCAGAATTTCTGGTACGTCTGGCATTTGCTTAACCTTTAAACCTTCTTCCGGTTTAATATGGTCGGCTCCGGCGAAGACAAACAGCTCTCCACCTCGGGCTTTAACTTCCTGCAAATTCGCTTTCAGTTTGTCCAGTAGCGCATTATTCGGCGCGATGGCAATCACCGGCATCTCTTTATCCACTAAAGCCAGTGGGCCGTGCTTAAGCTCTCCGGCAGGGTAGGCTTCCGCATGAATATAAGAGATCTCTTTCAGCTTCAACGCCCCTTCCATTGCGATAGGATACAGAGGGCCACGGCCTAAAAAGAGGGCATGATTTTTCTCGGCAAAGTCCTGTGATAACACTGCAATATCTTTGTCGAGCTTAACGGCTGCAAGCAATAGCACAGGTAGTTGATGCAGAGCCTGTACCAGTTCTGTTTCCTTCGCTTCCGTAAGCCCGTGGCGGCGCGCTAGGGCGATAGACAGCATGAGCAATGCGACGAGCTGAGTAGTAAAAGCTTTGGTGGAGGCGACGCCAATTTCAGGCCCGGCATTGGTCATTAAGCAAAGATCAGATTCACGTACGAGGGAGCTACCCGGTACGTTACACACAGTCAAACTAGCCAATACCTTATCTTTTACCGCACGCAGGGCGGCTAAGGTATCTGCGGTTTCACCGGACTGAGAGATGGTCACAAACAGGGTATTCGCTGGAATCACATGCTTACGATAGCGGTACTCGCTGGCGACTTCGATCGAGCAAGGAACACCGGCGAGATCTTCCAACCAATATTTTGCAACTAACCCTGCATGAAAGCTGGTGCCACAGGCGATAATCTGAATATGTTGTGCTTGATCAAAAACCTTGCAAGCATCGCTACCAAACGCCTGTTCAAGCAAGTGTGTCTCGGAGATACGCCCTTGAAGTGTTGCTTTAACAACTTCCGGCTGTTCGTAGATCTCTTTCATCATAAAGTGGCGAAATTCACCTTTATCCGCCACAGAAAGATTGTGCTCAAAGGTTTTTACCGGCCGTTCAACCTGTTTGAGACTAGCGTCCCAAATGGTCAGGGTATCAGGTGTAATCTGAACAAAATCCCCCTCTTCCAGATAGATAAAGCGATCCGTAACCTGTAGCAGGGCCATTTGATCTGAGGCGATAAAGTTCTCACCAATACCAACGCCAACCACCAGCGGACTGCCTTTGCGGGATGCCAGAATTTGATTCGGGTAATCTTTATGCAAAACACCTAAGGCAAAAGCGCCTTCAAGTTGGGAAACCGTCGCTAAGAAGGCATCTTGCAGTGATTTTCCGTCTCGAATAGCACGGGCAACCAGATGGGCGATAACCTCTGTGTCGGTGTCTGAGGTGAACTGATAGCCTTGGGCCTGAAGCTCTTGCTTTAACGGTTCAAAGTTCTCAATAATGCCATTATGCACAATGGCAAGATCATCACCTGACATATGCGGGTGGGCATTTTTCTCTGTCGGCTTACCATGAGTCGCCCAACGAGTATGGGCAATACCGTTAAAGCCTCCTAACGGCGTTTCTTTTTCTGCTTGGCTAAGGTTCTCAACTTTACCGGCTCGACGCAGACGATGAATCTGCTGACCATCTAAGACGGCAAGACCAGCAGAGTCATAACCCCGATACTCTAGACGACGCAATCCTTCCAACAGAATGCCAGATACAGGCCTTTGCGCTACCGCACCAACAATGCCACACATCGAGGGAGTCTCTCCTTTAAACCTTAAGCTATTATCAATATCGATTAATCTGCAATAAAAGCAGACACAGGGCTCTTTTAAAAATTTATTTCTTCCAGCCAGATTTAATTATCTGACGGCTTCTCGCTACGGCTAAAGCACCCGCTTCAACATCTTTACTGATCGTTGAGCCTGCGCCAATAACCGCATTAGCGCCAATAGTAACGGGTGCCACAAGGGAGCTGTTGGAGCCAATAAAAGCACCTTCGCCAACCTCGGTTTTAAACTTATTCACACCATCATAGTTACAGGTAATGGTTCCTGCGCCTACATTGACTTTCGCGCCAATATTGGCATCACCAATGTACGTTAGGTGGTTAATCTTTGCACCAACACCAATGACACTTTTCTTGGTTTCAACAAAGTTACCCACTTTAGCACCGGCCAATAACTCACTGGCTGGGCGAATTCGAGCAAAAGGGCCAATAGAGCAAGATTCGGCAATACTTGCACCATCAATTACGCTATTCGCATCGACCTGCGTATTGGTGCCAAGGGTTGAGTTTTTGATCACACAGTTAGGGCCAATCTGTACCCCGTCACCCAAGACAACATCACCTTCAAACAGGGTGTTAATATCAATAAAACAATCACGCCCGACGGTAAGCGAACCCCGAATATCAATACGGGCTGGGTCAGCTAAACTAGCCCCTTTAATCATTAACTGCTCGGCGAGCTGGCGCTGATACCAGCGTTCCAATTCTGCTTGCTGTTGGCGATTATTAACACCTTGCACTTCTTGTTCAAAATCAGGTTGAGCCGTTTTAACCGCTACGCCAGATTTTGATGCCATGGTGATAACATCTGTTAAATAATACTCACCTTGAGCATTTTCACTGGATAGTTTTGGCAACCATTCTGCCAGCTGTGGCTGTGTTAACGCCATAATGCCGGTATTAATCTCTTGAATTTTTAGTTGCTCATCATTGGCATCTTTCTGCTCAACGATTGCGGTGACCAAACCCGCCCCATCCCGAATAATACGGCCATAACCGTTGGGGTTTTCAAGGTTAACGGTTAACAAGGCCATTTGCTGTGAATCAACCTGAGCCAACAAGTTCTTAAAAATAGCCGAAGGCGTTAAAGGCACGTCACCGTATAACACTAAAACTTGGCTGCCTTGGGTTAAATAAGGCAGCGCCTGGGCAACAGCATGACCTGTACCTAACTGCTCCTGCTGCACAATAAAGTTAACATCTTGACCCGCAAGTGCTTCTTTAACGTGATCGCCACCATGGCCAATAACAATATGGACTCGGCTGTTATCCAGCATTTTGGCTTGGTCCAGCACATGTTGAGCCATAGGCTTACCGGCAATCGTGTGTAAAACCTTTGGTTTGTTGGAGCGCATACGCGTGCCTTGGCCCGCAGCCAAAATAACAATATCGGTAACCATATTGTTGATCCTTAGCAAGAGATGGAATCAAAAAATCAGATAGGAAAAATGAAGACGATAGAGTAGGCCAAATTGCAGATAAAAAAAAGGCGGCCTAGGCCGCCTTTTTGTTCGGTACTGTTAAGCACCCAGCTTTCGACGCAGTTGCTGAACTGTGCGCAAGCGCGCAGCAGCTTGGGCAAGTTCCGCCGCAGCTCTAGAGTATTCGAACTCAGAAGCCTGATTTGCCAGTGCGCGTTCTGCAGCAGCTTTCGCTGATGCCGCCTCAGCTTCATCAATCTCTTTTGCACGAACGGCAGAGTCTGCCAGTACGGTCACTAGGTTCGGTTGAACCTCGATAAAACCGCCAGAAACGTAGAAAATTTCTTCTCCACCACTCTGCTTCTTAACCCGGACAGGGCCCGGTTGTAGTTCCGACAGTAATGGTGCGTGGCCTGGGGTAATACCCAGGTCACCCAGCACACCGGCGGCAACAACCAGATCCACACGGCCGGAGAATATAGACTCCTCGGCACTTACGATATCGCAGTGGACGGTCATAGCCATGGTTTTGCCTCTCTTACTTCCGGGAAAAAACGAACTTATTTGTTCGCTTTTTCAACTGCTTCATCAATGCCGCCAACCATGTAGAACGCCTGCTCAGGCATATCATCATAGTCGCCATTCAGAATGCCCTGGAAGCCACGGATGGTGTCTTTCAGTGAAACATACTTACCGGGAGCACCAGTAAAGATTTCAGCAACGAAGAACGGCTGAGACAAGAAACGTTGGATCTTACGCGCACGAGATACAGTTTGCTTATCTTCATCAGACAGCTCATCCATACCTAGAATTGCGATAATATCTTTCAGCTCTTTATAACGCTGCAGTGTACCCTGTACACCGCGAGCAACGTCATAATGCTCTTGGCCGATAACCAGTGGATCCAACTGACGTGAAGTAGAATCAAGTGGATCAACCGCTGGGTAAATACCCAGAGAGGCGATATCACGAGATAGTACAACCGTTGCATCCAAGTGGGAGAAAGTCGTCGCTGGAGATGGATCCGTCAAATCATCCGCAGGTACGTATACCGCTTGGATAGATGTAATAGAGCCCGCTTTAGTCGACGTAATACGCTCCTGTAGTACACCCATCTCTTCTGCCAGTGTAGGCTGATAACCTACTGCAGAAGGCATACGGCCTAGCAGTGCTGATACTTCAGTACCTGCTAGCGTATAACGGTAGATGTTATCTACGAAGAACAGAACATCACGACCTTCGTCACGGAATTTCTCTGCCATCGTTAGGCCAGTCAGAGCAACACGCAAACGGTTACCCGGCGGCTCATTCATCTGACCATATACCAGAGATACTTTATCCAGTACGTTAGATTCAGTCATTTCGTGGTAGAAATCGTTACCCTCACGAGTACGCTCACCAACACCTGCAAACACAGAGAAACCGGAGTGCTCGATCGCAATATTACGGATCAGCTCCATCATGTTTACAGTTTTACCTACACCCGCACCACCAAACAGACCAACTTTACCACCTTTAGCAAACGGGCAAACAAGGTCGATTACCTTGATACCTGTTTCTAGCAGTTCAGTACTGTTTGACTGCTCTGCGTATGTTGGCGCAGAACGGTGAATAGGCATGCGCTCTTCTTCGCCGATCGGACCTTTTTCGTCGATCGGACGGCCAAGAACGTCCATAATGCGACCCAGAGTTTGTGTACCTACAGGTACAGAAATCGGAGCATTTGTGTTGACTGCTTCCAGTCCGCGCTTCAGACCCTCAGTGGAGCCCATCGCAATAGTACGTACAACACCGTCACCCAGCTGCTGCTGAACTTCAAGAGTAATCTCGGTGTTGGTAACCGTCAGCGCGTCGTAAACTTTTGGCACGGAATCACGTGGAAATTCCACGTCGATTACGGCGCCGATAATCTGAACGATACGTCCGCTACTCATTTTGGTTCCTCTTAAACCTGCAATTGAAACCTGCCTGCCTGTGTCTGCGCGTTAAACCGCTGCAGCACCGCCAACAATCTCGGAAATTTCCTGCGTAATCGCAGCCTGACGGGCCTTGTTGTAAACCAACTGAAGGCTTTTGATCAGGTCACCTGCGTTGTCTGTGGCGTTCTTCATCGCCAACATACGCGCGGATTGTTCACAAGCATTATTCTCGACCACCGCTTGGTAAGTCTGTGATTCCACATAACGTACCAGTAACTTATCCAAAAGCTCTTTAGCGTCTGGTTCGTATAAGTAATCCCAGTGATCAGAGGTGGTTTCCTCTTCAGCCTGTAAAGGCAGTAGCTGTTGCACAACAGGGGTTTGGGTCATGGTATTTACGAACTGGTTATACACCACGTAAATACGATCCAGTTCACCTGCATCATATGCATCAAGCACTACCTTGACATTACCAATCAGATCGCTCGCAACCGGGGCATCACCGAGCCCGGTTTTAGTTGCCAGAACCTGACCACCATATGAGCGGAAGAAAGTAACGGCTTTAGAGCCGATTGCGCAGAATCTTTGTTCTACACCTTTCTCTTTCCACTCTTTCATGTTCTTTAGCATGGCTTTGAACATATTCACGTTCAAACCACCACAAAGACCACGATCAGAAGCAACAACGATGTAACCAATACGTTTTACATCACGCGCTTCCATATACTGGTGGCGATATTCTGGCGTTGCATTCGCAATATGGCCTACAACTTTACGAATCTGTTTGGCATAAGGCTGGCTGGCGGCCATGCGATCTTGTGCACGGCGCATCTTGCTCGCGGCAACCATCTCCATCGCGCTAGTAATCTTGCGCGTGTTTCCGATGCTCGCGATCTGGATTTTAATCTCTTTTCCGACTGCCATAGCGTCTCGCCCTATTCAAAAAACAACGTAACACAGTAATGATTGCCCACAGCGCAAGCCGTGGGCAGACGACTTACCAGGTTTGTGTCGCTTTGAATTGCTCAAGACCGGCTTTAAAGCCAGCTTTGATTTCGTCGTTGTAAGCGCCAGATTGGTTAACTTCAGCCATAAAGTCTGCTTTTTCACTATTGAAGAAAGCCAGCAGGCTTGCCTCAAAGTCACCAACTTTATTTACTGGAACGTCATCCAGGAAGCCTTCGTTCGCCGCGTACAAAACAACACCCATCTCAGCGATAGACATTGGCGAGTACTGCTTCTGCTTCATAAGCTCTGTTACACGTTGACCGTGCTCCAGTTGCTTACGGGTTGCTTCATCAAGATCAGAAGCAAACTGAGAGAAAGCTGCCAACTCACGATACTGAGCCAATGCCAGACGAATACCACCGCCCAGTTTAGAGATCAGTTTGGTCTGCGCTGCGCCACCTACACGAGATACGGAGATACCCGCGTTCATTGCAGGACGAATACCTGCGTTAAACATGCTGGTTTCTACGAAGATCTGACCATCAGTAATCGAAATTACGTTGGTCGGTACGAATGCAGAAACGTCACCACCTTGGGTTTCAATGATTGGCAGAGCGGTCAAAGAACCGGTCTTACCTTTCACTTCACCATTGGTGAATTTTTCAACATACTCAGCATTTACGCGAGATGCACGCTCCAGCAAGCGGGAGTGTAGATAGAAAACGTCACCTGGGTACGCTTCACGGCCTGGTGGACGGCGTAGCAATAGGGAAATCTGACGATAGGCCCATGCTTGCTTAGTCAGATCGTCATAAACGATCAGAGCGTCTTCACCGCGGTCACGGAAGTATTCACCCATAGTACAGCCAGCGTATGGTGCTAAGAACTGCATTGCTGCAGGATCAGAGGCACCCGCATTAACAACGATGGTATTTTCCATCGCGCCATGCTCTTCCAGCTTACGTACTACGTTAGCAATCGTAGACTGCTTCTGACCGATCGCCACATAAACACAGGTAATACCTGAGTCTTTCTGGTTGATGATCGCGTCAATTGCGATAGCAGTCTTACCAATTTGGCGGTCACCAATAATCAACTCACGTTGACCACGACCTACCGGTACCATGGCATCAACCGCTTTATAGCCAGTTTGTACTGGCTGATCTACCGATTGGCGCTCAATAACACCAGGCGCAACTTTTTCTACAGCATCTGTTAATTTGGCTTCAATTGGACCTTTGCCATCAACAGGGTTACCTAGTGCATCGACTACACGACCTTTCAGTTCCGGTCCTACCGGTACTTCAAGAATACGGCCAGTACACTTAGCAGTCATACCTTCTTGTAGCGATAGGTAATCACCTAAAACTACAGAACCAACAGCATCACGCCCTAGGTTCATCGCCATACCGAAAACGCCGCCAGGAAACTCAATCATTTCCCCGTACATAACGTCAGCAAGACCATGAATGGTAACAATACCGTCAGATACACTTACAATGGTGCCCTCAGTGCGGGCTTCAGAAGATACATCGGTTTTTTCGATGCGCTTCTTGATAATTTCGCTGATCTCAGATGGATTCAGTTGCTGCATGCCATGTCCCTCAAACTCAGGAATTCATTGCCTCGGCCAATTTCGCAAGCTTCCCACGTACTGAACCGTCAATAACAGTATCGCCAGCATGTATGAGAACGCCGCCGATCAGGCTTTGATCAACCCGAGTCTGGATTTTAATTTCACGATTCAGACGCTTTTGCAGAGCTTGTGCCAAATTGGTCTGCTGTTCACTTGTCAGCTCATAGGCAGAAGTAATTTCTACCTCAACCGTTTTTTCCTGTTCTGCTTTTAGCGTCTCAAATTGCTCAGCAATTTGAGGGAACAGAGGCAAACGGCCTACTTCGCTCAGTGTCTGTACAAAATTCTTGCCGTTTTCATCAAGATCTGGGCAGATATCCATGAGGATGCCTACTTTCTGATCTTGAGTGATTGCCGGATTGCCCAGAACATTCTGAACTGCCGAGTCAGTCACAGCTTCTGCTGCAAGACCCAACATTTTAGACCATTCGGCCAATTTGCCCTGGCTAAAAGCATACTCAAATGCAGCTTTTGCATACGGCCGGGCAACAGTGCTTAATTCAGCCATCGGTCACCTCGCTTAAAGCTCAGCTGCGAGTTTCTCTACAAGCTCAGCGTGGGCTTTTCCGTCAATAGAAGCGTTAAGAATTTGCTCTGCGCCTTTCAATGCCAAAGTTGACACTTGGGCACGAAGTTCTTCTTTCGCACGACTTACTTCTTGCTCAATTTCAGCTTGAGCAGCAGTAATTAAACGTGCGCCTTCAGAACGTGCAGTTTCTTTCGCTTCATCAACAATTTGATTAGCTCGCTTGTTCGCTTGCTCTATAAGTAGGGCTGCTTGCTCTTTGCCTTCACGTAGCTGTTGAGTAGCTTTTTCTTGAGCTAACTCTAGGTCACGTGCAGCACGACTTGCAGCATCCAAACCATCTGCAATCTTCTTCTGGCGAGCTTGCATTGCTTCCGTTACCGGAGGCCATACATACTTCATACAAAACCAGACAAAGATCGCAAATGAGATGGCTTGTCCTATCAGTGTTAAGTTCAGATTCACGCCATCACCCCTTGCTTTCCAGTATTCATCATTTAAGGGTTAAAAAAACCAGCTTAAAGATTAACCAGCAAGTTGAGCTACGAATGGGTTCGCAAACGTGAAGAACAACGCAATACCAACACCAATCATAGTTACAGCATCAAGCAGACCCGCAACGATGAACATTTTCACCTGTAGCATAGGAACCATCTCTGGTTGACGGGCAGCGCCTTCCAGGAATTTACCACCTAGCAGACCAAAACCAATCGCGGTGCCCAACGCACCTAAGCCGATCAGCAGAGCAACAGCAACGGCGGTTAAACCCAGTACTTGTTCCATTTTTTTCTCCCAGTTTTTCTCAAGTTAAAGTTAAGAACGTTAAATTTAAAAACAAAAAGTTAATTAGTGATCTTCACAAGCCAAGCTTAGGTACACAATAGTCAGCATCATAAAGATGAATGCTTGCAGTGTGATGACCAGAATGTGGAAAATAGCCCACGGTACAGACAATGCCCACTGAACCCAGAACGGCATAATAGCGATCAGAATAAAGATCAGCTCGCCTGCGTACAAGTTACCAAACAAACGCAGTGCCAGAGAGATAGGTTTAGCAATCAAACCTACACCTTCTAACAACAAGTTGAATGGCATCATCCATTTGCCAAAAGGCTGCAAAGTCAGTTCACCAACAAAGCCGCTAACACCTTTTACCTTGATGCTGTAGTAGATAATCAGGAAGAATACTGAAATCGACATACCTAGCGTGGCGTTTACATCTGTTGTTGGTACGATCTTCATGTGCTCAACGCCCATCAACAGGAACAGCGTAGGAATGAAGTCTACCGGTATCAGATCCATTAGGTTCATTAAGAAAACCCAGCAGAAAATGGTGAGACCCAGAGGAGCGATCAAACTACTCCGACCGTGGAAGGTATCCTTCACACTCTGATCAACAAATTCCACCATAATCTCTACAAAATTCTGCAACCCACCAGGAACACCTGTTGTTGCAAGCTTTGCAGCCTTACGGAACATGAATATAAAAATGAGACCTAAAAAGATAGACCAACCTAAAGTATCAACATGTACCGCCCAAAACCCCATTTCGGCAGCTTCCTTAGCAGTATGAGCAAAGCCCATTGTGCCATCAGGATGCAAACCATAGGTTAGGTTCTGAAGGTGATGTTGAATGTACTCGGAAGGTGTCGGATTTGCGCCTGCCATTGTCTTCCTCGAAATTTCTGTAGTAGTTGTGGTCATTACTTGCCTACTTTAGCCTCAAACGAGTTACCGTTTAATAACCAAAGGTGCCAACCAATGAATCACTTGAACTACCGCGTAAGTTAAAAAAAAGGAAATTGGGTTTAAAGGCCGCACTAAAATAAAAACCAGTGCAAATAATACAGCCGTTAAACCAAACTTCACTGCTTCTGCTCGATAAAACGAGCGCACAATATCTTTTGCTGCATGGGCACCTTGATGTGTAAATACCTGCCAAGCAAAGTAGAAATTTGGCAAAAAACACACCATACCACCCAAAAAAATCGAATACGCAAGCACAAGATCGCCAGACAAAAGACCGCCACAGGCAATTAAAAGAGTAACCAATACCTGTAAGCCAACAACCCGTAATACTTTAGGCCGCTTTAGCTGTGCGCTTTTCGCGCCCATTGTCTCTCCTAGATCGAGCTAATGTCGTGTTTTCAATTCTATCGGATACAGCATTATCAAATTGTGACCGCAGGATTATAGGTTGATTGGGCGGCCCATTCAACTTAATTACCTGCTTAAACACTGATCTAATACCAATAGATAAGCTTTTTTAGCCCTGTGGATAAGACTATTTTTTAAACGGTTATTGGATATGCGATAAGATACCGTCGAGTTCATCAAGACTTGAATAATTAATCACAAGTTTACCTTTGCCCTTTTTATTATGGCTAATGTGTACCGGTGAACCTAATGTTTCCCCAAGCTTGCGCTGAAGATAATCAATATCAGACTGTGATTCCTGTACTTTATGTTCTTCAACGGGTGCTTGCAGTTTCCGGACGAGAGCCTCAGTTTGTCTAACTGACATTCCCTTAGCGGCCACCTGTCTTGCGGCTAAACTTTGTTCACTTTGCTCTAAGCCAAGCAAAGCTCGTGCATGCCCCATTTCAAGATCGCCGTACTCTAACATTTTTTTCACATCATCAGGCAATGTAATCAGGCGGAGAAGATTAGTCACCGCAGAACGCGATTTACCCACCGCGTCGGCGACTTGCTGCTGAGTCAGTTCAAACTCTTTTTGCAGGCGCTGAAGTGCAAAAGCTTCTTCAACCGGGTTTAAGTTTTCTCGCTGAATATTCTCAATAAGAGCCATAGCGATAGCGGCGGAATCGCTGACATCACGAATAATAACAGGAACTTGATCAAGCTCTGCAAGCTGGGCTGCCCGCCACCGTCGTTCACCAGCAATAATTTCAAACTGATCTTTTGCGTCCAGCGGTCGAACGATAATTGGCTGCATAATACCTTGAGCACGAATCGAGCTGGCCAATTCTTCAAGGGAATCGGGATCCATATCTCGGCGTGGCTGATAACGCCCACGGGATAGAAACTCAACGGGCAAATGACACATATTGCCATCATGGTTTTCTTTTTCCTGGAGAACCACAGGCACATCACGGGGCTGCGTTAGTTGGGATGACCCAGTCCCTAGCAGTGCATCCAGTCCACGACCTAAACCTCGTTTCTTCGCTGTCATTGGTTCTCCCACTCTACAAAAAAGACATTAACCATTAGTTAGCAACCGCTGAATCAAGAGGGCTAAGCGGCCTGGCCCGACTTCCGCACAAGCTCACTGGCTAGGGCTAGATAAGCCAAGCTTCCCTTAGATTTGCCATCATACATCAGTACAGGCATTCCGTGGCTAGGGGCTTCGGCCAGCCGCACATTACGAGGGATAACGGTGCCATATACTTTGTCACCGAAGTGCTCAATCAGCTGCTGAGAAACATCACGGGTTAAGCTATTACGAGGGTCGTACATCGTGCGCAGTAATCCTTCAATACTTAAGTCAGGGTTCACTGTTTCTTGTATATGCTGAATGGTTTCTGTTAAGGAGGAAAGCCCTTCAAGAGCATAGTATTCGCACTGTACGGGAATAATGACACCATCAGATGCAGTTAAGGCATTAACTGTTAGCATATTGAGAGAAGGAGGGCAGTCGATCAAAATATAATCGTAGCTATCTTTCAAATCAGACAACACTTTTTTTAACCGAAAGTGGGCGCCATCAAGCTGCAAAAGCTGCACTTCCGCCGTGGTAAGATCTGAGTTTGCAGGCAGTAAATCATAGCCCGCTGGATTAGCTTTAACTCGAACTTGATCCAGCTCGGCTTCACCTAAGAGCAAATCACAAACGGAGTATTCACAGGAATGTTTATCCACACCACTACCCATGGTCGCGTTGCCCTGTGGGTCTAGGTCGATTAGCAGCACTTTCCTGCGCGTCGCCACTAAAGACGCCGCCAAATTAACGCAGGTTGTGGTTTTGCCAACACCGCCTTTCTGATTGGTTATTGCGAATACATTTGCCATCAGTTTCTTCCCGTCATCCTTTTTTCTTCACTGGAGACACTGCGTTATAAACCACGCTGTAGTAACGCTAAATGTCGCTCACCATCAGCTCCAGCAACGTCTAGCCGATGAACCGTTTTGCAGGTTACACCTTCTGGCAGCTGCTGTAGCTCATCTTCAGGGTATATACCTTTCATGGCTAGCCACTCAGCATTCTCTGTACCTAAATGCAAAGTCCAGTGCATCATATCCTGTAGGGAACTGAATGCACGGCTCATCACCTGATCAAAGAGCTGCTCCGGTTGGTACTGCTCAACGCGCTTATTGACCACGGTGACATTCGTCAGTTTCAATGCGGTTACGGCCTGAAACTGGAAACGGCTTTTTTTGCCGTTGCTATCCATCAAGGTGATATTCAAATCCGGTCGAACAATTGCTACGGGAATACCCGGTAAGCCGCCGCCAGAACCTACATCAATGCAGTTCGGCCCTTTGATGTACGGCAAAATGCTTAAACTATCCAGCAAGTGACGATCAACCATCTGTGCAGGATCACGCACTGCGGTTAAATTAAAAGCTTTGTTCCACTTTTCTAATAAGCGCAGATAATCCATCAGCAAGGCTTGCTGCTGATCACTAACCTCAAGGGACATAGCTTCAATGCCACGTCGGAGCTGTTGCTCAAGTTGCTTGTCGTTCAAAATTCTAATTTCCTGCAATACCGCTAAAGATGCCAGCAAAAACCTAAGACAGCGTCTTGCTTGTTGATGAGCTAGCACTGGTCAACTCGCTATTGGTCGCCATTGCTCGCTTCTTCAGATGGATCAGCAACAACGAAACCGCTGCGGGGGTTACTCCCGGAACACGACCGGCAGCGGCCAATGTTTCAGGACGTTGCTCGCTCAGTTTTTGTCGAATCTCTTTGGACATGCCTTCGATGATATCGTAATTCAGATCATCAGGTAGTACCGTATTTTCATGGCGGCGAAGCTTTTCAATATCATCTTGCTGACGGGTGATATAACCCGCGTATTTCACTTGAATTTGTACCTGCTCCGATACTTGTGGATTATCCACAGGCTCGCCTTTCAGACTTGCTAAATCCTTGTATTCCAGTTCAGGCCGTTTTAACAGATCCAACAAGCTGTATTCTCGGGTCATCGGCTGACCTGTTTTCTCTTCAACCGCTGCGGCTTGCTCCGTTTTAGGTTGCAACCAAGTACCAGCTAAACGGGCAGTTTCTTTTTCAATTTGCTCTTTCTTAACGCTAAACGCTGCCCAGCGTAAATCATCAACCAAGCCAAGCTCTCGGCCTTTTTCAGTCAAACGGAGATCCGCGTTATCTTCTCGCAGAATCAAACGGTATTCTGCGCGACTGGTAAACATACGGTACGGTTCGCTCGTACCGTAAGTAATCAGATCATCCACAAGTACACCGATATAGGCTTCATCACGTCGCGGATACCAGCCCTCTTTGTCCTGTGCTCTTAGGCCAGCATTCAAGCCCGCAAGCAAACCCTGTGCTCCAGCCTCTTCATAGCCCGTGGTGCCGTTTATCTGTCCGGCAAAGAACAAGTTGGGGACAAATTTTGTCTCCAGCGTGTGTTTTAGATCCTGTGGATTAAAGTAATCGTATTCGATGGCATAACCCGGGCGCATGATATGGGCATTTTCCATGCCCCGAATAGAACGCACTAAGTTCAGCTGTACATCAAAGGGCAAGCTGGTGGATATGCCGTTTGGATAAAGCTCGTGGGTAGTCAAGCCTTCCGGTTCGATAAACACCTGATGCGAGTCTTTGTCTGCAAAACGGTGAATCTTGTCTTCGATGGATGGGCAGTAACGAGGGCCGATCCCTTCAATCACGCCGGTGTACATCGGTGAACGATCTAAGCCAGAACGAATAATATCGTGGGTTCGTTCGTTGGTATGGGTGATATAGCAACTGATCTGCTCAGGATGGTCACTCAATGACCCCATAAACGACATCACAGGTATTGGCGTATCACCTGGTTGAATTTCCATTTTAGAAAAATCGACTGATTTAGCATCAATCCGTGGAGGCGTACCGGTTTTCAAACGCCCAACCCGAAAAGGCATCTCACGTAAACGGTTAGCCAGGGCAATAGAAGGTGGATCACCAGCTCGACCACCGGACTGGGTCTCAAGGCCAATATGGATGATACCGCCTAAAAAAGTACCCGCTGTCAGTACAACCGTTTTGGCATGAAAACGAATACCAGCGCTAGTAATAACACCGGCTGCCTTTTCACCATCCATGATCAAATCATCGGCAGCTTGCTGAAAAATAGTGAGATTTTCTTGATTTTCCAGAATGGTACGGATCGCCGCTTTGTACAAAATACGATCGGCTTGAGCGCGAGTAGCTCGTACCGCAGGGCCTTTACGGCTATTCAATACTCGAAACTGAATACCGCCTTTATCCGTTGCCAGTGCCATAGCGCCGCCTAAGGCATCAATCTCTTTTACCAAATGGCTTTTGCCGATACCGCCAATGGCTGGATTACAAGACATCTGTCCAAGGGTCTCGATATTGTGGGTTAGCAAGAGGGTAGAACAGCCCATGCGTGCTGACGCCAATGCTGCTTCCGTTCCCGCATGACCTCCACCGATCACAATTACATCAAAGCGGGTTGGATAATCCACAATATCACCTCTAGCTATCTGGTTGTGCACAAGTGCGAATAATGCACAGGTGGTTTGTTACAAAGGGGGACAAGTATATACCTGCTAGAGCAAATGAGAAGTCTTGTGACAGCGCTCAACATGAAGATTTTTTATATTTTGCTCACAATTAACATTATTAAAATTATTATTTATATAGATAGTTATAGTGATTATTATTGTGTGAATAAAATCTGTGGATAAACAGGCAAAAAGCCCGAACTATAAGGGCTAAAGGCTGTGTTTAACTACCGTGAGATCCTAAGGATTAGCTTGGAGTATCCAGCGAGGAAGCTGTGAATAAGTAGGTGAGTTATCAACAGGCAATAAAATCAACGAGTTATTAAGAAGGTTTAGGGTTGTTGATACCTTGGTTATACCGAGCAAAATTTGAGAAAAATAATTAAAAAATATCAGCTTTTATTATTTTTCATTTTTTATAGACGAAAAAAAACCCGCTCCGAAGAGCGGGTTTTTCGTAACTCAGTTACGACTTAGAATCTTAAAAGTCCAAAGCCGTACCTTAGTAACATTTTTTAGCTATCTGAACGCGGTCTACGCGGTGGACGATCACCCCGTGGAGCGCCACGAGAACGATCACCACGCGGCTTACGAGGCGGACGATCACTCCGTGGCTCATCTTGTGGTGCAGGCCCTTTGTCCACGCTGATATTCATTGATACCTGACGCACACGGGTTTTCTGCAGATGATTAAGCACATCGCTTGGCATACCTTCCGGCAGCTCTACAGTACTGAACTGGTCATACAAACGGATATTACCGATGTACTTGCTTTCAATACCAGCTTCGTTTGCAATAGCACCTACAACATCACCAGGCTGTAGACCATCATTACGACCCACTTCGATGCGGTAGCGTACAAAGCTTACATCTGTTGGACGATCACGGCGTGGGCGACGCTCACCACCACGATCTGAATCACGTTCATTACGGCGACCATCACGATCACGACTATCGCGCTCACGGGGTTCACGACGTGGACGCTCTTCTTCTGGCGGTAGGTTCAGAGGACGTTTTTCCTGAACTTTCCAAGCCAATGTCGCTGCAATATCTTCCAGAGATACATCATTTTCTTCCGTTAACTCTTGAATCAGCTTGCGGAAGAAATCCATGTCAGCACCAACCGATGCAGACATTTCAATAACACTGTCTTTAAATTGCTTAACGCGCTGATCTGCAACCATTTCACGGGTTGGGAGATCCATACGTTCAATTTGTTGACGCGTTGCACGCTCAATCGCACGCAACATGCCACGTTCACGAGGCGTTACGAACAAAATCGCATCACCAATACGACCCGCACGCCCAGTACGACCAATACGGTGTACATAAGCTTCTGTGTCGTAAGGAATATCGTAGTTGATTACGTGAGTAATACGTTCAACATCCAAACCACGAGCGGCAACATCCGTTGCGATTACGATATCCAGCTTACGGTTTTTCAGCTGGTTAACGGTACGTTCACGTAGGGCTTGGTTCATGTCGCCATTCAATGCAGAAGCACTGTAGCCACGGGCTTCAAGTTTTTCTGCCAGCTCAACCGTTGCTGTTTTGGTACGTACGAAAATAATCGCAGCATCAAACGCTTCCGTTTCCATAATACGAGTTAGGGCGTCCATCTTATTAACGCCACTAACTTGCCAATAACGCTGGTTGATTGTATCAACGGTCGAAGTTTTCGCCGCAATACTAATCTCTTGTGCACCTTGGATATGACGACGAGCAACCTTACGGATCTCATTCGGCATTGTCGCAGAGAACAAAGCAACCTGACGGGGCTGTGGAACTTGTTCCAGAATCCAGTCAACGTCATCGATGAAGCCCATTTTCAGCATTTCATCGGCTTCATCCAATACCACAGCTTTCATCGTTGAGGTATCAAGTGTGCCACGACGTAGGTGATCCATTACACGACCCGGTGTACCCACAATAACGTGAGGGCCACGTTTCAACTGTTTCAGCTGAAGTGTCATGCTGTGGCCGCCATAAATAGGCAGCACATGGAAACCACGCATATCACGAGCGTAGGTTTGGAATGCTTCTGCAACCTGTATCGCTAGTTCACGGGTTGGGGTTAAGACTAAAACCTGTGGGCTGTTTTGGCGGATATCAACACGCGCCAACAGCGGTAGCGCAAAAGATGCGGTTTTACCCGTACCTGTTTGAGCTTGACCTAATAAGCTGTCGCCTTTCAGTAAAACCGGAATACTCGCGGCCTGAATAGGGGAAGGTGTTTCGTAGCCAATTTTTTTTACAGTCGCAACAAGTGTTTCGGGAAGGCCCAGCTCATCAAAGCTGGATACAACAGTTTCTTCTGATGACATTCAAGGGTTACCTGAGTCGTTAAGGTATAAATGACGGAACCCCTGGCATCTCATCCAAGCATACTGACGCGGTAAATAAACGCTCAATATCAATTACGGGTTCCACTTCGCTTCATAGAGCCTAGCCGTTAGATAACGGTTAGCACTAAGCTATCTCATATGGCAGGGGACGCGCTGCGCGCAATCGGGGCTGATTCGATGATCAGATACGGAGAAAACAGCAGTCTTTCACCCTGAGGGGCACGCATTGTGCCTGCATTTGAGGCTAAAATCCAATTTAGTTTCGATTTATTGGCACTTATTTGTCTTTTAACCGGTAAAATTGAATATTCCCGTTCAAATGGTTCATTTTAAGCTGTGCCCGGCTAGGTTTATCTTGTCCTACCGCTTATTTCAGAGGTTGATGTGCTGCACTCTCTTTTTCATCATGCTGATCAATTGCTTACGCAATATCGTCCTTTCTGGCAGATGCGCCCTTTCTATATCCGGCAACTCAGTGAGTGTAGTCAGTTGCCGGAGCATCTTCTGTCTAAGCTAACAAAATTGGATCAGAAAGAATTTGAGCAATTAAGTCAAAACTCAGAGGCAAGACAGCAATGGCTGCAACCCTGGCTACCTTGTCTGGACGAATTAGAACAGATTCAGCGCAGCATTCCTTATGTGGATAACTCTGAAACGTCCTCACAGCAGGACTCAGTGAGCATAAAACATTTGAGCACAGGAATTCCCGGTCGCAAATGGAGCCAGATTGAGCAGTTTATTAATTTCCTGCCAATTACTGGAGACACAGCAAAGCACAAACTACTCGAATGGTGTGCCGGCAAAGGTCATCTGGGCCGACTGCTATCCATCCGTAAAGGCTATGAGGTCACCAGTCTTGAGTGGCAACACCGTCTTTGTATTCAGGGTGAAGCGCTGATCCATCAGCAAAAAAACGCTATCCACAAGTGCAACAACGCATGCAGCAAGGTGATGCACTGTCTAATGATGTGTCCCGACTTTTAAATCAGCATAATACTGCCGTCGCTCTTCATGCCTGTGGTGATCTGCATACTCACCTGATCAGCCAGTGCTGTAACTCTGCACAAGCTATTAAACAGCTTGCGGTTGCGCCCTGTTGTTATCACCTGACCGCAGATGATATTTATCAGCCGCTGTCGAAGGCGGAGCAGGGTAGCCTGTTAAGCCTCGATCGACAGGACCTGAAAATCCCGCTGCAGGAAACTGTCACTGGTGGTCAGCGTGTCAGCCGCTTGCGGGATATCGAACTGCACTGGCGTTTAAGCTTCGATTTTTTGCGCCAGTCACTGACAGGGGAGACCCGTTATAAACCTCTGCCTGCTTTTCCTAAAAAACTGCTCTCCGGTGAATTCAACGATTTTGTCCTCTGGACTCTGATCAATCGTGAGCTGTTAAGCGATAATCATGACTCCGACAATTTGCCCTTCAACGAACGAGAAATGTCTCAGGCGTTAACGGAAGGAGCTGAAAAGCTGCTTGTGGTACGCAAGCTGGAATGGCTGCAAAGCCATTTTCGGCGTGTGTTGGAAATATGGCTGGTAGCGGACCGGGCATATGCGATAGTCGACTCAGGGTCACACAGGATCTTCAGCAAATAGCTTAGTCAATACTCCGGTCATCATCTGAACGACAAAAAGAGACGCTCGATTGCAGCAACTGCATCCCGCCATGACCTACTTTGTCCATATAGGTTGAATTGGAATGTGCCCGACTCAGAATAAATGCGCCCTGAACACAGGCAACCAAAGCTGCAGCAATATCTTCCGCTTTGCCCTGCAGATGTATCTCTCCCTGCTGTTCAGCCTGCTGCAGCGCCTCAGTAAATGAGTGCTCAATATGACCGAATAACCGGGATATTGGCAATCGAAGTTCATCTTCTGTGATGGAAATGTCACTCACCAGACGCCCAATTCGACAGCCTCGTAAGCCATTGCGCTGCTTGCATAGGTAGCTAGAAAAGCGATCCAGCAGAGGGAGGTCGTCTCTGAACTCTGCATTAAACTCGGCGACCAACTCTTCCGAACGCTCTTCAATCGCTATCTGAGCCAACTCTTTTTTGCCTTTGAAATGATGATACATGCTCCCTTTGCCGACTCCGCTATATTCCAGCACATGGTTAGAGCTCATCGCATCATAACCTCGCTCCCATAGCAGTTCTTTTGCCGTATCAACCAATTTCTGACGTGTATTAGACATAGCTTTATCCTGAACATAAACATGCGGCTTTTTGCCTGCATTATAAAGGCTGCATGAGCAGACTACATCAGAGAATCCATTTGTATAGGCTAACTAAACTTTAGTAGCATGGGAGTACTTCCATCTTTACTCTGTACCAACTGGTATGTACAGTTAATAAATGAGTAATACAGGGAGTAATATAATGCAAGGAAAAAGCCTTTTTAGTCATACTTTTTCTACTCACGAAGCACAGCAACTTCATAGAATGCTGGATATTAAAAGCAACCCTTATCAGAACTATCATCTTTTTCTGGAAGAGATACAGACTCTGATATCAACAGATCAAATACCGATTTTTTTTACCGATATATGTCGACATATAAAAGATCTCGATCTTAATGAAAGCCCGGCCATTATCCTTAGAAATTGTCCTATTGATGATAGTTTGCCGGTATTTGATCATAAAGAACCGGTCCAATCAAAATATGGCCTGAAAAAAACCTTTATTGCAGAAGCATTTCTTAATTTATATTCAGAGCTGGTAGGCAGTTATCCTGTAGGTTATAAAACTATTAATAATGGTGATTTATTCCATGATATTTATCCTAAGGCAGATCTGTTAAATTCGCAGTCCCAAAAATCTACAGTGACACTGGGATTTCACAATGACCTTCCCAATAATAAAGTAAGGCCCGATTGGGTTAATATCCTTTGCCTGAGAAACTCAAACCTTAACCGGGTTTCGACCACAATGATAAGAAATAAAGATATTATTGATGTTCTTGATCAGGAAACATTGGATATTCTGAAGGAACCGATTTTCTTTACCCCGCATGAAGTGGTGAGTGTCGATGGCGGTCGCAATGAAGAAGGCATAGAGATCAAACCTATATATCAAGAAACTGATCCTGTTCCGCTTTGCTATTTCGAAACCCGAACGTAATCCTCACATCCCGAGGGACAACACGCGATTCAGGAGCTTGATCGCGTGCTTCATGAAGTCAAACAACCGGTCTTTCTTGAGCCAGGCGACTTTGTCAGTATAGCCAACAATTACAGCTTACATGCCCGAGAAGTGATACATATCGGTGATAGAGAAGCCCACCAAAAGCGATGGCTCTGCAAAACCTTTAATGTCGATAATATAAAGGAACACCAAGCAGCGATGTCTGACGGGCAGTTCCGTGTTGTTGATGAATAATAAGTAGGCAGCGAAACAGAATTACCGGGAACAAAGCATTCAATATTCTCAAAATCGCTTAGTAAAGAATATCGGAATCATGCTTTTTTCCCGATGTATATAACCGCTGACCTATATATCACCTAGCGCCATCTTTCAGGAAACTTAGTCATGCACACTGCAATATTATCATTACTATTTATCACCCTGTACGGCTCAGGATTTGTCGCGACACAGTTTGGCATCCCCTATACAGATCCATTGTCATTTTTAACCTACAGGTTTTTTATAACGGCAATTATATTAACGATTGTTTGCTTAGTCATCAGAGCCAGGTGGCCATCATCAGTTAAAGAGGTAATGCATCAGTCGATAGCAGGGGCATTAATTGTAGGGACCTTTTCAATTGGTGTTTTTATATCCATTGATCAAGGTACATCTGCTGCGACCTCGGCTTTAATTATTAGTTTTCAGCCCCTGATCGCCAGCCTGCTGTCTTTTTTAATTATGAGAACAAAGATCAACCGGCCACAATGGATTGGTCTTATTATGGGGCTACTAGGCGTTAGCTTTATCGTATTTAGTAAACTAAGTGTTAATAGCTTATCAGGTATTATGATGTCAGTACTGGGTTTACTTGGTCTGGCCTTTGGTAGCTTGTATCAAAAAGCTTTCTGCGCAAATATGAATATATTCTCCGGTGGTGTAATTCATACCAGCTCCTCAGCTGTTCTGTGTTTACTGATCAGTCTATTCTATGGCGATAGTTATACCGAATGGCAGCCGGAGTTTATTTTCTCACTGCTCTGGATGTCGATCGTGGTATCAATAGGCGCACTCAGTATTCTCTATGTTCTGATAAGAAAACTTGAAATCAGTCAGGTATCCAGCTTGTTTTATCTGATCCCAGTAAGCTCGGTTATTCTATCGATCATATTCCTCGATGAGTCTCTGAATACCAATGAATTGGTTGGCATTCTGATCACGTCTGTCGCAGTATTTATGGTCAACAGCTCTATTTTCAGATCCACTCGGCCGACAAAACCTATTTGATAGCAGGGTTTCTACGTGCACGCTTCTGGGCTGCTGTCAGTTTCTTTTTGATCTTTTCCATAGAGCAAAGCTCCCCAAGCTCCCTCTAAAATTGAGCTATCAGTTCAAACAGAGGTTATTTACCAATACAGAAAGATCCGAAGATCTTACCCAGCAAGTCATCCGCACTCATCTGTCCGGTAATCTCGCCCAGCGTCTGTTGCGCCATACGCAGGTCTTCAGCCAGTAATTCACCGGCTCCCATATTCAGCAACTGGTAATGGCCGTTGTGGATAAATTCACGAACCTGCTCTAAAGCATCCAGATGACGGCGACGGGCACTAAAACCACCTTCAGTGCCGCCGGTATAGCCCATGGTTTCTTTCAGGTGGCGAGTTAAGTCATCCACACCCTCACCAGACTTGGCACAAAGACGAATCACTGGCGGGTTTGTGGATAAATCAAGGCCGATGGACTCGCCGCTGCGGTCAATTTTATTACGCACAACGGTAATCGGTAGAGAATCAGGCAGCTGATCAATAAATTCTGGCCAGAGTTTATGGGGATCAATTTCTTGGGTTTCGGCGCTATCAACCATCAATAACAGACGATCGGCTTGTTTGATTTCATTCCAAGCCCGCTCAACACCTATTTTTTCAACCTGATCAGGTGTTTCACGAAGGCCCGCGGTATCAACAATATGCAGGGGCATACCATCAATATGAATATACTCTCGCAAGACATCTCGAGTGGTTCCGGCAATATCCGTGACAATAGCGCTGTCTTTACCGGATAAACAATTCAGCAAACTGGATTTACCGGCGTTGGGTCGTCCGGCGATCACAACGGTCATGCCTTCCTGCATGAGAGCCCCTTGGCTGGCGCTATTTTGTACCTGTCGCAACTCCTCTCGAATAGCATCAAGATCAGCCATAACTTTACCATCTGCCAAAAAATCGATCTCTTCCTCTGGAAAGTCGATCGCCGCTTCCACATAAATCCGCAGGTTGGTTAACTTATCCACAAGCTGATGAACCTTCTCAGAAAAAGCGCCCTGTAAAGAGCGCACCGCATTACGGGCTGCTTGTTCAGAAACACTATCGATCAAATCAGCAATCGCTTCGGCTTGAGCCAGATCCATCTTGTCATTCAGGAAGGCTCGTTCAGAGAATTCACCCGGGCGAGCCATACGTACGCCACAGGCTAAAACCCGTTTCAGCATCATATCCATAATGATGGGGCCACCGTGGCCTTGAAGCTCTAGCACATCTTCGCCGGTAAAAGAGTTAGGACCAGGAAAATAAAGCGCAATGCCTTCATCCATTACACCGCCATCTTCACTATAAAAAGGGCCGTAATGGGCATAGCGAGGTTTCGGTATAACACCAAGCAGCTGTTCTGCTAATACAGCAGATTTTGGTCCAGAGACGCGAATAATACCCACACCACCACGACCAGGGGGCGTTGCCTGTGCAGCGATCGTATCAATAGAGGCCGTATCAAAGGTGTGTGCAGCGCTCTGTGTCATGGCCAAAATCCCCATAATAATCTTAGTGTTGAACAACAATGGTCAGGCTCAAAATACCGAATGATATTCAAACCACTTACTCTATGCTTATGCTAAAGCCGCTTGTATATACCAAAACAGGTTGTGGATAAAACGAAAAAAGCCCCCGAAGGGGCTTTTTAAGCAAAAATTAGCCGATGCTAAGCCTTTGCTTTTTTATCATCACCGCCGCCTTCAATACGTTTAGTAATCACATATTGTTGTGCAATAGACAGCACGTTATTCACGACCCAGTACAGTACCAGTCCAGCAGGGAACCATAGGAAGAATACCGTAAACACTATCGGTAGCATCTTCATCAACTTAGCCTGCATAGGATCGGGAGGCGTTGGGTTCAGCAGTTGCTGAATAAACATAGACGCACCCATAAGGATCGGCAGTACAAAGTAAGGATCTTTTACAGAGAGGTCGGTAATCCAAAGCATAAACGGCGCATGACGCAGTTCAATACTTTCCATTAACATCCAATACAGTGCGATAAAAACCGGCATCTGAATCAAGATAGGAAGACAGCCACCAATGGGGTTGATCTTCTCTTTCTTGTACAGCTCCATCATCGACTGAGACATTTTCTGACGATCGTCGCCGTACTTCTCTTTCATGCGTTGCAGCTCTGGGCCAACACGACGCATATTCGCCATGGAGCGATAAGCCGAAGCAGACAGCTTAAAGAAAGCACCTTTAACCATCATGGTTAAGATAATAATCGCCCAGCCCCAGTTACCTAGAAAGCCATGAATTAAATTCAGCATCCAGAATAACGGTTGAGCAATAAACCACAACCAACCAAAATCAACGGTTAGTTCTAGGTTAGGCGCAGCAGCTTCCAGTTGCTTTTGAATCTTAGGCCCTACATATAACTTGCTGCCTAGAGTCGCTTGCTCGCCAGCTTCAACAACGGTTTCAGGACTTGAGAAGCCAACAATATTTTCACCGCGAGAGGTTGCACGGGTGCTATATTCTTGCTTTTCATTTTGGTTTGGAATCCACGCACTAACAAAGTAGTGCTGAATCATCGCAACCCAACCGCCAACAGATTCACGTTTAACTTGTTTCTCTTGGATATCATCAAACGTAATCTTATCGAATTTTTCTTCACTGGTTGAAATGGCAGCACCCAGATAAGACACCATACCCATGCCTTCAGCTTGGGTAGGATCTGGAGAGTTATCACGCTTCAACTGTGCAAAGAAATAACCAGACCACGCTTGGTCACTGGCGTTATTGATCAAGTAATCGACTTGAACATCATAATCATCGCGTTTAAAAGAAAAACGCTTGGTAATTTGCACACCAGATGCCTGAACAAAATTCAGATCAACCTGCAGACTGTCAGCACCTTCACTCAAAACATAGCTTGTTTGTTTTGTGCTAAAGAGCGGACGACCATCCCGTGAAGCATCTGGCCCATTAACACCGGCCAAGCCACTTTGAGCAACGTAAGTTCGATTTTTACTGCGCTCTAGTAGAACAAAAGGGATTTCAGGAGTATCCACACGGGCAGTGTGCTGTGGTAATGCGGCATAAACAATGTCGCCACCTTTTGGATCAATACGTAGATCCAACACATCGGTGCGTACTTCAATCAGAGAAGTGCTCGCTTCTGTCGCAGGTGCTAAATCACCATTAGCAGAAGTTTGTGGAATATCTTCACTGGTCGTACTGCCTACTGACGATGCCGTAGAAGGAAGGGTATTTTGCACAACAGGCGCTTGAGCCTGAGGGCCATAATCCTTATTCCACTGAACCACCATCAGATAAGACACTAATGCCAGGGAGATGATCAAAAATAAACGTTTCACGTCCATGGGTATGCTCTTACCGGATTCGTGTTGAAAAAAGAAATGCTATTTTGAGTCTGGGTTTGCTCTGTGGCAACCCATACCAAGGATAAAACTATGAAATAGCACAAAGATTATTATTTTTCCGGACGCGGTTTCCGCTTGCCATGAGGTTTATGGCCGGATTTTTGACCGGATAGCTTCTTGCGATATAACATCTCTAGCCGTTTCCAAGCCAAATCAAGCTGATGAGCATATTCTTCTGAAGAGAGATCATTAAGACCTTTCTGCGTGAGCAAAACGAGATCCATCGAAGGCATCTTATCTTTATTTATCCGGAAAGATTCACGGGTAAGACGTCTGATACGATTTCGATCGACAGCTCGACGAAGATTTTTTTTAGCCAAGATCTGGCCGAGGCGAGGGTGAGGCAGAGTATTAGGACGGGCAAGAATCATAAAACAACGGCCAAACACTTTGATCTGGACGTCATCGAAGACGGAACGGTAATCCCCGGCTGTCAGTAACCTGACATCCCGGGGAAACCCGAAACTGGTCATAATGCTAAAGAATCAGCTGACCAGAAATCAAGCACTCAGACGCGTACGGCCTTTGGCGCGACGACGAGTGATGATTTTACGACCATTTTTAGTAGCCATACGAGCACGGAAGCCGTGGTTGCGTTTGCGTTTTAGAACGCTAGGTTGAAAAGTTCTTTTCATGACTGTATTCCCACACTTTCACTTTCAAAATGGCGCAGAAAGTGCGCCTAGTCTTTGATCAGGGGCGGAATTCTAGAGAATAACGCGACAGACTTCAAATACTTCCTGATAAAAAAGTGGTTGTGTATAAGTTTTTAGGTTGTTTTTTACGCTATCCCTATGAATTTTAGCCAAAAATTAAAGTTTACCCATTTCAAGAGCCCTTTTGCTTACAAAGCCTTTTATCCCGCTTCTTTCCTCGTTTTGATCAGCAACACCAATGGGCCTGTGGGTAAGATCGCAGTACTGAATCTAGCCTTTTGAAAAAACTTTTGAAAAAAAATCGATTCATCAGTAATCGAGAAACAGGACAAGGAGCAAAAATTACTTTTCCAAGGTTCTAAACACTTACTAAGAAGAACTATATATATTTATTAAGTTTATAAAGATAATTATAGTGATAAATATAAGGGAGGTTATTTTCTGTGGATAAGCCGTCTCAGCCTATGAATAGCAGGCTTTTGAGCAATGTATAACTGTTCTGATAAAAAGAAAGGTACTTGTCTGTAAGCTTGGGGTCTCTTGTGGATAAAAAAGGTACTTACACACAAGGCAAAATATCCCTTGATCCCTCCCCAGACCTTACCTAGCCTTAGAAACCTACTTATCCACAGCTGATTTAACCAGAGAATGTCATAAAACAGTGGCGTTGGTGTGGATAACCTAGGCCTTAACCGATAAAATACGCCTTTGTTTTTCTTGGGGATCCACAGTGTCTTTAGCTCTTTGGCAGAAATGTTTAGGTTATTTGCAAGACGAACTACCTTCACAGCAGTTCAATACATGGATACGACCGCTTCAAGCCGACACTGAGGGGCAGAGTTTAAAGCTGCTAGCGCCCAATCGATTTGTGCTGCAATGGGTTTCTGACAAATACCTCACTCGAATTTCAGAGCTATTAAATGAGCTGAGCAACCAGCAACCGCCTCAGTTAATTTTAGAAATTGGCAGTAAGCGAACCGTTTCAAACCCTGATGTGATGCCTAGGTCAACAGCACCACCGGGCGTTATTATTCGTACGGCACCCCCTAGACCTGATTTTATTCAAGAATCTGGACAGCCACCGGGGTTTGAGTCGGCGAAGTCTCAAGAAAAAAGCAGCTCTCAGATACAAACAAGCTCAAACCACGGTAATAGCGCGCCTTATACTGGTAATACTTCTTATATTGGTAATTCAGGTGGTTCTAGAACGGAGCGAACGGTGCAGGTTGATGGCGGCCTTAAACACCAAAGTGCTCTTAATCCGAACTTTACTTTTGAAACCTTTGTTGAAGGTAAATCAAACCAACTGGCCAGAGCCGCTTCTCGACAGGTTTCGGAAAACCCAGGGGGGGCTTATAACCCGCTGTTTTTATATGGTGGTGTTGGCTTAGGTAAAACGCACTTAATGCATGCGGTTGGTAATTATTTAGTTCAGCAGAACCCAAATGCTAAAGTGATGTACCTGCACTCAGAGCGCTTTGTAGCCGATATGGTGAAAGCCCTACAGCTAAACGCGATTAATGACTTTAAACGCTTGTATCGCAGCGTAGATGCTCTTTTGATTGATGATATACAGTTCTTCGCCGGTAAAGAGCGCTCACAGGAAGAGTTTTTCCATACGTTTAACGCGTTACTCGAAGGTGGCCAGCAGATGATTCTGACCAGTGACCGCTATCCGAAAGAAATTAGCGGCATGGAAGAACGTTTGAAGTCTCGCTTTGGCTGGGGGTTAACCGTTGCCATCGATCCGCCCGAACTGGAAACCCGTGTGGCTATTTTGAAGAAAAAGGCCGATCAAGCAAAAGTGCTTTTGCCTGATGATGCTGCTTTCTTTATCGCGCAAAAAATTCGTTCTAATGTACGTGAATTAGAAGGCGCATTGAAAAAAGTTATTGCGGATTCTCACTTTCGTGGACAGCCGATTACTACGGAATTTATTCGTGAATCCCTGCGGGATCTCTTTGCGGTACAAGATAAGCAAGTGGGTATTGATAATATTCAACGTACCGTTGCTGAGTACTACAGCATTAAAATGCCAGATCTACTATCTAAACGCCGTAGCCGGTCTGTGGCTCGACCTCGTCAAGTCGCTATGGCCTTGGCAAAAGAGCTTACAAATCACAGTCTGCCAGAGATTGGTGATGCGTTTGGTGGCCGAGACCACACCACGGTTTTACACGCCTGTCGAAAAGTTAAAGCGCTGCAGGAAGAGAATGCTGATATCCGTGAAGACTATAAGAACCTTTTGCGCGCCCTAACCAGCTAGTAAGCTGCTTGGTTCGTTTACGTTTTATGAGTTGTTTTAAACTTAATACGTTTGTTTTTTAAAATGGTCTAGGACTGTTTTGAAACCCAGTTAAAGCTGTTATGGAATAACCTGTTATGAAATTTACTGTTTCCCGTGAAGCGCTGTTACGCCCCTTGCAACTCTTGAATGGCGTTGTTGAGCGTCGTCAAACTCTGCCTGTCCTATCGAATGTCTTGGTTGTGGCAGAGCCGCAGGGCTTATCTCTAACAGGTACGGATTTAGAAGTTGAAATTCTAAGCCACTTAACGATTGATGGTGCGGTTGAAATACCAGGGGCAACTACGGTTCCTGCAAAGAAACTTTTTGATATTTGTAAATCACTTCCTGACCAGTCTCAGATTGAATTTTCCCTTCAAGAACAAAAGGTTATCATTCGTTCAGGGCGTAGTCGTTTTTCATTATCGACCCTGCCAGCAGCTGAATTTCCGAAAGTGGAAGAAAGCCAGCAAGATCTTTCTTTTGAGCTGACTCAAAAAGCCTTTAAACGCCTGCTAGATCGCTCTTCTTTTGCCATGGCGCAAAATGATGTGCGTTACTACTTAAATGGTTTATTGCTGGAGTTAAGCCCCGGTATGCTTCGCAGTGTCGCTACTGATGGTCACCGTTTAGCAACGTGTTCTTTAGCAATTGATCACGGCGCAACGAGTGTTATTCGAGCGATTGTGCCTCATAAAGGCATTCAGGGTTTAGGTCGCCTCTTTGACGATTCTGATACACCGGTTCAGGTTGTGCTTGGTAGTAACCATATTCGTGTTAAGACCGGTGATTATGTCTTCACCTCGAAGCTTGTTGATGGCAAGTTTCCAGATTACGAACGGGTTATTCCTCGTAATGGTAATAAGGTTGTGGTTGCTGAGCGTCTTGAATTGCGAGAAGTACTACACCGTGCCTCTATTCTGTCTAATGAAAAATACCGAGGCGTTCGTCTTGCCATTACCGACAGTAATCTTCAGGTGACGGCGAACAACCCAACGGAGCAGGAAGAAGCAGAAGAAAATATCAGTGTGAATTATCAAGGTGATTCATTAGAGATCGGCTTTAACGTGACCTACGTGCTCGATGTACTGGATGTACTGAGCAATGATCAAGTTAAAATTACTGCCTCTGATGCTAACAGCAGCGCGCTAATTGAAGAGTTTGGTACAGAGGATGATTCCTTGTATGTTGTTATGCCGATGCGACTGTAAGCTTTTATATTAATTTACCGTGTGCTTTTTTGTAGATGATTTGAGTATCCCATAAAGCCTTACTGCATAGTGTTGTAGTAAGGCTTTGCTTTTTTTAGATGTTTTACTTTCCAAGGGAATTCTGGTTGCTATGAGCTTGCGCCGTCTTGATATTGCTCACTTTCGTAATTTAGATGCCGTTAGGCTTCAGCCCTGCGCGGGTATCAATTTAATCATTGGTGATAATGGCGCGGGCAAAACCTCCATTCTTGAAGCGATCTCAGTGCTATCTACCGGTCGATCCTTTCGAGCCACCCGCACACCCGCAATTATCAATTTCGAGCAGGAAGCCTACACCTTGTTCGCCGAGGTTTTTAATGCATTAGCGGAGCATCAACAGATTGTCCCTGTGGGGATTTCCCGTAACCGTCAAAGTGAACAACAGATTCGAGTGGCGGGACAGCAAGCCCGTTCCGCATCTCAGTTAGCAGAACTGCTGCCGGTTCAAGTGATTAATTCTGACTCGTTCCAGTTGCTTGAAGGTTCACCAAAAGTGCGCCGCCAGTTTGTAGATTGGGGCGTGTTTCACGTGGAACATCAATTTTTCAATATATGGCAGTCCAGTCAAAAAGCGTTGAAACAGCGCAATAAGCTGTTGAAATATGGTAAAATGCACGGCTCTGAACAGCTTGATATCTGGGATGAAGCCTTATCTCGATATGCGGATCAAGTGGATCGGTTGAGAGCGGACTATATTGCGATGTTGGTTCCAGAGTTTGAATCAACCTTGGCGGAATTAGCGTTTTCAGGCGAGGTTTCGCTGAGCTATTATCGAGGATGGGATAAGCATACGGCTTGTCTTGATGTACTTCGCCAAAATCGAGAAAAAGATTGGGCGCTAGGTTTTACTCAATCAGGCCCACATAGAGCCGATCTGAGAATTCGGGTTAATAAACTGCCTGCGGTAGATGTGCTCTCCCGAGGACAACAAAAATTAGTGGTATGTGCACTTCTTCTCGCTCAAGGCCGTTTAATGCAAAAGCTGACTGGTAAGCAAAGTATTTATCTGGTGGATGATTTACCGGCAGAGCTTGATAGTGAACACCGAAACTATTTATGTCAGGTACTGGAAACGATGCAGTGCCAGGTTTTTATTACTAGTGTGGAGGCCGATGCCCTAACGGATTGTTGGTCGGCATCAACGCCAATGACCATGTTTCACGTGAAACATGGACAGCTAGATCACACACCCGGGTCTGATACCTCAAGGTAAAACAGAGCCGGCTGTAAACACAGGAACAGGATATGAGCGAACAATCATACGATTCATCCAGCATTAAGGTTTTAAAGGGTCTCGATGCGGTTCGTAAGCGTCCAGGGATGTATATCGGTGATACCGATGATGGAACTGGATTACACCATATGGTGTTCGAGCTGGTGGATAACTCCATTGATGAAGCTTTAGCAGGGCATTGCTCTGATATTAAGGTGACTATCCATCCCGATGAATCGGTTACTGTATCGGATGATGGTCGTGGCATTCCTGTGGATATGCACGAAGAAGAAGGTGTGTCTGCAGCCGAGGTTATTATGACGGTGCTGCATGCCGGTGGTAAGTTTGATGATAACAGCTATAAAGTATCTGGCGGCTTACATGGCGTGGGTGTTTCCGTTGTTAATGCGCTATCTGAAAAACTAACACTGACGGTATGGCGTAGCGGCAAACTGCATGAACAAGTCTATGTGCATGGTGTGCCTCAAACGCCTTTAAGAGTTATTGGTGATTCTGATAAAACGGGAACTGAAACTCGCTTCCATCCATCGCCAGAAACCTTCACTAATGTTGAATTTCATTATGATATTCTCGCTAAACGCCTGCGTGAACTATCATTCTTAAACTCTGGTGTTAGCATCATCTTGCTTGATGAGCGTTCAGGACGGACGGATAACTTTAAATACGAAGGTGGTTTGAGTGCCTTTGTTACCTATCTAAACCAGAATAAAACCGCCCTGAATGATGTTTTCCATTTCACCTCTGAACGTGAAGATGGCACCACCGTTGAGGTTGCTCTGCAGTGGAATGAGTCTTACCAAGAGAACATCTATTGCTTTACCAATAATATTCCTCAGCGTGATGGTGGTACACACCTTGCCGGTTTCCGTGCCGCTCTGACTCGTACCCTGAATACCTATATTGAGCAAGATCCTAAAGTTAAAAAAGATAGGGCCAACACCTCCGGTGAGGATGCTCGTGAAGGGTTGACCGCGATCGTTTCAGTAAAAGTACCGGATCCTAAATTCTCATCCCAGACCAAAGACAAGCTGGTCTCGTCAGAGGTGAAAACCGCCGTTGAGCAAGAGATGGGCCGCCTGTTCTCTGACTATCTGCAAGAAAAGCCAAACGAAGCGAAAGCCATTGTTAATAAGATGCTGGATGCCGCTCGTGCCCGTGAAGCCGCGCGTAAAGCCCGTGAGATGACCCGCCGCAAAGGTGCGCTCGATATCGCAGGGCTGCCCGGTAAGCTAGCCGATTGCCAAGAGAAAGATCCTGCGCTGTCTGAACTCTACTTAGTGGAGGGTGACTCTGCAGGTGGATCTGCAAAACAGGGGCGCAACCGTAAAACTCAGGCTATTTTACCGCTGAAAGGTAAAATCCTTAACGTTGAAAAAGCCCGCTTTGACAAGATGCTGTCCTCCGTAGAGGTTGGCACTTTGATTACGGCGATGGGCTGCGGTATTGGTCGCGAAGAGTTCAATCCTGATAAGTTGCGTTATCACTCCATTATTATCATGACGGATGCGGATGTGGATGGTTCTCATATTCGTACTTTGCTATTAACCTTCTTCTTCCGACAAATGCCGGAGCTGATCGAGCGTGGCCATATCTTTATTGCTCAGCCGCCTCTTTATAAGATTAAGCGCGGTAAACAGGAGCAGTACCTTAAGGATGAGTTAGCGCTAGAAGCTTATTTAACGAATACCGCACTTGATGGCGCGACGTTACATGTGAACTCTGAAGCTCCGGGTATTGGTGGTGAGGCGCTAGGCGGTCTTGTTTCTAGCTATCAAGATGTGATTCGCCGCATCTCTCGCCTGTACCGTGCCTATCCTCAGCCTGTATTGGATCAGCTACTTGAGCTACCTGTCTTGGATGATGCCGCTTTGGCGACGGAATCTTCTGTGCAAGCCTGGGTTGATCAGCTGACAGTTATTCTGGAAGATAATTCAGGCCGTCATCCGGCAATGCGTTTTGAATGGCGTGTTGTACATGATAGCGAGCGCAGTGTTTATCTACCGGAAGTAACGATTATTGCCCACGGCGTGCCAACAGATTATCGCTTTGGCTTAGATTTCTTTAAGTCTCAGGATTACAAAGCGATTAGCGGTTTGGCTGAACGCCTTGATGGTCTTCTGGAAGAAGGCGCATATATTAAGCGTGGTGAGCGCAGGAAAGAGGTTTCTCGCTTCCTTGATGTCCTGGCATGGTTACTGGGTGAAGCCCGTCGTGGTTTTAGTATCCAACGCTATAAAGGTCTGGGTGAAATGAACCCAAGCCAGCTATGGGAAACCACAATGGACCCTGAGACGCGCCGCATGTTGCGAGTGACGATCGAAGATGCCGTTGCTGCGGATCAGATCTTTACAACGCTGATGGGTGATGAAGTAGAGCCTCGTCGAGAGTTTATCGAAACCAACGCCCTGACCGTTGCAAATTTGGACGTTTAATCAAGTATTTCGTTTAAACATCGGAAAACAAAAAAGCAGCCTGCGGGCTGCTTTTTTTAACTGAAAAATAAAGGTTCTTCCCGCCAATTTTCAGGGAAGCCCATAGAAGGCTTAAAGCGAAGAGCAATGGGATATTTGTCAAAAAGTGCAGATATTACCGGCCCCATTTTCTCGTCATAGCCCAAGCCAATAAGCAGCTGCTGAAGTGCGGCAGCTGCCGTGTAAAGCCTGTTTACCTGGTCTACCTCATGTTTGTCTGGGCTTGGTTTTGTTTTAACTAGAGGCGCAGCTTGAGGTTGGAGGATTCTTTTTATCGCGGTGGGGGCTGCAAGGTTTCTGTTAAACAGCCGGCTGTGATGACCGCAGTTATTTCTGACTTCATGTATCGTCTTCATCCAGCTGCATAAAGACTTATATTTTTCGACAGATAGATTTTTCTTCGTGAAACGGTTGAGTTTGAGAGAGTCGTACTGTTTTTCACATACATTAGACATGAGTTTGACAAGATTACCGAAAGTCATCAGTTCGATAGCAACCCAGCCGGGAGGAAGCTCTCGATAGAAGGGACAATACTCGTTGTAGTATTTAGATTGGAAATGCCGAGCAAATTCTTCTTTTGATGCTTTAAACATACCTCGTAACTTGCTAATGGTTTCAATTTGCTCTCCATTGCTTGCAAACAAGGATGAATCTAAGTACCAAAATGGGTTGCCCGTCTCTTTGGTCATCCACTGGTCGAATAGAGATCTGACCCCAATTTCTACTTTTTCAATCACAGAGAAAAAATAATTGCGTAGCTCACTATCAAAATGATAAAGAAGATAGCAATCTTCGAATGAAGTGCCGGAATGAAACCGCTTCGTTTCAGAGTTTTGAAAGGGCAAAAAGTACGCTTTCAACCGGTAGTAACTTATTCGGTTTAACGCTTTCTCTGCTGAAAGTTGCTCCGGTATTTCTAAACCTTGATCTCGCAGTTTCTGGCAGAGTTGTGTGGCTGTTTGGTATGGTTTTTTGTAAGGAATCAGGTCTGCCATAGAGATAGAGGTTCCATTTCTTGCTGGCAAAAAAAAGGCCTCCACTCTTACGAACCGAAGTTCTGGAGGAAGCCGTTGTTACCTAAAGAATATCGATCAGGGTTAAGAATGTCAATTATGGCGGGCTTTATATCGCTTTGTGTTAGCCTTCAGTCTCAAGCAACCAGTCAATAAAGTCTGCCAGTTCATTAAACACTAACGCGTTTTCCAGACCTTCATTGGTTGCGAGTGTTTTCTTCCCTTTACCGGTTTTTACCAAGACAGCTTTGCATCCCCGAGCTTCACCCGCCTGCAGGTCTCGTAAGCTATCGCCCACCATATAACAGCCAGACAGATCACTCATCTGTAGTTCGCTTATGATTTGATCAATAAGGCCGGGTAATGGTTTACGGCATTCGCATCCTGCATCCGGTTTATGCGGGCAGTATTTAATGGTGGCAAAGTGGCCTCCTTCTGCCTCAACCAAATGTTCCATTTTAGCGTGCATCGCATCTAGGTCGTCTTGCGAGAAGTGACCCCGTCCGAGGCCGGATTGGTTGGTCGCTACGGCAATCTGATAGCCTGCTTGGTAAAGTCGGGCGATCGCTTTGATGCTATTTTCGATAGGAATCCACTCATCTGCATTTTTGACAAAAGCATCAGAGTCGAGGTTGATAACGCCGTCGCGGTCGAGGATAACCAGTTTAGTCATGGCTGTATTTGGATTTCTTTTATAGGAGTGGGTGGTGGTCTTTATAATATATAAAAAAAGAGCCGTAAAAATACGGCTCTTTTTCAGCTTTAACAACCACAATATGTAAAGGATTACAGGGATTGTGTTTTTATCAGCTGTTTTCGTCGTTTATTGCTGCAGCAAGGCAATATCGGCAACCTCTAAGAATAGGCTGCTTAGGGATGCTAGAAGCGCAAGGCGGTTATTCTTAACCTGCTCATCATCAGCCATCACCATGACATTGTCGAAAAAGCTATCAACAGCACTACGCAGACTGGCTAAGCTATTCAATGCGGCCTGATAATCTGCAGCAGCAAATAAAGGTGCCAGTTCAGCTTGCTTAGCGGCAACCTGTTCTGCCAACACTTTCTCGGCATCTTCAGACAAAAGCGCGCTATCGACTTGAGCATTACCTTGATAGTTTTGCTTCGCTAGAATGTTGTTTACACGCTTATTGGCTGCCGCTAGGGCTTCTGCTTCATCCAGCTTGCTGAATGCTGTAACGGCTTGTACACGACGGTCAAAGTCATAAGCGTTACTTACAGGGCGAGAACGTACTGCAAGGAAGGTTTCCACAGGGATGCCTTCTGCTTGATACCATGCACGGAAACGATCCAGCATATAGTTCAGCACATCATCCGCTAAGCCTTCTGCTTTTGGCAGATTGCCATGTTGAGCAATACTGAGTTCGATCAAGCCTTTCAGATCGATATCCAGCTTGTTGTGTACCAAGATGCTCAAAATACCGATGGTTGCACGGCGTAGGGCAAACGGATCTTTATCACCCGTTGGACGTTGGCCGATACCAAAAATACCCACTAACGTGTCGATACGATCGGCAATGGCTAGGGCCATACCTGTCTGAGTGGCAGGTAGCTCGTCACCGGCAAAGCGTGGCATATACTGTTCGTTTAAGGACTGAGCGACTTCAGTATCTTCGCCATCGTTCGCGGCGTAGTACGCACCCATAATGCCTTGCAAATCTGTAAATTCCAGCACCATCTCAGTGACTAGGTCACATTTGCTCAGATCGGCTGCACGCTGTGCTTTGGCTTTGTCACCACCAATTTGCTCGGCAATAAACTGAGCGATCTGGCTAACACGCTGAGATTTGTCATAGATACTGCCTAGCTGCTTCTGGAAGGTAACAGTTTTCAGAGCATCGATACGTTCCGCTAAAGGTTTCTTCTTATCGGTTTCAAAGAAGAAAGCGGCATCAGATAGACGAGGACGAATCACTTTCTCGTTACCGGCAATAACCTGAGCGGGATCTTTGCTTACGATATTGGAGACCGTGATAAAGTTTGGTTTTAACTGGCCATCTTTATCGACAACGTGGAAGTACTTCTGGTGCTCTTTCATGGATGAGATTAAGCACGCCGCAGGGACTTCTAGGAAACGGTTTTCAAAAGAACCAGTTAAGGCCACTGGCCATTCAACCAAACCGTTAACTTCATCTAATAGATCTTCATCTATTTCAGCAATAGCACCTATTTGGGCGGCTTCTGCATTAACCTGCTTGCGAATAGCGTCGCGACGCTCAGCCATATCTACCAGTACGAAAGCTTTACGTAGGGTTTCTACATAGCCATCGGTGGAAGCCAGCTCAATGGCTTCGTTATGATGGAAGCGATGCCCCATTGTGGTACGGCCTGCTTTTAATCCCAGTACGTCACAGTCGACAACATCTGAACCGAACAAGCTTACTAGCCAATGTACCGGGCGGGAAAATTCGATGCGGCTTGCACCCCAGCGCATACGCTTAGGCACAGGTAGTTGAGCAACGGATTTATTAATAAGCTCTGGCAGCAGATCGGCGGTTTGGGTGCCTTTCTGTACGGTATTAAATACCAGCCAAGTGCCTTTTTTGGTTTCTAGCTTTTCTAGCTGATCAAACTCAACACCACAGGAGCGGGCAAAACCAGAGGCTGCTTTAGTTGGATGTCCATCGGCATCCAAAGCTGCTTGTAGTGCCGGGCCGCGACGCTGTACTTCACGGTCAGGCTGAGCAACCGCCAAATCTTTTACTTGCACCGCTAAACGGCGAGGCGTCGCTAGGGCTTTAACTTCGGTAAATGGAATATCGGCTTTTTCAAGACCTGTTTTAATACCTTCCGCAAAGGCATCAGACAGGCGCTTTAATGCCATCGGTGGTAGTTCTTCAGTACCCAGTTCAACTAAAAAATCACGAACGTCAGCCATGTTATGCCTCTTCCTCTTTATACTGAGCGAGAACTTCGTCTCGTAGCGCGTCAGGTGCTAGTGGGAAGCCCAGATCTTTACGTACGTTGAAGTACGCATTGGCAACATCACGGGCCATGGTGCGCACACGCAGAATATAGCGTTGACGCTCGGTAACGGATATAGCGTGACGGGCATCCAGCAGGTTAAAGGTATGGGATGCTTTTAAAACCTGTTCGTAAGCGGGTAAAGGCAGTGGAGTTTCCTGCTCTAACAGCTTTTGGCATTCAGACTCGCAATGGTCGAAGTTTTTAAACAGCATTGGAACATCTGCATGTTCAAAGTTATAGGTCGATTGTTCCACTTCATTCTGATGGAACACGTCGCCGTAGGTTACTTTGTTGCCTGATGGGTCAATGGTCCAAACCAGATCGTAAACGCTATCCACGCCTTGAATATACATGGCGATGCGCTCAAGGCCGTAGGTGATCTCGCCGGTCACTGGGTAGCATTCAATACCACCAGCTTGCTGGAAGTAAGTGAACTGAGTCACTTCCATGCCGTTTAGCCAGACTTCCCAGCCTAGACCCCAAGCACCCAATGTAGGGGATTCCCAGTTGTCTTCTACAAAGCGAACATCGTGCACAAGGGTGTCGATACCCATCATGCGCAGAGAGCCTAAATACAGCTCTTGGATGTTACTTGGGGAAGGCTTCATTACTACCTGAAACTGATAGTAGTGTTGCAAGCGGTTTGGGTTTTCACCGTAGCGACCATCGGTCGGGCGGCGGGAAGGCTGAACATAGGCAGCGTTCCATGTTTCGGGGCCAATAGAGCGCAGGAAAGTAGCTGGGTGGAAAGTCCCCGCGCCTACTTCCATATCTAGCGGCTGTAGAATAACGCAGCCTTGATTGGCCCAGTATTGTTGCAGAGCCAGAATCAGGCCCTGAAAAGTTTGTACGTCTGGCGTATTTTGGTTCATCTCAGTTAGCCACCATCAATGAGCTAATGAATTTTTATAAGCGATCGAGTATACATTTTGACTGCTTATCTATGTAGTGGACATTGGCAACAAGCATGAAAAAAGCGGCTTAAATAGCCGCTTTTTTCAGTGATTCAGAGTTATTTACCGCCTGATTGGCTCAGAACGGCTTGATCACGCTTAACAGCACAGTATCTTCGTCGGCATAGGGTAGCACAAGGGCGTCTTCAGGCTGTAGATCACCATTCAGAACTTCAGCAACTTTCATGGCATATAGCCAGCCCATTAATGCTTGGGAGAAGTAGTGCTGCTGATCGTTAACCCGGGAGGCCGCCGTCAGCGGTGAAAGTGCATAGAAAGCGGCTTTGGCATAGGGGTTCTCGGTCATTTGAGCGGCGGTTAGAAAAGGTATCGCACCAACAAAGGCGTGACCGCTAACAGCATGTTCATATTTAAACTGTAAAACACTCCAGTCGGAACCTTCGCCGTGGCTGGGGCGCGCACCCCCAAGAATAGCTTGGGAAGCCCATACGCCAGGTAAGCCAATCAATAGAGCTTGAGCCGTTCGATCCCCCCACTCAGGAATGACACCGCAATCACGATCACAGGCTAAACGATTGACTGCCGCTAGGCCAAAGTAGAGTAGGGTTGTGCTTTTATCGCCGATTTTTTCCGTATGTAATGAAAAGCTATCAGAGGATTTGGAGAGAAAGCTATCGTTGTAATGTTTTTGAATCTTATGATCAAGGTCGGTATTAGCCAGAATCCCTCCCACTAACCAGGTTTTACCTAACCAAGGTAGATTGTGGCTGTTATAGACGTTGCCATAACCTGTTTTTAAGTCATCGATGAAACTGGGGGATGAGTTTAGGGATGGAGACTGATTTGAGCTTAAAGCGAGCGGTTGGTTTAAAACCAAAGATTGACCGGAAGCGTGCATTGAAAGCAGGAGCGCTCCCAAGGTGAGAGCAGTTGTAATTATTTTTTTAAACATATATCCATACTTTCTAATAATTAATCAATAATAAGCGGTTGATAAATATAACCGATAAAAGAGCCGCTTACGATTAATTAAGGGATAGAATTATGGATGGAATGATTACGTCTTATTGCGCGGTGTAACCATTTTGTAAGTGCTGCCAGTGTGGTGATGGCTGATCGTTGCCGGTTAGTTTGCAAATAGAACGCTGCAGTCGCTGGAGGTTGCTCTGCTGCCATGATGATGTGTTGGTTTTATTAGATGATGCGTTAGTTTTATTGATAGCGGAAGGCATTCTTTTGCAGCGATCAAAATCGATAAGCCAAGCTTCACCATCGGCACTAATCAGAATATTATTCGCGTTAAGATCCACATGATTTAATCCCCAGCGATGAAAGCGAGCGATCATCTTGCCAACGTTTTGCCAAATAGTGTTATGGCCGATTCTTGATAGGTTTTGGGCACCACACAGGTCGTGAGAAAGTAGGCAGCGGGCAAAGGGTTGTGCGTTAGGAATCCGCAGTGTCACTAGATCACCTTGGTAAGTTAAACCTGAACGTATTACCCGTGCAGCAATAGGTTGGGCTACTGGTAAACCTGCTTGAAACAGTTCATGGGTAAGCTTGAATTCCTGCCAAGGCCGACTGTGCTCTAAGCCGGAATACCAATATTTATCCTGACTGATTTTGGCGATAAGCCCTCCACGGCGATAATGTCGCATCAGGTATTCGTGACCATTAGGATGCTGAATAAAAAATGCCTGTCCGCGACCGCCACTTGGTTCGGAAAGTGCATGTTGTTGTCGCCAAATATCTAAGTCAAAGAATTGGCTGTCTATTTGTGACAGGTGATCAGCATCATATAGAATGTGCTGCTTCTTGGAGGAATAAATCTTAATGGTCATGACAAGTTTCCAGAAAACGCCCCCTCAAACAGTCTGTTTGCTTCGGCTATCTGCACTGGGCGATGTATCTAATGTGGTGCCAGTGGTTAAAAGTTTACAGCAGGCATGGCCAGAGGCTCGAATTGTCTGGGTTACCGGCAAGACGGAGCACAGTCTACTGAAGGGGCTAGCAGGGGTCGAGTTTATTGTTTATGACAAATCGACCGGCCTAAAGGGAATGCGTGCGATCTGGAAACAGCTAGAAGGCACACGGTTTGATCTGTTGTTACATATGCAAGCAGCCCTAAGAGCATCAGTATTGTCCGTAGGTATTAAAGCCAAGGTGCGCTTAGGGTTTGATAAAGCTCGGGCGAAGGACTGGCAATGGCTGTTTACCAATCAAAGAATTAAGCCCCGTAAGAAGGGTCATGTTGTGGAAGGCTTTTACGATTTTCTGGATACCTTAGGTATCGCCCCAGAGCAGCCTTCTGATATGCAGTGGGCGCTACCGGTTTCTGATGAAGCTATAGCAGAAGCCCTAAAAAAATGCCCCTGTGATCGTTATGTGGTGATCTCTCCTTGTTCCAGTCAGCGAGCGCGTAACTTTCGAAACTGGACTATTGAAGGCTATATTGCGGTTGTTGAGCACCTTTATCGTCACTATCAACTGAAAGCGGTAATCACCGGCGGTGATCGTGCAATAGAACAGCAGTACGGCCAAGAGATTATGGAGCGATCTTCAACACCTGTACTTAATTTGGTGGCCCAAACTTCTCTTCAGGGGGTGGTGGCCTTGATTCAGCGGTCATCACTGGTGATTGCTCCAGACTCTGGCCCTGTGCATTTTGCTAATGCGGTTAATACACCGGTTATTGGTTTATTTGCCACATCCAATGTGCAGCGTACTGGCCCTTATAAATGGCAGGATTGGGTGGTGAATAAATACCCAGAGGCCGCTAGAACTTATATGAATAAGAGTGTTGATCAATTGAGTTGGGGGCAGCGAGTGCGACACCCTGATGCGATGGAACTCATACAAACACAGGATGTGATTTATCAGATTGATCGTTTGATGGCTCAGCAGCCAGTATAAATTTTTAAATTTATCAATGTGTTACAGTTATTTATATGGCCTATACAGTCGATATGGCTTATGGGTACTCCAGTGATGATGACACCGTAATTGATGATAAATGTTGATGATGAAGATAAGTAACCTATGAAGATTAACCGAGGCTTGTACAGCACTATTCTAACGCTGCTATCCCCTGTGCTGTTATGGAAAGCTCAAAAAGAAACTACCGAGCAAAATCATTTTTCTGAACGATTAGGCTCTGTCCCAAGTTTGCCGATTAAACCTGTGATTTGGCTTCATGCGGCCTCTGTTGGCGAGGTTGTTGCGGCGGCCCCTCTTATTGATCGTTTGGTACTGCATTACAGCCAGCACCAACTTGTAGTGACAACCATGACCGCAACGGGAGCACGGCAGGCAAGAAAAATCCTAAAAGGCAAAGGGGTGCAATTGATGGTCCCCGTTGACTTGCCTTGGGTGGCAAATCGTTTCCTTGACAGCCTAAAACCCGATATTGCGATTTTTATGGAAACTGAAATTTGGCCTAACTTGATTCATGGTTGCTATGAAAGAGAGATTCCTTTTGTGATTGCCAATGGACGGTTATCGGAGAAATCACACCGAAGTTATCAGAAGTTTAGAAAAGTGGTTCAAGAAGCACTAGCCGGTGTTTATGCTGTCGCGGCAAAATCAAAGCAAGATGCCCAGCGCTTTATTGAACTAGGAGCCCCATCTGACAAAGTTAGTATTACAGGTAGCATCAAGTTTGATATTAATCCTTCGCCAGAGCTACTAGAAGAAGGCATGGCGCTAAAAAGTGAGTGGTTTGGCGATCGTCCGGTTTGGGTGGCGGGTAGTACCCATGCCGGTGAAGATGAGCGCCTGCTAGAAGCCCACAGGCTATTATTGGAAGAGCATTCGGATGCGGTATTAATTTTGGTGCCGCGCCACCCTCAACGCTTTGATGCGGTGGCCCTGCTGATTGAGGATCAAGGTTTTAACTTTAAGCGGCGCTCCCGTTCAGAAAACTTCGAATTGTCAGATAGTGTCTTTTTGGCGGATACGATGGGCGAGTTGATGCTGATGTATGCCGCAAGTGATATCGCATTTGTTGGTGGTAGCTTAATGCCTATCGGCGGCCACAATTTACTGGAGCCTGCCTCCTTGGGTAAGCCGGTGTTGTCGGGGGATCACCTGTTTAACTTTGCGGATGTGGCAGAAATGTTTGATCAACATAAAGCTTTGATTCGCTGCGCTGATCCTGCGGATATCTTTAGTCAGTTGCGGCCCTTAGTTGAGCTGCCCGATCTAAGGCGAGATCTGGGAGAAAAGGCTTTAGCTGTAGTGGAAAGTAATCGAGGGGCGCTGGATAAACAGTTCGCAATGATTGAGCGTGCCTTGAGCAGCCAGGAGGCCCGTTAGTATTATGGTAAAAGGTAATATGAAACGGTTAAAGCGCCGGTTAAAGCGTTTTTTGGAGCACAGACTCACAGAGCCTCTACTACGGTTTCTTAGTCGACGATCGCTGCCACAGTTGCAACGCTGGGGTATGTCCTTGGGGGCTTTAATTTACCGGCTTAATACAAAGTCGGCACAGGTGACCCGACGGAATATCTCTTTGGTTTATCCTGAGTTAGACCATGAGGCGCAGGAGAAGCGAATACAGTCGAGCTTACAAGAAACCCTAAAAACAGGGCTTGAATTGGGGTGGTGCTGGATGGCTCCAATGGATCAGGTTTTGGGTCATGTACGCCAAATACATGGCTTAGATATGGTTAAATCTATTCATGAATCTGACAACGGTATTATTGTTTTAGGGCCTCATTTGGGCAATTGGGAAATTTTTGGCCTGTTACTTAATGAGATTCTGCCGCCTTTTTCCGCCATGTATGCGGTACCTAAAAACCTAGTGCTGGAGCCTATTATTTTTGAGGGTCGGTGCCGATCCGGTATGACGATGGTACCCGCCAATATGAAAGGTGTTGCCCACCTGTTGAAAAAACTAAAAGCAGGTGAAGCGGTGGGTAATTTGCCGGATCAAGAACCTGATGATCGCAGCAGTGGTATCTTCGCGCCTTTTATGGGAGTCGAGGCATTATCACCTAAACTCGTTTCGCGTTTGATCAGCAAAACGGGGGCTAAAGTCGTAGCGGGTTTTGCCGAACGACTGCCCGATGGCCAGGGTTTTGATATCTATTTTATTGCGGCTGATGATGGTATTTATAGTACCGATGAACGGGAAGCGATAACCGCAATGAACCGAACGGTAGAGCAACTGGTTGCTATCGCTCCTGAGCAGTATCAATGGGAATATAAACGCTTTAAAGCCCGCCCAGAAGGCGAGGGTAAGATTTACTGATTTATCTATTCAAAATATCCGCGAGGCTAAAGCAATCAAATACTTTAACGTCGCGGATAGCTGAACCTATCGACGCCAGAACATCGGCGTAAAGAGTACCAATAGGGTGAAAATCTCTAAGCGCCCCAGCAGCATTGCTACAATTAAAATCCACTTTGCGGTATCTGGAATATCACCATAGTGGGCCGATACATCACCTAAACCAGGCCCAAGGTTATTTAGCGCAGAACCCACCGCTGACCAAGCCGTGACCTGGTCTAATCCGGTGGCTAGAAGCCCGATCAGCATGGCGACAAACAGCATCATGTAAACAGAGAAGAAGCCCCAAACAGCTTCGATCACCCGATCTGGTACACTGCGGCCTCCTAGCTTTACCGGAATGATAGCGCTTGGATGCACCAGACGTTTAATTTCACGAATCCCCTGTTTTAAGATCAACAGAACTCGGATGACCTTCATACCCCCGCCCGTTGACCCCGCACAGCCCCCGACAAAAGCTGCTAAGAAAAGCGTAAATGGTAGCACACTGGGCCATTGGGAAAAGTCTGCAACCCCAAAGCCTGTGGTGGTCGCAACGGAAACCACTTCGAATAGACCGTGACGAAAGGCATCGGATATATCATAGGTTTCTGTTAACCAAAGCACACCAATTGTGCTAACAGAGGTTAGCGTCATTAAAAAGAGAAAGAATTTAAACTCTGGATCATAGAAGTAATGACGTACCGAGCGTTCTCGCCAAGCCAGAAAATGAAGGGAAAAGTTGACGGTGGAGATCAGCATAAAAATGATACCGATCAGCTCAATAGCAGCACTGTCAAAATAACCGATACTGGCATCATGGGTAGAAAATCCTCCAATCGCAACGGTAGAAAAGCTATGGCAGATAGCATCAAAAAAGCTCATACCAGCAATCCAGTAAGCGCCAGCACATAAGACGGTTAGCGCTAAATAGATATACCAAAGTGCCTTTGCGGTTTCGGTGATTCTTGGGGTGAGCTTATTGTCTTTTACCGGCCCAGGGATTTCAGCACGATAGAGCTGCATCCCCCCGACGCCCAGCATGGGTAAGATCGCAATGGCTAATACAATAATCCCCATACCGCCAAGCCACTGAATCAGTTGCCGGTAGAAAAGAATTGACTCCGGCAGACCGTCTAGCCCTGTAATGACCGTTGCGCCGGTTGTACTTAAACCTGATACCGACTCAAAGACAGAATCGGTAAAGCTTAAATTGGGGGTTTCCGTTAAGAATAATGGAATAGCCCCGAACAAACTCAGTACTGTCCAGAATAAAACCACGACCAGAAAGCCATCTCGGGTGCGCAACTCCTTACGCTCTCGACGTACAGGGAGCCAGGTGATAAAGCCCGTAATGAAGGTAATTGACATACCGGCAATAAAAGCCAGATGAGCACCGTCTTTGTAATAGGCTGAGATCAGAATTGAAGGCATCATGGTGGTGCTAAACAGCATCAGCAACAGACCCAAAATCCGCATTGTGATAACAATATTCATAACAGTCGCTACTTATCCATTAGCAGATGTGGGTATTTAGAAGAACGTTAAGCCGACTTGGAACAGGCGTTCTACTTCGCGAATTTTGCGTTTATCCACTAAGAACATAATGACGTGATCATCTTGCTGCACAATGACATCATCGTGAGCAATAATAACCTCGCCGTTACGTACGATAGCTCCAATTGTGGTGCCATCCGGTAGGTCAATTTCTTCAATTGTTTTGCCGACTACTTTGGAGCTGTGTTTATCACCGTGGGCAATGGCTTCAATGGCTTCTGCTGCGCCTCGACGTAGTGAGTGGACGTTAACAATATCGCCCCGGCGAACATGAGTCAGCAAGCTACCGATAGTGGCCATTTGGGGAGAGATCGCGATATCAATCTCGCCACCTTGCACCAAGTCTACATAAGCGGCGTTGTTGATTAGCGTGAGGACTTTGGTTGCGCCCAGTCGCTTAGCAAGCATGGACGACATGATATTGACTTCATCATCGTTAGTTAGGGCGCAGAAAATATCAACTTCATCAATATTCTCTTCGACCAGCAGATCTTTACTCGTTGCGCTGCCGTGCAGAACAATGGTGCGGTCGAGCTTTTCAGATAACTCCTGACAGCGGGGTAGGCCGTACTCGATAATTTTAACCTGATATTCGTGTTCCAGTGCCTCCGCCAGACGTTCGCCGATATTACCGCCACCGGCGATCATAATGCGTTTGTACTGATGATCCACTTTACGCAGTTCGCTCATTACAGCGTTAATATTGTGTCGAGCGGCAATAAAGAAAACTTCATCGTCCGCCTCAATCACCGTATTTCCTTGGGGAATAATTGGGCGATTACGGCGATAAATGGCAGCAACACGGGTATCTACATTTGGCATATGCTGACGCAAATATCCCAGCTCCTGGCCGACTAGAGGCCCGCCATAATAGGCTCGTACTGCTACGAGCTGAGCTACACCACCGGCAAAATCCAGTACTTGCAGTGCCCCTGGATATTGAATCAGGCGTTTAACATGGTTGGTAACAACCTGCTCAGGGCTGATCAGAACATCAATCGGGATGGCTTCGGTGCCAAATAGGCCTTTACGGCCAGAGTAAGCATTGGAGCGGACTCGGGCGATCTTAGTCGGGGTGCGAAACAGCGTAAAGGCGATCTGACAGGCGATCATATTAACTTCATCGCTGTTGGTTACTGCAATCAACATATCGCAATCTTCGCCACCGGCCTGTCTCAGGACATTCGGGTAGGAACCCTTGCCTTGAATGGTGCGAATATCAAAACGGTTTTGCAGATCCCTCAGTCGGGCACCGTCGGTATCAACGACTGTAATATCGTTTTCTTCAATGGCTAGGTTTTCAGCCAAAGTACCGCCTACTTGACCGGCACCCAGAATAATAATCTTCATTATTAACTCTCAGTTAAATCCGCTTTTGGTTTCTGTTGCCCATCAGCACTAGAGGCTGGTTTTTGAAGAACAGCGTAAAAGAAACCATCGTGTCCCTGGGGCTGAGGCAACAGTTGTTGACCAAAGCCGGTGTTCATACCAAAAGAAGCGTCTTTTGGCCCAATTAATTGAGCGTCAGATGCTGATAAGAACTGCTTAATATTCCCTGTATTTTCCATGGATAAAACAGAACAGGTAGCATAAACCATGATCCCCCCCGGTTTAAGTGTTTTCCAGAGCAGGTGCAGCATAGAGTGCTGTAGCTCAGCTAATGCTGGAATATCCGCTTTACGGCGTAGCCATTTAATGTCGGGGTGGCGACGAATCACGCCCGTGGCTGAGCAGGGGGCATCTAACAAAATACGATCAAATAACTGCCCATCCCACCAATTATCCAGATGAGTAATATCGGAGCAGTGTAGTTCAGCACTTAAGCCTAGGCGTTCAAAGTTCTCCTCAACTCGTTGTAAACGACGGGCTTCACTGTCTACGGCGACAACCGATAAACTTGGTTCTCGCTCTAGCATATGAGCTGTTTTACCGCCGGGGGCGCAACAGGCATCCAATACTCTTTGGTTGGGTTCTAGCTGCAGCAGTTGAGCAGATAGTTGAGCGGCCTCATCCTGAACGCTCACTGCGCCATCGGCAAAGTTTGGTAGGGCTGTAACATCGAGTGCTTTTTCCAGCTGAATACCATCCGGCGAGTAGGCGCAGGCTTGGGCGTTAATCTCTGACGCTGTTAGCAGGGCAAGGTACTCATCGCGATTCGCTTTGCTATGGTTGACTCGCAGGGTCATCGGTGGATGTAGGTTGTTGGCTTCTGCGATACTTTGCCACTGCTCCGGCCAGTCTTCTTTCAGATGCTTTAATAGCCAATTAGGATGAGCAAGGCGGGCTGCATCCGACCGATTTAACTGTTCCAGTAAGGTGTCGCTTTCCCGCTGAAAGCGGCGAAGGCAGCCGTTTAGCACACCTTTTGCCCACTCTTTTTTCAGATCAACGGCACCTTGTACGGTTTCGTTAATCGCGGCATGGGCCGGAATTCGCATATAGTGCAGTTGATATAAACCGACCAGTAATAGCAGATCAAGATCTTGATCTTTGGTCTTAAAGGGTTTGCTAAGCAGTTGTTGGCGTACGCCTTCCAGCTGAGTGAGCCAGCGTAAGGTACCAAAGCAGAGTTCTTGCAGCAGGCCACGATCTTGGTCGGGAACCTTCTCTAGCTGTTTTGGCAAGCTGGTTGATAGAGAATCCTGTTGAGAAACTACCGGCATAAGTGCCTGCACCGCTGCTACACGAACATTCGGACGTGCCATAAAAAGATACCGCCATTATCTGAAAATCATGTTTGAGCTTTTATAACGCTTCAAACGTCTTGTTGTTGCTTGTCGTTATCACGGCTTGTTACTTGCCGTTATTACTGACCGCCTAAGCGAGTCTCTCCGGCAGTAAAATGACTTTTGCCTGAATTTAAGATATCCACAACCGAAAGGGCTTTCTTGCCTGGCAGTTGTAGGTTCTTGATACAGAGCACACCTTCGCCACAGGCGATACGCAACCCTGTTTTATCCGCGCTGATAACGGTGCCCGGCGCTAGCTCGCTATGGGTTGTTTCCGGTATGGCTTGCCAAATACGCACGGTTTCACCGTTTAGCGTGGTCCAAGAAACGGGCCAAGGGTTAAAGGCTCGAATACAACGATCAATAAAGATCGCTTCTTTTGACCAGTCGATTTCGGCTTCTGCTTTACTCAGCTTCTCTGCATAGTTCGCCAGCTTATCATCCTGTACTTCCGGTGTAAGAGTGCCTTCAGCTAGTGCATCAACGGCTTGTTTCAGTGCTTCACCACCTTGAGCTGCCAGCTTGTCGTGCAGGCTATGTGCGGTGTCGTCAAGGGCAATATCCAGCTGAGTTTTTAGCAGCATCGGGCCCGTATCTAAGCCTGCTTCCATCTGCATAATGGTCACGCCGGTTTCTTTGTCGCCTTGCCAGATTGCCCGTTGAATCGGTGCTGCACCGCGCCAGCGTGGCAATAACGAACCGTGTACATTAATGCAGCCCAAGCGAGGGGTATCTAATACCACTTGGGGCAGAATTAATCCGTAAGCGACCACCACCATCAGGTCTGCTTGATGAGAGGCCAAAATCTGCTGCGCTTCTTCATCTTTTAAAGATACAGGCTGGAACACGGGAATACTGTGTTCCAGTGCCAGTGCTTTAACCGGCGTTGGGGCTAGCTTACGGCCACGGCCTGCAGGGCGATCCGGTTGGCTGTATACGGCCACAACTTCATGTCGGGTTTCTAGTAGTGCGGTTAAAGAACGCACTGCAAACTCAGGAGTACCGGCAAAGATAATACGTAAGGAATCAGATGACATTGAACGATCTCCACAATCACCAAAAACAGAACAGGCCAGCATTAGGCTGGCCTGATGATAACGAATAGCGTAAACCTAGCGGTTTAACTCTTTATGACGTTTTTCCATCAACTTACGCACGCGATTGCGTTTCATGGCGGAGAGGTAATCAACAAAAACCTTACCTTGTAGGTGATCGCATTCGTGTTGAATACAGTGAGCCAATAAGCCGTCAGCTTCTAACTCATAAGGTTCGCCGTTTTTATCTAGAGCTTTTAGGTGTACACGTAGAGCGCGTTCCACATCGGCATAATACTCTGGTACAGAAAGACAGCCTTCCTGCATCATCTCACGCTCATCACCTAGCAGTGTGTATTCTGGGTTAATCAGCACATAGGATTCATCGCGGTTTTCTGACACGTCGATAACAATAATTTGCTGATGCACATTAATCTGAGTGGCTGCCAGACCAATACCGTTGGCATCTAGCATAGTTTCAAACATATCGTCGACGATCTTACGGATAGAGTCGTCTACTTCTGCGACGGGCTTAGCCACCGTGCGCAGGCGGGTGTCAGGGTATTCAAGAATTTCACGGATTGCCATGGAGAGGGCCTTTTTTATGGTCTATCTAGATTGTGACGCGCTAGCTCGCTACAGTCTAAAGCTAAACTGTCTTAGTTGAATCTAAGGACAGTATAACGGAATCATTTTGGTGTCAGACGTCTGCTAAAAGCTGGTTCTGCGCTATTTGACTGGTATTGTAGGGGGGTGGTTCTCTAGGGGCAATCTCTAGAGCGTAATAAGACGGCTTTGAAAGGTCGCTTTCACTGTTGGATGAAGGAAATGACAGGATGTCACAACTCAAGCTTGAGCAAAACTTACGTTTTCTAGCCTTATCAACCGTTAAGGGTTTAGGGCCTGTCCGTTTGCAGCAGTTATTAGCCTACTGTGAACAGCACCGCTGTATGCCGGATCAAGACGCATTTTGGCAGCATATACTGCAAGCGCTTTCTGGCCAATCATGGCTTTCTGCGCAGGGTTTGATGGTGTTAGAGCAGCGTATTGTTGATCCAGCTGACTCCTCTTTGTCTTGGCCTGAACGTGATAACGTGATGCAGTGGCTACAGCAATCTGATCAACGACAGCTTTTGGCTTTGGGGCAAGCAGATTACCCTTACTTGCTCCGCCAGATTAGCGACCCTCCGCTGCTACTTTATCTACAGGGTGATTCGCAGCTGCTGCACAAACCTCAATTAGCGATTGTGGGCGCAAGGCGGCCTACTGCCATGGGGGCTTCTGATGCTCGGGCTTTTGCCAGCGCCTTAACCGAATTAGGCTGGGTTGTAACCAGTGGCTTGGCTGAAGGTGTTGATGCCTCAGCTCATCAAGGGGCTTTACAGGCTAATGGCTCCACCATTGCGGTACTTGGAACGGGCATTGATTGCTGCTACCCCGCTCAGCATAGAGGCCTACAACAACAGGTGGCAGAACGAGGCTTACTGGTCAGTGAGTATTCCTTGGGTACACCACCAAGGGGCGTTAATTTTCCGAGGCGGAATCGGATTGTCAGTGGGTTAAGTGTGGGGGTTTTGGTTGTAGAAGCGGCGCTCAAAAGTGGTTCTCTAATCAGTGCTCGATTGGCTAGTGAACAAGGCCGAGAGGTTTTTGCGATCCCCGGATCGATTCATCAAGCCCAAAGCAAAGGCTGTCATCAATTAATTAAACAGGGGGCTAAATTGACGGAAACAGTGATGGATATTCATGAAGAGCTATCACATTGGTTAGAGCCTGTTAATCGAGAGCTTGAGACCGAATCGTTTGTTACTGAATCTCCAGAGATGTCTCTCTACTCCCATCACCTCGCCCATCAACCGATAAAGGCGCAGCCGGTGCAGCGTTCTTGTTCTGACTTCCCTACGCCAGAGGCTTATCAGGTTTGGCAGGCAATTGCGGGAGGTGCTGGTACGGTGGATGAATTGGTCGTGGCTTGTCATTTTGATGCGGTACAGATCAGTCAGCACTGTTTATTGTTAGAGATGCAAGGTTACTTACAGCAGCAATCGGGGCGTTGGTTGGTGATTTAGTTTTTTGTGAGATATGTCATCGTCGTTTTATATCTTGCATCTGATTTCAGCCTTGGTTATTTTGCCGCCTGCTATAAACAGAAACCCAGCAGGTTCACCGTGGATAAATATTGTGGATAAGCAACAGATTCAACTGGCAGCCGAATGTCTTAAGCAGGGTGGTGTTATTGCCTATCCGACCGAAGCGGTTTGGGGTTTAGGTTGTGACCCGCATAACCGTCAGGCTTTGGAACGTCTGCTGGCGCTAAAATCCCGCGACTCTGCTAAAGGCGTTATTTTAATTGCGGCTAGTTATGAACAACTGCTGCCTTATATGGCTGAATTGCAGTTGGATGCTCTTCCCTATGAGAAAATGCAGCAATTGACCCGCAGCTGGCCTGGCCCTAATACATGGCTGGTGCCAACATCAGATAACGTGCCCGAGTTAGTCAAAGGGCAACACCCTTTGGTTGCTGTTCGTGTGACCGCTCATCCCTTGGTTCAGGCACTATGCCATGCTTTTGGCGGCCCTATTGTATCGACATCGGCAAATCCCGCCGGTGAAGCCCCCGCCCTAAACAAAGAAACTATCCACAGCTACTTTGCCGACCAGCTTGATTTTATTCTAGAGGGTGAGTTAGGGGGATTGGGTCAGCCAAGTACTATTCGTCATTTACTAACCGGTGAAACGGTTCGTCCATAACGTTGAATTAAATCGCGTTCAATTTATCCACAGGCTTGTTTTCTGAAGCCATCTGTTTAGTTTGCATCCGCTTAGTTTGCACCTGTTAACTGATATACCAACCGGAGAAATACCATGAGTGCTGTCGATTTTGAAGCCGTAAAAAACTATCTGCTTGAACTGCAGGATCGCATCTGTGACGGTCTTGCTGAAGAAGATGGCAAGATCGGCTTTCAGGAGGATAACTGGCAGCGTGAACTGGGTGGCGGTGGTCGTACTCGCCTGATGACTAATGGTGCTGTTTTTGAAAAAGGTGGTGTTAATTTCTCCCATGTTTATGGCGGCAAATTACCACCTAGCGCCTCTGCGGTACGCCCCGAATTAGCCGGACGTAGCTTCCAAGCTGCGGGTGTTTCGTTGGTGATGCATCCTGAAAACCCTTACGTGCCGACTTCCCATATGAATGTGCGTCTCTTTGTGGCTGAAAAAGAGGGCGAAGAGCCGGTTTGGTGGTTTGGCGGTGGTTATGACCTTACACCGTATTACGGCTTTGAAGATGATTGTGTTGCCTGGCATCAGGTCGCGAAGAAAGCCTGTGAGCCATTCGGGGAAGAGGTTTATCCTAAGTATAAAAAGTGGTGTGACGAGTACTTCTACCTGAAGCACCGTGATGAAGCCCGTGGTGTTGGCGGTCTTTTCTTTGATGATCTAAACGAAGCGACTTTTGGTAGCTTTGAAGCGTGTTTCTCGTTTATTCAAGCTATTGGTGATAGTTATCTGGAGGCTTACCGCCCGATTGTTGCCCAGCGTAAGAATATTGCCTTTGGTGAGCAAGAGCGCAAGTTCCAGTGTTACCGCCGTGGTCGTTATGTCGAATTTAATCTGGTGTTTGATCGTGGCACACTATTTGGGCTGCAATCCGGTGGTCGCACAGAGTCTATTTTGATGTCTCTGCCGCCTATTGTACATTGGGATTATGGCTACGAGCCTGAAACTGACAGTGCCGAAGCTGAGCTGACGGAGCGCTTTTTACCCCGTCGTGATTGGGTGTAAGACCATGAATAAACAAAACGTGGATCATCAGAGCATGGAAAACCAAAAATTACAGATCGCCTATATTATGGACCCGCTGTGCGGTTGGTGTTACGCCGCATCGCCTATTGTGGAACAACTGCGGGCAGAGTACGGCGATAAATTGCAATGGCAAATTTATCTTGGTGGCCTTATTCGAGATTCCCGTGTTTTAGGGCCACGTTTTCGTGAGCATATTTTAACCGCCAGTCAACATATCGAGCAGATTACAGGTCAGGTTATTGGTGCTGGTTTTAAGGCGCTGATTGAGCAACCAGATAGTGCATTAGATTCCCGTCCTGCCAGTATCGCCATTTATGAATTGATCTTACAGGGTGACGCCAATAAAACGCTGGATTATATCCACCGCCTGCAGAATCATCATTTCCGTGAAGGTTTCTCCCTAAATGAAACGGACTTACTGATTAGCGCGACAGATGGCTTACTGGATGATCAAAGTGGGTTGAAAAAGAAACTCAGTGAGCCAAAAACGTGGTCGGATTTGATGGACCCTCTGTTTACTCAGGGGCATAACATGATGACGTCATCGGAAGGCCAAGGTTATCCCACCTTTGCCATTAAATATCGTGGTCGTTACCAGAAGGTTCAGCATGAAGATTTTTACGGTAATCCAGAAGGCCTTGTAACGGCCTTGGCGAGTGTCATTAGTGAAGTGGTTGAAGGCCGAAGCCCAGCCCTTAAAGCTATCGTGACGGAAAGACTATCGTGATGGAAAGACTATCGTGACCGAGGATGTTTAATATGACTGATCGTTATGCTGTGTTTGGTAACCCTATTGCACACAGTAAATCACCGCAAATCCATCAAGCCTTTGCTGAACAAACGGCTCAAGACTTAATCTACGAAGTCCTATTAGCGCCGGTAGATGCTTTTATTCCGTCATTGACCGCTTTTCTAGCGGATCAGGGACGGGGTTGTAATATCACCGTACCTTTTAAGCAGGATGCTTTTGAGGCTGCTGAAAAACTAACCTCCCGTGCGCAACGGGCGGGGGCTGTGAATACTCTTTGGCAGGCAGAAGATGGCACTCTTTGGGGTGATACTACTGATGGCGTGGGTTTAGTGCGTGATTTAACCGATAACCAGCAGGTTAATATTACAGGTAAGCGGGTGTTGATTTTGGGTGCGGGTGGCGCGGTGCGTGGTGTTATTGAGCCTATTCTGGAGCAGCAGCCAGCCGCCGTTATTATCGCTAATCGTACCATCTCGAAAGCGGAAACCTTGGTGGGCATTTTCCAAGATTTATCCACAGAGGATGGTTGCCTCACCGCTTGTGGCTTTAGTGATTTGGACGGCCAGCAGTTTGATCTGGTTATTAATGGCACCGCCGCTAGCTTAGCGGGAGATTTACCGCCGCTACCTGATGGGTTATTAGCGGATCAGGCCGTTTGCTATGACATGATGTACAGTCAAGACATCACTATTTTTAATCGCTGGGCCTTAGAGCATGGCGCTGAAAAAGCGGTTGATGGTTTAGGAATGCTGGTTGAGCAAGCCGCAGAATCCTTCCGTATCTGGCGTGGAATTAAACCGGATACCACGTCTGTTCTGGCTGATTTAAGAGCACAATTGAAGGCCTAGGTTTGTCTGTAAGATCTAGGCTTATTTGAAAGGACAGGCTTAAGTTGATCGGGTGGCAAAGCCACCCGAGGCCTGTTATTGCTAGCCATAAGCTATTGATGATTCGTACTTACGCTTCTATAAAGCCCTATCAAGCAGAAAATCAATCCTAGCGTAGACAACAACATACCGCTGTTCACCAATAAAGGCTGGCGCTCGGAGAAAGGCACAAAAATAGTGCTGCCTTCTATACATTCACCAGTGCGGTAGTCAAAGCCCATGCCTTCAGCCGTGCACTTTTGCACCTCTGTGAGTTCCGACCAAAAGCCGGACATCATCGCAACGGAGGGGATAATCATTAGCGCTAATCCCAAGAGTACCCAGCGGTTTTTAATTGAATAATTCATTCATTTATCTTTTATCAGATAGTGACAATTAAATCTTACAGTTAGGTATACGGCCTTCAGCCTGAGCTTGCTGATAAAGGGTGTTGGCCTTTGCCATCTGGCTTTGCAGATCTTTAATCCGGTTTTCGTGGGACGGGTGAGTTGATAATAGTTCCGGCTGGCTTTCACCGCTTGCTTGGGCCATATTCTGCCAGAGATTCACCGCCTGCTGCGGTTGGAAACCCGCTTTAGCCATAAGCTCCAGCCCCATCTCATCGGCTTCGCTTTCCTGAATGCGACCAAAGGGCAGCACAATACCCACTTGAGAGCCAATGCCTAGCAGGGCAAAAAGCTGATCTTTTTCTGTGCTTTGCTCGCCGCTCACCTTATACGCTAAAGCTAAACCTGTTTCGGTGGCAAAAGAGGTGGAAACCCGCTCATTACCGTGCTCCGCTAAAACATGAGACAGTTCATGGCCGATAACCGCTGCAAGCTGGTCTTGATTATTAGCGACTTTTAGCAGGCCGGTATAAACGCCTACTTTGCCACCGGGTAAGGCAAAAGCGTTAACCTGATCCGATTCAAAAACCACGACTTCCCAGTTATCAATACCGTATTTAGCCGGCACTTGAGCGATAACCTGATTCGCCACACAGTTGACGTAGGCACTGGTCGTTGTATTGGTGGTTGAAGGAGTTTCTTCTTTCATTTGCACAAAAGATTGCACGCCCATCTGGTCAATCTCAGAGCTAGGAAAAAGCTTAAGCTGATGGCGACCCGTAGGAGAGCTTGCGCAGGCGGTTAACAGCGCAGCACCAATACTGGTGATAAGTGTATTTCTAATCCAGCGGTTAGCTCGGTATTTTTTGGGTGATACTTTTTGCGTTGCTGACTGTTTTGTCGACGCTCGCTTTGACGATAATGCTGATGACATAGCTGAAAACCTATCGTTAGAGTTCTGTTGATGTTTTGAAATCAGACATAATCGTAGCTAACTTCAGGGAAAATAATCAAATGAGGTTTGTTATTTGATTATCCCTGATTCATTTTCAGTGTACAGCTTCTATTTTTTGTAAGGTGGGTTTGTATCGCAGAACAATATCTTATTTGATGCATCAAAATAGAAAGATAAAGCCCTGCGAGGCAGGGCTTTATAGTGGATATCAAGGGCAAAAGAACGTTATTGCAGGCGTTCTTTTAATTTTGCTTTTTGCTCATCGGTTAAAACTGCGACTTGTTTCTGCATCATGGCAACATAAGCCGTCTGTCTTTGAGTCATCAGGTCTCTTTTCTCATTAAGAATCATATTGAGGTTTGCATCATCAGTGCCATCAACCAGTGCTTCCATAAAGCGGTAGCGAACATCTCTTAGAGCCTTACGGTCACCTTTCTGACTATCGCGATGCTCTTCTTTAATGTCGTGCATCTGTTCACGCTGGGTTTTTGTCAGCTCTAGGCCTCGAAAGTTGATGCTCATCATGCCATGATCCATGCGAGAGCCTTTTTTATTCTTTTGATGATCACAGTGTTCTGCTTTATCTCGGCGATCACCGTGGTCATCTGCTTGCGCGGTACTTACTAATGTTGCGCTGCTTAGTGCCAGTGCCAACATAAATGCCATAGGTTTTGCTTGTTTAAAAAGTTTCATAATGTCTACCCTTAAAGTTCACCAAATGTTTAGTGTCAGGGGTAGTCTACAAATGAAACCTTAATGGAACATGAAAGTACTAGTGGCCGTAATTCTCTGCGATATGCTCATCTTTTAGTTTGACGTAGTTACCCGCGGTATAGGTAAAGAACTTAAGCTCTTTCTCCGTCAGAGGGCGTTTTTTCTCTACTGGACGACCCACATAAAGATGGCCAGATTCTAGCTTTTTACCTGGGGGAACTAGGCTGCCCGCGCCGACAATGACCTCATCTTCCACCACGGCACCGTCCATCACCATAGCCCCCATGCCGATTAATACCCGACTACCGATGGTACAACCATGCAGCATCGCCTGATGGCCAATGGTGACATCATCACCAATAATCAACGGGAAACCGTCTGGGTTAAAAGGCCCTGCATGGGTAATATGTAGTACTGAGCCATCTTGCACGCTGGTGCGGTTGCCGATACGAATGCGGTGCATATCGCCACGAATGACGGTTAACGGCCATACCGAGCAATCATCACCGATTTCCACATCTCCCAGTACGACAGCGGATGGATCAACAAAAACCCGCCCTCCCAGTTTTGGTGTCCACTCTTTAAAAGGGCGGATGTTGGCTGCAGTTGGGGTGTTTTCCGGCTTGGGTGTGGACATGGCAGAAGCTCCGTTTTAGTTGTCATTATCGTAAGATTAAAAGAAAGCGTGATGCGATTATAACCCGCTAAGTAGTGGAATTTCTGTGATAAAACCCCATATAGACTAGAAGACTAGAAAAAAGCCAAAGATTATCGATAAGGATTTATTCATGAGCAATCCGTTGTTAGAAAGCCATACCTTGCCACCTTTTAGCCAGATCAAGCCAGAGATGATAGAGCCAGCGCTAGATCAAATCTTGGCCGATAATCGCGCGGCCATCGCTGAGCTACAACAGTTAGAAAACCCTACATGGGCATCCTTGGTTCAGGTGTTAAGTGAACATGATGACCGCCTGTCACAAATGTGGTCTCCTGTTGGTCATATGAATGGCGTCCTTAACAGCGATGCTCTGCGAGAAGCCTACAACGCCTGCCTGCCTAAATTATCGCAATACGGTACAGAAATCGGCCAGAACGAAGCGCTATGCGAATGCTTTAAAGCTCTGAAAGCCAGTCCCGAATTTGCTAGGCTGAATGAGGCTCAGCAGAAAGCAATCAACAACACGCTGCGTGATTTCCATCTTTCTGGTATTGATCTACCGGCGGAGAAAAAACAGCGCTACGGTGAGCTAAAATCCCGCCTTTCTGAGCTAACCAATAAGTTTGCCGAAAATGTGATGGATGCGACTCAAGGCTGGACGAAGCATATTACCGATAAGGCCGAGCTTGCTGGCCTGCCGGAAAGTGCCTTGGGCCTGCTGCAGCAACTGGCGCAACAGAAGGGTGAAAAAGAGCAGAAAGAACTTGATGGCTGGCTGATTACCTTAGATTTCCCCGCCTTTCATCCGGTGATGACCTACGCAGAAAACCGTGAACTGCGGGAAGAGATCTACACCGCCTTTGTTACCCGTGCTTCTGATCAGGGGCCAAATGCAGGGCAATGGGACAATACGCCGGTGATGGAAGAGATTTTGGCTCTGCGTCATGAATTGGCCCAACTGTTGGGCTTTAGCACTTATGCGCAATACTCTATCGAAACCAAGATGGCTTCCAGCACCGATGAAGTCTTAGGCTTTTTGACCGATCTGGCGGAACGCTCCGTACCGCAAGCGCGGGAAGAGTTTAAAGAGCTGCAGGCTTATGCTAGCGAAGAAGGCCTTGATGGTGATCTAAAAGCTTGGGATGTGGGCTTCTATAGCGAAAAACTGCGCCAGCAACGTTATGCGATTTCCCAAGAAGAGCTGCGCCCTTATTTCCCTGCACCAAAAGTGATCTCTGGAATGTTTGAGGTGGTAAACCGCTTGTACGGCATCACCATTGAAGAGAAAACCGAGCAGGTGGATCGCTGGCATGAGGATGCCAAATACTACGAAATTTCACAGGATGGACAGCTGATTGCCAGCTTCTATCTGGATCTTTACGCCCGTGAAAATAAACGGGGCGGTGCTTGGATGGATGATTGCCGTGTGCGTCGCCTGAAGGCCGATGGCTCGATTCAGCTGCCAGTGGCCTATCTTGTGTGTAACTTCTCCGCTCCGGTTGGTGGTAAGCCTGCTCTGCTGACCCATGATGAAGTGACAACCCTCTTCCATGAGTTCGGTCACGGCCTGCATCATATGCTCACTAAGATTGATGTGGCAGATGTTTCCGGTATCAATGGTGTTGCTTGGGATGCGGTGGAACTGCCTAGCCAGTTTATGGAAAATTTCTGCTACGAGAAGGAAGGTTTGGATCTGATCGCAGGCCATGTAGATACCGGTGAGCCTCTGCCACAGGCATTGCTGGATAAGTTACAGGCCGCGAAAAATTTCCAGTCAGCCATGACCATGGTGCGGCAGTTAGAGTTCTCACTGTTTGATTTCCGTCTACATAACGAATATCAACCGGAGTGGGATTCTAGCGTTCAGCAACTACTGGACGAGGTTCGTACTCAGGTTGCGGTGCTGCCCCCTGCGCCCTTTAATCGCTTCCAACATGGCTTCAGTCATATCTTTGCCGGTGGTTATGCGGCGGGTTACTACAGCTATAAATGGGCTGAAGTACTCTCTGCGGATGCCTATTCTCGCTTTGAAGAGGACGGTATTTTTAACACAGAAACCGGCCGATCTTTCCGTGAAAATATCCTAGAGATGGGCGGCTCGAAAGAACCGGCAGAGCTGTTTAAAGCGTTCCGTGGACGTGAACCTAAGGTTGATGCGCTTCTGCGACACTGCGGTATTAACGGCTAGTGCGGTATTAATGTCTAGAAGGCTCAGGGCTGTACTATATAGCCCTGATGCATTCTTAACCTTTACTTGATCCGTTTTTTTTGGCCATTACTCGATTCAGGAATTTGATATGACCGTTGTTAAACGTTTTATCGCCGGTGCGGTTTGTCCCCGTTGCAGCGAAATGGACAAGCTAAAAGCTTGGGTAGAAGATGACGTGCAGTACCGCGAATGTGTTGCCTGTGGTTTTACCGATGAGATGTCACTGACCGCACCACCGGTTGAAGAACCTGCAACCCGCGTCAACCAAAGCCAGCCAGACCCTAAAGATGAGATTCAGGTGGTTAACCTGATGGACCCGAAGGCGAAGTAAACGAAATTCCCCGATCAGGATTCGAGTTCTGATCGGGGCTGTTCCTCATCACCGGTATTACCAACCCGCTTGTTTCACTCGGTTTAGCAGAATTAGTTTGTAGTGTTCTGGGTCTTTGTAGCCATGATCATGTTCTTCCTCTTCCGCTAGGTGTTTTGCTAGCAAGCGAGAGATCCAGTAACGCAGGGCGCAGGCGCGAAGGTAGCTGGGCAAGGCACGACGTTCTTCATCCGTTAGAGGGCGAACGCCTTCATAGGCTTCTAGCAGAGCGCTCTGTAGCGCTAAATCCGGTGCATTGCCATCCTGACAGCTCCAGTCATTTAGTACGACGGATAAATCATAAAGTAGATGGCCGTTGCAGCCGTTATAAAAGTCGATCACGCCGGTTAGTTTATCGCCTTCATAGAAGGTGTTATCTCGAAACAGATCCCCGTGCAGAATACCCTCTGGCAGATTGGGGTACTCTTCTAACAGGTCTGTGAAATGGCTGATTTCCAGCTGCATCAGTTGCTGATCCATCTCATCCAATAACGGCAGTAGATCCGGTGCTACGTGTTTCATCCAGTCGATAGAACGCAGATTGGGTTTGTGCAGATCAAAGGATTGCGCAGTAATGTGCATCTGCCCTAACCATTGACCGATGGCACGGGCTTGCTCGATCGACGGTTGCTCTGGATGAGAACCATTAAGACAGGGAAATAATAGCGCAGGTTTCCCCGCCAATGTCTGCAAGTAATGACCCTGTTGATCGGCTATAGGCGCTGCAACGGTGTTTATGCCTTTGTCTTTTAGCTGAGTGAGCAGGGATACAAAGTAGCCTAGATCACTATGATCGCCTTGCTCAAATAATGTAAGAATATAACTTTTATCGCTGCCACGATGTTGACCCTCTGCTTCAGTATAACTAACGCGATACGTGGTATTTTCTGTACCGCCCATAAGCCCCTGCAACTGGTAGTGTTCACTAAGGCCGTAGCCGTGCAGAAACGGGTTGAGTTCAGACTCAAAAACCTGGGTATAAACAGCCATTGTAAGTGCTCTTTTATTGGATTATTACGCTTACCAGTTTGCAGAAAACAAATGGGTTATTTAAGATTTTTTATTATAAGGCCAACAAAATCAATAAGATGCTTTAAATTATTGGCAATTTTACCAGCGTAAGATAACCCATTCAGGAATCAAAAAAGACTTTTGGGTGGTCTCTTTGCGTATAAAATTACCGTCGCCGTTAGCATCAACTAAGAAATACTCCTTACCCATTTTCGGCTTAACCTTGATGGCGTAAAGAATCCCATTGGCGCGGTATTCGTACAGCGTGCGATCACCACCGTCACGAATGGTAATCTCAGGTTCTGGCTGTTGATCTTCAGCGTAAACAGACGTGATAGGCAATGATAGTAACAGAGCAAAAAACAGCGCGCGTTTCATGTTAAATCCTTGTCAGACCTTTGGTCTGAATCCTCAGTGCATTATGATGAATCATCTTTCATTTTAAGTATAACCGAGTTGAGTTGATATCCTGTATGAATGACACCACCCAATTGCCTCTGGTTCTGGTTGATGGCTCTTCCTATCTGTATAGAGCTTTCCATGCGATGCCGCCTTTAAACACATCAAAAGGCCAGCCCAGCGGGGCGATTAAGGGCGTAATTAACATGCTGAAAAGTTTGTTAAGGCAATACGCTGGCTCCCCTGTTGTGGTGGTGTTTGATGCTAAAGGCAAAACCTTCCGTGATGATATGTACTCAGAGTACAAAGCTCATCGTCCACCCATGCCGGATGATCTACGCCGCCAGATAGCGCCTCTGCATCAAGCGATCAAGGCGATGGGAATGCCGTTGCTTTGCATTGAAGGTGTCGAGGCTGACGATGTTATCGGCACATTAGCGGAGCAGGGCGAAATGGCTGGCCGCTCTGTGGTCGTTTCAACCGGCGATAAAGATATGGCTCAACTGGTGACAGAAAAAGTCACGCTGGTGAACACCATGACCAATACCTTGATGGATATTCAAGGTGTGCATGACAAGTTTGGTATCGGCCCTGAGCTTATTATCGATTTTCTCGCCTTAATGGGAGATTCGGTGGATAACATTCCGGGCGTGCCTGGTGTGGGAGAGAAAACAGCCCTTGGCTTATTACAGGGGCTTGGCGGTTTGGATACTATTTATGCCGATCTGGATAAAATCCCTGAATTGGGCTTTCGTGGCGCAAAAACCTTGCCTAAAAAGATGGCCGAGCATAAAGAGATGGCCTATCTGTCTTATAAGCTAGCAACGATCAAATGTGATGTCGATTTAGGCATCACGCTTGATGAACTGGTTATGGCTCCTCAGGATACTGAAACCCTGAAAACCCTTTATGCGGAGTTAGAGTTCAAAAGCTGGTTGAATGACTTAAATCGTGAGGAGAGTCAGCCTAGCCGTATCTCGAAAGAAACGGCGGTTCCTATAAAAGACATTGATGCTGTTTCAAAAACCGTAGACTTAAAAACCACAAAGCCGCTGGCCGAGGCGTTAGTTGATGCTGAGACTATTAACGCAGATGAACCAGAGATTATTTGTGAGTATGACACGGTACTGACTCAAGCGGATTTCAATCAATGGCTTGATCAACTTAAAGCTGCTGAACAGTTTGCCTTTGATACCGAAACCACCAGCCTTGACTATATGCAGGCTCAAATTGTGGGTGTCTCTTTTGCGGTAGAAGCCGGTAAAGCGGCCTATGTTCCAGTGGCCCATGATTATCTAGGCGCGCCAAAACAGCTTGATCGAGACTGGGTGTTAAACCAGCTAAAACCTCTGCTGGAAGATCCGAGCAAGGGTAAGATCGGTCAGAACCTAAAGTACGACATTAATGTATTGGCCAACTACGGTATTGAGCTGCAAGGGGTATACAGTGATACCATGCTGGCCTCTTATGTGCTGAACTCCACCGCTACCCGTCACGATATGGACAGCTTATCCGCTAAATATTTAGGCCATACTACCATCAGTTTTAAAGAGGTGGCCGCTAATAATGGTGAAGAAGCTTCAGGGCAAATTGATCTGTTAGGAGATTCTGTTCCTCAGGAAAGCAGTGAATTAAAGACGCTGGAAGAGAAGATCTATGCTCTTGCTGGCGAGAAATTTGATATTGGCTCACAAAAAGAGCTAGCGGATATTCTGTACGTTAAGAAAGGGCTGCCGGTTAAAGATAAAACCAAATCTGGCGGCTCTACCTCTCTTAGCGCATTAAAGCGGTTATCCCGTGATCATGAGCTGGCTAAGCTGATTTTTGATTTTAAAACCTTAGAAAAATCCCAGAAAGACGACGCAGGTCTAGGCAAAAGTTTATTACCGTTTAATAAGATTCGGCTTGATAAAGCAGCACCTTACGCCGCAGAAGATGCGGATATCACTCTGCGCCTGCATAACAAACTGTGGCCCATGGTGCAAAAGGTTGGGCGCTTAGTTGATCTTCTCACGGATGTTGAACTGCCATTAGTGCCTGTTTTGTCCCATATTGAACATAACGGCGCTAAAATCGATACGGCTAAATTGGCAGAGCAGAGCCAGCAAATTACCGCGCGGTTAATCGATATAGAAGCCGATGCCTACGCATTAGCGGGCAAAGAGTTTAATTTAGGTTCTCCCAAACAGCTGGGGGATATTCTCTACGAAGAGATGGCGCTTCCTGTTAAAAAGAAAACCCCTAAAGGAAAACCGTCAACATCTGAAGAAGCCCTACAGGAACTCGCACTGGACTACCCGCTGCCTAAGCTGATTATGGAGCACCGTGGCCTAAGCAAGCTGAAATCGACCTATACCGATAAATTACCTCAGATGGTGAATGCTCGCACGGGTCGTATTCATACGTCTTACCATCAGGCCGTAACCGCCACAGGTCGTTTATCATCCAGTGATCCTAACCTGCAAAATATCCCCATTCGTACGGAGGACGGTCGCCGCATTCGTCAGGCCTTTATTCCAGAAGCCGGTAACTTAATTGTTGCTGCGGATTACTCGCAAATTGAGCTGCGCATTATGGCTCATCTATCCGGTGATAAAGGTTTACTAGAAGCCTTTAAGAATAACCAAGATGTGCATAAAGCCACCGCTGCGGAAGTATTTGGCTGTGAGCTTGATCAAGTAACCAATGATCAACGTCGTAGCGCCAAAGCGATTAACTTTGGCCTTATCTACGGAATGTCAGCCTTTGGTTTGGCCAAGCAGCTGCATATTGAACGGGGCCAAGCGCAGGTCTATATCGACCGTTATTTTGACCGTTATCCCGGAGTGGCCCGTTATATGGATACCATTCGAGAAAATGCCAAAGAGCAAGGCTATGTTGAAACCTTGCTAGGCCGTCGCTTATATCTACCGGAGATTAATGCTGGCAATGGTGCCATGCGCAAAGCTGCGGAACGCACTGCGATTAACGCACCGATGCAGGGAACGGCGGCGGATATTATTAAAAAAGCGATGATCAATGTTCACCATTGGTTGTCTGAAGATAAAGACCCTGTCTGTCAGAATGTGAAGATGATAATGCAGGTACATGATGAACTGGTCTTTGAAGTGCCCGCAGAGCAGGTTGAAAACTTTAAACTTGCGCTGAAGCCTTTTATGGAAAATGCCGTAATATTGGACGTGCCGCTTCTGGTTGAAACCGACAGCGGTGAAAACTGGGATCAAGCTCACTAATTTTTGGTAAATAGTAGGAATGATTAACGTGCGGATCAAAATAGAACTGTTTTTAAAAGGTGGGTTGGTAGCTTTAGCGCTATTAACAGCCTCGATTCATTCCGCCCAAGCCGCTGATGCCGACGCCATAAGAGACAAGGCCGCCGAGTTGATGGATGAAACTGCAGAAACGGCTTCTGAGGTGGGCAGTAAACTGAAGGATTGGGGCAGCCAAGCTTGGGATGTCAGTAAAGATGCCGCCGATGCCGCCAAAGAAAAGCTGGATGAAAACGGTGGCGAAGAAATGGGCGAAACCTTAAAAGATATCGGTAGTTCCCTGCTAGATGCCGGAAAACGGGCGGTGGAAGCGACCCAAGATAAGATGGATGAGCTAAGTAGCCAGCGAGACGATCAACTTGAACCTGTTGGATCTGGTATGAAAGGTATCGCCATTTAACAGAGCGCTCTATTTAACAGAACACCCCATTGGCACAGGGCTTTTACACCCTGTGCCGAATGGGTTATTTGTTTATCTGCACAAACGGTTATTCCAGATAGGTGTAACCGGCTAAGCCTTCTTCTAGCTCTTTAATGTACAGCGTTTGCTCTTCACTGGAGAGGTCGCTGGCATCCATTTTTTGACGGTAGCGTTCCATTAGCTTTGCAGGATCAAAGTTAACGTATTCCAGAACTTTGGCTACGGTGTCGCCTTTGATGACTTGGTTGATTTGTACGTCTCCGTTTGCATCAACGGTGACATCAACGGAATCGGTGTCGCCAAACAAGTTGTGCATATCACCTAAGATCTCTTGATAGGCACCCACCAAGAAGACTCCCAGTAAGCGTTGTTCGCCCTCTGGCCATGCCGGTAGTGGCAAGGTTGTTTCTAAGCCTTGGCCGTCAACATAAAGATCGATTCGACCATCGGAATCACAGGTAATATCCTGAATAACACCCCGGCGCAATGGTGGTTTATGCAGTTGCGAGAGAGGAAGTATTGGGAAAATCTGCTCAATACCCCATACATCGGGTAGCGACTGGAATAGAGAAAAGTTAGCAAAGAGCTTATCGGCTAATTTTTCATTCAGCTCATCTAACATGGTACGGTGCGCACGATTACGTGTATTTAATTGGCCGCGTAGCTGATCGCAGGTTGCGGTGTAAATACGTTCGGCCAGAGAACGCTGCGTCAATGTCAAAATACCTAATGTGTACATATCTTGAGCTTCTGACACTGCCTGTACAACGTCGTGATAGCTTTCAACCAGAGAGCGTTCATCGGCACCCTGTGTCACCAACTGAAAGGCGCGCCACAGCTCTTGAATCACAGCCGGTTCTTCATCGGCAATGGCTTCAGGGGCATTGGTATCCGGTGACTCAATATCAATCACATTGGTGATTAGAACTGCGTGGTGTGCGGTGATCGCTCGGCCAGATTCAGTAATAAGATGGGGGTGAGGCAGGTCGTTATTCGTACATACGTCGTTAATCGCCTGCACCACGTTGTTGGCATACTCTTCCATGCTGTAGTTGATGGAGCAAATACTACGGGAGCGAGTGCCCTCGTAATCAACGCCTAAGCCACCACCTACGTCAACAAAGCTAACATTAGCGCCCAAATGGCATAGCTCGGTATAGAAACGACCGCACTCTTTTAGGCCGCGCTGAATATCGCGAATATTGGCGATTTGAGAGCCTAAGTGGAAATGCAGCAGTTGTAACGCATCAAGGGCATTGGCTGTTTTTAGCTGCTCAACCACCTGTAAGATTTGGCTGGCGGATAAGCCAAATTTTGACTTTTCGCCGCCAGTGTTCTGCCAGTTTCCTTTACCGATAGAAGCCAAGCGAGCACGAATACCCATGCGCGGTTTAACGCCCATGCGCTGGCTTTCTTCTAGCACAAGGTTTAGCTCGTTCATCTTCTCGATAACGATAAACACTTTATGACCGAGTTTCTCACCCAAAAGTGCTAAGCGCACGTATTCACGGTCTTTATAACCGTTGCAGACGATGACCGAGTTCTTTTGACCGTTTTGCGCCAGTACCGCAAGCAGCTCAGGTTTACTACCAGCTTCTAAGCCTACGCGATTTTCTGAGCGGGCAGATGTGTTGAGAATTTCTTCCACCACGCGGCGCTGCTGATTTACCTTGATAGGATAAACGGCGGTGTAGCCACCTTGATAGTTTTGCTCTTGCATCGCTTTATCAAAGGCTGCGCATAGGCGATTGACGCGATGGTGCAGAATATCGGTAAAACGAACCAGAACCGGCAGCGAAAGCCCCTGATCCTGAAGTGTTCGGCACAGCTGTGTTAGATCAACCGCGGCGTTTGGTTGAGCCGGACTTGGTTTAACAACCACACGCCCCTGTGGGTTTACAGCGAAGTAGTCACTGCCCCAGTGGTCGATATTGTATGTGCGGAACGCGTCTTCAAGGCTCCAATCGGTCATCTTTTCGGTCATCTCTTTGTTAATAACCCTTGTTATATTTAAGGCCCTTTTAAGATCTCATAGGGTCGGGGTAAACAGGTTAAACTGAATAGGCTTGAGGGTAGATCATTTTGATGGGAAACGCAGGTTTTTCATTAACACGCGAATGCCGATTTGATCAGGCTTGAGCCTTGTTTTGAGCGCGCGCATTATCCAGCCAAATTTGGCAAAATCAAAGTAAATATAGTCTTAACCGATAAGTAGCCTTTATCATTGGTAAGATTGAAAATAACTTTGTTTAGAAGGGAGGCATCCGTTATTGTTGCGCCCCTTATTTTAACGATGAATTAACGTTATTTAACTTTTTTGATTAAGTCATCTCCCATCAGGGTTGAGGTAGCTATGAGCGAACAAATGGACAACAGCTGGTTTACTGAAATATTCACATCCTGCGGCTCCGGCTTTTCTTTAAAGGTAAAAGCTAAACTGCATGAAGAGCAGAGCCCGTATCAGAAGCTGGAAATTTACGATACGGAAACCTATGGCAACCTGATGGTGATTGATGGCTGCGTGATGCTGACCGATCGTGACAACTTCCTTTATCATGAGATGATGTCGCACCCTGCCTTATTTAGCCATGCAGACCCTAAGCATGTGGTGATTATCGGCGGCGGCGACTGCGGTACATTGCGTGAAGTGCTGAAGCACCCTGGTGTTGAGAAAGTAACCCAGATCGATATCGACAAATTGGTAACAGATCTGTCGGAAAAATATTTCCCACAACTTTGCGACAGTAATAATGATCCGCGTGCAGAGCTGCTGTTTGAAGATGGCGTAAAATGGGTCGATAACTGCCCAGAAGAAAGCATCGACCTGATCATTGTGGACTCGACAGACCCCGTAGGCCCAGCTGAAGGATTGTTTAAAGTTGATTTCTTTAAGCGCTGCTTCCGTATCTTAAGACAGGGCGGCATCATGGTGCAGCAGTCAGAATCTCCGCTGTATCACACCGATAGTATTATCAAGGATCTGCATGTTGATATGCAGGCTGCTGGTTTTAGCACAACAGCGACGCTACCGTTCCCTCAGCCCGTTTATCCTTCTGGTTGGTGGAGCTGCACGATGGCGGGTAAAGGCACAGATGTGAAATCCTTCCGTGATGCCGATTCTGCGGCAAAGGTTTTTGATACCGATTACTACACCGATGCCATGCACCGTGGTGCACTAACACTGCCACCTTTTATGAAGAAAATTTTAGGCTAGAAGCTTTTGTGTAAAAGCCCGTAAAAAAGTCTTCAAAAAAAAACAGCCCGATGCTATTTAAGCATCGGGCTGTTTTTGTGTTTCTGTAGGGTGTTATTCCGTGCGTGCTGTTAACTGATTTATTATGTCGATAATCGCAGTGATCTGAGGGTTGCTACGGCTAAAGAAAGGTTCCTTTTCATATCCCCACCAGTCCCAGCAACCTTTTGGATTTGTTAGGCTTTTTGTGGCTTGCGGATAAAGCACGACAATATTGTTGCTATCGGCCCAACGATTAAAACCGCTGTTGCGGATAAAGCTATCTCCGGTCACTTCTACGCTCTGGTCGCAGCCATGCAGAGCAACATGTAGCTGACACAGGTTGTTAGCATCTTTGCAGCTGGCGGGTATATACAGATAGCCTCGATCCAACATCCCTCTGCCTTCAAAGAACGGTGCCTGACCAAACTCGAAGATTTCACCGCTAAGCTGGCTTTCATCTGAGGCAGGTTTCAGCTGACCGTAAAGGGTTGTGAAAGCTTCCCCTGCACCATCGAAATTGCAATTCTGAAGGTGCGATGAGGATGGCGAGCCGCACTTGGCATCGGTTTGCAGGGTTGGAAAGCCGTGAGTTGCATTCGGTAGGGTTGTCACCCTCAGGTTATAAGATGCCACAAGCTTTTGATAGAAGCCGATCAAACTCTCTGTGACCGCTGGCGCGACAACGGTATCGGCCTGTCCCAGAAAAATATACACAGGGTCATCGACCAGTAGCGCCGGATCACCAATGGTACCGCTGCGACTGGCTTTGTGCAGCATCACCATACGCTCATCTAAGCTGGCCATCTGCAAGGTTGTTTTCATGCAAGACATCATGGCATGGCTCAAACCTTTAATCGCACAACCCCAAGGCCCGGCTGAAAATATGGCTGCACCTTCAATCTCTTCAGGGTGAGCAAGGTGTATCTGATTTGCCATGTAGCCACCAGAAGAAAAACCAGACACGGTTACCCGCGCTTTGTTAAGGCTGGAAAGCGTTGGTAGTTTTTCGTAGGAAGTATCAGGGGTGTTCGATGAGCAGGCCGCAAGAAAGCCCACTCCAACGAATAATAACGCACGTAAAAGGTGTGAAGCAGATCGCTGAATCATAAGGGAAACCTGAATGAGAACATTCCGAGTACCATAGCGAATCTCTGTGGATATGCCTATTGCGCCTTTTGCCTATATAGAACGATAAAAATGCCATTTTGGGGATAAACAGCTTATTGACACGTTTTACCCACAATAAAAACCCCCTTAACAACAGAGTTATCCACAGGGCCTGGATTTAACCATAAAATATTAAAGGCTTATTTTTCTGCAATACTAGGTTCTTGATGGTTATCACGGATGGCTAAAATACCGTTTAAGTTAGCCATAAAAGCATCGACTAGGCGTGGGTCAAAATGCGTTGCTCTATTTTCTTCAATTAACTGCAAAGCATTATCTACAGACCATGCTTTTTTATAGGGACGTTCTGACGTTAAAGCATCAAAAACATCGGCAATGGCACAGATACGACCCACAAGAGGAATTTCTTCACCTTTAAGGCCGTTGGGGTAGCCGCTGCCGTCCCATTTTTCATGGTGTGTTAAGGCGATTTCTCAGGCCATAGAGAGTAGATCTGATTCTTCACCTTCAAGAATATCAGCCCCCATCTGAGCGTGCTGTTTCATAATCTCCCATTCTTCTGGCTCAAATTTACCGGGCTTGAGTAGGATGTTGTCAGGAATGCCAATTTTTCCGATGTCATGCATAGGGCTGGCATTGAGTAATAAATCACACTGATAGCTGTCCATTCCCATTGCTTGACCGAGCAAGTAGGATATTTTGCTCATACGGACAATGTGTAGGCCTGTTTCATTATCGCGATACTCCGCAGCACGGCCTAAGCGTCGAACAACCTGTAGACGGGTATGCTGTAGTTGTTTTGTGCGCTCTTCTACTTTTTCTTCAAGGGACTCATTGAGCAGCTCCAGACCCCGCCGATAAAGCCTACTTTCTAAAAGATTGCGAACTCGGTGCAGTAGCTCGTTGCGTTCGAAAGGCTTAGTAACATAATCCTGTGCGCCAAGTTCTAGGGCTTCTGTACGGTATTCTTGAGCGGACTGAGCGGTAAGTACTAAAACGGGAGGCAGGCGGTCGAAGCGTTCGCTAAGTGCCTTTAATACGGCAAAACCATCCATATGCGGCATATTTAGATCGAGTAGAATCAAGTCATGATCCTTCTCCGCAAAGCGGTCACAGACCTCACGGGGGTCCATTGTCGATTCAATATCTTGATAACCCGCTTTTGCTAAAGTTCGTTCAAGCAATTTAACGTTTATCGGCTCATCATCAACGATGAAAAGCTTACCCGCAAAAATATCAATGTGTGATGATGTCATTGTCATATCCTAAATTAACGGCTAATACCCCTGCCCTATGTAAGCCAATGTAAAGCCTTGCTTAAGTATGTGCAAACCTCATCTTGGCTTATATCGATAGATAAGAAAGGTTAATTGTCTTGCTTTAAAACACCGTCTTGGCCTTACGTAAAGAATGTAAATGATAATGATTTATATTTGATAGTTATTTAGTCTACTGAGCTGAATTTAACCAGCCAGATAACTGCAAAGTGTCTTTGAGGGTAGCTAGATAATGAAAACTGTATTTCGCCCAGTTTTACTGGGGCTAAGTGCTGCGGTAGCCGCAGCGACAGCTTATGCTGATGATCAGGTTAATCTTAACTCGGTTGTTGTAACAGCCGCAGGCTTTGAGCAGAAACTGACAGACGCTCCAGCCAGTATCTCCGTGATCACCGAGGAACAGTTACGCTCTCGCCCTTATACGACGCTTTTGGATGCAGTGAAAGACCTGGAAGGTGTTGACGTTGGTGAAACACGGGACAAAACAGGTCAAGGCACCATCTCCATGCGTGGCATGGGATCAGACTACACGCTAGTGCTGATCAATGGTCGTCGTCAGAATAACCATGGTGATATCTATCCGAATAACTTTGGCGGCAACCAGTTAAACCATATCCCACCGTTGGATGCCATTGAGCGCATCGAAGTCATCCGTGGCCCGGCTTCAACACTATACGGTGCTGATGCGATGGGTGGTGTTATTAACATTATCACTAAGCGTGATGCTAAAAAATGGTCCGGTTCGATTACAACGAGCCGTACTGTTCAAACCGATAGTGATTATGGCGATGATACTACCCTAGACTTTTCCGTTATGGGCCCAGTGGTGCCCGGTAAGTTAATGATGGGGCTTCGAGGCAGTATCTACGACAAGGAATCCTCAACGCCAGATTATGCTGATGTAACCGATCCTTCTGGTACGGTTCATGAACGGGAACTGGGCTTTGGTAGCGGTGGTAAAACCGTCGATAACACCAATAAAGCTGGTGGCCTAAGCCTGATTTTTACCCCTGATGATAATCACACGCTAACTTTTGATTATGATGCCTCTAAGCAGGTTTATGATAACGAAGGCAGCCAAGTAGGTACGGTCGATAGTATTGATCGCCTTTGGTATAAAGATAGCTCTCCACGTACCGGTTATAAGGATGAGCAAGAGTTTAATCGTGAAGAGTGGGCGCTAAGCCATGAAGGTCACTGGGGTGACATCATGAGTTTGGTTAGCTTCTCCAGCCTTAGCACAACCAACGATGGCCGAACGCTACCGTTAACTGCGGAAGAGCGTGCCGATATCAATCTTATGTACGATGCGGCCAATGGAACGGCAGCAGCGGGTAATCCCTATGCTGGTATGTCAAAGGAAGCTCTGCAAGCGCTATCCGGCGAGAAATTCTTACCTCGTCCCGACCGTGTTATGGAAAGCCGCCAGTACACATTAGATGCAAAACTGGATATTCCTTTAGGTGACCATCAGGTTATTACCGGAGTACAGCTGATTCGTGGTGAGCTGGAAGATGGCGTCTTCGGTATGTATGGCGACAACTATAAATCTGGCGAAGTGCAAGAGCACAATACTTGGGCGTTGTTTGCTGAAGATAACTGGGCAATTACTCAGGACTTCACCTTAACTGCAGGCTTGCGTTATGACGATCACGATACCTTTGGTGGTCAAACCAGCCCACGTCTATACGGTGTTTATGCGCTGGCGGATAGCTGGACCGTTAAAGGTGGTGTTAGTACGGGCTATAAAACACCAAAAACAACGGATCTTTTCCAAGGTATTACAGGTTTTGGCGGACAAGGCACTAGTCCTTTTGTGGGCACGCCTGATCTAAAACCAGAAACCAGCGTCAGTTCTGAGCTGGCGGTTTACTGGCAGCACCCTGCTAAACGTCATAGCTTTAATGCCACGGTGTTTCAGAATAATTTTAAAGACAAAATACAGAGCCAAGGCGACCTTAGCAGCTGTGAAGCAACGGGCGGTGTAGAACCTTGTGCGGATATCGGCGAAGGTTGGGCTGACCTTGGTTATGATTCCTTCACCAAGAAAGTGAACATCGATAAAGCTACCATTAAAGGGCTTGAATTGGCCGGTAGCTATGAGATTACACCTGTACTCTCTGTTCGTGCTAACTACACCTATACGGATAGTGAGCAGAAAAGTGGCGCACAAGAAGGTTATCCACTAACAGGCACAGCCAAACATATGGCTAATGCTACTCTAGATTGGATGGCATCTGATGATGTGAATGTATTTCTAACGATGGAAGCTCGTAGTAAACGTTTCCGCGGTCTGAATCGAAGCAACGAAGTTGATGCGGGTAAAGATGGCGATATCTACTACAAAAGCTATGAAGTGCTACATCTAGGTGCTGCTTGGCAAGCTATGGATAATCTGACTCTAACGGGCCGTGTTAATAATCTGCTAGATCAAGATTTTACCAGCCAGTCGGTATCCTTCGAAGATAATGGCGATGGAACTTACGAGCCGACCTATTACGATGATTACAACAACAAAGATAAATCTCGTAACCTTTGGTTCTCAGCTAACGTAACCTTCTAAGTATGATAGTTTAAGACATCAATCGATTTACCTTTCAATCAATCGACTTACCTTTCAACGCCCATGGAGATCTCCTCCGTGGGCGTTTTTTTATGCAAAGCGAATCGCTTTAAGTTTAAGAGAGAGTGTTATCAGGACTCTAACCAGCCAATAACCTGCTCTTTACTTGGGATGCCGCCCTTGTGTACCACTGTTCCGTCCAGAACAACCGCTGGGGTCGACATAACGTTGTAAGTCATAATTTGGGCAGGGTCTTCCACTTTTTCCACCTTAACGTCTACGCCAAGCCCTTGTGCGCTTTCTTCGATCAGTTGCACGGTATTTTTGCATTTGGTGCAACCTGTGCCTAATACGGTAATGGTTTTCATACTAGAAACTCCTTAAAAAAGAAAAGATAGGCCGTTAAAAATCCAGCCGATGGTGGTAAACGATATCAGTAGCATGGCAAACAGGATCGCCAGTAAACGCCATTGCATAACCTGTTTGAGTAAAATAAATTCAGGGAAGCTGGCGGCAACAGTACTCATACAGAACGCCAGTGTGGTACCAATAGGTAAGCCATTAGTGATCAGACTTTCCATGACAGGAATAACCCCTGTGGCATTGGAATACAGTGGAATACCAATCAGAGTTGCAGCGGGAACCGACCACCACTGACCCGCACCTAAGTGCGCTTCAATCCATCCATCCGGTACAAAGCCATGCAATGCCGCTCCTAAGCCAACCCCGACAATAACCCACTTCCAGACTCGTCCGAAAATCTCCAATGTCTCTGATTTAGCGAAAGTATGGCGCTCGGCAAATGTTATTTTTGGGTGATCTTCTTCAGCGGTATTTAGCGGCTGGGTTTGAGCGCCTTTTAGAGCCTTAGCCGCAAAAGATTGTAGCCAGCGTTCTGCCCGAATAGCATCAAGGAATAAGCCGCCGAGTACACCGACTAAGACACCCACCACGACATAAAGCAGGGTGAACTTCCAACCCAGAAGGCTTAGGAGTAATAACACCGCTACTTCATTGATTAGCGGTGACGTTAATAAAAAAGCCATCGTGATACCGATAGGGATACCCGCTGAGGTAAAGCCTAGAAAGACAGGGATACTTGAGCAGGAGCAAAACGGTGTGATCGCCCCCAGTCCCGAGGCCAGTATATAACCAGTGCCTCGGCTTTTTCGTGCGAGGAAGTCCCGTACCCGTTCGACATCTAAAGAGACTCGTAATAAGGCAATGAGGTAGATCATTACCATCAGGAGCACAAAAATCTTGCTGACATCTTCAACAAAGAAATGCAGAGCCGTACCCAGTTTTGTCTCGGGAGATAGGCCCAGCAGATCATAGATTAGCCAGCTTGCTAAATCTGTAAATATGATAAACATCGTATCCTCATTTCCTAGGTCAGATTCGTATAGAAGATAAATTCGTATAAGAAGGCATAGTTAGAGGACGCAGCACCTAGAAAAAGGATGCAGTATTTTTTATGTTTTTTGTCGGTTTTGGTCTTCAATCGTTACGAGGGGTATGGCAGCAGACTTTTCCGGCGGCATCGAAGCGCACCTGACAATTATGAATAATCAGGCCTCTTAGTTTCTGACGAGCGCGCTGAAGCCGAGCTTTGGTGGCGGGTAGGCTTAAGCCATTTTGTTGCGCAAATGTTTTTTGGCGCATTCCGTTAAGGTCACATTGTCGAATAATCGCCAGCTCTTCTGTGGGGAGTTCTTCTAAATTCCGCCAGAGGCAGCGATCCAATAAATCCATAACCGCAGGATTAAGCTCTTCTGAAATAAGGGATTCTGAAATAAAGGGCTCTGAAATAAGACCCTCTGAAATTGAAATAAAGGGCTCTGGAAACAGCGTGTCAGGCCGTTTTTCAGGTTGCTCTTCAAACCGCCCTTCAAGCAACCCACCGTATAGATTTTCGTCGAGTTCTACAAAAGAACGCTGTTTCCGATAGCGATCAATTAAGGCATTGCGCGCCACGTGATACAGCCAAGCTCTAGGTTGTTTTATCGAGCAAAACTTTTCACCCTGCTGCAACAAACGAATAAAAAGCTCCTGTATCAGATCTTCCGCATCTTCTAGGGTGTTAAGCCGACTGGCTAAGAAGTTAAACAGCTCTGCTTCATGCTGTTGCCACGCTTGAATCATACACTCGCAGACTTTGCAGCTAGATTTGTTTGCAGCAGCATCTTTTTTAGCACGTTTATCAGTAGCGTGAGGGTCGCAACAGAATTCTGGTTTCACGGGATTCCCTGCATCAATAAGCGGTGATTATTGGCTTAGTCGCTATTTTAGTGGTTGCCGTGTTGTCAGGCTGTTTGCTCGGCTTGAGGGAGTTTGAGGGAAATAAGCGTTGCTAGGAGCAGAAAGCCTAATGAGATATAAAGGCAAGCCTGTAGCCCGCTGCTGCCCTGTCCTGCCAATTGGAATACCCAGCCAGATAGCACGGTTCCAATTAAGCGTCCCATGGCGTTGGACATATAGTAGAAACCGACATCAAGGGACACGCCATCGCTGCCTGCGTAGCGAACAATCAGATAGCTGTGTAGAGATGAGTTGATGGCAAATATCGCCCCAAATAACATCAGGCCGCTAATCAGTACGGTGGCTGGATCAAGTCCCGACATTAGCCCAAGGGCAATACCTCCTGGCAGTAAGGTCAGTATCAAAGCCCAAAGGGTTGCGGTACGGCCATTCGGTGTTTTTTGGGCTGACGCGGTAATATACGGCGCTATGGTTTGCACTAAACCATAGCCAATCACCCAAAGAGCTAGAAAGCCGCCGGTTTGACTGTGACTCCAGCCTAGTGTTTGAGATAAAAATACTGGCAGTGCGACCACAAACCAAACGTCGCGAGCGCCAAAAAGAAACATCCTTGCCGCTGATAAAATATTGATGGTGGCGCTTTTCGAGAAAATATCGCGGAATTTAGGCTTATGCTTTGCCTTGCCCAGATCTTCTTTCAGTAATATCAAACTTATTAGCCAGACTAAGGTTAGTGCCAGCGCCATTGCCGCTGCTGCACCGGCAAAGCCTAATAGCATCAACAGCGCGCCACCTAAAAAGAAGCCTACGCCTTTTAAGGTGTTTTTAGACCCTGTAAGAAGGGCGACCCATTGATAGAGCTTGCCCTGAGCCTCTTCTGGTACGAGCAGTTTGATAGCACTTTTAGCGCTCATTTTATTGAGATCTTTGGCGATACCTGACAGCGCCTGAGAAGCCATGACCCAAGGTACAGTCAGCCATGCGGCGGGCACCAGAAGCATCGTCAGCGCGACTATCTGAAGCGCAAGACCAATATTCATGGTGCGGTTAAGCCCTAAATGAGCTCCCAGCCATCCCCCGATTAAATTGGTGATAACACCAAAAACCTCATAAAACAGAAACAGTAGGGCTATCTCCAGGGGAGAATAGCCCATACCATGAAAGTGCAGCACGACGAGCATCCGTAGAGCACCATCTGTCAGAGTGAAAGCCCAGTAGTTACCTGTGACGATGAGATACTGGCGAACGCCGGAGGATAGCTGACTTAGCATGTTAAGATCGTCCTACCTTCAACGCTAATTCAGCGGTGCGGTTCGCGTAGCCCCATTCGTTGTCGTACCACGCATAAATTTTCACCTGAGTGCCATTAACAACCATGGTTGATAGGGCATCAATAACGCTAGAACGAGGGTCTGTTTTGTAATCAATAGAGACGAGAGGCCGCTCTTCATAACCCAAAATACCCTTTAAATCTGTTTCTGATGCCGTTTTTAGCAGAGCATTAACCTCTTCGGCGGTTGTCTCGCGCTCAACCTCAAAGACACAATCGGTGATAGAAGCATTGGCTAACGGTACTCGAATAGCGTGGCCATTTAGCTTACCTTTTAGCTCAGGAAATATATGGGTAATCGCCGTAGCAGAGCCGGTAGTGGTTGGGATTAAACTCATACCGCAGGCACGGGCGCGGCGGAGATCCTTGTGGGGAGCATCAAGAATTGTTTGGGTATTGGTAATATCATGGATGGTTGTTATAGAGCCGTGTTTGATACCTAGCTGCCCATGAATCACTTTTACAACCGGAGCTAGGCAGTTGGTGGTACAGGAGGCGGCGGTAACAATACGGTGTTGTTCTGGGTTATAGAGGTGGTCATTTACGCCCAATACCATATCAAGCACACCTTCTTGCTTAACTGGAGCCGTTACCACAACTCGCTTCACCCCTTGATCCAAGTAGGCCTGAAGAACATCTTTCTTTTTCATCTTCCCTGATGCTTCAATAACCACGTCACAGCCAGACCAGTCGGTTTCCTCAATCTGCTTATTCTGACTGACACGGATGGATTTTTTACCGATCACCATCTGCTCTTCTACAGCGATCGCTTCGTGATTCCAACGGCCATGCACTGAGTCAAAATTGATAAGATGAGCAAGGGTCGCCGCATCGGCAGCGGGGTCATTAATCTGAATAATATCGACATCACTCTGATCAAAAATAGCGCGCATCGTCAGTCGCCCCATACGACCAAAACCGTTTATACCTATTTTAATAGCCATCATTTCTCTCCCTTACGACTTATCATTTTTCTTTAGTGGATGCGGTTGCTTAAACAAGATTGTTTAGGCGATGTTTAGGTGGTATTTAGGTAATGGTCATATGAAATAAGGTTGCGTTTTATTGGCGATATAAACCAAGGACAACATAACGGGTACTTCCACCAATACGCCCACTACCGTTGCCAGTGCAGCCCCTGAATGAAGGCCGAATAGGGATATCGCCACCGCCACGGCTAACTCAAAAAAGTTAGAAGTACTAATCATGCAGGCCGGAGCGGCTATGTTGTGGGGTAAACGTAACCAATAGGCAGCGGCATAAGCGATAATAAAAATACCGTAGGTTTGGATCAACAGAGGAATCGCGATCATGCCAATGGTTTGAGGCTGCGCAATAATGGTTTCTGCTTGAAAGCCGAACAGCAGCACGACCGTTGCGAGCAAGCCGAGGACAGACCAAGGTTTCAGTGCGCGTAGAAACTGCTCAAGACGAATGCCATCATCTTTGCGCTCTAGTCGATGACGGATCCAAATACCGGCTAATAACGGCAATACAACATAAAGCACCACCGATAACAGTAAGGTTTCCCACGGCACATGAATATCACTCACCCCTAGCAGGAATGCAGTAATCGGCGCAAAAGCAAAAACCATAATGATATCGTTAACCGATACCTGAACTAGAGTGTAGTTCGCATCGCCTTTCGTTAGCTGGCTCCAGACAAACACCATAGCCGTACAAGGGGCGACGCCGAGTAAAATCATACCGACTATATATTCACCGGCTGTTTGTGGATCGACCCAGTCCGCAAAAATAACCCGAAAAAATAACCAGCCCAGTGCCGCCATCGTGAACGGTTTAATCAGCCAGTTAATGACCAGCGTTAACATCAGCCCCTTCGGCTTTTTACCAACGTCTTTAATTGAGCTGAAGTCGATCTGCACCATCATTGGGTAGATCATCACCCAGATAAAAACCGCCACCACCAGATTAACGTGGGCAAATTCTAGCTGTGCGATGGTGCCAAAAGCATCTGGAGCCAGATTGCCCAAAATAACGCCCGCTAAAATAGATAGCCCGACCCATAAGGACAGATAACGCTCGAAAATACCCATTAAATGGCCCTCTGATTCACACGGGCAGATAGCTGCTCTGCACTTTCTACCCGCTCTGAATAGCGGTCGGTAAGATAATCACTGCAGCCTCGGGTGAGTAACGTAAACTTCACCAACTCTTCCATGACATCCACAATACGGTTGTAGTAAGCCGAAGGCTTCATACGGTCATTGTCATCAAACTCCATAAAGGCTTTCGCAACAGAAGACTGATTTGGGATGGTGATCATCCGCATCCAGCGGCCAAGAACCCGCATCTGGTTGACTGTATTAAAACTTTGAGAACCCCCAGAGACCTGTAACAGCGCAAGGGTTTTTCCCTGTGTTGGGCGTATGGCTCCAACACTGAGCGGAATCCAATCAATCTGCGCTTTCATAACCGAGGTCATCGACCCATGACGTTCAGGAGAACACCACACCATTCCCTCGCACCACAGGGCCAGTTCACGCAGTTCCTGAACCTTCGGATGGCTTTCATCGGCATCATCCGGTAATGGCAAACCGCTTGGATTAAATATTTTTACCTCAGCTCCCATCGCTTGCAGTAGACGGCTTGCTTCCTCGGTGACTAAGCGACTAAAAGACCGTTGGCGCAGTGACCCATACAGTAAAAGAATTTTTGGCGCATGGTTGCCGGTTATCGGCTGCAGTTTATCCATATCAGGGCTGTGCAGCTGACCGGATTCAAGGTTAGGACAGTGGTCGATATTCGGGAGGTTAGGCGTCTTATCGCTCATTAGATTCATCCTTATTACAGATGCTGGCATCATTTTTTGGGACGGGATTTCATGGCTTCTAAGCGGGATAAAGGCTGCTCTAACAGTTGAGGAGCCTGTTCTAATGTGGTCTGCAGAACACCTCGCATCCAGTCATTTAACAGGGGATGGAGCTGATAAAATACCCACTGACCTTGGCGGCGATCCAGGAGCAATCCTGTTTTACGAAGCTGGCTGAGGTGTCTGGATATTTTCGGCTGAGGCATATCTAAAGCCACCATCAGCTCACAGACACATAGCTCACCTTCCTGCTCAATCAATAGCAAACTTAAAAGCCGAGTTTCATCCGCCAATGCTTTGTAAAAATCGAGAGGCTCCAGCACCTTAATGTCAGACTTAACCGCTTTACTATTAACCAGAACAAACAGGCGAATACGCTCGCTTAGCTCCTGTAATGTTCGAGCAAAAGCCTTAGGGTCGTTACTTGCTTTAGGATCAGAGAAATCCCAAGTCATCACCACACCGCTGTCAGGCCAAGATTTGCACTCTTGATGGGCCTTGTCACACAGACTGATGACAAAGTCGAAATGTTGATCACCAAGACTTTCAATAGATTTAGAGACAAGATTATCGGCCTTTAAACCAAAGCCTTCAATCGCCCCAATTGTGCGTGGATCAATGCTAGAGGGCTGTGTTCCAGCGCTAAACACTTCGAATGACTCACCGGCAAAATATCGTAAAAGCACCTCCGCCATCTGAGATCGAGCCGAGTTGGCCGTACACACAAACAAAACCTTCTTCATGACTTACCCTCTGTTTAGCCTTGAGGGGGATTCTATATGTTAAAAAAAGATATGCAAAATAATAGATATGCTTTTAAACAGATATATGGAATTTCGTATGTTTTAGGTGAAATAAGACAAGCGTGCATAGCCATAATCTGTGGAAGAGATAGAGGTTGTGATCAAAGGCTTGAGTGCGGCAGATAAAGTGTGTAGTGGTGTTTTTATTCTAAGATGGTTTGGAGTAATAAATAGTGTGAAAAGCCCCGATCTGTGAGATGGCATTCCTAATGCTGGGTATCCAGCTTTTTGTGAAGGGGCTTTGTAACGGTTATCTGTTATATGGAAAGTAGAGTATGACAATATATTCAGTGTAGTGCGGCTGAGATTTTCGCTTCCACTAAATTGGGGAGAATAGAGTTTTTCTGTCTCTGGCTACCATAGCCAAGCTTTTCATACACACTTCCACCTATCCCCGGTATAACTGTATCTCCATCTCGCTGGGAATCTTTAGCGAGAAAGTCCGCGTCTTCGACAGTGGAGGCAACACAATATTTTTTACTTGAGATTGAGCCAATTTTTGACCAAGGTGTTGACCAATTTTGAACATTGTTTTGCGGTACGAGTCAGCTGATACACCTTCTTCAAGAAGGGCATTAAGAAGGGTTTTAGCTTGACTGTCATCAGGATTGCTAAACATCCTATCGTTTACCTGATTAATCATACCTATTCTCCGCCATCGCTCATGAGTATTTGTAGCAACTCTATCAGCTCAGTGGGCTGATATTTTTTTACTTTTTCCATAACGGCACGAAAGCTGTCTGTATCGACTTTAGCGCGTATCATGCCTTATTAATCACAATCAAATCATCTACGAATGCTTTTGTTTGCGAGTCAATTCGGATTTGATCAAAGTCTAGGTCGTCCACTGCTTTAGCAATTTGGTAAATCGCATATCTGCACTCGTGGCGCGCACCTTTCTCATTATTCTTACCGCCGGTATTCTGATTCCGCAGGCTTTTTAAAGCACTGCTTCCAAGTTCCGAACGTAAAGCAGTGACAACAGCCCGTGGGCTTCAGGCTCTGAAGGCAGAAGACAAGAAATACACGTGCAGCGTAAAGACTTCCATGATGGCAAAAGGTGGCTTGTTGGTTCAGGTTACGCCGAATGGAGCAAAGACGTTCTACAGCCGCCTTCGGCTATCTGATAAGCGAATAGATATAAGATTAGGGGCGGTCAATGAATTGTCACTTCCAGAAGCCGTTCAGGAGCATAACGAAGCAGTGGCAATGGTCTCCCAAGGAATCACTCACGTATAGCCAAAGCAGAGAGCAAAGCTAAGCGTGAAGCTGAAGCGACAATGGATGTGCTCGTTGAACGTTGGTTAGATCACCTAGAAAGCGTAGGCGATCTGAAGCCGAGAACTATTGAAGATCATCGCTGGCGTTGGTCAACTTATTTGCAAAAACATATCGGTAAGTTCAAAGCCAACGATATTGAGCGAGGGCAGTTAGCTTTGGCTCTGGATAAAATTCGTAAGCTAACCAAAGAGCAAGCACGTAAATGTTTAACAACCGTCAGCCTTGCTTTGGATTACGGCTTAACCCGCCAGATCGTTTCAGAAAATCCCGCCCGATTACTCAGACCGAAAGACTTTGGTGCGACACCCAATGCCCCGAGAGATCGCTGGTTATCAGTAGATGAATTGCGCCAGTTTTGGGGCTACTTGGAAGATGCTAAACACAGTATTAGTTTCCCAATGGTTTCTGCATTGAAGTTGCTGGTTTATACAGGAGCCAGACGTTCAGAAGTCATTGAAGCCAAATGGTCGGAGTTTGATCTCGAAAACGGGCTTTGGGTACTTCCTGCTGAACGCTCCAAAAATAAGCAGTCTCATACCTTCTATTTATCTGATGGCGCTAGAAAAATTATGTCAGCGCTTGATGAGTTTTCAGGGCATGCTGAATTTGTATTTGAATCACCTTCTTTAAAGGGGCAGCCAATAACCCCCCGTGCGGTAACACGTTCAATTAGCCGTGTGTGTAGTGCGCTGGAGTGCAATCCGTTCACAGTCCATGACCTGCGACGAACTTGTGCGAGTCACTGGGTTGATACGCTGGGGGCTGATAGTCGCTTGGCTGAGTTGATGTTGAACCACCTTCCTGCCGACAAGTTGGTCAGAACCTATCAGCAGGGTAAACAGCTTGAGAGGCAGAAAATGGTTTGGGCGAGATGGGGAGGCTTTATCGAGGAAAATGTCATCTCTGAGGGGGCAGGCAATGTTATCTCTTTAAGGGCTGGATGACTGGTTAAATAATAATTAACCATTTGATAAATTCTTTGGGGGTGCATATTTACCCATAGAGACCTATGAGAACCCGAAACTTGGTGTTCCGCGAAATTGGGCTTTTTTTCTTGTTGCGCATCAATCATTTATGCAGAGAATGGGGAACTTGTCTCAATCAGAGGAGAGATAAGTCATGGCTTCTAATACCGCCTCAACAGCACAGTTTCTGACAGATAAAGATGTTGCCCAAAGATACAGTATCGGGCGTGCAACGGTATGGCGCTGGGTTAAAATGGTTCCTGAGTTTCCCAACCCGATTAAATTAGCTGGCTGCACTCGCTGGAGGCTGGAAGAACTGGTTGTCTGGGAACGCCAGCAGTAAGCAAAATAAACCTGTGAGACAATTAATCTGTAATGACTTCTGGTTCGCAAGTTCTTTACCACTTTATGGAAGTGGTTCATTCAAAGTGATACGAGCAAATTATGGCTGACCTGTACCCGGAAATTCCACAGACCGAAACACTTACGGTCGAGTTCAAAAGTGACCGAAAACGCCTGCCGGATGATGAGCTGGTTCAGGCCTTGGTCTGCATGGCTAATTCAGAAGGCGGCGAGCTTTGGCTTGGTGTTGAAGATGATGGTACACCAACGGGGTTGCATAAGGCGCACATGAACCTAGTCGGGCTACCCGGTTTAATTGCGGCCCGGACATCTCCTGCGTTACAGATTGTGGTTGAGCCTGTTCAGGTTGAAGGTTATACGGTGGCTCGTATTCTGGTGCCCAAGGCTATTCATTCTGAGGTTGCCACAACTTCAGGCCAGTATTTACGTCGTCGGATTAAGCCAGATGGCACGCCTGAGTGTGTTGCTATGTTGCCTCATGATCGTGATAGTCATGCTTCCAGAATTGGTATTTCCGATGCGACAGCGCAGATTGTTCAGGGAGCCTCTACTGCTGACTTCGATCCGCTCGAACGGGAGCGCCTTCGCCAGTCCGTTGAATACTATGGCGGTGACAGAGTGCTTTTAGAGCTGGATGATGAGCAGCTTGATGCTGCACTGGGTTTTACTGCGAGAACCCCCAGCGGTGAACGGCAGCCGACGTTAACGGGTTTGTTGGTTATCGGACGTGAAGCCGCGTTACGGGATTTTATCCCAACGCATGAATTAGCCTTTCAGGTATTGGAGCAGGAGGACATCCGCTTTAATGAGTTTCGCCGCTTCCCTTTATTAAAAGCACTGGAATGGCTGGAGATAAATTTCCGCCCCTATAACCCTGAACGTGAAATTCAGGTAGGCCTGTTTCGTGTGCCTGTACCGCTGGTGGATATGGGGGCGTTCCGTGAGGCTGTTGCCAATGCACTGGTTCACCGTGACTATCATAAACTGGGCGCGGTGCATGTTCGTCTGGACGATCAGGGACTGACCATCAGTAACCCCGGCGGCTTGGTTGAAGGTGTGACTTTAGACAACCTGTTGAGCACTGAGCCAAGACCGAGAAACCCACGTCTGGCAGATGTGATGAAGCGTATTGGTATTGTTGAGCGCTCTGGTCGGGGTGTGGATAAAATCTACCGAGGTATGCTGCGTTTTGGCCGCCCCCAGCCTGATTACAACCGGACGGACTACAACAGCGTTGTTTTGCGACTGGATACTGTAGAGGCTGATGAGGTGTTCTTGCGTCTGGTCGTTGAGCAGGAGAAGCAGAGAGGCAATTTGCCGGTGAACAGCTTGATCGTTCTGTCGGCATTAAAAGATCAAAAGCGCTTATCGGCAGAGGATTTGGCTGCTCTGATCCAGCAGGAGATTGGACAGGCTAAACGCACTGTTGAATCCTTGGTTGAGGCGGGTTTAGTTGAGGCTCATGGTAAAACCCGTGGCAGAACCTACACGCTGTCAGCGGCGATGTATAAAGAGAAAGGTGACAAGATTGCGTACACCCGACAAGCAGGATTCAGTAAGCTGCAGAATGAACAGATGGTGCTGAGTCATGCGCAGCATCATGGCCGTATTCAGCGGCAGGAAGTGATGGAACTCTGTCATTTAGGAAAAGATCAGGCGAATAGGCTGCTAAAAAAGCTACGGGATAATGGTCAGCTTGAAATGCATGGCACCACTCGAAATGCTTATTACACCATTCCAACAGAGGATTGAATTAAGGTATTGCGCGGTATTGCGCGGTATTGCGCGGTATTGCGCGGTATTGCGCGGTATTGCGCGGTTTAATAAGTTGGCGTTAAAAGTATGGGGCTGTGAGCAGCCCCCAGCAGTTACCTCGTCGACTCATGCTCAGTTTAATCTGACACCGCCAGAGTGTTTGCCTGAACCTGCGCTTGTATAGTGGCTACCTTGATCACTATGGAACATAACGTCCTTAGGTCGTCCACGGCTTTCATAAGCTATTTTAAGGGCATCACTAGTCAGCTCACTATCTGGCGATAAAGACATCGCTCATCCAACAGGTTTACGCCCAAATAAATCCATCACAACTGCTAAAGAAACAGGCTATCTAAAGTCTGGCAGACAGGGGGAGGCTTCTACTCCCTTTTTCTTGATAAGGAATTACCGTGAATCCCGATAACCCGATTCAAATACACTGGGACGCTGAGCACGAATTGCTGTTGTTGTCCGGTGGCTTGATAGCCCTTGATGATACTAAGGCTGTTGCCATTGGTGGTAAGGCTCACGCTGGTAAAGCATGGCGGCTCAGTCTCGGTGATGTATGGGAAGAATCGCTACCGCAGGATGTCCCTGCCTTCCCTGTGTTGGCTGATGGCGAGGCTTACCCGTGGCACGATCAGTTACCTCCAGATCTTATCCCTATGCTGTCATCCCGCCCTGATGTTGTGCTGATACTTAACCGGGCGATCCTCACGTCTGATACGGTTGCCAGTCGCTTCCAGCATACACCTGCACTGATCTTCAACTGGTGCTGCCACCGCCTGCCCGCTGATGCAGGCTGGGCGCAGCTGATTGAATGGTTAGAGCGGCCTGCTGATCACTTATTGATGGATCTTGGGCTGAAGCCGACAGAGCAGGTCATTAGTCTGATGCCCCACATGGCACTTACCGTATGGCCTTTGGCGGTGTTGAGAAGAACGCTTCGTAAACTGAGCTCTCTTGATGAATGGGCATGGTTGCCGCATTGCCAAAACCTAACGTCCGCAGGTTTGGAAACACTGCTGATAGATCCTGTTGTACGAAGCTCCAAAATCGCCCCTCTGGTGGGTTCAGAATCAGAAGAATCACTGAACCAAAACAAAGATATGCTCTATGAGCTGGCTATCTTGCTTGGAGATCGCAACCTTACCGATCAGGCGAGCCTAACAACTGATATTCAACAGTTTGATGATCTGGTAAGGCTTAGGGATCAACTGGTAGTGGGTGAGAATCACGCTGTTCTTAATACCCGCAGGCACTTCCAAAAGCGCTACGGTGAACGACTGAAGGCTCACTTTGGCAATCCTCCTTTTGCCGGCCAGTTGGGTATCCAGCCGCTAACATCGCTCAAGTCGATTTTGGACTGCCATGTATTGATCGGTAGCGAAGTCTCACTGGAAACACTGCGCAAAGTGAATGACGGCGATTACTACCTGTATCAGGTGGAATATGGTATTGAACTGGCACTGCTGACCTTGGAGAGAAATCCAACGGTTTGGCTGGGACTGCCTGATTCTGACGATATCGGCTACGGTAATGGCGACAGACTGCATATCTACTCAGTGAATCATGCAACAGAGGTTGCCTTGAAGCCAGAGAGCGAACGTGATGATCACTGGGTAGCGGTGAGTTTGTCTGCTGGAGGTGAAGTTCAGGCCTCATTAACGTTTAAACGACATGTAATCTCTTGGCTCAATTTATTAGAGATTTATGATGATGAACTGAAATAGTGTAGGTAAAAGCATGCCTAACAGTCATGCGATGGGATATACAATATGCATGATCTTCTTTTCATTTTCAGTAATAGACTCTGCCAATTTTATATGATGTTTTGATAGCTCTTTGAGAAAGTCATGCTACTCAGTTTGATAAAATTTCGCACGATAAACTCGATAAACCAACTAGTGGCCTGTATGCTTAATTCGCATGAGCTTTATTCAATAAACTCAGTTTCGCTTTTGCAACCGCCGTCAATATCGACTCTGCTGACTTCTTCCAGATAAAAGGCTTACTACTCTCTTCGTTGTGAGCCTTTATAAATCGTTTGATCTCTTTGCGTAGCGCTTCAGCACTGTTAAAGCTCCCTCGGTGTACCGCTCGACGCTCCAGCTGTGCAAACCAACCTTCCACGGCATTCAACCAAGAGGCACTGGTTGGGGTGAAGTGCATTGCAAACCTTGGGTGAGCCTCCAGCCAGTCACGTACTGCTTTCGTTTTGTGGGTGCTGCTATTATCCAAAATCAAATGAAGATCCAGCCCTTTCGGTGTTGCTCTGTCGATCTGCTTCAGAAAATCAAGAAACTCTTTAGCGCGATGACGTTTGGTCAATCGCCCAAGAACCTTACCCGTTAAAATATCAAATGCGGCGTATAAGTTAACGGTGCCATTGCGCTTGTAGTCGTGAGTTCGACAAGCAGCCAACCTCGGCTGTAACGGCAACATGGGCTGCGTCCGATCCAGTGCCTGAATTTGGGTTTTCTCATCGACAGACAAGACAATAGCATTGTTTGGCGGATCCATGTAGATGCCCACAATGTCATGTACTTTTTCCGCAAACAAAGGATCCTGGCTAATTTTGAACGTATGGAGTAAGTGAGGTTTTAAACCTGCATCCTTCCAAATCTGTGTGACTTGCCAGTGCGTTATTCCCGCATATTTCACCATCAAACGGACGCTCCAATGGGATGCTTCTTTAGGCAGTGAATGCACCGTCATATCAAGAACCCGCTTACGGACTTCTGGCGTTATCTTGGTGGGTTGTCCGGAACGGGGAGCATCTTTAAGCCCTGATAATCCTGATGTTAAATATCGATGCGTCCAACGGGTGACCGTCGCTGTACAGCAATTGAGCTTATGAGCCGTGTCCGTGATAGATGTGCCATCCGCCAACTGAAGAATAATCGAGGCTCTCAATACATCTCGATGGGGAGCTGTCGTTCTGCGGACACAGGCCTCTAATTTAAGACGGTCTTCAACAGGTAATACAATCGGAGTAAGAGCTGACATAACAACCAACAATGAAGGGAAGTGATGTTATTAAAGATAGTCCAGGTCTGTCGGGACAACACAACTACCCATACGGCCCACTAGTTGTGTTATCGGTTTAAGATCTCATATTCAAGAGCGTTTCGTGCAAAGGTCTCATACTCGGTTATGAACTTCTTACGTTGCTGAGTTTGTTGATATAGGTCAGTATTATTATGATTTTTAATATTGAAGTATTTATTTTCAATAGGTAGCATGATTCTTTATTATGGATTGTGAATTAAAAATTAACTAAGGATAGTTTTATGGAAAATAAAAATCTGTTACTTATTAAAGCAAGTCCTCGTCAAGACCGCTCAAGATCTGGTCAGCTGGCCGAAAAATTCCTTTCTGAATGGCAAAAATCAAACCCAAGCGCTGAGGTTATAAGGCGCGATGTTAGTCCTGGAAATATTCAAGGTCCAGACCAAGAATGGGTAGAAGCCAATTTAACTGATGATGCTTTAAAAACGGATAAGCAAATTCAAAAGCTGTCTAATTCTGACTTGTATATTGATGAAATCAAGTCGGCATCTCATATTGTTATATCAACTCCCATGTATAATTTCTCAACCCCTTGGAACCTTAAAGCGTATATTGATAATGTCGTTCGAGAAGGAAAAACATTTTATTACTCTGTTGAAACAAGTCACGGTCCACTATTGCCAGCAGGCAAAAAGATATTGCTGATTTCAACCGCAGCAGGAGACTACTCGCCTGGAGCAGAATTTGGGGCGTATGACCTTCTCACACCAACTATAGCGACAGCGTTTGGATTTATGGGGGTTCAGGATTTCTCGCATATTCATTGTGGTAATAGGGAAGAAGCTGAGCATTTAAAAGAGGCCTCAATGAAATATGCCTTGGAAAAAATAGGTGAATTTTCAAAGGCTTGGTAAATTTAAGTATTATTATTTCTTTTAGATAGAAAAAGGATTTTTCTATGCTTGTTTCGCCTGAACTTGTTCATAAGAACTCAAAAGATGATGTTCTTATAAAAAATTACGCTAGAGCTGTGCCATTTTATTTTCTTGAGAAAAATAATTTTGAAAACAATATAGACTTTCTCATAGATAATAAAATTAGAAAACGAATTAGGCTGGATGAATCCTTTTTTGAACCTGAATTGGATGGTTCTAAATTATATTGGAAAAGAACAATTCCTTTTCAAACTCTTAAAGAGTTAAACCTCAATAAAGAATTTATTAAGCGTGTTTCTCATGCTTCTGAGGCGTACTCTTCTGAAGAATATATTCCTAGTTCATTTGAATTGGTGAATTTAGCCGATAACTATTACTTTTACAGAAAGCCGCATGAACATGTACCTGGTACAATGTTTATAGAAGCCGCTCGACAGTCTGTGTATTACCATATATATACGACGACGAAATATGTCAAAGGTGAAGTGACAATCACCTTAGATGAATTGAACTCTAGATTTTTTTCCTATGCGGAAGTTATGTATCCAATTGAAATTATTGTCGATACGATAGATGGGTATTTAGGCAATGATACAAGAAAGCTATTTTGTCGAACAACATTTTATCAAAAAGGACAGTTGATTTGTATTGTCGACTCTAAAGTTAATATCATCGATATGGATATATTTAAAAAAATCAGGAATATATTCTTATACTCGGATTATTGGTATAAACCAATTGATCCAAAACGTATCGCTTGTACATTTTTTGATCATGAGGGTAATGAAATATCATCTCAACTTGTTGGTATAGGCAAGAGAGGGTGTATTAGTTCATTACCTGCAATGGAAAATCAAATAATTCGGTCCATTAAGCTTGCTTTTGATGGGAAACTGTATTTCTCCAAAGTAGTAGATGTTTTAGGTGAACATGAAGGTTTGCTGTTATTGAAATTTAAAGATCTCAATATTGATGACACCTATTCTATTAGCGAATTGATAAAGCGATTCTTTTTACTCATGGAAAAAAACTCAGCTACAGACAAGGTAGATGAGTGATGGGCAATGTATCTGTTCATAAATTTAATGAAGAAATAAGCTTTGGAAAAAATGTATTTGCGAAAAATCGCCTTTTTTTTGCGTCCATGGGATTAGATTTATGTGATGATAGTGGTTACCCAAAAGAGGCCTTCTTTTCATTATATCAGTCCTTAATTAAAGGAGGATGTGGATTCGGTTATTTATGTAATGCATCCGTTACATCTGCATCTAGATTTAATTCTCGCGGATTAAAGCTTACAACTGAGCAGCATGCTCATGCCTTGAGGCCTTTATTTAATTGGGCTAAATCAAATAATTTTATTTTAGGGGTTCAGTTACAACACTATGGAATGCAAGGTGATGGGGTAGCTTTAAGTCCAAGTGGTGTTTCATTAAGAAACGGCAATGAATCCATCGCAATGTCAGAAGAGCAGATTCAAGACTGCATAGAACAATTTGTCATATCTGCAATCTTTGCTCAAAAAGCGAATGCTCCAATAATTCAACTGCAAGCAGCTAATGGCTACCTTCTGAGTAGTTTTCTATCACCTAAAACAAATCTGCGTCAGGACTTTTGGGGAGGGACACCATTAAAGCGAGCAAATATTGTCATATCTATTATAAAGGAAATCATCAAAGCCACTGATGGACAAATTCCAGTAAGCGTCAGATTGGGAATAGATGACGGCTTTTTAGCAGACGGACAAAAGCCGCATTTGCTCAAAGATGTTATATTTGCTTTTGAAGAGGCAGGGGTGGCATCCATTGAATGCTCGGTTGGTGTTAGTGATACATTTAGTCAGTTTTTTTCCAATACGGAAGAGACACTCTCGATTTTGCGAAAAGGAACCAAGTTACTAAAAGAGCAAGTAAAAATACCTGTAGGGTTTAGTGGATCTGTATTTTCTGTATCAAAAGCAAAAGAAATTTTAGAGTCAGGTGACGCAGATTTTGTTGGTTTTGCACGTGCAGTTCTTGCTGATAACCATCTAGTTGTAAAAGAACTTAATGGATTCGATGATGATGTGAATAGATGTCTCGGTGATGCTTTTTGCTTTCGTGATAAAAAAGAAACTTCTGCTGAGAGAGTTTACTGTTGTGTAAATCCAGATTATCTACGTCCAGATAAATTAAAAGTTGTTTATAAAGGGAAATAAAATATGGATTTTTCAAATAAAGTTGTTTTGGTGGCAGGTGGAACTAGGGGAATAGGTTTAACAGTTGCAAAGGCTCTTATAGATAAAGGCGCGATTTGCTATATAACCGGTAGAAAAATTGAAGGTGGACTGCTAGCTAGAGAATATCTAGGAGATAACTGCATCTATATTCAAAATGATGCAACAGATGAAAACAGCGTTAGGGAACTCTCTACGAAAATCGAGAAAGATCATGGTTCTCTAAACTTTGCAGTGAATTGTGTTGGTGCAACAGGTAATCACCAACCGATAAGGGATTTCAAATTCGATGATTGGAGACAGATATTTGATTCAAATTTAATCGGGCCACTTTTATTACTAAGAGAGGAGATTAAATTAATAGAAGGCAATGTGAATGGTGCGATTGTCAACGTTTCATCCTGTGGTGGCATTCTAGGAACTGAGAATCAGAGTGCCTATTCCTCAAGTAAAGCTGCCTTGAACATGCTTACTCAAGTCTGTGCACTTGAGTGCTCTATTCCCAAAGAAAATGGTCGAAATACAATTCGTATCAATGCTGTTTGTCCGGGACCCACTTTAGGTGGAATGAATTCGAAGGAACGCTTAGAAGCAAACCCTGAATCAACTAAACGAAAAATGCAAATAACGGCATTGAAGCGTTTTGCAGACCCACAAGAAATAGCCTCAACCATTTTATTTCTTTTAAGCGAAGACTCTTCTTATATGACAGGCAGTGTTTTACCCGTTGATGGTGGGTTTTCAGCAGGTAAATTCTAGGGATAGCCAGAAATTTTTAGTGAATGGGGAGTGGAATGAAAAGGATTTTAATTACAGGCGTTAGCAGCGGTATTGGAGAGGCTCTTGCTCGTTTATACCTAAATAAAGGATACCAAGTATATGGCATTTCTCGTAGAACACCTTACCTCATCATAGATAACCCTCTCTTTACATTCATACCTTTTGACTTATCACGTCTTGATGATTATGACGAGCTGCTTGAGGCTGGCTTAGCCAGGTTGTTAGAGGAAGGTATTGATATGCTTTTTCTAAATGCTGGCATAAGTGGAAGGGTTCCGAATAGGGCCGAAGAGTTTACAATACGAGAGCTACAGCATGTGATTTCAGTAAATGTGTTAGCAAACAAGTTGCTGTTAGATCTTGTTATATCTTCTGCCCACCTCCCCAATCAGTGTATTGTGTCGGCATCTATGGCAGGGGTAAGGTATCGAGAAGGTACCTTACCTTATAGCTTGAGTAAAGCAGCATTAATGGCTATGTCTGGTGTATATGCGAAAGAAAATCCGGGAATATTTTTTGCAGTTTTGGGTCTATGTAATGTCAATTCAGATTTGTCAAGACAAGTGAGTTTTAGCGAAAGAACATCCCATTTTAAAGAGCTAAAAAAACTACAAGAAAGGGCGGTGACTGAGAACTATATGGTATCTCCTGAACAGCGGGCTAAAGATATAGACAAAGTAGTAAAATCGCCATCCGAATACGGTGTCACAAGTGGTGATTTTATTGATATTAGAAGCGTTTTAATTGATAAATAATAGTTGATTTTATTAAGGAAGATAGATCAATGACAAATCAAATAAAAGAAATTGTTATTCATGCGATATCGCAACAAAATATATTGTTAGAAAAGCCAGTTGACCTTTCTATGGGCGACAATTCTCCTTTGTATTGTGAAGGTGGCCAAATTGACTCATTAGCACTTGTTTCAATTTTAGTAGATGTTGAGTCATCTATAAAAGCACACTATCAGGCTGATGTTCGGCTTGCTGATACAAGTGATTTATCTTCTATGGAAAGCCCATTTCTTACATTGGGGACACTTGTTCAATACACAAGAAATAGATTGACTGATCTTGGCGTGTGAAGTTTGATATTTTTTAAATCTAGTGATAGGGAACCGTCGTGAATATTGAAGAATATGTCGAGCATATTAGGTGTGGAGGAGATAAAACAGCTATTGTTGACTCCGATATTCCAATCTCATACCACAGCTTATACAATATAATTATTAAATATAAGTATGATCTACGTGCCAATAAAATATCGGGTAAAAGTGTGCTATTGCAGAGTGATTACAGCGTCAATAGTATAGGTATTCTTATCGCACTATGGCTAGAGAAAAACATAGTTTCATTGTGTTCTGTTAATAAAACTAAGCGAATTTCTGAATTGGCTAATACTGTAAGTGCTGACTATATCATTACCTCTACAGATGCTAAGGGCTGGAATTTCTGCTCAAATGTTGCAAATCAACCGCCTCTCAATATTAGACTTCTCAAAGAAAAACAAGAAGCTGGGTTTGTTGTATTTTCCTCCGGTTCGACCGGCCCCTCGAAGGGGGTTGTGCATAAGTTGCAGCCTTTTTTAGAGCAATACCGTCAAGCGGAACCTTGCGATGTTATGCTTGCCTTTCTTCTATTTGATCATATCGGCGGTCTTGCAACTTTATTTCAAGTAATCGCGACCCATGGTACCCTAATAGTTCCCGCTCAGCGCTCATTAGATGAGGTTGGTCGCTGTATTGAAATGCACAAAGTTAATACGCTACATGTTTCCCCAACACTTCTAAATCTAGCTCTTCTTTCTCACACATTTGATCGTTGGAATATCAGTAGTTTGAGAAAAATTTATTATGGCTCAGAACCCATGTCTCAATTGGTGTTAGATAAGCTAATCAATCGTTTTCCTGACATTGAGTTAACTCAGTTGTATGGCATGTCGGAAGTAGGGGTTTTACCATGCAAAAACAAAGAAGGGGATAGCCAATGGATAAAAGTGGCGTCATCTAGCTCAGCTGTTAAAGTCATTGAGGGAGTTTGTCATGTACGAAGCAAGACCATGATGATGGGCTACCTTTCTGATCAAACAACGCTAGAACGTGATGTACTGTTCAATACGGAAGATTTAGCCGACGCAGAGGGAGATTACTTTCGTATTAAGGGGCGTAAAGCAAATCTTATTAATGTTGGAGGAACAAATATTATTCCAACAGATATTGAGCGTGTATTAGAAGTTTATGAGAATGTGCAAGACGTTGTTGTATATGGTAAACCCCATCCGCTTATCGGTGAAATTGTTGAGGCCTGTTTCTTTTTAGAAAAGACCGAAGAAGTCGAATCTTTTAAAGCTCGAATATACAAAGAAATTAAGAGCCAGCTACTACCAGAGCAAATTCCTCGATCAATAGTTATAAGTGACGTACCACTATATTCAGAGCGTTTTAAAAAACTTCGTCATGAAGCATAAAAGTAAACCAATTTATAAGGAGATAATTATGATTACAGTTGTGGCATTTAAGACGAAATTTTCCGAGATTGTATCCATGTCCCCAGAAGAAATTCATGATGATACTCAATTGGATTCACTGATCGAGTGGGATTCTCTTGCTATGGTTGGTATGGCTGCATTACTTTTTGAAATCTCGCAAACTACGAGTACTGCTGACGAGATTACTGAGTTAAAGACTTTTAAAGATTTAGTTAGCTTAGCTTATGCAAAAGGTGGAATTGAAAATGCAGAATAGATCGGTTTCTGGTGTGTCAATACGAGCTATTACTGCCGCTTTTCCAGATAAAATTGTATCTTTTGATACATTCGATGAGCTTTTTGGCGAGAAGGAAGCAAGAAGAATAGCGAAAGGTACTGGCATTAATTCTATTCGCGAAGCTGGCTATTTGAATACCTCTGATATGATTCTCGCTGCATGCAAAAACATGATTGAAAATGGGGGCGTTACTATTGACAATGTTGATTGTGTAATTGTTGTTACTCAAACCCCTGATCGTTGGAGCCCCGGAATTAGTTTCTATCTGCAAGACAAGTTAGGGCTTTCTACTGATTGTTTTACTTTGGATATTCTTACAGGTTGTGCTGGCTATATTACGGGACTATTTCAAGCGGCTAGCTTAATATCATCTAAAGCATGTAAAAAAGTCTTGCTGTGTACTGGAGATACAACAACAAAAATCATAGATGATAATGATCGACATCTTAAAATGCTGTTTGGTGACGCGGCATCAGCAACATTATTAGAAGCTGGCACTGATACCTTAGATTTTATATTAGGGGCCGATGGAAGCGGAATAGATGCTCTAGGCGCTGGAATTTCCTACTGCAAGGAACAAGCTCAACCGGCCAATACCATTTGTAGTTTACAAATGGATGGTACGGCAGTAATGAACTTTGCTTTAACGCGAGTCCCCTCTGTTATTAAAGAACTACTTAAAAAAAATGATCTGACCACTGAGACTGTAGACTTACTCGTTTTGCATCAAGCAAATGAGTTTATGATCAAGTACTTGGCTAGTATTATTGGAATATCACCTGATAAGTTGCCTATTGATCTAGATCAGCTGGGCAATACAAGCTCAACTTCTATTCCTTATGTATTATCTCGTCACACCTCAATTGGCACTTCTGATGCACAAAATGTTGTTCTATGTGGGTTTGGAGCAGGACTTTCATGGGGGGCTGTAAAAGTTAATTTAGCAGATACCTTATCGGTTTCTCCTATATGTATACCTGCAAATTAAAGTCTGTGATTTACAGGCTTTATTAAAACCTTTTTGCATTAGGAACAAAAGATATGAACTCATACTCAAATATAACTCAGCCATTAGGGAAAACCCCTTTCTTAGCATCATATAGCTTTTATGAAATGCATTCTTCTGATCCTATATCTGCAACGCCTAAGCGTATTATTGAAGTAGTTAGTCGGTTGGATATGAGAGAAGATTTTGTAGCACGACTGATGCTTTCTCTAAGAGAGCTGCCTACCAGGTTACTGCATAGATTGTTTCATAATAAACATCCTGATAATAATGCTCCTTTTGGGTTTGATAGCTTCACAAAGTTAAATGAAACTGAAAATGAAATTTCATTAGGACTTATTGGAAAGTTTTGGCGACCTGATTTGATTATTGAAACAATACATTCATCAGACGAATTTTATGATTTTAGCGATAAAAGCATGGCTAAGTTAGTCCTAAGGTTTCAAGTTATAGAGCAATATAATGAAAGCCCTATATTGGTTACAGAAACATTTATCTATTGCCCAAGTTTACGAACAAAAATTTTCTTTTCTCCTTACTGGTTAGTCATAAGACTAGCAAGCGGTTGGCTCCGAAAACGAACCCTCGCAAGCATTAAGAAGAAGCTAGAGGATTAGATTTTTATATTAGAGACTTTAAGGTTTAAGCATAACAATTATTAAGGGTAAACTACGGATGGATTCATTGCTTGGATTCAAGTAATAAGTGCAATCCAGTTTATTGTAATCCCCCCCATTTTTAGTCGGAGCTAAAAGTAGAGTTAAGCGGCCTTCATTGGAGGGCGATCATCATTGGCTTTATGGGGACGCTCATGATTGTAAAACCAAAGCCAGCGTGTAGCATAATCCTGAACCTCTTCCAGAGTCTCGAACAGATGCTTGCTGACCCAGCTGTATCTGCCGTCCTGTTAAAACGCTCGATATAAGCATTTTGCTGGGGCTTTCCTGGCTGAATATATTCAATTCGGATTGAGTGCTTATGTGCCCAATCTGTAAACTCACCACTGATGAACTCAGGGCCGTTGTCACAGCGGATAACGCTCGGCTTACCCCGCCACTCGATGAGCTGGCTCAGAGCCCTGATCACTCTTATCGTCGGCAGTGAAAAGCCTGCTTCCATTGCTAAGCCTTCGCGTCGGTAATCATCCAATACGTTGAAAAGACGGTATGTCCGCCCATCCGATAGCTGATCATGCATAAAGTCCATCGACCACACTTGATTCTGTCGCAGAGGTTGTTTCAGCGGTTCAGGCTTATGTCGGTTCAATCGTCTACGAGGCCTTATCCTGAGGTTTAGCGCCAGTTCACAATAAATCCGATAAACGCGCTTGTGGTTCCAGGAAAATCCCTTCTCATTGCGAAGGCAGTCAAAACACAAGCCAAATCCCCAGTCCGACTCATCTTCCGTCAGCTGGATCAGCCAGTTTGCGATCTCTTCATTCTCAGAATGAAGCCTCGGCTGATAGCGATAACAGGTGACCGAAGGAATGTAATGAGCGTTTGAGTGATGACAATCTGCAAAACTTTATCAGACTAGTGGGGATGGTTGTGGGGATGAGGTTTATAAGAGAAGTCTTTGAGAAACTTAAAATCACGCAACTTGTTGATTTTAAATGGCCCGCTCGGCGCGATTCGAACGCGCGACCACCGCCTTCGGAGGGCGGTACTCTATCCAGCTGAGCTACGAGCGGGCAGTGAGGTGCATTTTATGGTCTTATTCTCCTTATGTCTACTCTGAACCCTTGTTAGATCAAAGCAGTGAGGGATAAAGGGCTTTAAAATCAGGGTTTAAACGGATAGTCCGTGATTCGATGTTGGTAATTACGGTCTGGAATAAAGGCGCTTAGGGGCTTATTGGTGTGGGTTGTAGAGGTCATGCGCCTTGTTGGCTATTTCCGCTAAGACTAATTGCCGCTATACTTCCGTTTTTTAGGGTTAATAGAATACATACCGAAAAAAAAGCAAATCTTGTTTTTTGACGGACCAGTGATTAGAGGTGGTGAGAGTGAAACGCAGCGGAATTATCGCAGGTGTAGTGGGCGTGCTGGCTGGCGCGGTCCTAAGCACATCAGTACAGGCAGCAATGTCTAAAGAAGCTATTGCTGAGCGTCTGAAGCCAGTAGGCGACGTATGTATGCAAGGTCAAGATTGTGGCGGTGCAGCTCCTGCTCCAGCAGCAGGTGGCGGTAAGTCTCCTGAAGATCTTTATGGCTCTGTTTGTTCTGCTTGCCACAACACCGGCGCAGCAGGCGCACCTAAGAAAGGTGACGTAGCGGCATGGGCTCCACGCATCAGCAAGGGTATGGATACGCTTCATAACCATGCTCTGAACGGCTTCAATGCGATGCCAGCTAAAGGTGGTAATCCAACCTTGAGCGATGATGATGTAAAAGCTATCGTTGATTACATTGTTGAGAACAGCAAGTAATTTTCGATTAGAGATAAAAAGCCGGCGCTAATTTTTTGGAATTAGCACCGGCTTTTTTATATCTTAGATAAAGCCCATAGAGTTTATTCTGTATTACCCAAACGTTTTTTCAAGGCATCAAGGGCGGCATGGCCTCGGGCGCGTTTGGCTTCATCGGGGGCGTTCTCTTTGCCTTCCCATGCTAGATCGGCTTCTGGTAGCTCATCTAAGAAACGACTTGGGGTGCAGTTCAGCATCTCGCCAAACTGTTTGCGCTGACTGGCAAAGCTTAGGGTTAATGTTTCCCGCGCTCGGGTGATGCCAACATAAGCAAGGCGGCGTTCTTCTTCTATATTACCTTCATCAATGCTGTTGCGATGGGGTAACAGGTCTTCTTCCATTCCGATAATGTAAACGTGCGGGTATTCCAAGCCTTTGGCTGAGTGTAGGGTCATCAGCTGTACGCGGTCAGAATCATCTTCTTTCTCTTGCTGCTCTAGCATATCCCTTAGTACCAGCCGTGAGATGGCATCTTCGATGGTGGCGGTATCATCATCTTCTTGCATGCGGCTGAGCGTGTCTTTCAGGGAGTCTAGAAGAATCCAGACATTAGCCATGCGTTTCTCTGCGACATGGGGTGAGCTGGAGTTCTGGTATAGCCAAGCTTCGTAGTCGATATCTTGTATCATCTGACGAATGGCGGCGATAGGGTCGCCTTGGTAGCAGTTTTTGATCGTCTGTTGTAGCCAATGATTAAAGCGGCCAAGTTTCTCTAGCGCTTTGCCAGAAAGGTACTGCTCTAGGCCAATCTCTGAACAGGCGTTAAACAGGCTGATATGACGGCTGTTAGCATAGGTGCCAAGGCGCTCTAGTGTGGATGGCCCTATCTCTCGGCGGGGCATGTTGATCACCCGCAAAAAGGCGTTATCGTCTTCTGGATTTACCAAAAGCCGTAGGTAGCCCATGATATCTTTGATTTCATGCCGGGAGAAAAATGAGGTGCCGCCACTGATTTTGTAAGGCACTTGATAGGCCTGCAGCTTAATCTCCAGTAAACGCGCTTGATGGTTGCTGCGATAGAGAATGGCAAAATCTTTATAGTGACCATCATTTTTGATGCGATGGGTAAGAATCTCGGTGACGACGCGCTCTGATTCTGCATCTTCGTTACGACAGCTAATCACGCGTACCGGTGCCCCTGAACCCATATTACTCCACAGGGTTTTCTCATAAACGTGGGGGTTGTTAGCGATTAACGTATTAGCACAGCGTAAAATCAGCGATGTTGACCGGTAGTTCTGCTCTAATTTGACGATTTTAAGGTTTTTAAAATCATCTCCCAGTTTTATCAAGTTCTCCGGTCTAGCCCCACGCCAAGCATAGATGGACTGATCATCATCACCCACCACGGTTAATGCACCACGGTAGCCAATTAAGAGTTTTACCAGTAGATACTGGCTGATGTTGGTATCTTGATATTCATCCACCAACATATAGTGAATTTTATTCTGCCAGCGATCCAGTACCTCAGGGTTATCACGGAACAGGCGCACCGGTAGGCGAATCAGGTCATCAAAATCGACCGCGTTATAGGCCTGCAAGTGACGATCGTATTCACGATAAACCGCCGCCGCAAGAATTTCCCTGTCGTCTTGTGCTAATCCCGCCGCTTGCTCGGGTTCTATCAGGTCATTTTTCCAACCGGAAATCATATGCTGCACTGAACCGATAATTTCAGCATCGGTTTGGAAATCTTTGTGCATCAAATCTTTGATTAGCGACTTGGTATCCTGATCATCAAACAGCGAAAAGCCTGATTTATAACCAAGGGTTTTATGCTCCCGCCGAATAATAGTCAGGCCTAAGTTATGAAAGGTCGATACGGTTAAGCCCCGTGCTTCTTTGCCCTGCACCAGCTTACCTACCCGTGCTTTCATCTCTCGGGAGGCTTTGTTGGTAAAGGTTACCGCTGCAATCCGGTTGGCCTTGATCCCTTTTTCTTTGATCAGGTAAGCAATTTTAGAGGTGATAACACTGGTTTTACCACTACCGGCACCGGCCAGTACCAAAAGAGGGCCGCCAATGTATTCAGCAGCTTCACGTTGGCGTTCATTCAGGCGAGAGAGCATATTGGGTTCCGGTGTTGCTGGTTGGTTCAGGGGAAAAGAATTGTACCAGCCCCGCGCAAAAAAGCAGTGTGAACTTTAAACCTGTTCACCCTGCTGTTAATGAATCTGATTTAATTGAGGTGATACTTACAAACCGATAGGGTTTCGTATTAGGGATTCAACTGTTGCAGATAGCGATCCAGTTGTCTTAGCCCGAGGGCTTCGGAAACGGCGGGTACGCCCACGGTTTCTTCTCCCGCTAGATCCGCGATGGTGCGGGCGACCTTCAGGATGCGATGGTAGCTGCGGGGAGACAAGCCGAGCTGTTTCATGGCCTGTTGTAGTAGCACGCTGGCATCTTCTTGCAGCAAAATTTGATGATCCAGCTCCCGACCACTCAGGTGGGCATTACTTTTACCGGCCCGAGCGATTTGTCGCTCGTGGGCTTCCGTTACCCGCGCTTGAACCTGCTGGCTGCTTTCTCCAGGGCTAACGTTGGCCAGTTGTTCTGGTGGCAAACTGGTAACGGCAACTTGCAGGTCAATACGGTCGAGCAGTGGGCCGGATAGGCGGCTTTGATAGTTGCGAACCTGCTTGGCGGTACAGCGACAGCTTCTTAAGTTGTCGCCAAAGTAGCCACAGGGACAAGGGTTCATCGCCGCGACTAATTGAAAGCGGGATGGGTAGCGTACTTGCTGAGTTGCGCGGGAGATGTGGATTTCACCGGATTCTAACGGCTCCCGTAGTACCTCTAATACGCGGCGATCATATTCTGGCAGCTCATCTAAAAAGAGAATGCCGTTATGGGCCAGACTAATTTCGCCGGGTTTAGGGCGAGAGCCACCGCCAACCAAGGCCACGCCAGAAGCGGTATGGTGGGGGCTACGAAAAGGTCTGTGCCCCCAATCATCCATTGAGAAACGCCCTGATACAGAGGCCAGTGCCATCACCTCTAAGGCTTCCTGTTCGCTCATCATGGGCAAGATGCCGCCTAGTCGACTCGCCAGCAGGGTCTTTCCCGTGCCGGGAGGGCCGACCAACAGTAGATGGTGCTGGCCCGCCGCTGCAATTTCTAAGGCTCTTCGGGCTTGAAATTGCCCTTTCACATCGGCCAAATCAGGTTGCTCTTGCCAAAGTGCGGTTCGCGTTTTGGGCGCTATCTGATGCAAGGGCAGTGACTCTTGGCCAACAAGCATGGCTGTAACCGCTAGAAGATGGGGCGCTGTCATCACTTGATTGGCTTCTGGCAAAGAGGCTTCGTCGCCGTTGCCTATTGGTACCAGCATGGTTCGACCAGCTTTAGCACAGGCTAGTGCTGCGGGTAAAATGCCAGAGATTGGACGAAGTTCTGCAGATAGAGAGAGTTCACCGTAACATTCAAACTCTTCCAGTCGATCAACGGGAATCTGGTTTGATGCCGCAAGCACGCCTAAGGCGATCGCTAAATCATAACGCCCACCCTCTTTTGGCAGATCCGCCGGAGCCAAATTAACGGTAATACGCCGCTGAGGGTATTCAAAGCCAGCATTGATTAGGGCACTGCGTACGCGATCTTTGCTTTCCCGTACCGCTGTTTCTGGCATTCCAACGATGGCTAGGCCAGGCAGGCCATTGGTGAGGTGGACTTCAATTCGCACTTCCGGAGCATCAATACCCACGGAAGCACGACTGACTATTACGGCAAGTGTCATAGCACGGCTCCTTGTGCGTTGTACGTAAATTATTGCTTGGCTATCCCTACACTATAATGGCTCGTTACTCTTTCTCTTTAGTTACGTTTGATTCTTTAGCCATTAGCGTAGCAAGAGAGGCTTCCAGTTGAGCCACTTGCACTTCTAAAGCATCGGCTTTAGCACGAGTTCGTAGCAAAACATCAGTTTGGATATCAAACTCTTCACGGGTGACTAAATTGAGTTTAGCAAAAACATTCTCAGCCACCGATTGCATCTGGCGTTTTAGTTCTGCTTCGCCCGGGAGCCCTGCCCCAGAGAATTTCTCGCCTATTTGACGGGTGAACTCAGAGATCATTTCAGGTTTTAACATGTGGGTTCTCATCAATCGTTGATTGCATCTTTTGAAATGCAGTTATTTCTAGAGCGCGTTTTAACGCTTAGTGTATCACTTTATGGTGGTGCCCTTTATCCCCTAATTATCAGCAAAATCTTGCTTACTTTAAAAACAAGATAAGCAATATCTTGCTTATCTTGTTGTTTTATAAGAAATAAATTTCTTTAAATTCATATGGTTATATATTTTTATAGGTTGGCCTATGCCTTGCAAAATCCTTTTAGGATAGTGCTCGCTAGATATTAAGCGAGACGTTGTGGAAAAACAAAAAAGATAAAGATTAAGGGCGGCACCATGACAATTAATAAGAAAGTAATGCAAGGTACTCTGTTAAAAATGACTGCAATAAATAAGACAACCAAAAAAGCATCTGCACTTGCGCTGAAAGCTACAGTGTTGGCAGCAGCTTTGGCGGTTTCTGCAATGAGCTCTGGCGTACAAGCTCAAGATAATAAATCTTACATTCTGGCAACGGCAACGACAGGTGGTACTTACTATCCTGTAGGTGTTGCGGTCAGTACGTTAACCAAGGTGAAGCTTGAACCAATCCATAATGTATCGTTGTCAGCGATTAGTTCTGCTGGGTCGGGTGAGAACGTTAAACTACTACGTGAAAACCAAGCCCAGTTTGCAATTTTAATGGGGCTTTATGGTAGTTGGGCAAAAGAGGGTGCAGGCCCGCTTGCTAATTCTGGCCCACAAAAACATCTGCGATCTGTGACTATGCTTTGGCCTCAGGTTGAGCATTTTTTGATCGCTAACGATAAAGTGAAGACGGGCACTTTAGCCGATCTACAACAATTAAAAGGTACGAGCTTTTCTATCGGTAAACGGAATTCAGGCACTGAAGGTGCTAACCGTTATATCTTTGGCCAATTAGGAATTAACCCAGATGAGGATTTCGATCTAGCTTATTTAGGCTATGGAGCTTCTGCCGATGCATTCAGTAACGGTAAAATTGAAGGTATGAACACCTCTGCGGGTATTCCTGTTTCTGCTGTTACCCGAACTATGGCTTCTCTAGGTGATCAGGTTACATTATTGAATGTAACATCGAGTGAGTTGGCTCAAGTGAACGCCAAATACTCGCTTTGGGTGCCATATATGATACCTGCCAATACTTATCCTAGCCAGTCTAAACCAGTCCAGTCTATTGCGCAGTCTAACTTTCTTGCGGTTCGTGATGATGTCAGTGAAGAAGATGTCTATCAGCTAACGAAGGCAATTTACGAGAACTTAAGCTTTTTGAAAAATATTCATAAAGCTACTTCGGATATGTCATTGCAAAATGCGATTAACGGTCTACCTGTGCCGCTACACTCTGGTGCGCTACGTTTTTATCGTGAGCAGGGTATTGAGATCCCTCAAGCACTACTTTAACGTTTTTTGGCAAGGCCAATCTAGTTTTGGCAGGGTGTCACTTTCTGTTTAGTAGGCTGTGCAACGCCAGTTGTTTTGTTCGTGATATTTTATCGCGTTCATCGCTCACTTGGGCAACTGGCGAGGGGATCTCATAGCCTTAGGATTGTCTTGCTTTTTACGGCCTTGCCTTTTTCATTGAATTGATCTGTTGGTGCTCTAAAGCGCTAACGTCGCCATGTTTAAGCATAATATTTTTTATTGTTTAAAGAAGGATTCTGTTATGAGTCAACAGTCACAGAGCGAGGGTATGGTGCGAGAGTCTAATGATACACCATCCCTTGATGAGCTAGATGTTCACCTATCTTCGGACCCTGAATCGGCTGTTCCTGTGCCAGATAGTCAGGGTTGGTTGGGGCGGTTTGCTTTTGTATTTTGTATTCTTGTTGCTATAAGCCATATTTATTTTAATACGTTAGGCAATATGTCAGAACTTTGGCTATCGGCAATGCACTTCGGTATGTTTGGCTTTTTATGCGCACTTTTATACCGTACAGGTAAGCACCATACCGGCATTAGTAAAATGATTCACTGGGGCGGGAATATCCTTTTAGGCATTTTGAGCCTTGGTGTTGTCGGCTATCTGATGCTGGAAGAATCTGATCTGTATGCCCGAGGAGTAACCTTTATTTCCAGTGACTGGATCGCGGCAACACTCGCTGTTGTTTTAGTGGTGGAGTTTGCCCGCAGAACTAGCGGCTGGGTTATTCCTATAATGATTATTATCGCGCTAACCTATGTTGCTTGGTGGGGTAAGTATCTAACAGGAGTCTTCCATTTTCCTGGATTAACTACTGAGACTTTATTGTTCCGTAGTTACTTCTCAAATGAAGGCATGTTTGGTTCTATTGCACGTATTAGCTCCACTTACGTGTATATGTTTATTTTGTTTGGGGCATTTTTGGTTCGCTCTGGTGCCGGTGATTTTATTATTGAGTTGGCGCGATGTGTTGCTGGCCGTATGATCGGTGGCCCAGGTTTGGTTGCGGTGCTTGGTTCATCTTTAATGGGCTCTATCTCTGGCTCTGCGGTGGCTAATACGGTTTCAACAGGCGTTATTACTATCCCTATGATGAAGCGCGCGGGATTCCGACCAGTATACGCAGCAGGAATTGAAGCTGCTGCGTCTACCGGTGGGCAGCTTATGCCGCCAGTAATGGGAGCTGGCGCTTTTATTATGGCCTCTTACACGCAAGTACCTTACTTAGAGATTATTACACTGGCCTTTTTACCGGCTATGATCTATTTCTTGTCCGTTGCCTTTTTCGTCCGTATTGAAGCTAAACGTTTGAATATTCAAGTGGTTGAAGAAGAAATCCCGCGTGTTCGGGATATTATGAAGCGTGGCTGGCATTCTTTAGTCCCTATTGGTGTATTAATCGCTCTACTGATTTATGGTTTCACACCAACTTATGCAGCAGGCTTTAGTATTTTGAGTGTCATTATCGCATCTTGGTTGTCGCCTAGGCCTATGGGCTTAAAAGATATTGCTGAGTCCATGGTACAGGGGACTTATAATATGATCCCAACGGCAGTGTTACTTATTGCTGTTGGTCTCGTAATTAATGTGGTTACAACGACGGGGGTCGGTAATACTTTCTCCCTAATGATCAGTCAGTGGAGCGGGGATAGCCTTTTAATTAGCCTTGTTCTAGTAGCATTAGCATCTCTAGTTGTTGGCATGGGCTTACCCGTAACGGCTTCTTATATTGTATTGGGTACACTTTCTGCTCCAGCTCTTTATAGTTTGCTGAATGAATCCCACCTGATTGATTATTTGATGAGCGGTGAAGTTGATGGCATGGCGAGCGCTATGATTACCTTAAGTTTGCCAAATCTAGCGGAAGCCTTATCTCAAGGTTTAAGTCTTGAACAGGCACAATATGTTATTGCTAGCTTGCCAGCTGACTCATTGGATATGGTTATTGAGCAAGGTTTATCGCCAGAAGTGCTGACAGTCAGCTTGGTTAGTGCCCATATGATTATTTTTTGGCTGTCACAGGATAGCAATGTAACGCCTCCGGTGTGTTTAGCTGCCTTTGCGGCGGCGGCTGTTGCTCGAGCTAACCCGATGAAGACAGGGTTTATGGCATGGCGCTTTGCAAAAGCACTTTATGTGGTGCCGCTTCTATTTGCGTATACACCTCTAATTGGTGGTACTTTGACTGAAGTGGTGCAAATTTTCATTTTTGCTTGTCTAGGGATGTATGCACTTGCTGGGTTCTTTGAGAATCATTTAGAAGGGCCGCTATTACTTTGGCAGAGAGCATTATTGATACCTATAGCAGGTCTACTGTTGTGGCCAAATTTAGGCCTAATCGCACAGTTAGCAGGCGCTATTATACTTGCCTTCTTGTTCATAATGAGCCGTCGTGCAGAACCTGAGAACCCTCATCGTGTTGTTAGCGTTGAGACTGCCTAACAAAGATTCAGTTGCAGGTGATATTTATTGCCTGCACTGCTTTTTCATTGGCCCTTGAGGTCTGCACCGTGCATAACTCTGTTATTCGTTCAGCTAAGGGTGGCCAGCTTAGGTATATTGTTGTGCTGGCGCCAATGTTGTTATTAAGCTTTCTTATGACGGGTGTGGCAACCGATTGCACTTATCGTAACTCTTTAGCTCAGTTGGAACGGGAAAGCCACTTCAAGCTTAATCTCTATAAAAAAGTAGTACTTAGTGAACTAAAGCGACATGCCTATCTTCCGCTTATGCTATCTAAAGATGATCAGGTGCTATCGTTTCTATTTAATTCAGAATTTAGGGCTGAAGGGCAAGCATTAAATAGCCATCTTGAGACTCTGAGTGAAGGGACTGATGCACTTAATATTTATTTGATGAACTTAGCAGGAACGACGATTGCCACCAGTAATTGGAATGATGAAACCAGTTATCTTGGTCAGAACTATCACTATAGACCTTATTTCCAAGATGCTTTGCAAGGCAAGCCTAGTATTTTCTTTGCTATTGGCGCTACTACAGGTATTTCTGGACTCTTCTTATCTAGTCCTGTCTATATCAACGATAGCATTGCTGGTGTTGTTGTTGTCAAGGTAAGTATGCGTCCCTTGGAGAAGTTGTGGGCTGAGCAGGGAGCTGAGAAGGTTTTTTTAACTGATGATAACGGCATCATTTTTAGTAGTAATGAGGCTGGTTGGCGCTTTAATGCGGTATCCAGTTTGACCTCCTTGCAGCAGAAGCGTTTGAAAGCAGATCGCAAATATTTAGACTTCAACATTAAGTCATTACCGATTACTCAATATTCAAATTATTTAGAATATCGATTAGTGCATATTAGAGAGAATGTCCGCAGTGCTCGGTATTACTTATGGCAGGATCAGGCCTTGCCTAATAGCCCTTGGAAACTACACATTATGGCCAGCTCTCAACCAGCCAGAGAGTCGGCAATTAACGCTTTTTTTCTCGGCATATTACTATCCGCTTTTGTCGGGTTATTAGGCTATGTGATGTTAAAGCGACGACGAGTTGCTGACCGTCTTCAAGAAGCACACGATCTACTTGAGCAGCGAGTAGAAGCTCGAACTCAAGAGCTATCAAAAAGTAATCAGCGGTTGACTTATGAAGTTATCGAAAGACAGAAGGCTCACGAAGCTCTTCGGCGTGCTCAAGATGATTTGATTCAAAATAGTAAACTTGCAGCATTAGGACAGATGTCTGCGGGTATTACTCATGAGCTAAACCAGCCCCTATCAGCGATACAAACCTTTGCTCGTAATGGTGAAAAACTATTAGACCGTGAGCGTTACAGTGCCGCTCAGGAAAGCTTCTCCCGAATATACGGCTTAACAACGCGAATGGGTGAAATTATTAACCATTTAAAAACCTTTGCTCGCAAAAGTGAAAAGCGCCGAGAGCCGGTAGATCTTGTCGAGTGTATACAAAGCGCATTACAGCTGGTTGAACATATGAGCCAACGGGATCAAGTGCATATTGAACTACTGGGTTCCCAACAAGCAGTTTTTGTATTGGGTGATCCCGTTCGCTTAGAGCAGGTATTTGTTAATTTGCTGAGTAATGGGGTTCAAGCTCTGGTTAGTTCAGAGCAAGCGAATAAAGTTATCCAGATAAAGCTTAGCCAGAGTAAAAGTCTTGTAGTTATCAGTATTCATGATAATGGCCCAGGATTTGATGATCAGATTCTTGAATCTATTTTTGACCCCTTCTTTACGACTAAAGAACTGGGTGAAGGGATGGGGTTAGGCTTATCTATTGTTTACGGTATCTTGATGGAACATAACGGAAAAATTCATGCCCGTAATGATTCTGGGGCAGAAATTTGTGTTCAGTTACCTGCGCTAGATAGTAGTCGACAGTAGCTGTTTGATTGAGAAGGATTATTTAGGAGAAAGCTATGGCTCATCAGACCTTAGAGCATTGGCGTGAACTGATAGTACTCTTTGTTGATGATGAGGAGAGTATGCGCTTATCTGCGGAGCAGTGTTTACAATTAGAAGACTTAAACGTTATTACCTGCACCGATGCTGAAGAAGCTCTTCGGCACTTAAAGCCAGATTTTAATGGCATTTTGGTGACAGATATAAAAATGCCTAAGACTTCGGGATTAGAACTAATGGATCGTGCTTTGTCTCTAGATCCAGAGTTGCCTGTTATTTTGCTTACCGGCCATGGGGATATTGATACAGCCGTTACTGCAATGCATAAGGGAGCTTTTGATTTTCAGCAAAAGCCTTTTAATCCCGATCACTTTATCCGCATGGTTGAACATGCATTGGTGCAGCGTTCGTTAGTATTGGATAACCGAGCGCTACGAAAGCAGGCTAAGGCCTCTGACATTGCCGATGTTTATCTACTAGGAAAAAGTGCACCGATGCAACAACTGCGAGATATGGTGCGCGATTTGGCTGACCTTCCAGTGAATGTCCTTATCTATGGAGAAACAGGTAGCGGTAAAGAGCAAGTTGCCCACTGTTTGCATCAGTTAAGCTGTCGTCAGAAAGCACCCTTCGTTGCTCTTAATTGTGCGGCAATGCCAGAGCATCTTTTCGAGAGTGAGGTATTTGGTTTTGAAAAAGGAGCTTTTACTGGAGCGGATCGTCAACATACTGGCAAGTTAGAATTTGCCAGTGGTGGTACTGTCTTACTCGATGAAATAGAAGCGATGCCGATAACGTTACAGGTAAAGTTGCTTCGGGTATTACAGGAGATGAAAGTTGAACGGTTGGGGTCCAATCGACAGATTGATCTGGATTTTCGTTTGATTGCTGCAACTAAAACAGATCTTCTGGTTGCTTCAGATGCGGGACTGTTTCGGGAAGACCTTTATTTCCGGCTGAATGTTGCTGAGATACATATCCCACCATTAAGGGAGCGGCGGGAAGATATTCCACAACTTTTTGATGCCTTTGTACAGGAAGTAGGTCTTACTTATGAGCGAGATGTTTACAGTGCTGACCTTGACGATCTAAAAGCTTTAATCCAGCACCGGTGGCAAGGAAATGTACGTGAGCTGAAAAATACGGCTATACGGCTAAACGTTTTGCTTTTGGCCGAATGGGTCAAAAACTTTCTGTGGCTGAGCTGCTAAAACAAGGTTGCTCGTCAGAAATAACACACAGTTTATCGCAACAGATGCAAAGTTTTGAGCGTAACTTATTGGAAAATGCGCTGAGCCGCCATAAAGGGCAGGTGCAACCGATACTTGATGAACTAAAACTTCCACGACGGACTTTTAACGAACTTCTGAAGAAGCACAATCTTGATAGAAAGAGTTTTCTGTAGAGTTTTTCCTTATTTCTTTATCGCCCTCTATCTTTTTACTTCTTACCTTCCATGAGTTTATTCAGTGTATTTTTAATATACCTGCCCTATGCACCAAAATGGTGCCCAAGGTATAGGCTGAGGATTTTGTCGGTGCATTGAATTTTCTGTTTAGTGGTGTTTTATCGTCGTGAAACAGTTGGATTACCTTGCAGATGCATGAAAAATAAAGAATTTTGCTAATTGGCATGACCTGTGCAAAACCCTAGTCATGTTGGCGAGTAAGCATGCACAAATAAGATAAGTGTGCGATGCACTGATTAAAAGCCGCTGAATTTAGGGAAATAATTCTAACTGATAAGCACGATTAAACGTGCCGTAGGGGTAAACCAATGAAGCTGGTCACTGCAATCATTAAGCCGTTCAAGCTAGACGATGTGCGTGAAGCCTTATCCGATATTGGTATTCAAGGTATCACAGTAACTGAAGTTAAAGGTTTTGGCCGCCAAAAGGGCCACACAGAACTTTATCGCGGTGCAGAGTACGTGGTGGATTTTCTGCCTAAAGTGAAACTGGAAGTTGCGGTTTCAGGTGAGCAGGTTGATCAAGTGGTTGAAGCCATCACAAATGCTGCAAATACCGGCAAGATCGGCGATGGCAAGATTTTCATCACCGCTCTGGAAGAGATTGTTCGTATCCGTACCGGCGAGCGCGGCACTGACGCAATTTAAGCCGCAATTTAGCTAAAAAGAATTAAGCCTTCGGAGGGCCTTCCTATGGAAGATTTAGTACAGGTCAAGTACGCAATTGACACCTTCTACTTTCTAATTTGTGGTGCGCTGGTGATGTGGATGGCGGCAGGTTTTGCCATGCTAGAAGCTGGACTGGTACGCGCCAAAAATACGACTGAGATCCTTACCAAGAATATCGCGCTTTATGCGATTGCTTGTACGATGTACCTGATTTGCGGTTACTTCATTATGTACAGCAGCGACGCGGGCGGCATTTTGCCAAACCTTGGCTTCTTAATCGGTGATGAAAACGCGACGGATGCGGTTCTGGCGAGCGGTGGTGATACTTACTACTCGGCGCGTTCAGACTTCTTCTTCCAGGTTGTTTTCGTAGCGACGTCGATGTCTATCGTATCTGGTGCGGTTGCTGAGCGTATGAAGCTATGGGCTTTCTTAGCCTTTGCCGTTGTCATGACAGGTTTTATCTACCCTGTATCTGGTTACTGGACTTGGGGTGGTGGTTTCCTAAGCGAAGCAGGTTTCTCTGACTTTGCAGGTTCTGGCATCGTTCATATGGCCGGTGCTGCTGCGGCGCTAGCGGGTGTTCTATTGCTGGGTGCTCGTAAAGGTAAGTACGGTCCTAATGGTCAAGTTAATGCGATTCCAGGTAGCAATATGCCTCTGGCAACGCTAGGTACTTTTATCCTTTGGATGGGTTGGTTCGGTTTCAACGGTGGTTCAGAACTGAAGCTGTCTGATATTGGTGAAGCGAATGCGGTTGCACAGGTTTTTGTTAATACCAATGCTGCTGCAGCGGGTGGTGCGATTGCTGCGCTGATCCTTGCTCGACTATGGTTCCGCAAAGCGGATCTGACTATGGTGCTTAACGGTGCTCTGGCTGGCCTAGTGGCTATCACTGCTGATCCTCTATCGCCAACTGCTTTTGCTTCAACGCTAATTGGCGCGGCTGGTGGTCTGTTGGTTGTGTTCGCTATCATCACTTTAGACAAGCTGCGTATTGATGATCCTGTTGGTGCGATCTCTGTTCACGGTGTTGTGGGCATCTGGGGTCTACTTGCAGTACCTCTATCAAATGCTGATGCAACCTTCTCTGCACAGCTGCTAGGTATTATCTCAATCTTCGGCTGGGTATTTGTCGCAAGCTTAGTGGTATGGGGTATCTTGAAAGCCGTGATTGGTATTCGAGTGACTGAAGAAGAAGAATACGAAGGTGTTGATATCTCTGAGTGTGGCCTAGAAGCTTACCCAGAATTCACCGGTGGTAAGTAAGCCTTAGCCCAAAAAAAACGTATTCTGATGCAAACCCTAAACTAAAAATAAGAGTTCGATCTTAATAATTATAAAAAGCTAAAGATAAAAATAGTAAGAGGTTCAGCCTCAAAAAAGCTTAAGGGTACCCTCGTGGTGCCCTTTTTTATTGTCAACAATAGCAGTATGCTATTGGCAGTTTAGCGATGAGTCGGAACTTGGCTTGTCCACTTGTTTATGCCAGCTCCGTGGGAGTTGGAGCCGTTTTCACAGGAGCACAACAATGAAATTGGTTACTGCAATTATTAAGCCTTTTAAGCTGGATGATGTACGTGAGTCACTGTCAGAGATTGGCGTTCAGGGCATTACCGTAACAGAAGTTAAAGGTTTTGGTCGTCAGAAGGGGCACACGGAGCTGTATCGTGGCGCTGAGTATGTTGTCGATTTTCTGCCAAAAGTAAAAATTGAAATCGCTGTTGGTGACGATGTGGTTGATCAAGTGATTGAGTCGATTACTAAAGTGGCGAATACCGGTAAGATTGGCGATGGTAAGATTTTTGTTTCACCTCTTGAACAGGTGATCCGTATTCGTACTGGCGAGAGTGGTACTGACGCGGTTTAATTGATGCGTCTAGTCTATATTTAGTATAAAAAAACGGCTTATAGATTCACTCTATAAGCCGTTTTTTTTGGCGCTGTTCTTTGGAATAGTCCGTTAAATAAGTGTTACTGCATGGAAGATTTAGTGCGACATTTTCTTCATACCTACCATGACTTTCTTAACTGGTAGTTCAACGACGGACATTTCCCCGTTACTGAAATAAAGTTTTACGGAGATTTTTTGACCTTCAAACAGGTTTTGTCTTAAGCCGATCAGCATGATGTGGTAGCCGCCTGGTTTAAGGTGAGTCATACCGTTGCCCGCAATCTTAATCTCAGAAACTTGGCGCATTTTCATAACACCTTGGTCCATCGTATGCGTATGTAGTTCTACCGCCTCAGCGACGCCACTTTTGGCGTTGATCAAGCTAATAGGCACCGCTGAGTTATTTTTCAAACGCATAAAAATAGCAGAGTTTGTTTGTCCCGGCGGTACGGCACGGGCATAAGGTTGAACCACATCAACGCTTGTAGCAGCCATCGCTAATGGAGTAATAAGGGCGAAGATGAGTGCGGTAAGCCATTTTTTCATGGGATTTCCTTTTTTGTTCTCAGTAGGTACTGTTAATTGTTAGGTATTGTTTAATTGTTAGGTACGGTTAATCGTTAGATTAGGTTTATTTCTATGCTATTGGATCTATATTCATGACTAGAGTTGACGCTTAAGCGCTGCCAGTAAGGTATCAGACGACGCTGAATGAGGAACAGACTCTAGAACTTCACCCTTACTGTTGGTGATATAAAATACAGAGGTATGATCAATGGTGTAACCCATGGCACTGTTATCAATCTGTGCTTTTTGGTAGAAGGCGCCATATTGACGGGAAAGGGTTAGGATCTTCTCCGGGGTATCGGTTAGGCCAATAATCTGTGGGTGGAAAAATGCGGTGTAGCTTTGCAGGTGCTCAAGGCTGTCTCGCTCAGGGTCAACACTGATCAAGATACCTTGCAGCTTATCTAACTGTTCTGGCGGTAGTTGCTTAAACGCGAAAGCCATGACCGACAGCGATGTTGGGCAGATATCGGGGCATTGGGTATAGCCAAAATAGATCACGTTGAGTTTTTCAGGGTGCTGGCTCAGCGTGAAACTGCCATTGGCGGACTGTAGTGTAAAGTCGCCTCCAAGCTGTAGCGTTTTAGCGGACGTTTCCATTTGGTATTTTTGATACATTTCCATGCCAGCGACAAGCGCAACAACAGGTAGCAGCATGATAAAAGCTTTGAAAAAGTGCTTTTTAAAACGATTGAGCATAATCATGTTCCATGATGTATGAATAGAAGTCTCAGTAAAGGCGCTGAATATAACGCTTACTGAGCATCTTAAAGACATTCAACGAGAAAGAAAAAAGTGGCGATCGATTAACGTTATTTTCTTAAAATGCTAATGGATCATCAAAACTGGCGTACATCGAAATCAAACCAAAGCTGCTCACTGCCTGACATCGTTTCTAGTTCAACGCGTCCGCGCCAGGGCATTATTTTTTCAGTGCACACGCTAATTGTACCGTTAACGCCAATGCCTGCCATGTTAGGCCTAGGGCTTAACGTGTATTGGTGAATGCCCATATACATATTACGACCAGTGAGTGCCAGTGTTGCCGATGACAATCGCATCTGATCCGATGTGATTCTAAATTCAACAGGGTTCAGGGCAATCACGGGCCACGGTGATATCAACAGTTGTACCGATTGACCGCTATTAAGCGTAACGGTGCAGCGCCCTTGAACGATAGTGCAGCCAGGCACTTGGCTCTCATCAACATCCATTAATGCATTAAGATGGCTGGCTAGATAGATCAGCATGACCAACAGGGAGGCTATGGTTAGCGTCCAGAGAATTTTGAGTTGCTTTGCTGCCATGATGCTCAATTTTTGCCCATTTAATTATCGCCAGTCTAACGAAAAACGTTATAAAAACCGTGTGACCAATTGCCGCAGATTTTTTTAACGATATGCGCTGTGTCAAATAATGGATGCTTTAAGTTTGGCGGCCACTTATCTGAGTGTAGGTTTTGGCCGCTTGGTCTTCGCCAAACCCTTATGTAGACTGCGCGAACATCAAAAGCCCGTAAGGGTAGGCGCTTAATTTTACCAGAGGTCGATATGTTGATTCTTGATGCTTTAGTCCCCGTATTTATGGTGATTATGGTGGGTACGCTGTTCCATTTCGTCCGCTTTCCTGGCGGGGATTTTTGGCCTTTGGTTGAGCGTTTCACCTACTTCTTTTTATTCCCTGCCATGTTGGTCAGTAAGATGGCAAACGCTAAGATTGATCAGGTGGCTGTGGATAAGATAGCCCTTGCGATTATTCTGCTCTTGGTTGCGATGACCACATTAGTCGTTGTTCTAAAGCCTTTGCTAACTAAGTCTGGGCCGGCTTTTACGTCTATTTATCAGGGTGGGTTACGGTTTAATACCTACGTTGTATTGGCCGCCGCAGAAGCTCTTTATGGTGAATCAGGTTTAACCACTGCTGCGGTTGCCATGGCGATTATGATTCCACTGATCAATGTTTTCTGTGTCTGTATTTTTGCGGTTTATGTTGGGCAAAGCGGTAGTGGTATCCTTGCGACGTTAAAAGCACTGGTGAAAAACCCGCTAATTGTAGGCTGTGTTGTGGGGATGCTCTTGAATGTTACCGGTATTGGTTTGCCGGGCTGGAGTGCTGCTGCTTTTAGTATCGTTAGTAATGCCGCGTTGCCGTTGGGGTTGTTGGCCGTGGGGTTTGCTTTAAACCTAAGTGCCATAAAAGAAGCCTCATGGCCGCTAATCTCATCGAGTTTACTGAAGCTTATGGTGATGCCCGTGGTGGCGACTTTGATCGGCTACTATGTTGGGTTAAGCGAGATAGAGATTGGCGTACTGCTGTTATTTGCCGCGATGCCAACCGCCACGTCGTCTTATATCCTAGCCCGACAACTTGGCGGTCATGCACCGCTTATGGCTGCGATCACGACCGCGCAAACGCTATTAGCGATGATAACCTTGCCGATTGTTTTGCAGCTACTGCCAAATACGTTGTTGCGGCTGCTCGGTTAGCTAAATGACAGATCAGCTAATATTCTGGGTAAGCTCATTCTCGCAGGGCTGAGCGTTACTCAGACACGTTATATTATCTAAGGTAGTCCGTGCTATCTCAGACAGAGCTTCTTCGGTAAAGAAGCCCTGGTGACCTGTAACCAGCACATTAGGGAAGCTCTGTAGCCGCTCGAATATATCGTCATCAATAATCTCACCAGAATGGTCATGGAAGAATAGCTGACTTTCTTGCTCGTAAACATCTAACCCTAGCGCCCGTATTTTGCGGCTTTTCAGGCCTTGAATTAAAGCCTGAGTATCGACTAAACCGCCTCGGCTGGTATTAATCAGCATAACGCCTTGCTTCATCTGTGCGAGTGAATCGGTATTAATAAGATGCTGGCTTTCGTCTGTTAGTGGGCAGTGAAGGCTAATAATATCAGCGGCTGAATATAGATGGTTTAAGGTGGCATATTGGCCGCCTAACGCTAAATATTCATCGCTGGGGTAGGGGTCGTAGGCCACAAGGTTGCAGCCAAATCCGCTAAGGATTTTAGCCGTTGCTAAGCCGATCTGGCCTGTGCCGATAAGCCCAATGGTTTTACCGTGCAGATTAAAACCCAGCAAGCCATTCAGTGTGAAATTAGATTCCCGTACGCGGTTGTAGGCGCGATGGGTCTTGCGGTTAAGGGTTAAGATTAGCGCTAAGGTATGCTCTGCCACTGCTTCTGGTGAATAAGCAGGAACGCGTACAACCGGAACCCCCAAGGCTTTAGCCGCAACCAAATCTACGTTATTAAAACCGGCACAGCGAAGCGCAATAAACCGTATACCTAAGTTTTTCAGCTTGGTAAGCACGGGAGGGCTTAAATCATCATTAACAAACACGCAGACCGCATCGAAGCCTTTACATAGATCTGCATTGGTTTCATTCAGCAGTAGATCAAAATAGCTAAGCTGGAAACCGGTCTCTTGGTTTTCCTGCTCTAAAAACTGTTTATCGTAGGGTTGGGCGCTAAAAACAGCGATACGCATGATAGGGCTTCCTTAAGCTAACCAAGATAAAGCGTTATGACGCAGGGCAACGCCGACAATATAAGCAATAACAGCCAAGGCCGCGACAAAGGCTAGAATCCTTGTTCCTTGGGTTTTTCCACGCTTAAGCGCAATGGTGCCCAGTACAATATAAGCGATCAGGCCGAGCAGTTTTGCGGTAAGCCAGCCATCCGTCATCGGGTATTGTCCAATCTGAAACATCAGGCCAATAGCACTAACCAATAAAAGCGTGTCGACAATATGGGGTAAAATCTTCACCCATTTTTTTTGCAGCAAAGCTGATCCAGAGAGCATCCAGACGCCTCGTAAGACAAAAAAACCTAAGCTAATAGCCACGGTAAGTAGGTGAATATGTTTAAAAGCAGCGTACATGATGGTTCCCTTTTAATCTGAATGTTTAATCGAAATGCCTAATCTAAAATAGGTTGGCAGCTGGGGCAAAAGACACTACTGCGATTGTTTTGGCGGATCTCTTGCAACAGGGTGTGGCGTAATAGTGAGTGGCACTGACCGCATTCAGACCCTGCCCGCCCGTAGACGTTCAGTTGTTGGGCAAAATACCCCGGCTTGCCATCGCCCCCAACAAAGTCTTTTAGTGTGGTGCCGCCTTGCTCGATGGAGCGCTCTAAGACAAGGCGAATATTCTCGGTGAGTTTGGATAGTTGAGTCGTGGATAGTTTTCCTGCGGCCTGCTGTGGATGAATACCTGAAAGAAACAAGACTTCATTGGCGTAGATATTACCCACACCTACAACCACTTTGCTGTCCATTATTAGGTTTTTGATGGCGGTTTTACGCTTGGCACAGCGGCGGGCTAAGTAGTCAGGATTAAAATCATCGGAAAGCGGTTCTGGCCCTAAGTGAGCGATTAGCTTGTGTGTTGCTACAGGCTCTTCTGTCCATAGGATAGCACCAAAGCGACGGGGATCGTGATAGCGTAAAATAGGCCCATTTTGCATGATAATATCGACATGATCATGCTTTTTAACCGCTTCGTTCTGTAGCAGGATGCGCAAGCTTCCTGACATGCCTAGATGAATTAGTAGCGTACCCTGATCAAAGCCAAAAAGTAGATATTTACCACGGCGTGAAACGGTGCGAATGGTCTGGCCGCAGAGTTTCTCAGCAAGATTATCAGGAATAGGCCACCGTAATGATGGTTGTCGAACATCAACTTCTTTAACGGCTTGATTGAGACAGTAGGGGCTAACGCCCTTGCGGGTGGTTTCTACTTCCGGTAATTCAGGCATGGTGGGGTCTCAAGGCTTGATGAGGGTTCTGGGATATAGCGTTCTGGGGTATGTTCTAGGGCATAAAAAAGTGACAAAGAATAACCCAGTGACAAACTCGGCTATTATGCAGGCATAAAAAAACCCGGACAAGCCGGGTTTTTTTGAGAAGAAAAAATCTTATTTGATTTTAGCTTCTTTGTACATTACGTGCTGACGGATAACAGGATCGAATTTCTTCATTTCCAGTTTGTCAGGCGTAGTACGCTTGTTTTTGTCTGTAGTATAGAAGTGACCTGTACCAGCAGACGATACCATTCTAATTTTATCACGCATGATTTTACTCCTTTATTCAGTACTTACAGCTTAGCGCCGCGTGCACGAATGTCAGCCAGTACCTTTTCGATACCTAGCTTGTCGATGATACGCATGCCTTTAGCAGATACGCGCAGTTTCACAAAACGTTTTTCGGCTTCAACCCAAAAACGGTGCGTGTGAAGATTAGGAGTAAAACGACGACGCGTTTTGTTTTGTGCGTGAGACACATTATTTCCGGTTACAGGACGCTTCCCGGTAACCTGGCAAACTTTGGACATTTTCTAGCCTCCAGCCGCTAGCTAGGCGTCTTAACTATTCAAGAAACCTGGGGGAATCAGCGAATCAGCCGGAAAAAACGGCGCCCTGCTTCAACCCATCAATTTAAAGGCGCACTGTTATATCAGAAAGCCCACTAGCTGACAAGTTATATGTGATTTTGCGGCTGTTTTTCTCTGTTTTGTACAGATTCTCTCTGTTCTCCACAGAAATACCAACCAGAAGTGCGTCATTATCTACATAAGCCCGCGTTGAGCAAGCGAAACCGTATCTCCATTGCCAATTATAAAATGATCGAGCACACGAACATCAATCAAATCGAGGGCTTTTTTTAGTTTCTGAGTGATAAATTCATCGGATTGGCTAGGCTCTGCAATGCCCGATGGATGGTTGTGAGCAAAGATTACTGCAGCGGCATTATGGGCTAGAGCGCGCTTAACAACTTCTCTAGGGTAAACGCTGGCGCTGTCGATGGTGCCGCGAAACATCGGCTCAAAGGCGAGCACTTGATGTTGGTTATCCATAAAAAGACAGGCGAACACTTCATGGGGCTCATGGCGAAGCTGGGTGATGAGGTAGTGCTCGGCAAGTTCTGGGCTGGTGAGAGCTTCACCGCTTTCGAGGCGAGCCATTAGATGGCGCTTGCTCATTTCTAGCACGGCTTGCAGTTGTACAAATTTGGCGGGGCCAAGTCCTGCATGGCTACAGAAACTTTTTATATCGGACTCCAGTAGCGGGCGAAGGCCGTTGAAGCCAACAAGAAGCTCTCGGGCAAGTTCTACAGCATTTTTACCGGGGATTCCTGTGCGTAGAAAAATAGCCAACAATTCAGCATCACTTAATGCAAAAGCACCCTGTTTAAGCAGTTTTTCCCTTGGGCGTTCATGCTCAGGCCAGTCTTTCAAACTCATAGTCACCTCCTTGCTGACGCGGGTTTGATCTTGAATGGGATATGATTAGTGTTGTCCTAGAGATGAAAAATGGCAAGTCACAGGATTTATTTCAATGAGGCGGTAGCTGACGGCTTATACGTCTCATGCTATCGTGTTGCGCTTTCTATTTTTTACCGTTTTGCCTTTGGGCTGTTTGGGTTATTTAGATTGAGCCGTTTAGGTTATTTAGAGCGAAAGGTGTTAGGCGTATGTCAGATAAACGAGTCATAACGGATGAGCGAATGATGTCAGCTAAGGTGGTTCGTATCCTACTGGGTGTTAGCGGTGGTATTGCGGCCTATAAAACGGCGCAGTTGACCCGTTTGCTGGTTAAATCAGGGGCAGATGTTCGCGTGGTTATGACCGAAGGTGCCCAAGCGTTTATTACACCGCTGACGTTTCAGGCTCTTTCTGGAAATTCGGTACACACCCATCTGTTAGACCCCGAAGCAGAAGCCGGTATGGGGCATATTGAGCTGGCAAAATGGGCGGATTTAATCGTTATTGCGCCAGCCAGTGCGGATATTATGGCGCGATTGGCCGCCGGTATGGCAAATGACCTGCTAACAACGTTGTGTTTGGCAACGGAAGCGAAGGTGTTGCTAGCTCCGGCGATGAATCAGGCGATGTGGCGACACCCAGCGACTCAGCGTAATGCGACTCAGCTGACGGACTATGGCTACCGGCTTTTAGGGCCAGATCAAGGTGAGCAAGCCTGTGGCGATGTGGGCTTGGGACGTATGTTGGAACCGGAAGCGTTGGCTGAATTGATTCAAGAGGCAATGCCTTCTCTTTCTCCTTCAGCCGCTCCCCAACCTCTTGCAGGAAAAGTGGTTACGATTACCGCAGGCCCTACTCGGGAAGCTGTGGACCCTGTGCGCTATATCAGTAACCACAGTTCAGGAAAAATGGGGTTTGCTTTGGCTGAGGCCGCATTGCAAGCAGGTGCCCACGTTAATTTGATTGCCGGGCCTGTTCAAATTGCCGCTCCAAAGGGCGTGAATCTGTTGCCGGTTCAGAGTGCGGAGCAGATGCTGGCGGCGAGCCTTTCGGTGATTGATCAAACGGATATTTTTATTGCAGCGGCTGCTGTTGCTGATTTTCGTCCGGCTAATGCCGCTGATCAGAAAATGAAAAAGCAGGCGGGCCAAAATGAGATGGTTCTGCATTTGGTGCAGAACCCGGATATTGTCGCGACGATAGCACAGCATGAGCAGCGTCCGTTTACGGTGGGGTTTGCCGCAGAAACGCAGGATGTTGAGATCTACGCTGCCGACAAGTTAGTACGAAAAAACCTAGATATGATTATCGCCAATGACGTTTCCCGTACAGATATCGGTTTTAACAGCGATGAGAACGCGGTGACGCTACTTTGGCAGCATGAAGGTATGTTGCAGGCACATAAGCCTGAACAAGCCGCTAAGCAGCAGCTGGCGCAAGATTTGATCGAGCATATCATCGCGCAGTTTTGCCATCTCAAACAAAAGTAAGTACAGGCTTTTTACATAAGTACCTTACACCGGCACTTTACATAAACACTTTACACAAGCAGATGACTATAACTGTCGCTATAATGGCTGCCTTCGTTTGAGGCATGACAGATTCTTTCTTAATTAAAAAGAGCACGACCACTACATGAGCACACTTGACGTTAAAATCCTAAATCCAAAAATTGGTGCTGAGTTACCGTTGCCACACTATGCCACCGAAGGCTCAGCAGGTATGGATTTACGGGCCTGCCTTGATGCGCCTGTAACACTTCAGCCAGGAGAGACTCAATTAATCGGTACAGGTCTTGCTATACACATTGGTGATCCGAATCTTGCCGGTGTTATCTTGCCTCGGTCAGGGTTAGGCCATAAACACGGTATCGTATTAGGTAATCTTGTGGGCTTGATTGACTCTGATTACCAAGGGGAGTTGATGATCTCTTGCTGGAATCGAGGACAAACGGCCTTCACTTTAGAGCCCGGTGAGCGTTTAGCTCAATATGTACTCGTGCCAGTTGTACAGGCCAAGTTGAATATTGTTGAAGACTTTGAAGTAACCGATCGTGGCGCCGGTGGCTTCGGGCATTCTGGTCGCCAGTAAGCCTTCTTGTGACATCCCTTTTTTTAGAGCCAATCCTTTTGCCGACAGAGGTTATACAGGTACTCCCATGAGCAACAAGCCAACCAGTACGAATACCGAACATGCTATTGAAGTGGTTAAAATTCTTAGCGAAGCCCTTCCTTACATTCAGCGTTTTTCAGGCAAAACCATCGTGATCAAGTATGGCGGCAATGCCATGACAGATGAGGCGCTTAAAGCCTCCTTTGCCCGAGATATGGTATTGATGAAAGAAGTGGGGATTAATCCGGTCGTTGTACACGGTGGTGGCCCTCAAATTGGTGATCTGCTGGATAAGCTTAAAATTGAGTCTCGTTTTGTTAACGGTATGCGAGTAACCGACGAAGCAACTATGGATGTGGTTGAGATGGTTCTTGGTGGCTTGGTTAACAAAGAGATCGTTAGCTTGATTAATCAGTCTGGCGGCAGAGCGGTTGGCTTAACAGGTAAAGATGGTGGCTTAATTCAGGCTAAAAAACTGAAAGTAACCCACAAAACCCCAGAAATGACCGTCCCAGAAATTATCGATATCGGCCATGTTGGTGAAGTTGATTCGGTACAGACTGATGTCGTTGATATGCTGGTTCAGCGTGATTTTATTCCTGTGATTGCACCGATTGGTGTTGATAAGGAAGGTCGGTCTTATAATATCAATGCGGACTTAGTCGCGGGTAAAGTGGCGGAAGCTTTGGGGGCTGAAAAGTTGATGTTGCTCACAAATGTAGCCGGATTACAGGATAAAAATGGTGATATCCTTACTGGCTTGAGCACGGATCAGGTCGATGAGCTGATTAAAGATGGCACCATTTATGGTGGCATGTTGCCAAAAATAGGCTGTGCGTTGAGTGCTGTTAAAAATGGCGTGATAAGTTCCCACATTATAGATGGACGAGTACCGCACGCGACCCTACTTGAGATTTTCACGGATGCTGGGGTGGGAACCCTTATTACGAATCAGGATTGATGCCTAACCGCTGGAAACTGGAAAGATCATGACGCAGGATAGTAATCAGAAGCATACAAAAACGTCTCGTCGGGAGCAGATTCTTCAAGCATTGGTTCAAATGTTAGAGAACAATCCCGGGGCCAGAATTACAACCTCTAATCTTGCAAAAGAAGTTGGCTTGTCTGAGGCTGCGTTGTATCGTCATTTTGCCAGCAAAGCGAAGATGTTTGAGGGGTTGATTGAATTTATTGAAGATGCGCTATTCAGTCGAGTAAGTCGTATTCTTCAAGATGAACCCCAAGCCATCTATCGCTGTGAGCACCTGCTTACGCTGGTGCTTGCCTTTGCTGACCGTAACCCTGGTTTGTGTCGGATTCTTACTGGAGAGGCTCTTGTGGGCGAAAATGAGCGGCTTCGTAGTCGTGTTTCGCAGATCTATGAGCGCCTAGAAACTCAGTTGAAGCAGATTCTGCGTGAGGCTGAGATACGGGATCAGATGAAAACATGTATGCCAGTGCCGGTAACGTCTCAATTGCTGCTCTCAATTGTAGAGGGGCGCATCATGCAGTACACCCGCACAAAGCGATCGCCGGTAGAAAACTGGCCGGAACAATGGGCTTTTTTATCGCGTGATTTACTCGTACCTGTCGTCATTGGTATGTAGACCAAGCTAGCGCTTAAACCAAACTAAGAACAAGGTTTTAACCGATGACTTTAGATCACCGCCTGCTGATTGTTGATAACTCTATTTTTTTTAGGGATGTACTCGCGCAGACGCTGGTCGCTCAGCTTAAAGGGCTACAGGTTGATTCGGTTAAAACCTGCCATGAAGCTGAGCAGCTAATGGCTAACAATCATCAAAGTTATATGGCGGTGATTAGTGGTCTGGTACTGGAAGACGCCCTTCCTGGTGCAATGCTGGATATTGCGGCACAGCACGGTATTCCTGCCATTGCACTAACCAGCTCTCTTGATAGCCAAACCCGTCAGAAAGTGATGGACCTGAATGTCATTGATTACTTTTTTAAAGATCAAGACGGTTTGGTTGATGTTATTTCGCTCATTAAACGTTTAATGACAAACGGTAAGCACAAAATTCTAGTGGTGGATGATTCATCAACGTATTGCGTTTACTTAAAAGCCTTGTTAGAGCGCCAGCATTATCAAGTGATATTGGCGACCACAGGGGAGCAGGCGGTTGATATTTTAGGCAGCGGTCATGATATTTCTCTGGTGCTGTTAGATTATGAGTTGCCGGGGATGAGCGGCTACGATGTGATTCGTCGTATCCGCAAACAATACAACTCTACGGAGCTGCCTGTTATTGGGATCTCTGGTCAAATTGACCAACAGATTCCGGCTCAAATTCTAAAGTGCGGCGGTAATGACTTTATGTATAAAGGTTTTACTGTGGAGGAATTTTATAGCCGAATCAACAATATGATGGATTTGTTGCTGAGTGTTCGTGAGCTAAAAGATGCCGCTTATAAAGACTTTTTGACTGGTATGCCTAATCGGCAATATTTTTACCCTACAGCAGATGATTTGATCGCCCAAAGTGACAGCTCAGAGTTACAGCTGGGGCTTGTTATGATGGATATCGACCACTTTAAAAAGATTAACGACAGTCACGGCCACTGTGCTGGCGATGAAGTATTAAAAGCGGTTGCGGATGCGATACGCAAAGAATCAACATCTAAGATGCTTATGGCTCGCTTAGGCGGTGAAGAGTTTTGCTTACTAACTCAAGGGTTTTCTGAAGTGCAGTTGGTGCAGCGTATGGAGCGGTTGCGTGCTCTTATTGAAGCGATAGAAGTTGTGGTTCTTGGGCAAACTCTGAAGGTTACTTTAAGCATGGGGATTCGCATGCGTGATAACGAGAGCCTAGAAGATTTAATGGAGCAAGCCGATAAAGCGTTGTATGTTGCCAAGGAAAGCGGCCGTAATCGTATTGATGTTTTTCAGCCAAAAAATGAAGCGACACCGCTAGATTGATCAATCTAGTGGCATACGCTTCATTCTTTATGTCGTGCTAAAGCACAAGTTAATAGCTAGAGAGCTAGCTGTGTTTTACGGTTTGATCCAGATCTTTAATGCGCTGTGGTGCAAATGCGTAGTACATCACGGGAATAACGATCAGGGTCAATAGCGTTGATACGGTCAACCCGAAAATTAGCGCAATGGCTAGGCCATTAAAGATCGGGTCATCCAAAATAAAGAGCGCCCCTATCATCGCAGCAAGAGCCGTTAGAATAATCGGCTTTGCCCGTACTGCGCCGGATTGAATGACGGCCTCTTCAAACGACATACCTTCATGCAGTTGCTGATTGATAAAGTCCACTAGCAGGATAGAGTTCCGCACGATAATCCCTGCTAAGGCGATCATGCCGATCATGGATGTGGCGGTAAATTGTGAGCCAAGTAGAGCATGGCCGGGCATTACGCCAATCATGGTTAGGGGGATCGGTGTCATAATAATCAGTGGTACACGATAAGAGCGGAACTGGGCGACCACCAGCATATAAATCAAGATCATACCAACACCGTAGGCGATACCCATATCGCGGAAGGTTTCGTAAGTCACTTGCCATTCTCCATCCCATTTTACCGAAGGGACTAGGGGCCACTCTGGTTGCTGAATAAAGAACTGCTCAAGAGGTGTCTCTTTAAACAATGGTGTTTCGCCAAGCTGTCCTATTAGGTCAAACATACCGTACAGAGGGCTGTCTAGATCACCGGCCATATCAGCAGTAACAAAGGTTACGGGCAGTAAGTCTTTATGGTAGATGGTTTTTTCCCATTGGGTTTCTACCAAGTTAACAACCTCTGATAAGGCGACCATCTGCCCACCGGTGCTACGAACCTTTAACGTTAAGAACTGTTCTAAATTGCTCTTATCCGCTTCGCTAAGCTCTAGGCGAATGGGGAGGGCGTATTTCTGATGGGGCTCATGCAGGTAGCTGATATCGTCACCACCTAACGCAGAAGTAATGGCGGTGACTAAACTGGACTGAGGAACGCCTAGAAGTGCTGCTTTTTGACGATCAATTTTTAGCAGGTACTTTTTAGCCGATGCTTCAATCATATCATCAACATCAACAATGCCATCGGTCTGCTCAAGTCTAGCGCGTAGGGCTTTGGCTGTTGCCGTTATGGCAGCCTGATTCGGGCCATAAACTTCAGCCACAATAGGTGCAATAACAGGAGGCCCTGGGGGGACTTCCACTATTTTTACGTTGGCGTTGTAACGCTTACCAATCGACTGTAAGTCATCACGCATACTCAGGGCGATATCGTGGCTCTTGCGGTCTCGTAGGCTTTTATCAACAAAGTTAACCTGAATGTCGCCAGAGTGAGGGTCGGCCCGCAGATAATATTGACGCACTAAACCATTAAAGTTAATGGGGGCTGCGGTGCCTGCGTAGGTTTGGTAATGGATAACCTCGGGTACAGTTTGCAGGTATTGGCCCAGATCTAGCAAAACGCGCTGAGTTTGCTCAACAGGCGTTCCTTCCGGCATATCCACAATAATCTGCACTTCTGATTTATTATCAAAGGGCAGCATTTTTAGCACAACGGCAAAGGTTGCCGGTAAGGCCGCAGCGGCTAAGGTTAAGCCGATAACAACGACGCTTAGCAGAATACGTTTACCGCGACCTTTTTTACCTTGAAGGAAAGGCCCTACCAGCTTACGAAATAGGCGCAGCATTTTTGTATTACTTGCTGAATGCTCAGCACCTGCATTCTGCTGACTATCGGTATTTTGATTTGTGGAATCTTGATGCTCATGTTTTAGTAGTTTAAAGGCTAGCCAAGGCGTTACCACAAAGGCGATAACCAAGGAGATCAGCATACCCATGCTGGCATTTATCGGAATTGGGCTCATATACGGGCCCATTAAGCCGGTCACAAAAGCCATCGGCATCAGTGCTGCGATAACGGTAAAGGTAGCCAAAATCGTTGGGCCACCCACCTCATCCACTGCCAGTGGAATCGCTTCCCGCATCGACTTGCCGCCAATCAAGAGGTGGCGGTGAATGTTCTCCACCACTACGATGGCATCGTCCACCAAAATCCCGATAGAGAAGATCAAGGCAAATAGTGAGACACGGTTTAGCGTAAAGCCATAGGCCCAAGAGGCAAATAAGGTGATCATCAGCGTGATCACAATAGCTAAGCCGACGATTAAAGCCTGACGCCAGCCTAAAGCGGCCAATACCAATAAAACAACCGAGCCGGTGGCGAAGATTAGCTTAGAGATAAGTGTGTTGGATTTGTTGTTGGCGGTTTCGCCGTAGTCACGGGTCACAGTGACATGAACATTGTCGGGAATCGCAATATTTTTCAGCTGTTCCAAGCGGGTGTTTACGCTTTTGGTGATATCAATAGCATTCTGCCCCGGCTGCTTGGCGATAGCCATTGTCACCGCAGGATAAACACCAGCAGGGCTGTTACCCGTAAAGGCAGGCCCCGTTCCCATAAAGACACTTTGTTCCGGTACATCGGCACTTAATGCCACATCGGCTACATCGATTAAATAAACGGGGGCACCGTTATTGAGACCAACAACAAGGTGCTTTACATCTTCCACTGTCGATAAAAAGTCACCGGCTTGAACCGGAATAACGGTGTTATTGGTGACAATGGTGCTTTCTGCCCCTGTTGTGTTGCCTGATTGCAGTGCGTTGCGTAGGTCATCTAGGCTGATATTAAAGCCAGATAAACGAGCGGGATCTAGTGTTACCTGTACGGTTGTATCGGGGCCGCCTAGTGTATAGATATCTCGGGTGCCCTTAACACGCTTCAGTTCTACTTCAAGATTGTGAGCGATTTTTTTCAGCTCATGACTGCCAACCTGATCATTATCTGACCAAAGGGTAAGCGACATAATCGGAACATCATCAATCCCCATGGGCTTAATCAGGGGTTGCCCTGTGCCTAGGTTAGGCGGTAGCCAGTCACTATTAGAAAACACCTGATTGTATAGGCGCACAATGGCTTGCTGGCGGGAGATGCCCACCTCAAACTGAACGGTTAATACCGACATTCCCGCACGGGAAACCGACATCACATGCTCAACACCCTCGATTTCACTTAGCACTTGCTCTGCTGGGGTAGAAACCAGCTGCTCCACTTCAACGGGAGACGCGCCAGAGAACGGAATAAAGACATTGGCAAAAGTAACATCGATTTGAGGCTCTTCCTCCTTCGGTGTAATCAGGATTGCCAGTAGGCCAAGCAACATACCTGCAATGGCTAGCAAGGGCGTGATTTCGGTGTTTTGAAAGGCTCGGGCTATTCGGCCTGAGATACCCAGCTTTGCCGGTTCGGAAGTCTGATTATCATGCATCGTGTTCAGTCCTTGCCGCATTGATCTGTTTCAGTGCTTCATTAGGGTTGATCGCGATGCGATCACCTATCTCAAGGCCTGAAAGTACCTCAATATCACCATTTTTCTCATAGCCCGTGCGTATTTGGCGCAGTCGTGGCTGGTCTTCTTGATCTAAAACATATACCGCCCGTAGCTCACTACGAACAACTAAGGCTGATGCAGGGATCAACAATGCTTGGCCTGTTTTGATGGGCAAAGACACCTTGACCATCATGCCGGGGTATAACCCTGCTTGGCGCTCTGGTAAATGAAGGCGTACTTTAAAATTATGAGTTTGGGCATCGGCATAGGGAAAAATTGTCAGCTTTCTAGCAGGAACAATCTTACCGTCTGGAAGGGCTATTTCTGCCAGTTGATGCTGACGGACAGTGCTCGCGTAGCGCTGTGGCAGATTGATATTAACGCGCATCTGCTCCAGATCGATACCGGCCATTAAAGGTGAGCCGGGGGCGACCACTTCGCCTATTTCAACAAAGCGCTGAATAACAATGCCACCATAAGGAGCGATAACCTTGGTGTAGGACATCTGTTTTTGAGCTTCTTTTAAAGCACTTTGGGCTCGACTATAGGTAGCTTTGGCGCCATCACGCTGGTTCTTTGCTTGGTCGTATTGAGCTTTAGAGGCCAGTTCTTTGCGGTAAATTTCATCAATGCGAGCAAAGCTCTGTTCAGTATCGCGCAGATTGGCCAATGCTGCGCGAACGCTGGCTTGGGATTGTTCAAGGCGAGCCTGTTGTTCTGTATCGCTGATTTCAACAATAACAGAGCCGGGTCTTACCTTGTCATCCACATCATAATAAATGGCTGTAACCGTACCACCGGTTTGTGCGGCGACAGTGCTTTCGCGTACAGCCTCTACAACGCCGTCAAGGCTAATCGATTGGCTAACCGCCTTGGGTTCAAGCGTTACCGACTCTAAAGCATAGGCGGGTAGGGAGATAGCCCCAAGTAAACAGGCTGCTGTTAGCAGCCATGTATCGAGATAATGTTTGGACATGAAACGTTCTCCTGCTAAGCCTTTTTGTTTTTTGGCCTAATTTTAGATTTTCGGAATATTAGCCCAATCTAATTATATAGGCAAATATGAGACATCTTGTAAATACGGCTAAGGCTTAAGTTTGAAAGATAAAAGATCGTTGAAGTTTCTTTTCTCACCCTCCCTGTTTTGGGATACCTGCTAAGCCACTGCGGCTTATAAAATTAATAAATTGCTATGACTTAATAAATTAAATGTCCGCAATGCATTTTTTATATCCAGCCGAAAGATAAAAAGGAAGATAACGTCATGTTTAAATGTAAACAAGAATCCCTAAAGTACACCTTGATGGTGCTTGGCTGCTCGGCCTTGGTTGCTTGTGGTAGCAGTGGTAGTGATGATAGTGACGCTGTTATCAAAGGAACCGCTGCAGAGGGTGCACCTGTTGCAAATTCGGTTGTTAATCTTCGGTGTACCGGTGGTGATTTTAGTACTCTGACTGATGCGGACGGAAATTACTCTGTCAGTCAGACAATGCTGGATGATAATAAAGCGGCACTTCCTTGCGCATTAGAAGTGAGTGGAAGTAGCATGGGGACATTATTCAGCTATAGCGCCAGTAGCGGTGTTGCCAACATTACGCCGCTGACAACGCTAGCGGTAGGCCGCGCCGCAAGTATGAATCCTGCGACATGGTTTGCCGGTGTTGGTAGCGACTACGACTTTACTAGCCTTGATGCGGCTATGGAAAGTGCCGTGAGTGACCTAAAAAATCAGCTATCCAGCAGTGCTAGCGGTGATAACCCTGGTTTTGATATTTTCAGTACGAGCTTTAAAGCCGATGGTAAGAGTCTTTATGATCGATGGTTAGATGCATTCCAGGAATCTTTAGGCGGCACTACGTTTAATAACTTTCTGACACAGTATCAGGAAGGTAATAACCCGTTCACTTCAATTAGTATCACCCTGCCCACTGAGACAGCGGCTGAAACAGATACCAGTACTCCTGAAGAGCCTGATACCAGTGCTCCGGTTACGCCTGATAGCCCCGTTACTCCCATCAATCCAGGCGATGTTATTTCAAGTGGGGATTATACGCTGCACCTGACGGTAAAGGTTATGGGAACAAGCACAGTAACAACGATTGAGAATATGCCAAAACCAGCTAATCAGTCAGAGTTCTGTGCAGGCGACTATGAAAGCTATATGAGTTCAGCCGGTTCGTTACAGATCAATTCCTGTAGCTTCAGTGGCAATAAAGGCACCATTAATGCGACGGTTAATGCGGGCATAAGTTTATCTTACGAAGCTGTTTACGAGTGGAAATAAGTTCGAAAATAAACATCAAGAGTAGAACCCCCCTACGTTGCCGTTAGAGTAAGGCAGGGGCAAGGGCTTAATGTTTGGTTTTAACGTCCAAGCGTTAAGCCCTGTATTTCTGGTACGAGATTTTTAGTATGAGATTTTTAATGGGGGGAGGTATACCGAAGTCACACTTGCAGTATCAATAGGGTTATTATATCTATCGCTGTAAACATGCTGGATATAGCGCTTAAATAACCTGAAACTGGGATCTTGTCACATATGAATGATCAGCATCGCATTGGCGTTGTACTTGAGGCGTTATATCGGTTGTGCCTGTTGTACCGATTGTGCTTGTTGTACCGATTGTGCTTGTTGTACCTGAAGTGGCCAGCAGCATGAGGATTTTGATCATTGAAGACAAAACAGAAAGCTGGACGTGGTTGCAGCAGTTGGTCAAATTGGTTTGGCCTGGCGTTACCTGTGGTTGGGCAGCATCATTAACGGAAGCCCGTGAACTGCTTCGCCAGCAACAATGGCAGTTATTATTGGTCGATATTGGGCTACCCGATGGATCTGGAATTACTCTAATTCAAGAGATCCAGCAAGACTCTCACCCTGTTCCTACCGTTGTTACTACAATCTTTGATGATGATAACAATATATTTCACGCGCTTGCCTCTGGTGCGCAAGGCTATCTGCTGAAAAGTGACCCAGAGCCAGAATTGGTGGGGCAATTACAGCGATTCAAAAACGGCCAGCCTCCTATTTCAGCACCTATTGCTCGGCGTATGCTGCAGTTCTTTCGTGAACCCCGTAAAGATGTTGATTCGTTAAATGATAATGATGATGCGGTACTCTTAACGCCTAGAGAAACGGATATTTTAGAAGGTATCGGTAAAGGGCTGCGCACCCGAGAAGTTGCCCAAGGGCTTGGGTTAAGTGAGCAAACCGTTTCAACCTATGTACGTAATCTTTACGCTAAGCTCAATATTCATACGCGCTCGCAGGCCACGCTAGAAGCGGTACGCCGAGGCTTATTATAAAAACGAGCACTATCATGACTATTTCTATCGTCGCTATAATTTTATATGGGTTGAGAAAAAGACATTGATCATAAAGGGGTCGTGGTTTACGCCAGCTGCTCGTTTCTCGGCCATTCTGGTTGTTGCGGTGCTGACAGTGATTTTAGCGGTAGGGCTAGCCGTTGATGTTCCTCACTGGAACCAAACCTTTGGCGAAGGCGATCTGCTTAGTACGCCAGATGCTCGCTTGCGACTTGAGGCATTAGACCTTACTCCCGAGCCAGGGGAGATTAGCCGCGATGATGAGCTGCAACGGTTTTATCAGCGTCAGCAGCAGCTTTCCGGTCTGCTTGCCGACCCGAACCTAACATTACGGAAAGCTGATAGCCAAGAAAGCCAACACCTACAGATGCTAAGCATCAACTTCACCGAGCTGTCGTTATTGTTCTGGGTGCAGGTGCTCGTTGGGGTTGGAGCGGTGATTATTGCCGGCTGGGTTTGGGCATTACGTCATCGAAGCCAAGCGTCTTGTTGGTTTGTCTTAAGCGGTCTTGCAACCTTGCTGTTCACTGTATCCGCTGCGGTTTATACCACTCGAGACTTAGCGCTGCCTGCTACTTTGTTTCGTTCACTGGTTGGTGTGAATGTATTCGGGGCATCCTTGTTTGGCATCGCCATGATCGCCTTATTTCTATGTTATCCGCTTAAGGTTAAACGCTGGCGTAGGCTTACCCTGATTCAGGCGCTGGTGTTTGCTATTTGGACCGGCTTATCGCTGGTCGGCTACGTACCTGCTTGGGCGGGCGTTAATTTGATCACCCTTGTGGAGATGGTCGTGATCGTCTTTGCTTTGGTGGCGCAGTTTGTGGCGACCCGTAATAATCCAGCTGCTCGGGCAGCGTTATCATGGTTAGGGTTATCTGTGTTGGCTGGCGCTGGGGCTTTTATTCTACTAAATGCCTTGCCGATGGTACTGGGTAGCGACGCAACGATGGATCAAGGCGTGGCCTTTGTTTTCTTTCTGGTGATTTATTTCGGGCTGGCTGCGGGAATCACTCGTTATCGCTTGTTTGATGTGGGTAAATGGGCCTTTACCTTTCTATTTTATTCACTTGGCACTGTCCTGCTTATCCTATTGGATGCCGCTTTGATTCTTTTGATCGGCTTGGATCGGCTTCCTGCGTTAGGGTTATCATTTTTTATCACAGGGCTTTTATATCTCCCAATGCGAGATGGATTGCAGCGTTTCTTCCGTCGAGCACCGGATGTTAAACCTCATGAGCTGCTGGATTTAGCGATGCAGGTTGCCCTAGCTCCAGGTCAGGCTGAACGCCGAGCTAACTGGGAAGCATTAGTCCAACGCCTGTTTGAGCCTTTAGAGCGGATACCTTTGGATCAAAGAATATTGGAGCAAAACGCCGTTATTACAAATGGTGCGCTTATAAACGCTTCTTTTACAAACGTTACTATCGCTGATGATGGCATGACGCTTTTGCTGCCTGAAGTTGCTGGTGCTCCGGCGATGCAGTTGAAGTATCCGGCTTCTGGCAAATCTCTGTTTTCCAGAGAGGCACAACAGTTGGCGCAGCAGTTAGTCACGTTGGTCGAGCGGGCTTTATCCAGTCGCCAAGCCTATGAAAAGGGTGTAAAAGAAGAGCGACTCAGAATCGCCCAAGATTTACATGATGATGTCGGGGCTAGATTACTGAACGGCTTACATGCGGATGAAACGCGCCTTAGGGCTATTATTCTGGAAAGCATGGCGGATATTCGGGGGATTGTCCGTGGCATTGCCGGTGAAACGGTATTGCTGGTCGATACGTTGGCAGATCTACGGGCAGAAAGTATCGTGCGAACGGATGCTGCGGGTATTGATCTGATTTGGCCGATCGAAGGCTATGATACTTCAACCCAGCGTATTGATTACCATCTTCATAAGACGCTAAGGTCCTTGTGCCGTGAAGCGGTCAGTAATGCGATCCGTCATGCGGAGGCAAATCGTTTGGCGGTGGATATCTCTCTGGTGGGCAACGGTATTCAGATAGAGCTTCAAGATAACGGTAAAGGGTATCCCGATAGGGTTCTAAAGGGCGAAGAAGGCTTTGGTCTGAAAGGAATTAGGGCGCGGGTTAAAAATGTTGGTGGCACGGTGCAGATGGAAAATACTCAGGACGGTGCTCGTATTCTGCTTTCTTTAGAGAATAATCCCGCTGTCTTTTTGGAGTGAATAGTGCTCGCTAACACGCTCTAATAAAAAAGGCTGCCGAGGCAGCCTTTTGTTTGCATAACGCTATTTATATAACGTGGAATTTAGCGCCATCAATGTTCGGCGGTCTCTTCCATCATTTTGCGTACTTTGTTCATGGCATTTTTCTCAAGCTGACGAATACGTTCAGCAGAAACACCATAAACATCTGCTAGCTCATGTAATGTCGCTTTACTGTCGGTTAGCCAGCGTTGTTGCAAAATAGCCTGACTACGCTCGTCAAGCTGCGACATAGCAAACTGTAAGCGGGAGGAAGAATCTTCAGCCCAGTTAGAGTTTTCTAGCTCTGTGGCAGGGTTAAAGCGATGGTCTTCTAGATAATGCGCCGGTGCTTGGTAGGCGGTATCGTCATCATCGTCGGTATAAGCATCAAATGCAGCATCATGGGCACTAAGGCGACTTTCCATCTGACGGACGGTTTGTGGCTTTACATCAAGGTCTTGTGCAATGGCTTCAACTTCACCATTGTTTAGCCAGCCAAGGCCTTTTTTAGCGCTGCGTAAATTAAAAAAGAGTTTACGCTGAGCTTTAGTCGTAGCCACTTTAACGATACGCCAGTTACGCAGTACGTATTCGTGAATTTCTGCTTTAATCCAGTGAACGGCAAAGGAAACCAGGCGAACGCCAACATTCGGGTCAAAACGCTTAACGGCTTTCATTAAGCCCACGTTGCCTTCTTGAATCAGATCTGCCTGTGGTAAGCCGTAGCCTGAGTAGCTTCTTGCTATATGTACAACAAAGCGTAGATGAGACATAACTAACTGACGAGCAGCATCAAGATCACCGTCATCATATAAACGACGAGCAAGATTTTGCTCCCGTTCAACAGATAAAACAGGGATGCTGTTAGCAATCTGAATATAGGCGTTTAGGTCCTGCCCAGGGGACAGGTGGTCAACGGTTTGTAAGCTAGTATTCATATTACCTCGAAGAAGCAGTTAACAACTGATCTTTGTGAGTTGCGGTTGCAGCAAAAGTTCAATTCTACTAACAATTCTACTAAAGAGTTCAATCAAGAGATTAATATAAAATTTCGTAGATTTTTTGCAAGTACCAGATACGTTAAGCTAGGTAAAGGCAGAGGATTTAATTGATCACCTGCCTTTGTTTGATTATCTAGGTCAATCTTATCTAGGTTCAATCTCACCGAGATGACGACCTACAGCGACCCATGCGCCAAGCCAGCCAAGTACTGTACCGGATATAATAAGCAATAGCGAATCAGCCATTCCTAGCCCTACAAGCTCAAAGCTACTGGAATAGACGCTTGCAAGGGCGCGCACAGGGCCAGATAACCAGATAAGGCTAACATTGATGATGCCCCAAGCCATTAGCCCGCCACCCAAACCGTACCAAATACCGGTATAGAGAAAAGGACGGCGCACAAATGCATTTGTGCCGCCAACCAATTTAACAATAATAATCTCATCGCGACGGCTTTCAATTGCTAAGCGAATGGTATTGCCAACGACCAGTAAAACGGCAATTCCGAGTAGTACCGCTAAGGCAAGTACCATACGTTGAGCCAGCTCCATAATGTAGTACAGGCGTTTGACCCATGCGAGATCTAGCTGAGCTTCATCCACTTCTGGTAGGCTTTGCAGCTCTTGCAACAGTTGCTCCTGCTGATTTATTTTACCGGCAGCAGGGCGTACCACTAGAACGCTGGGCAGAGGGTTGCCATCGAGATAATCGAGTGCTTCCCCAAAGCCTGAGAACTGCTTGAACTCACTCAATGCTTGAGCGCGGGAAACATACTGCACCGAGGCGATATCACTGCGTTGGCGCAAATCATCGGCTAACTGTTCTGATCGCTTCTCGCTCATCTCAAGCTTTAAGAATAGCGACATTTGAGCCGTGCCATCCCAATTGCTCGTGACTAACTGAGCGTTGTTTAGAAAGATATAAAGGCTTGCCGGTAACGCTAAAGCAATAGCCAAAACGGCCCATGTCATCAAACTGGCAAAAGGTGCTTTTACAACACGGCTGAAACTGTCTGATGCCATCAAGCGGTGGTGGCGTAACCAGCTGCTTATTTTTTGATTGGTCTGTACTTTTGCTTCACTGGCTCCTTCCGAATGCGCACGCCGTTGTGTTGGTTTGTGCTGCGGCAAGGGCTTGTGTTTTTGAACCGGCTTATGTTGTGCGCTAGTGCGCGTTACTGGCGCTGTTTTAGGGGTTACGCCACGGCGTGGATGTGATGGTGTGGCACCAACGGCACCTCTTGGAGATGCCCCTAGATTATGGGGTTTGCCTACTTCACTCATAGGGTGCTCCCATCATTAACCAAGTGGCCATCGCTTAAGGTGATCACACGATGACCCATACGTGCAATTAAGCTCAAATCGTGACTGGCGATAACAACGGTAACGCCCACTTCGTTGAACTCTTCGAAGAGGTGCATAATCTCTGAGGATAATTGAGGATCAAGGTTACCTGTTGGCTCATCCGCCAGAAGCAAGGGCGGCTTATTGACTACCGCCCGTGCAATACCTACGCGCTGTTGTTCACCGCCGGATAGCGTAATAGGGTTAAGCTTCTCTTTTTTAAGTAAGCCGACTTTATCCAGTGCAGCTCGAACACGACGACCAATATCGATGGGGTCTGCGCCCTCAATCAATAAAGGTAAAGCGACATTATCGAAGACGGATCGGTCAAATAGCAGTTGGTGGTTCTGGAAAACAACGCCAATGTTGCGACGCAAATAAGGTACTTGGCTGTTGCTCATACGGGATAAGTTTTGGCCTTTGATAAAGACTTGGCCTTGGGAGGCTGTTTCCATCCGCATAATAAGTTTAAGCAGTGTGCTTTTACCGGCCCCAGAGTGGCCTGTTAAGAAACACATCTCGCCTTCAGCGATAGAAAGGTTGAGCTGGCCGAGGGCTTCATACCCGTTCTCGTAGCGTTTACTGACGTTATCGAAGCGGATCATAGCATCCTGCGTTGAATGTTTGGGGAGGCTTTAACACCTCCGGTTTATATCGAAAAGGCTTGTTGATGGGCTATTTTTAATTTAGCTCTCTGTCTGATCAAACAAGGCCTTCGTAAACTGATCGGCATCGAAAGGGCGTAGGTCATCAACCTGTTCGCCAACACCAATATAGCGGATGGGTATCTGCATTTTTTGCGCTAACGCAAATACGATACCGCCTTTGGCTGTACCGTCTAGCTTGGTTAGTGTGATACCTGTGATGCCTACGGCTTCATCAAATAAGCTGGCCTGAGACAGTGCATTCTGCCCCGTACCGGCATCAACAACCAGCATGGTTTCATGGGGTGCTGAGTCATCAAGCTTCTTCATAACGCGGGTGACTTTCTTTAGCTCTTCCATCAGGTTGCTTTTATTCTGTAAGCGACCAGCGGTGTCTGCAATAAGAACATCAATATTACGAGCTTTTGCAGCTTGAATAGCATCAAAGATAACCGATGCGCTATCAGCGCCGGTGTGCTGAGCAATAACGGGAACCTTATTGCGCTCACCCCAAACCTGAAGTTGTTCAACGGCGGCGGCACGAAAGGTATCACCAGCGGCGAGCATGACGCTCTTACCTTCCATTTGATATTTCTTCGCCAGTTTGCCGATAGTCGTTGTTTTACCAACGCCGTTGACCCCTACCATTAAGATCACAAAGGGTGTTTTTTGCTCAGGGAGAACCAATGGTTTGTTGGCAGGCTCTAGCATGTCGCGCAACTCTTCCTGTAGCGCGCCATACAGAGCCTGGGCATCAGACAACTGCTTGCGAGCCACGCGATCAGTTAAACGATCAATAATCTGCGATGTGGCTTCAACGCCAATATCGGCCACCAAAAGCTGTGTTTCTATATCTTCTAGCAGATCATCATCAATCTGTTTTTTACCTAAAAACAGACTGGCTAAACCTTCGCTTAAGTTGGCACGGGTTCGACCTAAACCCTGTTTGATACGGCCAAAAAAGCCAAGTTTCTCTTTTTTTTCCGGCTCTGACGCTGGCACCTGATCCACTGGAGACTCGGGTGCTGTTACCTTAGAAACCTCTACTTCAGAAACCGCTGGCGTAGCGGCAGGTATAGCCTGTGCTTCTGGCTGCGTTGAGGTTGATAGAGCGCTAGGTGACGCAATGCTCTGATCTTTAGCGATGCTCTGGCTTACATCCTGAGTATTAACAGGCTGTTCCTGCACCTGTGAGGTATCTGCTTCAGAAGGTGTTGCTTCTAAAGTACTCGACTCTTGAGGTTGCTCAAGAGGCGCTTCCGGCTGTTCCGGCTGTTTCTTTTTACGCTTAAGGAAGCCAAACATGGGATAGTTTCTGTCTCTGTAGAACGAAAAATGACGGGCGCGATCCCGCCTCTTGTAACGGTCTATCCTACCACTTGTCGTTCACGGGGGGTACAATCCACGGCGTTTTGCCAAGCATCTTTTGTTAACCTTTTGATGTAAACCGGAAAGATGTTGGTGATGTAAACCGAAAAGATATTGGCTTGCTCGATGCTAAATGGCTCCTGTGATGCTGAGTCTTTGAATGATCTGCTCTATTGGGAAGTTTGTTATGCCAAAATCACGACGCTCCGCTGCTCGCCATGCTTCTGTTGGCCGTTCTGTTTCTAGTAGCTCGGTAACAGGGAAAAAAACGGCCTCAGGTAAGAATCAGTTACGTATTGTCGGTGGGGAATGGCGCGGACGTAAACTGCCCTTTCCTGATGGAGAAGGCCTGAGGCCTACCGGCGATCGTATGCGGGAGACACTGTTTAACTGGCTCAACTTTGAGCTATTTGGCCGCAGAGTGCTGGATCTTTTCGCAGGGAGTGGGGCGCTCGGGCTAGAAGCCTTGTCCCGTGGTGCAAAAAGTGCCGTTTTTCTGGATAACCATTCCGGTGTTATTCGTCAAATACGCGAGAACCTAACAACGCTAAAGTGTGAAAATGCCGATGTTGCTCAAGGTGACGCACTAAGCTGGATCGCCTCACAGCACGATGCTTTTGACCTTATCTTTCTTGATCCACCGTTTGGTAAAGGCTTGCTGGCACCGGTGTGTCAGGCCTTGGACGCTCAGGGTGTTATCAATGATCGAGCTCTCATTTACTTAGAGGCAGAGAAGCATTTCGATTTTAGTGATATTCCTTTGGACTGGCAGCTTAAAAAAGAGAAGCGAGCAGGGCAAGTGATCTGCCGCCTGTATCAACGTATTGCTGTGGAAACCCACGATGATTAATAGGGCTGATAATTGATAGCTAGTATCGATGAGTTAGCCGTTAGGGCCAAAGGTTGCCAATAGATGCTCGGTTTCTTCTTGGGTTGCTTCCGTTAAATAAGGCAGCTCAAGGTGGGCCATCTGGTAAACGACTTGGTTGAGTTGCTCTTTGGTTAATTGGTCTTCACGAATCCCCCGTGCAACGCCCAAGTACGTTGTCCAGCTTGTGATAAGAATCCAAACATTAAGCGCCAGTGGTTTTATTTGGTTATCTGGAATGCGCATAAAGCCGGAATCACGCATTCGGATATAAATCTGCTCGGTATTGGCAATGGAGTGATTGGCAAATGCCTGATAGCGGTCTTTCAATATAGGGTCGTTCGCCAACATGCCGACTAAATCACGGTGCATAAAGCGATACTCCCAGATTAGTGCGAGCAGCTTTTCGGTCAGTTGGGCGCGATCTTCTAGGGTAATATCTCTTTCTTTCGGTAAATCAAACAATTCTGCAACAGATTGTTCGTATTGATCAAAAATACGCGCAATAATGTCGGACTTGTTGCGATAGTGATAATAGAGATTGCCCGGAGATATTTTTATATGGGCTGCAATATGGTTGGTTGTAATCGGGCGTTCACCATATTGGTTAAATAGCTCTAACGATGCATGGATGATTCTATCTTTTGTTTTCACGGTCATCTCTCAAGGTTTGAACAGTAAAATGTCGAACTTGAATGTCAGGCTTGATAGTCAGCTGTTCTCTTGTTCTCTCGCCTTCTTTGGGCCAGTAGATTTATTTTTGGGTCAGTAGGTTTTAGCGCTATTAATCAGTTAGCGAGTGCAGTAACCCAATACGTTAGCAGGTACAGATATTACGAATATAGCATTAACAGCAGGATAAATCTGTGATGCAATGCAGGGGATTGATGGTTTCAATAGGACTGTCATCATCTCGACATTTAGAGCCTTCAGGCTATTGAGCCCTTGATAATGGCTAGTCTGTTATCCTTGGACTTTTAGAATATTGAGAATTAGCTATAACCTTATAGCGAGAGAAGTTTGTACAGGTGAGGCAATTTGTTTAACATTCTGCCTCTCCAAAATCCGCGCATAATCAGGAAAATGCGATGACAACGGTAGTTTATCCCGGAACGTTTGACCCTATTACCAATGGTCATACCGATTTGGTAGAGCGTGCAAGTAGGATTTTTGACCGAGTGATTGTGGCTATTGCTGCCAGCCCTCGCAAAAAACCACTGTTGCCTTTGGAGCAACGTGTTGCTTTAGCAGAGTCAATTTTGGCTCAGCATAGTAACGTTGAAATATGCGGATTTGATTGCCTACTGACCGATTTTCTAGAGCAGAAGCAGGCCCGCGTTATTATAAGAGGTCTACGTGCTGTTTCCGATTTCGAGTACGAGTTACAACTTGCTAACTTGAATCGAGCGATGGCTCCGGATGTAGAAAGTATTTTCCTGACGCCGGAAGAGCGTAACTCTTATATCTCATCTACTCTAGTGAGAGAAATTGCTTATCTGGACGGTGACGTGAGCAAGTTTGTGCATCCTGTCGTTAGTCAGGCTCTGAAAGAACACTTTAAAAACGATTAAGCAAGTTAGCTTTTTGACGAGGTAAGCGTTATGGCTTTGATGATTACCGATGAATGCATCAACTGTGATGTATGTGAACCTGAATGTCCTAATGGTGCAATCTCTCAAGGTGACGAGATTTATGAGATCGATCCGAACCTGTGTACAGAATGTGTAGGCCATTATGATGAGCCTCAGTGTGTACTGGTTTGCCCGGTTGAGTGTATTCCTGGCCACCCTGAGCATGTTGAATCAAAAGATGAACTGATGGAAAAATATAATATTATCCAAGCTTCACTCGGTTAACTTTAGTATTTTTCAGAAGAGTGCAGCACTTAGGTGCTGCATTTTTTTTGTCTGCTTTTTGCCTAACACTGACGGCTTAATATTGATTCTCTGATATTGATCGCCTGACCTTAGCCGTCCCTGATGTTAATGGCCGCCTCTGCTAATGAGAGATAACCCTTTGAAAACTGCCTCCATGTATCCGCAAATTTTAGCGCTGGCCGCCCCTATCATTATTTCAAATATTAGCGTGCCTTTGCTGGGGCTGGTGGATACGGCGGTGGTGGGGCATCTTAGTGATTCCGTCTATCTTGCAGGCGTAACCTTGGGCGCAACGCTGTTTAGCTTCCTGTTTTGGGGGTTTGGTTTCTTGCGAATGGGGACAACGGGAGCGGTATCTCAGGCTGCCGGTGCTAACGACTATCAACGAGTGGTGCTGTTATTACGGCAGGGGCTGGTTATGGCGCTAGGGATTGCTGCGGGCTTACTGATCTTTCAAGGGTGGTTGGTTTCAGAGGGCTTGGCTCTATTGGCGGATGATGTCGCGGTGGTCACGCAGGCAAAAAACTATGCGAATATTAGAATATGGTCTGCCCCTGCAGTGTTGGTCAACTATGTGTTGATGGGCTGGTTTTTAGCACAAAAAGACAGCCGCTTTGCCCTTAAAATGCTGCTGCTGGGTAATGGTATCAATATTATGCTCGACCTGTGTTTTGTCGTGCTTTTAGGCTGGCATGTTGAGGGGGTTGCGCTGGCATCGGTTATTGCGGATTACAGTGTTTTGGTGGCAGGCTTGCTGCTTGCTTATCGGCGGTTGATCACTCTCTTGCCGGTAACGGACTGGAGTTTAGGTGGGCTGGATGACTTTCGCGTGTTGTTCAGAGTAAATCGTCAGCTAATGGTGCGTACTTGGTTGCTGCTCGGCTCTATGGCGTATTTTACTGCCCAAGGTGCGGCATTTGGTAGTGATACGTTAGCGGCTAATGCGATATTAATGCAGTTTATCATGATGGCTTCTTACGCTTTAGACGGTTATGCCCATGCTGTTGAGGCTCTGGTGGGGCAAGCAGAAGGTATGAAGGATCGGCTTCTAAGGCACCGTATCGTCGTTTCTGGGGCTGCGTTAAGCGGTTTTACGGTGATTACCATTAGCGGGCTGTATGGCCTTTGGGGACGTGAGCTTGTCGGGGTTATGACTGATATTCCTGAGGTACAGAATCTTGCGCTAACGTATCTGCCTTGGGCGATAGGAGTTCCATTGTTGGCGGCAGGAAGCTACTTGCTTGATGGTGTTTATATCGGTTTGATGCGCAGCGATGTGATGCGTAATGGAATGCTTGTCTCATTTACAGCGTTTTTGGTGGTCGAACAGTTGACGTCCCAGTGGGCTAATCAAGGCCTATGGTTTGCGTTCGCCTGCTTTATGCTACTGCGTTCTTCGGTTATGGCGGTGCATTATTGCTATCGACTTTACCCGTCTTCTCTACGGCCTCGGTGAGGGGAAAACTTACATCTGGCGTGCAACGTGTTCGCAATGGGGTTGAAAATCCGCCACAATAAATAGCTGCCCTTCACGGTGAACGGTTCCCATAATAATCTGAGTTGATTCGTAATTTGGTGGAGATTCTATTGTGTCTTGATCAAAGCCTACAATTGCTTCAACGTTATCAACGACGATACCGCAAAGACCGTCATCAGTTTCAATGGAGATGATTTTTGCATCTTCTGCACTGGGAGCTTGCGGTAGATTCATCAGCTTGCGAGCTGAAATCACGGTTAGAACCTCCCCTCGAATATTCAGAATTCCTTCTACATCATAGGGTGCACCAGGAACCGGCGATGGTTCTTGGAAATTAAGTACCTCTTTGATGGACTCAACTGGATGGGCGTATTTTTCTCCCGCGAGACAAAAACTGATCCATTGGTTGTTCATTTATTCTCCATTTATCTCATTAGAATCACTCAATATGATTAGAGAACTATATAATTTAATAAGGTCAATATCAAAATCGGATCGTGTTTTTTTGTGAGATCCTGTTGCTCTTTGCGGTTGTAGGCGTTAATGCGACTTTTTGGTGCTCTCCAATAGTATGATTTAACAAATAATATATTTAGAGGTATAATCTTTTTCAATTCGAGTAGGCCAGCGCCTACATCACGTATACATCACAGGAGGCAGCTGCTTTTGAATTGGCCGTTAGGCCCAGAAGCTGAACCTAAACAATGAAGAGTCATACGGTAGAAAAAATCGGCGGTACGTCGATGAGCGATTACGCCGCAGTACGAGATAACATCATTTTTCATAAACAAGCCCAGAAAGAAGGGTATCAGAGAATTTTTGTGGTATCTGCGTACGGTGGTGTAACCGACCTCCTCCTAGAGCATAAAAAATCTGACAAAACAGGCGTTTATTCCTCCTTTGCAGGTGCAGAGGATGGCAGCGTCTGGCGGCAAAAAATAGCTCAGCTACGGGCTAAGTTATTCGCCATTAATGAAGAACTTTTTGAAGACACGCCGCTATGCCAGCGAGCAAATGCCTTTATCGGTGAACGCTTGGATGAAACAGAGCAAACCCTCAATGATTTAGAGCGGGTTTGTGAGCACGGACATTTTGCTTTAAACGACCATCTAATTACCGTGCGCGAAATGTTGGCCAGCCTTGGTGAAGCTCACAGCGCTTGGAATATGGCAGAACTGCTAAAGCGTGATGGCATTAATACGGTCTTTGTCGATTTAACCGGATGGAATGCAGAAAAACACCTATTGCTAGATGCTCGTATAGAGAACGCTTTTAAAGATATTGATTTAGCGACTTGCCTACCTATTGCAACAGGTTATGCCCACTGCACCGAAGGGCTGATGAAAAGCTTTAATCGGGGTTATAGCGAGATGGTTTTCAGCCGTATTGCGGTATTAACTGATGCCCGTGAAGCGATCATCCATAAAGAGTATCACCTGAGCAGCGCAGACCCACGGCTTGTGGGTATTGGTAATGCCGTGCCTATTGGTCGAACCAACTATGATGTTGCGGACCAACTGGCTAACTTAGGAATGGAAGCTATCCACCCGAAGGCCGCAAAAGGTTTGCGCCAGAAATGCCTGCCATTGCGTGTTATGAACACCTTTGAACCGGATCATGCCGGTACTTTGATTACGGTTGAATATGTGAGTGAGAAGCCTTCGGTAGAAATTATTGCCGGACGACAGAATGTCTACGCTCTGGAATTTTTCGATCAAGATATGATGGGAAGTATGAGTCGCTATGGCCGTGATCTGCTGGGTATTATCGAGCGCTTTAAAGTGCCGCTTATCTCAAAGCACAATAATGCGAACACCTTAACGCATTACCTTGTTTCTAATTTGAAAAATATCAAACGTATGCAGAATGCGATTCAAGAGCTGTTTCCTAATTGCGAAATGAGACTGCAGAAAGTTTCGATTGTCTCCGCTATTGGTAGTGATATGCAGGTCCCCGGCATCCTTGCTAAAACGGTTAACGCCCTAGCTGCGGCTAATATCAGCGTGTTGGCTTTACAGCAATCAATGCGCCAGGTTGATATTCAGTTTATTGTTTCCGACGATGACTATGATCTTGCGGTACAAAGCCTGCACCGCAGCCTGATTGAAGTCCATGATCATGGCGAAGCAATTTGTGCGGCCTAACGTTTTGTAAGCAGTGATTGCTAGGTCGTTGTAAATAGTGATTGTTAGGTAATTGTTGTTATGCAATTGTTGTTATGCAAAAAATGGCGGTATCACAGGTTGTGTCCGTCATTTCTGTCATTGATTGTTTGATATCCAGTGTTTTTAGCTGCTTTTAGGCTAAGATAGATTAAAGGCGGTTGTTTAAATTCCCTTTAAAATCAATGGGTAAGAGTTTGATTGTTTACAGCTTTTAGATTTTGGCACTGCTGTTGCAATAGCTTAAGTAGATGTAAGACGTCGATATAATCGATATTAATTAAGCTAGAGTAGGAGTGACCAAAATGGCTGAATCTCACGATTATGAAACAATTGGTGTTGGTGCAACTTTGCTAATGGCTGCTGGTGGCTTGGTTATGGGTATCTTGCCTGTGTTAATGCAAGTTTATTTATTGCTGGAATAAATTGGCAGCTTAAGGTTGATGCTCTGTATCAGAAGTTCAAGAATAGCCTCGCTTAGTCGAGGCTATTTTTTTGTTTTTTTAATCAAAAGATTGATGTTTTGGAAAGAATGCTGAAAGGTTGTTGGTATAGATTCTAAAGATGGAATAGATTCTAAGGAAAGTAGGTAAGAGTGACTTTGTCTCATTAAGCTCAGTAACATAATATCGACTTAACCGTAGGTTTTACCCTGATCTGGGTTAAGATTATAAAAATAACAATTTTGGAGCAAGCTGGATGAGTGGAATGCCAGTGCAGATAGGGATTCGAGCCAAGCTTGTAGCCCTCTTTTTACTAATTAAAGTAATTCCTTTGGTTTTGTTAGCACTATTAGCATGGCAAGGGGTTATTTATCTTGGTGAGCGCCTTAATAACGAAACTCGGCAACTGAACGAAGAGGTTCGCTTAACCGTTAAGGATATGGGGGATACCTTTAGTGTTGGCGCTGAAAAGGCGCTTAACGATCGTGCTAGAGAGGAGTTAGAGCGGCTGACGACAGATACTGCGCGTAAGGTTGCAGACTTTCTCTATCAGAGAGATCAGGATGTATTGCTGGCGGCTTCCTTACCTATCACAGAAGCAAGTCTCAGAAGCTTTATTCAGCAGCGAAAAAGTAGGATCGTTGATACTGGTGATTGGCAGTTATCCGATGATGGTAGTCAATGGCTACCGGTAAAGCCAGCCGCTACGATTGAGCATAATGTTCAATCAAGTAATATTGAAAACCAGCAAGATTTCCACTACCGCCCACCAGAATTTGTCCAAGCTAAAAAGCTGATCCCACTATTCCATGAGATTACTTTTGTAGGCCTAGATGGTAAAGAGCAGCTAAAAGTACAAAGCTCTAACGTACTGCCTAGTGGCCTAAAAGATGTTTCTAAGCGAGAGAATACTTACAGTAAAGCAGAAACCTATTTTGAGGATCTTAAAAAACTAAAGGCGGGTGATATTTATGTCTCCGAAGTGATCGGCCCCTATGTACCATCTCGGATTCTTGGAATGGCAACTCCAGGTGCAGCAGCTAAACGCAATATCGAATTTACACCGGAAAATGAAGCCTACGCAGGCCGAGAAAACCCAGTTGGTAAAAAATTCCAAGGCATTATTCGTTGGGCAACCCCAGTTGTTCGTAACGGCAAGAAAATAGGCTACATCACGTTAGCCCTTAATCATGATCATATTCTAGCGTTTACCGATAATCTCAAGCCAACCGATAAACGATATGATGTTATTGCCGATGCGAGTAGCGGTAACTACGCTTTTATATGGGACTATAAAGATCGCAATATAGCGCACCCGCGCCACCACTCTATTGTTGGTTTTAATTCTGAAACCGGTGTTAGGGCAACCCCTTGGTTGGAAAGCAGTCTCTATAACGGTTGGCAAGCTAGCGGTCAGCCTCTATGGGATTATTTAGAAAAAGTGCCTGCGTTTGATCATCAAACCCGCGATAAAAAGCCCGCCAAAGAATTGATTAAGCAGGGTTATCTGGGCTTGGATTGCCATTATTTGAACTTCGCCCCTCAGTGTAAAGGCTGGAATGATCTTACCAAAACCGGCGGGTCCGGCTCCTTTTTGATCCATTGGACAGGGGTTTGGAAGCTCACCACGGCTGCAACCATTCCCTATTACACCGGCCTTTATGGCAACACCCCAAGGGGATTTGGCTTTGTCACCATTGGCGCTAATATTGATGATTTTCAGCTTCCTGCTAAAGAAACCGCCGCGCGGATGGAAGTTAAGCTAGATGAATTCACCGGCCACCTGAGTCAACGACAGAAAGAACTCAGTGCATTGATCCGTGATATTACGCAAGATGTTGCGGTTAAAATTACACTATCGACCATTATTATGATCGTTTTGGTGGTGATTATTGCGGTTTGGATGGCTTCTTCGATTACAGGCATGGTGCGCCTTTTTAGTGCTGGTCTAGGTAAAATTGAACAAGGTGATTACGGTTTTCGTTTTACCTTAGAGCGCAAGGACGAGCTAGGACAGCTTAGTAACGCTTTAAACGGCATGGCAGACAGCGTTCAAGCATCCTTTGAATTATCCGATCAAGCTCGACAGGCTGCAGAACAGGCCAGCCAAATGAAGAGTGACTTTTTGGCACGAATGTCCCATGAGTTACGCACGCCACTAAACGGCATTATGGGTTTTGCAGAGATACTGCAGCTTGATGAGAAGGACCCTGAAACCAAAGAGTACGCCGATATTATTCACGGTAGCGGTCGACATCTACTCCATCTGGTTGATGATATTTTAGACCTTGCGAAAATGGATGCAGGGCAACTAACACTAACACCCCATGAGATAAGCATCGGACAATGGCTTGAAGGCTTTATCAATAGCCATAAAGGCAGCGCAGTAAAAAAAGGGCTGAACCTTAAACTGCAGCTGAATCAGATCGCACCAGAAACTCATCTCTATATTGATGATACTCGCCTACGACAAGTGCTAAACAACCTAGTCGGAAACGCTATTAAGTTCACGTCACAAGGCACTGTCCTGCTTGAGGTTTCAGAAAACGAAACAAGCATGATCTTTGATGTAAAAGATGATGGTGAAGGCATCCCTAAAGAAGCCCATGAGTGGATCTTTGAAGCCTTCCGCCAAGCAACAGAGTTTGTAAATCGTAGTTACGGTGGCACAGGGCTGGGGTTAAGTATTGTGAGTGAACTTTGTCATGTGATGGGGGGCGAGATTGAGCTTGTTTCCTCCGAGTTAGGTGTTGGTAGTCATTTCCGTGTCACCTTGCCAAAGGTTGATGGGCCTCAAGCTTAAACCTCGATTGAAACCATCTAAAAGATGGCGGCGCTCCAATTGATTATAGCCTGCGTAAAAGTATCAAAGCAGCTATTAGGATACGTCGCCATGACAACTAACTTGAAGCAACTCCGTAAACTCTCGAAAATTGATAAGGTTATTATCCACTCTCTAGAGAGTTCTCTTTATCAGGTCTCTGTGTTGGTGGATGGGCAAGAACACTATGTCGAAAGTGATGATGGTAAATTATTACGCAGTCATCATAAACTTGGCTTGCAGACGTTATTTGCTGAACTACCCGTTGAACGCACCGTCTTACGCCATAAAAGCGCTTACGACGAGATGGTTGGCCAGCCAGTGAGCCAAGGCGATAATTTTCTAGAGGTATCCCTAGGGAATAGTGAGATCGGCCACTAATGCGGAAGCCCACTGTCCAACCAGAATCAGACTTTTTATAGCCACGGTAACTTCTTGTTTAGAGAGGAAAAACGCCATAAACCCCCACAAAACTACCGTAAATGGTAAGAGGTGAGGGTATGAAAATGGGTGGCCGGAGGAGTTATACTTAAGGATTGTTAGGACTTGCCGACAGTGTGAAGGGAGTCAAAATAGTAGTGATTCATTGCCGCCTTTTTTTCCGTTTTCAGTCTGCTGCACCTAGGTCGATTATTTATATCTGGATGAATAGCGAGAGAACCCAGAGGAAAGCAGGGAGCAAAACGGATATGTACACAGTGCTTGGCAAGTTGCTGAATAGGGGTGATGTACCCGTCAGCTACAAAGAGCTGTTGAAACAATCAAGGCCAATGCAGAAGCCAAATTAAAAAATTACCCCTCAATTTAAGGTCGTATATTTCGAATACTTATAAGATTAAGGCTATCACAGGAAAGGTTGATATAAAGGTACAAAAACAAAAAAGGCCCAGCTGTTTCCAGCTGGGCCTTCGATGTTTGGTGGAGGCGGGGGGAATTGAACCCTCGTAACACCCCAGTAAATATGGGCTTTTTTAGCATTATCAATAAGTTAAAGCCAGCTCTGATATGTTGTACTTGGTTCTAATCTGCTTTGCGTTCTCCCTTTGTTCACCCAAATCACCCAAACAAAAAGCCGCCCAGTTCAGGGCGGCTTTTTTGTGCCTGAGATTTACTTAGATAGTACTTGATAACGCATCTGCGATTGTGTATGCCAGCTCTGCATTTTCAACGCCTACCGCGCCTAACAGACCAATAAACACACCACGCAAACCCCATTTTTTCCAGTCAACATTTTTCAAGTTTTATTCTCCAATTGCTCAATTCTATAATCCATCACCGGCAGTACGGTTGTAATACCCTGCAGTGTGACGGTGTTCCAGCCCATGACGCCCAGTAACACGGCCAACATGATGCTATTCAGATTATTACTTGTTTGAGTGCTCACCGGTCACATCCAAATCGTTCCGCTACTCGATGATCCAAAAACCCCACCACTGCTAGCACTTGCGCTCAACTTACGAATCATCAGACTCATAACAAGCACACCCACTGCAGCGCCTAAAGCCGCCCCCACTGCTGCATTTTTCAATAATCCGGCTCCTGTATCTGCCCCATCAAAACCGCGTTCTTCCATCGCATATACTGGGCATCGGTCATTAATTTATTGACGTGCCGGTGTTTTTTATCAAATGCGTCCATGCCGATACTTTCCACAGCATCACCGGCCAGCTCGATCTGATGACCGTACCACCAGACCGAATCTGACACCGCCTCACCCGTTGCGGTGACTACCTGATCTGCACGGCGATACATCCACCAGACACCAGCAGCAGCAACCACGGCCAAGGCGGCAAACTGCTTGTTAGTAAACAGTGCCATTGCATTACGCCAGCGCCACGGAATCAGCGATAAACTGATCACTGAATGGGTTAATGCCGTTTTCGTGGCGGATGATGGCTTTTGTCAGATCGACCAAGCGACCACGGACGCTGAATGGCTCGTCCGGATGAACGTTCAGCTGATCAGAGACATGCTCGATATATGCCCCGGTGTTGTTTTCTGTGCCCGGTGCAAAGCGGCTAATGATCTGACTGACGGTGTTCAGTCCGTGTTTTTGCTCGTAGTTGAGCAGCAGACGCGCACCGGCACGGATGCCCATTTCATGGGATGAAAACGTTTCAAACGTGGCATCACCTCCGTCGGTTTCACCCTGCCAGTTGATCCCTGTTTTTTTGATGTTGAAGGGGTTTTTATTACGCAGGCCCCGCGCGCTGCTAAATACGCTCTGATGCGTCATGATTTTGTATCCTGTAATTAGTGCAGCTGCCGTTAAAAACAGCGTTAGCGGTTTCATGGTTCTGGTTCAGGTTCTGGTGGCGGTGTGAAATCACCGGTTTCTGAGTCGTACAACCAGCCGATCTGCGCTGTGTCTGAAGGAATCCAGTTTTCAAAAAGAGACGTTTCTGAGATCACGCGATTGATTACAACCCCGCTTTTTACGATGACAAAATTCACTATTTGAACTCCCAAATCGTCACGCAGCCGTTAGCGCCACGGCCTGACGTCGCCATATATCCCGAGGTACTCAACTGATATGCAGCGCCCCCGCCTCCACCTGGAAACTCTCCATCCCCTGCTGTAATGGCAGCTGCGGAAGCCGAAACACCATAGCCGCCTGCCCCTGCAATGCCGGAGCCGCTGCCAGCGACAACATAGAGTGTTGACGACGTACTACCCCGAGCCGCTGCGCCACCTCCTGCAGCAACACTGAGACCATTAATCCCCGACTCCAGCCCTCTAGTTGTGAAGACATCTTGCAGTGAGCCATAAACTCCGCCTGCACCTGGCATCAGCAGCGGAAACACCCAGCTGCTGCCCCCAAAAGACCAACTCTTAATACGCTCAGGTTGACCGTGAATTCGCTGAACTGGCATCAATTTAAAATCTGATGACCCGCCCGTACCGCCACGCGCAATCAGACCGTTAAATGACGAATCCCCGCCATCCAAACCATAAAAAAGCACCGAAGACGACGCAGCACGAGACGAGCCACCTGCCCCGATCAGCACTGATCTATTCTGCAGTTCTAATACCGACATCCATTTCGATAAGCATTGACCACCCGCCCCGCCACTGGGCGCACTTCCTGCCCCACCCACCCGCAGCGCACCACCGCCACCGGCACCAACAACCTCAACAAAAATAGTTTTGGTTTTTTTATCCGGCGCGAACACACCAGATGACGTGAAAACGGTTTTCTTATGGAATCCGCCCGATTCGGCGGTGTTGATTACTTGCATCATGCGAATGCCTCCATTACTGATAGATCAACATCATGATCTGGCGACCACACCCGCACCGCTGCGGCTGTCTGAAGCTCTAGCCAACCCACAAAATCCCCGCCCCCAATCAGCCGTACACCCGCAGCCGTGGCGGCTGAGGGGTTGCTGATTCGACACGTTGTTTTATCGGTGCCAGTGACCTGGATACCGATAACCTGACGACCTGGACGCGCTGCAATATCAACGTAGCTGCCTGCTGTAATAGTGTGATCCGCAAAAACAATCTGCTGATCACGATCAGAGACAGTTTGCACCGCTGGCAAGTTGTCGATACTGACGACTGAGCTGGTAACGTCTACTGTGCCACTAACTTCGACAGCAGAGCCGGTAACGTCTACTGTGCCGCTAACTTCGACAGCAGAGCCGGTAACGTCTACTGTACTGCTAACCGCAACGCTCGACCCCGTCACGTCAACAGGCCGCTGAATCTGCTCAATAATGCTAGATGTAATTGCAGACATAGGGGGCGTATAACGACCAAATCCCATGCGCACGTCAATTTCCTGATCTGCGCCGCGCGCCTGGAACTCCAACGACTCGAACGCGATATGCAGCGTTTCGCCCTGACCCATTGTTACCGTCTGTTCACGACCCGGGAGCCGGAACGTAACATCAACATCACCTGTGGCATTGCGAATAAAAATATACTCACCGGAGGCAGGAACCGGGGTTTTATGACTGCTAAAAATATTAATTTTCATCGCATCACCACCGCTACCAGTACAACAGCACCAACCGCCAACCCACCGAATATCAAGGCGGTTTTGCTGTTTGCTGACTGCATCTCAGACTGGCCGGACGTGAGCACGTTGGTCAGCGTTGACTGCAGCGCCTTAGATGTTTCGCTGAATGTTTTTTGAGCTGATGAAACCGACTGAGCAGCTGATCCGGACACGGTTTCAAGTGCTTTGTTACTCGCACCTTCTACGCTGTTAATTGCTCGATAGCTCGACTGCAGCGCCGCCTCATTAGCCGCGCGCACATCAGCACTTGCACGCTCTGCACTTGACTCCAAAAAACCTAACGATTTATCAAATGCATATTTTGTTGACGCCTGAGATTGTGCCGCCGCACTAGCCGCCGCTGCTGCTGATAACTCGGCAGCTCGAGTAGCTGACGCTGCCGCTGTATCGATTGCGTATTTTCCTGCTCGCTCGACAAAACCAGCATAGCCACCGGCCAGATTTAAAGCAGCGTCCTGCGTTTTCGCAGCCAGTGCCACGGCGTTATTATTCGCCTGAGCAGCAAGAGCCGTATTATTGCTGTTAGCCTTTGCAGCCAGAGCAACAGCATTAGCTGTTGCACCGCCATCGGTCATATAGATCCGCGAATCAGCACCGGCATTAATACTATTATTATTCGCCCCCGAAACCTGCGCTGCCGCACTCTGGTCATAGTTGTTTGTGGTTTTTTTACTGTCAAAAGCCATTAACTATCGCCCCCGAAAAATCAGATAAACAACGCCCACAACAGCTACAGCAGAAAGCACATTACCCACGCTAACCCCCCAAGGCCCAGATGCCTGATTAAATCCTGTAGGCATTGGAGGGATGGCGCCAAAGCTGATACCACCGAAACTAGCACTATCGCCACCACCAACCCCGCTACTTCCGCTAAATCCACCTCCACCCGTATTAATCATTTACGACCCCCTACTGCAGCGATTAGAACAAGCAAGATAAACCCGCCGCCAATTAGCGCTGGCACCATGTATTGCTGCGGTTGCGCCTGCGCAGCCCCTTGCGTCTGCGCAGTCCCCTGCGGCTGCTCAACAGCAGCCGTGGGAACCGCGATCTGATCACTAACAGATGCTGTAGCCTCAGGTGTCGGATTATGCTGCGGCGGACTGATCTGCTCGAGACCATGCTCCAACCATTTTTCTGACACACCCCCCAGCGCATCCCCAATTGAGTCAAAGAAACTCATGACCTACACCATCTTTTTGACGTAATCGGTGATGATCTCAATAGAACCAGACGCTGCAGAGTCGATTTTTAGAATCAGCTCGTCGTATAGCGTCGAATCCATATCAGCGAGTGAAAATCCGGTTGCGATTGGGTCAATAATGAAATAACCGGACACGTCAGAGATACCCAATTTTTGCCCACGAACCTTTTGCAAATACGAGTTCAGCGCGCTAGTGAGCTTCCATCGGTGGACGATCTGACCATCGCGTTTGCCTTCAAACGTCACTTGATCAATAGCGCCGGGGCCTTTCATGTAGATTGTCCGAATATTGATACCGGGGCCTTTGATCAGTTTGTCGAACGTGTTTTCACCATCGACACCCGCAGTCAAAACCTTACGGTCAAGTCGTCGCTCCATCACACGGCCACGGCGTACCATCTGAATTCCGCCCTGACCGTTCGGCATTGCGCGTGAAATCGGACTGGTTTCAGACCAAACGCGCAGATAGTAGCCACCTTCGGGCGGGGTATCTGACAACGTGCCGATCTCTAATTTCAGGAGCCAGCTCTCGCCGTGCTCACACACCAGCGCCGTTGCATCCTGGCCTTCGATAGTCATCGCATCAGGATCAGAAAAACGAACTGGAATAAACGAGGTCAAATTGCGGCCACGATGTTTTTCAAACACATCTACAATTTCAGTGCCCGATGTAACGCGAAAATCATCAGAGCCGTTTAACACGCTGATTTTTTTCAATTGAGCATATGGAATATTTGTATCCAACAACAGCGACTCATATACAACGCCGTTCGGCATTGTCAGCTGTAGCGTGCTACCAGATGCCAGAGCACCGTCCGGTGTTTGCATTTGATCAGTAATCGTACGAGACATATTATTTGCCCCCTTTCAGAACTGCAGCAGCTTTTCCAGCACCCAGTTTTTTCAGTGCATAAATACACACACCGAAGGCGGCCATAGTCACAACACCTGTAACGACTAATTTCACGTCAATGTTGTTTTTGACCGTTTGTTTTAAATCTTCACCCATTATTTTTACCCGTTGCGATTGATTAAGCAGACAGGAGAAAGCGTAAGTGGTGGTCAAGGTTGGCTGTAAAGAGGGGGCGACCTATAGGTTAGATTTAAACCTATAGGTCAAATTTAGTGGTTTTCAGGCCACTTTTTTGCGGGTTCTGCGGCCACGCTGGCCTGATTTGTTGCGGTGCTTGTAGGTCACTTTGACCTTGGAACCCCCCCCTTTTTCGATCCGGTAAAATTGCAATGGCTCCGTCCGTGGTAGTGTCTCTGGGTCTATGGGGAACATTTTTGCTAGATATTTAGCGTCGTGCTGTGCCTGCAGGCCTACAAACACAATCGCGCTTTGGGTTAAAAGCTGCTTCGGAATCTCTTGGCAACGCTGTGTGCAAGTCACCAGAATAGCTCCGTATTTTCGGCCACGTCGTATGATCCGACCAAACTGCAGCGGTGCTTTACCCGCGCCCAACTCCAAGTCAGCGGCCTCTTCAACTACAACGTACGTGTCTTTTCGACCATCCAATACAGCCCAAACAGCAGAACACCACCAGAGAAATGTCTCCTGATCATCGTCACCACTCCACCCGACCCTGAACGGTTTGCCACTTTTATTGGCGCTGTTCAGCGCCTTCAAAAATCTCCTCTTATCGGTAAACCTCAGACAGTCATGGTCTTTGTCCACATCCCAAAAAACCGCCCGTACCCCATTTGCGGGAATAATATCGTACATACACTGAGATTTACCGCCACCCGTGGCGGCGGTAACGCAGGTATGACGATTTGATAGACTGGTGTCTTCGTTAATCGCCATCGGTTCCGGTACCCCCCTCATCAACCGAATCATCATTAGCAGCAGCGGCAGCTTCAATAGCTTTACGCTCTAAAACTGCCAACTCACGAACCGTAGGTACAAAATACATACCGGCAGCAATGGCCCAGTCGTATTTCTCTAACATTTGCACCAACCAAGGAGGCATTTGACCGCCTGTTTTTCTGGCCAGCGGCAACAGAGCCTCAACCCCAGCCTGTTTTTTATCGTCATCAATTAGCTCAACAGCATTCGGGAACATGGGGCCAGTCCCCATAACCCACCAAAAAGTGCCATTAATCTGATCTGCAAAAACCTGCGCCTGTTGCTCTTTTAGCTCTGACTGCTCTTTCTCGGCCTTACTTTGTGCGCTGATTTGCTCAGGGGTCGGCTGATCCAATTCCCCCATCATATCGTCCAAAGTGAACTCTTGGTCTGTTTGACCCTCTAAATCTTCATGCTCTAGCAGATCCTCATTATTACCGGACATTTTTTACCACCAATTAACCGTTGAACGGATACCCAAAACGCTCAAACCAACGACAAACAAAACTACAACCACAGACCCCAGACCTAGGGTGAACTCTTGGTCTGTTTGACCCTCTAAACCTTCATGCTCTAGCAGATCTTCATTATTACCGGACATTTTTTACCCCCAATTAACCGTTGAACGGATACCCAAAACGCTCAAACCAACGACAAACAAACCTACAACCACAGACCCCAGACCCAGACCTGAACCGCTGCCCTCTTCCACAAGTTCGCGGTTCTGCTCAGGTTCTGGGTCTGTAACCTGTTCTTTTTTTTCTGGATCTGACACCTGCGCTTGCTGCTCTGCTTCAAGGTCACGGGGATGCGCTTGATAATCCACCCCAGCAACCAGCGACCCCACGGGAACCATATTTTTACGCCAATATGATTGAACCCAATCCCCTGTTTGCTGGTTTAAACCGCATCCATCATTGCGACTGGTACCACAACGTTTTTGCAGATAATCGCCCTTTCTGCTGGTCTTTTGAATGTAAGCCCGACGGCCACATTCACAGACGATTTCACTTACCGTTTCAGCCATTGCGCTCAATCTCCCGTTTCACTAATTCAGTTGTTACCCGTAGCTGCAGTTCTGCTAGCTCAGAAATCAACGGTTTTACTAATAGCGTCGGCGTGACTTTCACTTTCTCCTTCAGCACTGCCATACGTTCCACTGCTTGCGTCATCTGTTGATTGTTCACGGTGTTTCTTCTCCTTATAGTCGTTATACGCAATAATTAAAGCGGCCACTGCCAAACCAAGAACCAAGGCCAGTTCATGCCCCTGAATTTTTAGCCCGGCAAAAACGCTCAGAATAAAAAACCCGAACTGAGTAAAAACGCTCAGTGCTTCGCTGATGATGTGTTTTGCTGCTTCCACTGTTTAACCCTCTGCTCCATTTCCACCAACGCGCCACCCAAGCCCATGATTTTTGCCGGATAGAGCTCTAGCGCCTCATGCATCTGTTCACGCTCAACAAATTCGATCTGTTCAGCGTTAACCGGCTGCTCAGCCCATTCCTTCAACTCCTGATAACAGCTGTTAATTTCCTCATACAGCTCATAAACTGACTTCTTACCCATACCAACCCCCATCTATAAACCCTTAATCTCAATTTCTGAAATCTCAACGTCCAACACCTCAGCCAGCTTGAACAGCTGAAAAGCCGACATACGCGATTCCCCATTCTCAAATCTGCTTAGCTGCGCCCCTGACACACCCAAACGCCTTGCAACCTCAGCCTGCCTTAATCCCTTAGCTCTGCGCTTATACTGAAAAAAATTACCCAACCAAAAATCAAATCCGCTAACCATATCGCCCCCACTTCCCCCCACTCTGAACAAATCCAAAAAAGACAAACCAATTACCAACCCAACTGCAGTACCCACCACGCTAAAAATAACAAACTCAGACATACCAAAGCTCTCCTAAATCCTCCAATTCTCCGGTATCCCAACCGGCCCAAAGACGTTCCACCGATCTATCAACAGAATCACCCTCCGGCAAAGCCTCATTTCTAGCCCTGCGATCTGCTACAGCATGACGAACACGGGCAACCCACGAAGGTGACGGTGGTGGAATGGGGCAGAAATTGCCCTCGGTGATCATTTCCTGATCCAGCGCAGAGACCTCTTGAAGTGCGCGCAGCCTGATGACTTCGCGTTCTGACGGGCTGAAGTTGGTATCAGGACAGTTATTGACAGAACTCCAAGGCGAACGCTGCGCGTCGCTAAATTCAACCCCCTTAGATTCGTACTTTGACTTCACTTCCCAAATATAACGGCGAGTAAGCAACGCAGAACCATGGGAGATAACACCTTTAACCACATGAACCAGATCACCGAAAGCGCCATAACGAAACGGGTTGATAGATTCTGTTTTACCATCAATACGAGCCACTTGTGGGGCGGTTGTCATCCACGTTTTTATAGGTCGCTCAGCCGATGGCAACATAGGCCCCCCCATAATCATCACGTATGCCGCCCAGTCCGCCCAGTCCGCCACTTCACGAGCCTTTGTTATCACGTCCGGCATTTTCTGGCCTGTGCGCTGCTCCCAGTCGTCAAGATGTTCTTTTTTCACCCTACGCAGTTCGCGCCAAACTGTCACAGACGGCCCACCAATCTGCTGAAACTGACGAATACCCCACGCCCCCGCCCACTCGCATATCCTTGCAGCAGACTGCTTTGCATCGTGTCCGTAGTTGTCGTAACCGACACCATGACCATCAATATTTTTAGAAATGTATTTGGAGATATAAGCCGTGGCCCCACCCTTTGATTTATCAATCAGCTCAACATCAAAGCGGTATTTTTCTGCGCCCTGCTCCTGCCCGTCTTCTTTCATTGCGTGATCCCGCATAATCTTATTCACCTGTAGACGGTGTTCTTCACGCATAAAAAACAGCATATGGGAGTGCGGCGTACCGTCTGAATGTGGTTCAGCAACGCGAAAGCCGTAAACCTGAACACCAGCTTCTTTCAAACGCTTGCGGATACCCGACCAAACCCCGTTCAGATAGTCTTGTGCTTGTCGTGGCGTTGAGCCGTTGTACTTGCGGTTTTTCCAGCCCTTTGACGTAGGGTGATATTTTGACGGGCAAGTAATGGTATAGAACACACCGACATGCCCCAGCTTATCAGCAACTTCTTCAAAGCCGCGAAGGCGCACCATTAGCTCTGCACGACGGATCTCCGGTTTACTAACCGATTTGTCTGCCAGCTCAGCAATCAACGCTGTGTACCCGTCTTGATTTGTGGCCTCCAACTGCTCTAACAGCAGGCGGTTGCGGCGCTTTTGCTGTCTACGCAACTTGAACGCACCATTACTAATATATGGCTGCTGATACTCATGCACGGCCCGCAGATTACGCGCGAGCTGATCTATAGACCTAATCTGTCTCTTGCGCATATTCCTACGCCAAAACCGCGCGTCAGAAAGCCGAAGTACCATACTAACCCGATCATCAATCGTTGCTTTTGGGTGATCTATATCGACAGGCAAATCAAAACCGTAAAAGGCGCATAGCTCAACACACACGCGAGAAACCGCCATAATATCAGCGGTCTTATTCATCGCTTTTGTGATTCGCTCGGCTTGCACATCCGCCCACGCCTTAACAGCATCATCATCATTTTGCAGATTAAAATCACCGCACTTCAACTGATCAACTGCAGCAGACGCGGTGTAATACAACTCTAAATTAGCTTCTCGATAATCTGAACGCTTACACGCCCGAGCATACATTTTTGCCACATGCGAATGCAGAAACTCAGGAATAACCGCAAAACGCTTATTCCTGATTCTCCGACAAATGTCTACCGGCCCGTAGGCCGGATCATTAAGAAAAGCCGTGGCTGTCATTGATCAACGCCCTGCTGCTATCAGACCAATCCCTTCATCAATCCCAATACCACCCAAACACCAGCGGATTTGATCGCCCCACACACGAGCTTCAATCTCAGGCAAGCACTCAAAATCACCAGCGAACTTATCCAGCTCGGACATAGACAAACCTGAACCCATAACGAATCCCAATGCCCTGACCGCTTCGTTATTTCGAGCGATTTCAAGCAACTCATGACGACCCAATGACGCGCCCAGACTTTCAAAACGAGCAATACGAGCTTGAATCTCTGCCTTAGTTCTCACACCGCACCCCCGTGCTCATTGCAATGGCGGCACAGGCGCAGCTCATCACCCAGCTCAACAGGAATATAATAATCTGCAACCCGATACCCGCAGTCATCACAGATATCTCTATCTGCCGATTCCGCATCAGTCAAATAAACGAGATCGCCTCGCAGCCACGCATAAACCTCGTTCAGATCATCAGACGGGCTTAGTGTGCGCTGCTGCATTTGAGCCTCTGCCTGATCTTTTGGCAAAGGCCCTGCATCTTCCTGCAGAATCGCCAGCTCACCGCACACGCGATAAGTTGAAGCCCACAACAAATACGCGCCGGTTTTTAGATCTGCGTTAAGCCGCTCAATACGCGCCTGAATCTCCGCCTTAGTTCTCATACCGCAACCCCTGCTGCTTTGCGCAGAAGGCCAAAAAAACAATATGAAGTGTAGGCCGGTGCAGTTTCACCCAACGACCAATAGAGCGTTTCACGCTCTGTCTGGTAGCGCTCGCAAATAACATCTTTAGACATATCGTAATCAAGCGGAAAAATGTACGTGCGCTTCTCAGTTTCTAGGTACTCGATACGCTCACGAATCTCTGACTCTGAACGCGCCGCAGGGCGATCAGCAACGGGCAGGCCCATCACTAAACGCTCTAACCGCGCTATCTCTTGGATCATGCCCCGACGATTATCCGTCCACGCCTTACGCTGCAGTGTTGCCACGCTTTCAAGTACCGATTTTACGCAAAGGTCTTGCTGCATCTGCTGAAACTCCACCGGCGGCTGGCGAACCGCTACAGCGGCTTGTTGTCCTAAAGGCATTGGGAAACCTCCCTGTTTATGCGGATTAATAAGGTTTTGCTTCAAGAATTTTGCGGGTTTCGGCCAGTACGTTAACGAACAGGCGACCCCGTGGACTGAACTGGTGACGGACAATAAAGCCATTCATCAAGGCCTCTTTAACCGTCTTAAGCGGGATGTGTGTGCGCTCTGCCCATGCCTCGGGTGTGCAATACGGGGCTTCTGTTTCGATGGACGTTCCATCACCCAAGGCCACACGCATGTACTTGTGGTAATAGCGGTTCATTGGGTGCTCTGGGTTCATCGTCTCTAACAACTGATCGGCTTCCTGACGCTCTGGTGCTGTGTGTGTCATATCCATATACTCAAGGGTTAGGTGTGTTTTACGTGGTTTTAACGTGTTTTAAGTGTTTTGCAGAACACTTGAGGGGAGAATAGTGTGCTCAGTGACACTTTGTCGACTTCCGTAGGGAAGAAAATTCAAGAAATGAGAAAGGCCGAGGGCTACACACAAGCCACCTTTGGTGAATTGGTCGGCCTCTCATTGGACACAATCAAGGGGTTTGAATCAGGGAGGAGCAAGCAGGTTTCAGTGGAAACACTGCTGAAAATCACAAATCATCCAGAGTTTGAGAAGTACACGCTTTGGCTGATGACGGGGCATGTAAGCCCGGAGGGTGGGCAGATTTCACCCGAAATTAAGCTGCAAGCCGCTCAACTCAAAACTGGGTCTTAGCGGCAAAAGTGCTATTTACCTGGTTCTCTCATATCGGCAGGGAACCCAGTTAATCGAGATTAAATGTTTGTAGGAAATATCTTTAATACCAAGGGGTTAGGCATGGATACAGCAGAGCTGAATAGGCTTTATAACGAGTGGCAGGGGATGGAAAAACACACAGCATCTGGTGGTGAGTTTACCTTTATCACTGACCCCAAGCAGTCGATCACAATTGAACTTTTCGCGGAATACCTAGGCTTAAAAGGCATTCAACGCTGCCCGATCTGTCAGTCTGAAGAGCTGGCTGTACCCGAAGTGCAAGATCTTATCGGTCACTTTTGTCAAAGGTATCAAGTCAGTACATCAGGCGTTCAACAGTTACACCCAATGGATCAGCAGATCCTAAAAGAGCGGGGTGTCACGACTCAGCCTTTCACTGAACATTTTGCCCTTGACTGCCTGAATTGCGGGCATCGTGCGCTGTTCAGCAAAAACATGGTGACTAAAAACATCGACAAACTGCTAGGAAAGGAATCAGAATAATGGTGAGTAAAAGCAGAATTGGCGGCCATCCAACACAGGATGAGTCTTTCGATTTCAGCACGTTAATAAATTCACCCTATAAAGAGGACAGTAGCATGGCATCACCTGGCTATGTCACCCATGACCAACTTAGAGACTTTGGCGATAAATTCGAAGAACGTTTTGAAAAACGCTTCGATAAGATGGATGCGCGCATGGATCGTATGGACGCGAATATTGCTGAAATGAGCAAAGGCATCGTTGCCCTGACTGCGAAAGTTGACCATATTCCGATGCAACTGGAAAACCAGAAGCTGCAAACCAAGCTCGATATTGAGGGCATGCTCAAAGAGCAGAACAAAGAGATTAAGAGTGACGCTCGATATAGAACAACCATTACTATTGCAGGCATTGGCCTTGTCGTTGCGCTTATTCAGGCGGCACCTGCCATTTTTAGCGCTATGACTTCCGCCCCATAAAAAAAGCCACCCCTGGGTGGCTTTATCTTGCTGCGGGTTTTGACTGGCTGAGCAGTTCTTTAAAGTCTCTGGGGACTGTGCCGCTTTTGATCATTTTCAGGAAGGTGGCGTAAACATCGTTTTTGTCGCCTTCTTTCCTGATGGTGTTCTCATCGTTCATCCAGATATAGATGATCGATTTAGGAGCCGAGGATTGATACCGGAAGAAGATCCGGTAACGGGGCTTCAGGTGCTTTTTCACCCGTCGAAAACTTCTGTTTTCTTTGCCCAGTGTGTTACCCAGTGCAAAGTCTTTATGGGCAGGATTACTCGGCACATGATGCCGAATATTTTCGAGCACCTGGCGAAAAAGAACGACATCGGGGTGACTGAGAAATTCCTGCTTAGAGAGGTTCTGGGCAACGACTCGCTGCTTTAGCTTTTCAACTTTGGCCTGCAGATCCTGAAGGATCTCTTTCATCAGGTAAAAGGTGTGCAGCGTCCATCCGTTGGCTTCTGTGGTTTCCATTAACCTTCCTGCAGCTCCTCGGCTTTGGCTTCTTCTTCAATTTTCAGAATGTCGTCGTACAGAGACTGCATGCTGTTCATTTCAGAAGCGGTAATGGGTTGCACCAGATCTGAGTTTTCATCAATCGCTTTGTCCAGCAGGCTGACGAACACGGCTTCTGCGTGCTCTTCGTTGCGAGCCATTCGGCGGCTGTTCAGATCAATGACATTGGTCTGTGCATTCATGGGGTTTTCTCCTTATGCGCTGAGAAGTGTTTCTGCAACGACCAGCAAGGTTAGGCGTGACTCAGAATGAACTGCTTCTTCTGTTCACGGGTCAGACCCTGCGGGATTTTAATTTTTTCGCCACTGATGGCTTTTTTCATACGCTCCAAATCAAAATCACCGATTTCACGAGTCTGAATCGGTGCTGATTGTGTGTCCCTTGGATTTTTCATTTTTTAAGCACCTGAGAATTTAGTGCGCAGATGCATTAAATGATAGGTTTTTATACATTTGCGCGCAAACAATTTTCAATTTGTTTGCAGTGGTTTTAAGGTGTTTTAAGGCGGTTTAATATGTTTTGTCTGTTCAAACAAGGGGTTAGCAGTGGCGATAAAACCTGTAAAAAATGGTTGGCAGGTAGACTTTAAAGTCGCGGGTCGTGGCAGCAGACGGTATAAGCGGGTGTTTCCGACAAAAGGGGAGTGCGAGCGCTTCCAGCGGTACACCATCGCCCAGTATGAGACGGATTCCGGTGCAAAGCCTTGGCTAGAAAAACCACAGGACAACCGGCGACTGTCTGAACTGTCTGAACTCTGGTACCAGAACCACGGGCAGTACTTGCGGGATTCAAAGCGAACCTATAACAAGTTGAAGGCCACGATTGAACGGCTGGGCAATCCCGCTGGCTCCAAACTGACCGCCGCTGACTTCATTCGCTACCGATCAACCCGATCCCAAGAAGGGATCACCCCCAAGACGCTCAATAATGAACTAGGCTACCTGTCTGCGGTACTGTCCGCACTGGCCAAGACGGAGGAGATCACCTTTCCCAATCCGTTAACCAGTGTTGACCGGCTGAAAATCGTAGAGCATGAGCTGGCCTTTCTGACCGATGACCAGATAACCGAGCTTCTGACGGAAACCCGCAAGGCTGATAATCCTCACGTTACTCTAATCAGTAAAGTGTGCCTGAGTACCGGCTGCAGATGGGGAGAAGCGGAGGGGCTGACGGTGCAACGGGTGCGGCATAATCGGGTGATCTTCACGGATACCAAAAGCGGCCGGAATCGTGCAGTGCCAATCAGTGAAAGCCTTTACCGAGAGTTGCTAGACCATAGCACCCTGACTGCCGGCAACCGGATTTTCTCAGGGTCGATCAGCAGTTTCAGGCGATCACTGAACAGAACAACAATCGAACTCCCCAAGGGGCAAGCGTCCCACGTTCTCCGGCATACGTTCGCCAGTCACTTTATGATTAACGGGGGGAATATTCTTACCCTGCAGAAGGTGCTCGGGCACAGTGATATCAAGATGACCATGCGGTATGCGCACCTGACACCAGATCATCTGCAAGAGGCGGTCAGGCTCAACCCACTGGCACAAAAAAAGGGCGAACCGTAAGAGCTGTGTGCTCCTACCGTTCACCCTTTCCCGTATTGACTTAAAAAACCCTTATAAATCAATACTTTGTTGGTGGAGGCGGGGGGAATTGAACCCCCGTCCGCCAGCCCTCTGCCATCGGATCTACATGCTTAGTTTCGTTATTTGATTTAACGCGTAGCACTCCAACGAACAGGATTGCTTAGCGCGAGTCTCTTAAAGTTTTAGCAGCGCGGTCTGAGACGGACTTTGCTGCGAGCCTGTTTCGCGGGCTCATACCTCGTCTAGAAGTTACAGGCAACTTCCGTCTGAGGGAGCTGCATTAAGCAGCTAGAGCGTAGTTTTCGTCGTTTGCGACTATAAAGTTGTAACGCTGGATTTACGAGATACGTTACCCTCTCGACATGCACCTCAGGGTTTGTAGCCGGCGTCGAAGCCATGTCGCCCCCAAAGAAGTTAGGCATTCTAACAGAGTTGCCCTTAGTTTGCCTAATTATACGAGCCGCTTAACTTATCCGGCGTGTTCTCGCACAATTCGTTGTTTCTGACGACCCCAATCGCGGTCTTTATCTGTTGCTCGCTTGTCATGAAGCTGCTTACCGGTTGCTAGAGCTATCTCGCATTTTACTTTGTTATTTTTCCAGTACATCGCCAAAGGTACACAGGTGTGACCTTTTTGTTGTACGGAGGCAAAGATTTTTGCGATCTCTTTCTTATGCAGTAAGAGTTTCCGGTTACGGGTTGGTTCCGCAAGAATATGAGTTGATGCACTAATTAAAGGTGTGATGTGTGTTCCCATCAGCCACACTTCTTCGTTGTGCATGACAACGTAGCCCTCGGTAATTTGGACTTTGCCTTCACGGATGCTTTTTACTTCCCAACCTGCAAGCGATAATCCCGCCTCGAACTTCTCATCAATATGGAATTCGTGTCGGGCACGCTTATTTAAAGCGATTGTTGGGCTGTTTGATTTTGCTTTCTGTTTCTTAGCCATGTTGAGCATTATAAGACGAAGAGAGGCAAAGGGCTATTAGGCTAAACCGTTAAAAATCAAAATCATGCTACAATCTTGCTTTTAAGTGGGTGGTTAAGGTTGAAACCACTGTGTTTATCGCAGGTTATTGGTGCTTGGTAGTGATACTGAGGCATTTTTTAGCCTGTTGTGATTGAGTAAGAGAGCGTCATAAATGACAACGGTGACCCGTAGCGCGCTAGTTATGCACTCTGCCCGTGAGATGTATGACTTGGTTAACGATTGTGAATCCTATCCTGAATTTCTGCCTTGGTGCAGTGATGCCACTCTGGTTGAATCGTCAGAGACGCATATGGTGGGTAAGTTAGAGATTGCTAAGGCTGGCATTAAGCATAGTTTTACAACCCGAAATACTTTAGAAGCCCCACACCATATACATTTACAGTTAGTGAATGGCCCTTTTAAAAAGCTGGTTGGTGATTGGCATTTTGATGTCTTGTCTGAAGAGGCTTGTAAAGTATCTCTGACGATGGAGTTTGAGTTTGCCAGTAGAGTGCTCGGCATGGCATTAGGTGGCGTGTTTAATCAGGCGGCGAATACGTTAGTGGATGCATTTTGTCAGCGGGCGGATAGTGTTTATGGACAATAAGTTAATTCGGGTAGAGGTTGTGTATGCACTGCCCAATGAGCAGCGGGTTGTGGAACTGCACCTGCCGGAAGGATCGACGGTACTGCAAGCGGCAGAACGCTCTGGACTGGATAAGCATTATCCTGAAATTGATCTAGCCTCAGCCCCGTTAGGGGTGTTTAGTAAGTTGGCGAAAAAACCAGCAGAGCAAGTATTGCGAGACAATGATCGGGTTGAGATTTATCGCCCCTTAATTGCAGACCCTAAAAAGGCTCGCGCTAACCGCGCGGCTAAACAGCAAGCGTCTTAACATGCCCGCCAGGGCTGTGGGCGGGCATTAAATGTTAAAGTGGCTGATTAGGTTTACGGTTTTTTCTTGATCTGCTTTAGATCGTTGCCATCAAAATAGAGGGATACCGTTTGTTGTGTTACGTTATCTCTTGGATCTTTTGACCAATAGATGTAATCCCAGCGGTTTTGATCAAGGCTGGAAGGCGTCAACGGCATCCCCATCACGTAAATAACTTGTTCACGGGTAAGGCCGGGTTGTAACTGATTGATCATCTCATCCGTCATGACGTGACCTTGCTGAAGATCCCTTTTATAAGCGCCGGGAAAAATACAGCCAGAAAGTGTGACGAACGACGAAAAGATGACTAAAATGATGAGTCTTTGCATTTGAGAATATCTTTCACCTTGTTGTGCAATTCTGGAATAATACCGGAAATAAGCATCGACTGCTAAGCGAGACCGGAAAAACATGGCAGATGAAAACCAAGAACTGAAAAAAGCAGGTCTAAAAGTAACACTACCGCGTATTAAAATCCTTCAGTTGCTGGAAAATGCAGACGCTCATCATATGAGTGCTGAAGATGTCTATAAGGCGTTGTTAGATGCGGGGGAGGATGTCGGTTTAGCGACCGTATACCGTGTTTTAACTCAGTTCGAGTCAGCAGGATTGGTCGTTCGACATAATTTTGACGGCGGACATGCTGTATTTGAGCTTGCGAAAGAAGAGCACCATGATCATATCGTCTGTGTTGATACAGGGGATGTCATTGAGTTTTTTGATGCTGAAATTGAACGTCGTCAGCATGAGATTGTGGCAGAACATGGTTATGAAATGGTCGACCACGCTCTAGTCTTGTACGTACGTAAGAGAAGCTAGGTTTTACGTATGTAGGAAGCGGCTGAAGCTGACATTTTTTATAATGCTCTGTTTCTCGCTTATTATCGAGCCCCAAGGCTGGTTTGCCAGCTATTGGGGTGTTATTACCCCCCCCCTTTTTAGTGATTGCCTTTCTTTACTGTCTTTTTCTATCGTCTCTTTATTTCCCTTCTTTTTGATCGTTGTCGCAAATGGTAATAAGTCTGCCGATAACGATGTGTTATGTCTCGATACTGATAGTTATTTAGTTATTTGTTTGGATTTAAATATATTAGAAAATACTTTATTATATTTGCCTTTACAGCAGCCACTTGCAGATGCTTTGCAGGTTAATCGAATCGCCATTTTGTTGTATCGGCAGTCTTGTATAGGTAGTAATCCATAATGAAAAAACAGCTGTTTTCGGCGATGCTTTCGATCGCTTGTGTGTTGTCCATTTCTCTTTCTAGTCTTGTCTTTGCCGATAGTGGAGGTCGCTCGGATGGTATCGGTATTAGTCCAAACCAGACGTATAAGCTTAAGCAGCAGGCGACATCTCCGGTGCTTTTTATTGATGTGAGAGACCCCGTTGAAATTATGTTTGTGGGGTTTACGGATGAAGTTGATCTAAATATTCCTTTTCTAATTGTCGACCGAAGTCAGTGGAATGCTGAGAAAAATAGCTTCCGTCTTTACCGTAACCCAGATTTTATTGCTCAGGTTGAGCAGGCTTTGCAAGATCGGGGCATGGATAAAAGCGCAACCATCATAACAATGTGCCGCTCGGGCAGTGCGCGAGGTTTGCCTAGTGCAGAGTTCCTAAGAAACAATGGGTTTGAAAATGCTCGCTATGTTGTTAACGGGTTTCAAGGAAGCGCGGTTAAAGATGGTGCTCAAAAAGGACTACGTATTAAAAATGGTTGGCAAAACTCAGGTTTACCTTGGGGAAGTAAGCCGAATGCAGATAAGATTTTTCGAGTTGATCGTTAATGCTTCGGCTATTGATATAACGGTGCTTTAAGGCTTGAAGTAGGGTTAGGTCTTTGTTTTTTTGCGGCTGATACTGAGCATCTCTGCTGCATGGGCAAGGGTTTGTTCCGTTAGATCGACACCACCAAGCATGCGTGCCAGTTCTGTGGTGCGCTCTTGATCCGCAAGCCAGTTCATCTGTGAGCGAGTGTTATCTTCCGTACTGTGCTTGCTAATGTGTAGGTGTTGGTCGCCCTGTGCAGCTACCTGTGGCAAGTGTGTTACGGACAAGATCTGGCCTTTTTTCGCTAAGTTATGCAGGAGTTGGCCAACTATCTCCGCTGTTCCTCCGCTAATGCCGACATCAACTTCATCAAAAACCAGCGTTGGAATAGCCGAGGTTTGAGCGGTGATTACCTGAATGGCCAAACTAATACGAGATAGTTCGCCACCGGAGGCAATCTTGATCATAGGTTTGGCTGGTTGGCCGGGGTTGGTGCTGATTAAAAACTCAATATCATCGGTGCCGGTGGGCTGGAATTGATCCGTGCTTTTAATCGAGATTTCAAATCGTGCGTTACTCATGCCGAGTTGTGCCAGTTGCTCGTTAACGTTCTGGTTAAGTTGTTGAGCAAAGCTGTGGCGCTTTTTATTCAATACGGCTGCGCTTTCGCGGTATTGATCGGTTAGCTCTTGTAGTTTTTCGGCGAGCTGGTCGATATTTTGCGGCCCACTTTCAATATTGTCTAACTCTTCCCGTAGGGCGAGACTGTGGGCATAGAGTTCTTCCGGTGTAATGTGATGTTTGCGTGCAAGCTGGTAGATAGAGGATAGGCGGTCTTCGACGAATTGAAGGCGTTCTGGGTCGATCTCGCAGCGATCAATAAAGAAGCTAAGCTCCCGGGAAGCTTCTTCCACTTGAATCAATGCATCGCTGAGCATCTGTCCAATATTGGTTAATTGCGTATCTTGGTAAGGAATCTGGCTCAGTCGTTGGCACGCGTGATTAAGCGTTTGGCGTGCACCGTCGTTGTCGCCATCGCACAGATCAAGGGTGGCTTGGCCTTCAGAAATCAGGGTTTCGGCATTGGCTAGATCCTGTTGCTCTTGTTCTAGTTGTTGTAGTTCGTGCTCCTCAAGCCCTAATTGTTCCAGTTCTTCAACCTGGTAGCGCAGTAGCTCTAAACGAGCTTGCTGTTCGCTGTCCTCGGTTTTGAGTTTTTCCAGCTGTTTTCGTACCTGCTGCCATGATTTAAAGAGCTGGCGCTGCTGTTTTATATCCGTAGATAAGTGGCCAAATTCATCAAGTAGAACCAAGTGGGTCTCTTTTCTTAAAAGAGACTGGTGCTCGTGCTGGCCGTGAATATCAATCAGATAACCGCCCAACTGCTTTAACAGCTGTGCTGAGCAGGGCTGGCCGTTGATCCAAGCTTTAGAGCGACCATTGGCGTGAATAACGCGGCGCAGGACGCATTCGCAGGCGTGTTCTTCATCCGTTAGCTCTTGATCTTCAAGCCAAGAGAGGGCTTGAGGTAGTGCGGTAATATCAAAATGAGCATGAATTTCTGCTTTGCTGGCGGTATGACGCACGCTATCTGCATCAGCTCTATCCCCTAAGGCTAAGCCGAGAGCATCTAATAAGATGGATTTTCCCGCACCGGTTTCGCCGGTGATGACGGTCATGCCTTCAGGTAAATCCAGTTCTAGGTGTTCCACAATGGCTAAATTATTTATGGCCAAATACGTCAGCATCTATGCATCCTCGCGCCGGTCAGCACCATTGAAATATCGGGTGAAAATCAAACATGGCTATTTATACAGTATTGTTATGGGTTGCCGCAAACGATGTTGATCTTGTCGTCGCACAATAGAGGTTGTTATCGATAGATCTGGGTATTTCACAATAATTTTAATCATTCAGGGCGATAAAGTTGAATAAAGCAGCCAATAGGGTTGAAAAAAATAGGGCTAACCCAATATAACTTTGCAATTGGTGATAACAGATCTGAAGCGAGAGATACAGACGCAATGACAACTGAAGAGCAGAAAAAGACCGCACAGGAAGAGCTGGATCAAGCTCAGCAGACCGCTGAAGGCGATACGATTGACGGTAACGTAGTTGACGATATGACGACCGCTGATGATACCGCGACCGTTGATGCCAGCAATGAAATAGCCGCTCTTGAAGAGCAGCTTGCGCAGACGAAAGAACAAGTGTTGCGTGCCCATGCTGATGCTCAAAATGCTCGCCGTCGCGCAGAGCAAGATGTTGAAAAAGCTCATAAATTTGCACTGGAAAAGTTCACGAAAGAACTGCTTCCGGTGATCGATAGCCTAGAACGCGCGTTAGACGCTTTTGATCAGCATGATGTTGATACTGCGGTTAAAGAAGGTGTTGAAATGACATTGAGCATGTTTGTCGGCACCTTAGAAAAATTCAAGGTTGAGGCGATTAACCCACAGGGTAAACCGTTTGATCCTCAGTACCATGAAGCCATGTCGATGGTGCCAAACCCTGACGTTGAGCCAAACTCCGTTATTGCGGTGATGCAGAAAGGCTATCTGTTGAATGGTCGCCTTGTGCGCCCTGCCATGGTGATGGTTTCTAAAGCACCTTAAATAGGGTTTAGAAATCGAAAAAAATTAAAATGCAGGCCTTGAAAGAAAACGTAAAGGCCGCATATAGCAGTTAAATGCAAAGAAAAGCGGCGAAAAGCAAAGCTTATGCCGCAAACTCTACAGAATTAGATTGAAAGACCGGAGAATATTATGGGCCGCATTATCGGTATCGACTTAGGTACAACCAACTCTTGTGTTGCTGTAATGGATGGCGAAAAAGCACGGGTAATTGAAAACGCTGAAGGCGATCGTACCACCCCGTCAATTGTCGCATTTACTGATGACAATGAGATTTTGGTAGGCCAATCTGCTAAGCGCCAATCTGTGACCAACCCGAACAACACATTGTTTGCGGTTAAGCGTCTGATTGGTCGTCGTTTTGAAGATGACGTTGTACAGAAAGACATTAAAATGGTGCCTTACTCCATTGTTAAAGCCGATAACGGTGACGCATGGGTTGAAGTAAAAGGCGACAAAAAAGCACCACCACAGATCTCTGCAGAGATTCTGAAAAAGATGAAGAAAACTGCAGAAGACTATCTGGGTGAAGAAGTAACAGAAGCGGTTATTACTGTTCCTGCTTACTTTAACGATTCCCAGCGTCAAGCAACTAAAGATGCAGGTAAAATCGCAGGTCTAGATGTTAAGCGTATCATTAACGAGCCAACGGCTGCTGCTCTAGCTTATGGTATGGATAAAGCCCGTGGCGATCGTACTGTAGCGGTATATGACTTGGGTGGTGGTACCTTTGATATCTCTATCATCGAAATCGCAGAAGTTGATGGCGAGCACCAGTTTGAAGTGCTGGCGACTAACGGTGATACTTTCCTGGGTGGTGAAGATTTTGACTTGGCCGTTATTAACTATCTAGCGGATGAGTTTAAGAAAGACTCTGGTATTGACCTGCATAACGACCCTCTAGCGCTTCAGCGTTTGAAGGAAGCGGGTGAGAAAGCGAAGATCGAACTCTCTACCAGTCAGCAAAGTGATGTGAATCTACCGTATATTACGGCTGATGCGTCAGGTCCTAAGCACTTAAACGTTAAGCTGACCCGTGCGAAACTGGAGTCCCTTGTTGGTGACTTAGTTCAGCGTTCTCTAGCGCCTTGTGAAATCGCGCTGAAAGATGCAGGCCTGTCTATCTCTGAAATTGATGATGTGATTTTGGTTGGTGGTCAAACTCGTATGCCACAGGTTCAGGCGAAAGTTGCTGAATTCTTTGGTAAAGAGCCGCGTAAAGATGTTAACCCAGATGAAGCTGTTGCTATTGGTGCTTCCATTCAAGGTGGTGTACTGTCCGGTGAAGTTAAAGACGTACTGCTGCTAGATGTAACACCTCTAACGCTGGGTATCGAAACCATGGGTGGCGTTGCTACTCCTGTTATCGATAAGAACACCACGATTCCTACTAAGAAATCTCAAGTGTTCTCAACCGCAGATGACAACCAGACGGCTGTAACCATCCACGTAGTACAGGGTGAGCGTAAGCAAGCAACACAGAATAAATCGCTGGGTCGTTTCGATCTGGCTGATATTCCACCTGCGCCACGTGGTGTACCGCAGGTTGAAGTAACGTTTGATATTGATGCGAATGGTATTCTGAACGTATCAGCGAAAGACAAGGCGACAGGTAAAGAACAGTCTATCGTGATTAAAGCCTCTTCTGGCTTGTCCGATGATGAAGTTGATCAAATGGTACGTGACGCAGAAGCTAACGCTGAAGCTGATAAGAAGTTTGAAGAACTGGTTCAAACCCGTAACCAAGGCGACGCTATGTTGCACGCAACTAAGAAAACCTTAGAAGAAGCGGGTGATAAAGCAACGGCAGAAGAGAAAGAGAAGATTGAAGCAGCGATTAAAGATCTGGACGAAGCCCTAAAAGGCGACGATGCAGATGATATCAAAGCTAAGACCAACACTCTGACTGAAGCCTCTGGCGAACTAGCGCAGAAACTATACGCTGAGCAAGCGGCTGAAGCGCAACAAGGTCAAGACGGCGAGCAAGCCGCAGACCAAGGTTCTGCTAAATCAGATGATGTCGTTGATGCTGAATTTGAAGAAGTTAAAGACGACAAGAAATAAGTCGTTTTAGGCCAAGGATGACAGAACGCGGGAGACTCTCCCGCGTTCTTGTATCCGCCACTTTTTCAGATTATTTCTCTTTCTCAACCTATGGTTAGTGAACAATGTCTAAGCGTGATTATTATGACGTTCTGGGGGTCTCCAAGAGCGATGATGAAAAAGCCATTAAAAAGGCTTACCGTCGCTTAGCGATGAAATACCATCCCGACCGTAACCCGGATGACGAAGAAGCCGCGGAAAAATTCCGTGAAGCGACAGAAGCTTATGATGTTCTGACGACAGCTGAAAAACGTGCGGCTTACGACCAGTACGGTCATGCTGGCGTTGATGGTCAAGCTGGAGGCGGCTATGGCGGAGGTGGCGCTGGAGCCGGTGGCTTTGGCGACGCGTTTGGTGATATTTTTGGTGATATCTTCGGCGGAGGCGGTGGTGGTCGCCACGATCCTAACGCCCCTCAGCGTGGATCTGATCTGCGTTACCGTCTTGATCTGAATCTTGAGGAAGCTGTACACGGAACAACCGTTAGCATCAAAGTACCAACACTTATTGAATGCGACAGTTGTGATGGTACGGGATCTGCCGATAACGCTCCACCAATGACATGTACAACCTGTGGCGGTCATGGCCAGGTGCGTATGCAGCAGGGCTTTTTCTCTGTGCAGCAGACCTGCCCAAGCTGTCATGGTCGCGGTACCTTGATTAAAAATCCATGCCGTAAGTGTCGTGGCGAAGGTCGCGTTCAAGATCAGAAAACACTGTCTGTTAAGATTCCACCGGGCGTTGATACAGGTGATCGCATTCGCTTGAGTGGCGAAGGTGAAGCTGGTGTTAATGGTGGCCCAACGGGTGATCTGTATGTGCAGGTTAGTGTCCGCCAGCATGAGATTTTCGAGCGTGATGGCCGTGATCTTTACTGTGAAGTGCCGGTCTCTTTTGTTGATGCGGCTTTAGGTGGTGAGCTTGAGGTACCAACTCTTGATGGCCGTGTGAAGCTGAAAATCCCCGCAGAAGCGCAAACAGGTAAGATGTTCCGCTTGCGCGGCAAGGGTGTGAAGCCGGTACGTGGCGGTGTTCAGGGTGATTTGATGTGTAAGATTTTGGTGGAGACGCCGGTTAATCTTACTGAACGTCAAAAAGAACTGCTACGAGAGTTCAAGGATAGTATGGAAGATACTCAGGGTCGTCACTCACCAAAAACCAATAGTTGGTTTGATTCGGTGAAAAAGTTCTTTGAAGAGTTTAAGAGCTAAGCATTAGAATAAACATCCAGCAGGAAGCAGTGTTTGGTCATTCATGGCATTCTGTCATTAATGGTTTAGGCGGCTTCCTGTTTTTGTTTCTGCCGATGTCATTTTCCCGTACAGCGGGATGTTAAAAAAGGGGCGAGCGATGGCACCTATTCAAGTGGACTCACAGGCTTTGTGGCGTGAGATACAGGACGAAGCTCGCCTAGAAGCGGAGCGTGAGCCTTTTCTCGCCAGTTATTTTCATAGCACGATTATTGGTCACAGTGACTTTTCTGGCGCGTTATCTTACTTGCTGGCAATAAAGCTGGCGGATGATGTGATGCCGGCTGTCAGTTTAAGAGAGCTGATTGAGGGCTCTTTCTCCAGTAGCTGCCAAATTATGACCGCGACGTGTCAGGATATTGTAGCTGTTCGAGATCGAGATCCTGCGATTACGCAGTTGTCTACGGTGCTGCTGTACCTGAAGGGTTTTCAGGCGCTGCAGGCCTATCGAGTGGCCCATTGCATGTGGTGCCATGGTCGTCGTTCTATGGCGCTCTATCTGCAAAGTCGTATTAGCCAAGTGTTTCAGGTGGATATCCATCCTGCGGCCAAGATTGGTCGCGGTGTGATGTTTGATCATGCGACGGGTATTGTGATTGGTGAAACCTGCGTGATCGAAGATGATGTTTCGATTATGCAGAACGTTACCCTCGGCGGCACAGGTAAAGAGTGCGGTGATCGCCATCCCAAAATTCGGGAAGGTGTTTTGATTGCCGCGGGTGCTAAGATTTTCGGTAACATTGAAATCGGTGTTGGCGCTAAAGTAGGGGGTGGCTCTGTGGTGCTGGATAATGTTCCGCCTCATACCACCGTTGTTGGTGTGCCAGCTAAAATTGTCGGTAGTTCGGGCTGCGCCAAGCCTGCTCTGGATATGAATCAGCAAATCTCCAGCTCTGAAATTCCCAACTCTAAATAACCGAGTAAGCTGCTTTATTAAGCGTTTATCAAGAAAAGCATAAAAGGATATCAAGATGATCAAAGTAGCCGTAATCGGTGCCGCAGGTCGTATGGGTAAAACCAATATTGAAGCGATCACACAGGCTGAAGGCGTTACGCTAGGCGCTGCTATTGTTGAGCCAGATAGCAGTCTGATTGGTGTTGATGCCGGTGAAATGGCAGGCGTTGGTAAGCTGGGTGTTTGTGTTGTGGGTTCGTTGGATGCGGCTAAAGATGATTTTGATGTACTGATCGACTTTACTGCACCCCAAGTCACGCTGGTCAACCTGGCTTTTTGTGCTGAGCATGGCAAGAAAATCGTTATTGGCACGACAGGCCTTAATGACGAAGAGAAAGCGGCGCTGGAATCTTTTGCAGACCGAGTGGCTATTATGTTTGCGCCCAATATGAGTGTTGGTGTAAATGTCACTTTGAAACTGCTGGAAATGGCCGCCAGTGTGTTGGGCGATGACTACGATGTGGAAATTATCGAGGCCCATCATCGCTATAAGGTTGACTCACCTTCCGGTACAGCATTGCGTATGGGTGAAGCGGTTGCCGGTGCCCTAGGGCGAGACCTGAAAGAGTGTGCCGTTTACGGACGAGAAGGCCAGATCGGCCCGCGCACTCAAAAAGAGATCGGTTTCGAGACGATTCGTGCCGGTGATGTGGTGGGTGACCATACGGTTTTATTCGCCACTGAAGGTGAACGCGTGGAAATTACGCATAAAGCATCCAGCCGAATGACGTTTGCCAAAGGTGCTGTACGGGCTTGCCATTGGTTGGCCGATAAAGATGTTGGCTTGTTTGATATGCAAGATGTATTAAACCTAAAGTAATGTTTGGCTTGGTGTGTTGTTAACTCGCTGAAACCGCGATGTATCCAGCCTTTGCCTGAAAATAGACAAAGGAAGTCATGGACGTGGCAGGCTAAATTGCCTAAAATATGGCGGATTATTGGCCGGACGAAGGGTCAAATCACACCAGATAATAAAAAAGCGGGATGGAACTTTGTTTCATCTCGCTTTTTTGCAGCTGTAGGCCGGGGTTTTGCTGTAATAACCCTTACAGTGCAACAGTGCAGAGCTTATTCAGATCAGAATCGCGTGACGGGAGGAGGTTGACTTGAACAGACCAGCCATATTGGCCCTTGAAGACGGAAGTGTGTTTCAAGGTGTGGCCATTGGTAATGACGGCATCACCAGTGGAGAGGTGGTATTTAACACCTCAATGACCGGATATCAGGAAATCCTGACAGATCCATCGTATACCAAACAGATTGTTACCCTCACTTATCCCCATATCGGCAACACCGGAACCAACAGTGAAGACGTGGAATCAGATAGCGTTTGCGCTTCTGGGCTTATCATTCGTGATCTTCCTCTTCTTGCTAGCAACTTCCGTAACCAGAAATCACTGGATGATTATCTGAAAGAAAATGGCATTGTTGCGATTGCTGATATTGATACGCGTCGTTTAACCCGTATTCTGCGTGAGAAAGGCTCTCTGCGCGGCGCGATTGTCGCCGGTAGTGATATTTCTGAAGAACAGGCATTGAAAGCGGCTCAAGCCTTTCCAGGCTTGAAAGGCATGGATCTGGCCAAAGAAGTGACTACCCGTCAGTCATACCGCTGGAACCAATCGAGCTGGGAGCTGGGTAAAGGCTACATTCACCGTGATGACAGTGAGCTGCCTTACCATGTCGTGGCTTACGACTACGGTGTGAAATACAACATTCTGCGTATGCTGGTTGAGCGTGGTTGTCAGCTGACGGTTGTTCCGGCGCAAACGTCAGCGAGCGACGTTCTAGCTTTGAATCCAGACGGCATCTTCCTGTCAAACGGCCCTGGTGATCCAGAGCCATGTGATTACGCGATCACTGCCATTAAAGAGATTCTGGAAACGGATATTCCTGTATTTGGCATCTGCCTAGGCCATCAGTTATTGGCTTTGGCTAGCGGTGCGAAAACAGAGAAAATGAAGTTTGGTCACCACGGTGCAAACCACCCTGTTCAGAGCTTGGACGATCAAACGGTTATGATCACCAGTCAGAACCACGGTTTTGCGGTTGACGAAAGCAGCTTGCCAAGCAACCTACGTACGACGCACAAATCGTTATTTGACGGTTCTTTGCAGGGTATTGAGCGCACTGACAAGAAAGCTTTTAGCTTTCAGGGTCACCCAGAAGCAAGCCCTGGCCCACGGGATGTTGCACCGTTGTTCGATCGTTTTATCGACAATGTTAAGGCCCATGTGGAAAAGCGCGGTTAACAGTATCTGACCCTAGCTTGGCTTCAGCCAAGCTTTTGATGCTGAACTGATACCAACCCGATTTTTAGTGTGTGAGTGACCATGCCAAAACGTACCGATATAGAAAGTATTCTGATTCTGGGCGCAGGCCCTATCATCATTGGTCAGGCCTGTGAGTTTGACTATTCTGGCGCGCAAGCTTGTAAGGCTCTGCGCGAAGAGGGTTACCGAGTTATTTTGGTGAACTCAAACCCTGCAACCATCATGACTGATCCTACGATGGCTGATGCGACCTACATCGAGCCTATCACTTGGCAAACGGTTGCTAAGATCATTGAAAAAGAACGTCCCGATGCCGTGCTGCCAACAATGGGTGGCCAGACCGCACTGAACTGTGCGCTGGATCTGGAAAAGCATGGTGTGTTGGAAGCGTTTGGCGTTGAGATGATCGGCGCAAATGCTGATACCATCGATAAAGCGGAAAACCGTGAGCGCTTTGATAAAGCGATGAAAAATATCGGTTTGGAATGCCCACGCGCTGAAATCGCCCACAACATGGATGAAGCTTGGGATATACAGACTCGTTTAGGCTTTCCATGCATCATTCGTCCGTCGTTTACCATGGGCGGAACCGGTGGTGGTATCGCATATAATAAAGAAGAGTTTGAAGAGATCTGTACTCGTGGCCTTGATCTGTCACCAACCAGCGAGCTGCTGATTGATGAATCCCTGATCGGCTGGAAAGAGTACGAGATGGAAGTTGTACGTGATAAAAACGACAACTGCATCATCGTGTGTGCTATCGAAAACTTCGATGCTATGGGCGTGCATACCGGTGATTCCATCACGGTTGCTCCGGCTCAGACATTGACCGATAAAGAATATCAGATCATGCGTGATGCCTCTTTGGCCGTATTGCGTGAGATTGGCGTAGAGACCGGCGGTTCTAACGTACAGTTTGGTGTTGATCCTGATACTGGACGTATGGTTGTTATCGAGATGAACCCGCGTGTTTCACGTTCTTCGGCATTGGCCTCTAAGGCAACGGGTTTCCCGATTGCTAAAATCGCCGCTAAGCTGGCCGTGGGTTACACCCTTGATGAACTGCAGAATGATATTACGGGTGGTCGTACACCTGCCTCATTCGAGCCGTCTATTGATTACGTTGTGACTAAGATACCTCGTTTCACCTTCGAGAAATTCCCACAGGCTAATGACCGTCTGACCACTCAGATGAAATCTGTTGGCGAAGTAATGGCTATTGGCCGTACCCTGCAAGAATCTCTGCAAAAAGCTTTGCGCGGACTTGAAGTGGGCGTGTGTGGCTTTGATCCTATTCTGGATACGACTGAAGAAGGTCATCTAGAAAAACTGAAGGGTGAACTGCAAAATCCAGGTGCCGACCGTATTTGGTATATCGGTGATGCGTTCCGTTTAGGCATGACCGTTGATGAGCTATACGCTGTTACCGGTGTTGATCCTTGGTTCCTGGTTCAGATTGAAGACATTATCAAAGATGAGCAGCGTGTATCCAAAATGGGTATGTCTGAGCTGACAAAAGATGTGATCTTCCGCCTGAAGCGCAAAGGCTTCTCTGATGAGCGCTTGGCAACCTTGCTGGATGTGTCTGAAAAAGAATTCCGCAAGCTGCGTCAGAAGCTAGGTGTTCGCCCCGTTTATAAGCGTGTTGATACCTGTGCGGCAGAGTTTGCCTCTGACACGGCCTATATGTACTCCACCTATGAAGAAGAGTGCGAAGCTGACCCCTCTGACCGTGAAAAAATCATGGTTATCGGCGGCGGCCCTAACCGTATCGGTCAAGGTATTGAGTTTGACTATTGCTGCGTACATGCCGCTCTAGCTGCCCGTGAAGATGGTTACGAAACCATCATGGTGAACTGTAACCCTGAAACCGTTTCTACCGATTACGATACGTCTGATCGCCTGTTCTTTGAACCGATCACCTTAGAAGATGTGTTGGAAATTGTTGATAAAGAGCAGCCAAAAGGTGTGATCGTGCAGTTTGGTGGGCAAACGCCGCTGAAACTGGCCCGTGAACTTGAAGCCGCTGGTGTACCTATCATTGGTACAACACCTGATGCCATTGACCGTGCAGAAGACCGTGAACGCTTCCAGAAAATGATTGAGCGTCTTGATCTTCTTCAGCCACCTAATGCGACAGCCCGTAGCCAAGAAGAAGCGGTTCTTCTGGCTCAGAAAATTGGTTATCCGTTAGTGGTTCGTCCATCTTATGTTCTAGGTGGTCGCGCGATGGAAATCGTATACAGCGATGAAGAGCTAAACCGCTATATGACCACGGCGGTTAAAGTATCTAACGACAGCCCTGTTCTGCTAGATCATTTCCTGAATGCTGCTATTGAAATTGATATCGATGCGGTTTCTGACGGTAAGCACGTTGTTATCGGTAGTGTGATGCAGCATATCGAACAGGCCGGTGTTCACTCCGGTGACTCCGCTTGTTCATTGCCACCATACAGCTTGCCATCTGATGTTCAGGACAAAATGCGTGATATGGTGAAGCGCATGGCATTGGAGCTTGGCGTTGTTGGTCTAATGAACGTACAGCTGGCTTGGCAAGATGGCGAAGTTTATGTGATCGAGGTTAACCCTCGTGCATCACGTACTGTGCCGTTCGTCTCCAAGTGTATTGGTGTGTCTTTAGCTAAAGTCGCTGCGCGCTGCATGACAGGTATCTCTCTGGAAGAGCAAGGCTTTACCAAAGAGATCGTACCAACGCTATACAGTGTGAAAGAAGCGGTATTCCCATTCAACAAATTCCAAGCTGTTGATCCGATTCTAGGCCCAGAAATGAAGTCTACCGGTGAAGTGATGGGTGTGGGCGATACCTTTGCTGAAGCGTTCTTAAAAGCTCAGCAGGGTGCGGGTGAAATCTTGCCGCAGAATGCAGGTCGTGCAATTTTGAGTGTACGTGAAGCCGATAAAGGCGCTGTTGTTGATGTGGCTAAATCACTACGTAAACTAGGCTTTGAACTGTTAGCAACTCGTGGCACGGCCAAGGTGCTTGAAGAAGCAAATATCCCAGTTGAAGTTGTTAATAAAGTTAATGAAGGTCGGCCACACCTTGTCGATATGCTAAAAAATGATGAAGTGGCATACATTGTAAACACCACGGAAGGCCGTAAAGCCATTGCGGATTCCTCAACTATTCGACGTACGGCGTTGCAGCACAAAGTGCCATACTCCACAACGATTGCCGCCGCGAAGGCTGTTTGTTTGGCCCTAGAGTACGGTGATGAGATTAATGTACGTCGCTTGCAGGATATCCATTCAGGAGTAAGTGCATGAAACGATACCCGATGACGGTCGAAGGCGAAAAACGCCTTCGTACGGAGCTGGAAGATCTTAAAACGGTTCAACGTCCGCGTGTTATTGCCTCTATTGCAGAAGCACGGGAACACGGTGACTTGAAAGAGAACGCTGAATACCATGCAGCCCGTGAGCAGCAAGGGTTTATTGAAGGGCGTATTCAAGAGCTGGAAGGTAAATTATCTACCGCCCAAGTGATTGATATCTCTTTGATCCCTAAAAGTGGGAAAGTGATCTTTGGTAGCACCGCCGAACTCTATAATCTTGATACCGAAGAAGAAGTGCGTTATCAAGTAGTGGGCGATGATGAGGCGGATATCAAAGCCGGTAAAATCTCGGTGAACTCACCGATTGCCCGTGCCTTAATTGGCAAAGAAGAGGGTGATGTCGTGGTGGTGTTAACACCGGGCGGTGAGGTTGAGTACGAAATATCAAAAGTGCATTACATCTAAAAAATAAGGGGGCTGATGCCCCCTTATCTCTTTTTTACCGTATAAGCTTGCCGTTAAATATATCGGCGTGTTACTTGCGGTTTAGATAGTGCGCGTAACGAACCAAGTTAGATAGCTTGGCATTCTGCTCTTTAGATTTGCGGTATAGAACAGCCATTTTACCAATGGTTTGTACTAGCTCAGAACCAGTTTTCTGTCTGATTTCTTCAATCAGAAGTACTTTGCTTTCACGGTCAGAAACGCTGATGCGTACTTTGATTAGCTCATGGTCGACCAGTGCACGGTCTACTTCGCCAAGAAGCCCGTCGCTCAGACCATTTTCGGAAACGATAACCACAGGATCTAAGTGGTGGGCGATAGAGCGGTACTGTTTTTTAACTGCAGATGTCAGGGACATAAAACTTCCAGAGGTGCTTGCCTTGAATTTGGCTTGGGTAAAACCCACATTGTAGCTAAGTGCAGGGCGGATGATAATCTCTGACCGACTTTGTTTACAGGAAATTTGTGTGGCTAGATCAAAAACCAGTGCGAGCTGGCTAAAAGAACACTTTGATGACCGTTATGTACAGAAATCCCGTGATGATGGTTATCGTTCCAGGGCCAGTTATAAATTGTTGGAGCTGAATGAGAAAGACAAACTGTTTCGTTCCGGTATGACGGTGGTTGATCTGGGTGCAGCGCCTGGAGGCTGGTCGCAGGTTGCGATTGAGAAAGTCGGTGAGAACGGTGTTGTTATTGCCTCAGATATTCTCGAAATGGAGCCGATTGCTGATGTTACCTTTATTCAAGGTGACTTCACTGAAGAGACCGTTTATGACGAGATTATGGCTTCTATTGGTGATCGCCCTGTTGATATGGTGATTTCTGATATGGCGCCTAATTTGAGCGGTATGTCAGCGATGGATCAACCACGAGGAATGTATCTGGTTGAGCTGGCCTTAGATCTTGCCTCTCGAACATTAAAGAAAGATGGCGTGTTTTTAGCCAAAGTGTTTCAGGGCGAAGGCTTTGATGCTTACTTGAAACAGCTTAAAGAGCAGTTTAAAACGGTGATTACACGGAAGCCGGATGCCTCACGGGCAAGATCCCGAGAAGTTTACCTTCTTGCTAAGGGTTTTAAAGGCTAGACCCTGATCGGATGGTTGAACCGATTGGAGTATAGTATTGTCTATGAAGTATCCTGAAATGCAGGCAATCAAAGCGATCAAACAGAGGGTGAGCCCTTGAACGATATGGCAAAAAATTTAATCTTGTGGCTAATTATTGCTGCAGTGTTATTAACAGTATTTAATAATTTTAGTGCTGATTCATCACCACTACGTATGAATTACACCGACTTCATTGAAGAAGTACAGAGTGATCGAGTACGTAAAGTAGTGGTTGATGGTTATGTGATCAGTGGCGAAAGAACAGATGGCAGTCGTTTTGAGACGATTCGGCCAGCGGTTCAAGACCCTAAATTGATGGATGACTTGATTCGACATCAAGTGACGGTAGAAGGCCGGCAGCCTGAACAGCAAAGTGTTTGGTCTCGTCTACTGGTCGCTAGCTTTCCGATCCTTATTATATTGGCGATCTTTTTCTTCTTCATGCGCCAGATGCAAGGTGGTGGCGGTGGTGGTAAGGGCCCGATGAGTTTTGGTAAGTCCAAAGCGCGACTTTTATCTCAAGATCAGATTAAAACAACCTTCGCAGATGTAGCGGGTGTTGATGAAGCGAAAGAAGAAGTCAAAGAGCTGGTCGACTTTCTGAAAGATCCAGGCAAGTTCCAGCGCCTTGGTGGCAAAATTCCTCGCGGTGTATTGATGGTGGGGCAGCCTGGTACAGGTAAAACGATGCTGGCAAAAGCGATTGCCGGTGAAGCCAAGGTACCTTTCTTTACTATTTCTGGTTCTGACTTTGTTGAAATGTTTGTGGGTGTGGGCGCATCCCGTGTTCGCGACATGTTCGAGCAAGCTAAGAAGCAAGCGCCTTGCATTATCTTTATTGATGAGATTGATGCGGTAGGTCGTCAGCGTGGTTCTGGTATGGGCGGCGGTCATGATGAGCGTGAGCAAACCTTGAACCAACTATTGGTTGAGATGGATGGCTTTGAGGGCAACGAAGGCGTTATCGTCATTGCTGCGACTAACCGTCCTGACGTTCTTGATGCGGCCTTACTGCGTCCAGGTCGTTTTGACCGACAAGTAACCGTTGGCCTGCCTGATATTCGTGGTCGTGAGCAGATTCTAAAAGTACATATGCGTAAAGTGCCGATCGCTGATGATGTTGATCCGGCTATTATTGCCCGTGGTACACCGGGATTTTCAGGTGCGGATCTTGCGAATCTTGTTAACGAAGCCGCTCTGTTTGCTGCCCGTAGCGATAGCCGTTTGGTTAGTATGAGTGAATTTGATCTTGCGAAAGACAAAATCATCATGGGTACTGAGCGTAAGACAATGGTGATGTCGGATAAAGAGAAGCTGAATACCGCTTATCATGAAGCCGGTCACGCTATTGTGGGGCGTGTGGTACCTGAGCATGATCCTGTCTACAAGGTAAGTATTATTCCCCGTGGTCGCGCTTTGGGTGTCACCATGTTCTTGCCTGAAGAAGATCGCTACAGCCAAAGTCGTAATGGTCTCTTAAGTCAGATCTGTAGCTTGTATGGCGGACGTATCGCCGAAGAGATGACCCTAGGCTTTGACGGTGTTACAACCGGAGCGGCTAACGACATTAAGCGTGCTACCGAGATTGCTCACAGCATGGTGACCAAGTGGGGTTTATCCCGAGAACTTGGCCCATTGATGTATAACGAAGATGATTCTCACCAGTTCTTGGGTGGGGCATCAAGTGGCGGTCCAGGTAAGTTCTCTTCCGCTGAGATTGCTAGCAAGTTAGATAAAGAGATTCGACAGGTCATTGATGAGTGCTACACCCGTGCTCAAGATATCTTGATGGAGAATCGCGACAAGCTCGATATGATGGCTCAAGCCTTGATGAAGTACGAAACCATCGATGCGAAACAGATCGACTCCATTATGGAAGGTCGTGAGCCTGATGCACCTGAAGGCTGGGTAGAAAAAGGCCATGCTGCTGCTGAAGCAACCACTGAAGCAAAAGCGAATGAGACGGTCTTTGATACCAACAAGGTAACCCCTATTAAGCCAAAAGGAAGTGTTGAGGCCGATCAGAATGCTGATGATAAGCCGAAAGATCAGGATTGATTTGCAGCTATTTGAATAGCTTGCCTAAATCCTTGCCTTAACTTAAGGGCGTGATTTAAAGTGTTTGATTTTTAAGCGAGAAAGCTTGATGTCGAACCTTGAATCACGCCCTTTTTCTTTTGGCCGTCATTGGCTAGATCTAAACCGTATTCAGGTGATGGGGATTCTTAATGTTACTCCGGACTCTTTCTCTGATGGCGGTCGACATAACAGTCTTGATCAGGCACTAAAACATGCGGAAGCGATGTTGGCCGCAGGTGCCACTTTAATTGATGTCGGTGGCGAATCTACACGCCCAGGTGCGGCGGTTGTTGCCGAGCAGGAAGAGCTGGATCGTGTCATTCCAGTCGTTGAAGCTCTTGTGCGAGAATTTGATGCCCTTGTCTCCGTTGATACCAGTACCTCTGCGGTAATACGTGAAAGTGCCAAGGCTGGTGCAAGTCTGATTAATGATGTACGGGCTTTAGAAAAAGAAGGTGCTGTAGAGGCGGCGGCGGCAACAAGTTTGCCTGTTTGTCTTATGCACATGCAAGGGCAGCCAAAGGATATGCAGGACAACCCTGTTTATGGCGACCTTTTATCAGAGATTGAGCGGTATTTTAATCAGCGTATTGCCGCCTGTGAGAGTGCTGGTATTTCACCGGATCGAATCATCCTTGACCCGGGTTATGGCTTTGGTAAGACCTTGGCGCATAATTGTAGTTTGATCAAACACTTAGCCGATATTAAAGCCTTGGGCTATCCCTTGCTGACCGGCACATCGCGGAAAAGTATGCTAGGGGCTATTACCGGCAAGAACGTACCTGCAGAACGTGTTATCGCCAGTGTTGCTAGTGCATTATTATGCGCGCAGCAGGGAGCTTGGATTGTTCGGGTACATGATGTAGACGCAACTATTGATGCGCTGAACGTCCTTCGGGCAGTGCAAGGAGCAGAATAATAATGAGTCGCAAATACTTTGGTACAGATGGTATCCGTGGACGGGTAGGAGAGTTTCCTGTAACCGCAGAATTTATGTTGAAGCTCGGATGGGCTGCAGGCAGGGTTTTTAATCAGCAGGGGCATAATAAAATCCTGATTGGTAAAGACACGCGTATTTCTGGCTATATGTTTGAATCAGCTTTAGAGGCAGGCTTATCTGCCGCCGGCGTCGATGTTTATTTGCTTGGTCCTATGCCAACCCCTGGCATCGCTTACCTCACCCGTACTTTTCATGCCCAGGCGGGAATTGTCATTAGCGCCTCTCATAATTCATTTGAAGATAATGGCATCAAGTTTTTCTCTGCTCAGGCGACCAAACTGCCTGATGAGATCGAAGCGGCGATTGAAGCCCAGCTTGAACTACCTATGGAAACCGTTAGCCCTGATAAGCTAGGTAAGGCTAAGCGTGTTGATGATGCCGCAGGCCGTTATATTGAGTTTTGCAAAAGTACTTTCCCGAACGAATACGACCTTAAGGGCCTTAAAATAGTGTTGGATTGCGCCCACGGTGCTACTTATCATATTGCACCTTCTGTCTTTAAGGAGCTTGGTGCTGATGTTGTCACCATAGGTACTTCGCCAGACGGTTTAAACATCAATAAAGAGGTCGGTTCCACATCGCCTCAAGCCTTACAAGCGGCGGTGTTGGAGCATCAAGCGGACTTGGGTATCGCCTTTGACGGTGATGGTGACCGTGTTGCGATGGTCGACCAGCAAGGCAAGCTACTTGACGGTGATGATTTACTTTATATTATTGCCTGCGATATGCAGCGTGAAGGTACGCTTTGCGGTGGTGTTGTTGGTACATTGATGAGTAACTACGGCCTTGAAAAGGCGTTTGCCTCCTTAGGCATCCCTTTTAATCGAGCGAAAGTAGGCGATCGTTATGTTATGGCTGAGCTTAAAGCGAAAGATTGGCGAGTAGGCGGCGAGAATTCTGGGCATATTGTTTGTCAGCATGTACAAACAACCGGTGACGGTATTGTCTCAGCGTTACAGGTTATGGCTGCCGTTGCCCGAAGCGGACGTACATTGGCGCAGTTGCTTGAGCCTTTAAATAAGCTTCCGCAGATACTGATTAATGTGCGACTTGGTGCTGCTACAGCAGAGCAAGTACAGTCTTCGCCTAAGGTTGTTGCTAAAATAGCCGAAGTTGAGCAGGCTTTAGATGGGCGTGGACGGTTATTATTGCGTCCGTCTGGTACTGAACCTCTGATCCGTGTTATGACCGAAGGTGAGGATGAAACTGAGGTTCGGGCGCTAGCGGAAGGTTTGGCGGTAGTAATTCAGCAAGAAGTCGCCGGATAATACGGGTTCGCCTTGTCAGTAGGGTTGGCATGAAGTAATATTTTGCGCCCTGAAATACAGGAAATGATATGCGTAAACAAATTGTCGCCGGTAACTGGAAAATGAATGGTTCAAATGAGCTGTTAAATTCCTTCGTACCTGCTCTGGCTGAAGAAGCCAAACAGTCACAAGCGGAAATTTTGGTTTGTCCGCCAGCACTTTTTTTAGGTGATATGCGTCGACTCGCCGGTGAATATCTGCTTGTGGGTGCGCAAAACTGCCATGAAGCGGTTTCTGGAGCATTTACAGGCGAGATTTCTGCGGATATGTTGGCTGATATGCAGTTAAGTCACGTTTTAGTCGGGCATTCAGAGCGGCGCGCTATTTACGGTGAAACTGACGCTTTAATCGCGGCTAAAACAAAGGCTGCCTTAAACGCGGGACTAACCGCCGTGCTTTGTGTCGGAGAAACCCTTGAAGAGCGCGAAGCAGGCCGTACATTAGATGTGGTTTTGGGGCAAGTTAGCGCGGTGGTTGAGCAGTTAACCTTAGCTGATTGGGCTAATCTTGTTGTTGCATACGAACCTGTATGGGCTATCGGTACGGGTAAAACCGCCAGTAGTGAGCAGGCTCAAGATGTGCATCAAGCGATTCGTGCGGCCTTGGCAGAGTACAGCCCAGAGCATGCGGATGCCATGCGCATTCTATATGGCGGTAGTGTAAAGGCTGATAATGCGGCCGAGCTTTTTGCCTGCCCTGATATTGATGGCGGCTTAGTGGGCGGTGCATCGCTCAATTCAGACGAATTTATTTCAATTTGCCGTTCGGCAAATTAAGCATAGGTTGAGATTAATGGATACCGTAATTCTAGCAGTACATGTGGTTCTGGCGATCGCTTTAGTGGGTCTGGTGATGATTCAGCAAGGCAAGGGCGCTGAGGCCGGAGCTTCATTCGGTGGTGGTGCTTCACAAACCGTTTTTGGTAGTACGGGAAGTGCTAGCTTTTTAGGTCGCCTTACCGGTATAATTGCGACCCTGTTTTTCGTGACAAGTTTGGCCTTGGCATTTTATGCCAGTCAAAATGCGAAGACCGCTAACCAAGCGGCAACAACCGGTATTGTGACAGAGCAAGCGATTGAAGAAGCAACAGGTGGTCTTCCTGTGTTGGAAACGATCGCACCAGCAGATGGTGATGTGCCAGCAGAGCGTTAAGATCTCATTGACTAGCCTTCTTGAGATAATGGTTTGCTAGTAAGTTTGAGTTGTTGGTTGCTAGTTAGAGAGTTGGTTAGAGTTGGATCGTTAGACAAGTTTTATGCCGAAGTGGTGGAATTGGTAGACACGCCATCTTGAGGGGGTGGTGGCCTTATGGTCGTGCGGGTTCAAGTCCCGCTTTCGGCACCAAATTAGCACAGACAGTCAGCTCTGACTGTTAATATGATTTATTACCAAATAGTCTATTGACTAAATGGGAATCAGGTCGTATAATGTGCTCCTTCATTGATGCGGGGTGGAGCAGCCTGGTAGCTCGTCGGGCTCATAACCCGAAGGTCGTCGGTTCAAATCCGGCCCCCGCTACCAATTTTCTATAACAAAAAGCCCCTTTTATAGGGGCTTTTTGTTAGCTGCAGAAAAGTTCAGTTCAGCTTTCTTATATTTCAGGGTGATTAGATGGCAAAGAAAGAGACTTTGCTGATCGATCTGGCCAAGCCAGTTGTCGAAGCACTGGGGCTTGAGTTCTGGGGGCTAGAATATAAGCCTCAGGGCAATCATTCTATGTTACGTATTTTTATCGACGGCCCTGATGGTGTTTCTGTCGATAATTGTGCGGATGTTAGTCGCCAAGTTAGCGGCTTATTAGACGTAGAAGACCCGATCAGCAGCGAATATACGCTGGAAGTATCTTCCCCAGGTATGGATCGTCCTTTATTTACCCTTGATCAGTTTGCCCGTTATAAAGGCCATAAAGTCGCCTTAAAACTGAATCTTGCATATGAAGGCCGACGTAAGTTTTCAGGTATTCTAAACGGCATCGAAGAAGATGAAGTGCTGGTTGTCGTAGATCAGGAAGAATACTTTTTCCCAATTGAGAATATTGAGCAGGCTCGAATAGTGCCGCAGTTTGATAACTAAGGACTTTTTGTTGAGGCAATGGCATGAGTAAAGAGATTCTTCTGGTAGTAGATGCCGTTTCAAACGAGAAAGGCGTTTCCAAAGAAGTGATTTTTGAGGCGATCGAATTAGCTCTAGCTAGTGCCTCAAAGAAACGTTTCGAAGGCGAAGAAGCGGACATCCGCGTAAGCATTGATCGTAGAACCGGTGAATACGATACTTTCCGTCGCTGGACAATAGTTGAAGATATCGAGCTGGATGATGTGGATTATGAAATTTCCCTCACCAATGCTCAAAAAAGAGATCCGGCTTTAGGCCTAGGCGACGTCATTGAAGACCAGATTGAGTCGATAGTTTTTGGTCGTATTGCTGCGCAAACCGCTAAACAAGTGATTGTGCAAAAAGTGCGTGAAGCTGAGCGTGCGGAGATTGTTCGTCAATACTCTGAGCGTCAAGGTGAGATTGTTAACGGTACGGTCAAGAAAACGACTCGTGATGGCGTTATTGTTGATTTAGGCAATAATGCGGAAGGTTATTTGCCACGAGATGAAATGATCGTTGGTGAAAAGTACCGTATGAACGATCGTGTTCGTGCACTTTTGGCGGAAGTTCGTCCAGAAGCTCGTGCAGGGCAGTTGCTATTAAGCCGTGCTCGTTCGCAGTTCCTGATAGAATTGTTCCGTATTGAAGTGCCTGAGATTGCCGAACAGCTGATCGAAATTCGTGGTGCTGCTCGTGATCCAGGTCTACGGGCCAAAATTGCCGTTAAAACTAACGACAAACGTATTGATCCGGTAGGTGCTTGTGTTGGTATGCGCGGTTCGCGCGTACAGGCAGTATCTTCCGAGCTGGGTAATGAACGTGTTGATATCGTGTTGTGGGATGATAATCCTGCGCAGTTAGTTATCAATGCCATGGCCCCAGCAGATGTAGCCTCTATCATTGTTGATGAAGATAAACATGAGATGGATGTTGCTGTTGACGCTGAAAATCTAGCGCAAGCTATTGGCCGTAATGGTCAAAACGTGCGCTTAGCCAGTGAGTTAACTGGTTGGAAAATCAACGTCATGACCGAAGAAGACGCGGAAGCCAAACAAGGTGAAGAATTTGATAGTGTTATTCAAATCTTCATTACTCATCTCGATGCAGATGACGAATTGGCCCGTATACTGGTTGAAGAAGGTTTCACCAGTTTAGAAGAAGTAGCCTATGTGCCAATTGAAGAAATGTTGGCCATTGAAGGCTTTGATGAAGATTTAGTTACAGAACTGCGCAGCCGTGCAAAAGATGAGCTACTGAATCTAGCGATTGCTACTGAAGAGCAGCTTGAAGATTCTGAACCAGCTGATGATCTGTTGAGCATGGAAGGCATGGACAAACACCTTGCATATGTATTGGCAAGCAAAGGTATCTGCACCATGGAAGACCTTGCTGAACAGTCCATTGACGACTTGCTTGATATAGATGGTATGTCTGAGGAAAAAGCCGGGAAGTTAATTATGACTGCCCGTGCCCCTTGGTTTGAAGGCGGCGAGTAGCGCAGCGAAGTCACAGGAGAAGAATGAATGGCAGAAACAACCGTAAAAGAGTTTGCTGAGAGTGTTGGCCGACCTGTGGAACGTTTGCTGGAGCAGATGAGCGAAGCAGGCCTGACACAGAAGAAAGCGGATCAGCCGGTTTCCGAGCAAGACAAGCAGACCCTATTAAACCACCTGAAAGAAAGTCATGGTGGAAAAGCAAGTGAGCCTAACAAGATCACTCTGAAGCGTCGCACTACTACTAAGCTAAAAGCTGGTACAGGCAAAAAGACTGTTAACATCGAAGTGCGCAAAAAGCGTACTTACGAGAAAGCTCCTGAAGTTGATCCAGCTGCAGAAGAAGCTAAAAAGAAAGCAGAAGAAAATGCTAAGCGCAAAGCTTCAGATGAAGCAAAACGCAAAGCAGATGCTAAACGTAGAGCTGAACAACCGAAACAAGCTAGGCCTGCTGCCCCAGCTCCTGCGGCTAAGCCTGCAGCGGCTGCTACGCCTGCACCAGGAGCAACACCAGCTCCTGCTGCCAAGCCTGCTGAAGCTCCCGCGAAGAAATTCCGCGATGAGAATGCTGGTGGCGCGAATAAGCCTGCTGGTAAAGGTAAAAAATCTTCTGCTAAGCCTGAATATGGCGAGCGTAAGAAAGAGAAAGAAAATGCACCACGCCGCGGTAAGAAAGAAGTTCGTAGCGCTAAGAAAAATGCCCGTCGTGGCGGTGGAAACCGTGACAATGGACCTAAGCGCGATCATGCTTTCGAAAAACCGGCAGCACCTATCGTACGTGAAGTAGCGATCCCTGAAGCGATTACCGTTGCAGAATTGGCTGATAAAATGGCCGTTAAAGCAGCAGAAGTGATTAAGGTCATGTTCAAGATGGGTGCCATGGTAACCATCAACCAAGTGATCGATCAGGAAACGGCACAGATTGTTGTTGAAGAGATGGGCCACAAGTTCAAGCTTCTGAAAGACAATGCTCTTGAAGATGCTGTACTGGACGCGATCAGCTATGAAGGCAACGAAGTAAACCGTGCACCGGTTGTTACTGTTATGGGTCACGTTGACCACGGTAAAACCTCGCTGCTGGATTACATTCGTCGTTCTAAAGTAGCCTCTGGTGAGTCGGGTGGTATTACCCAGCACATCGGTGCTTACCATGTAGAGACTGGCCACGGCATGATCACCTTCCTGGATACTCCAGGACACGCGGCCTTTACGGCAATGCGTGCACGTGGTGCTAAAGCAACAGACGTTGTTATCCTAGTGGTTGCAGCGGATGATGGTGTAATGCCTCAGACTGAAGAGGCGATCGCTCACGCGAAAGCGGCAGGCGTACCTATTGTTGTTGCTGTAAACAAAATGGATAAAGAAGGCGCAGATCCAGATCGTGTTAAAAACGAGCTGGCCGCTAAAGACGTTATCCCAGAAGAATGGGGCGGTGATGTTCCATTTATGCATGTTTCCGCAAAATCTGGTGATGGTGTTGATGCACTGCTAGACGCCGTACTGCTGCAATCTGAGCTGTTAGAATTAACAGCGGTATCAGAAGCGCCAGGTAAGGGTGTTGTGGTTGAAGCACGCTTGGACAAGGGCCGTGGCCCTGTTTCTACTGTGTTGATTCAGAACGGTACTCTGCGTAAAGGCGATATGGTTCTAGCGGGTCTGAACTATGGCCGTGTTCGTGCATTGATTGACGAAAATGGTAAGCAGATTGATGAAGCGGGTCCTTCTATTCCGGTTGAGATTCTAGGTCTTGACGGTACACCTGATGCTGGTGATGAATTCACTGTTGTACAGGATGAGCGTAAAGCCCGTGAAGTTGCCTTGTTCCGTCAAGGTAAATTCCGCGACGTGAAACTGGCACGCCAGCATGCGGCGAAGCTTGAGAACATATTCGAGAATATGGGCAAAGGCGAAGTTGCTAACTTGAACATCGTACTGAAAACAGATGTACGGGGTTCTTTAGAAGCTATTACAGCTGCGCTGCTTGATCTATCTACCGATGAAGTTAAGGTGAATATCATCTCTTCTGGTGTGGGTGGTATTGCTGAAACTGACGCTAACTTAGCGCTGGCTTCTAGTGCGATTCTCGTTGGCTTCAACGTCCGTGCTGATGCGATGTCTCGCGCGATTATCGAGCGTGAAGAAGTTGACCTACGCTACTACAGCGTGATCTATGAACTAATTGATCACGTTAAGCTAGCCATGACCGGTATGCTAGCGCCTGAGTATAAAGAAGAGATTGTGGGTATCGCTGAAGTACGCGATGTCTTCCGCTCTCCTAAGCTGGGTGCAATTGCAGGTTGTATGGTGGTTGAAGGTACGGTATTCCGTAATAAGAAGATCCGTGTGCTACGTGATAACGTTGTTATTTATGAAGGTGAGCTTGAGTCACTACGTCGCTTTAAAGATGACGTAAACGAAGTTCGTAACGGCGTAGAATGTGGTATCGGCGTGAAGAACTACAATGATGTTAAAGCAGACGATAAAATCGAAGTCTTTGACAAAGTTAAAGTTGAGCGCACGCTGTAATTACCCTGTGTAATATACGTGCGCCGAGGATCAGACCTGAATGTCCCGTGAGTTCAAACGAACGGACCGAATTTCCGAACAGCTCCAGAAGGAGCTGGCTCGGATAATTCAGTTTGAGATTAAAGACCCGCGCCTCGGAATGGTGACGGTAAACGATGTAAAGATCAGTCGTGATCTAAGCTTCGCTAACGTCTATATTACGGTGCTGGGCAAAGATAGTGCTGAAGAAGCCAAAGAAGATCTTGGTGTGTTGAACCGCGCAGCGGGCTTTTTACGTCGTGAGATCGGGAAATCGATCAAGTTACGTATCGTGCCTCAGATAAAGTTTGACTACGATCCTAGCTTGGTACGTGGACGCATGTTGTCCAGCCTGATTGAAGAAGCGGTCGCCGCTGATAAATCACGTACTGACTCGATTGATTCAAGCAGCTCTACTGACACAACCGATACATCGGAGGAATAGTCTCCGGTGGCTCGTCGAGGTAAAGGCCGGAATATTTCCGGCGTCCTTCTGCTAAATAAACCCAAAGGCATCTCAAGCAACCGCGCTTTGCAGCGTGTGCGTGCTATGTTTAATGCCAGTAAAGCCGGTCATACGGGCAATCTTGATCCGATGGCAACCGGTCTTTTACCTTTGTGTTTTGGTGAAGCGACTAAATTTTCCAGTTACTTGCTTGATGCTGACAAAGCCTATGTGGCCCGTGCCCGATTGGGACAGGTTTCAGATACCGGTGATGCTGAAGGCACTATTATTCAAGAGCGGCCCGTGCCTGAGTTGAGCGATGCTCAAATTAAAGAGGCGATGGCAGCATTTTTGGGTGATATTGAGCAAGTACCTCCTATGTATTCTGCCCTCAAGCAAAATGGCCAGCCGCTGTACAAGTTGGCGCGAGAAGGTAAAACGGTTGAACGCAAAGCGCGATCAGTGACTATCTTTGAGCTTGAATTTCTTGAGTGGACGTCTCCCGAACTAACGTTCTCCGTTCGCTGCTCTAAAGGCACCTATGTGCGTACTTTGGCAGAGGATATTGGTGAACGGCTTGGTTGTGGTGCACATTTGGTTATGTTACATCGAACTCACACCGGCGGCTTTGATGCTTCCGAGATGTTAGAGTTTGATCAACTGCAGCAAGAGCGTGACTTAGAGCAGTCTTTAGATGGTTATTTGCTCGCGACGGATATTTTAGTCGAGCATTTTCCAAAGAAAGATTTGTCTGCTGAGGACACAGCGCGTATCCTGCACGGCCAAGATATTGCCTGCGACCAGGTATATCTGGATAAAGTTCGTCTGTACGATGATCAAAGTCGCTTTATCGGGCTGGCTGAGACAACGGAAGCTGGACGGTTAAAACCACGCCGTTTAGTGGTGTTTGAAGATCAGTGATCCTGCCTTTGAAACAGCAGGCGAACGATTCCTCTATTTATTTGTATAGGATCTTTCTACCAGAGAGATCGTTAGGATAACTGTAAATGTGCACGGTTACCCTGAATTCTATTATTTGCATATTTTACTAGGAGAAGCATCATGGCTTTATCTGCAGAAAAGAAAGCAGAAATCGTTAAAGATTACGCACGTGGCGAAGGCGACACAGGTTCCCCTGAGGTTCAAGTTGCATTGCTAACGTTCAACATCAACGGTCTGCAAGAACACTTTAAAGCGAACAAACAAGATCACCATTCACGTCGTGGTCTGATTCGCATGGTTAACCAGCGTCGTAAGCTGCTGGATTACCTGAAGAAAAAAGATCTAGGTCGTTACAGTGATCTGATCAAGAGCCTAGGTCTACGTCGCTAATCGCTGACGTTGTCCAAAGGACTCTGGCTCTATATAAGCATACAGCGTTTGTGTGCGGATAATTGATTGCCCTTTGAAGCCCGCTATCACTTTGATAGCGGGCTTCTTTGTGTGAAAATAGCACACACATGAAAGCAATAGATATTGGAAGGAAATCACCGTGAATCCGGTTACTAAGACATTTACTTACGGCAATCAGACCGTAACGATCGAAACAGGTCGTATCGCACGTCAAGCCACCTCAGCTGTATTGGTGACTATGGGTAGCACTTCTGTGCTTTGTTCTGTTGTAGCTAAAAAAGATGCAGCACCGGACGCCGGATTTTTTCCATTGTCTGTTCACTATCAGGAAAAAACCTACGCAGTGGGTAAAATCCCTGGTGGCTACTTCAAGCGTGAAGGCCGTCCTACAGAAACGGAAACACTGACGTCACGTTTGATCGATCGCCCGATCCGTCCGTTGTTCCCGAATGGCTTCATGAACGAAGTTCAAGTTGTTTGTACTGTGATGTCTGCAGATAAGGATAACAATCCTGATATCGCGGCTCTAATTGGTACTTCAGCGGCTCTAGCAACGTCCGGCCTGCCTTTTGGTGGCCCTGTGGGTGCTGCGCGTGTTGGCTTCGTTGACGAAGAAGGCTACGTATTAAACCCAACGAATGAAAAACTAGAAGAATCTCTTCTAGATATGGTTGTTGCCGGTACTGAAAACGCAGTATTGATGGTTGAGTCTGAAGCAGAAGAGCTGACTGAAGACGAAATGCTAGGTGCTGTACTGTTTGCCCATAAAGAGATGCAAGCGGTTATTGAAGCGATTAAAGCGTTTGCCGCTGAAGTTGCAACACCTTCTTGGAATTGGGAAGCACCGGCTGAAGACACGGATACCAAACAACTGGTTTCTCTGGCTTACGCTGACAAGATTAAAGACGCTTACAAAATTATCGTTAAGCAAGATCGTTACGCACAATTGAGCGCTCTGAAAGCTGAAGCGGTAGAAAAACTGTCTAATGCTGAAAATGGCCCAACAGCTGATGCCGTTAAATCTGCATTTGCTCGCCTTGAGAAGCAAATTGTACGTCAGTCTGTTGTTAACGGTGAGCCTCGTATTGATGGCCGTGAACAAGATACTGTTCGTGATATTCGCGTTGAAGTTGGTTTGCTACAGAAGACCCACGGTTCAGCATTGTTCACCCGTGGTGAAACTCAAGCGATCGTAACGGCTACCTTGGGTACGGCTCGTGATGCACAAATTAGCGAGTCTCTAGCTGGTGAAATCCGTGACCCCTTCATGCTGCACTACAACTTCCCTCCTTACTCCGTAGGTGAAGCTGGCTTTATGGGCGGCCCTAAACGTCGTGAGATTGGCCATGGCCGTCTTGCTCGTCGTGGTGTTCAGGCTGTATTGCCAACGGAAGAAGAATTCCCGTACTCCATCCGTGTGGTTTCAGAAATCACTGAATCTAACGGTTCAAGTTCTATGGCTTCCGTTTGTGGTGCTTCTCTAGCATTGATGGATGCAGGCGTACCGATTAAAGCTCCTGTAGCCGGTATCGCTATGGGTCTGGTTAAAGAAGGCGAAGGCTTTGCAGTTCTAACGGACATTCTAGGTGACGAAGATCACTTAGGTGACATGGACTTTAAAGTGGCGGGTACTGCGGAAGGTATCACTGCTCTGCAGATGGATATCAAGATCGAAGGTATCAACGAAGAGATCATGGAAGTTGCTCTGCAACGCGCTAATAAAGCACGTCTGCATATCCTAGGTGAAATGAATAAAGTGATCAGTGAAGGTCGTCAGGATCTTTCTGAGAACGCACCTGCGATGACAACTATCAAGATTGATCCTGAGAAAATCCGTGATGTTATCGGTAAAGGTGGCGCAACCATCCGTTCACTATGTGAGCGTACCGGTGCTTCTATTGATATCGATGATAGCGGTCTGGTTAAGATCTACGCAGAAAACAAAGCTCAAGCACAGATGGCGATCGACGAAGTAGCAGGTATTACTGCTGAAGCTGAAATTGGTGCTATCTACAAAGGTAAAGTTGTTCGCCTTGCAGACTTTGGTGCGTTTGTTAACTTCCTGCCAGGTCAAGATGGCCTCGTTCACATCTCTCAGATTGCTCAAGAGCGTGTGAATAGCGTCAGTGATTACCTGAAAGAAGGTGATGTGATTGCGGTTAAAGTACTCGACGTAGACAACCGTGGTCGCGTTAAATTGAGTGTTAAAGAAGTGACTGAAGAAGAGAAAGCGGCAACGTTAGCTGCTGAGTAATCTTCTTAGGTTGCTGTATTAACCTTGTATTTCAGAGGTTGTACGGCAATAAGAATAAAAAGCCTCGCCGGTACACCGGCGAGGCTTTTTTGTGCCCGTTTGCTTAATAACGGCTATTTTTAGCCCTTAAGTCTAGCGCTCAATCGCTAGAGCAACACCTTGGCCACCACCAATACATAGTGTCGCCAAACCTTTCTTCGCATCACGCTTGATCATCTCATGGACAAGAGAAACCAAGATACGACAGCCGGAAGCACCAATTGGGTGACCTAGTGCAATGGCACCGCCATTCACGTTCACTTTAGCGGTATCCCAGCCTAGCTCTTTGTTGACACTCAAGGCTTGAGCGGCAAAAGCTTCATTCGCTTCAACCAGATCCAGATCATTAATATCCCAGCCTGCTTTTTCTAAGCACAGTTTTGTCGCTGGAACAGGACCAATACCCATGATTTTAGGATCAACACCGGCATTAGAATAGGCCGTAATTTTGGCCAGTACAGTTAAACCAAGTTCTTCCGCTTTTTTAGCACTACACAGCATAACCGCTGCGGCACCATCGTTAAGCGTTGAGGCATTACCTGCTGTAACGGTGCCATCTTTTTTGAACGCAGGACGCATGCCAGCCAGTTTTTCAGCCGTTGTACCAAAGCGTGCATTCTCATCCGTATCAAAAATAACCGGATCACCTTTACGCTGTTTAATCGATACTGGGATGATCTCGTCAGAGAAGCGCCCACTTGTGATGGCTGTTTCAGCTTTTTGCTGGGATTGAGCTGCAAAAGCATCTTGCTCTTCACGGGTAAGGGCGTATTTCTCTGCTAAGTTTTCTGCGGTGATACCCATGTGGATATCGTTAAACGCATCCCACAGGCCGTCAGAAATCATGGTGTCTTGTAATGCCCAGTTACCCATGCGCTGACCGTTGCGTGAGTTTGGCAAGATGTGAGCTGACAGAGACATACTCTCTTGGCCGCCAGCAATGATCAAATCAGCATCACCACAGCGAATGGCTTGTGTCGCAAGGTGTAGCGCTTTAAGACCAGAGCCACACACTTTATTGATTGTCATCGCAGGGGTCGAATCTAATAAACCACCATTAATCGCGGCTTGGCGAGCAGGGTTTTGACCACAGCCTGCAGTCAGTACCTGACCCAGAAGAACTTCATCAACTTGCTTAGGATCAACACCTGTTTTCTCTAACAGATCTTTAATCACAATAGCACCAAGATCGCTGGCAGAAACAGAGCTTAGACCACCGTTAAAGCTACCAATAGCTGTACGACCGGCTGCGACGATAACAACGTCTTGCATAGGTATTTCCTTTTTATCAGATAACAAACTTTTGTTGTGCTTTGCAGCATATCATTTTTTTTGCACTTCCAAAGACAGCATACGCCTAAAAGATGACAAAAAAAAAGCTGACCAAAGGCCAGCTTGATAAAAAATTAGATTAATGGATCGTTTTAAGCCACCTGAACGGGGATTGCATTACTGGTGTGGCTTACTTCGTTACCTTCTTTCATGTAAACCATAGAAGGCTTAAAGGTTGCTAGCTCAGCTTCAGAGAAATTTGCGTACGCACAGATAATAACGCGATCGCCAACCTTTGCCTGATGAGCCGCTGCACCATTAACAGAGATGATGCCAGAACCTTCTTCACCGCGAATCGCATACGTGGTGAAACGCTGACCGCCTTCAATGTTATAAATCTGGATCTGCTCATATTCACGGATGCCGGCCATATCCAGCAAGTTGCCGTCAATAGCGCAAGAACCTTCATACTCCAGTACCGCGTGAGTAACACGAGCCTGATGCAGTTTTGCTTTCAGCATGATGGATTGCATGATGATTAACCTTTAATTCTCTAAATACGTGTTAAAAGCACACTTAAAGTGCCCGTAAAAAGCATACACGTTTGCTGCAATTTGCAGCTAATCCGTGCAGTTTGCCCCAGTGTTATTTCTGATCCAACGCAAATGCGATGTTATCAATCAGTCGTGCTTTACCAAGATGCGCGGCTGCTAGGATCACCAGCGTGCTATCTTCCGCCTCAGCTGGTTTTAAATCAGATTGGCGGCGAACACTAAGGTAGTCTGGTGTAAAGCCATACTCTGCTAGCTGTGCTTTTGCTTGTTGGCAGAGTTTATCAAAATCTGACTCACCGCTTTCAATCGATTGACGAATTTCGACTAATGTCTGATAGAGCCTTGGCGCTTTAGCCCGCTCTTCATCTGTTAGGTAACCATTACGGGAGCTAAGCGCTAACCCTGAATCGCCACGCACGGTGGGTACGCCTTTAATCTCAATCGGCAGACAAAGATCCTGTGTCATTTGACGGATGATGGCGAGTTGCTGAAAGTCTTTTTGGCCAAACAAGGCAACATCGGGTTGGACAATGTTAAACAGTTTGCTCACTACGGTGGTGACACCGGTGAAATGCCCTGGGCGTGCCGCCCCGCAAAGTTCTTCCCCCAGCTCTGGAACACATACTTGAGTGTGGTTATCGGAACCCTGTGGATAGATTTCATTCGCACTGGGTGCAAATAGAATATGACAGCCCGCTTCAGCCAGTTTTTCACCATCAAGCTGAAGCGTACGTGGGTAAGATTCTAAATCTTCATTTGGCCCAAACTGCATCGGATTGACAAAGATACTGGCGACAACGATGTTGCCTGCTTTATGAGCTTCGTGAATAAGATGAATATGACCAGAGTGCAGGTTACCCATGGTTGGAACAAAGGCAACCTTGCCACCCTCAGACAGACGTCGCTGTGCGATTGTTGCACGCAGTTCAGTAATAGAGTGGCATAGAATCATGAGAAGCAGTGCTCCTGTGAAGGAAAAGTGCTTGCTTTCACCTCTTGGTGATAGTTAGTCAGAGCTTCCTGAATCGTTGAGGCATCTTCCATAAAGTTTTTCACAAACTTGGCCGTATGGCCCATGGTGATGCCGAGCATATCTTGTAGAACAAGAATTTGGCCGTCGGTGTGAGGCCCTGCACCAATGCCGATAACAGGAACCGTAACTGCTTCTGTGACGAGGCGACCCACTTCAGAGGGTACACATTCAAGCAGAATGATACTGGCTCCAGCATCGACCAGTTTTTGGCTGGCTGAAATAATTGCTTGAGCGGCTGCCTCAGTTTTACCCTGGACTTTGTAACCCCCAAACTGATTGACCATTTGAGGGGTTAAGCCAAGGTGAGCACAAACGGGAACACCACGACGGGTCAGTTCGGTGATGCCTTCTGCTAGCCAAGCTTCACCTTCGATCTTAACCATGTGAGCGCCGGCTTGCATTAGCTTGCCGGCATTGACCAACATTTGCTCGGTGGTTGCGTTACTCATAAATGGCATATCAGCCATGATAAGCGCCCCTTGATTACCACGGGCAACGCATTGGGTATGATAAACGATATCGTCCACGGTCACGGGCAAGGTGCTGCTGTGCCCCTGCAAAACCATGCCTAAGGAGTCTCCTACCAAGAGCACTTCAATGCCTGCTTGACTGGTTTGTCCTGAGAAAGTTGCATCATACGCAGTCAGGCAGCTGAATTTATCACCGGCCTGTTTTAGCTTATTCAGTGTACTGATTGTCACTGTCTTCATTATTATCTTCCGCCATTACAATAACGCCCACGGCTTGAGGCGGCGGGCGTTTCGGAATGTGTTACTTTGACGTTACCTGCATCTAAAGGTAACAAGCTGCGGTAACTTTACTCTGACTTTGTCAGTATCTGCAAGTCATCTGTCGCGATATTAGACAGAATGTCTGAAATAGAGCCTTTATTAGGGATCGATAAATGAGCATCAATTTCAGCTAAAGGTAACAGTACAAAGCCTCGAGTGTGCATAAAGGCATGGGGGATGATCAGGCGAGGTTGTTCGATGATTTGCTCATCATAGAGCAAGATGTCCAGATCAAGAGTTCTTGGCCCCCAGTGGCGCTCACGAACACGCCTATGGGACTGTTCCAACGCCTGCAAGGCATCAAGTAACTCAATTGGAGTCAGCTCAGTTGATAGGCAGGCAACAGCATTAACAAAATCCGGTTGATCCTGGGGACCAACCGGTTTGCTGCTGTATAGCGATGATGCTCTTATTCGTTTGGTTCTCGGCAGCTGATCCAGTTCGTTTAATGCGGTTTTGAGCTGCTGAACGGGATCTTCTAAATTGCTGCCTAAGCCGATATAGACTGTATGATTGAGGCTAGCCGTATGACTGGCACTGGCTGTACGGTCGATCGTGCTGTTCTGGCTCATTCCTTGGCCTTTCGAGAACTATTGTAATTACGCCGCCGACGTTTGCGAGGAACCGGTGTTTCATGTTGCTCGCTGTTCATCACAAGATTTCGACGGGAGTGATTGTCACTCTCTTGGAAGTTTGTCCACCATTGAGCCAATTCCCCTACGTTTTCACCGGTTTCACTACGTAATACTAAGAAATCATAGGCGGCACGGAATCGAGGATGTTCGGCGGTTAGATACGCACGTTTACCTTGTCGGCGTTCTAAGCGTAGCTGAAATTCCCAAATCTCACGCATGGGTTGGCTGAATCGTTTTGGAATCGAGGTAAAGTCAACTTGAGCGGCGGTGGCTTGTTGCCCTGCTTGCTGCATTGCTGGAACCGGAGGAATACCAGAGCGAATGAGTTCAGCAAAGGCTTTCTGTACGACGGGCCAGAGTAAGGCGGCGAACAAAAATGCGGGCGTAACAGGTTTGTTTTCCGCGATACGTTTATCCGTATTGTAAAGCGCTTGAAGAATAAAGGCTTCACGCTCCGGTGATTCCCGTAACGCATCTTCGCTGTAAGGGAACAGTTGGCCAAATAAATGGTATTCCCGCAGCAAATTGAACGTTTCTTCACCTTGACCGGATAAGAAGAGTTTTAACACTTCTTCAAATAGGCGTGCCGCAGGAATTTGGCGTAATAGATTCGCGGAAGCACGAATAGGTGCCTCCGTTGCGGACTCAATATCAAAATCAAGTTTAGCCGCAAAACGAATAGCCCGAAGCATGCGTACAGGATCTTCTCTGTAGCGTGTTTCAGGGTCACCGATCATGCGAATAAGCCTATGATCCATATCATCGATGCCGCCAGCGTAGTCGTAGATCGAGAAGTCTCGGATATTGTAATAGAGAGCATTAATCGTGAAATCACGACGTATGGCATCCTCTTCAATCGTTCCGTAGACATTATCGCGCACTAACAGCCCTTGATCGGTCTGAGAGGCATGAGACTTTGCTGTGTTGTTTGCAGGTGGGGCACGGAATGTCGTGACCTCGATAGTTTCACGGCCATAACGCACATGCACAATACGAAAACGACGACCAATAATGCGCGCGTTATGAAACAGGCTATTAACCTGTTCAGGCGTGGCATTGGTGGCAACGTCAAAGTCTTTTGGGTGCAGGTCTAAAAGCGCATCACGGACACAGCCACCCACAAGAAAAGCATCGTAATTTGCTTTCTTCAGGCGATAAAGCACTTTCAACGCGCTTTCTGAAATGCCGGTGCGGCTCATGGGATGTTCGTCACGGGAAACGATGTGCAATTCCGGTTTAATGGATTGCTGTGGGCGCTCTGATTTTAGCAGCTGCCGAATTGAATCTCCGGGACGCTTTAGAAACGAGGGAATTCCTTTTAGCATCTCTGGGTCTTGAATCTCTTAATAGGAGAGGGGAGTGTACCCTAAAAATAAAAGCGGAGCCAAGTTGGCTCCGCCGGAACGGTCCGCTTCCTTGCGAACGGTATGTCAGATGTTGGTAAATCGCTCTGAATACGTAATGACAGTCTATCGGTGACAAACCTTGGTGACTGATGCCTTATTATTTTTGTTTTCCAATTCGAAGTATCACTACTTCTAGTTTGGACCGCCTCGTATTCAAAACAATTAATCCAAGTATTTTTTCGCGGCTCGAGTGTTATTTTTATTATTCAAGCCGGTATCTTAAAACGCCGCTTTGTTATTGTTGTTGCGGGTCTGAGATACATGAGTGCGCTGTGGTTAACTTCTTTACCTAGCTTATTATTGTTGTTCTAGGTTTGACTCGTTCCGGATGTTTGTTGTTATTGTTTCCGGTTGTGCCAGGATTCCACCGCTCAGATTTCTGTTTTTATTATTTGAGCGCTGCAAAAAGTGCCGATTATTATTTTTGTTGTATTGGCTATAAGTTAACCGTCGTTCTTGTTGTTCTTACTCGTATAGATTGCACTTGGTGTGCCATGTTTTATTAAATCCTTTAAAAACAGTTGGTTACATATATCGAAGTAAAGTTTGTCTCTGACCGAACCTAAGATTGTTACCGATGAAACCATCTTTTGAATGCTTGCTTGTGTGTTACGGTAACACTTCATAGGGAGACCGTTGGGCATTGGTATTTTGGTTATTTGAGCAATATCAAAAAAGAAGGTCAAAAAAAGAGCAGGATATTACCCGCTCTTCTTACTAGAGGCTTTTCGGCGTGGAATGCCAAGGCGTTGTCGGCGCTCCCAAAGGCATTTTCGGCTGATCCCTAGTCTCTGAGCTAACTCGGTTTCGCTCATCTGCTCTTGGTGTTCTAGTACAAAGTGCTGGAAATAATCTTCTAATGAAAGGTCATCAGGAGCTTTGGTGCCATCATTACGTGCAGGGGACCTCTGAGACGAGGAAGGCATGCTCATGCTGACAGATGGTAAGGCGGACTGTACTGAGGGCCGTGTGGACTGTGATTGGGTTGATTGCATCGGGCGATGACCTGCGGAACGTTCAACGACAAGCCCCATGTCATCAGTATGTATCAGGTTGCCTTCCGCAAGAATAACGCCGCGTTCTATTGCATTTTCAAGCTCTCGCACGTTACCGGGCCAGTCGTGTTGAGTGATAGCATCGGTGGCATGTTTGCTTAGACGAAGATTCGGGCGGCCCATGCGTTCACAGGCGAGGCTTAGTAGGTAATCAGCAATTTCTAAAATATCATCCCCGCGTTCTCTTAATGCTGGTAGTGCTATCTCCATGACATTAAGGCGGTAGTAAAGATCGAGACGGAATTCGCCTTCGCTAGATAGTTTCTTCAAATTACGGTGGGTCGCCGCAACAAGCCGAACATCGACCTTTTTCGACTGTACCGAGCCGATTCGGCGAATTTCACCTTCCTGCAACACTCGCAGTAAGCGCGCTTGAGCCTCTAAAGGTAGTTCACCGATTTCGTCCAGAAATAAAGTACCGCCGTCAGCGGCTTCGACTAAACCGCTGCGATTGGTGTTTGCACCGGTAAATGCGCCTTTTTCATAGCCAAATAGTTCAGATTCAATCAGTGTTTCAGGAATTGCAGCGCAGTTTACTGAGATCATGGGTGCGGCTTTACGACGACTGTAATTATGAATCGCCCGAGCGATCAGTTCTTTACCGGTACCTGATTCGCCTTGTATTAAAACGGTGGCGTGGGTGGGGGCTACTTTACGAATGCGCTGATAAACCATCTGCATGGGGGCGCAATGACCAATCATACCCATGGTGCCCGCTTCGCTTAAGTCATCTTCTACCGGCGGAATTTCACTGAGAGGTTGCTGTGCTTGTTGTTTAGCCAAGATGCGATTGACGGTTTCCAGCATCTCCTCATGATCAAACGGTTTAGCGATATAATCCACTGCGCCAAGCTTCATGGCATCAACAGCGGAGCGCAAGCTGGCGTAGCTGGTCATAATCAGTACCGGCGTACCTTTTGTTTTCTCGATAAGGTCTGTGCCCGGTGCCTTAGGGAGGCGCAGGTCAGAGATAACCAAATCAAAGCGCGTGTTTTTTAGATGGCTTAACGCTTCATCCACAGATGCAGCTTCGCTCACTTCAAAACGGTGTCGCTCTAGCAGCCTTTTAAGGGCGGAGCGGATGATGTCTTCGTCTTCAACTACTAGAATCTTACTCATTATTACTTCCACGCGGATTCGCTTTTGGCTTCAGCATGGTGAAGAGGCAAGGTGATTTTTACCTGAGTCCCTCTACCTTGCGTCCGATCTGCTGGGCTAATGAACTGAATATGGCCATAGTGTTCTTCGATAATGCTATAAACCAGAGCCAAGCCAAGACCGGTCCCTTCTCCCGGATCTTTTGTGGTGAAGAAGGGCTCAAAAATATGCTCTAACTGTTCTTCAGGAATACCGCAGCCGTTATCGGTAACGGTTACCTGGGCTGCATTGTCCTGAATGGTAGCAGTTATAGTAACACTATCACCTGCATCTGAGGCATCTCTTGCGTTACCCAATAGGTTAACGAAGACCTGAATGAGCTTTTGTATATCACCGGTAACTTTTAGGTCTTTTGGGCAATTGTTGATGAATTCGATATCTTTTCCCTTTGAACTCAAAGAGATAAGGCTGGCAGCTTCATCTACCGCATGGGTGATAAGCAGAGGTTCTTGGGCGGCTTGACTAGAATGTCGGCCCGCATGGGAGAAGCTGACTAAAGAGTGCACAATACGTGTTACCCGTTTGGTCAGCTGAAGAATCTGGTCAGCTGTTTCTGTAATCACTTCTGGATTGTCTGTTTCATATTTAAGGTTCTGCACCAGCGATGAGATACCGGTTATCGGGTTGCCTATCTCGTGAGCTACTCCCGCCGCCAAGCGGCCTACGCTGGCTAAGCGTTCGCTGTGTACTAGCTCTTCTTCCAGCTGTTGGGTCTCGGTGTGGTCTTCTAGCAGAATGACGGAGCCTCCCATATGGGATAGGGGCTCTTCAATATGGGCCTTATGGAGCGAAAACCAGCGTGCTTGCCCGTGACCTTGTCCTACTTTTTGAAACAGATGGGGAGCTTGGCTCTGGGCGAACTCTCCCAATAAGCTTTGCCAAGGCGCTGGCAAGCTGTCAAACCGAGAACCAACAACTTGATCCATAGGAATCCCTGTTAATTCTGCCATGGCATTGTTCCACATTAGAATTTCAAAGTCGGCGCCTAAGGAACAGACACCAATAGGTAGATATTGTAGGGTTTGACGATGGTAGCGGCGCAGGCTGTCTAGTTCCTTTGCAAGACCTGTGAGTTGGTAGCGATAGTTTTCTAAACGGGTTTCAACAAAATGAATATCTTCTGAGCTATGGCTATTGGCGTTAGCTTGATAAGGAAGGTATTGATCTACTATCTCCTGAGCGATCGCAGGCCCCATTAGGCCTGATAGATTAGCTTGAATCCGATCTCTTAATCGTCTTAATGCGTAGGGGCGGCCATCGTCGGGGCTTAATTGGAGATCACGTAGAGCAGTATTGACCTCTCTGGCAGCGGTTATTTTTCCCAAAGGAACAGCCAAGAAGCCGATAAAATCCTGACAGGTACGGGCATTAAGCTGTAAACGCTGGGGGCGTGACAAGGCGTCGACAGAGCATGCATTGGCACCGGCTTTCTCTTCCTCGCTGGGCTGCAAAAACAGAGAGGTAAAAATAAATACCACAATATTCAAGGTAATAGAGGCAAGAGCAACTTCATACCAACCATCATGGCCGGAATGAAAGACCAGGTTGGTCGCAGGAAGTGTGACTTGCTCAAGATTATAAATAAGGGGCACTACTTGCCCAAAAATCCAGATGCCGATACCAGAGCACAAACCGGCAACTAAGCCGATCCGATTGGCGGTAGGCCAATAGAGCACCGCAAGAATCCCCGGTAAGAACTGCAAAATACCCACAAAGGAAGTGAGCCCGAGACTGGCCAAGTCATGCTTGACCCCAAGTATTCGGTAAAACAGGTAGGCCGATAAAATAATTGTGCCGATGAGCAGACGGCGAAACCATAACAACCAATTGTAGATATCAAACTTAGCGCCGGGTTGATAAACCGGCAACACTAAATGATTTAGGGTCATAGCCGCTAAGGCCAGTGTTACTAAAATAATCGTGCCACTGGCCGCAGAAAGGCCGGCAATAAAGGCCAAGATACCGAGCCAGCCATTGGTCGCATCAATACCGATGCCAAGCACCATGTATTCTGGCTTTAAGGGATTGCCCTCGGCCATACCGGCCCAAAGGATAAGTGGCACAGGCAAGCTGAGTAGTAATAGATAAAGAGGAACCGCCCAGCTGGCGCGGAACAGCACATCGGTGGATTGGTTCTCGGTGAAAATAATATGAAACATATGAGGCATGGCAATAGCCGCGGCAAAAAACAGCAGTAACATCGTGCGCCACTGGCCTGCTTCTAACGGTTGCTGCAAGGCTTGCAACTGATCCGAATGAGCCGTTAGCCAAATATCCAAGCCTTGAAAGCCACCAAATACTTCAAATAAAGCATAACCGCCAATTACCAGCATAATGACTAGTTTGATAATCGATTCAAAGGCGATAGCAACCACAAGGCTTTCATGTTTTTCTCGAAGCGAGGTGTGGCGCGCCCCAAAGAGAATGGCAAACATCGTCATCACCATACAAAATGCTAGGGCTAAAGTATGGGGCGAGGCTTCATTGGTTAGAATATAAATAGAGTCCGCTACGGCTTGGATCTGTAGGGCTAATAAGGGCATTGCCCCCATTAACATAAAGATAGTGACTAGACTACCAATCCAGCGGCTTCGGAAGCGGAAAGCAAGTAGATCCGCCAATGATGATAATTGATAAGTACGAGTAATACGCAGAATAGGCACTAAAAGCACTGGGGATAAAACAAAGGCTCCCGCGATGCCTAAATAATAGGAAAGAAAACCGTAGCCGTATTGATTCGCTAAGCCTACCGAGCCATAAACCGCCCAAGCACTGGCATACACTCCGATGGATAATACATAGACGAGGGGGTGACGTGTAAGCTTGCGCGGTAACCAGCGCCGCTCTGTTGCGTAAGCCGCAGTAAACAGAAGCAGCAAATAGCCTACGCCAATGGCAAAAATATGTCCCAGACTAAAACTAAAGTTCATCGAGTTTTCTCTTCTGTTCTAACCAGATTGAAATCCCAATCAGAGCGGCCCAAATTAAGAATGGGCGATACCAGCTGCCGTTGCTGTCCCCCCACCAATCCATCAAAACAGGAGAAAACAGGTAACCGGCAAACACTAAGAACAATATCAGTCGGTACATATACATGGCGTAATGCTCTTTTACATAAGGATTAAATGGACGGTACGACAATATCAGCTTCTGGTATCTGCTGCTTGTTCGACAAAGGGTCTGGAGACCAGTGAGCGATCGCCCAGCGCAGAATATCAGAGTAACCACTGGCCTGTACCGAGTGATCGGGAAACAGCTGCAAAGCGGCTAAAGCTTTTATCAAGTAAGACTGCTTTTGATGGCTGTTAATAGCCGGTGCTAAATTCTGTTTGCTGAGCTTTTGTCCATTAGCTTGCACGATAACGGGAATATGGGCATAGGTTGGGGGTGTTAATCCAAGGTGCTGCATTAATTGTAGCTGGCGCGGAGTGCTCTCTAATATATCGTATCCTCGCACGACCTGATTGATGCCTTGTTGATTATCGTCCAGTACCACGGCTAACTGATAGGCAAAGAGCTTATCCCGGCGCTGAATAATAAAATCTCCCACTTGATCCATCGGCCATTGGCAAAGCCCTTGGATTCGATCTTTAATAACAAATGTGCCTTCGGTTTTTAAGCGTATTGAGCATTCTGCCCCTAGTGCTGGCAGGTTTTTACGGCAACTGTTTGGATATACAGTGTGGCCTTTAAGCTGTTTCCGGCTGCACTGGCAGGGATAGGCAAGACCCTCTTTGAGTAGATGATCCACGCAGGCTTGGTAACGTTCCTCTTGCTGGCTTTGATACATCACTGTGCCATCCCAAAATAACTCGAACGCCTCAAGAACCTGTAGAATAGCCTGTGTTGCGCCGGCTTGTTCTCTAGGAGGGTCGATATCTTCAATACGCATTAACCATTGGCCTTGGTGAGACTTCGCATCAAGATAGCTGGCAAGTGCGGCCACTAAAGAACCAAAGTGCAATGGGCCTGAAGGGGTTGGCGCAAAGCGGCCAACGTACGGTATTAGAGACATCCTATTTAGGCTCCCGTCAAATTAGGCTTCCGTCAAACGGTGGCTGGTGATCGCGATAGAAGAGACATAAAAAAACCAGCCGAAGCTGGTTCTTTGCATAGCAGTATTAAGGATTAGCCGCCAATTTGGCGTTCTTTGATTTCTGCTAAGGTTTTGCAATCGACACATAAGGTTGCTGTAGGACGAGCTTCCAAACGGCGGATGCCGATTTCGATACCGCAAGATTCACAGTAACCGTAATCACCTTCATCAATATCGTTCAAGGCTTCATTGATCTTTTTGATCAGCTTGCGCTCGCGATCACGAGTACGCAGCTCTAGGCTGAATTCTTCTTCCTGAGTGGCACGGTCAGCAGGGTCAGCAAAGTTGTTCGCGTCTTCTTGAAGATGTTGAACGGTACGGTCAACCTCTTCCATCAACTCTTGTTTCCACTTCAGGAGAATCTGGCGGAAATGCTCAAGCTGATCACCACTCATATAATCCTCACCATCTTTTGTTTGGTAAGGAGTAAATGGTTTCAGCTCTTCGTTGTTATTTGCATTGTCTGGCATACGACTGCCCCATATTGTGTTATTGGTGGCCTGGGGGATACCCGCCGATAAATAGTCCATCATTGGCACCCTCAGCAACGGACATAATCTGTCTCGTTTTTGAAAGCATTGCTTATTTAGCGGAAAAGCCGACAAAAAGCAAATTTACATGGCTTTTTTATTGTTTCTTTAAGTGAATGGAGGCATCGATTAAGGTGTTTAGAGCTGCATAATGAGCGGCTTTTCTCTATGATATTAGGCTGTTGTTACGGTGTAACAGTCATTTTCTATCTTTGGTCAGCTTTTTCATCTTAAGTCAGCTTTCTCATCTTAAATCAGGAGTAGCGTATGTCGCTGTCGAATTTTCAATGGGCGAACCGCGTCGCGGATATTGCACCTTTTCATGTGATGGATTTACTGGCAAGAGCGCGACAGTTGCAGTCCGAAGGGCGAGATATTATTCATATGGAAATTGGCGAGCCGGACTTTGCGTCACCACCGCAGGTGATTGAAGCGGGTCGACAGGCGCTACAGGATGGTCACACGGGCTATACGCCCGCAGCAGGTATACCAGCGTTGAGAGAGGCTATCGCTAAGCACTACCAGCGAGCTTACGGTGTTGATGTTGATCCGGCCCGAATCCTTGTGACGCCTGGCGCATCTGGTGCCTTGCTGCTGTTGGCTGCGCTGCTGGTGAATCCTGGGGATCAAGTAATGATGGCTGATCCAACTTATCCTTGTAATCGCAACTTTATGCGACTGTTTGAAGGCCAGTCACAGCTAATGCCGGTCGGGGCAGAAAGTCACTTCCAGCTGAATGCAGAGCATATTCGACAACACTGGGGAGATAAAACCCGTGCGGCTATGTTAGCGACGCCTTCTAATCCGACCGGCACTTTGGTTAACCTAGAACAGCTTGCGGAGATTAGTCAGGCTATTCGTGAGAAAAATGGTGCCTTTATTTGCGATGAGATTTATCAAGGTCTCACCTATGGCGTGGAAGCGCAAACGGCTCTGTCGGTGAATGATGATGCTTTTGTAATTAACAGCTTCTCTAAATATTTTGGTATGACGGGTTGGCGTTTGGGCTGGTTAGTTGCCCCTGAATGTGCCATGGGAGAGCTGGAAAAGCTGGCGCAGAATGTATTTCTGTCCGCTACAACTCCTTCCCAGTATGCGGCTTTAGCGGCGTTTCAACCGGATACCTTGGCGTTGCTGGAAGAGCGTCGTAGTGAGTTTGCCCGTCGCCGGGATTATCTATTACCGGCCTTGCGGGCCTTGGGTATGTCGATTCCTGTTACCCCAGAAGGTGCTTTTTATATCTATGCCGGTATTGATCATTTGACCGATGATAGCTTTCAGTGGTGTCAGGATCTGCTAGAAGAGGAAGGCGTAGCGGCAACACCGGGACTGGATTTTGGCATAGCAGGTTCTCGTACCACGGTACGTTTTGCCTATGCTGCCAGTATTGAACAGCTGGAAGAAGCGGTGACCCGTATCGCTCGCTTTATTCAAAAACAGGCTTAATCCAAAAACACGTTAAAGGAAAGGTTTGTTATGCGCTGGTCATCACCGTTACAGTCCGCCCTGTTGATTAAACGCTATAAGCGCTTTATGGCTGATGTTATTCCTGAGGACGCCGCTGGTGTTATTTTGGATAGTGTGGCACCTCAGATTGGTGATGAACTCAGTCCAGAAGCCCAGATCACCCTGCATTGTCCGAATACAGGTTCAATGAAGAACTGTATGGGAGAGGGTTGGCGGGTATGGTTTTCAGATTCTGGTAATCCCAAGCGAAAATACCCCTGTACATGGGAACTGTCAGAAACGCCAGAGGGAGATCTGATCTGTGTTAATACGGCTCAGGCAAACCGCGTTGTTGCAGAGGCCTTACACGCCAAGGTGATTCGTGAGCTGACGTCATACGCGACGATTAAGGCGGAAGTAAAATATGGGGCAGAGAATAGCCGCGTTGATTTTTTACTGACAGAAAAGGGATTGCCTGATTGTTATGTGGAAGTAAAAAGTGCCACCTTGCTTGATCCGTCTTTTGGTGAAGGGTGCGGTTTTTTCCCTGATGCGGTAACGGAGCGTGGCCGTAAGCATCTTCGTGAGTTACAACAGATGGTCGCTGAAGGGCATCGGGCAGTGCTGCTATTTTGCGTTAACCACACCGGCATTCATCAACTTTCGGTGGCGGATCATATTGATCCTGCCTACGGAAAAGCGTTCCGGGAAGCCCTTGATGCAGGGGTTGAGGTTTTAGCGTATCAAACGAAAATCAGCGAGGAAGAGATCATACTCACACAGGCTATTCCTGTGCTGACACCTGTTGTTTAGGTTATATAGCCCCTAGATTTAGAATACTGCTAACGGCTTGAGACTCTAAGGATTATTTCATCGTTCTCGTTGATTTCAAAAGGAACCGCTCGTAATTTCTGGCCGCTGCAGGGGCCGTGGATGCACTGGCCTGAATCGATTAAAAACTGAGCACCATGTACCGCACATTGAATCAATTGTTTGCTGCTGTCGAGAAACTGGTCTGGCTGCCATTCCAAGCCAACACCCATGTGAGGGCATTCGTTGGCATAAAGATAGATTTTGCCTTTCTTCTTTACCGCGAAAAGAGAGCCTATCGGCGTTTGAAAACCTTTGCTCGTTTTGTTTTTGATTTCATCTAAAGCACAGAGTACGTACATCTTATTTCTCTCGAATGACTTGCTGAGCAATAAGCCGAGTGCAGAATTAAAAAAGCCGCTTGCAATGCAAACGGCTAAAAAGTGGTTGGTTGCCTAACCTCGAACACTAATAACCCCTGTTCGGACAACGCCATTTTAGTGTCAAGGAATGACAGTAAGATGACAGTCAAAGCTGATCAGGGGCGGCATTGGTTTTAGCGACCTGTTTTAGCGCCGATCATAACGAATACGTGTGCCGTGATTAAGAGACATAACCAGTTCATCAGCGGAGACCTCTTTAGGGAATAGACACCCAGAGATGTTTGCCTGTGCGATGGAAGCCCCTTCCAGTCGAGTGTGACTGAAATCGATGCCTCGCAGATCAGCGCTGCGAAAATACGCATTGCTGAGATCTAAACCGTGGGCATCCATGTTTCTTAGGTCTAACCCGCGAAAATCGCCACTGCGTAGGTCTGAATGTTCACCGCCAGCGCGAGCACGGTTAAAGCCATCAATATCCTCATCTCGCAAGCAACGATAGAGGAGGTTATCCAATACATGTGGTGCTTGACTCATAACCGACTCCTTAGGGCTGGCGTAAACTAGAAATCAAATGAACCCGTGTTACTAACCCAATAAATTAGGGTTGCAAACCAAATTGACGACGAATACTTGCCAGTAGTGTTTGGCTGGCATTATCTTCATCGGTATCAATGGTTACAGTGTAGTCCGCTTCATCTTCAGCGATAGGGTCTTGCTCTGTATCTTCAGCGATAGGGTCTTGCTCTGTTAGCTGTTTATGCAGTACAGCAAGATCTGCTTCAGAGGCATCGTTACCCGTTGTCAGGCGCTTTTTAATACGACGCTCTAGCGTTTCTTTGCTCGCGGTGAACGATAGCGTCAAGGCAGGAACCCCCAGCTGCTCGGCTTTATCACGTAAGGCATCACGCTGCCAACGTTTTAAGTTGGTGGCATCAATAATCACAGGTGTTGCGGAGTGAATAACGCAATCAGCCAGCTGAGCGAGTGTGATATAGGTTTGCTGAGTGGCTTCTGGCGTATAAATACCTTCATTCAGCTCTGAATGACTGCTTTGATCGCCGGTTAGGCCAAATAGGCGTTTGCGCTCAACATCAGAACGAATACGGATAACCCCTAATTCCTGTATCACCGCACGACTGATTGAGCTTTTGCCTGAACCTGAAACACCGTGGGTGATCAGCATAAAGGGCTGCTCAAAAACAGTATAGGATTCAGCAAGGTCGATATAGCGTTGGTAGTCGGCTTCAAAAGCCGTACGTGTGGCATCATCAATCGACGGGTCCGCCAGCATAAAGCGGGTTACTTTAGCTCGAACCAAGGCTCGATAAGCTTTATAAAACGGAAGTAGCTGAATGCCTTGATAATCCCCCGTTAGTTCCAGATATTGATTGATAAAGTGGCGAGCCAGCTTATCTTCACCGCGAGCTTCTAGATCCATGACCAAGAAACCTGCGTCTGAAATAACATCAATCCAGCGGAATTCGTCGTTAAACTCGATGCAGTCGAACAGGGTGACGTTATCACCATCGGCGCTTTCAATCAGAGCGACATTACCAAGATGAATATCACCGTGGCATTCTCGGATCATGCCAGTTTCTTTGCGCTTGGCGAATAATGGTTCGAGTCGGGCGAAGGTGTCTTGCATCCATCCTTCTAGCTGACTCAGTTGATTGAGAGCCGCTTTATCGGTCAGCATCTCACGGATCTGATCAAAATTCTGCTGAGCTGGTGCAAGCACTTCTGCAGGATCACCAAGGGTCATGCTTTCATCGGCTTGGCGAATCTGGCTATGAAAATCAGCAGTCTGCTGTGCTAGAGACTCAATGTGAGTACTGGTTACTGCACCTTCAGCCTGTAGGTTGCTGAGCAGGCGATCCCCATCAAATTGCTTCATGCGGATGGCGTATTCAAAAGGTGCGGAATCATCACCTAGGCGCGGAGCATCTTCGCTACCAGAGATCGGGACGACATCTAAGTAAAGCTCCGGTGCTAGGCGTTTGTTCAGTACCACTTCTTGCTGACAGAAGAACTTACGCTTTTCTAAGGTAGAGAAATTCAAGAAGCCAAAATCCATCGGCTTTTTAATTTTGTAGGCGTAATCGCCAGTAAGCAGCACCCAAGATATATGGGTTTGATACAGTTTAAACTCCCCAGTGCCGTGGTCGTACAGGTCTGGGTTCTGAAGCGCCTCAATTAGCTGTTGGCTCATGGGCGATCTCCTTATAATTTGATTTTCAGGGCTAGCGTCCCTTGGTTCTAAATCAGGTTTTAGTGCGTTAAGGGACGTTAGCTTACTCAATAGCCTATTTTGCTACTTGTTACTTACGACTTTACGACTTACTTAGTGCCGCAAAGGCTTTGCGTGCGGCAGCTAGGGTTTTCTCGATATCGTCATCGCTGTGGGCTGACGATACAAAACCTGCTTCATAGGACGCTGGAGCCAAGTAAACACCTTCTTTTAGCATAATGTGGAAGAAAGTATTGAAGTGGTTGTTATTACATTCCATAACATCAGCGAAGCCGGTTGCTGCGGGTTTGTCGGTAAAGAAGACACCAAACATGCCGCCAGCTTTCTGAGTGATAAAAGGTACACCGGCTTCTTTAGCGGCAGCTTCTAGGCCTGCGCATAGCTTGTCTGCTTTGGCAAAGAGAGCATCGTGAAAACCTGGCTCGCTGATAATATCTAGTAGTGCGATACCTGCGGCCATCGCCAGAGGATTGCCAGATAAGGTGCCCGCTTGATAGACTGGCCCCAGTGGAGAAATATGAGACATAATCTCTTTTTTGCCACCAAAAGCACCAACAGGCATACCACCACCGATGATTTTACCCAGGGTTGTCAGATCCGGCTTGATGTTAAAACGCTCTTGAGCACCACCTAGAGCGACACGGAAGCCGGTCATAACTTCATCAAAGATCAAAACGGTGCCGTTCTCATCGCAGACCTCACGTAGACATTCAAGAAAGCCCGGTTGAGGAGGGATACAGTTCATGTTACCTGCTACAGGTTCTACGATAATACAGGCGATCTGATCACCAATCTGTTTGAAGCACTCACGTACGTTGTCGATATCATTGTAGGTTAGCGTAATGGTGTGTTCGGCCAGTGACGCAGGAACCCCCGGTGAGTTCGGTTCGCCAAAGGTTAGAGCACCTGAACCTGCTTTAACTAACAGGGAGTCGGAATGACCGTGATAGCAACCTTCAAACTTAACAATCTTGTCACGACCGGTATAGCCGCGGGCTAGGCGGATAGCGCTCATTGTGGCTTCGGTGCCAGAGTTGACCATGCGCACCATCTCAATATTCGGCATGATCTTACAGATACGCTGTGCCATGGTGGTTTCGATTTCTGTTGGAGCACCAAAGCTCATGCCATCATCAAGACGGTCGCGCACTGCTTTTAATACGGTTTCGTTGGCGTGGCCTGCAATCATTGGCCCCCAAGAACCCACGTAATCGATGTACTGATTGCCGTCTTCGTCAAACAGATAGGCACCCTTTGCACGCTTGATAAAAACAGGCGTGCCGCCGACGCCTTTGAACGCACGTACTGGAGAGTTTACGCCACCGGGAATAACGGTTTGGGCATTGGCAAATAACTGTTCTGACGTAGACATAGGATTCCCTATAACGGTTGTTGCTAAAATAATGACGGAATATCAACACTATAATAAGCGATGTTCAAAACGCGAATAAGTGATGTTCAAAACACGGTGTTTAATATCAGGGAGCTTAACCCTGAATTTAATGGGACTTATCATACCTATGCTGGGCAATGGGATACAGCGCCACAGCGTCTTATTAAAGATTGAATACGATTAAACAATGCCTCTGATACACAAGCTTCTATGAAAGACAAAAAAATAATATCTATTGATTTTGATCGGTCATCAGCTGGCTAATGGCTTGCTCAGTGTCGTCATGGCGAAAAATACTGTCCACTACAGCAATCATATCGGCACCTTGCTCCAGTACCTGAGGCACATTGCTTTGATTGATACCGCCAATAACAACAATGGGACGTCTTAATTGGGCTTTTGCCTGCTGAATGAGCGCCAGTGGCGCTGGCGCTGCATCAGGCTTGGTTGAGGACGTAAAGAAACGACCAAAAGCGAGATAATCTGCGCCTGCATTCTGTGCTTGTTGCGCTAATTCCAGTGATGCATGACAGGTGGCTCCAAGTATCTTACCCACACCTAGTTGACGACGAGCCTCGGCCAATGATCCATCGCTTTGTCCAAGATGAACACCGTCAGCATCAATGGCTAAGGCAAGCTCAAGGTCATCATTAATAATCAGCGGAGTATGGTACTGGCGACAAAGTTGTAGTAAGCGCTCAGCATTGGCTTTTTTGTCGGCGGGGTGTGCGGTCTTTTCGCGATACTGCAGGCAGCCGATACCCGCTTTAAGTGCTTGCTCCGCTTTGCTAAAAAGTTGTTCACCTGGCATCAGTTTACTGTCGGTAATGGCATAAATTATCGAGTGTTTTAATGCCTGTAGAAAACGTGCCTGAGAGGGGCTGGCCATAGAAATACCCTGTTGTTATTACAATAAACGTATTCGCTCCCGAGCCTAAGCTGGGTCACTCCAGAAGAAACGATTAGGTAGATATTGGCCTTCGCTTAATTTATGGGCGCTTTCAAGGCTCTTCCAGGTGAAACTTTGAGCCATTTCAACCGCGTTACAAATATCGGCCCCTTGGGAGATTAGTGCGGCGCAGGCTGAGGCAAAAGTACAGCCACTGCCGTGATAATCACCGGCGAGTCTGGGCCAGCTTTTGTGTTGCATCTCTCCATGACTGCCGTAAAGCTTATTGATTACCGTTGGAGTATCCGCATGGGTTCCCGTCAAAGCAATATGTTGGCAGCCTAAGTTGATTAAGTGTTGAGCTTGGGCCGCAACAGAATCCGCATTAGGGCTAAGCTGTTTAAGCTCTTGGGTATTGGGTGTTAGTAGAGTGGTATAAGGTAGTAGTAGGTCTGATATAGCGGCGATCATCTCTTGGGATGACAGCTTTTTGCCGCCACCGGCCTGTAAAATAGGATCAAAAATAACGGGTAAATCTGGATGGTCTCTCAGGAGTGTATGAATTGCTTCAATGTTTTCGATATTACCTAGCAAGCCGATTTTTATCGCGGAGATAGGAAGGTCATCCAGAATCATACGAGCTTGAGCGATTAAGTCGTTGGCATTAACAGGGTGAATACCTTGCACATTATGGCTGTTTTGAGTGGTTGTCGCGGTAATCACCGTGGCTGGGTAACCGCCAAGTGCGCGAATACTCTCGATATCAGCCTGAATGCCCGCGCCGCCTGAAGGATCGTGTCCGGCTAGGACGAGAGTAACCGCTGGAGCAGGATGTGAGTGCATTATAAAACTCCCAGAAAATAAGGTCGGTTAGCCGTAGCGCAAGGCATTAAGCCTGATAGAAAAGGGCTTAACCTGAAAAGGGTTTAACAACGACAAGAATGATAATGCCAATTAGGGCAAAAACCGGCAACTCATTAAAAACACGGTAAAATTTATGACTGTGGGTATTCCTGTCTTCTGCGAATAATTTCCGGTAATGACCACAGGCAAAATGATAGCCAATCAGTAAGGTAACCAAGGTTAGCTTGGCGTGCATCCACGGTTGAGACAGGTAGTAGCTGGCATTCATGCTTAACAACCAAAGACCCAGCGCTACGACGACAATCATTGATGGCGTTGCGATACCTCGATACAACTTGCGTTCCATAACTTTAAAACGCTCTCTTCCCGCTTCATCTTGGGTTTCAGCGTGGTAGACATAGAGCCTTGGCAGATAAAATAAGCCACTAAACCAAGTGACAATGGCCATTAGATGAAAGGCTTTAACCCATAGAAAATCCATAATAACTCCTTTGAGTAATCTGTCGCATAAGGCACACATTAGCATGTGGTGACATGGGGATGCGATGCTATTTTATTCGTGTTGATTGACGGGATCTCCCCGCGTTTAATATTTAACTAGCGGTAGAATTCTTCGATCATGCCTGGGGTGACAATACCTTTAACCTCATTATTCTCGGCGCAAATATAGAGTGCATCCGTGCGCATATCGGCAATTTTTTCTTGAGCCTCCGCCAGTGTTGCTGATTGAGGAAAAGGGCTGGCGCTTAGCCGATCTTCTGACGGTACATCGTTCAGCAGAATATGTTCTGGTGTTTTGTGTGAATCTTGGCTTATTAGGTAAAGATGGTTAGATAGATCTGCAGCGGGCATCAATACAAAATGATCGTTGTCATCCTCATGAATCAGTAGCCAGCGAGGCTTGGCGGCTAACACTGTTTTGGCATGGCCGAGACTTAGATGATTAGTACATCGTTTAAAGTCTTTACTCATTATGGCGCCAATACCGGTTCTACTGAGTATCTGAGATAAACCAAGATGTTTCATCTTGACGCCGTTTAGTTCAAGAGCGTATTGGAAAATTGAAGGGTGATCGGGAAGTAAATAGCGATTTGTTAGTGTTGCTGATACAACCGCTAACATCCCCGGCATAATAATATGCGGATTGCCCGTAAGCTCCATCAATGCCATTAATGCCGCCAACGGAGCCTGTAAGCTTGCCGCCATCATGCTTGCCATGCCAATCATGGCATAAACACTAATATCAGAAACCTGCGTACCGGCTAGAAAAGAGCCAATATGTCCCATCACCGCTCCCATTAGCCCTCCCACGACCATAACGGGGCCTATGATACCAATGGGAACGCCAAGGCCAAAAGTGACCGCTGTCAGCAGTAACTTAGATAACGCTAAGAACAAGAGTAAGCTAACCCCTAGCTCACCGTTAAACGATAGGTTTACCAAGTCAAAACCGCTACCTAATAGCGAAGGTAGTAATGCAGCGCTAAGCGCGGTGATTAGACCTGCAAGCAGAAATCGTACCTCCACTGGCCAATGGTGTGTGCGAAATAAGAAACCGGAGAAGCTAATAAAAAACGTAGCAAGAATACCAATAATAATACCGCTAGCGGCAACCCAAGGGAGCTCCGCCAAAGTGTAAAGAGCCGTTGGTGTTGCTTGAAATAGACTGCCTCCACCGAGTAAAAACTGGCTTAGAGCTGTACCGCTGACAGAGGCTAATATGATGGGTATAAAGCCAACGAGTGAGTATTCCGCCATGATAACTTCCATTGCGAAAATAACACCAGCGATGGGGGTATTAAAGGATGCCCCGATGGCGGCGGCGGAGCCGCAACCTGCAAGTAGACGAATACTATTATTGGGAAGCTTTAAACTGATACCCAAAAAGCTGCTGATACTCGCACCCATATGAACCGCAGGGCCTTCACGGCCAGCCGATAGCCCGCTAGCAAGGCTAATAATGGCATTAATATATTGGATGACCGCATTTTGCCAGGGCATATGCCCTTGGTTGAAAGTGAAGCGTTCAAGAACATGGCCTACACCGGAAGAGCGCCATTTTGGGCGACAAAGACGAAAAACCAAAGCGAGTAGTAAGCAGCCGATAAGAGGTGTAATTACTCTAATGGTGAGGGGTAGTGATTCGTGATCCTCAGGTTCGATTCCCAGTAACAGCTCAGAAAGTGCGTTTAGGCTGCTAATAAATAGCACCATAACGCCGCCTGTTGCCAAGCCAGAAATCAGGCCTAGCAGTGTTAATTGTGGCAGCGCATCAAGATGTGCCAAACGCTCACGAAAATGCTGCAGTGTGAATCGTTGGAAAAAAGGTTTATTGAACAGGTTGTTAGCCAAAATGACGTCCATTGATCAAGTGGGATAGCATACATAAGCCCTGAATTTTGTGTATTATACCGAGATTCGATTAAAGAGTTTGATCCAAGCATTAATATTCGATCTAAGACTTAATTTCGATCCAATACTTATTAATAGTGGAGAGTTGTAGTGATTAAAGTCGGCATTGTTGGTGGAACCGGTTACACCGGAGTTGAGTTGTTACGTTTATTAGCGCAACACTCTGATGCACAGGTTGAAGTGATTACCTCTCGATCAGAAGCTGGTGTGTCCGTAGCCGACATGTACCCGAATCTTCGCGGTCACTACGATATTAAATTCACAGAGCCAGACTCTGATGCGTTGGCGGCCTGCGATGTAGTCTTTTTTGCAACACCTCATGGGGTTGCCCATAGTTTGGCGGGAGAGATTCTAGCAAAAGGCAGTCGTGTGATTGATCTGTCAGCAGACTTCCGTCTACGTGATCCAGATCTGTGGGCTCAATGGTATAACCAGCCTCACGGAGCACCAGAGCTATTAAAAGAAGCGGTATATGGTTTGCCTGAAACTCAACGTGAAGCGATTAAAAATGCGCGACTGGTTGCTGTCCCAGGGTGCTACCCAACAGCGGTGCAGTTAGCAGCGTTACCTTTGCTGGAGTCGGGCTTAGTTAAGCCTGAGATTGTCGCGGATTGTAAATCAGGTGTCAGTGGTGCAGGACGCGGTGCAAAAGTGGGTTCGTTATTGTGTGAAACAAGCGAGTCTGTTATGGCCTATGGTGCATCTGGGCATCGTCATTTACCTGAAATTAATCAAGAACTTGCTCGTGGTGCAGGTAAGGATATTGATCTTACTTTCGTACCCCACTTAATGCCTATGATTCGAGGTATTCATGCAACGGTTTACGCCGACTTGCACGAAGGGCAAGATGTTGATCTACAAGCGCTTTACGAAAAGCGTTATAAAGATGAGCCTTTTGTTGATGTTATGCCAGCAGGTTCTCACCCCTCTACAAGGAGTGTAAGAGGTGTAAATATGTGTAGAATTTCGTTGCACAGGCCCCAGAATGGCAAGAAAGTTGTGGTATTATCCGTGATCGATAATTTGGTCAAAGGGGCATCCGGGCAGGCCATTCAGAATATGAATCTCATGTTTGGTCTTGATGAAAAGACTGGGCTCAATCAGATCGGATTGATGCCGTAACTCTCAAATAATAAGAGCTACCAGGTATGGCAATGGTCAAAGGAAGTAAACAGGATCAGTTAGAAATAGTGTCTTTTAGTCCTATGCAGCGCTTTATGCGCAGGACTATTTTTATACTATTTTTAACAGCGATTGTTCTTGCCGGGCTCGGCTATGGCCGGTATCAAGGCTGGGAAGAACGACGTTCAGCAGTGATTGAACGTGACGAGCTTCGGGAAACCCTTTCCGAGCTTGATAAAGAAAACGAACAGTTGCGCCAAAAAACTGCGGTATTATCTCGTGGTAATCAAATTGATCAGAAAACCTATGCAGAAGTTCGTAATACCATTACTGATCTTAATGCGCGCATTGCACAACTTGAGAATGAAGTAACATTCTATAAGCGTGTAATGGCTCCAAGTAGCGAAGATCAAGGTTTACGGATTGAAAGCTGGGCTGTGGGTCAAACGCTCAACCCTTCTCGGTTTAGCTTTAAGTTAGTACTAACTCAAGCAGCCGATAATAATGATTATATTGAAGGGCATGCGCTTGTTAGTGTCGTAGGCATGCAAGGATCGACACGAAGGGTATTACCTCTGCGTGATTTGTCCCCCGATGTTAAGGACTTGGGCGTAAAATTTCGTTTCCGTTTTTTCCAAAACGTAAGTGGTGAAATGGTATTGCCTAAAGGTTTCAAACCAGAAAAAATTGAAGTAATTCTACAATCTACTGGCCGTAAGGCTATGCGAGTTGAAAAGAATTATGAATGGTCAGCTCAGGAGGCTGTTTAGGCATGTTTGGAAATAACAGCAAACAAAGTACGCATCATTTTGATACCTTGGTGTCAGGGAAAGCCGAGATTGTTGGAGACTTACATTTCAGCGGTGGCTTGCATATTGATGGTAAAATCTTTGGCAATATTATCGCTGAAGATGATTCAAAAGCAGTCGTTCGTATTAGTGAGAAAGGTGTTGTCGTTGGTGAAATATCAGCGCCTCATATTATCGTTAATGGCCAAGTTGAAGGTGATATTCATTCTTGTGAGCATATTGAATTAGCTTCACGAGCTATTGTTAAAGGCGATATTTTTTACAATATGATTGAGATGGTTATGGGGTCACAGGTTAGTGGTGGATTGATGCATCGCTATCGTGGCAAACCAGAAAATCGCCCTGCTATGCCAAAGAATGTTACTTATGAAAAGCCTGTCTTTGAAGAAGGCCGTATCTCTAAAGAAACGGATCTAAAAGCAAAGCTTGCGACTGCAGATAAAAAGTCTATGGCCACTGATAAGAAACTTGAGCCGGCCACCGACAAAAAAGCCTAGATGTCATTGATTGATTACCTTGGTTTTAGAGGATCAATTCTGATAGTAGTTGACTGTTTTGGTTGGTTAAGCCGATAATTGATTTTGATCTTATTTTCGGAGCGAACAATGACGGCGGATGTTTATATACCTCAAGCCATGACATTGACCGATTCAGCGGCTAACAAGGTTCATGAACTGGTTGAGTCTGAACAGAATCCAGAGCTAAAGCTGCGTGTGTATGTGACAGGTGGTGGATGTTCTGGTTTTCAGTACGGCTTTGACTTTGATGAGTCTAACCAAGAAGACGATACTGTGATAGAAAATGGTGGCGTAAAAATGGTTGTTGATCCTATGAGTTATCCCTATTTGGTAGGCTCGGTCGTGGATTATCAGGAAGGCTTGCAAGGTGCACAATTTATTGTGCAAAACCCCAATGCGACAACGACTTGTGGTTGCGGTTCTTCATTCACCGTTTAATGACTATGTTGTAATGTATTGGTTTTTTCAGTATTGATAAAAAGCAGCTTAGGCTGCTTTTTTTGTGGCCGCCATTTGATCTACAGAAGAACATACAAGGCCAGCTTGGTAGGGCAAATCGATCGCACTATACTGGATAGATAGCGCCAAGTACTCGATAGCCGGAAGCTCCGGTTGCGCTTGGAAGATTACCTGGAAGACCTTCAAGTGTTTGCTGGGCTAGCCATGCGAATGCTGCCGCCTCCATCCAGTCTGGATCGATACCGAGATCGTGAGTTGTTGTGATGATGGTGTTGGTATCGCTTTGCTGTTCGATCATTTCAATAAGCAATTGGTTATGACTTCCGCCACCGCAAATAAAGGCTGATTTGCAGTGATGTGCCTTCAGTTGGTTTGTTATTATATGGGCCGTTAGAGCAGTCAATGTATGAGCAACATCCTGCCATAAGTAATCCTGCCCTATGAGAAACGGCTCTAACCATTGTTGGTTAAAATATTCTCGCCCCGTACTCTTAGGGGCTGGAATAGAGAAGTAAGGCTCAGCCAGCATTGACTCTAATAGGTTGGTTAGTAAGCGCCCTTTTCTAGCCGTCTCACCTGCGTAGTCAAAATTCTCAGTGGTATGGATATAGTGCCAGTGATCCATAAGACAGTTCCCTGGGCCGCAATCATAGCCTAGTCCTGCTTCAAGTAATGTGATGTTGCTAATACCACCAATATTTATAATTGCCTGTCCCTTTGGCCGGTTATCGCTGTTTTGAGCGAACAGCCAGCGGTGGAATGCAGGAACGAGAGGTGCTCCTTGTCCTCCAGCTGCGATATCTCTACTTCGAAAATCACACACCGTTGTAATCCCTGTCTTCTCTGTCAGGCGTGCATGATCCGTGATTTGAAGTGTATAAGGCAGTGGATTATTGGGGGCGTGGTCAATGGTATGGCCATGACTGCCTATCGCTGTTATAGCAGACGCTGTAAGGTTTTCCGATTTGAGGAGCTGATTAACGGCTTCTGCAAATAGATCGGCAAGCTGAGCGCTTACGGTGCCAATCTGCATTTTGCTGCACTCGTTGTTTAGTGCGATATCAAGTAGCTGGTGACGAAACTCTGGTTTATATGGGCAGTCGACAGCTGCTTTAATGGTATAGGCGGGGCGCCGGGTAGAATCAAATTCAACCAGCGCCGCATCAATACCATCGGCACTTGTGCCTGACATTAAGCCTATATAAAGTTTGCTCACGGTTCTAATTTAGCGAGCTGAGTCTTAGGGTAGGTTTTTAAGTTGCTTAAAATATTAGAGGCATATTGATCGAAGCGTTCGCGCTCTTTTCGGGCAATAGGTTCTACATCGGCAAACTTAATCGTCACTGGGTTTTTGTGAATACCGTTAACGCGGAACTCATAATGCAAATGCGGACCTGTTGCTAAACCAGTGCTTCCGACATAACCAATAATTTGACCCTGTTTAACGCTTGCACCTGTTCTCATTTTACGGGCAATTTTACTCATATGGGCATATAGCGTGGTATAGCGGGTGCCATGTTTGATGATCACATGATTGCCATAACTACGACTGTAATTCGCTCTAATAATTTTGCCGTCACCAGTCGCTTTAATAGGGGTGCCTCTGGATGCTGCGTAATCGGTTCCACGGTGAGAGCGGAAGCGGTTAAGAACGGGATGGAAGCGGCGGGTCGTAAAATGAGAGCTGATTCGGGTAAAGTCTACGGGTGATCGCAGGAATTGTTTGCGCATGCTATGGCCGTCAGGAGAATAGTAATCCGTCTTACCCTCTTGGTCGGTGTAGCGTACGGTACGATGTGTTTGTCCCTGCGTGGTGAACTCTGCTGCAAGTATACTGCCATCCCTAAAACGAACGCCGTCTAAGTACTCTTGATAATAAATGACCTTAAAGGTATCGCCAGGACGAATATCAAGAGAAAAATCGATATCCCAGCCAAAGATATTGGCTAAGCCCATAATGGTTTGTTGGCTAAGGGCTGCGTTCTCACCGGCAGTAAAGAAAGCTCCTTTAATAGTACCTTCAGAATAACGAAGAACTTTCTCAGGCTTTCTTGTTAGTTTTTCTTCAATGTAACGGCCTTGCTCCGTTTTGCTAAATAGAGAAAGCGATAACGGCGATGTATCAAGTCGAACAGATGTGATGCTTTTGTTCTTTCCTCGCAGAAAATGAATCTTCTGGCCAGGCATTAGTAGGGATAGATCTGTTGTTACTTCCTTGCTGTGTAATATCTTATAAAGCTCCGACGCGGGAATGCCCGCCCGATCAAAAAGCTCTGAAAGAGTCTCACCGTTTTGTACTTCGTATGAAATCCAGTCATCAGATAGTCTAGGCCAGCTATGTACTTTCTCTTCAATGGTCAGGTCTAAAGGAATATCAATCCGCTTAGCGGATACATCTTGGCTAGAAACAAGTGCGATGATGACAGCTATTATAATGATCGCAGCCAAAATGATATGGTGTTTAAGTTGTGAAAATTGTCTAAGCATAAGAAATAGAACCAGAACCGGTAGAAAACGTTGGGTAACGTTACCTGAATGCTATAATGTACGCCATTTTTTCCAGGTTACAATTGGTGAAAAACATTCGATATATGTTGCTAAAATTGACATAGGGTAGGAAAAATGACATCCGTTGCAGAGGCTTTAGCGCTAATTAAGCGTGGTACAGAAGAAATTTTAGTCGAAGATGAGCTGATAAAAAAGCTTGAGAGTGGGCGTGTATTGCGGGTGAAGGCAGGGTTTGATCCCACGGCACCTGATCTGCACTTGGGCCACACCGTACTGATCAACAAGCTAAGGCATTTTCAAGAGCTTGGTCATCACGTTATGTTCTTGATTGGTGATTTCACTGGCCGTATCGGTGACCCTACCGGTAAAAATGTCACTCGTAAGCCTCTGACAGAAGAAGATGTAGCAAGAAATGCTAAAACGTACACAGAGCAAGTATTTAAAATCCTAGATCCAGCTAAAACAGAAGTGTGTTTTAACTCGGATTGGATGGGGAAAATGACCGCCTCTGAAATGATTGAGCTAGCGGCCCAGCAAACAGTGGCGCGTATGCTTGAGCGCGATGACTTTAGTAAGCGCTATAAAGGCAATCAATCTATTTCAATTCATGAGTTTTTGTATCCTCTTGTTCAAGGATATGACTCCGTTGCGATGAGAGCAGATGTTGAACTGGGCGGTACTGACCAGAAATTTAATCTACTCATGGGGCGAGAACTGCAAAAAGGTGCAGGGCAAGAGCCGCAAATCTGTATTACCGTACCTATTCTTGAAGGATTGGATGGCGTACAAAAGATGTCTAAGTCATTGGGCAATTATGTTGGCATCAATGATGCGCCGGGCGAAATGTTTGGCAAGATCGTTTCTATGCCTGACTCGCTAATGTGGCGTTACTTTGAGTTGCTCAGCTTCCGGCCGATGAGTGATATTGATGCGATGCGGGTCTCAGTTGACCAGGGTGTAAATCCTCGTGATATTAAAATTGAGTTAGCTCGTGAGCTTGTGGCACGATTCCATGGCGAAGAGGCTGCGGCCAATGCGCATAAAGGTGCAGGTAATCGTTTGAAAGATGGTGAGCTGCCAGAAGATCTCCCAGAAGTAACTGTCGACTTTGAAGGCCAAGAAGAAGTGCCTGTTTCAGCAGTTATCAATAAAGCAGGTTTAACCAAAAACTCGAAAGCTGCTCGAGATATGCTGACAGCGGGTAGTGTGAAGGTTGATGGCAAGGTTGCAGATCCAGCGCTTAAGCTGCAAAAGGGTAACACCTACGTTTGTCAGGCTGGTAAAAAGCAGTTCGCAAAAATCACTTTAGCTTAGCTTTAAGGTTTCTGCCAAGATAGGCCTGCTTCGGCAGGTCTTATAGTTGGATTATAATAAGTGCTAATTTTTTGTAGTTTTATTACGATTGCCCCTTGCGTTACCTGGTTTTATGCGTATAATTCGCCCTCGTTGTCACAGAGCAAGTCTCTCAGCAACGGTTAACACTTTGTTTTCTATCACTTTTCTCCATAAGCAACGTTGAAAAGAGTTTTGAAAGTTTTGATTTAAGTGTTGACACCGAGGATTGCCTCTGTATAATACGCAGCCTCAGTTAAGCAAGTCGATTCGCTT